>CAWBYV010000010.1:0-704968 GCA_963793115.1 uncultured delta proteobacterium
CCACCGGAATCAGGGCGACATTCGCATACTCGGGCGGTATGGCGAGGCGCTGGTCGATCTCCGCGCCGAACATGCGATGCATCTGCGTGATGCAGGTGCCGAGACCCCAGGCGCGTGCGGCCAGGCACAAGTTCTGGATCGCCGGGAAGAGCGCGTTGACCATCGGCTGCCCCCGCCGCGCCGGGTCGCTGTAGAGCTTGACGCACGCGAAGATCAGGACGGGCGCCTCAGCGATATGATGCGCCAGGTAGCGCGCGGACTTGAGAATTCGTGCCTGCGGACTCTCCGGGTGCTGATCCAGGAGCGCACGCGCGTCGGGACTCAGGTAGCGATCCCAAGCCTTGACGTAGCCCGCGCCGACGAGGTCCCGGGTCTCCTTTTCCGTGACAACGACCCATCGCCACGGCTGGCGATTGCTGCCGCTCGGGCCCATGGTGGCTGCCTCGATGATCTTCATGACGACTTGCGGGGCCACGGGGTCGGGCTTCAGGCGGCGCATCGAGCGGGTCGTGTATATGGCTTCGAAGAGATCGAACTCGGGATGTCCGTACATGGCGTGCAAGCTACGGCATGTGCGGCGCGCCGTTCAATGCCTCGCAATTGCCGATTACATTAGCTATGAGGCTTGGGAGAGAGAACCGGCACGGAGGTCGGCGCTACGATCACCAGGAGAGGAAAGCTATGGCCGAGATAATCCTGCATCACTACGCGACCTCGCCGTTCTCGGAGAAGATCCGCAAAATCCTGGCGCACAAGCGGGTGAGCTGGCGCGGCGTCGAGCAGCCGATGATCATGCCCAAGCCCAAGCTCACGCCGCTGACCGGAGGCTACCGGCGAATTCCGGTGATGCAGATCGGGGCCGACGTTTACTGCGACACCGAAATAATCGTCCGCGTGCTCGAGGAGCTTTTCCCGGAGCCGACGATCTACCCCGGGAACAGCAAAGGCCTCTGCCACATGATCAGTCTGTGGGCCGACCGGCGGCTATTTTTCGCGGTCATTGCGGTCGTGTTCGAAAAGATGGGCGCGATGGTGCCCAAGGAGTTTATCGAGGATCGGCAGAAGATGATGAGTGGGGCTAGCTTTACCGAGCTGGTGCAGACCGCGCCCGACGCGCGAAACCAGGTGCGCGCGTTCCTTGCGATGCTCGACGGGCAACTCGCAGACCGGCCGTTCCTTTTGGGCAACGCGTTCAGCCTGGCCGACGCGGCCTGCTTCCATTCGGTGTGGTTCACGCGCAACGAGCCGGCGACCTTCGCGATGGTGCAGCGCTCGGCCAACCTGATGCGATGGTTCGGGCGGATCGACGCGATGGGCCACGGCAACTCGAAGCCGATGGAGCCTGACGAGGCGCTCAAGATCGCGCGCGAGAGCACTCCTGCGGCGCGCGTTGCCGAAGACCCGGCCGACCCCAACGCGCTCAAGTCCGGGATGAAGGTGAGCGTCACGGCCGACGACTACGGCTTCGACCCGGTGACGGGTGCGATTGTGGCGTCATCGACGTACGAAATCGCGATCGAGCGCGAGGAGCCGGCGCTCGGCAAGATCGTGGTTCACTTCCCCAAGGTGGGCTTTCGGATCCAGCGCGCTTAGCAGGGTGCGGAAAAACCACTGTGCAACCTCCTCGGCTTTCCGCAGCGGCTTCTGAACACGGCTGCTGCTAGGGCCGGATCGTCCGCGTGCGGATGCCGAGTGGGTTGGGACGATATTCGCGTATGCCAGCCGCACCCAGTCCACGAGCAACGGGCGCGTGTCGCGCGGATCGATTATCTCCTCGATCCCGAACGCCTCAGCAGTGCGAATCGGCGAGCGCACCGCGTTGAAGCGCTCTTCCAGCTGCGGTCCCGCTGGCCTGATCATACGCCTGATCATCGGTTGGTGTTAACGCGGGCGTGCGCCTGGCGATCGACAGCCGCGATTCCGCGACAATCGGGCCCCCCACCGTGGGGGAGACTGAAGACGCCAAGCATCAGGTCTTCGGTGACCTCGACCGGCGCGCCTACTTCCTCGCATTCCCTGCCAGAACAAACGTAGGCGGCCCGGCGGCGATCATCCGCATGCACGATTGCTGCCGAGTTTCTTTGACGAGCCCTCCGCGCAGCCCCGAACCATTTCGCTTTACCATGTGTTCACGCAAGGAACGCGAGAATTGTATAAAGTGTAGTCCGCACTGATTCATCGCATCGCCGATGCAGCGAGAAGGATTCGCTAACGCTTCCGCTTGAAACGACGACTTACATTTTCATCAAGTAAGTATGCGCGCATGATCGAAGCATGACGACGCGAAATGCGAATTATGTCGGACCTACTGTCCGACGCAGTTATGCCGAACTCCGTAGAGAGCTCTTTGTATTCCGGTTCAGAGATCGAACCACCTTCAAACTTGTTGAATAGCTCAGCGGACCTCAAAAGGCCCCTGACCCAGCGCGCGGCAGTCCGCTTAGTACGTCTAACGAAATCCTCGGCTGATCAATCATTGAAGACACTATTCGCTACTTCCAGATCCTTCTTAGCCAAACTGATCATAGACCGAGCGGCGTCCTCTGATATCAACTCGGTCGGCCGCCTAAATACTCCCTCTTCGTCGATATCGGAGTAGAGACCCTCGTTTCGACGGTCAAAAGCGCTAAACGCCTGCGCCTCGATCGTTTTAAATGAATTGCGCCACAGACGATCCCGAAATTGTAGAACATCGTCGGAAATGACACTGTCAGCTAAGATGAATTGCGCTGCTTTAGAGATGTGGTCGTTCATCTCCACCCAGAAGCTCCTCCAGTCCAGCGGTGCCCCTAAAGCAACTTTCCAAGAGGTCTCCAACAGGATCATCAACTTACTCAGCTCCTCTCTAGCGCAATAGGCGAGCGCATACGAGCGAGCGTGTCTTCCCTCCTTTCCAAGATGTTCCGCATCGAAGATCAATTCAGAAGCATTGGCCTTTATCGCCTGCATCCCCTGAAACATCTGAGTCAGTGTCAGAGTTCTTGCACTCTTTGCCGCTTTCGATGTCATTGCATCATCCTATCTGCTATCGGTCGTCAACGCGCTCATGCGGTTCAGCCTTTCCCCTATTGTGCTGCAAATTTCCCGCCAAACACTATGAAATATAAGCATCGCAGCAGAAATCCACCCGCGAGCGCGCTGCTGCTGTTTCAAATAAAATCTACCGATTCAGGGCAAACCGCGGCGCGTCGAGATCGGCGGGGCGCGCCCACTGCTCTGTCATTAGCGTGGCGGCAGGGAACGCGAGGGTGATCGCATGCGCACTCGCGTTACCTGCCGTCAGTCGGAACGCGAGGGAAGGCCGTTTTCTTTTCGCTTCATCGAGTTCGCGGAGCGCCCGAGCCCGGTCACTATTAGATGAACCAGTTCCCTGAGCCGCCGGTGGTATGTCGCCGGATCGCGCGCGCTGAGTTCGATGCCACGCGAGGCCTCGATTACCAGCTCCGCCGCCTGCGCGGACTTGAGCCCGGCGCGGCCCGGATCGATCTCGCAGCGCGCGACGGCATCTTCGACCAGCTCGCGCACCACGCGATGGTAGCGCCGGTCGGCCTCGGCGAACAGGTCGGCCGAGAGGCGGTTTTTGGAGTCGATCAGTTCGGCCGCGTGCGGCGAGCGATGCACGGTCTCGAAGTGCAGGCCGAACTTGGCCTCCAGAACCGCCAGCAGCCGCTCCTCGAACGGACCCTCGATCGACCGTCCACGATCGGCTGCCGATTCAACCCGCTCGATCAGGCTCTGGCAGAGCGCGCGGAATAGATCTTCCTTGCTCGAAAAGCTGAGATAGACGCTGCCTTTCGAAATCTCCGCCTCGCGCGCGATCTCGTCTATCGAGGTGCGCCGGTAGCCATATTGGCCAAAGAGCCTGAGCGCCGCTTCGAGAATCGCCGCGCGCTTGTGGCCCGGCGCAGCTTTGAACCCAGGATTCATCCGAGCGCGAGTTGCCTTTGCGGCCGCACCACCATCTCGAAGATATTCAGACTCGATTGGCTGCGTTACGGCGAACATGACCGCGCGCGCGATATCGTCGGCCGACGCCAGCATCAGCTTCCCCGCCTGCGCGATCCGATCGATCGCCTCCGGCGGTAAGGTCCGGCCGGGCTTCAGATCGATGTCCATCCCGAAACCCCGCACGATACCCTTGACGACCTCGGGCGGAAAGTTACGCGCGAAGTTGGTCGCGACCGCACCGGGCATGATGTTGACGATGCGGATCGAGTCGTTCTCGAGTTCCTTGCGCAGCGTGGTTGCGATCGAGTTCACCGCCCATTTGGTGGCGCCGTAGACTCCCGACGCTTCCGAGCGCCCAGCCACCGAGGAGATGTTCACGATATGGCCCTGGGCGCCGCACTTGCGCATCGCGCGCACCGCCGCTTGGCATCCTACCAGCAGTGCGAGCACGTTGGTCTCCAGCATCTCACGCCATCGCTCCACGTCGCCGTCGATGATCGTGCTCGGAAATTCCAGGCCAGCGTTGTTCACCATGATGTCGAGCCGTCCGGTGTCGCGCACGGCGCGATCCACGAGCCCTTGCACCTGTCGCGGGTCGCGCACGTCGAGCGCAACTGCGGTGGCCTTGCCACCCGACTTCGCGATCTGGGCGGCTGCCCCGTCCAGCGCGGCTTTGGTCCGTCCGGCGAGAAACACGCTTGCCCCCGCGGCACCCAGCCGTAGCGCGATAGCGCGGCCGATTCCGCTCGAAGCTCCGGTTACGATTGCGGTCTTGCCGCCAAGCGATTCAGGCATGAAAGTTCTCCTTCCGACCAATTGACCAGTTCAATTAAATTGGTCAATCAGTATCATGCTCTCGGTGGCGAGTAAAACTGCAGGCGCGATCGTCCCGCCGTACTGGCATCCCGCGAGACGGACGACCTCACCGAGGCCGCGAGCGTGATGTCGGCCACAACAAGGCACCCACGGCCGGCACGAGTCTCACGTACCTTTGGGCAGGCCCAGTACGCGTTCGCCGATGATATTGTGCTGGATCTGATTGGTTCCCGCGAAGATCGTCGGTCCGCGCGCCGCCAACATCCGGAAGGACCAGCGGCCATGATCTAGCGCAAAAGGGGCGCCGTATTCGAACTGGCTGTATGGACCCAGCAGCTCCATCGCATATACGGCGATCCGAAGCGCGAGTTCGGTGCCGCATAGCTTCATCATCGAGCCTTCGGGTCTGGGCGGCAGTCCCTTGAGCTGGCGCGTGAGTTGACGATAGCCGGTGTACTTGAGCGCGAGCGCTTCGGAGGCGAACTCTGCGATCTTCTGACGCACGCTCGAATCGTCCCAGGCGCTGCCACCGTTGCGTTGCAGGCGCCGCGCGAGTTTAGCCAGTTCCTTTACTTCCTGCAGCGTGCCGCCCTGGCCGGCTCCACCGCCGCGCTCGAACATCAGTGTCGTCATCGCGACCTGCCAACCGTTATTCTTCTCACCTACGATATTGCTTCGCGGCACACGCACGTCTTCAAAGAATACTTCGTTGAAGCCGCGCCCGCCGGTCATCTGCACCAGCGGCCGCACCGTCACGCCGGGATTGTGCATATCGATCAGCAGATAGCTGATTCCCTTGTGCTTGGGCGCGTCCGGATCGGTGCGCACCAGCGCGAAGATCCAGTCCGCGTGATGGGCCACGGAGGTCCAAATTTTCTGCCCATTGACGACGAAGTAGTCGCCATCCTCGACCGCGCGAGTCTGGACCGAGGCCAAATCAGATCCGGAACCCGGCTCGCTATAGCCCTGGCACCAGACCTCCTCGCCCTTGAGGATGGCGGGCAGATGCCGCTGCTTCTGCTCCTCGGTTCCCCAGTGCATCAGGGTAGGCCCGAGCAGCCCGATGCCCATCCCGATCATGGGTTCGGCGAGATGGAGCCGGCCAGCTCCTCGCGGTAGATCAAACGTTGCATGATCGTAGCGCCGCGCCCGCCGTACTGTTTCGGCCAATTGACTGCCACCCAGCCGCCCTCGTTCAGCTTCTTATGCCATCGGACGCGGGCTTCCCATTGGCCCTCTACTTCGCTGGCCATGTTGCTGACCGCACCGGGCGCGAACTGCTGGTTGGCCTCGAGCCAGGTACGCACTTCCTGCCGGAATGCTTCGTCTTCCGCAGTATAGTTGAAATCCATGTGCCTGCCGTCCTGACTCTAAACTGAGTAATCGCGATTGGTTCGTTCTACGATTCTCGGCTAGTTTATGCCCGGCGCCCCGGTTGCTCCGTCTTCCATCGATTCGAGGACGCGGGTGTCCTCCCAAACCGGTATGTTGTGGGCGGCGAACAACTCCCGCGTGCGCGGCGTTACGGCTCCGACGCGAACCAGCGCCGGCATCATCAGATCACGGAACGAGTGGATATGTCCCGGCGGTAGCGCAGAACGGAACATCCCGGCGGCGCCCGCCTCGATCAGGCCCTTGATTAGGTCCTGCGGATCGATGCCGACGTTCTCGCACACCATCATGAAGCCTGGATCGGGCTTGCGCATGCCGGTGCCGTCAACGCCGCCCTGCGAGTCGACCATCTCCTTCACCGCGTCGAACGCGAACTGCGCAACGTCTTCGCGCTCGTCGGGATGCATCCCGGCGATGGTCTCCTTCACGTACACGTTGCCGAAGGCCACGTGGCGCGATTCGTCCTGCAGCACGTAGTTGGTCAGCTCCCGCAGCAGCGGGCAGCTCGCCCGCTTGCGCATGTTGTGGAACGCGGCGAGCGCCAGACCCTCCACTACCATGTTCATGCCGATCAGAATTTTGACGTAGTGATTGGCGCGCAGCGTGGTGTCGATAACCTCCTTGAGCCAGGGCGAAATCGGATAGACGATCGCGAGCTTGCGAACGTAGCGCTCGTAGACCTCGACATGCCGCGCTTCGTCCATGGTCTGGGTGGCGCCGTAGAGCTTCGCCTCGTAATCGGGCACGGCGTGCGTGAGCGTGGCCGCGGTCATCAGCGCGCCCTGCTCCCCGTGAAGAAACTGGGAGAGCAACTGCGCGGTGGCATGTGCCGTGAACGCATCGCGCTGGGATTGCGACAGGCGCTGGATGAAGGGCACCTTGTGGAAGATGAAGCGGTCCTCACCGACGATCGGTTTGGACGGATCGACCTCGACACTCCAGTCGAGCTTCTCTTCCGCGTCCCACTGATTCTGCTTCGCCTTCGAGTAGAGGTTGCGAAGTTTCTCGATATCGATCTCGTAGTCGAATTGCCACGCTACTTCCATCGGGGTCCGGTAACCCTCGAGCTTTTGCCAATCCATAACAGGCGCAGTCTGACTAGTCATTGATTATCCTCCAGAAGATAATGACGGCTCATTTGAATGAGGCTCGAGTATGCGCTCAGGGGCCGGACCGGACATTGATGCACGAAGACTTCGATGGCGGCACCGCGAATCGCATTTTGAACCTGTCCACCGCGAAAATGAAGGCCTTAATGTCAACGCCGGAAAGAAAGTACATCAGCGGCCGGAGTAAAAGTACATCAATCGAGAGCAGTGGGGATGGCGGGCTTCTGGCAGGGGGAGCGCGAGGGGGATCTCCCCCTCGCCGTTCCGGCTAGAGTCGAGGTGGAAGAGGAGCGAGCGGAGCAGTCTTATCCGGGATCCTGCGGCGGTTGATCGTGACTGAGGCGGCGCTTGCTCTGTTTGAGCCGGTAGCTGTCGCCGTTCATCTCGAGGATGTGGACGTGGTGGGTGAGCCGGTCGAGCAGCGCGCCGGTGAGGCGCTCGGAGGCGAACACGCCGGTCCACTCGTCGAACGGCAGGTTGCTGGTGACGATGGTCGAGCCGCGCTCGTAGCGCTGGCTGAAGACCTCGAACAGCAATTCGGCGCCGGTCTGGGACAGCGGCACGTAGCCCAGTTCGTCGATGATCAGCAGCTTGTAACCGGCAAGCTGGCGTTGCAGCCGCAGCAGCCGCTTCTCGTCGCGCGCCTCGATCAGCTCGTGGACCAGGGCGGCGGCGGTGGTGAAGCCGACCGACAGGCCCTTCTGGCAGGCGGCCAGCCCCAGGCCCAGCGCGATATGCGTCTTGCCGGTGCCGCTGTTGCCGACCGCGATCACGTTCTCCCGGCGGGTAACGTACTCCGAGCGGGCCAGTTCCAGCACCAGGGTCTTGTTGAGCGACGGGATGGCGAGGAAGTCGAAGCTGTCGAGGCTTTTGACCGCCGGGAACCTGGCCTCCTTGATGCGCCGCTCGACCGTCCGCCGTTCCCGCTCGATCAGCTCCAGTTCGGCCAGCCGCAGCAGGTAGCGGGCATGGTCGACGCCTTCGGCGGCGCACTGCCGGGCCAGCTTGTCATACTCGCGCAGGAAGGTCGGCAGCTTCAGCGCCTTCAGGTGATGGGCGAGCAGGACCTGCGGGGTGTCGCTCATGACGCCGCTCCCGCCAGCAGGCCCAGGTAGGTCCGGGCCGAGGTGGTCGCCACCGTCGCCTGCGGCAGGTAGGGATAGACCGTCAGGTCGAGCCGCGGCGGCCGGCGCTCGATCCGGCACAGCACCAGATGCTTGACCGCGTCGAAGCCGATCACGCCGCGGGCGATCGCTGCTCTGACCCCGGCCGCACATCGTCGGGGCGAAACACCTCCAGCAGCCGCAGCACCTGGACGAACTCGCGCTTGCCCGGCTTGCCCATGCGCGCCTCGAGCAGGCGGCGCAGCGTCGCGAACTCCTCGGGCAACGCCCAGCCGGCCAGCGGCGCGGCCTGGTCGAGCGCGCCGATCTTGTGCTCCAGCAGCGCCAGGTAATGCAGCGGGTCGAAGACGAAGTCTTCCCGCTCGTAGGACCGCGGATGACGGGCGATGACCTCGGCGCCGCAGGAGATCACCACCTCGTCGACATAGCCGCGGACCAGAACCTCGCGGTGGCCGTAGGCGGTCGGCACCGAGTAGTCGGTGCGTCGATAGCGCACCAGCGACAGCGAGCTGACCCGGCCCGGCTTCTTCTCGCAGGCTTCGTAGGGCGTCGCCGGCAGCGGCAGCAAGGCCGCCTGGTCCCGCGCCAGCCGCTCGCCGATGGTCTCGTCATGGCCGCGCAGCCGATCGCCCAGCCGACGGCGGCAGTCCTCCAGCAACTGCGCGTTGAGCGCAGCGAAGCTGGCCGCTCGCGGGATCGGCACCATGAAGTTCCGCCGCGCGTAGCCCACCAACCCTTCGACTTTGCCTTTGTCGTTGCCCTTGCCTGGCCGCCCGAAGCGGTCGGCGAACAGGTAGTGCGACTGCAGCTCGCTGAAGACGCGCGTCCGCTGCCGCCTGCCGTCGCCCAGGATGCGCGCCACCGCCAGCGTGGTGTTGTCGTACAGGATCGAGCACGGCACTCCGCCGAAGAACCGAAAGCCGACGTTGTGCCCGTCACAGAAGGCTTCGCTGGTCTCCGCCGGATAAGCCTGCACCAACCAGCCGTCGCTGTGCGGCAGGTCCATCGCAAAGAAGTGGACCTTCCGCTCCACCCCGCCGATCACCGCTAGCGCCTCGCCGAAGTCGGCCTGCGCGTGTCCCGGTTCGTGCCGCAGCGGCACGAACATCTCGCGCTGCCGCTGGCGCTGCTCGAGCACGTAGTCCTTGACGATCGTGATCCCGCCGCTATAGCCGTGCTCGTCGCGCAGCCGCTCGAAAATCCGCTTCGAGGTGTGCCGCTGTTTCGCCGGCCGCCCCTTATCTTCTTCCAGGATCCGGTCGATGATCCCGATGAACGGATCCAGCTTCGGCCGTCGCGGCGGCCGGCTCCGCCGGTATCCCGGCGGCACCGAGAACGCCAGCATCTTCGCCACCGTCCGCGGGTCGATCCCAAACCGCCGTGCCGCCTCCCGCCGACTCATCCCCTCTACAAAAACCGCTCGCCGCACCTGCCCGTACAGTTCCACGCCTTTCATCCCTCCGCCCTCTGCGCCCATCTTGGCAGAAGGCCTTTTGCTGCCGGATTTTTACTCCGGCGCGGCCGGACTACCCGGCCGCTTCAGTGAGGGATTTTCTCTCCGGCGCTCTCACGCCCAGACGTGGGCGCGGTGATTCATACGCATCAGCGCGGCGCGAGTTCGCTCAGCCTGATTTGCGAGCCAATCCCGCCACTGTTCGACGAAGTGACGCTCGCGATCGGCGATATGGTCGAGGTGATTCCCCATGCACTGTCTGGTACGCGCGAGCTGCACGACATGGTTGGGGCGAAGCTTGGCAATCGATGCCACTGCTACATTATGCAGAATCACGGCGCACTGTGCGTCGGGCCCGATCTCGACCAGACGTTTACCTTTGTTGAGCTGCTTGAAAAAATATCGACCGTTTACGTGAACGCGGTCGCGACCGGCAAACCAATCAGCGTACTACCGGAGCCGATCGCGGCACAGCTCTTCGCCGCTGTGATTGCGCGGCAAGATCGCGACATCGCTCGCAAGCGTAGCCGGAGCAAAGCAACGGCTACGGGCGAATGAGCGCGGAAGTAGTTGCGCTTGGCGCGCATGTGCTCGGCGCCGACATGAGCCACGCTCCATTGTCGCCTGTGATTTCTGCGTCATACCCTCACCCCGGCGAGCGAGAAAATGCTCGTTTAATCGAGTTGCAAAGGTTGGGGCGATCTCTCATGCTCGGAGCGAAATCCGCGTCCGCAGGACACAGCACCAACGTACAATATACACCCACGTAGGCTCCATCGGAGTATTTCGGATGACGCCGGATGCGCATTCATGTGACCGTGTCCCGGAAAGAGCGTTTCTCAAGGAGGTTCGTACCAGATGGGCGTGAGAAGACCGGAGCCAAACCGGACGTGTGTGATGCTCCTGACGATGATCGCCGCCGCTTTGCTGGGCTCTGCTCCGGCGAAAGCACAACAGCAAATCAACGGCGTACCGGGTTTGCCCAGCGCCACCGTGACGCTCGACGGGAAACAACTCCCGCCGCCACCGCTGCCGTTCGGCGGCGTGATCAAGGAAAGCGCCCTGGATTCCAAGCCGTACTGGCCGCCGCAGGTAGTGCCGCCCAAAGGCGCGCCCAACGTGCTCCTCATCATGACCGATGACCAGGGCTACGGCGTTTCGAGCACGTTCGGCGGCGTCATCCCGACGCCCGCGCTGGATCGCATCGCCAAGGCCGGATTGCGCTACACACAGTTCCACTCGACCGCGCTGTGCTCGCCCACGCGGGCGGCGTTGATAACCGGCCGCAACCATCACGCGGTGGGCTTCGGCGTGATCGGCGAGTTGTCCACGGGCTATCCGGGGTATGACTCGATCATCGGGCCTGAGAACGCTACCATCGGCACGATCCTCCGGGACAACGGTTACGCCACCTCGTGGTTTGGCAAGAACCACAACACGCCCACCTATCAATACAGCGTCGCTGGGCCCTTCGACCAATGGCCCGTGGGGATGGGCTTTCAATATTTCTATGGGTTCCTGGGCGGCGAGACGGACCAGTGGACGCCCTATCTCTTTCGCAATCAGACCCAGGTGTTTCCATGGATCGGCAAGCCGGGCTACAACCTCACCACCGATCTGGCAGACGACGCCATCCACTACATGAGGGAACTCGCCTCCTCCGCACCCGACAAACCGTTCTTCCTTTATTACGTGCCCGGTGGCAGCCACTCGCCGCACCAGCCGACCAAGGAATGGATCGATAAGTTCAAAGGCAAGTTTGGCATGGGCTGGGAAAAGATGCGCGAGCAGGTCTTCGCCAACCAGAAGCGACTGGGCGTCATCCCCACCGGCACACAGCTCACCCCGTGGCCGGATGCCCTGCCGAAGTGGGATTCGCTTTCAGTCGTACAAAAAAAACTCTATGCGCGCCAGGCGGAGGTCTTCGCCGCGCTACGCCGCCTACACCGACCATGAGATTGGCCGGGTAATTCAAGAAGTCCAAGATGAGGGCAAACTCGACGATACGCTCATCATCTACATTTGCGGTGATAACGGCACCAGCGCCGAAGGCACCTTGGATGGGGCGTTCAACCAGATGACCGCTTACAACGGCATTCTGAAAGCTCCTCAGGTCCTGCAGTTGCTGCACTATAGAGATTGGGGCTCGGACAAGACCTACCCGCATATGGCAGTGGGATGGGCGTGGGCCTTCGACACGCCGTTCAAGTGGACCAAGCAGGTAGCGTCGCATTTCGGCGGGACCCGGCAGGGCCTGGCGATAAGTTGGCCCGGCCACATCAAAGACGCAGGCGGCATTCGCGCGCAGTTCCACCATGTCATCGACATCGTGCCGACGATCCTCGAAGCTGCCGGCATTCGGGCGCCTGAGATGGTCATCGGAATCAAGCAGAAGCCGATTGAAGGAGTGAGCATGGCTTACACGTTTGACAAGGCGAATGCCAATGCACCGTCGAAGCGCGACACGCAGTATTTCGAGATCGGCGGCAACCGCGCGATCTACCACGACGGCTGGATCGCGTGCACGACACCGCCAGCTCCGCCCTGGGTCATGGGAACGGCCAAAATGCCCGAGGTCGTCAACGGCTACCATTGGGAGCTCTACAATATCGCCGAGGATTATTCAGAGAATGACGACCTGGCGGCCAAGGAGCCGGACAAATTGAAGGAAATGCAGACGTTGTTCATGACAGAGGCGGCGAGAAACAACGTCTTCCCATTGGATAACTCGGCGTTCACGCGCCTCGTTACGCCAAAACCGAGCGCGATCGCCGGGCGAACTGTTTTCACCTACTCGGGCGAGATTTCCGGCATTCCCGTCGCTAATGCTCCCAGCATTTTGGACAAGGACTACACAATCACCGCCGACCTGACGATCCCGAAGGGCGGGGCGGAAGGAATGATCGTGACTCTGGGCGGCCGCTTCGGCGGCTATGGTCTCTATCTGCTCAAAGGCAAGCCGGTCTTCGATTACAACCTTCTCGATCTAACGCACTACACCTGGCAGGGGGGACCGTTAGGCCACGGCTTGTTGGGCGATGCGCTCAAGCCAGGAGAGCATTCTATCGTGTTCGACTTCAAATACGACGGACCCGGCCCCGGCAAGGGTGGCACCGGCGTGCTTACGGTTGATGGCAAGGAGTTAGCCCGCAAGACGATCCCACACACGATTCCGTTACTCATGTCCATAGACGAGACCTTCGACGTTGGGTCCGATACCCGCACAGCGGTGAACGACAGCTACGAGCTGCCATTCCGCTTCACCGGAAAAATCAACAAACTGACTTTCAACCTCGGGCCGGAGCAGTTGACGGACGCGGACCGAAAGATCATTGCGGAACGACTCGCCGCCGCTAAGGACTAGGCGTGCAGGCGATTGGAACGAAATCCCAAGTGGTCGGCTTGTGAAAACGCGCGGGCGTCCGCCGTTGGCGGGCGCCCGCGAGACTCGCGGTCGAAACCGAAGCGTCCGACCAAGGTCTGGATGCAACGAAAATGAAGTCCGAGCAGGAACGAACGTCCGTAAACACTCTATACACCGCGACCGCCGCGATTGAGCTAGGAGCTGGCTTCGCCCTGCTGTGTTTCCCCTCGGCAACAGTGGTGCTCCTGGTCGGCGCGCCGCTCGAAACACCCGCCGCCGTGACCGTGGCGCGCGTCGGCGGGGCCGGGTTGCTTGCGCTGGGTGTCGCCTGCTGGCTTGCGCGCGGTGACACGCAAAGCCGCGCCGCGAGAGGATTGGTCGCCGCGATGGTGCTGTACAATATCGGCGCAGTTGTTGTCCTCGGGGCTGCCGGCATGGGGTTGCAGCCGGTCGGCGTCGTCTTGTGGCCGGCCGTTGCGTTGCACGCGGTCATGACCGCCTGGTGCATTGTTAGCCTTTTGAAATCGGAAAATTAAAACGGACATTCCGGACAGGTATGGTAGGCCGCAAAGATGTTGAACATTTGTAAGTTGGGAAAAGGCAGAGTAGTCGCAGTGACTTACTTATAGGGTATAGCCTTAAAAATCAAGGTGACCATGTCAGCGAACCAGGTCACCGAGTTTTGGAGGTTTGCCGGCGGCGCCTCTATGGCATCGAAGAAGCCGTCGTGGCCGTCCACATTTTCGGCAAGCAGTAGGGAGGCGCGCCATGGGATACGTTTTTAGAACCCCCGAGCAGCAGATGGCGGTCGATGGCCTGCGCCGCTACCTCGACGCGAAGATCGAACCGATCGTTAAGCAGTACCGCGACAAGTTCATCGCGCGAGAGAAAATGGCCGAGATCACGCGCGGGCTCGCTCAGTACGGCCTCGTCTCCGGCGTCGTCAGCGAGCAGCACGGCGGTTTGGGCATCGGCTGGCTCACGCATTTGATGCTGTTCGAAGAACTCGCGTACACGTCGTCCGATCTCTCGACCGTGGTACTGGTCAACACCGGTGGGGCATCGCTCATCGAGTTGCTGGCGCCGGCGCATCTGCGCGAGCGCTACTTGCCGGGGTTGATCGCCGGCGATCTCTTCATCAGCATCGGGATCTCCGAGCCCAACGTCGGCTCCAACGTCGCGGAAGTAAAAACGCGGGCGCGCAAAGACGGCGACCACTACATAATCAGCGGCGAGAAGACCTGGATCACCAACGGTGCCTACTCCGATGTGCTCGTCTGTACCTGCCGTACCAGCGACGATCCGAAGCGCGGATTGACGCATTTCCTGCTCGATCGCAGGGAGCATCCGTACGAAGTCCGTGAGATCCACAAAATCGCCCTGAATAGCCAGTCAACGACGCAGATCTTCCTGAGCGACGTGCGGGTCCCCGCGGCGAACATGATCGGCAACGAAGGCGACGCGCTGAAGAACACACTGACGTTGTTCGAGCGCGCCCGCATCCATGTCGGCGCGCAGTCGCTCGGCATCTCCCGGCGCGCGCTTGATGAGTCGGTCCGCTACAGCCAGACGCGCCGTCAGCACGGCAAGCAAATCGCGGGTCATCAACTGATTTCCGCCATGCTGGCGGAGATGGCGACTCGCGTGGACGCCTCCCGTCTGCTACTGCAGCGCGCCGCCACCATGATCGATGCCGGGATCCGCTGCGACATGGAGGCCGCGATGGCCAAGTACTTCGCCACCGAAGCCGCAGTCACGATCGCTCGGCAAGGCGTGCAGATTCACGGTGGCAACGGTGTCACCACCGAGTTTCTGGTCGAAAAACTCGCCCGCGAGGCGATCATGATTCCGATACCCGACGGCACCACCGAGATCCAAAAGCTCATCATCGGGCGGGCGCTGACGGGGATTTCGGCGTTGTAGCGATCCGCATTGCGAGACGCTCCAGGAGGAAGAGTCCATGCGCATTCAGGACAAGGTCATCGTAATCACCGGCGGCGCCTCAGGCCTGGGACAGGCCAGCGCCCGCTATATGGTCGCGGAAAAGGGCGCCAAGGTCGCGATCTTCGACCTCAACACCGAGGCTGGCGTCAAAACGGCGGAAGAATTAGGTGCCGACCGTGCGCTGTTCGTCCAGACCGACGTGACGAGCGAGGAATCGGTGCAGCAGGCCGTCGCCGCCACCATTACCCGGTTCGGTGCCATCCACGTCAGCATCAACTGCGCGGGGATTCCGGCGCCGTGCAAGGTGCTCGGCAAGGATGGCAAGGCAACACCGCTGGCGAAATTCGCGCAGGTGACGGCGATCAACCTCAACGGTGTGTTCAACACCATGTCGAAGTGCGTCGAGCAGATGGTGAAGAACGAACCTGAGGCCGGCGAGGAGCGCGGCGTCGTGATCAACATTTCGTCGGGCGCCGCCTACGAAGGGCAGATCGGCCAGTGCGCATACGCCGCGTCAAAGGCTGGCGTGATCGGTCTCAATCTGCCCGCAGCGCGCGAGCTGGGTGCCGTTGGCGTGCGTGTCAACGCCATCGCCCCGGGGCTGTTCCGTACCCCGATGGCCGCGATGCTCGGCGAGAAGGTCATCGCGGCGTTGGTCGAACAGATCGAGGCGCCGAAGCGCTTCGGCGACATGCGCGAGTTTGCCCATTGCTGCGCGTTCATCATCGAGAACGCGTACGTCAACGGCGAGACGATCCGACTCGACGCCGCCAGCCGGCTGCGCGCCAGGTAATCGGATCGAGGTCGCCGGAGCGGAGGGCATGGCGAGCGTTCGGGCGCATGGGCTCAAGCGGGTGTTGCGGAGGTCGGTGCGGCGCCATTGGCGCGGCACGATCAACGTCGCGATCAAGCGCGCTGTCGGCGCACGCCTTGATCGCTGGGTGGCGCGCAGCGCGTCCTCTCATTCCGGGCGTGCGGTCACGGCGCATGGCGTGCCCTGCGAATCGTTCGATCTGACGGTGGCCAACCCCAGCCGCGTGCTCCTGTATCTGCAACTTGGCGGCTTCGCTGCCCACCTACCGGCGGCGTATCGCGCGTTCTCGCGCCGGCTGGCGTGCACTCTCGACGCCACATGCATCCGCGACAGCCTGCGCCAAATGCGCAAGGCCCAGGCGCACACGACGGCGGCCGGCACCGCGGCAGGTTCGGCTCGTCGCAGGCCCACTATGAAGATCCGCCGGACGGTGCAATGGGCCGGCCGCCCCGCGACCCGGGCACGAGTCATAGCGAAAGCATGAAGTGCAGACGGGGCCCAGAGAGGAGTCAGCATCATGAACGTCAACTTCTGCCGCGTGATGCGCCTACTGGCGCTGCGATACGGGGACCGACCGGCCCTGGTCAACGTCGAACGCAACCGGCGTTACAGCTATGCAGAGTACCACTCGCTGACCAACCGTATCGCCAACACGTTGCGCACGGCGCTGGCCGTCGGCCGCGGCGACAAGTTCCTACTGATCCTGGAGAACGACAACCTCAGCTTGTTGCACTTCCCGACGTTCTTCAAACAAGAAGGCACGGTCGCGTTCGGGAACTACCGCGATCCGATGGAAGAGCACGAGCGCCAGATCGCGCTGCTCAAGCCGAAGGTCGTCTTCCTCGAAAGCGAGAAGGTGGAGCCGTACTACGAGATGCTGCGACGTCACGATTGCACGATCGTCACCATGGACCCGCCGAGGGTGACACCCGATGGGGTGCTCTCGTTCTGGGACCTGATCGACGGTGCATCGGATGCGGACAACGACGTCGAGCTCGACATCCACAATCACGTGGTAACGCTGCGGTTCACGGGTGGCACCACGGGCCGTGGTAAATGCGCGATGTACACCATCGACAACTTGCTTGGGAGCCGCGACAGCGCATACGTCCACCGCGACTTCGAACTAGATGTGGGCACCCGCTTCCTGCACTTCGCGCCGCTGTCGCACGGCAGCATGATGTTCTTCTTCCCGACGCTGTTCGCCGGCGGTGCGACATACACGCAGAACCTGCCAGACCTCGAACAGTGGAGCCGCGTGATCGAGGCAGAGAGGATCACGCATTCCTTCCTCGTGCCGACGTTGCTGTACCGGCTGCTCGATATGCAGGCCGTTCAGGCGCGCGACCTCTCCTCGCTGCGCACGGTCGCTTATGGCGCGGCGCCGATGAGCCCGACAAAGCTAGGCGATCTCATCGCGAGGTTCGGGGCGATTTTCATGCAAGCCTACGCGGCGACCGAAGCCGCCATGTTCGTCTCGGTCCTCGACAAGGCGGATCATCTGCCCGACAACGAGCATACGACGCGGAGGTTGTCCTCGGCTGGGCGCGTCACCCCCGGCGTCGAGGTCTACGTTGCCGACGACAGCGGTCGACCGCTGCCCCCAGGCGAAACCGGCGAGATCATGATTCGCTGCCGGGCAACCGTCCAGGGCTACTATCTCAATCCGGACGACACCGCCGCCGAACTCAGCAACGGCACCTGGAAATCCGGCGACCTCGGCTACATCGACGACGGCGGCTATCTCTTCATCGTGGATCGCAAGAAGGACATGATCATTAGCGGCGGGTTCAACGTCTATGCCGTCGAGGTCGAGGCGGCGTTGGCGTCGCATCCGGCAGTATTGATGAGCGCAGTCGTCGGCGTGCCACATCCGGAGTGGGGCGAGGCCGTCCATGCCGAGATTGTGCTGCGATCCGGTTCAATGGCGGCGGCCGAGGAGCTCATCGCCCACGTGAAGAGCAAGATCGGGGGCTACAAAGCGCCCAAGACGGTGATCTTCGTCGACAGCCTTCCGCTCACGGCGGTCGGCAAGGTCCTGCGGCGAGTCGTGAAGGAGAAGTACTGGACGGGTCGCGAGCGTCGGATCAGCTGAACGACTTGCCAGACGATGCGGGGCGCACTGGACCGAACCGCGGATCAACTCTTTTGCGAACGGCGAGTCAACCGCCTCTCGCCATGTGGCTCAAAATTCCGACGACGGCGAGAAATGCCGAAATTTTACCGCGCCACGGCCAGGAGATCGGTTTCCGTGCTCATTCCTGAAAATTCGGTACTGGTTTAGTTTGAATCTTGCTTCCCGCACGCGTCCTTGCATTTCTGGTAGTCGTTTTGCGCTTTGTGCAGGCACGTCGTGAGAGCATCAGAATGACTCGCCGGGTCGTCGCCATACTCGCTTTGGCAGTCTTCCGTGTCCGATTCGTATTGGTCGTCACAGTCTTCGCCGCAAGCGCTGCGCAACCGAGTTGGCAAGGCCGCCAACAATGCCGCGATCAGGATGCACCCGACGAGTAGTTTACCCATGATTCTTCCTGTCCGAAAACTCGATCCGGTATGACCCGCCGAAGCTGATCGGATACTGCTCCGGCCGATGATGGAGTCCCTGACGCTGGTATTGCACTCGGCCGGGTCTCGGTTCAAGTCGCGCGCGCGGCATCCAACTCAGCCAGGCGGAGGCGGCGTTCCGCATCCACAAAAGCGAACTATCGATGCGGCCCATCTGGCATCAGCGCGAGGACCGGGTGCAGGCCCATATCCTGGTCTGCTTTCTGGCTTACGTGCTGTGGAAGACCCTGGAGCAGTGGCAAAGCCGCGCCGGGTTGGGCAACAGTCCGCGGACTATCCTCGATGAACTTGGCCGCATCCAGAGTGCCGATGTAGTATTGCCGCTGGTGAGACCCGACAAGACGCAGGCGCTGCTGCTCGACCGGCTCGGTCTCAGACTACCCGAGCGTCCCCGACCTCCACCATTGATCCCCGAAATGTAGTGCCGACTTTCGGGGAAAAGCGCCCGACTTTGCTCGCTTCTACCCCTCGAACTGCGGAACTTGGGCTAGCACTGCCGTGTGCGCGCGAATGAAGTCTGCCCAGCTGGTTGTGTGTTTCCGCTCCGGGGCCCTGGGCACCCCGTGCCGCTTGAGGATATTACCCACGGTCTGGTCGGAAATCTCATGGCCGAGATTGGCCAACGCGCCGACGATCCGATCATATCCCCACCCCGGATCTCCCGAGCCATCTTGACAACCAACCGGTCCAGCTCCGGATCAGTTCGCGGCCTGCCCGCTCCCCGCCGCGCCTTAGAACCATCGAACTTGCGCGCGACCAGCTTCCGGTACCAGCCCAGGATGGTGTCGGGCAGCGCGGCGTTGGCGACCTCCGCCAGCGCCTTGCGACCCAACCGATGACCAATTTCGCCCAAAGTCGCGCGCTCCGCGTCCGACAGCCGCAGGCGACCGGTCAGTTGGGCACGGAGAATCCGGTTCTCAGCGGCCAGATACTCCGTCCGTAACAAAAGCTCTTGGTCGACCAAGCCGGTAATATAGGCGAGCAGCCGAGCCCATTGCGTATCGATGCCCCATGCACCCACGGTTCGTGTTCTCACAGTCGTCGAATTGTACGCTCTGGAGTCTGCCCCGTTTCGGTGGACAGTGTTGGGCTTGGGTAGTTCAATGGATTTAGCTGCACCCGATCTTTGGCATTAGCATTGGTCTGATTCCAGCTTTTCGGCCCCACCCTCCACCTGATCCGAGGGTGGGGATGAAAAGCTTAAAGGTTTTGGATCCGCGGCCGCCGCGCCGTGCACCGCGCCGGCCGCCGGGTTTTTCGGCGGCCAAGCGGTGCGCGTGGCGGTCGCGTTCCTTGCCGCCTGGTTTGCATTGCCGCGATAAGCCCGTTCGTAATCGATCGGCGAGCGGTAGTCGAGGGCGGAGTGGCGGCGCTGCGGATTGTAGCAACCCTCGATGAAGTCGAAGACCGCCATGCGCGCCTCGACCTGGGTTTTGAAGCGGCGGCGGTCGAGCAGCTCACATTCGAGCGTAGCGAAAAAGCTCTCGCACATCGCATTGTCGAAGCAGTCGCCGACTGAACCCATCGACGGCCGCACACCAGCCTCTCGGCAGCGCATGCCGAAGGCGATCGAAGTGTACTGGGTGCCCTGGTCGGAATGATGGATCACCGCAGCGGGCCGCCGGCGCGCCAGCGCCATGTTCAGTGCTTCGAGCACCAGCTCGGTGCGTAGATGAGTCTCCATCGCCCAGCCCACGATCCGACGGCTGAAGGCGTCGAGCACGACCGCGAGATACAGGAATCCGCCCACGTTGGGATGTAAGTGATATCAGCCACCCACAAGCGATTCGGTCCGGGGGCGACGAAGTTGCGCTCGACCAGATCGGGCGCTGGACGGGCATCGCGATCCCGGACCGTGGTGGTTAGCCACTTGCGCCGGCTCACGCCGACCAAGCCCGGCCGCACGCATTAGCCGCGCCACCCGCTTGCGGCCCACTTGGATGCCCGCAGCCTCGAGTTCGGCGTGGATGCGCGGCGCACCATAGGTGCCGCGCGAGTGCTCATGAATCGCTCGCATCCGCGCGCTGAGTTCCGCGTCCGCCCGGGTGCGCGGCGAAGGCGGCCGTTGGCGCCGCGCGTAGTACCCGCTGGTGGAGACTTCCAGCACTCGACACATCGTCGCAATCCCGTATCTGGCCTGATTCGCGCTCACGAATTCGAACGCCGTGACGGCACCGAGCCGGTCTCCGTCGCGAACCAGGCCGCGGCTTTTGATAGGATCTCGCGTTCTTCGCGCAGGATCCGGTTCTCACGCCGCAGTCGGGTCAGTTCCTGCCGCTCGTCGCTGGTCCGCCGCAACGGGTTCACAAAACCAGCCGGCATCGCGGCCAAATGGACCCGGAGCCGGTGTGCGCCGGCTGAAAATGTCAAAAATCGAGTCTTTTCAGGCAGGTCGGAGTTCTTGAGGCACTGCGGATAATGATGCGACCAATATTTTGGCCATACGGGCTACGAAAGCGTATGCGGATTCCATTACGGGCGGTTCAAACTGATCCACTACCAAGGCAGGATCCTGACACTTGGCGGCCTGATTCAGCCAGTACCGCCGGCGGCAGAAAGCCTCTCCCTTTTCTCGGCCTCGCTAAAGGCCAGTAATGAAGCCCCGCCATGCCGGTGACTCCAACCCAGAGTAGCCTTTTCGCAGAGGCTACTCAGATTCGTGAAGGTAAGCCTCAGATGCTAGCGACTTCAAAAGATTTCCTTCGGCAGGTGTTGCGCGATTTCTCCGAGGATGAATGCCCGTCGATGGCGGCAGCTTTGGCATACGCCACGCTGTTCTCGCTGCCTTCGCTCTTGCTGATCGTCATTTACATTGCGGGCCTCGCTCTCGGTCCGCAGGCTGCCAGCGGCCAAATCCAATCAAGGCTGAGCGGCGCGATGGGCCCACAGGCGGCCGCGCGAATCCAGACCATGGTCCACAACGTGGCTCAGAACCATACTGGCGGATTGGTCGCGACGGCGCTCGGCGTTGCCGGCCTGATACTTTCCGCGACCAGCGTGCTGATACAACTTCAGCTATGTCTAAACCGAGCGTGGAAAGTAAAAGTGATTGGTACCGGCTTCAAGCATTTCGCGATGAAGCGCGTCCGGTCGGGTCTACTGCTGGTTGGCGCCGGAGTTCTAGCGATGGTTTCGGTGGCAGCGAGTTCCGCGATCTCGGCTCTGGCCAAGATGCTGCCTTTTTCCGGAAGCTGCTGACTTTGGTGAGGCTGTTACCTCATTGGTTATCTTGGCGATAGTTTTCGCGGCGATCCTCAAGGTCGTGCCCGACGTTCGGCTTCGCTGGAGTGACGTTTGGGTCGGTGGCCTGTTTATCGCTGTGTTGTTTGTCATCGGGGAATTTCTGATCGGGATTTACCTGGCGCAGGCGGGGAAAGCCAGCGCTTACGGGGCTGCCGGGTCCCTCGCATTGATTCTGTTGTGGACTTATTATTCCGCCCTCATCTTTCTGTTGGGAGTTGAGTTTACGCAGGTCTGGGTTCGTCATCGAGGACGCGATGTCCCGCCAAAAGAAGGCGCTATCCGCCTGGAGCGGCGGTCTGACAGCGGTTAATCTACACTTGGAATTCGTCGCCCAGGCTCGCGGCCAGCTTCACAGATCCGTGTCCCCCTCAAAAACTGACCAAAGCCCGAATTTCGCGGCTACACGCGCGCGACAGCGCGGCGGTCGCGGGCCGGTCGATCCCAGAGATTTGACCGGCCATACCCTTCGATTGATGACGACGCGCGCGCGGCGAGTCGCACGAGATGGAGTTTTGCGCAACCAGCACGCACAGATTCCTTGGCTATGGTCTTGGCAGCCCTTCCGGACGATAGGTTTTGCGCTCGGGCGCTTGCGCCTGTCTATTACGATCCGGCTTGGTAACCGGAAGAACATGTCGAGACAAGGCGATCATTTTTCGGAGCACCAAGTTCCGACGCGCTCGCGTTCACCCAGCATCTGATGGAACTCTCGAGCTATAGGATTTCGTCGATGGAGCCCTCGCGAACAGCAACTGGTCATGATCCTCGCCCATATCAGGCGGGTAGGCGAAGTTCATGGTAGACGGCGGGGCATGGGCAGCAGTGCATTACGTTTTTGATCGAGACGATCCTCCGTGAGGTCGATATCCCTTTTCACCTTCAGGGGATAGAAGCAGACGAGGTCTTTCTCTTCGCGGCGCACCCCGGCGACGACCAGGGAACCTGGAGCCGCTGCGCACTCTCCAGTGCTCTCATACCGGTAGTCAGCTTCCTGCACTTGACTCCTTGGCGTCGAAAGTGCGCCCTCGATTTTCTGTGAGCTGACCTGCGCCTCGGCTCATCTGCATTCCAACCAGTCGAGCAACCAGGATCGCCATATAAAATTGCCCAGTGATTCCTTCGGCAACCGCCGCGTAGCGGGCTTGCAGAGTCAACGGAGTGATGTCGCCAAACCCGATGGTGGACAGTGTCGTCAGGCTGAAGTAACCGAGAACCGGAACAACGGACTGAATTGTCGGCGGATGAACGGGGTTTGCAGACCCGAGACCGCCAAAGGATTCAGGATGCAGTTGATACATAACATCGTACAGATAACCCCAAGTAAAGCCGAGCAAGAGATAGACCGAAACCGCCATGCAGATTGTTTCGCCGGTGACCTCTCGCTGCTTCAGTACGCTACGCAACTCGCTCAAGGTGACAAACGCCACGAATAATAGCCAACAAATCGAACCCGCCAGTACCAGCATCGGACTCTGCACAAAGATGACGCTTACTCGTTCAGCGGCGGCAGCCGTGGCGAGCGTCCAACCGAGGATTCGCCGCCTCCTATTTTGAGACAGCAGGCGAACTCTTTCGCCCACCAACTCATCGACATTGATGTTGTAGAGTGCCACGAGCAGTAGGAAAACCGATACAACGCCAAATGCGCCGGTACCGATCCCGGTGTCGCCGACCAATGGGCGCACAGCGAACGCAGCTACGATCGCGATGAGCAGGGCGCTGTGTCTGCGCGGTGCGAAATGACGGCGGACCGCTGCGCGCAATTGTTTCAATAAACCGTCTTCGACTCGCATACGTCACCTCGCCCAGGGGAATGTCCGGTCCGCTGTTGGAATTGAGTTGATTCCGGCAGATCCGCAATTCGCCACAGTTGGCATGGGCCTGCGGCCCACCCGCGCGGCGATGAAAATCAGATAGAATTACGCATGCATCTCATCGTGTCCCAAAGCACGCATTATCGCCGGCGTTTTCAGGACAGTTATCAGTACCTGTGCTGTGGCCGGGAACAATCCCGCCTGCTGGTCGAAGCGTCCGGAGCCGCTACCGCGCGGCTACCAGCATCTGCTGCGAATCTATGAAGAACTGATCAGCGCGGCCGAGCGGGTCCAAATCTCGTATGCTACTCGTTCGATAGTACGGCTCAGCGGCCGCTTGATCTGGTTTCGCCTCGACATGAAGATTCACGCGGACTGTGACCGAGTGGTCTATCCTCACGAGCGGTACATTCTGCGTCATCCCGAAATCCCGCCGGTCAAAGGAACGTTCGGCGTAGATTTGCCCGCCTCCGCGGCCATTGCGATTAAGGGTTACTTGAAACACGACGGGTTTGGTAACGCCGAGCATCGTCAAATTTCCTTCCAGTTGGAATTTGTTGGGATCGCCCGAAGTAACCACCCTGGTGGAAGCGAAAGAGATCGTCGGATACTTGTCCACATTGAAGAATCTTGGTCCTTTGACCATTTTGTCCTTGACGCCACTACCTGTCGTCATGCTTGCCGCCGAGATCTCAAGGCTCAGGGTCGCGGTCTCGGGCACGCCGGGAGTAGCAACGTAGAGCCTGCCCTTCCAGGAACTGAATACGCCGTTTACATCTCCCGCCGAGCAGCCGACAAAAAATTCGACCTTGCTATTGGGGTTGTCAATGATGAACTCGCGTCCGGGCTTCACGCGCGTTTGCGCGTACAGAGGGGCGCCGCAGCAAAGCACCAACAAAGTCGTCGTCAGGATTTTCTTCATCAAACCAACCTTTATTCGAAGAGCTTTGCAGCGGACGGGCTTGCAGTCCGAATGGGTTTTACGCGTCGCGCGAATCTACAATGACTCGATTTTGGCCGCGGACGACTAGGAATGACCACGACCCGAGACCAAGCAACGCTCGAGTGTACGGAAGCTTAACGAGAAAAGATACTGGACTCCGCTCCTCTTCAGACTGGGCTACGGCGCCAGTTCCGGAGTTCTCCCGCTCATGACGGCTGCGCGTACTGAAAACTCCCACAAGTTTGAAAACGCTGGGGTTTCGCGTGCACCAGCCTCGAGACGACAGCTTTCCCTGCTCCGCCCCGCGCGGCCGTCAAGCGTGCTGGCGATTTCAGACTGCTGCTTCTCGAAAAAAACCAAACCCCGAATTTCGCGACTACGCGCGTGGGACGCGCGCGGCGGTCGCGGACCGCCCGATCCCAGAGATTTGACCGGCCCCACACCTGTGATTGCCAGGGTTTATGTTTGGATCTATTTTTCCATAACGACAACCCAGGCGGTCAGCTGCAATCTCCTCGGCTTGACTACCGCCCGCCGCACCGTCGCACTATAGTGATGCAGTGCGCCGTCTAAACCGCTCAGCGGCTGTGCGCGCCGCGGGCGTTTGCATCGCACTGATCCTCGTCCTTGCAGCGATTGCGGCTCTCGTCGCGCCCAGGCTCATCAAGCTCGCGCCGCTGCGCAAGCAGCTGGTGACGCAGCTTTCGGCGCAGCTGCAAGCCAAGGTCGATCTCGCATCATTGCGCGTTTCACTGTTTCCGCTCCCCCACGTGGTGCTCGATCAGCTGCGGCTCTCGGTATCACCGACGTTCGACGCCACCATCGAGTCCGCCGCGGTGTATCCCAGACTGTTGCCCCTGTTCACTGGCAACTTGCAGCTCGCCCAAGTCAGCATCGCTGGAGCGCTTGTGCAGCTGAACCTTCCCCGCGAGTCGGCCATCGAGGCCACAACCCGCAATGCCACCGCGACGCGTGGGCTGCGAGAGAGGCTAGCTGCCGGGCTCTCCAAGGTGTCGTCCGTGGCCGCAGCGCGCGCCCCCGGCTTGGCGGTGCGCCTGACGCACGGTGTGCTGAGTGTCACCGCGGCGGACGGGGAGGCATTCGCGTTCACCGACATTCACGGTGCCATCCACCTGCCACCGGACCGGCTCAGCATCGACCTCGCCGCTGGTTCAAACGTGTGGGAGCAGGCCACGCTGCGCGCCGCAATCGATCCCGCCAGCGTGCATGGCGACGGACGAATCATGGTGACGGGGCTGCGGCCGCAAGCAATGAGTCGCTACCTGATGCCGGCGAACCTGGAGATCGGGAACGCCATGGCAGATCTCGATGTTCACCTGACCGCCGACGGGCTCGACGCGCTGCGTGCCGATGTCGAGGCGACGGTTCCCAGCCTAGATATCTTCGAGGGCAGAAACGATTCGCGCTTGAGTGAAGTTCGTGAGGGCAGCCCAGAGCAACCAACCGGAATGGCCCATAGAAAAGACGCTGGGCGGAGCCCGCAGCGAGCGGCGAAGCACTTGAAGCTGGAGGGCACCCACGTAAACGCCAGCGTCAAAGTCGATAATCAGACCACAAGTGTGACGTTCAACGACGTGCGTCTCGCCGCCCCGCCGCTGCTGCTTTCCGGGACGCTGATGCTGGATCGCCGCACGCCGCAAGTGCGCTTGGCGTTGGTGGGTAAGGAGCTGGACGTGGCGCGTGCGCATGAGGCCGCCGTCTTCTTAGCCACGAACAATCCGACTGCCCAGGCGATCTTCAACATTCTTCGCGCCGGCAAGGTGCCGCAACTGATATTAGAGGTGCAGGGACGCACGCCGGGGGAGCTGGCCAGGCTGGACGCTATGCTGATCCGCGGCGCACTGGTTGGCGGACGGGTGCGAATACCGGGGAACGGCCTCGAGCTGGAAGACGTCACTGGCGAGGTGTCGGTGGTCAAGGGCGTGCTGGTTGGCGAGCACGCCTCCGCGCAGCTGGGCGAGACACAAGCGCGCGACGGCGGCGTGCGCGTTGGCTTGACTGACGAGTCGCACGAGCTGTCGGTGACCGCCGCGGTGCAGGCGGATGCGAGCGACCTGCCGCCGGTGCTGAAGCGAGTGGTGGCAAATGAGACGCTGACACGCACGCTCGGGCGGCTCACCGGGGTACAGGGCAGGGTAGAGGGACAATTGACGCTGCGCGGTACGACCGACGCTGCGACGATGGCGGTGGAGGTTTCGACGCTGCGCGTGTCCGCCAAAATGCGCGATTTCGACCGGCCCGTACAGATCGAAGGCGGGACGTTTCACTACGACACGGATGCCGTTGCCGCGAGCGGTCTCAAGGTCACGACCGGCGATTCAGTCTTGTCTGAGGTCTCAGTGCGCGCCGATACGGGCGCGGCGCGGGCGATCATCAACGTCACCGCCGGAAGCGGGCGCATCGCTCTTGGCGAAATCTATCCTTGGGTGGCAGCCTCCGGGTGGCTGCCGAATTCTGTCTGGACACCGAAGACGCTATCGGGCACGTTCGCTCTCAAATCCGTACGCGTGCGTGGCCCCACAGCCAAGCCGAGCGCCTGGCGCATCGAGACGGCCGGCGCGGTCGAACGCCTCGACCTCGATGCGCCGCGGCTGCGGCAACTGGTGGCTGTACGCTTTCCTGTGAGCCTCTCCGATCTGCGTTTCGCGCATGATTCAGTAGCGAACACGTTGGCCGTGAGCGTCGCGGCTGCCGATGGGCTGACCGGCAACCTCGACCTGAGGTGGGGGGCCCCAGGGCTCGACATCAAGCAACTGTCGCTGCGCGACGCCGAGTCGAACGCGACCCTATCTCTGCGGCTGAAGGAGCGCGAGTTCGACATGACGTTCGCGGGAAACTTGCGGAAGGCGACGCTCAAGGCCTTGCTCCCGGACGAGCACCACGTCCCCGGATCGATGCGCGGTGACTTCAGTGCCCACGTGCTCATAGACCAGCCGGCGCGCTCGACCGCAAAGGGTCGGCTCGAAGTGGCGCACGTGACGGTGCCTGGCCCCGGCGATTTGAGAATGCACATCGCCCATGCGGAGGCGCGAGCTACTGGCGGCTTGCTCGCCATTGATGCCGAGGGTGACGTGAGTGACCGGCTGCTGCTGCACCTGCACGGCGCGCTGCGGCCGGCAGTCGATGCGTTGATCGCCGACCTCGAGGTATCCGCCGGCCCGGTCGAATGGGCGCGCCTCGAGCCGCTGCTGCCGGCGAGGCATGGCGACGGCGAGAGCACGCCAACAACCTCGCACTCTCTGTCCCTGCGCGGGAAAGTGCGGATCAGCGCCGACTCATTCACCTACGCCGGCTACACCTGGAAGCCGGTGCGTGCGGTGGTGGATTTGTCAGGCGGGAAGCCGTCCATGACCGTCACGCAAGCCAGCCTGTGCCGCATCTCGACGCCGGGAACGATGGCGATGACGCCGGGAGGCGCGAGCGTACGATTCAGGCCCACAGCCAAGGATCAACCGCTGGACGAGATGTTGTCCTGCCTGACTGGCGAGCCGGCGCGCGTGACGGGAAAATGCAGCCTCACCGCACAGATCGACGCGGCCGGGCATGGCCCCGAGATTCTCGCATCGGCACGTGGACAAGTGCAGTTCGCTGCCAGGAACGGGCGGATCTACCAAACAGGTGTGCTCGAGAAAATTCTCGCGGTTATGAGCGTTGGCCACGGTTCGTGGAACATCCTGTCGGATCTGACCGCCGCCGGATTGCCTTACAATACGATCGACGCGAAGGGCGATTTGCGCGAGGGCAAGCTGGTTCTGACGGAAGCGACCATGGACGCGCCCTCTATGGAGATGGTGGCCGAGGGCACCATCGACCTGAGCCGCGGGACGATCGATGTGAAGTTGCTAGCGGCCCCGTTGAAGACCGTAGACAGCGTGGTCAGCCGCATTCCGGTACTCGGCAACGTCCTCGGGGGCAGCCTTTTGACCATACCCGTCAAGGTGAAGGGTCCGCTGCAAGACCCCTCGGTCACGCCGCTTGACCCGTCGGAGGTCGGCCACGGACTGCTGCGGGTCATGACGAGAATCGTCAAGCTGCCCCTGCGTCTGCTAGACCCGTTTCTTCCCGGTAGTAGCAAACCCTAGTTCACGGCAACTCCGAGAACTGGCGTCGGTCCGACCGGACCTCCTCCCGTCAAAAACTAAAACGGCCGAAAAATCTCGGCCGATCGACGATCGGCCAACAGCGCCGCGGCAAACCCGATTGCACGCGATGATTTCAAAGTCTGGACAGCTGTTGTCCTTCGCAAAATTTATCGCTCGACTTGAAACACACCGAATTACTACCGAATCTTCCGGCGCGACCCCAAAATTCGCGCCTACACGCGTGGGACAACGCGGCGGCCGCCCCTCTTGCCGATCGTAGAGATTCCTCCGGCCCTACACCTGCGATCGCGAAGGGTCATGTTGAGATCCAATTTGCGGTAACGACACGAATCGGTCGTCATTCGTTGGGCGCACACGCTTTGAGGCTGCGGACCAGGATGCTGATTCTCGGCTCGGAGCCTCGTCCGAGAATTGAAGCGCGAGCGCCAGCAACCACTCCGCCATGCGCCGCCAAGCTAGCCGATTTCATCCGATCTGTCGCACAGATCCAGTTTTCGGTAATGACAGGATTCGATATTGGAGCGGATTGAAGTGCTCGCCGCCGCGCAGCGTGAAACTCATCGTCTTTTGGGCGAAGCTCGCGCGATACGCCAGCAGCGGTATAGCAAATCCGAAGCAGCCAAAAGGGACTGCGCAGTTGCAGAAATGCGGTTATCCGATACTGCGAAAGAATGGCAACGGATGTCGGCTCCGCTTGAGCAGGCACGCAACGAGCGATGAAGCTCCGCCACGCCGCCGTGCGCCCTGAAATGAAACCTGAGGACGTTCGCACGATCTTGTTGCTGCTTGGCTTTCTTGGGCTTTTCGTGGAGCTTCTATTGTTCAGAACTCCATAGAATGCCCCGCCTTTCTGCTCGAATTTTCCGCCCCCTCGCGCCGTCAGACAAATTGGGACCCGCCTGCAAGCTGTGTCCCGATTCCGGAGCGCTGGCGGGCTGGGGACTGTCCCCCTACCTGGCCCGCCAGTCGCTTTCCAAAGCACCTGAAGCCGTTCGCGCGCCGATCCCGCTTCATCCCGGCCCCATCCCGGCTGATCCCGCATTTAGGACACCCTCGAAACACTTAGGACGGTCGGCCCAGAATCGCCGGCATTTAGGACAGCACCAATTCGGCTGCGCTCCAACACGAGGATCTGATGGCTGGAATCCAGGATCGTCGAGCGCTTGATCAATAGCCTTCCCGACCAACCTTCGAGGCTCTTTCGATGCGGAAGCTCATCAAGAGAAGAGGCAGATCACCAATTCACGCGGACCAAGTTTTTGAGGAGGGAAAGCTGCTCCATGATGATTCATAATCTCTCTTGTTAGATCACTCCAGTCCTGGACAGGAACTTTAGAATCCCCGCGACAACGACTTCGAGCGGGGGATCCGCTACACCCCACGAGCTCGCATCCCGGGCCTTCTGATAAGACGAATTGTCATAGCGCTTGAATTCAATCGCCGAGATCTTATCGATCGAACCGACCAGAAAATCCAGCAGCGGAAACAGCAAGTCGTCCTTCGTACACCTCCGGATCAACTCGGGTACGAAACTCCGAAGCGGAAATCTGTCGAATTGACGTCCGGTCTGCGCGGTTATGATGTTGGTGATGTCGGTCATGTTGGCATAGTCGTCGCGTGTGATGTGAAAGGTCCCGTTGATGGTATCCGGCTCGTTCGCAATCGCGACGATGTTATTCGCAGTCACGTCGGCCGGCACAAAGCTCACCTGATTGCGCGTGTCAACGCCGATGCCTTGCTTGATCATGAATGCGAGTAGCCGGATCGTGATGTCGAAGTTATTCCCACCGCCGATCAGCGACGGTGTAATCAGTGACGGCCGGAAGGTGCGAGTACCGAGCCCGTGGCGGGTGGCTTCGGCCACTAACTGTTCAGCAACCCATTTTGACTGGCTGTAGCCGAAGTCGAGCAATTCCATTTCGGCATTGTTGTCAGTCTCATATAGTATGTCTTTGACCGCCCAACCGAAGATGAAGGTCGTCGAAACGTAATTGAACTGCTTCAAACGCCGCTCGAAGGCGAGCCTTAGCACTTCGTTCGTACCGCCGACATTCGAGGCGCGCATTTTGGCGTAGTTGAATAGATAGTTCACCAACGCACCGTTGTGGTAGATGGCGTCAACCTCGCTCGCGACCTGGTCCCAACGACCGACGCTTAGACCGACGCGCGGCTCCGCGAGATCGCCGCATATGGGCACAACCCGGTGGTTAAATTTCGCGAGCACACTTCGGGACGCCGCCGCCGTCTCCATAGCTGCTCGCAATCGCTGGTGCGCATCATCCACTGTGGCGGCTCGCACCAGAACGTAGATTGTCGCATCGGTCTGTTCGATCAGGCTCGTCAACAGAAAAGGCCCCAGAAATCCGGTGCCGCCCGTGAGCAACAGCGTTCTAGCCCGTTCCGCCGCCGTCGCAGCCGGAACGACGGGTATGAAGGAAAGTGCCCGGTCCTCCGCCATGGTCGCCGCCTCGGCGGCGCAATACTCTTCGCGAATGTTAGTGAGAAGGTGGTGAACCTGAACGATCGCTGCTTCTGGCGCCTGTCTGAAAAGATCGCCGATAGAGAACAGATCGGTGATGCGGAGTCTGCTGGATCAGCTGGACGTTCGATTTGATCGGCTAGCAGGCTAGTCCCGCGCTCCGCTACCAACTCCTGTAGCTCGTGCATCGTGATCACTGAGATCCAGGGAATCGATACCAGCTTCGGTAAGCGAATATGGCTCATCACCCTTAAGCCTGTACTTGCTCTTAAGGAACCCAAACGGCGAGCGCGCGGCGGCGCATTCGGGAGAGGCTTCGCTGCTCTTCTCGCGCACCAGCTGGCTGAGTATCTGGAACTGACCAGCCAGCAACATCTGTTTGGTCATGTAGCGCATGATCTTTCCCGAAGTCGTCTTGGGCACGGCCTGCCGCGGGACAAGAACGATTCGGCCGACGTTGACGTTGAGATATTCCTTGACGGCGGTCACGATTGCCCGGACGTTCGGGAAGGGCCCGCGGGCGGGTGACTTCGGCGACGACAGCTATGGTTGCCTCGTCATCCTCCTCGATCTCGAACGCGGCCACGCAGCCCTTGCGCACGAGCGGCGATGTTTGCTCAATCACCGCTTCGATGTCCTGCGGGTAGTAATTCTGACCGCGGACGATGATCATGTCTTTTCGCCGACCGCAGACGTAGAGCTCGCCTTGCTGCAGGAACCCCAGATCGCCGGTCCGCAGATATTCATGCTGATCATCGGCATCGCCGGAGATGCGGGCGCGGAACGACTGCCGCGTCATTTCGGGATTGTTCCAGTATCCCAGGCACTTGCTGCCGCCGGCGACCCAAATTTCACCAATCTCGCCCTCGGCGAGCGAAACACAGGCTTCAGGCTCCACAATCTTCACGAGATTGTCGCCTAACGGCGTGCCGCAGCTCATGAGATGTTTCGCGGCGGCGATCTCTGAAGTGTCCCTCGTCACACGCACGCGTCCCAGAGCCAGGTCGCCCTTGTTAAGCGAAACCGCGTTGCGCCCGTAGCTGGTCACCGCGAGGGTGTTCTCGGCAAGGCCATAGGCCACGACGAAGCTGGCGCGCCTCAATCCGTGTTCTTCGAACTTCTGCAGGAACCGCCGATAGGTGTCAGGCTTGATCGGCTCAGCGGCGGCCATCAGGGTACAGAGCGAAGCAAGGTCCAGTTTCGCAAGCATCTGCTCTGGTAGTCTTCCGGGCCAAAGGCAGTATTCATAGGCGAAATTGGGGGCTGATGAGCAAGTCGCTCGATACTTGCCTATGGTGTCGAGCCAAAGGGCGGGGCTCTGAATGAAGGTCATGGGCGAAAACCCATAGGTCGTTCCACCGCTCAGTGCCATATAAATGTAGCAGCCTATGAGGCCCATATCATGGTGCTGGGGTAGCCACGACACCGCGATCGGGGCCTCATGGTCGATGACCAATCGGCAGTTGCTTAGAATATTATCGTGGCTGACGATCACGCCTTTGGGGTCGTTCGTCGATCCTGACGTATATTGGAGCAAGAATATGTCGGATGCCTTGGTGTCCGGCGCCTTTCCCGCCGGTTCCAGCAGGTCCTCGGTGACGATCCACTCGAGTCCGTAGAGCTCGCGCCCTAGAGGGAACGTTATTGCCATTGCCGTTGCCATTCTCCTGACCTGGATTCCTGCGGAGAAGGTCAAGCCCAGCCCGGCTGGTAAGCAACGCCACCGCCTGACAATCACGAGCTATATGCTCGATACGAAAGAGCGCGGCTTGAAATCCTTGGATGCTTGGAATGTTCACCGGCACCGAGATCAGGGCGCTGCGCGCGCATGCAAACATCGCGCAAATCATTTCCAAACCCGGGGGGTATGCCAGCAGCACGCGATCGCCGTTTTCCAGTCCTCGCCGCGCTCGCAGATGACTGGCGATAAGGTCGATCCGCTCTAGGAACGCCTGATAGGAATAACCCGCAATCGCCTTGCCATTGAGGTCTAGAAACGAGTAGAGCAGTTTGTCCGGCTGCCGGTTTGCCCATTTTTGCACGACTTCAAGAACGGAACCCAATTTTGGACGCCTCCTTACGAGCAGAAGTACCTGAAACCGGTGAAACCTAAAGCCTTTCTGTACTGAATCGTCCTATGCACACCGATCTTCCGCCTCTTGGTCTCAAGATGATCATGCGATGTGTTTCGATCACCCAGTCCGAAGTCAGCGAGAATTCATATTTCCGCTTGAGCATCTTCGTCTTGCCGTTCGGGAGAAAAGGTGCGTTGAGAATCATGGGCAACCATAAAGGAAGGCTACGATCGTTGTGCCCCCCGCCAATTTGGATTCCTTCAACCGATCGTCGTCGATCGCAAACCGATCGACCATCCAGAAGGGCGGGTACATGCGCAGTGCCTCTTCCAGAATTTGCCTGTTCAGCCTACCACGGTATAGAATTCATCGCGCACGTTCCACAGATAATCGGCATGTCGCACGGCTGAGCTTCCGCGCGGCTATAGACCACAAGTTTGCCCGCGCAGAGACGGTTTCACAGTGTCCACCGGCCCCGGAGAGCACCGCGCATTACCGCCGCCAGTTTTCGGGCGCGGACAACTCGCCCTACGCCAGGATGAGACGGCATGACGGTACGAGGACCCGATACCCGGTTTCAAGCCTTGATGGACGGGCCGCCGGTGGTCGAAGCGGTCGATCTCCGGAAACGCTATGGCGATCGCATCGCGGTCGATGGCGTCGCCGTATCCGTCAACGCGGGCGAAATTGTTGGTCTGCTTGGCCCCAACGGGGCGGGCAAGACCACCACGCTCTCGATCCTCGGCGGCACGCTCGAATCGGACTCCGGCACCGTGCGCATCGCAGGGCACGATCTCCGTCTAACTCCCGCGCTTGCGCGGCGCAGCCTGGGCTTCGTGCCGCAATCGGTGGCGGTCTATCCCACTCTCACGGCGGTTGAGAACCTCGACTTCTTCGGCCGTATCCAGGGGCTGAATAAAGGCGATGCGCGCGGCGCAACCGCCGCGCTGCTCGAGGAAGTTGGCCTGACCGATCGCGCCAACGATATCGTCGGGACTTTCTCTGGTGGCATGAAGCGGCGCCTCAACCTCGCCTGCGGAATGCTTCATCGCCCGGAAGTGCTGTTGCTCGACGAAGCGACCGCGGGAGTCGATCCGCAGTCGCGTGAACTGATCTTCGTGGTGATCAAGAAGGCGGCGGCGCACGGCACCGCCATTTTGTACAGTACGCACTACATGGAGGAGGCGGAACTGCTGTGCAACCGGGTGATCCTTATAGACCACGGCCATATCGTCGCCGGAGGATCGGTGCGGCAGCTCGTCGCCCTGGCCGGTATGGAAGGCCGGGTTGACCTTACGACGCGGGTTTCGATGCCCGTGGGATGGACCCGTACGCTCACGGGCGTGCGCGAACTTGCGATCATATCCAACGGTGCGCCGTGCGCCGCGCTCGCAGTGCAGAGTCTCGACGAGCGCGTGCCTGAAATAATCTCGCTCGCCAGCGAGCTCGGCGGCGGCATCGTCGAATTGCATCTCCATCGGCCGAACCTCCAGGACGCTTTCATCGCGCTCACGGGTCACGCGCTGCGCGATTCGATCTGACAACCCGCAGGATGCGAAAACGGACCAAATCGCCGCGGAGAAAAGTGTGAGCGGCCTGACGGCTGCGCTCCGTGCCCTGGCGCTCACGCTCGGCAAGGAGTTCCGTCTGCTCCGGCGCGACCCGGTTGGTCTCTTCATGCTGGTCGCTGCGCCTATCGTCGTAATCGCGGCATGCGGCTTCTCGCTTGCCAACGTCTACTCCAGCGGCAGGCTTCATCAGGCCGACCGGATCATCGCAGTGGTCGATGAGGACCGCGGCGAGGTCAGCCGCGCCGTCGCGGACGCTTTGCGCCACCAGCCCGGCCTCAGGACCGTAGCGGCGGCCAGCCGCGCATCAGCTCGTGATCTCGTGTGTGAAGGCGGGACCGTACTCTTGGCCGTGATTATCCCGGCGGGCAGCACCGACGCGCTCGCTCAAGGACGTGACGTGCGCCTCTCGCTCATCACCGACCCCGTGCGATATCAGCCAACCGTGCGGGTCGAAGTTGGACTCGCCGAGATGTGCCGGCGCATCACGGCGGGTGCGACCGCGCAAGCACAGGCGCGTATCGCAGAGCGCCAGGCAGCCTTGCGCGTGCAGATCGATAGCGCGCTTGCCGCGCTACGCGCAACCCATGAACAGGCTGAGACGTTCGCGCACGAGGCCGGGAAGGCGCGCACCGCCGCGCAGGCGCAAATCAAGAGTCAATTCGCGGCGACAGTTGCGAGCACCAGCGCGCAGATGCGCAAGATGTTCGAGCAGTCGCTCGCCAGCGCGCTTGCCGGACTCACCCAGCAAATCAATGCACGGACTGCGCAGCAGCACGACGGCCAGGAACAGTTGCGAACCTACTTTGCGCAACTGGAATCGGCAAAGACGAATTTCGAGCACTGGTTGGAGCAATTGAAATCGCTCGCGGGCAGCCATGCGAATGACGTTCCGCCGCCGCCTACATTTCCGGATCCTCCGGCGAACCTTACGGTGCTGCTCAACTCGCCGCCGCCTCCGCCGGTCGATACTGCCGCGCTGAAGAGAAGTCTCATCGCAACCATGAATCGCGCGGCGGCAGCGACGCTCGCAGTCCCGGCGATTCCTCAACCGCCGCCCATACCGAGAGTCCCGCCGATGCCGCGGATTCCGGTGGTGAGCCTGGAAAGCACGGTCGTCCTGCCGGGCAGTCTCGGAGTTGGCGGAAGCGCTACGAACGCCGGTGGGGACGCGACGCTGCGCGGCTTCAACGTCTTCGACTTCTATGTGCCGGGCTTGGCGGTCACTTTCCTGCTGATCGGAATGTTGATGGGACTCTCGCTTGCGCTTATCGACGAGCACGACTGGGGCACGCTGGCCCGCCTGCGATCGGCCGCCGCCCCGCTGGGTACGACGCTATTCGGCAAGCTGATCGGGCGCTTTCTTATTGGGTTCCTCCAGTTGGTCGTGCTGTTCGCGGCGGGATGGGCGATGTTCGGAGTTTCGCTGGGCCTGAATCCCGCCGCCTTGCTGGTCCCATGCGCCGCGATCTCTTTCGCAGCCGCCGGGTTCGGGCTGCTTGTCGCGGGCGCAGGGCGCACGCGCGACGCGGTATTGCCGGTCGGGTTGATGGTGATTATGACTCTGGCGGCGATCGGAGGGTGCTGGTGGCCAATTGACTTTGAGCCGCAATTGATGCGCACAGTCGCCCTCGGCCTGCCGACGACATGGGCGATGCAGGCCTTCAACGATCTCATGATCCGGGACCTGCCTGTATCAGCGGCACTTGTTCCGTCAGCGGTCAATGTCGGCTTCGGAATTCTGTACGCCGTCGTCGGCCTCGGAATTGCCCGCCGTCGTTTCGTTTAGCCGGGGGAAGAGAATTGAACCAGCCCTTGTCCTGTCTGTCCTGAAAATCCTCCTTAGCAGGGTGTTGAGGAAAGGGGTTGATTACTCAGTTTCATAGCTCGTTAGGAGCGGACGCCTACCCGCGAGCCACTCTCATGCGCCGCAGGGCGTGGAACCCAGTGGTGTGGACTGATGATTCATGCCGGAGCCAGACTGAGTTTGGCGATTCTCAGGAGGTTGTAGGCGGCGGCGACCAGGTAGGCGTGCATTTGGACCCGCTGGCGACCGCGATAGCGAGTGCGACGCAGCCCGCCGATGGTCTTCATCCAGCCGAAGGTTTCCTCGATCCGTTTGCGGATGCATTGGCTGACGGCGTAACCTGGATGGCGCACAGTGCGAGCGTCGATCGCAGAGCCACCTGCGCGCGCCAGGTTCTGCGCCACGTGCGGGGTGACCTTGAGATCACGGCAGGACTCGACGAAGTCGTGGGTATCGTAGCCCTTGTCGGCGCCCAGCGTGATCCTTCGGCGCCCGGGCAGACCCTCACCTCTCGCTGTGCGAGTACGAACGCGTTCATCGCGACCAAGGCGGGCAGAACATGAGGAGACTCGACCGCCGCAGACCGCGTCGGCCTCGAAGTCGGAACCCATAACGCTTTCCGGCCCGCCCTCAAAGCAACAACTGGAGGGCGGGGCCGAAAAGCTGCTATCAGAGCAATGCCAGGAGGACACTCTCGGCGAGGCTAAACCGGGGCACTAAACCAAGCGCGACACCGTCTACTGAAACGGGTTAGGTCCACTTTAACGGTCTCAGGACGATTAGCAAGTCTCCACTCCGTCGGCTCGTTCTGCCAAAATCACCAACTGTCGGGTAGGACGATGGCGCGGACCGGGCTTCGAATGATGCCGACGTTCTCCATCGTCCTCCCTAAGATTCCGTACGGCGGGTTTTCCCCAGTACGGCTCCAAGGCCGGCATATCAAACGGGGCCTTCCCTTGGGTCGCATGCCTAACGCCACCCGGTTTGCACCCGTCCTTCGTGTCACACTGCCACCATTGGATAATCCTCGCTCTGCGTCGAGGTTAATGGCGCAGCAGTGGCACACGCCGTTCGAGCGGTTTAACCGCTCTACCCCAGGGGCCCTCGCTCCGAACCGGGTTATAGTGTCCCGGTCCATCAACGCTTAATCGGCCCCATCCGTCCCGCTCCCCGACACGCCGCCATTTCTCCGCACAGCGGGTTATAGGCGACGCCATCGCTGTACCGGCGTCCGCCGGTCTCGGCCGTCGGCGAGTGGTTCCGAGCTTTCGCTGTCGTTCTTTCTCGGCATGTCGCCCTCCAAGCCCCCGGAGAGTCCGCTGACTGCACGCACCTCGTTCTTCGCCAGCGGGAATCGCCTTCGCCCAGTGGCGTATTCGGGCTCGGCACTCTCGATTTTCCACTCGAATCCTGTGCCTGCGCAAAACTCCATCTGGTGTGAGATTCTGGGCGGCGGCGAGCCCGGCGCGATGAAACGCATGAGCTGATCCCGCGATCGCGCGGTCAGTTCGTGCAGTCGGCATTTCGCCATGTGGATTTTGCGCGCGATGGCAAGGCTCGCCACGGCGTGAGCGTCGGAGATTGCGCAGCTCTCGAAAACGGGTCAGGCGGCGCGGCGTTCGTAGCGCTGGTGAAGCCCGCCGACTTGCGGAATCGCGATCACCTTGCCGCAGTTCGGCGGTTGGATGGGGCGAGCATCCGGGCAGTCTTTGTCGAGCGACAAATGGGTCCGCGAGCGGTGATAGTAATCGACGTATGAGAACAGGACGCGGCGCAGATGGCGCTCGTTGATCACGAGTACATGTCGATGGCGGCGATGCCGTCGATTTGATTGCGCAAGAAGCTCCGCCAGGTTGGCGAGGGCGGACCATGCCGCCGGACCATATATCTGCCCACGGTTGCCTGGCCGACTTCGATGGCCAGTTTGAGCAGTTCGCCGTGAATCCGTGGCGCACCCCAGAGCGGGTTGGCGACGCTCATCTGCCGGATCAGCTCACGAATCTCGCGATTCACGCCCGGCCGTCCGGGGTATCGCGAGCGTGAGCGCCAGCGCCAATATCTGCGGAAGCCCTGCTGATGCCAGTGGAGCACGGTTGCCGGTTTGACCAGCACCATCACCTTCAAGCAGTGCGGCCAAGCTCGGTAGAGCCAGGCCCACAGCAGGCGGTCTCCTCGACCAAGCCACGGTCGGCCGGGCCGCTGCCGATGGAGAACGGCCACCTGATGTCTCAGGGCCAGAACCTCCAGTTCCAAGGAGGCTCGACGGCGAAACCGGAAGGAGGCCAGCGAAACCATCGCGGACAGGATCGTAAGCATGCCGGCCACGACAAAACGGTCGGCGCAAAACTCCAATGTTTTCAGAGCATACGGAATTATGAGCAGGGACAGGCATTGGATGTCTCCCTCACTTCCAGCAGTCCCGAGCAATGAACCCCCGTGCGGACCCTGCGAAGAACGCTGTGGTGCGGTTTCGACCTGACGGGACCTTCGATGACGCCGATGATCGTAGATCCCATTCTCGGAAGCGACATGAAGAATCTTGGGGTGAGGCGGCCTATCCGTTACACGCGGACGGTCAGCTCGAAGCCGCCTGAAAAAGGCAGCGTCATGGTACGGAGACGGTTAGCCGGATCGGCGATGAACCTGAAATAGTCTTTGTACCCAGCGTTCCACATCGGCGACGCGGTATTGTCGGCAACGACGATCGAGCCGGGATGGAAATGCGGCGCGAGTAGCTCGAGAGCCGGCCGCGCCATCTCCACCCAGATGTCGATCAGCACGAAGTCTACCGGACCGCCGATGTCCTTCAGCGTTTCGCGCAGGTCACCCTCGCGAAGATCGATGAATTCGGCTAGGCCGGCTTTGGCAAAGTTGGCTCGCGCCGCTTTGGCTTTGGCCGGTTCGTATTCGGTGCCGATCACGACGGTACTGCCGCCGTGCTCACGCGCATTGTCACGTGCGGCCGCCGCGAGGTAAAGGGTTGACACTCCGTACGACGTGCCAGCCTCGACGATTCGCCGCGCATTCAGCGCGCGACAGAGCCGATAGCAGAACTGTGCCTTGTCGGGCTCGAGCGCAACCAGCTTGTCACTGAGATATTTCCTGGCGGCGGCGGGCCGGTCAGCCGGTTTCGTTTTCCGCGGGAACTCGGCGAAATATTTCTCCATCGGCTTGAGTTGAGCCTTACTCCGTCGATGGAGCTGCGCCAGTAGTCTTTCCAGTTTCGGGTCGTTGAGAACACTCGCCATGATGCACCCTAATACTTTTGATTGAAACTCATCTCGAGAAGGCCGGTTACCTCATCGAGGCTTCGCCTGGCAATGCATACTAAACTCCCACAAGCCGAAAACGCGAGAGCTTCGCGTGCACCGCCTTCGAGAGGACAGCTTCCTGCTCCGCCCCGCGCGGCAAATTTCGCGACCACACGCGTGCGACCGCGCGGCGGTCGCCGCTCTCGATCGCGGAGATTTGACCGGCCGACCAGCAGTGAAACGATGGATAAGATGGAAATTCTGCGTGGCTCAGGGTCAAGCCCGATCATTTTCGCGCAGGACAGGTCTGGTGGTATGGTTGAGCCCCGCCAACGGACGGGAATCAGCAGGGGCGAGAGGCCCTCTACGTGCCAGGTTGGCGGGCACCGCAACCCGGGAACCTCGGGGGTCACGAGGCGCTGATGGCCGAGCGCGGACAGGACGCAGAGCTATACCGCATCCAGGCGGCGGCGTACCGGTGAAGGCTAGATTTGGCCAAAATTCGAGGAGGACATCACGATGCTGACCCAAGTATGGTACGTGACCGTTTACGTTCGTGACTTCGCACGGGCACTGGATTTTTATCAGAACACTCTCGGACTCAAGTTGCGATTCCACGATGATGAGTTCGGCCACGGCTCGTTTGCGACAGAGGGTTCACTTTTCTCTATCCAACGCGTCGATGCGAATCAGGCCTCGATGGTCGGTTCGACAGACTGGCGTAGGATTCGGAGTGGCCGATCTGGACGCCGAGTATCGAACCCTAAGTGGCAAGGGCGTGAAGTTCACGATGGTCCCACAGCGCCCGCCGTGGGGCGGCTATATGTCCATGTTCGCGGACCCGGAGGGCAACGTCTTCTATCTCGATCAGCTAAGAACAGAGAAATGACATACGTCAGTGTGGCAGCGGTTCTCCGAGTTTTGGTGTGCCGTGTGCGCTGGAAGGAAGATCCATCCGGAGTGCTTTGGCACATTGGCGAACGGCGCGATGGCCGACCTGCGCGGCGGTCGCCGTTCGCTCGACGATAGCACACCGTGCGGCCGGCGGTCGCGGAGCGGGGCGAGTTTCCGTGCACAGCAGGCCCATCCCGCCCAGATCAAACCGGTGTGAGAGTGCGCAAAAGTGATCTGGGCGGGATGGGGCGGAATCAGGCGGGATGGAGAGGGACGAGCGGGCGGCCCTGACGGACAGTTCAAAGAGTCGTGACAAACGAGTCTGCGGCGTCGTATTTTGAATGGGTGGCTGATGCGTTTGCGCGTGACTATCGAAAGGATGAAGCCTGAGAATTAGAGCCCAGAGGACGCTATGGAAAATCCGACGGAATACTACAAGAACCATGGAACGATGACGGCGCTGGGCGTGCATGCGGCGGAGTTCAACGGGCTTCCGAACGACCTTGCCGCGCTATGTGAAGTCGTGCAGGGCGTGCTGATTCATCGCGATATGGCGCCGTTTTTCTACCATCTCAACCTGTCCAAAGCGCAGCGCGACGACGGGAATATTCGTCCGATTGGGCAAATGCTGACGCGGATTCACGCGCTCGACCCGCGCCCGCTAACCGCCGCGCGCGAACCCGGCCACCGATTGCCCAGTGTCTGTCGTCATTTTTCACTGATGCTATCCGCCATTCTGCGCGAGCAGGGTATCCCATCGCGTGCACGATGCGGCTTCGGCGCATACTTCAACCCAGGCAAGTTCGAAGACCATTGGGTGTGCGAGTACTGGAACTCCAAGGAGGAGCGCTGGATATTGGTTAACGCGCAAATCGACGCGGTACAGCACCAACAGTTCAAGCCGGACTTTGATACCCTCGACGTGCCGCGCGATCGCTTCATTATCGCCGGGGACGCGTGGCAGATGTCTCGCACCGGGCGCGCCGAGCCCAATGACTTTGGGCTCTCCATGATACCCGGTTTGCATGGGATGTGGTTCATCGCCGGCAACGTGGTGCGCGACCTCGCTTCGCTCAATCGGATGGAGATGCTGCCCTGGGACGTTTGGGGATTGATGGAAATGAAGGACGACGCGCTGACCGACGAGAAAAAGAGGTTGCTAGACCGCGTCGCCGACCTCACGCTTGCCGGAGACGAAGCGTTCCCGGAAATTCGGGCAATTTACGAATCGGACGAACGCTTGCGCGTGCCGCCGGTCGTCTTCAATGTGGACCGCAACGCGGCTGAACCTATAACCGATTAGCTGAAAACGGCTCGGTGCCGCCAAAAGCGACTGGCGCGGAGCAGCGGGTGTGAACCTGTGGCGAATTGCTGATTTTTCGCAGAACGAAGTGCTGTAGAGCAGGTTCGGCACGCTCGCGCTCGGCTTTCATTAGCCGCGAAACGTATTCCGGGCGCGTACAATCGCCATGCGGCAGGCGGTCTTTATCCCGAGCGCCACCTTCGACCTGTGCTCCGCAAAAGTGAAAGGATCCTCACGCAGCGCGCGCTATCGGACTGTACTCGTGGTGAAGTCCGTTCAACACCGAGCGCGCGACAACCGAGGTTGGTCGGTCGAATCGATGCCGATGGCGTTGCAAACGTACCGGCAGGTTTGACGACGGTTCGGGAATACCTGGCCCCAAGGAGGAATGTGGTCGGCCGCGGTTATAGTGGGCCATCCACGAGCTCAAGGTTTTCCGCAAGTGCCCTTCGCTGAGCGGGATAATCCAATCCATACACTCTCGTCGGAGTGTGCCGATGACCCTTTCGCAAAGCGCGTTGGCCTGCGGACTGCGAACCGGGGTTTTGATCACAACCAGGCCGAGACCGGCCAGCGAAGCGTCGAAGTCGGCGGAAAAGATCGCATCGCGGTCGTGGATGATGAAACGATATTGGTGGTCGGAAGGGATGGTTTCGCGCAGTTGCTGGAGGGTCCAGGCGGCGCTGGGATGGGCGGTCGCGGTGACGTGAATCAATCGGCGCGAGGCATGCTCGATGACCACCAACACGTAGAGGATTCGAAAAGTGGCGGTCGCTGCGACGCAGAAATCACAGGCGACAATTGATTGAGCATGATTCCTGAGGAAAGTTGACCAACGCTGATCGCCGCGAGGTTTGCCGGGCGGTGTGGCTGGCAACTTCGGCAGATACTTACGGATGGTCCGCGGCGATACGCGCAGACCGAGTTTCAGCAGCAGCTCGTTTGCGATCCGCTCCTGGCCCCACGAGGGGTTCTGGTCTGCCAGCTTGCGAATCAGATGTTGGAGGTCGCCCGGGATCGGTCGCCGGCCAGGTCTGGACTTCCAACGCCAGAACAGGCGGAAGCCCTGGCGGTGCCAGCCGGTGAAGGTTTTGGGCTTCACGACCGTCAAGGCCTTTCGCCACTCGAACCAGCGGCTGAGCAAGACCAGCGTCAGGCGGGTTGGATTGTCCGTCCGCCGGGGCTTAATGCTTCGCTCTTGATAGAACGCGAGCTGTTTGCGCAGGAACAGATTCTCGGCCGCGAGCGACGCTCTGGGCCGAAAGCTGAGGCCCAGAAAGTGGATTAGATCGCCCAAAATCTTCAACCAACTCAGCCACGTGCTCATGATGAACAGGGGTCCTTCGTTGTCGTTCGCCCCTGAAGATTTGCTAGAAATTCCGCGGGCTTCAAGTCAAGCCAATCATTTTTGCGGAGCACAGCGGCTCGGCGGAGGGCCCGAACAGCTTCTCGTGTATCAGCAATTCGTCGCTGATTGTCTATGGCCCGATCCCATGCGCAAAGGAGCGAAGCTGCGGATTGTCGAGGCGAAGCGAGCGATCAGCCAATACGAGCGGGCGACCGGAGATGCGGAAGGAACGGCCGAACTTATGTTGACCTTCATTGAGCAGGGAACCGGATTTGCCGCTGACCTTGGATATGGTGATGAGGACTTCTTCGCCTCGCTTGAGGGCATGCTGTCACGCGCCTTGGACGGTCTCCAGCGCTGCACAGAGCGGTTTCGCCAAAGCATGGAGCCTCGCTTGATTGCACTCTCCGAATTAGCGCGCAACATCGGCTGGGGATACGGCGACTTCGTAAACGATGCAATCGCTCGGGCGGTCGAGCCAGATGTATGAGCAGTCGGCGATTTCAGCTCTCGAACAGCCAAAAAGGGAAGTGTTGCAACTCTGAAAACGGTGACGGAGGCGGCCCCGAGCGGAACTGAGCGGTGAGGCCTCAGGCAGCCAGATCGAACAGCTTCTCGATGAACTGATTCCGTTTGCGAACATCATCGTCGCTGACCCACCGCGCCTGGCCCTTCCGATCTTTTCAGGTTACCAGTCACACCTGCCAAAGTTGCAACACATCCCCGCAGACACTAGTGGGGTTGAGAGTCACCCGGAGGTAAATCGATGTCGCAAATTGCCAAGCCATCATTGAAGACCTTGATCGGCCAGCAGAAGTTCGTCCTCGCTCCGGGCGTCTACGACTTGGTCTCGGCGCGAATAGCCGACCAGCTCGGGTTCGCTGCGCTCTACATCACCGGCTACGGAGTCGCTGCCTCGTACTTGGGGCTCCCCGACGCGGGCTTGGCGACCTACACCGACATGGTCGGACGCGTGCGTGCGATCGCCGAAGGGACTTCGACCCCGCTCATCGCCGACGCTGACACGGGATACGGCGGATTGCTGAACGTGCGGCATACGGTTCGCGGCTATGAGGCTGCGGGTGCAAGTGCGATCCAGATCGAGGACCAGGAGATTCCCAAGAAATGCGGCCACACTTTCGGACGGCGAGTCGTTGCGCTGGACGAGATGGCCGCGAAGATCCGGGTTGCCGTCGAAAGCCGCCGGAGCGACGAAACTCTGATCATCGCCCGCACCGATGCGCGCACGGCTCTCGGCCTCGACGAAGCGCTTCGGCGCGCCGAGACCTATGCCAAGGCTGGCGCGGATGTGATCTTCGTCGAGTCCCCCGAGAGCGAGGAGGAGTTGGAGCGCATCGGCCGCGCGATCAGCGTGCCGCTGATGGCAAATATGGTCGAGGGTGGGCGCACTCCGCTGGTCAATGTCAGCCGACTGAAAGAACTGGGCTTCGATATCGCGATCTATCCTGCACTCGCATTGATGGCGGCAGCTGAAGCGACTAGCCGCGCGTTCGCATACCTGCGCGATCATGGAGGCAGCGCCGGCGCCGACATTCCGCTCTTCGGCGGAGCCGGACTGAAAAAGATGAACGAGTTGATGGGCTTTTCGGAGGTCTGGGAGTTCGAGCGCGAGCACGAGCTTAGCGACTGACACCCCGCGTTCCGCCGTTGTGATTTCTGATCTGTTGCAACTTTGGCAGGGCCGCGACGGGTGGCCCGTTTCGCGAGGCGAACGGCTCGCGAAGTAAGCGGGTCGGAGAGGACTGGATGCGGGCCGGGAAACGAGCAATGTGTGTGTCAGCCCGAAAAGGAGCCGGGCAGGCATGAAGCATAGCCGATTAGACGCCGATCCAGATGGACTTTCTGAAGAACTCGCCAACCTTCCTGCTGTCGGCCCGGAGCGATTGAAGGAGCGCTGGCGGGCGCTTTACGGTACGGAACCGCCGCCCCGCATAAGCGAAGATCTGCTGAGACGCGCGATCGCCTATCGGCTGCAGGAGCGAGCGCTCGGCGGCCTCAAGCCTTCCACGCGAAGACTGCTCCAGCGGGTCGTCGAGGAGGCACAACCGCGCTCCGCATCGGCAACGCCGACACGCAAACTCTCCCCGGGCGCTGTGCTGATTCGGGAGTGGCGGGGAACCAGTCATCAGGTGACGGTGCTCGAAGACGGCGTCTTGTTCCGCGGAAAGCGCCACCGCTCGCTGTCGGAGGTCGCGCGCAAGATCACCGGCAGCCGCTGGTCAGGACCGCTGTTCTTCGGACTCAAGGCACCTTTGCGGGAGAACCACAATGGAACGCGGTAAATCTCGAGCTGCGCTGCTGCGCGATCTACACCCGCAAGTCCTCCGAGGAAGGGCTGGAGCAGGACTTCAACTCGCTGCAAGCCCAGCGCGAAGCCTGCGAGGCGTTCATCAAGAGTCAGCACGGCGAGGGCTGGCGGCTGGTCAAGACCGCCTATGACGACGGCGGGTTCTCGGGTGGAACCATGGAACGTCCGGGTCTGCAGCGGCTGCTGGCCGACATCCGCGAGCGGGTCATCGATGTCGTAGTCGTGTACAAGGTGGATCGGCTGACCCGCTCGCTGGCCGACTTCGCCAAGATGGTCGAGCTGTTCGACGCGCACGCCGTGTCGTTCGTTGCGGTCACCCAGCAGTTCAATACGACCACCTCGATGGGCCGCCTGACGCTCAACGTGCTGCTGTCGTTCGCGCAGTTCGAGCGGGAGGTTACGGGAGAACGGATCCGGGACAAGATCGCGGCTTCCAAGCGGAAGGGCATGTGGATGGGCGGTACGGTGGCGTTGGGCTACGACGTTCGCGATCACCGTCTCGTGATCAACCCGGCCGAGGCGGAGACCGTCAAGGGCATCTTCGAGCGTTACCTGGAGTTGCGCAGCGTAAGGCTTCTCAAGGACGATCTTGACCGGCGCGGTATCGTCTCCAAGGTCGCGGATCTCCAGAAACGGCAACCGCACGGGCGGGATGGCATTCTCCCGCGGCGCGCTCTATGAATCGCTCTCCAACCCGGTCTACATCGGCGAGATCCGGCACCGGAAGGAAGGTCACCCCGGCCAGCACCAGCCGATTATGGACCGTGATTTATGGGAGCGCGTTCAGCGCCAGTTGCGCGATCAAGCGGCCAGATGCAAGGCACGCGCTACCAAGGCGTCGCCGAGCCCCCTGGCGGGCAAGCTGTTCGATGAAAACGGGCAGTGTTTGTACGTGACCGGAGCCGCCAAGGGCGAGCGGCGCTATCGATACTATGTCTCGCGCCAGCTGGTCACGGGCTCGGCAGACAAAGCGCGGAACGGCTGGCGGCTGTCTGCTCCCGAAATCGAACGAACCGTAGCCGCAGCCGCTCGACAGCTCTCAGATGATCACGCGGCCATCAGTGCCGCCGCTTGCAACCTCGGAGTCGGCGCAGGGGATATTCTCGCGATCCTGGAGGCGGCGGGTAAATGGAGCCAACGGCTGCAGTCAGAAGCGGACAGCGCGGCAGCACTGAGCGAGTTGGTCGATAAGGTGATGCTGAAACCCGGCGGCCTCGAGCTCTCTATAAACCTTCCCTTGTCGGTCGATGGAACCCACGGCGCCGCGGCGATGCTGCCGATGACGCGTTTCATCGCGCTGCGAATGAAGCGACGCGGCGTGGAGCCGCCGACTCATCATCGGAGGCGCAGACGCCCCGCCGCGCAAGCCTGATGCCGCTCTGCTCAAGGCGATCGCGCGGGCCCATCGGTGGTTCGAGGAACTTGCTTCAGGACGGGCGACTTCGCTGGCCGCGATCGCCAGCCGCGAGGGCGTTAGTGATCGCTACGTCGCCCGCCTGATCCGGCTCGCGTTTCTCGCGCCCAAAATCGTCGAGGCGATCGCCGAGCGTGGAGAACTTACCGATCTGAAGCTTACCCCGCACGTTGACCTGCCGCTCGACTGGACGATCCAAGAGCGCGTGGTCGCCTCGTAATCGGATGACGCGAAGAATCTTCGTGGAGGTATGACTCTCATGCCGAGATTGCGAGAGGTTTCCCGCGAGGACGTGAAGGCGAAAGTGGTTGTTCAGGCCTACGACCTGTTGTTTGGTCCCGATCGCGACCCGGTTGTGAATCCCGGCACCGAGACTGGAACGCCGGGCAACTGGTGGACCGTGTTCGCGCTGGTGCCTGATGCGCTCGATCACGCGATGCGCGGCTTCCGTTTCTATCAAAGCCCGGATCGCAAGCTAAATCCGCTGTTTCGCGAGCTTGCGCAAACGCGCGCCGGTTGGCTGGTCGGCAGCCAGTTCGTCTTCTCGCAGCACTGCAAGTCGTGCCGCCAAGTTGGTGTCTCCGACGAAAAAGTTGCGGCGCTCAAGGATTGGCAGGTCGCAGAATGCTTCACTGCTGAGGAGCGGGCAGTCCTCGCTTACGTGGACTGTCTGGTCGCGCTACGCGGAAGAGTGCCCGACGGAATTTTCGCAAAACTGAAGTCGTTTCTGTCCGATGAGGAGATCCTCGAGCTTACCTACACGACGTGCATGTACGACATGCACGCCGTGATGACCAAAGCGCTGCGTCTGGAGTATGACGATCGCGACGATCCGGTAGTCGAGATTCCGGTGCCGGCGGATTCGAAAAAGTAACCGCTAGACGCTCACCGCTGAACGACCCAGAAGCGAGCCGTCGGCCTCGAATAGCCATTGCTCCGATCGCCGCGCCGCTCATATCCGCGTCTCCGATTGTCTTCAACATCGGCAACCGGCTCCACGCGGCGCTTAGCCGAAGCAATCGCGAAAGCGAACCTGACCCTGCCCCCGCGGAGAGAAACACCCCCCACAGCCCCGAGCGTCGCGGAATTTCGTCTCTCTCTGGTTCGGCTAGACGCACAAAAGAGGCCACAAACGCGGGCTATTTCGCGCCGTCCTACGGAGATTGCAGAAGGCCGAGACTCGATGGCGGAGAGGGGGGGATTTGAACCCCCGAGACCCTTTCGAGTCTACACGCTCTCCAGGCGTGCGCCTTAAACCGGGCTCGGCCACCTCTCCGCGTTTCTTTATCTTTAGTAAGGATCTCTCGCCGTTCTAAGCCGAGTCTCTCCGCGTTCTAAAATCGTTTCGCGGGCGAGATGCCAGTATGCCATCGGCAGCTTTGCGCGCGCCACAGGATCCGATGCCTGGCCAGCGGCGGCTCCGCGCCTAATACCCCGACGCGCCGCCGCCCTTGCGTGGATCGAACGCCCCACGCAGGCCGCCAGGTGCAATCGTGATCGCGCCGACAGCTCCGAGCGACGGCACCGTAACGACCTTATACCCCATCCGCCCGAGCGCGCCGCGCGTCTGTTCGGGCACTCCCGATTCCGCCACAACCACGTCGGGCATGGCCTGCTCGTGAATCCGTGGCGTATCGACCGCCTGCACCGGGTTCAGATGAAAATCCAGGATATCGAGCGCGACCTGGAGTACGCCGCTGATGATGGTCGGCCCACCCGAGCCGCCGAGCGTCAGCACGGGCGTCCCCTTCCTGGTCACGATGAGCGGCGTCATGCTTGAAAGCGGGCGCTTGCCCGGCGCGATCTCGTTGGCCTTGGCGCCGACCAGCTTGTAAACGTTTGGCACGCCGGGCGCTACGGCGAAGTCGTCCATCTCGTCATTCATTATGATGCCGAGCCCGGTCGCCATCATTTTTGCGCCGAACGCCGTGTTGATCGTCGTGGTGAGCGCGACCACGTTGCCCTCGCGATCGACCACGCTGAGATCCGCGGTGCCGTGGTCGTGCGCGGCCTGGACGGGCGCCGGCGCAACCGTGTGATGGAGCGCGCGCATCCGGGCCTCCTGGATATGCTCCTCCGAGAGCAGCGTGTCGATCGGCACGCGCGCAAACGCCGGATCGGCGTACTTGTCGCGATCCAGAAACCCTTGCCGCAGCACTTCGGTAAGGCGCGCCAGATACGGCGGCGAGTCGGCGCCCAAGCCGCGAGCTGGCCCGTCTCCAGCATCCCGAGCATCTCGAGCACCACGCCACCGGACGACGGCGGCGGCATCGCGTAGACCTGAAATTCCCGGTACGAGCGCTGCAGCGGCATCCGCCAGACGGGCTGATATGCCGCCAAGTCGGCGTCAGAGACGAGCGCGCCGTGCGCTTTCAGCCAAGCCCCGAGCTGCATCGCGATCGGACCGCGGTAGAAGCCGGCCGGATTGTCGCCCAGGCGTTCCAGCGTCGCGGCCAAGTCCTTCTGCACGATCGTGTCGCCCGGCTTGTGCGGCGTGCCGTCGGGATTCAGAAACACCGCCTTGAGTCCGGGGTCGCGCGCGAGTGCGGGCGCCGTATGCTCGATCTCGCGGGCCAGATGCTCGCTGACCGGAAAGCCGTGGCGCGCAAGCTCGATCGCGGGCGCCGCGATCGCGCTGAATTTCATTTTGCCGAAGCGCCCGAGCGCCGCGTGGATGCCCGCGAGCTCGCCCGGCACGGCGATCGCGAGCGGGCCGGTGCGAGCGGCTTGCTCGTCGGGATGGCCGTCGCGGATATACATCGTCGCGGTCGCTGCGGCGGGCGCGGTCTCGCGGTAATCCAGTGCGGAGACCTCGTGCGTCCGCGCCATATAGATGAGCATGAAGCCGCCGCCGCCGATTCCGCACGAGCTCGAATTCGTCACGCACATCGCAAGCGCGGCCGCGCAGGCCGCGTCGATTGCGTTGCCGCCGCTCTCGAGAATCTTCACACCGGCCTTCGAGGCCAGCTCGCTCTCCGACACCACCATCGCGTGGCCGGCCTCCGCCGACCAGGCGGCAGCCACCGGTGTGGCCTTCACCGGCGCGCTGGCAGGCGACGCCGCCTCGGGCGCATTTGCGATCGCAGTCGGGGTTGCCCAACCCAGCCAGACGAGCGCGCAGAGCACGCAGGTCAGAACCGCGAGCGAGGAAGCATCGGGTGGCGAGCAGACCTGTCGCCGAGACATGACGGTTTACTAACAGCCGCCGCGAGCGAAAGAAAGCTGGCCGGACTGCGGGTATTCCCAGCCGTGGCTGTCATTTCCGCGCGCGCGTCCGGCGCGCGCGCGGAATCCCGAGACCCTTCGCGCGGCATCGCCCCCGGCGCATGCCACGCGCGAGGGTGACAGAAAAAAGCGCGGCTGCGGAATCCAATCGGGCGGCGTTAGATTTAGAACCAGCCACGTGCTTTGATCGAGCCGTTCAGAAGTTCACACAGCCAGTTCGCGGAGGCGGCAATGGATTTCGCGGAAATCATCTACGAGAAGCAGGATCTAATCGCCACGGTCACGATGAACCGGCCCGAACGCCTCAACGCGTTCACGCCGATGATGGGCGCGGAGATGAAAATCGCGATGGTCGACGCGGATCGCGACCCGAACATCCGCGCGATCATCGTGACTGGCGCGGGCCGCGGCTATTGCGCCGGCGCCGAAATGGGCAACCTGTCGAGCGTCGCGAGCGGAGGCACTCGGGCGACCGACGCGGTCGGCACGCCATCGACCGACGACCGATGGCTCGGCGAGCATCGTGGGGACTATCGCGGCCAGTTCTCCTGGCCGCTCGCGCTGAGCAAGCCCATCATCGCCGCGATCAACGGCGCGTGCGTGGGTCTCGGGCTGACGCAGTCGCTCTACTACGATATCAGGATCGCCTCGGAGAAGGCGCGCCTGGGTCTGATCTTTCCCCAGCGCGGTCTCGCGATCGAGCACGGCAGCAGTTGGATGCTGCCGAAAATAGTCGGACTGACGCGCGCGATGGAAATGGCGCTCACGGGGCGGCTGCTCGAAGCCCGAGAGGCGCTTGAAATCGGCCTGGTCACGCGTGTGGTAGCTCCCGATCTGGTAATCCCGACCGCGCGCCAGATCGCCACGGATATCGCGACCAAGTGCTCGCCGCTCGGGGTCGCGCAGGCGCGCCGCCTGGTCTATCGCCATCTGTTCACCGACCTCGCTACCGCGATCAGGGAAGACGATGAGACCATGGTCCGGATGCTGGGTTCGGAGGACTTCAAGGAGGGCGTCAAGGCATTCATGGAGAAACGCGCACCACGTTGGCGGGGCCGCTGAGCGCCGTCGTCGTCGACGCACCAAATGGGATGTTTGAGTGGCCGATTTGCCACTTTGACGAATGAAAATCTCGGTGTACTGTTGATCTGAAGGTTGGGCATGCGAGTTGCTCCACCATTCGCGGTGTAATCCGGGAGGGGCGCCCTTCTGCCGATGCCGACGGTAGGTTGATCGGTAGAACTTGGTAACTGAAGCGATTGGCCGACGTAGCAGCAGCAGGATCGCAACAGGAGACAATCGAAAATGCGGGTACGACGCAAGGAACTTCTCGGAACGATCGGCCTGACGCTGGCCGCGATCCTCTTCCTGGCCGGCTGTTCGGGACAACCGCTATCAACTCGTGAGGAAGGCACGGGTATCGGAGCCGTGCTCGGCGCCGGGACGGGCGCGATAATCGGCGCCGCGGTGCACAATCCTGCCGCTGGTGCGGCGATCGGCGGTGCGCTGGGCGCCGGCGGCGGCTACGTGGTCGGCAATCAGATGCAGAACACGGAGAACCAGCAGACCCAGACTCAGGCCCAAATCCAGCAGCAACAACAGCAGATTGAACAGCAGCGCCAGCAGCTCGAGCAACTCAAGCAGCAGCAGGAAACCGAATAGAAGCGCGACGCTGCAGCGGTTTGTGCGGTCCGCCCGTTAGTATCGCGCGAGGCTCAATCGGCGCCGGGACGGCATAGCTTGCACGGCCGCATTCCGGCCTGCCGTGCATGCGGCGCGTCTGCGAACATCATCAGCTTCGCCCGATTCGCGCGCTGCGCCGCGTGACATTCCGGCCGGCAATAGATTCCCGTGTCGCGATGGCCCCACACGGCATGCAGCCGGTGGTGGCGGTCGATATCGAAGCCCTCCGCGCGCAGCAATTTGATCTTGCGGCTCGGCCCGCCGCCGTAATTGCCCACCATACCGTCCGACCGCACTACGCGATGGCAGGGGACATACACCGGGATGGGATTGGTCGCCATCGCGGTGCCGATCGCACGTTGCGCATTGGGAGCGCCGGTCGCCGCCGCCAGCGCTTGGTAGCTCACGACCGACCCGGATGGAACTTCGCACAGCCGCCGGAGCGCCTCGCGACGGAAGTCGCTCTCCACCATGCTTAGATCGACTCGACGCGTCAATGCGTCCGCGTCGCCTTCCAGAAGCCGCGCAATCTCTTGCACCACCGGCTCAACCGCGCGCGGGTCCTTGATCGGGTCGAATTTCTGCCTGAGCTTATCGAGCTGCTTGCGGGTATCGCCGGAGTCCATGTAATGGATCATCACGAGGCCCTTGGGACCCTCGGCTATCAGGATCGGGCCGAGCGGGGACCGAAACGCTCCGACCGCGGCCTCGGGCCGGCGAATGATCGCGAACTTGCGCTCGAGTTGGGCGTGAGCCTTGCGCAGCAGCCCGTTGACCATCGCGTTGTCGGACGACGTGTCCGCCGGCTCTGGAATGGGATTGACCATCTTCATCTGGCCGCCTCCAGTTTTTTCATCGCCTTGAAGACGCTGGCGCGCGCGCTTTCGTTCGAGCATCCCAGCGCCGCGCCGATTTCGCCGTAATCGAGCCCGCCGAATTTCCGCATCATGAGCGCCATCCGCTGCTTGTGCGGGAGCCTCGCCACCATCCGCCTGAGGTGAATCACACCGTCGGCGCCCGCCGGCGGGCGCCGCGGCCGAGTCGTGGTCAAGGGCGAGACCGGCGGGAGTCATCACTCGCGAGCGCCGGAGATTGTCGCGCGCGCGATTTCGGCAGAGATTGGTCGCGATCCGGTAGAGCCAGGGTTTGAGCCCGTCGGCCGACCTGACTTGGGGGTACGCCCGATAGGCTCGCAGCCAGGTTTCCTGAAACAGGTCGAGTGCGTCGTCGCGATCGGTCGTCATCCGGAGCAGATAGCGCATGATCGCGCGCTCGTGGGTGCGAACCGCCTCCTCGAACGGCGGCGGGATGCGCAAGCTTTCGTTCAGGCCCATCGCGACTGTTATAATCCCGTTGACCGCTATAACCCCACAGCTTCCTACGGCGTGAACCGGGCGCCGGGTGGCGTGCGCGGGAAATGCCGGCGAGAGCAGGAGGACTCCATGCGATTACCCGATTCACCTTTGTCGCTGTGGCTGGATACCTACGGGCCGTACACGCCCGAGCCTTCGCTCAAGGGCGACATCGCGGTCGATGTCGCGGTGATCGGCGGCGGCTTTACCGGAATTGCGACGGCCTGCGAACTGAGACGCGCCGACGCTGCGCTGAAAGTCACGGTGCTGGAGGCCCGCACGATCGGGTACGGCGCGAGCGGCAGGAATGGCTCGTTCGGGATGACGGTGGTCGGGCTGGGCTTCGGGACTACCGCGATGATTCGCGGAAAGCAGTTCCTCAAGGAAGCACACGCCTTCATGGAGCGCGCGGTGGACACGCTGGACGATCTTATCCAGCGGGAGAAGTTGGACTGCGACCGGATTCGTCCCGGCTTTCTGAGGGTGGCAACCGCGCCGGCCTACGTCGCTCGGCTCCATCACGAAGTGGAGTTGATGAAGTCGTTGGGTTTCAGCGGGATCGACTGGATCGACGCGGAGGCGGTCAGGGCTCGGGTCAACTCACCGCGTTACCTCGGTGCGATGTGGGAGCCGCGCCTGCTGCTGGTCAATCCGGCCAAGCTGGTTCGGGAGGAGAAGCGGCTGGCGCTGAAGCTCGGCGTATCGGTGTACGAGAACACGCCGGTAACGGAGATCACCTCGCAGCCGATCTTCCGGCTGAAGACGCCGGAGGGAACCGTCAGCGCGCAGAAGCTGGTATTCGCGACCAACGCCTACTCGCACCTTTTCCCGCAACTACTGCGCAAGCAGATACCCGCCTTCACCTACATGATCGCGACCGAGCCGCTGACGTCGGCGCAGTTGGAGCCGATCGGCTGGAAGGGTTTCGAGGGGGTGGAAGACGCGCGCAACCTGATCCATTATTACCGCCGCACGCCGGACAACCGCCTGGTGATGGGCGGCGGCCCGGTCGGCCTGACCTACGCGAACGGTCTCGACGCCGACAGCAATGAAGCCGCGTGGCGTCATCTCGAGGGGCACATCGGCTTCCTGTTTCCCTCGTTGAGAGGCGTCCGGATCACTCACCGATGGGGTGGGCCGTTCTCGGTCACGTTGAATCTGACGCCGGCGCTCGGCTATTTGGGGGATGAGCGCGCGGTTTACAGCGTCGGCTGTATTGGCCACGGGGTTTCGCTGACACATCTGAACGCGCAGGTTCTGCGCGATCTTCTTCTGGGACGCAAAAGCGATCTGCTCGATTGTCCGTTCGTCAACCGCCGCGTTATCCCGTGGCCGCCGGAGCCGCTACGGATCATGGCCGCCGCGGGCCTGAGGGCATACCTGCAGGCGGAGGATTGGGTGCATGAGCGGCATATGGGTTCCCCAAGCTAGCGAGGGCCTAAGTTCGGCAAGTATAGACTTGACTAACCCGCGTCCATGCGCTAGATTAAGGGCATGGAAACGAACGAATACAGCCCCAGAAACCTGACGGACGCGATCCGCTACTTCTCCGACGAAGACCGCTGCATCGCCTACATGGTCTCTCGCCGCTGGCCTGACGGCAAGGTGAAATGCCCTTACTGCGGGAGCGAGAAAGTCAGCTATCTCGCGAATCAGCGCCGCTGGAAATGCAGCCAGAAGCACGACCGCCGACAGTTCAGCGTGAAGGTCGGAACCATCTTCGAGGATTCGCCCCTGTCGCTGACGAAGTGGCTGCCCGCCGTCTGGTTGATCGGCAATTGCAAGAATGGGATCAGTTCCTGCGAAGTCGCCCGCGATTTGGATGTCTGCCAGAAAACCGCGTGGTTCATGCTGCATCGGATTCGGTTCGCGATGCAGCGTGGAAGCTTCGGCAAATTCGGCAAGGGCGGCCCGGTCGAGGTAGACGAGAGCATGATCGGCGGGCTCGCGCGCTTCATGCACAAGGACAGGAAAGCCGCGAAGATCACCGGCACAGGCGGAATGGGAAAGGAATTGGTAGTCGGCTTGCTCGACCGCGAGACCGGCAAGGTGCGCGTAAAGCATGTCGCGAACCGCAAGCGCGGTACGCTGCATGAAGAAGTGCGAGCGAATGTTGAACCGGGCTCGGAAGTGTTCACCGACGAACTGGCGTCCTATACCGGGCTCGACAAAGACTACGTTCACAAATTCGTGAACCATGCCGAGGAGTACGTTCGCGGCAATGTACACACTAACGGGATCGAGAATTTCTGGAGCCTCTTGAAGCGGGGACTGAAAGGAACCTATGTGAGCGTGGAACCTTTCCATCTGTTCCGGTATTTGGATGAGCAGGCTTTCCGGTACAATGAACGCAAGCACGGCGACGGAGATGCTGGCCGCTTTTCGGAAATCCTTTCCAGCGTTGCGGATCGACGCCTGACTTATAAGCAGTTGACCGGGAAGACGGAAACGGAGGGCCTCCAAGCGTGACAAGAGTGAGTCGTCAGGGGCGCGGGAAGCGGAGAAGTCCGCGATGAGCAGACCAAAGCAATCCACCTTGGTTATTCCGCCGGGAGACGATCCCGGCGGAGCCACGCCATTCGAGCGCTTCGACAACATCATGAAGCGAATCCTGGGTGCGCCAAAACAGGAAGTGGATCGGCGCATGGCCAAATTCGCAAAACGTAGAAAAGCCAAGCGGCACGGTTGAATCATCTGCTACTACCCTAGTTTGAAATTGCAAGGTCCGCGCTCAGGACCGCCAGATATGGTGGCTTCAATTCGAGTACCGCACCGACGTTTCGCATGGCTATCGTGCCGCCCGGACGAATGAGATACACGCCGCGACTCGGAACCGCCGATTGACGCCATGGGCCTTTTTTCACGGCGAACCACTCCACGGCGGGTCGCTGGAACGGCTCGACGGGGCATATGACTCGCTGGACGACGAAGGCAGACGCTAGTTTCTTGCGTGGGCGAAAGGGGTGGGGAACTCTGACGCCGTTTGGCATTGGCCGCCAGTCACTATCCTTCTCGCCGACGAATCGGTAGCTCCTGCACTCGGTGGATTCACCGGCTGGATCGATGGCTCCATTTCCTTTCGAGCAAAAGGCAAACACCTCATCCCGCGCGGCAGCCGATAACTCGGTGTGCCAATCACTGAGCATTGGGCGGAATTGGAAGGACCACAATGTCCATCCGTTTGCCTGAATCTCGGCTCGCTTGCGCTCGATGATCGCTCCCGCCGTTTCCCCGGCGTGCGGCCCGAAGGGGTGCCAAAAGGCAAGCTCGAAGTTTGTATAACTCACGCTAGGGCCGCTTCAATTAAGGATTTAGCGGATTGCCCATCCGATCATGCGGCGGGCGAAACAATGGCGGACTGCCGTCGTTCACGACTGCAAGTCGAATTAGGTCATAGAACGGTGCCACGCAAGGACGCCAACCGTAGAACGTCTCCAATAGCTGTAGCGTAACGGTCGAACAGCATACATCTGCCAACTGCAACGCAAGAGACTCCTCGGAGTGGCCGAAATAGATAGTATCGGCGATCCGGACTGGTTCTTTCTCTTTGATATATTTCAGTGTCACCGGGTCGTGACCGAGGCTCGCAAGAAACCTGGTCCAAGCCAATCCAGTCTTTGTCTGTTCCTCTCGACGTGATCGTTTCGCATCGGCGGAGTCTTGATGATCTGAAATCCACAATATCTGTTCGTGCCATCCACGCGCGGCTCTGTTCACGCGCGCGAGGCAATTGTCGAATGCTGCGTCTAGTGACGTGGTGGTGGTCGCCCGCTCCGTTGCCTCGTCTCTGCCGACATTCTGAGCCACATGCGCGCGGGAACGCTCAACATGAGTATCGTAGCCGTCTCGATCAATGGCACCATAGTAGATGAGTGTCGGATTCGCGACAGCCAGAACGCGACAGAGAACATCTCGCGCCTTGTCGATGTTTTTTCTAACGGCGCTGTAGAGAAGCTGCCCTTTGAATTCCTTGCCTTTATGCAAGAGGTTCGCTGGCGTCTCCCGACGTATCTTGCTTAGGTCGCTTTCTATGGAAGACCAGTCTTCATCCATGTTGATCACGATCGCTGTAACCACGGCGATGGGCTCTTTCTCTTTTGAGCCCGCGCCCGATTCATCTGAGTATGCAACTCTCACAGCTTCTCCGGGCCGAAATCCCCAGATTCCAATGATCGATCCACGCCGACTGCGAGAGGGCATTTTAGTGGCCCTCCCAGGGGTTAGTCAAGTCTATACTTGCCCTAAGTTCTGCTCAGCTTGCCTGGGTGGACAGGAGGACTTGCGGGCCTCGATGGCTCCGAAGTTGACTTCGGGCACCGCTTGGTTCCAAACGCATCAGATGTTTCCGAGCGCATCAGACCCGGCGGTTCTTTTGGTGAAGCGATTCCGTGAAATCGGGATGACGTGCCGGTAATCCGATTATGGCCGCCCTTTTCTCGACGGCACGTTTTGTGCGTCTGCGAAACAAGACAAAGATGACTCGTCAAGGGATCAATAATGGAGGACGCACACCATAAGTTCGTGATCATTGGCGGCGGCACTGCGGGAATCATCGTGGCCGCCTTGTTGAGGCGGGCCGGCGAGGATAACGTCTGCATTGTCGAGCCCTCGACGAAGCATTTCTACCAGCCGATTTGGACCTTGGTCGGGGCTGGCGTCGTTCCGAAAGAGATAAGCGTCCGCGCGGAAAGTTCATTAATTCCGCGAGGCGTGCGATGGCTGCGGGATTCGGTTCGTGAACTTGCGCCAAGCCAGCATTCCTTGACGACCTCCGGCGGTGTGAAACTAGGCTACGACTTCCTGGTCGTCGCCGCTGGTATCCAGCTCAATTGGGACACCATTCCCGGGCTAAAGGAGGCGGTCAAGAGCCCTGGGGTTTCCACGAATTACGGCTATGAGTTCGCGCCGAAGACCTGGGAATCCATCAGCGGCTTCAAGGGGGGCACCGCCCTGTTCCATATGCCCGGCACGCCGATCAAATGCCCCGGTGCGCCGCAGAAAATAATGTACCTGGCGGCAGACCATTTCCGCAGGAAGGGGATCCGCAACGCCAAGCTAATTTACGGCAGCGCTCCCGCATCGATCTATGGAGTGCCCGAGTATGCGGCGGTACTGAACAAAGTGCTCGCGCGCTACGAGATTGATACTCGCTTCAACCACGAACTGGTCGAGATCCGTCCCGACAAAAGAGAGGCCGTGTTCAAGGTCAAGGGCGAGCCCGAAGGCGCCCGCGTTGTGGTACCCTACGACATCTTGCACGTGGTGCCCTTCCAGAGCGCGCCCGATTTCGTCAGGCAGAGTCCCCTGGCCGATGCCCAGAAACCGGCGGAGGGCTGGGTTAAAGTTGACAAGCACACGATGCAGCATCCGGATTATCCGGACGTATTCGCGTTGGGCGACGTCGCCAACACGCCCAATTCCAAGACCGGCGCGGCGGCGTGCCGGCAGGCTCCTGTGGTGGCGAGCAATCTCTTGTCCGTGATGCGAGGAGTCGAGCCCGTCGCCAGCTACGGCGGCTATGTGGCCTGCCCGATTGTCACTGGTTACGGACGGATGCTGCTTTGCGAGTTTGATTACAGCGGTCGCCCCACGCCCACCATACCGTTCATCAACACCTTCAAGGAGCGCTACGATATGTGGCTGCTCAAGAGATACGGCCTGCCGTGGATGTACTGGAACCTGATGCTGCGCGGGCGGAGCGTGCCTTTCCTGAGCGCGCAGCAGAGCGCAGGCGAGGCACGCCGGATCGCAGCGGCCCGTGCGTGACCTCGATCGTATCGGCCCCGGCGCAAGTGGATCGTCGCGCGGGGCCTTCCAGGACCAAGCGGTTTCATAACCGCTCACGCGGTATTCCCTGACGCCGCGCTGCTCGTTGACCAACTCGGCCCGGTCCTTGGGCACCGATACTCGGAGCGTGGGAGGCTGACCCTCGATCAGGGCGGCGCTTCGGGCACGGACTTCAGCCGCGCCGTCTTCGCGCGCTTTTGACCGGCGACGCATCTCCTGCTATGCAACCGTACTCAGGAATCCCGGTCAATTTTTCGAGCGAGGGGGTGTATGAGACCCATAGTATTCGCGATTCTCGCTGCGTTGACTTTGGAGTAACGCCCCGGCTGCGCGATCGAACGAGGAAAGCAGAAATGAAACGGGGAATAACGGCATCAGTGTTCTTTGTGGCGGTGCTGACCTTCGCGAGCTGCAGCTCATCGGTGGGAATGCTGCCGCAATCTGGGGGAACACAAGTCGGCCTCACCCAGAAGAACTACCGGGTACTTAAAGCTGGCGCAGTTGGCGAAGACGACGGCTGGTCGCTGCTGTGCATATTCCCAGTCACCGCGGCAGAATATGCCGTGGCGAAAGCAAACCTATACCAGGGCGTCGCCGTTGAGGGTAAAGCAACGGGCCTTGCCAACTTTACCGAGGATCGAAGCACCCTCTTTCTCCTGCTGGTATGCGAGAGGAGGTTGATCCTAAGCGCTGACATCGTGGAGTTCACCCAGTAGAGTTCACCGAGCATCCGGATATAAAGCAGGCGATGGTCGCGAATCCCGGAAACTTTGTCGTACCGGCCAAGTAGAGCCTGCCGTGGGCATGGGAAATTTTCTCGCAGACACTGCGCTGACGGGCGGAAACGGCCGCTATCGCGTTATGATATCGTCGGACTGGCAGGTATGGGGTCCGCTGGGCGGCTATGTCGCCGCGATCGCGTTGCGCGCGATCGGGCTCGAGACTCCGCTGCGGCGGCCCGCGAGTATCAGTTGCCAGTTCCTCGCGATGGCGGCCTTCGAGGAAGCGGAGGTTGAAGTTACCACGCTTCGGCGCGGCAAGAAGTCGCACGCGCTGCACATCCGCATCAGTCAGAAAGGAAATCCGATTCTCGCGGCCACCGGATGGGCGATCGACGAAGGCATGAGCGGCTTCGTTCACGATCACGCCGCGATGCCCGACGTGCCGCGCCCCGAGCAACTCAAGAGCTACGCTGAGCTCGCCGACAATTACGCAGAGTGGTACCCGGTCTGGCGCAGTGCGATCGACGCCAAGCCGACCGTATGGCAAGACTGGAGCGACGGAGTCATTCCCGGCCCCCCGATCTGGCGCACCTGGATGCGCCTGCTCGAACCGGTCTCGTTGGATGATCCCTTCCTCGACGCAGCCCGTGCGCTGATGTGGATGGACCTGATGATGTGGAACGGCGCGCTGCAGCCGCACGTGCGCAACGGACCGATCTCCCATCTGGCGCCCAACCTCGACGTGAGCGCAATCTTCCACGCGCGCTCCGCCGGGGACGAATGGCTGCTCTGCGACTGCTGGGCGCCGGTCGCCGGCGACGGTCTGGTCGGATGCAGCGGGCAGGTCTGGTCGCCCTCGGGACGGCTGGTCGCGTCGGGAAGCTCGTGCCTGTTCTGCCGCCCTAACCCGGAATTTTCGAAGCCGGCAGGTTGACGCCGATGCCGCGGAGCCCCTTCTCCCGCCCCCGGTTGCGGGAGAAGCGGGAGAAGTCGCGCCGCGGCTGCGGCCGGCGCGGATGAGGGTGTCTCCCGCCGCCGCCGGGAAAGGCGAAAATATGGCGGAAGCCAAGCTTCGCGTTGGCGGGGTTTCGCGCTAGAGTCGCCGCGAAGTCAGGTTGCCGGGGGAAAATCGTTTGCTGGCCAGCGCACTCTCGAGCGCGCTCTTCGGAGTCGACGCGTACCTGGTCGAGATCGAAGTCGACATCAGCCACGGCGTGCCGAAGCCCACGATCGTCGGACTGGCGGAAGGCGCCGTGCGCGAGGCGCTCGACCGCGTGCGCTCGGCGATCAAGAACTCGGGCTACGAATTCCCGCGTCACAAGATCACGATTAATCTCGCCCCCGCCGACACCCGCAAGGAGGGCTCGGCGTTCGACCTTCCGATCGCGCTCGCGCTGCTCGCCGCCGCGGGCGCGCTCAAGCCCGACCTGCTCCGCCAATATCTGGTGCTCGGCGAGCTTGCGCTCGACGGCAGGATCAAGGGGATCAAGGGTGCGCTGGCGACCGCGATCCTCGCGCGCCATCGAAAGCTCCCGGGCGTCGTACTGCCGCGCGAGAACGCAGCCGAGGCTGCCGTGGTGGGCGAGGGCGTCGCGATTCTGCCGGTCGACAGCCTGCGCGATGCGTTCGAGTTCTTCGAGGGCTTGCGCGAGATAGAACCGACTGCGGCGAACCTGGGCGATGTCTTCGGCTCGGCCAGCCGCTACGACGTGGACTTCGCCGAGGTGAGAGGACAGGAGCAGGCCAAGCGCGCGCTCGAGGTCGCAGCCGTCGGGCGGCCATAACGTGCTGATGATCGGGCCGCCCGGCTCGGGCAAGACGATGCTCGCCAAGCGGCTGCCGACGATCCTGCCCGCGATGACCTTCGAGGAGGCGATCGAGACCACCAAGGTGCACAGCGTGGTCGGCCTGATGGACGGGCGGGCGCTGATCGCGACGCGGCCCTTCCGCTCGCCCCATCATACGATCTCCGACGCCGGCCTGATCGGCGGCGGCTCGCTGCCGCGGCCGGGCGAGGTCAGCCTGGCCCATCACGGCGTGCTGTTCCTCGACGAGCTGCCCGAGTTCCGCAAGAACGTGCTCGAAGTTCTGCGCCAGCCGCTCGAAGACGCGCGGATCACGATCTCGCGTGTGATGGGCACCATCACGTTTCCGGCCAGCGTGATGCTGGTGGCGGCGATGAATCCATGTCCGTGCGGCTTCTTCACCGACACGCAGCACGAATGCACCTGCACGCCGATGATGATCCAGCGCTATCGGTCGCGAATCTCGGGACCGCTGCTCGATCGGATCGACATTCATATCGAGGTGCCCGGCGTAAAGTACGCCGAGCTGACCGAGAAGCGGCAAACCGAGGGCTCCGACTCGATCCGCGAGCGGGTCAACCGCGCCCGCGATATCCAACTCAAGCGCTTCGCGGGCAAGCCGTTTTTCGCCAACGCCCAGATGACGCCGCGCGACTTGCACGAGTATTGCCAGGTAGATGGGCCGGGCGAGAAACTGCTGGAGTTGGCGATCAATCGGCTGGGGCTGAGCGCACGCGCCTACACGCGAATCCTGAAGGTCGCGCGTACGATCGCCGATCTGGACGACGGCGGCCCGATCCGCGCCCATCACGTGGGCGAAGCGGTGCAGTACCGCTCGCTCGATCGCCAGCCGCTGTGACCGCGGCATTCGGGGCGCGGCGGGTTAGAACGCCTTCGGCAACCCCGCCTGTCTCAGGACGCCGTTAGCCGTGTGCCGCGATTTGATCTTGCTGTTGACCGGGAATTTTCGATTGCAAATCGTACTGTCCAGACGTAGAGATCGCCTTTCCCAGGATGATCCCTCTTACGAGGTCGCTGAGGTCTATGAGATCGGAGCGTCGGCTTTCCATTCAGAACCAAATTCAGGCCGCCATCGATCGATGGTTCGGTCGCAACATTAAACTTACAGACCGCGTCCTTCAGGTCCTCTCGGAGGCTCCAAACCATGAGGATGGCTGGATGGACGACGCTGAAGTGACGACGCAGATCTTAAGCGTACAGCCGGCGGTGCTAGATCAGTGCCTTCGTTCTGGTATCTCAGAAGAAGTTCTAAGGCCTGCTTTGGCGGACATGGCCGGTCGCGTAACGCGCGCGCGCTCGACTGAGCAGGGGCTTGAGCTGGAGACAACGTTTCAGTATGCGTTCCGCGCCGGTAGCAAACAGTTCAAGGCAGTCGAGCAACGCGGCGCTCTTGGAACGCTCGACCTCTTTTTCGGAAACTTGCGGTCCTGCGGTGACGACATAACCCCAACAACGATACCTGGTCCGCCCGTTATCCCTACCAAAGAAGAGGTCGCCGCGTTTTTTTCAGAGCAGCGTCACAGAGCCCCCACCAAAAAAGAGGTCCAACTTCATTCGTGCTCGATATCTGCTACGTGAGTTCGATAGTCAACGACAACGACAACGAGAGGGAACAGAGATCGCTGCACTTCTTTCTCAACATCTGCTTGACGCCGCGGATATCGAGTCCACTCATTGGACCCCTAGAGGGCGCGATCATATTGAGAACATTATCCGACGGATAGAGGCGCTAGAGCGGCTGGATAATGACCTTGACAAACAACAGTTCGTGTTGTTCTGGGATGGTCATCGCTATAGGTTTCGTCCCTCGGGCACGCTGGGTGGCTATCAGCTTGGCGAGGAACGACTCAAAGATGGGTCGCTGTGGGTTGCCCGAGGCAATGTTCTCCAGCCGTCTGAGCGGTTTTCGATGGAGGCACTCAGCCATCTAGAAGCACTGATTAACGGCAACTCGAATGAAAATGAATTTCAACAATTCTTTGAAGGTCACCCGGAGTTTCTCTTAGCCCTCGGTGGTGGCGAATATGTAGAATTACATCCGCAAGTCGTCATCGAGCGGGATGAGGGGTCGCTGATACCTGATTTCTTTCTAGAGAAGTTAAACGACAAGTTTGCGGACATTTGCGACTTGAAGCTCGCCACTCAACGTCTTACGGCCAACAGGCACAATAGGCTTGGGTTTCGCGCAGCGGTTCACGAAGCGATCGCGCAGCTTGATTTCTATCGAAACTGGTTCGAAGATCGCGAGAAGAGAGAAGCATTTTATCGGAAAACTGGACTGCGGGTGTACCGACCGAGAGTTATCGTCATCATCGGTCGTTGACGGGACTTCTATTCTGAAGTCGATCGCATTCGTCGAGAAGGGTTACTGCCGACGCATGTCGAGCTGATTACCTACGACGATGTGCTACGCAGGGCCCAAACGTATATCGAGCTGGTCGCACGCTGAGACGGACTTCATGCTTCAGCAAGCCATCCGTCAACGTGCGGATCCGATTCTTGCCGGCGTCGGCCTTCAGATCAGAATAGTCGGCCATTTATGCGGCGACGGGCAGACTCAAGCGCTCCTCGCGCTCATACCTGATGGTGACCTCGCTGGACTTTCCCAGGCGCAGCCCGTTGGCTTCAAGAAGCTCGGGAATTAATACCATCAGCTTCTCGGCGAGTTCTTCGGGGCTTTCGGCTTCCGTGATGAGGCCGGGAACGTCGTCGCTCTCCGCCACCCATACCTTTGCCTCTCCGTCCCATTGAGCGCGTACTCTGTAGAGATGTTTGTCTGCCATGGCGCTTCTATATTTACACCGCTCCCGCATCAATTCAAATCGGCTCGATATAGTGCCTGAGCCCCGAAGAAGCCCCGCTCCGCCGGGCGTACCGCGGTGCCGCTGCGGTCAAAACTTGTCCCGCTCCCCCTTGAACGACGGCAGTCTTACTGTCTGATACGCTTAGTATAGGGAAAGCGTACCGCTTCCGTGACAAGACGGTCCAAAAGCTCCGATTCGGTCAGACCAAATACCTTTCGGCCCTGAAGATCTACATAAGAACAAGGTAAGAACCCCTCAACGGCTTTGATATATTCGGGTTGACTCACCACTAGAGGCGCGAAAACGACTTGTACATTTCCACCGAGTTGTTCTCGCAAGTAGTCAATAGCTTGGTGCGCCGTTTGTCCCGAACCGATCCGGTCATCGACCATTAGAATTGTTGGCGGGTCTTTCTGGTGACTCTGCTCGTTTTGTGTGCGCACAGCGCTCATTAGAGCGTCATTATACCTGTTCTTGAAAAACCATGACGCGGAATCTGTGACCCTTCGGGCGCGGTCTGCCCAGAGGCCCAGCACAGGTGTTCCACGAAAGTAGTCGCGGCCCAGTATATCGGCGACTATCAGCCCACCGTTCGAGATCCCGATCAATGCGTCAGGAGCAAATGAGCCGTTCTCTACGGCGTGGAGCAACCGGTCCCCTAACCACCTGATCCGATTTAGATATTCTTCCCAGGGCATGTCTCCACCCTCGCTTTCGAGTTTCTCGGAAAATCCTGGTAGGACTACCTTCAAATCCCGAAACGCACCAAAGACGGGGCCATCCGGCCGCGATTCTCGGATGCTATCACCTATAGATTTGGCCAAGGCGTTACGTGCTTGCTCGCACATGAGAGGCTCATACTTCACGTGGCGGTAGTTCTGGATGTCGAATGGAATAACAGTCTGAGGTCGAGACAGGAGAATCGTTACTGACCTGCGCAGCGAGTACCGTATCCCTAGCTCAAAGAAAACGTTCGCGTTTTCTCCGGTCAAGTCCGCAATAACCACATCCGCACCGACCAAGCTCCGCAAGATTGAGTCCGAAATGGAGCCTGAGACGTTCTTGTCTACTTCGCGATGAGTGTTCGCCTCGTAGTCGGGTCCCAATTCCCTCATGGCTCGGACCACGGCGGGACAAATAATCTCGTTGAATACGTGATCCGACTCCTTGCCGCCGTCGCGATACTCACCTTTGGTGCCGAAGGGCATAATCACGAAGACGTTGACTCTATTGGTCAGATAATTTTTCTGGCCGTTTTGAGTGTCCTGTTCCGACATGGAGAGCCCTCCTCGTACTCCTTGGGCGCTTCCACTGCGCCGGCGCCCGAGTGTGCAGAATTGGCCAAGCAGAGCAAGCGGATTGCACCCCGCGACTCCGCGTTCCAGGATCGCGCCCATATGTCACGCGAAACACTGGAATCTGCGCCGCAATCCGTTCGAACTGGGAAAGAGGTGATCCTTGTGGACAGCCCCAGGCCGTACAGAGCTGCGCACCCGCGATTCACAACGCCCGCCAAGCGATTCGGGCGTCCACCGCGATAGAACCATCGCGCCAAACTCATTGCTTCTCTCCTCGCTCACGTCGCTCTCGACGCGTCCTTTCCTACATTTACGCCGCTCTCGACCGAATTCAAATCGGCTCGCTATAGCCGGCGGGGAAACACGCTGACCGAGCAAGGTTCGATCCACAGGCACCGGCCAAGTCGAGCGACCAGGTCTCCCTCCCAGCGTGCGTGGCAAGAGTTCTCAGCTTCGTTCGGGCCAAAAAGTCCTCGCTCCGCTCAGAGGTAAGGGTTCAGTTTGATTTTGCATCCGCCAGAGCCAGAGCCAGGCGGGATGCTGAGGCACACCGACTGGCGGGCGCTCCAGCAGAGCGCGCAAACGACGCCAGCGAGCCGATTCACTTGGAGTTCCCATTCAAGGTCTACCCCCAATCACAACCTGGAACTCGCTTGGGTCCTTAATCGAAGGGTCGAAGTCAAGGTCAGCACTGACGCCGATGGCTCGGAATCTCTGTCTCAAAGCGAGGGCACCCGCTGGACGGCCGCTTTCGGATTTCGTGATTATCACGACACCTTTGGGCGCGGGATTGAGCACGTTAAATCCCGTGGTCTCCGGCGTCCAGTAGTCAGCAAATCGATCCCGATACTGTGCGGCGATGTTGCAGGACAGCGGATCATAGGGGAAACAGACCATCATCACGCTTTGCTTGGGGTCCACAGAAAGCCCAGCAAAAAACTCTGGGTCGTTAAGCGGAAGAAGTCTCGGGTCGTGTTCCGTGATGCTTGAACGCTTATGGTAGTCGAATGCAGTCACTGCCACGTTCATCAACAGCAGGACGAGCAGGACCGCCGCAGGCCATCGGCTCGGCTCAAATGCAGTTGCGGCATTGGGAGGCACCACGGCCTGTACCTCTCCTTTGCGCGCGATTTGATTGCTTTCCTCTAGCGCAATTGCCTGTCTCAACTGGATGTTGTTGCTTCTGCGGTTTTCGTAATAGCCGAGCGCGGCCACAATCAGAGCGATAGCGCTGAGAACTTCGGGAACGCCCACAAAGGTACCCCTCGACGCGAGATTGTGATCTCTCCCGCCAAAGGGGCATCGTACTGCGCTTGGCGATTGCCCGCCAAACCGGAAATGAGCACCAGCCGCGCGCCAAGCGTGCGCTTATGCGGGTGCACTATAACCCCGTTGTAAAATTTGCGCATTTTCAAACTGAACCTTTTACCTTTTTCTGCCTCCACCTATTGACATACAACATATATTATAGAATATACGACCTCATGGCTTGGAAGCTCAGACTGAAACCCAACGGCGGGACGCCGCTCTACCGCCAGATCGAAAGCTCGATCCGCGCTGCGATCGGCAGCGGCCGGCTGAAGGCCGGCGATCGCATTCCCTCCGTCGCCGACCTCGCGACCGAGCTCAAAATCAACCGGATCACCGTCCACAAGGTCTTCCAGCGCCTTGAAAAGGCCGGACTGCTCCGCTCGGAAGTCGGCCGTGGAACGTTCGTCGCGGCCCCAGACGGAGCGCCGCCGCAAGCGGGCAGTGCCGGTGCCGGTTTCAATGGCGAGCCGGTAAAGCCTGAAGTGGCGCGCTCCGTGCGCCGCCTGCGTGAAGGCTATGCGGGCGGGCTCAGACAACTGCTGGCGATCGAGCGGCGTCCTGGCACGATCAATCTGTCGGGCGGCGTGCCCAGCCCGGCGAACATCCCGGCCGGACTGATCGAGCGGCTCACGCGCGACGTATTCAGAAAAAATCCCGCGCGCATCTACGAGTATTGCGGACCCGCCGGGATGCTGGAGCTGCGCGAGGCGCTGCGCGAACGGCTGGCGCGGCGCGGCGTAAGCGTGACCTCCGACGAGATAATCATCACCAACGGCTCCCAGCAGGCGATCTCGCTGGCGGCGGCGTGGGCGCGTGACGAGTCCCGCGCCGCGCTTTGCGAAACGCCCACCTATACCGGCGTGCCTGGATGCATGATGCTGTTCGGTCATGCCGTCCAGAGCGTGCCGTGGGAAAATGGCGCGCCGAATCTGGACACGCTGCGCGGCCTCGCGGCTGGCCGCCGGGCCGTATTCTACCTCTGCCCCGACTTCCACAATCCGACCGGCCAGAGCCTGAGCGCCGCCGCGCGCCAGGAGCTGGCCGGATGGGCGCGCCAAACCGACGCGCTGGTTATCGACGACGAGATCTTCCGCGAGATGCGCTTTGAGGGTGAAGAGCCGCCGAGCCTGTATTCGCTGCTGCCTCCGGGCCGCCGCGTGATGGTGGGCTCGATCTCGAAGACCTTCATGCCGGGGCTGCGGGTCGGGTTCCTGGTCGCCGATCGCTCGCTGGCCGGCGAGCTGGTCCCCTACAAGCGCTATATGGACGTCGGCGGGCCGTCGCTGACCCAGGCGATCGCCGCGGAATTCCTGCGCGACGGCTACGATCAGCATCTCGAAACCATCCGTGCGATCTATCGCGAGCGCCGCGACGCCGCACTGGCCGCGCTGAAGGAGCACATGCCCGCGGGTGTCACGTGGACGCGCCCTCAGGGCGGCTTCCAGCTCTGGGTCACGCTGCCGCGCCCGGTCTCGTCGATCCAGCTCTTCCTGGACGCGGTCGAGCACGGCGTCTCGATCAATCCCGGCCCGGTCTCCGATATCGACGGCCGTTACTTGAACTGCTTCCGCCTCGGTTACGGCCATGCTTCGCCGGACGAAATTGGCGTCGCGATCGCGCGCCTGGCGGAAATCATCGAAAGGCTTGCCGCCCGCGGCGCCGACGACAGCAGCGGGCTCGGAATAAACCTCTAAGGAGTCTACACAATGGCTGAAACAGGAACGCTCAGGCTCAAAACCGGACTGGCCGAGATGCTCAAGGGCGGCGTGATCATGGACGTGGTCACGGCCGAGCAAGCCAAAATCGCCGAGGATGCGGGCGCGGTCGCCGTGATGGCGCTGGAGCGCGTGCCCGCCGACATCCGGGCGCAGGGCGGCGTCGCGCGGATGGCCGCGGTCGGCAAAATCCGCGAAATCCAGGAGGCCGTGACTATCCCGGTGATGGCCAAGGTGCGAATCGGGCATTTCGTCGAGGCACAGATTCTTCAGTCTCTCGGCGTCGACTTTATCGACGAGAGCGAAGTGCTGACGCCGGCCGACGAGTCGTTTCATATCGACAAGCACGCTTTCAAAGTCCCGTTCGTGTGCGGCGCGCGCGATCTCGGCGAAGCGCTGCGCAGAATCGGCGAAGGCGCGGCGTTGATCCGCACCAAGGGCGAGGCCGGCAGCGGCAATATCGTCGAGGCCGTGCGCCACGTGCGCGCCGTGACCGCCGCGATTCGCCGCCTGACCACCCTGGGGCCCGACGAGATGATGACCGCGGCGAAGGAGCTGGGCGCGCCCTATGAGCTGGTGCGGATGGTCTCGCAGAGCGGCCGGCTGCCGGTGCCGAACTTCGCCGCCGGCGGAGTCGCGACGCCCGCCGACGCCGCGCTGATGATGCAGCTCGGAGCGGAGAGCGTGTTCGTCGGCTCGGGAATCTTCAAGTCGGCCGACCCGGCCGCCCGCGCCCGCGCGATCGTGATGGCGACCACGCACTACAAAGACGCCGAGATTCTCGCCCGCGTGTCGGATGGACTCGGAGAGGCAATGCCGGGCCTGGAGATCTCGCGGCTCAAGCCCGAGGAATTGCTCCAGACGCGAGGATGGTGAGAAGAACCTCTCCCCCGACCCCTCACGTTTGGAAGCCTCAGCGCAGGCTCCGAAACGGAGAGGGGCGATCATTGGTGGTGAGTCCGATCCCCCTTCCCGTGTCGGGAAGGGGTTAGGGGTTAGGTTCTGTCTCAGGGGTTAGGTTTTTCTGAGAGGGATGCTGTCATGAAAATCGGAGTGCTGGCGCTTCAGGGCGATTTCGCGGCCCACGTCGCGGCGATGCCCGGCGCGATCGAAGTCCGCACCGCCGCGGCGATCGATCGGCTCGACTTGCTGGTGATTCCGGGCGGCGAATCGACCGCGATGCTGAAACTGCTCGAGGGCTCTGGAATCGAAGCCGCGGTGCGCCGGATGGTCGCGCGCGGCGGCACGATCTTCGGCACCTGTGCCGGCGCGATCCTGCTGGCGAAGAACGTCTTCGCTCCCAGGCAGCCGTCGTGGGGGATGATCGATATCGATATCGAACGCAACGCCTTTGGGCGCCAGATCGATTCGTTCGAAGCGACGCTCGACCCGCCTTACAAGGGCGTGTTTATCCGCGCGCCGCGGATTCGCCGCGTCGGCGCCGGCGTCGAGGTGATGGCGCGCTTCGAGGGCGAGCCGGTGCTGGTGCGCCAGGGCCGCATATTCGCTGCGACTTTCCATCCCGAGATGACTGACGATCGCCGCGTCTATGCGATGATCCTCGATCGCGGCGGCGCTGATACCCTCACCCGCACTCGCGTTGCTCGCGCGACCTCTCCCTGATCTTCTCCAGCTAGCGCGGCCTGGACCTGTAGCCGCGTCGGTAGTGGGCGGTTTTGACAGGACGGGCGCGGAAGGCAGGCCCCTACCCAATGTAGGAGCTTCATTCAGGGTAGTGGCCGGCGTCCCTGCCGGCCATCCGACTCCAAAACCGACCACCGCCGCGTCTTGCGGATTGACAAACTTTCTACGGTGACTTAATTTCTCGCCTTTGCTACTATTCAGTCACTTGAAAAGCTGGAACCGGCTCACCGCCCATTCCGCGACCTGAATCATTATGTTCGATACCCTCAGCGATCGTCTCGAAGGCGTATTCAAAAAGCTCAAGGGGCAAGGGCGGATTACCGAGCGCAATATCGATGATGCGCTCCGCGAAGTGCGCCTGGCGCTGCTCGAAGCCGACGTTAGTATCAAGGTCGTCCGCGATTTTATCGAGCACGTCAAGAAGAAGGCGCTCGGCCAGGAAGTGCTGCGCTCGCTGACGCCCGAGCAGCATCTGATTCGCTTCGTCGCGCAGGAGCTGCAGGAGGTGATGGGCGGGAGCGCCCGCGAAATCAACCTCAAGGTCAAGCCGCCGGTCAAGATCATGCTGGTCGGCCTGCAGGGCTCGGGGAAAACTACCTCGCTCGCCAAGCTTGCGCGCTGGCTCAAATTGGAACGCGGACGCCATCCGATGCTGGTCTCGACCGACGTGCGGCGCCCGGCCGCGATGGAACAATTGCGCGTGCTAGGCGCCCAGATCGATGTGCCGGTCGCCGAGAGCACAGCCGAAGAGGACCCGGTCGAAATCGTGAGCCGCGCGGTACTCAAGGCCGACGTCGGCGGCTACGACGCGCTCCTGATCGATACCGCCGGCCGCCTTCAGATCGACGACGACCTGATGGAGGAGTTGACGCGGCTCAAAGCCACCGCGCAGCCCCATCATACGATCCTGGTGGCCGACGCGATGACCGGCCAGGAAGCGGTCAACGTCGCTCAAGGCTTCCACGAGCGAATCGCGATTACCGGGCTCATCCTCACCAAGCTCGACAGCGACGCGCGCGGCGGCGCGGCGCTTTCCGCGCGGGCCGCCACCGGCGCGCCGATCCTGTTCGCCGGGATGGGCGAGAAGCTCGACGCGTTCGAGGTCTTCCATCCGGATCGCCTCGCCTCGCGGATTCTCGGGATGGGCGACATGTTGAGCCTGATCGAGAAGGCTCAGCAGAACTACGATCAGGACAAAGCCAAGGCCCTCGAGCGCAAGCTCAGGAAAAACGAGTTCACGATCGCCGACTTCGCCGAGCAGCTCAAAACGATCAAGAAGATGGGCTCGCTGGGCGACTTGATGAAAATGATCCCGGGCTTCAAGAAAATCGCGGGGCAGGCCGATTCCGAAGAAACCCGCCGCGAGCTGGCCGGTATCCAGGCGATAATCGACTCGATGACGATGCAGGAGCGTCACAACCATCTGATCCTCAACGGCCGGCGCCGGGTGCGAATCGCCTCGGGCAGCGGGACTTCCGTTCAGGAGGTCAATCGGTTCATCAAACAGTTCGATCAGACCCGCAAGATGATGAAGAAGATCACCCGGATGGGCGCCGGCGGCGCGATGACGGGCGGACTCAGGATGGGCAGATAAAATAGCTAGTCAGATAACACCAATCAGGTAAGATCAATTCAGATAAGACCAATTGGATCAAACCACGCAGGAGATGACATGCCACTGGTGATTCGACTGCGCCGTCACGGCGCCAAGAAGAGGCCCTTCTACCGGATCGTGGTCGCCGACTCGCGTTCGCCGCGCGACGGCCGCTTCGTCGCCCAGATCGGGACCTACGACCCTTCCACCAATCCGGCCAAGGTCACGCTCGCCAGGGATCAGGCCGAGCGCTGGCTCAAGGTGGGTGCGCAACCGAGCGAGACGGTGGAGAAGCTGATAAAGCGCGCGTCATGAAATAGCTATCTGAGGCCCGCCCGTGGGCCGCTGCATCGGAGCCCACCATCATGAAAGAACTAGTCGTGTTCCTGGCAAAGCAGTTGGTCAACAATCCCGACGCCGTCGAGGTCAAGGAGACCTTGGGCGACACCGCTTCGGTGCTGGAACTGCACGTCGCGAAAGAAGACCTGGGCCGCGTGATCGGCAAGCAGGGGCGCACCGCAAAATCGATCCGGACGATCCTGAACGCCGTGGCCTCGCGCAACAATCGCAAGGTCGTCCTCGAGATCGTCGAAGAGAAGTAGCCCCAGAACGTTGCCGAAGGCACACGCGCCGGGCGTGCCGGATCTGATCCGCGTCGGCGTAATCGCGGGAGCGCACGGACTCAAGGGTGCGCTCAAGTTCCGTCCCGGCGATCCCGGCTCGACCGCGCTCGACGCGCTCGCTCGCGTCTATCTCGAGGCCGCCGGCGAGACGCGCGAATACCGGCTGCTCTCCGCCGAGCATGTGAGCCGCAACCATCTGCGAATCGTCCTCGCCGGCGTGACCGACATCGTGCGAGCGCAAGCGCTCAAGGGCGCGGCCGTGCTGGTCGCGGCGTCCGACCTTGCACCGCTGAAGCCCGGCGAGTTCTACTGCTTTCAGGCGATCGGAATAGAAGTGCGGCTCGTTGACGGACGCCCGCTGGGAAAGATCGAAGAGATTTTACCTACCGGCGCGAACGACGTCTGGGTGGTGCGCGGCGGCGGACGCGAGGTGCTGATTCCGGCCATCGAGGACGTCGTCAAATCGATCGATTTCGACGCGCGCGTCGCGACGGTCGATCCGATTCCCGGCTTGCTCGACGAGTAGGCCCGCGGCCGATCTCAGAACCGGCATTGCGCCACGGTCCGGCATTCGAGTTCGCGGCTGAAATGGTTGGGCACGAACACCAATCCCTTGTTTGGACAGAAGGTGAAGAAGGCCGCGTGATACCATCCGCCGTTGATATCGGCGTCGGACTCGGCCTGCTTCTTGTCCGCCGCCGACGCCTTCCAATCGCCGCCTTCACGGACCATGTAGATCCTCACCTGGCGCAGCTCGGCCGCCGGGTTCTCAGGCGAATCGGGCGTGAAAATCTTCGCTTCCACAACCGCGTCATCGTCGCTCTTGCGGACCACCGTCACCTTGCCGTCGAAGGAGGCTGTCAGTTTCGGTCCGGTGGGAGCGGGACGCAGATCGCCTTGCGTCAGGTTGCGGGCGTATTTCATCGAGGTGTTCTGCGCGACCACCGCCAAGTCGCCGTCCGCGAACGCCTTGAACAAGCGCTGGGCTGCGCTCTGGATCGGGTCATTCTGTGCAGACTCCGCGGCACTCTGACCCGGAGTTGCTTCCTGGGCTCGGAGCGCAGCGGTAAAGAGGCTCAAGAGCAGGATCGTCGAGCCGAGGTATCTAGTCAGTCTGATCATGTTTCTTCCTTCCGGTCGTTCCAGGAAATAGCGCCGGCTCGATACTCCGGTGCCGGGGTAGCCGAAACCGCGCTAGCCGCTAACTAGCATCGCGGCTCAAGCCCCTGCAAGGTGCCTAATTGGGTCGCCCCCATGACTCGCGATGATGGCTCGCGATGCCGCGCCGCGGTAGATTCTACGCTCAGGCCCATCCCGCAGGCCCATCTAGATGGAGTTCCACGTAATCACGCTCTTTCCCGAGATGTTCGACTCGCCGATGCGCGCCGGACTGCTCGGCCGCGCCGTGACCGCCGGGCTGATCGCGATTCGCACCCATCCCCTGCGCGAGCACGGACTCGGCAACTATCGGCAGGTTGACGACACTCCGTACGGCGGAGGCAGCGGGATGGTGATGCGGCCGGAGCCGATCGCCGCCGCGATCGATTCGGCGCGCGCCGAAAACCCGGGCCTGTGGCGAATTCTGCTGACGCCGCATGGAGAGCTGCTCGACCAGGCGATGGTCCGCGAGCTGGCGGCCCGCAAGCCGGGGCTGCTGCTGATTGCGGGACGGTACGAGGGAGTTGAACGAGCGGGTGCGCGCGCTGGTCGACCAGGAGCTGTCGATCGGCGACTACGTGTTGAGCGGCGGAGAGCTTGCCGCGATGGTCGTGATCGAGGCGGTCGCGCGCCTGATACCCGGCGTGCTCGGCAATCCCACCTCGCTGGAAGAGGAATCGTTCAGCGACGGCCTGCTGGAATATCCCCACTACACGCGCCCGGAGGAGTTCCGCGGGATGCGCGTGCCGGACGTGCTGCTGAGCGGCGACCATCGGAAGATCCGCGAGTGGCGCCGCGCGCAGGGACTCGAACGGACCGCGCGCCGGCGTCCGAATCTGATCGCGCGCCGCCAACGCGATCCCGAATGATCCGGCAGGCGCAGGCGCAAGCCCACCTGCCGCGCAACTTGCCTGCGCAAGTTGCGCGGCGGCCTCTCCCGGTTTGCGGCTGCGGCCAAGCCGCAGTCGCGGGAGCGGCAGGTCATCTGCGCACATTTTCCAGCTCTCGACGGTGACGATGTGTCGCAGCTCTATCTCGCCCTCCTGCATTATCCGGTGCTCGATCGGCACGGCAAGACCGTCACTTCCGCGATAACCAGCCTCGATATCCATGACCTCGCGCGCGCAGCGCGAACCTACGGGGCCGGAGCGGTCTTCGTGGTCCATCCGGTCGGCGAGCAGCGCGATTTCGCGGCGCGCCTCCTGGACCATTGGAGACTCGGCCACGGGCGCGAGTTCGACTCCCGCCGCCGCGAGGCGCTCGAGCTGATAAAGGTCGTTCCCGACCTCGACGATGCGATCGCCGCGATCGCCGATTGCTCGGGAACGCGCCCCGTCGTGGTTTATACTTCGGCCCGCGCTCAGGATGGGATGAGCTTCGCCGAGCTGCGGCAGCGTATGGCCACACCCGGCGGCGCGCCGATATTGATCCTGCTCGGCACGGGATTCGGGATGGCGCCCGGAGTGAAGGAGCGCGCCGATCTGGTGCTCGCTCCGATCCGCGGCCCCGGCGATTACAATCATCTCTCGGTGCGCTCGGCCGCGTCGATTATCCTCGACCGCCTGCGCAGCGCGTGACAGCGACGCTTCATTTTCGCGCTCCCGCGATCTATCTTCGAGAAGCTTCGCGCTTTGGCAGATTCACGACGATCGGAGGTCATCATGGCGGACGGCAAGACGTTCACTCAGGAGCACTTGCATGGCAGCAAGTTCCACGGCTGCTTTCTGACCGCAGCCGAGTTCGACAACACCGATCTGTCGAAGTCGAAGTTCCACAACGTAAATCTTCAAGGTGCGACCTTCAGCGACATCGCGATGCAAGGTGCGGAGTTGAAGAACGTCAATCTGGCGAACGTGAAAATTGAGGACGCCAATATCGACGGGTTGACGATTCTCGGCTGGGATGTGGCCAAACTGATCCGCGACGCCCTCAACCGCAAGCAATCAGGAAACTAAAGCACCGCGGCCGCACCCGGCGATGGCCGGCCGAGATAAGCGGCTTAGTCACTTTCCCTTGAGGCGCGGATCGTCGGTCGCGATGCACTGCGCATCAAGCCAGGCCGACGCCAAGCCGCAATCAAGGCCGTGCTGTCTATGCGACAACGCGGACTTGGTGGACGCGGCCTTGCATTGTGCCGCCGTATCAAAGGCTTCTATTGTTTGCCATTGGGAAATCGGGGCGTTCGCGTCATAACAGTGGGAGAACTCACCTGTTGCCGCCATCTTGGTAGCGGACGACAGAGGGCTGGTTGAGCGAACCGGCGGCAGCATCAGATACCAGCCTGTGAGTGCGAGCGCGGCAGCGTGGCGGAGCTTCATGCTGGACTTGTAGCGCGAGGCCGGGAAAAGCGAAAGGCGGAGCTTTTGGCCCGGCCCTTCAAAGTCTGCTCAGCAACGCAGACCAACGGCTGCAGCAAAAAACTTGAGAATCATCGCGCCGCCGCGTCGCTTTTGATCGCCTCCTACAATCTCTGCCGCGTGCATGAAACACTGCGCTGTACGCCCGCGATGGCGCTCGGCGTGGCGGATCATGTCTGGAGCGTCGCGGAGCTGGTGCAAGCCGCGCTTGAGCCGTCAGACGTGCTGCCATTGCCGACGCCAGCGCAGCCGACAACGCGCAGGCCGGGCACGCGGCGATTCAGACTGATCGTCGGTCGCGGCGGGAAGGGAACAAATATGCCGCGCTAACCGCGAGGGGCCCGTTAGAAAAGTCCAGCAATTATATCAATCCGATCCGAAAAAGGAGCGGGCGGCACCCATGACGAATTTGTGTTTATTGTTATCTGTAGATCTGATTTGCGTAGCACGTCTGCGAGAGCATTGGCCGCAGCGCGTTGCGGCGGTCGCGAATCAATTGCGACGCCTCTTTCCGAAATGCCGACGGCCCAGCCTGGCTCATCCCCCCCCGCAGCGATCCATCCAGCACCCTTCAGAGCCTTAACCAGTTCCCGTGCGAGGTCCTGTGATTTGATATTGTCCGACTCACCCTCGACGGTGAAACTCTGTCCCTTGAAAGACTTGAGTCTGGCGTGCAACCCAATCCACATCCAAATGCGGCGACTTTGTAAGCTGGTAAATCGTGAACGACTGCCACGTCATGAACGCAAGCACGAATACGCCGAACGACCCGAGCAAAAGCACTCTTGCATTACGCACAAAGAAGTCGCGCGTTGGCAAAAACCGCACGCTCAAATCGACGGGGATCGTGGCATATACCATAATCGAAACGCCGACGAGCGCGCCTATGAAAGTGAGGGCCAGCCAGACCTCCGCCGTGAGCAAAGATGGTTGCCACCCGATTATTGGCATCGTGGCAAACCGGAGAGCGAGATTGAGGGAAGAATTGACCAAAGTGAAGCCGAAACCGATCGACCAAAGCCGGTGTTTGCGCATGACAATCGGGCACAATAGCCCGATTGCCCTTGATTCGTCACGGGCCACGCGAAGTGTCCTAAATGGCGGGCGGGTGTCCTAAATGCCATCATCGAGGACAGTACCCGCTGTCCTAAAGCGGTTGTTTCAACCTCCCGGTTCCGCTATTTTGGTTGGCTCTGCTCTGAGGCTTGCTTCCCATGAATAGCATCATCCAGAAAATCGAGGACCGCGGACTGCGCAAAGATCTGCCCGCGTTTCGCGCCGGCGATACGCTGCGAATTCAGGTCAAGGTCGTTGAGGGCGAAAAGGAGCGGCTCCAGCAGTTCGAAGGGGTCGTGATCAAGATCAATCGCGGCGGCAACCGCGCGACCTTTACGGTGCGCAAAGTATCATACGGAATCGGCGTCGAGCGGATTTTCCCCCTGCATTCGCCGCGAATCGAGAAGATTCAGGTTCTAAGCCGCGGCAAGGTCCGCCGCGCCAAGCTCTACTACCTGCGCGAACTCGCCGGCAAAGCGGCCCGCGTCGAATCGACTGCCACCTAAGCCCGCCGATCATCCGACCAGATCAACCGGCGGCCGGCTCGATCGGCTTGCCTATTCGATCGGCTTAAAAGTCAGGCGCTGTCGCTCTGCTTGGCCGGCTCGATCGACGCGTTGGGCATCCTGATGTCGCCCTCGATATATGCGCCTTCGCAAATCGTGAGGCTGGTGGTTTCGATCCGGCCGTAAACCCGCGCCCGAGGGCCGAGCACGACGCGTTCCGATCCGTTCAGGTCGCCGCGCAGCTCGCCCAGGATGAGCATCCTGGGCGCACGCACTTTGCCCTGCACGCTGCCCTCCTGCGCGATCACCACCAAGTCGTGGGCGATCACCTCGCCGCGGAAATATCCCTCGATTCGCACCGGCTCGGAAAAGATCAGGCGGCCCGAGATCGTCGCACCCCGCCCGACTGCGACGCGCGTGCGCTCTTCGACCCATACTTGACCGGGCGCGTGCGGAATCGTCGCAGCCGGACCGCGAATCTCCTCGATTCGAGCGGGTCTGCCGGCCTTCTCGACGCTCCGGATGGAATCCGCGATCTTCATGCGCGTCTCACGCTAAGGGGCGGGAAAAACGTGACAAGCCACTGAGTGTCCACCTCGTCCCGTCTCCAGCGGCGGCTCAACCTTCCTGCACTCATCTTTGGCATATGGACAACGCGGATGGAAGGCGCAGCCCGAGGGCGGATTGAGCGGGCTTGGAACCTCGCCGGGAAGCCGGATTCGCTCGGGCCGCGCGGCCGCATCGACGAACGGAATCGCCGAGAGTAACGCGCGCGTGTACGGATGGCGGGGGTTGGCGTAAATCTCGTCGCGGCCGGCGGGCTCGACGATCTTGCCGAGGTACATGATCGCCACGCGCCGGCTGATATGTTCGACTACGCGCAGGTCGTGCGCGATCAGCAGGTAAGTCAGTTTCAGCCGCTCCTGGAGGTCCTGGAGCAGGTTGATGATTTGCGCCTGGATAGAAACGTCGAGCGCCGAGACCGGCTCGTCGAGCACCAGGAAGCGCGGATTCACTGCCAGCGCGCGCGCGATCCCGATTCGCTGGCGCTGCCCGCCCGAGAACTCGTGCGGATAGCTGTTGAGGGCGTCCGAGTCGAGACCGACCATCCGGAGCAGCTCGACGATGCGCGCCTCCTTTTCGGCCCCGCGCGCGAGCCTGTGGATAGTTATTCCTTCGCCGACGATCGATCTCACCCGCATCCGGGGGTTCAGCGACGCATAGGGATCCTGAAAGACGATCTGCATCTCGCGCCGCAGGTTCCGTAGCTCGCCGCGGCCGAGCTTCGAGAGGTCCTTGCCGTCAAAGACCACCCGGCCCGAGGTCGGTTCGAGCAGCTTGATAATCAACCGGCCGAGCGTCGATTTGCCGGAGCCCGACTCGCCGACCAGTCCGACGGTCTCGCCCGCGAAGATCTCGCAGGTTGACGTGCTGCACCGCCTTTACGGTCAGCGCCCGGCGGGCAAACAGACCCTCGGAGCCGGCGGGAAATTCCTTGCTCAGATTCTCGGTGAGGATCAGCGGACGCGCGCCGGCGGCGGCGCTTGTGGCGCGTTGCAATTCCGCGGGCGCCGGAGAGCTAGACCCGGATACAGGCGACATAATGGTCTGGAGCCTTGGCTTCGAGCGGAGGATCGACCCGCGCGCAGTCGTCGATTTGGAGCGGGCATCGCGGATGGAACCTGCATCCACTCGGCGGATTTCGCGCGCTTGGGATCGTGCCCGGTATCGCTTGCAGGCGCGCGCGTTTTATTCCGCCGGCGCCCGGAATCGACGCCAGCAGCCCGCGCGTGTACGGATTGAGCGGATTGCGGAACAACTCGGCCGCGTGCGCCTGCTCCATCACGCGCGCGGCGTAGAGAATCGTCACATCGTCGGCATACTCGGCGACCACGCCGAGATCGTGCGTTACCAGGATGACCGCGAGACCGAGCCGCGCTTGAGATCGCGGATCAGGTCGAGAATCTGCGCCTGGATCGTAACGTCGAGCGCGGTGGTCGGCTCGTCGGCGATCAGCAGGCGCGGGTTGCACGCGAGCGCCATCGCGATCATCACCCGCTGGCGCATCCCGCCGGACAACTGATGCGGGTAGTCGTCCACCCGGCGTTCCGGATCGGCGATCCCGACCATCTTGAGCGCCTCGATCGAGCGCTCGCGTGCTTCGTGCCGCGAAGCCTTCTGATGCAGCCTGACCGCCTCTCCGATTTGGCTGCCGATCGTGAAGACCGGGTTGAGCGAGGTCATCGGCTCCTGAAAGATCATCGCGATCCGCGCGCCGCGAATCGCGCGCATCTCGGGTTCGGAAATTTTGAGCAGGTCGCGGCCCTCGAAGATTATCGATCCGCCCGAGGATTCGCGCCCCCTCCGGGAGCAGCCGCATTATCGAGAGCACGCTGACCGTCTTGCCGGAGCCCGATTCGCCGACCAGCCCCATCAGTTTGCCTGGCGCGACCGAAAAGCTCACTCCGTCGACCGCCCGCACCTCGCCCTCCTCGGTCATGAACGAGGTGCGCAGGTCCTTCACTTCAAGCAGCGGCAGCACGAGAGCACGTTATCATCGCGTACGATATCCTCGCGAGTGAAGTAGGACCGGCGTCTCGCCGGTCCGCGGCCGGCGAGACGCCGCCCCCACTTCGGATCAGCAATTGACTCGTGGTGAGCTTGACAAGCAATGAACCAAAAGCTTCAACCAGACTTGAGGTTTGTCAGTTGCCCGCTCGCGAATTCAAGGCCATCTTCTTTGACCTCGACGGCACGCTGGTTGATATCCACGGCCCGCTCTATATCGCCGCCAAGAACGCGCTCGAAGAGCTGGGCCATTCGCCCCCGCTCACGCACGAGCGCTATCGCGAGGCGATGGCGCGCAACGACATGTGGCTCGGGATTCCGGATCACATGCGCCCGCAGTATGCGAAACTGGCCTTCGCGTACTTCATGACTGAGGTCGATCGCACCGAGCGTCTGGAAGTTCTGCCCCATGTCGCCGAGACTCTGGCCGAGCTCAAGCGGCGCCGTTATACCCTGGCCGTGGTGACCAGCCGGCCCGGCGATTCGCGCCGGCTGACGGAAAAGCTCGCGATGGTCGGGCTGGCCGCACATTTCGACCTGATCGTGACCCAGAGCACCGCCTCGCTGCGCGCGTTCGACAAGACCCAGAGCCTCAAGCAATCGGCGATGAAATCCGGGGTCTTGCCGCACGCATGCATGTACGTCGGCGACGAGCCGCGCGACATCATGGCGTCGGCCGCGGCGGGATTCGGAGCGGCGGTTGCAGTCGCGACCGGCACGGCGAGCTACGAGTATCTTCAAAACCATCCCCTGTTCAAGCCGGATTTTGTTTTGCACGCAATAAGCGAGCTGCTGGGCCTGCTCGATCGGCTCAAGGCGGACCAGGCCGAGTAGATGGCCCTGCCCCAAGCGAATCAGCCGCCCCAGGCGCTCGGCGATCTGAGGCTCGTGGAGCTGCCGTGCCTCGATCCGATGCCGTACTTCGCGGCTGCGATGGCGGGCAAAGCCTTCGCCGATCTCGGTGCGGAGGTTATAAAGGTCGAGCCGCCGCGGGTGGGTTCTGCGGAGCGCCGGCGCGGACCGTTTCGCGACGAGTTGCCCGATCCCGAGACCGGCGGGCTCCATCTCTATCTCAACACCAACAAGCTTGGCGTCACGCTCGAGCTCGAAAATTCACGCGGGCGCGATCTGCTGATGAAACTGCTCGCCGGCGCGGATATCCTGCTCAACCCCAATCCACCGGCGATCAACGAACGTCTGGGAATCGACTGGCAAGCGATGCTCGCGCGCTTCCCGAATCTGATCGTCGTGTCGCTGACCTTCTTCGGCGCCGAGTCGCCATATCGCGATTGCCGCGGTGGCGATCTGATCGCGACTCAAATGAGCCTGATCGGCTACGAAACGCCGGCTAATCAGGTGACGGATTTGCCCAACGAGCCGCCGCTCAAGCCCGCCGGCCGGCAGGCCGACTACCTGGCCGGAGTCACCGCCGCGGGCGCCGCGATGGCCGCAGTGTTCCATCGCAAACGAACCGGCAAGGGTCAACACGTCGACGTGAGCCAGTGGCTCGCGATGGTGAGCATGGCCCGTCCGGCGATCGGCGTTTACACCCACGACAAAAAAGGCGCGCCGTACTACGAGAAGCTCTTCGCGCGCCAGAAGACCGGACTGCCGTGGGTTTATCCGTGCAAGGACGGATGGGTCAGCTTCAGCCCCACGCCCGAGCGCTTCTGGGGCGGCACCAAGCGCGCGATGGGCAATCCCGAGTGGGCGGAAAGCGAGCTCTTCAAGACCCAATGGGATCGTGCGAGCCACGCCGACGCGGTTGAAGCGGGTTTGCTCGGATGGCTCGCCGAGCACCCGAAGGAAGAGGTCTTCGAGCGCGCGCAGGCGGAGCACGTGCCGTGCTTTCCGGTCTACTCTCCGGCGGAAGTTGCGAACAACAAGCAGTATCGCGCGCGCGGCTTCTTCGTGGTTCACGACCATCCGGCGGCCAAAGCGGTCAGGATGCCCGGCGCGCCCTACGTCCTGAGCCGCACGCCCTGGGAAATTCGCCGCGGCGCGCCGCGCCTCGGCGAGCACAATCGCGAGATTTTCGCGGGCCGCCTCAAGCTCCCGGAGCCGGAGTTGAAGGCGCTCGCCGCCGAACGGGTGATTTGAGCGATGAACGAATTGCCGCTGACGGGCGTGCGGGTCGCCGACTTCGGATGGATCTTCGCGGTTCCGCATGCCACCGCATGGCTGGGCGCGCTCGGCGCCGACGTGATCCGAATCGAGACCACGTTCGCGCCCGACATCATCCGCTTCGTCAGCGGGACCGACGGGATGGTGGGCATCAACCGCAGCGGGATGTTCAGTTCGATCAATCTCTCCAAGCGCAGCGTCGCGCTCAATCTGGCCCATCCGGAAGGGCAGGAGATCGCGCGCAAGCTGGTGAAGCTCAGCGACATCGTGACGGAGAACTTTACCGTCGGTAACATGCAGAAGTTCGGGCTCAGCTACGAAGAGCTGCGCGCGATCAAGCCCGGGCTGGTGATGCTGTCGGGTACGCCGCTGGGGCAGAACGGCCCCTACGCGAGGACCGTCGGATGGGGCCCGACCACCCAGGCGTTCGCCGGCATCTGCCATCTGACCGGATATCCCGGCGGCTATCCGTGCGGAATCGGCGGGACCTGGCCGGACTTTCAGGTCGGAGTCGCGATGCTGTTCGTGCTGCTCGCCGCGTTGCACCATCGCGATTCCACCGGCGAGGGGCAGCATATCGATCTCGCGATGGCCGAAACCGTCACCGCGACGCTGCCCGAGGCCTTCATGGACTTTTTCATGAACGGACGCGATGCGGGGCCGATCGGGAATCGCGACGAGTGCATGGCGCCGCATGGCGTGTTTCCCGTCGCGGGCGACGATCGATGGATCGCGATCGCAATCGCGACTGACGCGGAATTCGGTGCGCTGTGCGAGGCGCTCGGCGTGCCCGCGATGGCGGCCGAGGCGCGCTTCGCGCGGGTCGGCGCCCGGCTCGAGCACGTCGCCGCGCTCGAGGCGGAAATCGCCGCGCGCACGCGCGGCTTCGATCGCAACGCCCTGGTCGCGAAGCTGCGCGAGTGCGGACTCGCCGCGGGGCCGGTCTATCGGGTTGACGAGCTGATGGCCGACACCGCGCTGCAGTCCTCCGGGATGCTGGTCAAACTCAAACATGGCGAGAGCGGCGAGCGGATCGTACCCGGTATCCCGGTTCGCTTCAGCGCGTTCGAGCCCGACTACCGGCCCTCGCCGCTGATCGGTGAGCATTCCGACCAAGTGCTGTCGGGATTGCTGGGTTACACCGCAGATGAGATCGCCCGCCTGCGCGAGCAGCGCGTACTCGCGTAGCCGCTATCTCTACGGCATCGAGCTCCGCGAAGCTTTGGGACTTTAGCCTGGATGCGCGCGAGCTTCAGAACGCGAAGCGCGGCGGCGACTTCGCGAACTCGGCGCGCAGGCGCTCGTAGCTCTCCGCATCGTCAACCGTGCGGAAGTAGCCGCGATGCACATACCCGGCGACGCGCATTCCCTTTGCGACCATCGGGGCGAGCACCTGCGCCATCAGGCCGAAAGGCGGCGCGGCGGGTGTCATACCCAGCACGGCCGGCTCGCACACGCAGACCCCGCAGTACATGAACCCGCTCAGCGACGCGGCGACCTTCGCGTCCAAATCGGCTGGATAGTCGTCGAGGTCCGGAGCGCCGTGACGCCTGAGCAGCCGCATCCGCCGGATCATTCTTTCGCCATCGCCCTCGCCGTCGATTTCGAGCCGGCTGTAGTAATCGAGGTTCGGCGGGCGATTGAGCGCGATGGTTGCGAGCGCGCGCCGCTCGCGATGGTACGCGACCATCCGGGCGAGGTCGAGATCGAGGATGGTGTCGGAGTTAACGATCGCGAAGGTTTCGCCGCCGAAGTAATCGCGCAACGCGACCAGCGGTCCGCCAGTGCCGAGCAGGACCGGCTCGCGGGAATAGCGGATATCCAGTCCGAGCTCGTCGCCACGCTTGAGTGAGGCTTCGATCATGGCGCTCAGGTGATGTACGTTGATCGTGACCTGAGTAATGCCGCCACGCTTGAGCATCATCAGTGGATAGTGAATGAGTAAGCGCCCTCCGACTTCGAGCAATGGCTTGGGCGTCGTATCGGTCAGCGGCCTGAGCCGTTCGCCCTTTCCCGCGGCCAGTACCAGCGCCTTCAAGACGCGGCTCCGAGCGCCCGTTTCAGGAGTGGAAAGTCCGCGCCTTCCGCGAGCATCCGGCGCGCCTGCGCAACGCAATACGGAATGAAAGGCGCATATCCGGTCCGGCCCTGGCGTTCGAGTCTCGTGAACGCGCCGATCATTTTGAGCGCGTGCTGGATTACGCAGAGGCGATAGCTTTCGAAAAATTCCGCGCGCGAGTCAATTGGCTCACGCCGGCGTGCGCGGCAGGCGAGATAGTAATCGAGCAGCCGGTTCTCAATGTCCCGCGTGATGATGCTCGCAGTGTCGCGCGTGGTAAGCAGCACGGCGAGGTCCTGCGCCGCCGGAGCCATCAGGGCGTCCTGGAAATCGATCATTCGGATTTTGATCCCGCCTTCGCCTTTCTGCACGAAAAGGTTATGTCCGTGGTAGTCGCGATGCGAAAAGACGCGCGGCTCGTGGCCGAGCCGCGCTGCGAGCTGCGCGACCTCGCGCTTGAGCGGCTCGGGATCGGCCTCGGGCGCGATTTCGTGCAGGCCGACCTCGACGAATCGCTCCAGTTCCCATCCGAAGAGCCGCTGGTCGTAGGCCACTCCGAACGCGACGCATTCGACGTTGCGCCGCGCGGTCCCTTCGACGTGGAGGCGCAGAAGCTCGCCGATCGCATCGCGATAGAGATCGGCGGCCTGCGCCGGATCGGCCGCCGCGGCCGCGAACAGCGAGTCTTCGCCCAGGTCCTCGATCAGCAGCAGACGTTCGCGCGGCGCGGCAACGTAGAGGGCGGCGACCGGCGCGCCGATCGATTCGAGGAAGCGATGGACGTTCAGCCAGGGCGGCTCTTCGAGCGGTTCGCGATACAAGTTGAGCGCTTTCGCATAAGGCGACAAATCGTCCGGCCCCAAGTCGGCCAGAATTGCGGTCGCAGGAGCGCTCGTGGCGCCTATGATCTCGACGCGCCAGAATCGCCGGGTCGAGGCGTCACCCTTTAGCGGGGCGATTTTTCCTCGGCAGGCTTCCCGCCCAGGTTCCCGCTATCGCGGACTCGAGCCATTCGCGATGGGTCGATTCGGCAAACTCCGGCATCGCCGCAATTGTAGCGGCGCTGGTGCGATCCCGCCAAGCAGCGCTTGCTGCATAGCCTTCCCGCCAAGCGCAGGCATCGTGCACCATCACCCGGGGGGGGCATGCGATTTACGAGCAAGTCAAGGCGCATCTGTGGCCGCAGCCATTGGAAAAGCCGCCCTCATGCGGTATGAATCAACCTATAAGGCTGCCTTTGGCACGAATCTCGCGATGTTAACCTGGTTTCCAATTGCTCTGACGCTGATCGTCGGGAGCATAGTGGTCGGCGTGATGGTGAACGCCAACCGGTTCACCGGACCACACCGGCCCTCAGCCATAAAGGGCGAGGCTTTTGAATGCGGCAATCCGCCCAGCGGGAGCGCATGGGGCCGCTTCTCGGTGCGGTTCTACCTGACCGCGATTCTCTTCCTGGTTTTCGACATGGAAATTGTTTTCCTTTACCCGTGGGCGGTGGAGTTGCGCGGCCTGGGGATGTTCGGCTTCGTCGAGGTGCTGGTCTTCATCGTGATCCTGAGCGTCGGGTTGGTCTACGCGTGGCGGCGCGGCGCGCTGGATTGGAATTAGGCGAAGTCCGGCGGCACGAAACGAGCGCCAACAGATCGAGACGATGCTGCAAACCGATGCTGATCGATAAAGTCAAAGCGCGCTTTACCAACGACGTGCTTTCCGCCGAGGAGGCGCACGGCGAGGAGACGATCGTCGTCGGCCGCGATCGCGCGCCCGAGATCCTTCGCGCGCTTCGGGACGAGCCCCAGTTCGCCTTCGACATGCTGACCGATCTGACCGCGGTTGATTGGCCTCAGCGGACGCCGCGCTTCCAGGTCGCCTACCATCTGCATTCGCTCAGCCTGAAGCATCGGATTCGGATCAAGATTGAAGTCGCCGAGCAGGATGCCTGGGTCCATAGCGCAATCGGCATATGGAAAGCGGCGGATTGGCTGGAGCGCGAATGCTACGACATGTTCGGAATCATGTTCAGGGGCCATCCCGATCTGCGCCGGATCCTGCTCTACGACTCCTTTGAGGGCCATCCGCTGCGCAAGGACTATCCGGCAACGCGGCGCCAGCCGATCGTTGAAGAGACCGATCCGGTCGCCGCGCCGTTGCGGTCCTCGCGTTAAGCATCATGGCACTCCCCGCGCGCTGGAAAGAGAAGATCGTGGCGTCGGATTCAGCCGGCGAGATCATGGAGCTCCAGATGGGGCCGTCGCATCCCGCGGCCCACGGCACGATCAAGTTCAATCTGAAGCTGGACGGCGAGCGCGTGGTCGATTGCGATGTCGAGATTGGCTACCTGCATCGCGGGTTCGAGAAGATGTGCGAGCAGGGCACCTGGACGCAGGTCTTTCCCTACACCGACCGGCTCAACTATTCCTCGCCGCTGATCAATAACGTCGGCTTCGCGCTCGCGGCGGAGAAGCTGCTCGGAGTCGAGACCCCGGAGCGCTGCCAATACGCGCGGGCGATCATGAGCGAGATCTCGCGCATCACCGACCATCTGACCTGCCTCGGAGCGGCCGCCAGCGAGCTCGGCGCGGCCACGGTATTCATGTACATGCTCGAGTCGCGCGAGATGCTCTACGACCTGGTCGAGGCGGTGACCGGCGCACGGCTCACGGTAAGCTGGTGCCGGGTGGGCGGCGTGGCGCGCGACCTGCCGGTGGACTTCGCTGACCGGCTCAGTCCGGCGTTGAAATATCTCGACTCCATCCTCATGGACTGCGACAAGCTGCTTTCGCGCAACCGGGTGTTCATAGATCGGATGTCGGGAGTGGGTGTGATGGCCGCCGACCAGTTGATCTCCTACGGCGTGACCGGGCCGCTGCTGCGCGCGGCCGGAGTGAACTATGACGTGCGCAAGGCGAGCCCGTACCTGGTGTACGATCGCTTCGACTTCGAGGTGCCGCTCGGCGAGCGTGGCGACAACTACGATCGCTTCAACGTCCGCTTCCGCGAGATGCAGCAGTCCAAACGCATCATCGAGCAGGCGATGGCGCAGCTTCCCGAGGGTCCGGTGGAAATCGCAGATCCGCGCGTGGTGCTGCCGCCCAAGGAGCGGGTCTACAACTCGATCGAAGGCCTGATGAACCACTTCAAGCTGATCATGGAAGGTATCAAGGTGCCCGCCGGCGAAGTCTACCAGGCAGTCGAGGGCGCCAATGGCGAGCTGGGCTTCTACGTGATCAGTGACGGCAGCGGGCGGCCCTATCGGGTGCGAGTGCGGCCGCCGTGTTTTCTGGCGATGAGCGCGCTCAACCAGATGCTCATCGGCGGGATGATTGCGGACATCATAGCCACCTTCGGCATGATCAACATGGTCGGCGGCGAATGCGACCGCTGACGCGCGCGTGCTTTGGGCGCGCACTCATATCGAGGCTGACGCTCTCGCGCTTAGCTCTTGGCTGCCGGAAAGTCGTAAAGCCTCAGCGTGATTTCGTCCCCCAAGATGTCCACTTGTAGGAGCTTGTTGATCGGGTCGCCCAATTCGGCGAGTCTCGTCAGCGCGGCGCGAAAAAGCAGGACCTGCTTTTCCTGCACGACATTCGGCACCAGTATTACAAGCCCTGGATGCAGATCCTTGGCTGCATAGAGCGACCGGAAATCGCTGGCGTTATTGGTGACTAAAACGAAGTCGTTCTTGATGGCATGATCGCGAATGGCCCAGTCTTTCCAGCTTGTCTTTCCGAGATGCGCAACATGATGAGCCTCAAATCCCGCCTTCTCGGCTTCGCGCGCGAATTCGACGGTCAGGCATTCATCTATGAGAAACCTCACGTCGCCGCCGCGCCCCGCAGGCGGACGCGAACCGGACGGCCGTTGAGACGGGCCCGCCAAGGTTGTTTGCGCGGCCGGCCGCGCAGCGGATGGGCAGCGGCATAGAGCGGGGCGAGGCGAATCATTTCATCCGTGAGCCGTGGATATCCGCGGCGCAGTGTTTCGGGCGCCTCCCCCTGGCTTATGAGCTCCGCGATCATGTGAATCGGGATGCGTGTGCCGCGAAAGACGGGAACGCCCCCAAGAACCTCCGGGTCAGCGCCGGCCAGTCCTTCGGCCCGCCGGAGGGCTCTAATGCGTTGCGCCATGTCCCGCCAGGACGGCCGGAGATCCAAAGTGAGTGCTCCCACCGCAACGCTCGGAACGCCTTCTGCTAAGGCAGCACTAATCGCTTTGAAAAGCTTTTGGCGGAACGAAGGCGTCGTGTCACCGACAAGCTCGCGCTCAAGCGACAAATAAACGAGAGCGGGCTCGTCAACCAAACGAAGGGACTTTTCCCCGCGCCGACGTGTGACATGAGCCGCGATTGTTTTTTTGTCGATTGCATTATTGACCGCCTTAACGGGCAGGCGAGTCAGCACCGCCGCCTCGGCTGCTGTGAAAAGGGGCTGTTCTTGCGTCGTCATTTCGGCCTCCCCTATATATTCTCCAATTGGAGAATATATATTACGGTTTCCATTTTCAAGAGGCTAGAGCAGCAGGAGGAGCATTGCTCAGAAAAGACAAGGGATTACAGTGAACCCGTGGTACCGCAATCGGCCAGGCCCGAAGGCTTACCATTAGAGCAGGGAGGCTTGGTTCGTTATGTCTTGAAGCTCGGCAGTGTTCAGCCCAGCGGTTCTCGACAAGAACGCGCCACCGAGCCTGCGCGGCGAACCGGGAGGGTGCTTGGCCCCTAGAATGGCCGTTTACTATGCGGTTCTGTGCATAACTAATGATGCACGCGGCCCGCGCGCGTGTGATCGAAACATACAGAAGCCGCGCCGCCTCGAGCACAAGTCCTGGATATGGCTGTCGCCGCGGACCCGGAAGAATCTCCTCCTCGAGGCCCGGCACGAACACCACCTTTGCAGATAATCCCTTTGCTCCGTGCATGGTCATTATACGAACGCGTGGCGGAAGGACGCCGACCGCAGGAATCGGAAGGCCCAAACGTCCCAAGACTGCCTGTAGAAGCACGGCACGTTGATCGTCTGTATCGGCCCACAGATAGTCACGCAACTCCGCAAGCGTCATGTCCCCGGGCAGCACACCCGCGTATGCCTGCCAGGCTTGGCCTTCGCTGGCCCCGAAGATGCCGGATACGATCGCGGTGAGATCAGCGAGGCGCTGGCCCACGGTATCCGTGGTCTGCCAACTTTGGATCTGCGAGCAGACCGCCCGGGCTCTGTTGAGAGCCGTCAGCAATCGGCCAGTGAAAACGCCGCTCGGAAGCGGTTGATAGAAAATCGTCTGATAGTTCAAGTTGTTTCCAATTACTGCTGCGACCACCGCGTTACAGGTTCCGATTCCAACGCCAGGCGGCAGACCTAGCAAGACCCTATGCGCGACGTAGTCATCCGGACTACTCACAATCCGCAGGATCGCGAGCAACAAGCGGCCCGTCGACGAATCAAGGAATCCCTTCTCTCGCGGAGGCTCGAAAGCCACTCCCGCATTCTGCAGTTCAGCCGTCAACTTTGGTAGTAGAACCCTCGTATCACTCACCAGCACAAGAATGTCCCGTGGACTCATCCCAGATGCGATAAGGCCGCCACATGATGCAGCTATTGCCCGAGATTCCACCACTCCGTTGGAAAATCTCCAGCGCTGAACAACTCCAGCGAGTGGCGGTGCCGCATGTTCGTATAGCGACACAAGAGTCTTTGCGATGCGATTTGGCTGCACGTTCGCGCTCATGAGCGTCTGTGCCGCAGCTAGGATATTCGGTGTACAACGAAAACAATCCGATAGCGTGTGCTGTCCGCAGTGCGGGTACGTCGTGGTGAAATTCTGAATCCCAGCAGGGAACGCGAAACGAAATGAATATATGCTCTGATCGTCGTCCCCGGCCACGAATAGACGCGGACCTTGGCTAGCCATCCTATCCACAAATTCCAAGTCCATCGGATTAAGGTCTTGGAATTCGTCCACCACGAGGTCGTTTGCGTGCAGAAGATTCACGGCATCTAATGTTCCGGCGGCCATTTGCTCCACACATTTGCGGACGATTTCGCCAGGCAACACGCACGAGTACACCTGAGTCCTCGGCCCGTGAAATGCTTCGAAGGCCGTGCGCTCGGTCGGCGTGATAGGCGGAACCGCCGGTACGAAGTTGGCCGGTGTAAAAAGTCCAGTGCTCCAGAAGGCCTCGCGCTCCTGCCGGATCTTCTGACGACGCCTTTTACTAGTGATGCCGGAGACCTCGCCAAACTCGGCGTCGAATATGTTTTCAAGCTCCCACTGGTCGAGCACAAACGGATCAGCCGGGTAAGCCGTCAGCAGCCCCGCTAAGCGAAGCGTCCGCAAGGCAAGCGAGTGAAGCGTGGAAACCTTAACTTGACTGACCGATGGGTGCCCTGCGCCTGTGCAGTATGCATAGATGCGCTGCCGCAGATCGAGAGCCGCTGCGTTTGTGAACGACACAGCATAAATCGCCGTTGGTTGCGCGCCCTGCGCTAGGAGCCAGCGAACCCTCTCTTCGACCGTTCGGGACTTGCCGGTCCCGGGTCCCGCGATGACCCGCACCTGCGGGCCTTGGTCGCGCGCTGCCTGATTCTGCACGGCCTCTGCAGCTTGAATCTGAGCCTGAGTCAGCGGCATCCGAAGGGAACCCCTGAGCTAAATTCGCAAGAGATTAACGGCATGATCGAGCGAGATATTGGGCGCGGTGTTCATTGGCGTCTCAGATTGAAATCCGCTGCATGATATTCCGCGTCGCCCGCCGCCTGCGATCGCAAATCCACGTGGTCCGCCGGGTTCGAGTGCCCGGCGAGATGCTAAGCCACAGCGCCGCAGCGCCAATACCGTACTATAGTTCCGCCGGGCGCGAGTAGCCAAACGTTCTCCTTTCTAGCTAACGGGAATCCCGTTTCTTGTTTACTTGCCTTGTCCGGAAAACCACCGACTCCCGGACAAAACCAAAACCCAGCCGAATCCAAGGGTTGTCAGTTCTCGAGATCTGTCCGACAATTCGAAATGATCGGATATGCGGGAGTCTCCCGCTGACCAGCATCTGAACCTTGCTGCGCGACGCTCAAGGCCGCGGGCCCACTACCCCGGCCGGTGGGGACTTTGCCCCAAGCGCGCCCGCCGATATCATCGGAAAGTGGCTTCTGCACCAGCTTCCGCCTCCGATTCGGGCGCGCGTCCGCCGCGCCGGATTCTGATCGTACTGCTCGGCGCAATCGGCGACGTCGTTCGGGCCCTGCCGCTGCTCGGTCGGATTCGCCGCGCCTACCCCGAGGCGCAAATCGCGTGGGCGGTCGAGCCCAAGTCCGAACCGATCCTGCGGGCGCATCCGTGGCTCGACGAAATTATCGTTCACGATCGCAGCCGCGCGCCGTGGGGATTCATACCGTTTCTAATGAAGGTTCGCGCCTGCCGCTTCGATCTGGTGCTCGATCTCCAGCGCCATCTGAAGAGCGGCATCACTGCGTTCGCTTCGGGAGCGCCGGATCGAATCGGCTTCGCATCCGCCAACGCCAAGGAATTCAACGAGCTCTTCTCGACCCGCCCGATCGCCCCGCAACCCGCGATGCGGCTCAAGCTGATGCAGTACCAGGCCTTTGGAGACGCGCTCGGAATCGCCGCGGCGCCGATCGAATTCGGGCTCAAAATTTCCGATAGCGAGCTGGCCCGCGCGAAGTCGATTCTTGCCGAGGCGCCCGCGCCGAGGCTCGCGGTTGTTCTGGGCTCGTCGTGGCCGAGCAGGATCTACTTTCCCGAGCTGATAGCCGCGGCGATTCGCGCCCTGAACGTTTCGGCCGACGGCGGCCCGGCGCTGTTTCCAGTCCTGATCGGCGCGCCCGAAGACTCCCAATTAGCTGCGCAAGTCGTGCGCCATCTGGAGGGCCAGCCGGTCCTCAACCTGGCGGGCCGCTCGACGCTGCGCGACCTGATCGGCATTTTTCCGCAATGCGCCGCCGCTTTCGCGCCCGATTCCGGCCCGATGCATATCGCGGCGGCGGTCGGATGCCCGGTCGTGTCGATTTGGGGCGCGACTGCTCCCGAGCGCTCAGTCCCGTGGGGATTTGCGGACTTCGCGCTGCGCGGCGAGATCCCATGCCATCCGTGCTATCTGCGCGAATGTCCGATCGGGCGCGAATGCATGAGGCGAATCCGTCCCGAAGACGTAGCCGCGGCCGTGCGCCGGACCTTGGCATTGACCGCGCCGCCGGCAGCAGCATCGCAATCGGGGCACGCGGCAGAAGATGGCGCCGCGCCGCCACGCGACAGCCGCGAGGATGCGCACTGATGGTGGCGCGGCATGAAGTTACAGATCGAGCCGGCTGGCGGCTTGAGCTCTCGGGCGAAGCCTCTCTTCTTTCAGACCTGATACGCGACAAATTGATCAGACGGTCGGTCGCGTCCGCCGCCGGCGAGAACGGACCGCCCAACCGCCGCTCGCGCTATGCCGCGACTTACCAGATCAGGCCTGGCGGCACATCGCCTGAGGCATTTGACGCGTTCGTCAAGGTCTACGATCCGCCGCGCAATTCCGATCGGCTGAAGCGCTGGTTGCGCGGCTCGCGCGCCTCACGTGCGGCCCGCGCAGCCGCGTTACTGGCGGCCAGCGGCATCAACATTCCCCGCGTCCTTCTGTGCGGCGAGGAAGCCGCGACCGGGCGCACGATGCTGGTGGCGGAACGGGCCGAGGGAGTGTCGCTCGCCGCCTTCCTGGCCGAGCCGCCCCGATCGCCAGTCGGACAGAAGGGCCGGGTGTTGCAAAAGCGCGAGGTGTTGCGCGCGCTCGGTGCGGAGGTCGCGATGCTCCATCGAGCCGGCTTCATCCACGGCGACCTGACGCCCTACAATGTCTTTGTGACTGATTCCACGCCAATCCGTTTTGCCTTCATAGATCACGACCGCACCCGGCGGGCCTTCGCGCCCGGCCGCCGCCGGCGCCAACTGCGAAACCTCGTGCAGCTTCTTCGGTTCGATTTGCCGCGCCTGACCGCGGCGGATCGCATGCGAATCTTTCAGGCGTGGTCGGCAGGCCTTGAGTTGCAACGACGCAACCGCGTGATGCATCGTGGGTTCAAGATGCTTAAGCTGAGGATCGCACGGGATTCGCGCAGCCAGAGCGCCGCAGCGGCGGTGCGCGCGGTGGCGAACCCGGGAGCGCCGATTGCGGAGCAACCAGGTTCGGGCGCCAGCCGCGCCGATCCGGCGGGTTGAGAGGTGAGCGTCATGGAGGAGACCGCAGCCGCCGCGGCAAAGATCTCGGTTGTGATCCCGGCGTACAACGAGATCAACACCATCGGGCTCATAATCGAGCGGACGCTCAGGTGCGGCTTCGACACCGAAGTGATCGTGGTGGACGACGCCTCGACCGACGGGACGCGCGAGTACCTGAAGAAACTCGAACATCCGCAAGTCCGCCGCTTTTATCACGCCGAGAACAAGGGCAAGGGCGCCGCGCTCAGGCTCGGTTTCGCCGCCGCACAGAACGAGTTCGTGGTGGTGCAGGACGCCGATCTCGAATACTCGCCCGAGGACTATCGCGGCTTGCTGGCGCCGCTGATCGACGGCCGCGCCGACATGGTTTACGGCTCGCGATTTCTCGCCGGGCCCCATCGCGTCCTGCTGTTCTGGCACTACGTCGGCAACCGGCTGCTGACGCTGATCGCCAACGTGGTGAGCAACCTGAATCTGAACGACATGGAAACCGGCATGAAGGCGTTTCGGCGCGAGAAGCTCGCTGCTCTGACGCTGAGCGCCAACCGCTTCACGTTCGAGCCCGAGATCACGATCAAGGCCGCGCGCGCCGGATGGCGAATCTACGAGGTGCCGATCTCGTATTCCGGCCGCAGCTACGAAGAAGGCAAGAAGATCGGATGGCGCGACGCGGTCACGGCGCTCGCCGCTATCGTCTACTACAGGTTCTTTGACTGATGCTTGCGACGCCGACCGGCGGCGCTGCCGCGACCTCTTTGCCGTCATCGCCGGCGCCCGGCCCGGCCGGCGGCGAGTCTTTGCGAATCGCGGGCGTCAACCCCGAGCTCGGCTTCGCCGGCGGCGAAAGCCAGGTGCTCGGGCTTACGCTGGAGCTCCTGCGTGATGGCCATCGCGCGGAGCTGTTCTGCGACCCGCGCGGCGCGCTATGGCGGCGGGCGGCCGAGGCCGGAATACAGTGCCGTCCGCTGCCGATTCGCAACGCGATCGACCTTGCCGCGGGAATCCATCTTCGCCGGTTGCTGCGCGGCGCGCGCTACGACGTGGTGCACTTTCATACCTCGCGGGCGCATTCGCTGGCGCCGTTTGCGCGCGGAGCGGCGGGCGCGCTGATAGTCACTCGCCGGATGGATTACACGCCGAACCGGCTCTTTGCTCCTTATTTCTACAATCTGGCGGTCGATGCGGTCGCTGCGATTTCCGGCAGCGTAGCGGACTCATTGGCGGCCGCCCGGGTTGCGCGCGATCGGATCGCGATCGTTCCGAGCGGAATCGACACCGAACGCTTTCGCCCGCCGTCGCCGGCCGAGCGCGCCGCCGCGAGAGCTTGGCTCGGCCTCGAAGATCGCGAAATTGCGGTCGGAACGGCCGGTGCGCTCGAAGCCCGCAAGGGCCATCGATACCTGGTCGAGGCGATCGCGATTGCGAAGTGCGCGCCCGGCTCTCGAGGAGGCGCCGTGGATGCGTCACAACCGCCGCTTCGATGCTTCATCGCGGGCGACGGATCGTGCGGCGCAGAAGCTCGCGGCGGACGTACGCGGCCGCAAGCTCGAGGATCAGGTGCGCCTGCTGGGCGCGATCGCCGATCCGCGCCGGCTGCTGTGGGCACTCGACATTTTCGCCTTTCCGTCGACCCGCGAGGGGCTGGGCGTGGCGCTGCTGGAAGCGATGGCGTGCGGACTTCCCGCTTTGGCCAGCCGCGCCGGCGGAATTGCCGAAGTGGTCGAAGACGGCCGAACCGGGCTCCTGGTCGCGCCAGGCAACGCCGCGGAGATCGCCGCCGGGCTGGCCCGGCTTGCCGCCGAGCCTCAGACACGCGAGACTCTACGCGCAGCAGCGCGCAAGAGAGTGATAGACAAATTCAGCATGCCTGCGATGGCCCACGCGACGCTCGCGCTCTATCGCGCCGGTCTCGATCGAAGGGCCGCCGGCAAAGGGAGAATCTGAACGCGATGCGCAGCATGACCGGGTTCGGGCGGGCCGTCGTCAAAGACCGGCACCTCCAGATCGAGGCCGAAGTACGCGCGCTCAACCAGCGGTTCATCGAAATCAAACTGGCGCTGCCGCGCGGATGGGGCGAGCGCGAGGCCGAGATCCGCAAGCTGGTGCAAAGCGTGATCGGGCGGGGCCGGGTCGAGGTCGCGATCCGGCATCTGGGACTGAGACCGTCGCGCAATCGGCTTCACGTCAACCAGCGGCTTGCGGAAGACTACGTTGCCGAACTGCGCCGCCTCGCGAAGCGGCTCGGGCTCTCGGGCAATCTGGGCGTCGAGGCGATTCTGTCGCGGCCGGAAATCTTCCAGTCGATCGAGGAGCAGGCCGACCCGAGCGCCGGCGTGGAGTTGGGGCTCAAGGCGCTCAAGCGGGCGCTCGACGCGCTTGAGGCCGAACGCGAGCGAGAGGGGCGGATTCTCCAGCGCGATCTGGCCGGCCATCTCAAGCGCATCGAGCAGGTGATTCCGAAGATCGCGGCCCTGGCCGAGAAATCGCGCGCCGAGATTATCGCCAACTTCGAAGAGCGGCTGCGGCACCTGCTGCAGGAGTTGCCGATCAACGAGAAGCGCCTCCACGAGGAGGCGGCAGGCGCAGCGTCGCGCGCCGATATCAGCGAGGAGCTCGCGCGGCTGCGCGCGCATACCGAGGCGCTGCGCGGGCTGCTCGGCAAAGACGGCGCGGTGGGCAAGGAGATCGAGTTCCTGCTTCAGGAGGTCAACCGGGAGGTGAACACTATCGGGGCGAAGGCCCAGAACGCCGAGCTTTCCCGGCTGACGGTCGAAGTGAAGGGCAGGCTCGAAAAGATGCGCGAGCAGGTACAGAACGTAGAGTAGGGGTGGAGCGCGGGCATTTGCAAAATCGAAGCTTGCCTGAATAGATTACAAAATGGGCTGCTTTTCGCCTTCGCGGCGCGGTATACTATTCATACTTTCCGCCCCGTCGGGAGCGGGCAAGACCACAATCTCCCGCCGCGCGCTCAAGGAGATTGGAGGCCTTACGGCGTCAGTTTCACTCACTACCCGCGCCCCTCGCGAGGGCGAAGTCAACGGCGTCGATTATCGCTTCGTGAACGAGGACGAATTTGACCGCCTGCTCAAGGCCGGCGAGATGGCCGAATGGGCGCGAGTGTTCGACTCGCGCTACGGCACGCCGCGCCAGCCGCTCGAGCGGGCGGTGGCCGGCGGCGGCGATATCCTGCTGGATATCGACATCCAGGGCGCCCGCCAACTGCGCGCCGCCTACCCGAAAGATTCGGTCACGATTTTCGTGCTGCCGCCGGGTTTCCGCGAACTCGAGGAGCGGCTGCGCGGGCGCGGCACCGAGGACGAGCCCGCGATCGCGCATCGCCTGCGCCGCGCGCGCGACGAGGCCCGTGCCTATCCTGAATACGACTACCTGATCGTCAACGCCGACATCGGAGAATCGATCTCGCGGCTGGCCGCGGTGGTAGAGCCGAGCGCCAGAGGGTGGCGCGGCTGCGCGAGGGGTTCGCGCCGTGGCAGAACTAGCGCAAGCCACCATCGACTATTCCGATCGGCTCCAGGAGCTGCTCGGCCAGGTCCATTCGTACAATCCGCAGGCCGACGACGCGTTGATCCGGCGCGCCTACGAGTATTCCGCCCGGATGCACGCGCAGCAGAAGCGCAAGTCGGGCGAGCCCTACGTGATTCATCCGCTGAACGTGGCGCTGATCGCGGCGCGGCTGAAGCTCGACGTGCCCTCGATCGTCACCGCGCTGCTTCACGACGTGGTCGAAGATACGCCCGCATCGCTGGGCAAGGTGCAGGCCCAGTTCGGCGCGGAAATCGCCCAACTGGTTGACGGGGTTACCAAGGTCTCGAAGATCTCGTTCCAGAGCCGCGAGGAGAAGCAGGCCGAGAACTTCCGCAAGATGATCATCGCGATGGCGCGCGACATCCGGGTCGTGCTGGTCAAGCTCGCCGACCGGCTGCACAACATGCGCACGCTGGACCATCTGAAGCCCGATCGGCAGCTCGAGATCTCGCGCGAGACGCTCGAAATCTATGCGCCGATCGCCCATCGCCTCGGCATCTACTGGCTCAAGTCGGAGCTCGAGGACTACGCCTTCCGTTACCTCAACCCGCAGAACTACCAGACCATCGCGGCCTTCGTCGCCAAGACCGGCGAGGAGCGCGAACGCTACGTCGCGACCGTGACCGAAATCCTGGGGCGGCGGCTGGAGAGCGCCGGCGTGCGCGCCGAAGTCACCGGCCGCCACAAGCATTTCTATTCCATCCATACCAAGATGCGGGACGAAGGGCTGACCTTCGACGAGATCTACGACCTGGTCGCTTTTCGGATCATCGTCGGGACCTTGCGCGAATGTTACGAAGCGCTCGGCGTCGTGCACGCCAACTGGAAACCCGTGCCGGGGCGGTTCAAGGACTATATCGCGCTGCCCAAGGTCAACATGTACCAGTCCCTGCACACCACGGTGATCGGGCCGCGCGCGCAGCGGATGGAAGTGCAGATTCGCACGCGCGAGATGCATCGCGTGGCCGAAGAGGGAATCGCAGCGCACTGGACCTACAAGGAAGGTCATGGGCAGGGCCTGCGCGATACCGAGCGGTTCGCATGGCTGCGGCGCCTGATCGAATGGCAGCAGAATCTGAAAGACCCGCAGGAATTCCTCTCGACCGTCAAGGACGATCTCTTTCCAGCCGAGGTTTTCGTTTTCACACCCAAAGGCGAGGTGCTTGATTTCCCGCCCGGCGCGACCGTGATCGATTTCGCCTACCGGATTCATTCGATGGTCGGGCAGCATCTGGCGGGCGCGCGCGTGAACGGCCGGATGGTGCCGCTGCGCTACAAGCTCAAATCGGGCGATGCGGTCGAAGCGATCACGTCCGAACGCCAGAACCCGGGCAAAGACTGGCTGAATCACGTCGTCACGGCGCGGGCCAAAAGCCGAATCCGCCAGTGGCTTCGCACGCTGCAGGCCGAAAGATCGGTCCAGTTGGGCAATTCGATCCTCGAGCACGAGCTCCAGCCGCTGGGGCTGACGGTCGGCCAGCTCAGACGAGAGGGGCGGCTCGACGCGGTGCTCAAGGAGCTCTCGCACAAGGACGCCGAAAGCCTGATCGCGGCGGTCGGCTACGGAATCGTCACTGCCGCGCAGGTGCTCAGCAAGGTCCTCACTCCCGACGAGCTCAAGCTGTATCGGACCGGCAAGACCCCGCAGCCGCCGCAGGCCGACGGGATCGACAAGGAGCGCGCGCGCGAGGTGCGCAAGGCGCTCGGCGGCGGGGTGGTCATCTCGGGAATCGGAGACATGATGGTGCGGTTCGCGCGATGCTGCAATCCGCTGCCGGGCGAGCCGATCACGGGATTTATCACGCGCGGCCGCGGTGTGACCGTGCATACCGCCGGATGTACTCGCGCGCTGGAGGCCGATCCGCAGCGCCGCGTGCCGGTGGTATGGAAGGACGGCGAGCAGAGCCCGCGGCAAATCAGGCTCGAAGTGCTGTGCGTCAACCGGCCCGGGCTGCTGGCGGCGATGTCCAAGGCGATCGCATCGGCAGGCGTGAACATCAGGCACGCCGATGTAAAAGGCCTCGACGGACGCGCGCTCTCGATTTTCGAACTGGACGTTCTCAACGCCGGCCAGCTCAACAGCATGATGCACTCGATAGCGGCGATCGAGGGCGTGATGCGGGTCTCCCGGATGAGCGAGCAGAACGGCCATCGCACTTAGAAATTCCAACCGGGAAGTCAACGATGAAGAAAAGCATTCATACACAGGCGGCGCCGGCGATAGCGGGACCTTATTCGCAGGCGATCGAGATCGGCGAATGGGTTTTCTGCTCGGGTCAGATTGGCCTTGACCCGGCTTCAGGCAAACTTGTCGAGGGAGGCGTGGAAGCGCAGGCGCATCGCGCCTTGCAAAATCTGAGAGAGGTCCTCCACGCCGCCGGCCTGGTGATCGAGGACGTGGTCAAGACCACGATCTTTCTCGCCGACATGAAAGACTTCGCGGTGGTCAACCGGATCTACGGCGCCGAGATGGTTTCCCCGTACCCGGCGCGATCCACCGTGCAGGTCGCAGCGTTGCCGCTCGGCGCGCGGGTCGAGATCGAAGCGATCGCCCATCGCCATTCCTGATCTCCTCTTCGCGTTATTATCCGTAGCGCCGGCCTCCGCGCCGGTGATTGCTTTGCGATAGAGGATCAAGGCGAGGGCACCACTCCGGGCCGCCGCGAAGTTCGATTCAGCGGCACCACGACGCGCATGTTGTCCAACCCCTCGATACGCGCGATCACGCCGGCGAAGCGCGCCGGGATCAGCGGATCCGAAGTGTTGGCGTAGATCAGGCCGTTGGCCGACGTGACGATCGCGACGCCGAATGCGCGCTCTGCATCCGACACGGTGGAATTGAATCTTATCGAGCGGTCTTCGCGGCCGGCCGAGATGGCGGTGAAGCGCTGCGATTTGAGCCATTCGGCGACTGCCCGGACATCGCTTAAGTTCGGACCGAACTTCGCGGTGAACTCGTTCGGCGTAAGCCAATGATGATACTGCGGTGAATTGGGGTCCTGCTGCGCGGCGAGCAATTCGTCCAGCGCGGGCTTGTTGCGGATCGCGAAGACGATCTGGAGGTCGAGGGGCTTGTCTTTGTCCGCCGGTCCGAAGTTAGTGAAATCGGTAACCGGATGGTTACCCATCAACGCGACGGTGGGTTCGCCGGCAAAGACTTTATGCGCCGTCGCTGCCGCGATCGTTGCCATGATCGTCGCGATGCTCGCAAACGCCATCAAGGCCGACCGGGCACCGGGAGTCGCCGGCGCCGCAAGGGCGCGCGCGCCCCGTATCGGCGCAATCGGTCCAGGCGCGATCGCCATCAGCCTGCCTCCCTTCAGTATGAATCAGCCGCGCGCTGCGAACGCCTACTTCCCGCTGCCGTTCATCAGGATCCCGATCGAAGGATGCACCGGGTCGTCGCTGGTGATCGTGAGCGTCGCGTTTTCAATTTGAGTCAACATCGGGGCGAACTCGACGCTGATCGAGGCCGAATGTCCCGCCGGCAGCGTGAAGCTCGATCCTCCCGCCGTCACCTGGAACGGTGCGGCGAGAGTGCCGGCCTGAGCGTGTAACACGCCCGGTCCAAGGTTGGTCACCTTGAAAGTCCTGATCGGTGTTGCACCGATTTTGACCTGGCCGAAGTCCACGATGTGCGGTGCCCTGATCCTCCCCGGGTTGGCCGTTCCCTCGATCAGCACGTTCACGAGCGGCTTCTTGGGGTCGCTGCTCGCTACCTTGATTTCGCCGGCAAAGGAACCCGGCGCAGTCGGCGTGAGTTCCACCTTCACGAGATCCCCGTGATTGCTGAGCAAGCTGAAAGAACCGCCGCCGCTCACGCTGAATGCCAGCGGGAGCGAGGTCGAGTCGACGCTGCAGCTTAGAGCGCCCTTGCCGACATTCCTGATCCTGAAAGACCGCGTCCTGGTCGTATTCGTCCCGATCACTCCGAAATTGACGACTCGGGTCGAAAGCTCAAGTTTGCCGCTGGGCGTCGCAGTCGGAGCCGGCGTGGGAGTCGGCGTTGCCGTCGGCGAGGGTGTCGCCGAGGGTGTCGGCGAGGGCGTCGGCGACGGGGTTGGACTTGCGGTTGGAGCCGGAGCCAGCGGCTGGTTGAATTTCAACAGGCGGTTGTTGGGAAGATCCGCGACCAACAGGTCGCCCGCCGGGTCGGCTGCGACGCCGGTCGGATCGCAAAGCCCGTCGGCGCTCGGTATCGGGTCGCCGCCGGCGCCGTCGCTGCAGACCTTGGTCGTGAAGCTGCCAGCCTGGCCGAACACGATATCAGCCGTAGCGTCTCCCGAGCCGTCGACCATGGTCTTGGCGAGCGGCGTGTTGTATTCCAGCGTGCGGTTGTTACCGGTGTCAGCGATATAGAGATTGCCGGCCGAATCGAGCGCCACACCCTCGGGCTTGCAGAGTCCGGCGGCGCTGATGCTGCACGTGTCGCCGTCGAGGCTTCCGCCCTGGCCGAACGCAATATCGGCCGTGGTGTTGGGCGTAGCGGGATTCAAGAGCGGAGTCGTATACTCCAGCACGCGGTTGTTGGTGTCGTCCGCGACATAGAGATTGCCCGCCGCGTCCACCGCGAGCCCCTGCGGGCCGCAGAGGCTGTCGGGACCCAGTCCGTGCGCATCGCCTGCGGCCACGCCGTCGTTGCATGAATCAAGACTGAAGCTGCCATGCTGGCCAAACACCGCGTCGGGCTTGACATCGCCCGAGCCCGACACGCTGGTCTTGGCGAGCGGTGTGTTGTACTCCAGCACGCGGTTGTTGATCGAATCCGCGACATACAAATTCCCGCTGGGATCGAGCGCCGCGCCGGTCGGCGCACAAAGGCCGTTGACGCTGGTCTTGGGCGCCTTCGAGACCGCAGAGCTGGTGCAGACGCTGGCCGTGAAGCTGCTGCCCTGGCCGAATACGAGGTTGGCCGCCTGGCCCGCGAGCACGTTGCTGCTGAACGGCGAGTTGAATTCCAGCACGCGGTTGTTGCCGGTGTCGGCGACGTAGAGGTTGCCCGCAGAATCGACTGCGACCCCGCCGCCGACGCCCTGGGCGTTCTTGCCCGTCCCTGAACAGAGACCGTTGAGCCCCGCGCTGCAGAAGCAAAGGCCGGTCTGCGTGGCAGTGCAATACGACGTGAAGGCGTCGGGTTGTCCGATCACGACATCGGCCGCGACCGTATTGGTCACGGTCGCCGCGTTCTTCCATCCCAGGACGCGGTTGTTCAGCACGTCAGCCAGATAAAGATGGCCGTTAGCATCGACGGCGGCTCCCGCGAAAAGAGTTCCGTACGCGATAGTCAGCCCCATCGCCTCGGAACCGCCGAAGTTGACGATATTGTGAACGAGATCTACCTGTCCGAGGGCGAAGTCGGCGGTCGTATCGCCCGAGCCGGGCACGCCGGTCGTGGTAAGCGGGGTGTTGAATTCCACCACCCGGTTATTGGGAACATCGGCGACAAACAGGTTGCCTGACGGGTCGGTCGCAACATCGATAGGGGCGCAAAGTCCGGTAGAGCTCGGCGCGGGATCGCCGCCCACGCCGTCGCTGCAGGCAGTGGCGGAGAAACTTTTCTGGCCGAAGACATTATCGGCGATAGAATCACCTGAGCCCGGCACGATGTTATTGGTCAGCGGCGTGTTGTATTCCAGCACGCGATTGTTGCCGGTGTCCGCAACGTAGAGATTGTTCCCCGAGTCGAGCACCAGTCCTTGCGGCCCGCACAGACCTGCGTTGGTGGCGCCGCATACGCTGGCAAAGGGACCCTGCTGGCCAAACACCGCGTCGGCGTTGGTATCGCCCGATCCGCTCGTGGCGGTGGTGGCGAGCGGGGTGTCGTATTCGAGCACGCGATTATTGCCGGCGTCGGCGATATAGAGGTTCCCCGCCGGGTCGGCCGCGATACCCATCGGAGCGCAAAGACTGTCGGCGCCCACGCCATTGGCGTCGCCGAGGTTGGTTCCGTCGTTGCATCCAGTCGAGCTGAAGCTGCCGTCCTGACCGAACACCAGGTCGGGTACGGTGTCGCCCGAACCAGCCACCGCAGTCTTCGAGAGCGGCGTGTTGTATTCGAGCACCCGGTTGTTGCCGCTGTCGGCGACATAGAGATTGCCCGAGGGATCGGCCGTCAGGGCTGCGATATTAAGGAACGGCGGAGAGGGCTGGCTAAACGTCACGTTGGGCTGCTGGCCGGCGGTCAAGCCGCTGTTGAAGGGCGAGTTGTACTCGAATACCTGCACGCTCGTCGCGACGTAGAGATTACCCGCCGCATCCACCGCGACTGAATTCGGCGAACAGAGACCGCTGCACGAATTCGAGAAGTTGTCGGGTTGGCCGATTACGATATTGCCGGAAGCGCCGTTGGCGAGCCCCGCCACGGTTCTCCATCCGACTACGCGATTGTTCGCGCTGTCGGCGATATAGAGATGGCCCTGAGAGTCGATCGCGACTGACTGGGGATTTTGCAACGCGCCCAGGCCGCCCAGATTGAGCATGTTGTGGGCGAAATCGACCTGCCCGAGAACCGCGTCGGCGCTGGTATCGCCGACGCTGCCAGGCGTGCCTGCGATTGCGAGCATCGTAATCAGGGCGACGCTTGCGCAGCCGACGGCCGATGCCCCAAGTCGCGAATGCCGCCGAAACGACGCGGCTTCCGGAGCCATCATACGTGCCACCTCCTGTCCTCATAACAAGTTGTAGCACGGTTTTGCTCGCCGTGGCATGATTTTTTTCAGCATCCACCGCCAAGTGTGGCGGCGGGCTTCAGCTCAGGATCGAGAGGGCGTGGGCGTCGAGGTAGCGGCCGGCGGGATCCAGCTTGCGGGCGGAACGACGCAGGCGATTCGAGTTCCGGCGGCAAAGTTCCGGCGTGAGCGGCGGATTGAACAGTTGCGCCTTGTCCAGGTCGAGCACGATCACCGCGAAACTCTCGCCGATCTTGGTGACGAACAGGTTGTGAAGGTTGAGGTCGGCGTGAAACAGTCCGCGCGCCTGCATGGTCTGGATTGCGAGTCGCGCCTGCTCCAGCACATGGTCGCGCACGCGCGGATCGTCGTCGGTGCGCAGAAACTCCCATAGCGTCATCCCGGCGATCGCGCGGGTCAGAAAGAAGCCGCGGTACAGGAACGGCGCGACCCACTCGACCATCGCGCCCATCGGGTCGGCCACCGGGATACCCCGCCGGCGCGCTTCGAGTGTCAGCTTGAGTTCGCGAAGCGGCCGCGGATTGATGCCGATATACAGATCGGTCAGGAGCATCCGCATCAGTCCGCCCCGGCGCGAGGCCCGCGCAACCATCTCGGGCGCGCCCGGTATCGCGAGCCGATAAGCGCTCTGGCGGTTGCCTTCGCCCGCGGAACGCGAAGCGGCCAGCTCTCCGAGCGCGGCTACGATCGCGGCCGAGAGCGGCGCCAGCGGTTTGCGAAGATAGAGCATCCGCAGGCCGAACCGGAATGCCGTCAGGTCAGGATCGAGCCCCGGCGTGGCTCGCGCGGTTACCACGGCACTTGCAGGGGCGGGCCTGGTAGGGCGCGGCGCGGTCACGTCACTTCAAGGGCTGAGCTTCGTCGATCAGCATGATCGGTATGTCGTCCTTGATCTGATACAGGAGCTTGCAGGCATCGCAGATAAGTCCGTCCTGCTTGTCGGTCAGCCGCAAGTTTCCCTTGCATTTGGGGCAGGCCAGGATATCGAGCAGATCTTGACTGACTGCCATTGCGCGAATTTCCTCCTTGAGCGCGGTCACGCGGGAACGACCTGGCGCGGCTTGTGCGGGCCGCCGAACGCCATTGCAGCGACGATCATGTCGAGCAGCCGCGCGACCGCTTTTTCGTCCATCGCGACTTCGAGCCGCAAAGCGTACAGCGAATCGCGCGGAAACGGAAACCGGTCGAGTTTCACGAGGTCCTTTTCGGTCGTGATCACCATCTCGGCGTCGCGCGCGGCGTCCGAGATCGTCTGCCAGTCGGCGGCGGTGTACCTGTGATGGTCCGGATATTCGAGCACGCCGACCAGTTCCGCGTCGTGCTCGCGAAGCATCTCATAAAAGCCGCCGGCCTCGGCCAAGCCGCTCACCGCGAGCACGCGCCGCCCCACGATCGCGAGCGGAGTCTCGCGCCATCGTCCCATTTCGGCGTGCACGAGGCATCGCGGGCGAATCGTCGCGTGAAACATCTCCGGCCCGTCCAGCCGGTTCAACTGATCCAACTGGGCACGCTGTGCAGGCGTCAGCGAATCGGCCGCGCGATCGCGCCCGATCAGGACCAAGGCGTCGGCCCTGCGCGCGGAGCCAATCGGCTCGCGCATCGGTCCCGCCGGCAGCAGCCATCCGTTGCCGAGCCCGCGCTCCGTGTTAACCAGCAGGAGGTCGAAGTCGCGCTTGAGGCGGATATGCTGAAAGGCGTCGTCGAGCACGACCGCGTCAATTTGCGCAGACCGCTGGAGCAACTCGACGCCATGGATCCTGCGGCGGGCGACTGCGATCGGGCCGTCGAACCGGCGCGCCATCATCACCGGCTCGTCACCCGCCTGCTCGGGAGTGAGCAGGAGCCGAGCGCCGTCGGAGACCAATGCGGCGCGTCCGCTCGCCAGCCGGCCACGGTAGCCGCGGCTCACGATTCCGGCCGACACGCCGCGCTCCGCGAGCTTTTGCGCCAGAAAGATCGTGAACGGTGTCTTGCCGCTTCCGCCGACGATGAGATTGCCCACGCTGATCGTGGCCAGGCCGGGGCGCTTGCGCATCAGCCGCCATGCGCCACTGCGCATCGCGAGAACGCAGGCATATAGCGCCGCGGCCGGCACGGTCGGAATCCACAATGGCAGTTCGTACCATCGCAGCTCTTCGCGCCAGAGTCTTTCGAGGAAGGGACGTTTTCGCACCAGCGAGCGACCGAGCATCGTTCAGGAAAGGCTAGCCATCGCCTTCAGACGCATCAAGCTGAGCGCGACGCTGCCGGCCATCCGCTTGAGCACGGCGCGCGCGTTGTTTCCGGCGGCCCTCCGCTTTGATTCGTCGGACAACAGCGGCACGCAGGCCTCGGCAATCCGCCCGGCGTCATTGACGATCCAGGCGCCGCCGGCGACGACCAGCGCCGAGGTCAACTGCTGATGTGATTCGTGGAACGGGCCAACCATCACCGGCACCGCAGCCGCCGCCGGTTCCGCGACACTCTGGCCGCCGCGGCCCGGCGCGATACTGCCGCCTACAAACGCGACCGCCGCGCGCGAGTAGAGCGCCCGCAACTCGCCCATCGTGTCCAGAATCAGCACGGCCGGCGCCGCCGCCTCGCCGATGCGCAGCGTGGTCGCTTTGAGGTAACGCAGCGCGGCGGCCTGGAGCGCGGCTTCGACCGCCGGCACGCGGTTCAGATGGCGCGGCGCCAGCACCAGGCCCAAATCCGGGAAGCTCTGGAGCAGGCTCAGGTAAGCCTCGATCACGAGCTGTTCTTCGCCGGGCGCGGTCGATCCCGCGACCAGCAGCCGTCTTGCCGAGGCGAAGGCTTCGAGCTCGGGCCGCAATGGAGCATCCTCGATGCGGTAGCTTTCGAGGTCGTACTTTGTATTGCCGCCGACCACGATCCGATCGCCCGGCGCGCCGAGCTGGCGGTAGCGTGCCGCGTCGTCTTCGGTCTGGGCGAGGATCAGGTCAACTGCGCTCAGTGCTCCGGCGAAAAGTGGCTGCACCCACTCATAGCGGCTTAAAGATCGCGCCGAGATGCGGCCGTTCAGAATCGCGACTTTGGCGCCGAAGCGATGCGCTTCGACGAAGTAGTTCGGCCACAGCTCGGTTTCAGCGATCAGCACGATCGCCGGCCGCGTGGCCTCAAGGAATCGTCTGACCACGCAGGGCGAATCGAGCGGCGCGAGCGCATAGCATCGCGCTCCCGGAATACGCATCCGCGCCGCCTCGCGTCCGGCCTCGGTCATGGCGGTGACGGCGATCAAAGTGTTCGCCGGCTCGCGCATCAGCGCCATCGCGACCGGCCGCGCGCCTTCGATTTCTCCCACCGACGCCGCATGAAGCCAGATTCGCGCGCCGGTCTCTGCGCTGCCTTCTGGAGCCTCGATTCGGGGAGCGTCGATTCGGCCCAGGCGTTGGCGGCGATTATCTGTCTCGATACCGCCCGAGAAATAAAGCGCGAGCGGCAGCGCGGGACACCAGAGCGCATTGTAGAGAGATCTGAGCATTCGGCAGGTTCCCGCCGGACGCGCGCGCGGCTAACTCAGCAACTCCGGGTTGCCGGCGAGTTGGGGGACGCCATCAACTGCAGGTCGTGGAGCTTGCGATACTCATGGCCCAGCGCGAGCAACTCGTCGTGGCTGCCTTGCTCGACGATTCGGCCGTGAACGAGCACTGCGATCCGGTCGGCGCGGCGCACGGTGGAGAGGCGATGGGCGATCACCAGGGTGGTGCGGTTCTCGATTAGATGCTCGAGCGCTTCCTGCACCTGGCGTTCGGCCTCCGAGTCGAGCGACGAGGTGGCTTCGTCGAGGATCAGAATCGGCGCGTTCTTGAGCAGCGCGCGCGCGATCGCGATCCGTTGCCGCTCGCCGCCCGAGAGCCGCACGCCGAGCTCGCCGGCCATCGTGTCGTAGCCGGCGGGGAGCCGCGAGATAAAGTCGTGCGCGTTGGCGAGCTTGGCGGCCGCGATCACCTCGTCGAGTCCCTTTTCGATACTGCCGTAGGCGATATTGGCGCGGATCGTGTCATTGAAGAGAAAAGTATGCTGCGTCACCAGACCAATCTGGGCGCGCAGGGAAGCAAGCCTGTAGCGCCGCACATCGATCCCGTCAATCGTGATACGCCCCTGGTTCACGTCGTAAAAGCGCGGAATCAGGTCGGCGAGCGTCGATTTGCCGCCGCCGCTCATTCCGACCAGAGCAACAACTTCGCCCGCGCCGATCCTGAAATCGATGTCGTGGAGGACCGGCGGATTGTCGCCGTAGCTGAAGCTCACCTGCTCGAATTCGACGCTATGCCGCCCTGGCGCGAGTTGGATCGCGTCGGGCGCGTCGGGAACGTCGGTCGGTTCGTCCATCATCTGGAACACGCGCTCGGCCGCGACCATTCCCTGCTGTATTTTGTTATTCGTACTGCTGAGGCTCTTGAAAGGGCGGTAGACGATCAGCATCGCGGCGATAAACGCGCCGAAGGTGCCGAGGCTGCGCGTGCCGGCGGCGACCGAGCTCGCGCCGAGCCACAATATCCCGACCGTGGCCGCGGCCCCCAGCACTTCGATCATCGGGCTGGTGACGGCCTTGATACGCGCGACGCGCATCCCGATCCGGAACAGGCGGCGCAGCTCGGTATTGAAGCGTTGCCGCTCGTACTCCTCCATCCCGAAGGCCTTGACCACTCGATTGCCCTGGAAGGTTTCCTGGAGCACGACCGTCAGGCCGCCGAGCTGGGTTTGCTGGCGCCTGGTCATCCGGCGCATCTGTTTGGAGAATCGCACCACCGGCAGCACCGCGACCGGAAACACCACGAAGGCGATCAGCGCCAGTTGCCAATCGAGGTAGAACGCGCCGGCCAGCAGCGCCACCAGCGTCGTGCCATCGCCGATCACCGAGAAAATTCCGTCGGTGGTCGCGCCCACGATCAGGCCAACGTCGTTTATCACGCGCGACAGAATCACGCCGGTGGGAGTGCGGTTGAAGAACGAAAGCGGCATCCGCTGCAAGTGATCGTTGAGATCGGCCCGGATATCGAGGGTGAGCTTTCCACCCACATAGGCGGTCAGGTAATCGCTCAAGAAGTTCATCGCGGCGCGCAGCAGGAAAATCGCCAGCACTTCGAGCGAGAGAATCTTGAGCGCGGCGAGCTGCGCGCCCTGCATCTGGTTGACGAAGTTCCTGACCAGGAACGGTATCGCACCGTTGGTCGCGCTCAGCAGAAGCATCGAGATGCCGAGCAGGACGAGATACGGAAACAGGTAGCGCCGCATGTAGCCGAGCAGGCGCCGGTAAAGCGGTGAGAAGATCGTCATGCGGATTGCTCCGGCTTCATCATGCCGAGTGCAATCTCGGCGACCTGCGCGGCGGCGCCGGGCGCGCCAAGCTGCTCGCGGATCGCGCGCAACTGGGCTACCGTCTCGGCGCGGATTCGTCCGCTCAGCAACGGTTCGACCGCCCGCACCAGATTCTGTTCGTTGACCCGGCCCTGGATCAGTTCGGGCACGATCTCCCGGCCCGCCAGGATATTCGGCATCCCGATATAATCGACTCCTCTGACCAGCATCCGTCCGAGCGCGTAGGTCAATCTTGCCGCCTTGTAAACTATCACCATCGGGCAGCCGAGCAGGGCAGTCTCGAGCGTCGCAGTCCCCGAGGCCACCAGCGCGGCCTCGCTGGCCGCAAGGATACTATATGTGTCGCCCTCGATTATATGGATACCGTCCAGGCCGGTCCGGCCCTCGCGCGCGAGCTGGGCCGGGGTCAGCGTCGGCGCCAGGGCGATCGCCGGAACGAGGTTGTGATCGCGGCATAGCACGCGCGCCGCGGCCACCATCGGTCTCAGCAGATAGCGTATTTCCGCGCGGCGGCTGCCGGGCAGGATCGCCAGCAATTTGGCGTCGGGCTTGAGCCCGTGCCGCGCCAGGGTCTCGGCGCGCGGCCGCACGGTGGTAACGCGATCGAGCAGGGGATGGCCCACGAAGACGACGCGCTCGCCGGCCCGCGCATACAGATCCTTCTCGAACGGCAGTACCACCGCGAGCCGATCGGCCCGATCGATAAGCTTGGGGATTCGGCTTCGCCGCCAGGCCCAGACCTGCGGCGTGATGTAATACAGCACCGGCACGCCGGCCCGCTTCGCCATCCCGGCGAGCACCATGTTGAACTCGGCGAAGTCGATAACGATGAGCAGGCCGGGAGGGTCGCTGCGCAATATCGCGCGCAGCGCGAAGAGCTTGCGCGTGGTACCGGCGATCGTCGAGGCCAGCTCGGCGAGACCCATCCCGTGGATGTCCTCGATCCTGAACAGCGCGTGGACGCCGGCCGCGCGCATCTTCGCGCCCGCGATTCCGAAGATCTCGATCGCCGGCGCACGCGCCAATATCCGCGCGGCGAGGTCGGACCCGTGCAGATCGCCGGAAGCCTCGCCCGCGACGATCATGATACGCCGCCGGGGCGCCGGCTCGAGCGCAGTGCCGGCGCGCTGGTGTCCCGTCGCTTGCACGATCTCTGAATTGTGATTGAAAATGGCCTCGCGCACCACCGGGCCAGGCCGGAACGGGGCCGGTATCGCCGGGATCGCCGTCAGCGGCGATTTCGTTGAAACCAACGGCTGCGGCAGCACGCTCGCGGCGCATTCGAGTTGCCATATCTCGGTGAGGTTCGCGCCCGCGGCGGCGGGGAAGCTGTCGGGAACGCTGAGCGTCAGCGCGGATTCGCCGATCGCCCCTGCAAGCGTCAGCCTGAGCGGCGCAACGCCGCCATGAGACTGCGCGCGAGGCGCTCAGCCGGCGGCCGCTGCCTTCCTCATGTCCGCGGCGATATCCTGCGGCTTGGCGATCGACCCGCTGTATTCCTTCAGCTCGCGACCGTCCGGTCCGATCAGGAACATATCCGCCACGTGAGCGACCGAGCCGTCGGGCTCGATCTCGCGCCGCAGCTTGAGCAGGTTCATCACGTGGTCGATCTCGGACGGCGAACCGGTGAGAAACCTCCAGCCGGGCTCCTGCGCGCCCTGCTCCTTTGAATACTTGAGCAGCGCCTGCGGATTGTCGTGCTCGGGATCGATCGTGATCGAGACCATCGCGACCTTGCCGCCCAGATCGGGCCCCAGGCGGAGCGCGACGTTGGCAAGCTTGGCGGTAAGCATCAGGCATGGGCCGGGGCAACTCGTATAGATGAAGTCCATCAGCACCGGCTTGCCCTTCAACGAATCGAGCGAAAAGCGGTTGCCATCCTGATCGACGAGGGTGGTTTTGGGCAGGCAGTCGCCCTTGCTAGTGACGTCGTATCCGCCTGCGCCTGCGTCAGGCGCGGCTTGATCGCTACCGCCGATAGTTGCCGGCTTGCAGCCGGTGCCGATCGCGATACACGCCGTGATCGTCAGTAACAACCCCAAGTGGCGCTGTAGGCAGCGCGGTGCGGCGCTCAGCCACGATTCGCGCCTCGTTTCAGTGTCGATCGATTCAGGCCACATGTGATTCGCCCTGCGCGGCGGCCGGCGATGGCATCGACCATGCGTAGACCGCAAAGGCGGCGGCCAGCATCGTGAGGTCTCTGCCGAGGTCCCACCACATCGCGCCGCGCGTGCCGGGTGCGAAGCCGAAGCATCCGCAATCGATCGTGATGCCGCGAGCGAGCGCCGAGGCGATCGCGGTGGTGTAGGCGCCAAGCGAGATCAGGAGCGCCAGCGCAGCCACCCGCCGGTACCATCCGGCGATCAGCAGCAGGCCCGAGATGATCTCGAACGGCGGAATCGCCAGCGCGAACGAATTGATCAGCACGAGCGGAACAATTCCGAACGCCGCGATCGTGTCCGCCATCGCGAGCGGGTCGCGGATCTTGGTCGCGCCCGCGTACACGAACAGCGCTCCGAGCACTATCGAGATCGCGACGGTTTTGTACCGCAGCGCAATTGCTTTCATGCCATCAGTCCTTTGCTACCGGCAGGTTAGCCTGAGTCCATTCTTCCCATCCGCCGGTGAATACTCTGACGTTCGAGAAACCGAGACTGAGCAGCGCATTGGCTACCAGTTTGCTGTCGTGGCACTCGCCGCCCGAGCAGTAGACGATTATCGGCCGGTCGCGGCTCGCTTGCAGCTTTTTGGAGAGCGCCTGGTAATCGTGCGCGAAGTCGTCGCGCGCCAGGTTGATCGCGCCCGGCACATGCCCCAGCTCGTAGAACGGCGCCGAGCGGGCGTCAACTATAAGCGAGCTTGAGCCGTCGACGATCGGCCGGAACTCGCTCAATCCTATCGCCGGCAGGTCGGAGGCCTGAAAGGGCGGCGCGTTGATGAGCCTGGTGAGCTCGGCCGCCAGCCGTTGCTCGGGCGATCGGTAGACAATAGCCAGCGGATGACTACGAAACCGATTCAGAATTTGCCCTGCCACGACGGCGAGCAGCGCCACCAGCACGACTCGGCCGAAGTCGCGGAGATATACCGGCGTTGCCGGTTCCGTCCGCTTTACTGCCAGTCCTATTCTACTGCTCTGCTGCACTTCCCATTACTTTACTTCTTTTCTGCGGGTGACGGCGACGCTTGGGGGCCGCGGCAAAATCCGCGCACATACGCCACCAGCGCCTTGATTTGGGCCGGGTCGAGCGCGCCTCCCCACGCGGGCATCTCGGCGCTCATGCCCACAGCCAGTCCGCCCTGCTGGATTGCCTGGAAGAATTGCGGGTCCGAAATTTTGCGCGTGGCAGCGCAATCGGACAGATCTTCGGGAGGCGCTTCGAGCAGATGAGCCCGCGGGCCGTCGCCGCGGCCTTTAGGTCCGTGACAGCTCTCGCAATGCTTCGAGTAATCACGCGCCGCCGGCGCCGGGTCCGCCCGAACGATCGAGGGTGAAGCCGGCGCAAGCATAATTGCAACTGCAATCGCTGCGGCGATCGCCATCGGCTTCATGGAAATGAACCGCTCGTTGCGCATCGCGGACATCGCTCACCCGCGCGGCAACAGCTTGTTGACATCCTGGGCCACGTCCTCGGCCTTGACCTCATTGGGATTGTACTCGCGGCGCTGAAGGCCGTCGGGTCCCAGCAGGAAGATCGCGATGATGTGCTCGACGGTACCATCGGAGTAACGGATTCGTTGGAGCTTGTACGCCTTCAGCAAGCTCTCGATCTGATCCGGCGTGCCGGTCAGAAAAATCCATCCCTTACGATCGGCGCCCTGCTGTTTGGCGAAATCGGTGAGTTGCGTGGGCCCGTCGTGCTCGGGATCGATCGTCACCGAGACCACCTCGACCTTCGACCCCAGCTCGACCCCGAGACGGTCGGCCACTCGCGCCAGCTTCGCGGTCATCATCTGACACGGCCCCGGGCAGCTCGTGTAGAAGAAATCGACCAGGGAAGGCTTACCCTTGAGCGACGCGAGGTCAACCGGCTTGCCGGTTTGATCGGTGAGAACGAGATGCGGCAGGCAATCGGTATCGTTGATCGCCTTGAGCGAGTCTGCCGATCCGGAGTCGCAGGCCGCAACCGTCAGGCTCAACGCAACGGCAGCCAGCAATGCGCCTCCCAGCGCGGCGGCCAGCGGCCGCTGGCCGATCGGCGATCCGTGCGCTGACAGAAGAGCGCCGGTCATTTGGCTGCCGCCTTGTGCAGGTACATCTCGGGATTTGCGATGAACGCTTCGCGCTCCGCGGTGTCGCAGAAGTAGTAGTGCTTGCCCGCGTACTCGGCGGCGGGCGTGTCGCTCTTCACATGAAGCTTCATGCCGCAGACGGCGCACTTGGTGCTCGTGCCGACCTCCGCCGCGGGCGCCGAGGCAAGCACCTTGGCTATCGCGGGTGAATCGGCGCACCACGCCGGCGTGGAGAGCGGCGCGATCGCGAGAATCGAAAGCGCAAACAGGATCGCGAGCACGATCGGAAAATTTGAAAGTTTCATTTTTGCCCTCGTGTTAGCTGGTTTTGTTAACCGCAATCCATTACCCCGAAACTGAAAGCGCTACCCGCGGCCGATCGCGTTGCGAAGATCGGCGGCGACCGCCTCATATTTCAGATTCTCACCGTTGTATTCGTGAATCTTGCGGCCGTCCGCTCCCACCAGGATGACGCCGACGATATGTGAAACGGAGCCGTCGGATTCGCGTTCCCGGCTCAGCCCGAAGGCCGCGAGCGCCGCGTCGATCTCGCCGGGACCGCCGGTGAGGAACAACCATCCTTTGCGGGCGGCGCCCTGCGTCCGGGCATAGTCGAACATCTGCTGAGGCCCGTCGTGCTCCGGGTCGATCGAGATCGAGACCATCGTGACCTGCGATCCAAGCGTCGGACCGAGCCTTTGAGCCACATCGATCATTCTCTGGGTCAGCGTTTTGCAGGGCCCCGGACAGGAAGTATAAATAAAATCCACCAGGACGGGTTTGCCCTTCAGCGAAGACAGGCTCACGCGCTGGCCGTTTTGATCGGTCAGGTTGATCGCGGGCAAACAGTCCGAATTCCTGGCCTGCGCGCCGGATCGGTTGCAGGCGGCGATCGGGTAGAGCGCGAGGCAGAGCATCGCGGCCGCGGCGAGCCTGCCAGCAAGGCTCGAAGTGGTGCTGGGTGCGTTCATTTCAACTCCTTAATCTTGAGTCTCGAGAGCGAGCCGCGAAGGTTATCCCGCGAAAGTCATCCCGGCCGCCGCGGCAGCAACGGCACAACCACCGCGGCGAGCGTTTTCTCGGTCAGCGGCGTCCCGTCGGGTGTGAACCTGGCACGCACCACGCCGTTGCCGTCAATCACAAACGTGGCAGGCAGCGCGGCCGGAGTGCCGAAACCGTTGACTTTGGCGTCGCTCAGGATAGCGGCCGGATAACTGAATGCCTGCATGACCTTGGGCACCTCGGCTTGATCGCGAGATCGGTCGGCGCTGAGCCCAATCAGATCGACTCCGCGGCCATGATATCGCCGGTAGAAGGCGTCCAGCGCGGGCATCTCCCGCAGGCAGGGCGGACACCAGGTGGCCCAGAAGTTCACGATTACCACCCGACCGCGCATCGTGGCCAGATCGAACACCTGACCGTTCAACTCGGGCACAACCAGCGACGGCGCTGCTTCCCCAACGTAGCCGGCCGCCAGCGCGGTACCGACGATTCCGATCGCGGCGATCGCTCCCGCGACGATAACGATCGCGATTCGGCAGACGGCTTTACGCATCGGACGCATCCCTTCTTTAGAAATCATAGCTCAAGATGGTCTTGAAAAGGACGGGTGCAGTCAGTTGGTTGCCGTTCACGTTCTGAAAACCGGCAACTCAACGTCCGCGTACAGAATCGACTGGTTCCCTCACGATTGCTTTTCCTCGCTTCAGAAGTTGTAACTCACGATTAGCTTGGTCGCCCAGGGCGCGGTCAGCTGATAGCCGTTCATGTTTTGGTAAATGGGCCGTTCGATATCGGCGTAGACCCTCAGGAATTTGAACGCCGTTTCAAAACCTGCAGCGATTTGTACTTTGTCGTAACCGCTGTCTTGCGGGCTTGCATTGCTGCCGCGGTCGTTCTCGCGGTCGCTGCCCAGAAACGACAGCATGGGGGCAAGTTCCTTAAGAGGACCGACAACGCCGAAGTTGTAGTAGATCCCCAGAGCCGCATCAAACTCCCGGCCGGGCTTGTAGTGGTCCTGATACGCGAATGGCACGTCGTACATGCCTTGCGCAAACCAACTGAACGGGCGATCCCTGAAGGTCAGCGGCAGGCTCCCAAGCTGGGATGGGAACGTTCCGAGATGATACGCCCCAAGCAGAAGGTCGGTGCTGCCCGTCCCGATCTGCGTGTCACGGTCGAACGGCGGATAGTGCCAGTCGCCGGACGGGACCTTGAAGCCGCCCAAAAGACCGGTCAACATGTCCTCGGACAAGCCGGTCCACATGCCCATAATGCGGATGTCGCCTACGGAGTTCAGGTCGAAGGATTTGATGTCCTCATTGTTGCCCTGGTAGGCGCCCCTGTAGTTCCTCTCCCAGTAGGGCACTTCGAGCATCACGCCCCAGCTTCGATCGAGCATGTATTGGGCGCCGACGGTGACGAAGTTGGTCTGCAGCCGCTTGTCGTTATTTTGGCCGCCGGAGGCAGGCGTCGTTGCGTGCCAATCTATGTATTGGTTCATGTAGTCGTAGTCGGTCCACACTATTCCCCCGGCGCTAGTGGGAAGCAGCGAGGGCGTCGCGACCTCGAAGACTCCGCATCCGCAGGCGCACGCCCGGCTGACGCCGGGCGTCAGCCCGATAAGGAGCACTGCGGCCGCCAGCATCACAACTGCCGTCGCAATAGCGTGAACCGTCGAACGAAACAGAAATTCAGGAAATGTCAGTCTCCCCATCCTGCGATACTCCAACCCTCGACGCGCCTAGCGTTGCGCAATGCCACCGTCAACCGGAATTCGCTCACGGGCGGGGGGCAGTCAGCTTGCTCTATAGAATCGGAAGAGCGCGGCTACGAGGTGCGTTCGGGCGGAGGAGGGTCAGGCGCTTCGCGCAGTGGAGTGCTCGAAGCGATGCTCGCGTCGGGCGTGTCGCCCCGATCGGCGAGTAACGCAGTGAATCGGTGCGCCGCAAGCGTCGGCGTCAGCGACGGCGCGGACCCGTTATCGAGCGCTTGCAGCGGATGGCAGATGTTGACCGTAATCACTGGCGTAATCACTGGCGTAGCCGCCGGTCCCGAATTCGATACCGGCGCCACGATCGCGACCGGCACGCTGGTCAGCAGCAACGCGAGCGCGAGCACGACGCGAATCGTCTCGCATCCGTTGGAGAGCCTGGTTAACGCGGTCGCTCTCACGTGTCCTGCATCAGTCCTTCATCATTCATGCGTCAGAAGAGGGAGCGGCCGGCAACCACATCGGCGACCCTGATTTTGGCCATGCCGCGATCGTCGCGATGGGCCAGCGCGACCGGCACGCACGACGCCTTGCCGGCCGTCATGCGATCGATCGGATAGCGGTTGCCGCACACGCGGCAGATCAATTCGTTGCCCGAGATCGCGTAGCCCTTGTGATACGAGTAACACTGGCGGCAAACGTCGAAGACCGAACGCACCTGGCCGTCTTCGCCGCGCGCTAGCAGAAACCGTATTTTGCGGCCGGCCTCGTCAGCATAACCATACTTCCGGGCGCTGCCGGGCGCGAGCGCCGTCAGGTCGATACTCAACACGTCCCGGCCGGTGACCATGGTGTACCGCTCGCCCGACATGCTGAACGCGAGGGCGGCCGCGGCGATGAGCGCGCCGGCGAACAGCTTTCCTCTGACGTGCCTCATCGCTTCCACTCGATACTCCGCGCGCGCAGGCGGATCAATCTCGATGGGAGAACTACTGCTGACCAACGATCGCGTCGGCGAGGCGCCGATACCTTCGCCAGGCGATCAGCCAGGCGAAGGTTATCAGGGCCACGACGATCACGCCGATCTGCGCGAAGTCCAGATGGTTGATCGCGATCCAAAACCGGCCGCTGAGCTGAAGCTCGGCGCCCAGGACTTGCAGCCACTCGATACCGCCGACCAGGAACGCGACCGCCACCGTGAGGCCGGTAATCGCGGTGTTGAAGAACAGTTTCTTGAGGCCGTCGGCGAACGCCCAATCGTAGAGCTGCATCATGAAGGCGCCGTCGAGCGCGTCCATCAGAGTCATCCCGGCGGTGAACATCAGCGGAAAGACCATGATCCCCCACAACGGCAGCGTGTGGCTGGCGGCGGCGGTGGCGGAGATGCCGAGCAGGGCAACTTCGGTCGCGGTATCGAAGCCGAGACCGAAGAGCAGGCCGACGAAATACATCTTCCAGCCCGCATCGATCCGGCGGTAGAGAAAACGAAACAGCCTGGCAGCAAGGCCGCGCCGATCCAGCAGCGCGGCGATCTCCTGATCGATCTCCATCCCGATGCGGCCGCGATCGCGGTAGGCGTCGAAGGCCCCCCACAACTGCACGAAGATAACCAGGTCGACGATTCCGATCAGGGTGAGAAAGCCGGCTGAAATCAGCGTGCCTGCCAGTCCGCCCCAGAATTTCGGCAGATCGCCGCGGCCCGCGTGTGAGGATACTTCGAGTGCGATCGCGAACGAAAGCAGGATCACGATCGTCGAGTGGCCCAGCGCGAAGAACAGGCCCGTCGCGACCGTTCGCGTTCCGTCCTGGCGCAGCTTGCGCGTCACATTGTCGATCGCGGCGATATGATCCGCGTCGAACGCGTGCCTGAGCCCGAGAAACCAGGCCAGCGCGCCCACCGAAATGACCGAGGCGCTGGCTGCCGCGGCCAACCCCCAGAGCGCAAGCCACGCGAAAATGTTGAGCAGGCCGAGGCCCGCGAACAGCAACACCAGCCGATGAGTCGAACGTTCCTGCATGGAAGAGCCGGTCGCGAAGCCATGGTTACATTTTCCCGCTGCCGCGAACAGGTGTAATGTGCATAGCGCGCCGTGAGCACGATCTATCATCGTCACAGCGGGGGAAACCATCCCCACGTCCACGATCATCATGATCATCACGGCCATCAAGAGCATCGCGGGCACGGCCATCACGCGTACGACGCACGTGGACAACAACCGGCGATCGTCGGAGGAAATTCCCGCGAGCTTGGACACTGGCACTTCGACCGTCCATTCGAAGATTACTGCGATCGCTCCGGGCTGTGAGCTTTCCGAAAAGTATGTGGCCGCAGTCGTTCCGTCGGTCGATTCCGAGTTGAGCCGGCGGCCCTGGGCGCCGCGGTCGCCGCCCTGCCTCACGTAAGTCTCTCGAAATTCTTCGTTCCGATCTTCTTCTGACTCGGGCGCGCGAGTAGGTGTGCACTTGCGCGTCGATCTGTCGCGCGAGGGCGGTTCGCCCGCGCCCGGATTGGAGTCGCGTCGGTGTGAGCGCGGACTCTTGTCCTCGTAGCTCCGGCCGCGGTGAGGTGTGGGCCTTGAACAGACCGCATTTGAGCCTTCGGGCTGCGATGTTGCTGGTGTTGTTGTTCCCTTTCGCCAGCCAGACCGCGAGCGCGGCGCAGAAACGCCCGGCTTCAGAACCGATCGAAGGCACAGTGAAGGACACGCTTGGCCGGCCGGTCCCGAACGTTACCGTGAACCTGCAAACGACCGGCGCCAGGACGATCGCGCACGCACTCACCGATCTTCAGGGGCGGTTCCGGCTTCCGGGCACTCAAGCGGGTACTTACGCGCTCGTGACGGGGAGAAAAGGCTTCAAGCCCGCGACTCTAATCCTCGCGGTTCCGCAGCATCCGGTTGGCGCCATTGCAATCGTTATCGAATCGGAACAGGCGCTGACGGTTCCGGTAAGCGCGAGCAGGCTCAGCGCGCAGAATCGGCTCTCCGAAACTGGCGCGAGCAAGTACACCCTTAGCCGCGATGACATCGCGAATCTCCCCGAGGGAGAGGCAACGCCGCTGAACGAAGTGTTGTTGCAGATGCCGGGCGTGGCGCTCGACCAGAACCAGGAAATTCACGTTCGCGGCGAGCACATGGGAATTCAGTACCAGATGAACGGCATCCTGCTACCGCTCGATATCAACAGCGATCCGACTTTCACTCAGCTTCTGAACTCGTATTTCGTGCGCAGCGCGAGTCTGGCCGACGGGATATTGCCCGCGCAATACGGCTATCGGACCGCCGGCGTAGTCGATATCCAGACGCGCGACGGATGCGACGGCGGTGGGAACAACTTTACGATTTACGGCGGGATGCGCGATACGGCGCAGCCAAGCTTCGAGTTTTCGGGCTGCCACGACAACCTGAGCTACTATCTGACAGGACTCTACTTGCATTCCGATCTCGGCTTCAGCTCGGCGGTGCGCAGTCCCGATCCGATCCACGACACGACCGATCAGGGGCAGGGCTTCGCATACGTGACCTACACACCCGACCCACAAATCAAACTTAGCCTGATCTCCGGGATGACCGTGGCCGATATGGAGTTTCCCAATCGGCCGGGACTTGCGCCGTTGTATCGACTCGACGGTGAGAATCCGGCGGATTATCCGTTAACGGCGATCGATTCGTCGCTGGATCAGCAGGATTACTACGGCGTTTTCGCGCTGAACGGGGTCATCGGGGCCAACTTGGATTACCAGGCCGCCTACTCGGCGCACTACAATGCGCAGACATTTCATCCCGATCCGATCGGCGACCTCATTTACCAGGGCGTCGCGTCTCATGTTTTCAACAGCGACCTGTCAAACACGCTGCAAGGCGACCTGACGTGGCGGATCGGCGACGGGCACGCGCTCGGCGCGGGAGTTTACCTTGGCGAGTACGGCGTAGAGGCGGACAATCGCTCGCTGGTTTTCAAGGTGGACAGCGCCGGCAACCAGATCGGTGACACTCCGATCACGGTCGGCGGCAACCTGAACAAGATCAACCTGGTCTACGGCCTGTATGCGCAGGACACCTGGAAGCTTACCGAGAAGCTCAGCGTCAACTTCGGCTCGCGATGGGATCGGTTGACGGGCTTCGCCGTCAACAGTCAGTTCAGTCCCACGATCAACTTCGTCTACCGGATGCGTCCGGACACGACGCTGCACGCGGGCTTCGCGCGCAACTTCCAGATCCCCAACTTCCAGGGAATCTCGTCACACACTTTCGCGACCTTTGCCGGCACCAGCGGAGCGGTCGGAGTGGAGGCGGGAAACCCAAATCCGGTTCCCGAGACCGATTACTACTGGGATGCCGGCTTCACGCATGAGCTGACGCCTCACCTCGTGTTCACGCAGGACAACTATTTCCGGATCGATCGGCATTACCTGGACGAGGGGCAGTTCGGCTTCGTCCCGATCGACGTGCCGCTGAACTACGTCCGGGGCTATGGCGGCGGGACCGAGAACTCGCTGACTTACAATCTCGCCGGTTTCGCGCTGCGCACCGGCGTTTTCATCGCCCGAGAGGAAAACCGGGGGGTCGCGACAGGGCAATTCAACTTCGCCCCCGACGAGCTCTCTTACATCGACCACCACTACTTCGTGCTCGACCACACGCCGCTGGTCGGAGCCTCGGGCGGCGCGGCCTGTAGATGGCGCGACTACCATTTCACTGTCGATGGACTCTTCAGCAGCGGATTGCGGGGAGGGTTTTCCAACCAGATGAAACTTCCCGACGTGTGGCAAATCAACCTGAGCGCCGCGCGCGATTTCACGGTGCCGGGAATCGGCAAAGTGACGGACCGGATCGTGTTGGTCAACGCATTCGATCGAATCAATCTGATCCGTCCGGCGACGGGGATTGGAGTGTTCCAGGCCGCTTATGGCCCGAGGATCGCCGTGTACGAGGCGATCACGATTCCGATTCCGTCGCCATAAGTGCCGGGCTACGCCGTCTGCGGCAGCTGCTGCATCGCGTGGCGGATGCGCTCGCAGGCCTCGATCACGCGCAGGCCGTCGCGAGCGCTGACCGGCGGCGTCGCGCGCGTCCGCACGCTGCGGACGAATGCGCCGATTTCATCGGCCAGCGGATCGCCCTGTTCGAGATCGATCTGCTCGGCCGAAATCGCCGGGTAGGCGCTGCCGGGCGAAGGCGGAGTCTTGCGATAGACCTGGATGCGCCGCGCGTCGTAGTCGACCGAAACGTAAGCGTCGGGTTGGAAGAAGCGGATTTTGCGCTCGCGGCGCGGCGCCACGCGGCTGCTGTTGAGGTTGGCGATCAGTCCGTCGGAGAAGCGAATCCGCGCGTTGGCGACGTCGATGATATCGGTCAGCACCGCGACCCCGACCGCCTCGACCGAGACGATTTCAGCGCCGGTCAGGAACAGGATCACGTCGAGGTCGTGGATCATCAGGTCAAGCAGTACGTCGACGTCGGTGCCGCGCTCGGTGAACGGCGCCAACCGATGGCATTCGATGAAGCGGGGCGACGTGACGATCGAATGCAGCCGCACGATCGCGGGATTGAAGCGTTCGAGATGGCCGACTTGCAGAATACGGCCGCAGCGCTCGGCGAGCGCCGCCAAATCCTGCGCCTCGGCGATCGTCGCGGCCATCGGCTTCTCCAGCAGGACGTCGATGCCCGCGGCGAGCAGCGCGCAGCCAATCTCGTGATGCGCCACGCAGGGCGCGGCGACGCTGGCCAAATCGATCGAACCTTTGAGCCGTGCTATCAGCTCGCGGTAGTCGGCAAGGGGCGTCGCGCCGTGCGCGGCGGCGACCTGCGCGGCGCGTTCCGGGTCGATATCGACCACGTAGCTCAGCCGGACCCCTTCGGTAGTCGCGTACTTGGCGGCGTGCAGCGCTCCCAGCCTACCCGCGCCGATCACGGCTGCGCGCAGTTCAGTCGCACCCATAGATGATAACGCCACGCTGGTTCGCGATCGCCACGGTGCGTTCGCGTTCCAGGATGAGGGCCTGGCCGGCCTCGACTCCGATCAGCGCGGCGCCGATTCGGCTCAGAAGCTCGATAGTGGCGGGACCGATCGCGGGCCGGTCGAAACGCAGGTCCTGCCCGGGCTTGACCGCCTTCGCGATCACCAGGCCCTTGCCGGATAGCTCCGCCGCGCGCGCAAGCGCCGCGTCGGTGCCTTCGACCGCTTCGACCGCGGCGACCACGCTGTTGAGCACCGCGACCGTCTGGCCGACATCATGCGGCCCGAGCGCTCGCGCGACCTTCAGTGCGAGCGCGAGATCGTTCAGTTGCGATTCGCTGGGTTGCGGCCCGGCTTCGAGTCCCTTGCGCGCCAGCGCGCCCGCGATCATCGGCACCGGATCGATCACCCGGATGCCCTCGGACTCGATCTCGGCGGCCAAGCCGCGAAGCACCGCGTCGTCGCTGAGCCTGCCGATCCGCTGGAGCATCGCGATCGCCCGCGCGTCAGGCGCGAACGAATGCTTCAGGCGGGCGCGCGAGATCCCGCCCGCCATCGCGGCTTCGGCCACGCCCGCCGCCTTAAAGGTCTCGATGATCTTCTGCAACTCGCCGACCCGCACCCAGGTGATCCGGTCGCAGAGCGGTTCGAGCGCCGGATCGGTCTCATCGAGATGGGCGATCGCGACGATTTCCACCTGGCGCCGGCGCGCGGCGGCGGCCACTTCGATCGGGAAGACTCCGTTGCCGGCGATAAGCCCGAGCCGGTTCACGCCTCTTCGCCGCCGCGGCTGACCACGCCGCGCTTGGAGGCCTTGATGAAGTCCACCAGGCGGCGGACTTCGGGCACGCTGCCGTCGCGCTCGAGGACCACGCCGATCGCTTCCTGGCGAAGCTTCGCGGAGTAGAAGAGCGTGCGCATCGCACGCCGCAAGGCCGCGATGGTCTCGGCGCTGAACCCGCGGCGCTCGAGCCCGACGCTATTCACCCCGATCAGGCGCGCGCGGTCTCCGGCCACCATCGAGTAGGGTGGAACGTCCTGCGCCGCCATCGCGCCCGCCGCCAGGAACGCATGGCCGCCGATCCGCACGAACTGATGAACGCCGCACATCCCGCCGGCGATCACCCACTCTTCCATGATCGTGTGTCCGGCGATCTCGGTGGAGTTCGACAGGATAACGTCGTCGCCGATCTGGCAATCGTGGGCGACATGAACGTAGTTCATCAGCAGCACGCGGCTGCCGATCCGCGTGACCATCCCGCCGCCCTCCGTCCCGCGCTGGATAGTCGTGAACTCGCGAATCTGGTTGTCGTCGCCGATTTCGAGGGTCAACGGCTCGCCGTGATATTTCTGGTCCTGGGTGTCCGCTCCGACCGAGGCGAACTGCCAGACGCGGTTGCGCTTGCCGAGCGTGGTGTTGCGCTCGATCACCGCGTAGGGGCCGATCCGGGTTTCGGCGCCCAGCCGCACGCGCGGCCCGATCACCGCACCGGGGCCGACCTCGACCGTCGAGTCGAGCCTCGGCGCTGGGGTCGATCACAGCCTGGGGGTGGATACGACCGGCGATAGCGGTTCCTCCTTCAGTTTTTCCCGCACTTCTTCTCGCGTGGGCCCGGCTGGCCGGGGGCCCGAGTCTGCCCGGAGCCCGGGCCTGCCTCGGGCCGGTGCCAACCTACCTGGATTACCTACTTCGATATAGTCGAGCGCTTGGCGGCGGTCTCGCCGAAGTCGCTGCCGCCGCTGCTTTGCGCCTTGTTCTCGCCGGAAGAGGACGCGCCGAGCGCGCCCACCTTCGCGCCGCTCTTGTTGTAATCGCGGATCACCTCGTCGGTGATGTCGATTGCGGGAGTGCCCCACAGAATCGAGCCCTTCTCCATCACCAGCGTGAAGCCGTCGCGCTCGCCAATCGTCCTGATGATGCGCGCGAGGTCCTTGACGATCGCGCCGGTGACCTCGTTGTCGCGCTGCTCGAGCTCGTGCTTGGAGTCTTCGTAATCGCGCTGGAAGTCTCGCAGCTTGCGCTCGTATTCGTCCTGAAGATTGCGCCGCTCATCATCCTTCATCAGCATGCCCTTTTTTTCGAGCTCGTCCTTGAGCGCCTGCACGTCGTTCTGCTGCTTTTGAAGGTGATTCTCGAGGCTCTCGATCCGGGTGCGGAATTCGCCTTTCGCTTTCTTGCCCGCGTCGCATTCGTTCAGCGCCCGCTGGATGTCTACGTAAGCAAGTTTAATGTCGGCCCGCGCCCGGCTCGCCGCCGCCAGCAGCACGATGGCCGCGCCAATCAAAAGAAACCGTCGCTTCATACAGAGCAAAAGCCTCCTGGCGTCCCGTCGCAGAACTCAGCGCCGCGTCCTTCTTTAGTTGCCTCCCGATACGATGACAACGAGGCCAACGGCGCGCTACGTGGCCAGCGCCGGCCGGCGAGCGTTCTGCGGGGCACTTCGAGACGACATTAAAGCCGGTTTTGGAGCCTGATCGCTAGTGCCGTTCCAGCCTCGCCTGCGGCCCCGCTAGAGCGGCGAGCCCGCGCCGAAAACGAAATCGGTGCGATTATCGTCGGGCCGCGGATTGATTGGAAGGGCGAACTCTATCCTGAGCGGACCGAACGGCGAGCGCCATCGGATCCCGAAGCCATACGAGGCCTGTAGTTTCTTGAGAGTAAACGAATCGGCGAGCCGAAAGGAGTTGCCCGCGTCCACGAAGACCACGCCCCTGATTCCAAGTCCCTCCAGAATCGGAAACGTGACCTCGTTGCTGAGCAGGATCTCCCTGCTCCCGCCGACTTGCTGGTACGAGAACGGCTGGCCGAACTTGTTGTAGAGCGTTACCTGCGGGCCGAGCCGGTACAGCTCGTAACCGCGCACGTCGCCGCCGCCGCCGATTCCGCCCGGAAAGAAGCGCTCGAACAGCGGCAGCTCTCCGGCGGTGCCGCTCCTCAGATTGTTGCCGATACCGTAGTCGCCGCCGATCGAGTAAACCCAGTTGCCGAACTCGGGATTGTCGATGAACGAGAAAAAGTAGCGCGTGTGGAACACGCCTTTCACGAAATAGTTGCTGCCGCCCAGGCCGGCGAGTTGCACGGTAAGGGTCTGCACCGAGCCGTAGCGCGGATCGATCGGGTTGTTGACCGTGAAGCGGCGGATACTGGGCGCGATCTCCGAGGTCTCCGAATAGCCCCGGTAACGGCGAATATCGTATACGGTCAGCGGCGAGGTTACACCCGTGATGCCGACGCTCTCGAAGCGGTATTGCAGTCCCGCGCTAACGTCGGCCAGCGAGAACGGGCCGATCTTCTTCAGCCCCAGCTCGGTGAAGGGATAGACCGTGCGAACCGAGACGCCGGCGGCGCTGCGGTTGAAGTCCTGGTAATCGATGGTCGAATCGTAGAGCTCCAGACTCGCGGTCAGCGGTATGTCCAAAAAGTATGGCTCGGTGTAGCTGATGCTGTAGTTCTGGAACAGGAATCCGACGGTCGCGTCGAGCAGGATCGACTGCCCGCCGCCGAACAGATTGGTGTTGCCGACCCTGAAGTCGCCGAATATCGACGACGCCGTCGAGAAGCCGCCCGCGGCTTGGAATGAACCGGTGTTGGCCTCCCGCACGTCCACGTCGAGGTTGATCCGGTCGGGCTGATTGCCGGGCGTGGTCGTGATGCGGGTTTCGTCGAAGAAGCCGAGCCGGTCCAGGCGCGCCTTCGATGCGCGGATTTCCTCTGCCGAGTAGGGCTCCTGCTCCTGGATCTGCATCTCGCGGCGGATGACCTTGTCGGAGGTCTTGGTGTTGCCGGAAATCCTGATCCGGTTGACCAGCACCAGGTGGCCCGGAACGATTGCGAAGGTCACGTTGATGATGTGGTTGTCCGGATCGAGCTGAGTGCGCGGATCGACGTTGACGAACGCGTAGCCGCGATTGGAGTAGAAGTCCGAGAGCGTGAGCACGTCGTGCTGGAGCGTCGAGCCACGAAACAGCGCGCCGGACTTGAGCGTCAGCCCGTCGCGCAGCTCGGGTTCGGGAAATTTGAGATCGCCGGTGACCTCGATATCGCCCACTTTGTAGGGCCGACCCTCATCGATGCTGAACCCGACGGTGAGACCCGAGCCCTGGCGCGTGACCGTCGGCTCGGTGACCCGCACGTTGAGGTAGCCCTGGTCGTAGTAGTAGGCGGTGAGGTGGTTAACGTCTTCGTCGAGCTTTTTGCGGTCGAGAGTGCCGCTGCCGGTGATGAAGCTCAGGAAATTGTGCGTGCCGGTCTCGATTACGCTGCGCAACTGCTTGGCGGTGAAGGCGTGGTTGCCGATGAAATCGATCGCGGTGATACGGACCACCGGTCCTTCATTGACGTTGAAGACCGCCAGCGCCTGATTGTCGGGCTTCGGAATCGATTCGAACGTGACTGTAGCGTCGAGGTAGCCCTTGTCCTCGTAAACCTTCTTGAGGCCGTTGATGGTCTCCTGCACGCGCTCGGGATCCAGAATCGAGCCCGCATGGAGCTTCGTCGCATCGACCACCTTGTCGTCGGTGGTGCGTACTTCCTTCATGCCCTCCAGCCGGACTTCCGTGACCATCGGGCGCTCGGCCACGTGGTAGACCAGCGTGACTCCTCCCGCGTGCCGGCGCACGTCGGCCGTCACCTGGTCGAAGAAGCCCATCTTGTAGATCGCCTTGATATCCTGATCGACCTGCGCCTCGTCGAGCGGCTCGCCCGGCCGCGACTGGATATGGACCCGAATCGCGTCGTTCTCGACGCGCTGATTACCCTCGATGAAGACTTTAGAGACGATCTGGCCGGAAGTTGGCTGCGCACGGGCCTGCGCCGCGCCCAGGACGAGCGCCAGCCAGACCGACAGCACGGCCATCGGGATACACCGGAGCATCGCGGCCCGGCTCGCGTTGGCCTTTTCTGCCGTCACCAGCCACACCAGCGCCGAAAGCTAACCTTTCGGGCAGTCGATGTAAACGGGCACTCCTCTTGACGGCGATATGGCCGGCGAAAGGCCAATCCTGCTTCGGAAGGAAACCGGCACGGAGGCCGGCGCTACGAAGAGGCGCTATAAGGGATCGTCCGCGATCAGTCCGTCTTCGGTCAATCTGAGCGTGCGGCCCATGCTGCGGGCGAGCCGCTGGTTGTGGGTGGCGACCACCAGTGTGACTTGGAGTTTGTGGTTGAGCATCTGGAAGAGGCTGATGGACTTCGTCGGCGGTGCGGGGATCGAGGTTGCCGGTGGGCTCGTCGGCCAGCAGCAATCTCGGATGCAGCACCACCGCGCGCGCGACCGCGACCCGCTGCTGCTCGCCGCCCGAAAGTTCGGCGGGCCGCCGGCCGAGCTTGTCGCCCAACCCGACAAGTTGTAGCACTTCGATCGCTTGCGGGCGGACTTCGTCTTCCGCCATCCGCGCGATCAGTCCCGGCATCATCACGTTCTCCAGCGCGCTGAAATCCGCGAGCAGATAATGGAACTGAAAGACGAAGCCGAGCTTGCGGTTGCGGAACTCGGCCAGCGCGCGCGGATCGAGCGCGAACAGGTCCTGGCCCTCGAAATAGACTTTCCCCTGGCTCGGCGTCTCGAGGCTGCCGAGCACGTGCAGCAGGGTGGATTTGCCGACTCCCGACTCGCCGACGATCGCGAGGCTCTCGCCGGCCGCGACCCGCAGGTTGAGCCCGCGCAGCACGCGGATCTCGCGGTCGCCGTCGTAAAAGTTCTTGCTCAGATCCTGCGCGGCGAGCAGCGCTCCGTCCGGCCGCGGCGCCGGCGAGCGCGCAGCCTCCGATCGCGCCGTGGCGGCGAGCTCACTCATAGCGGATCACCTCGACCGGCGAGAGCGCGCGCGCCTTCAGCCCGGGATAGACGGCCGCGCACGCGCACAACACGATTGCCGCGGCGGCGACCGCGATGAAGTTGAACGGGTACAGCCGGGCTGGCACGGCGCTCACCATGAACACGTCGGCCGGCAGATGAATCAGGTGGTATTTGCCGATCAGGAAGGAGACGACGAAACCTGCGCCGACGCCAAGGGTCGTGCCGGTCACGCCCAGCGCAACGCCCTCCCACAGGAAAATCGCAGCGACCGATCCGGCCCGCGCGCCCATCGCGCGCAGAATCGCGATCTCCTTGCGTCGCTCCATCACGACCATCACCAGCGTCGCGACGATATTGAAGGCGGCCACCAGCACGATCAGCAGCAGGACGACGAAGTAAGTCAATTTTTCCAGCGCGAGCGCCGAGAACAGCGGCGCGTTGGTCTGGGTCCAGTTGCTGGCCGCGAAGCCGGGCCCGGCGATCGCGGCGATTTTGCCGGCGATCTCCGGCGCGTCGAAAACGTTACTGACCTGCACCTCGAGTCCGTTTTCCTGCAGGGGGTCGTCCGCAAGCAGAGCGCGGCCGTCGGCCAAGGTGACGAAGATCAGCGAAGAGTCGAACTCGTACATCCCCGAATAGAAAAACCCGCCGACTACGAAGCGTCTTAGCCGCGGCGCAGCGGAGCCGGCGCCGAGGCTGGCCGGCGACACGATGGTTATCGGGTCGCCGATCTCGAGTCCCAGATCAGCCGCGAGCGATTTGCCGACGATCGCGCCGGGCAGCGCGACGGTCCGCTTGACGCCGTGCTCGGTGACCGATATCTGATGCCCGGCTCGTCAGCGCCGCAAGCCCGCCCGTGGTCAGGTCGCGCTTGAGCCTCGCCGAGCGCGGCGTTCTGAGTGGGATCGATGCCCCTGAGGACTCCGCCGGAAACGTAGCCGGGAACGCCGCCGCTCCCCTGCGATACCGCCATCACTTGCGACGATACAAACGGCGCCACCGCCGCGACCCCTGGAATTGCCGCGATTCTGCGTCCGAGCGCGATGGAATCCCATCCGCCGCCGCCGGTCTTTTCGAGCGTGATGTGCGGGTTGAAGGCCAGCAGCCGTTCGCGCAAGTCCTCCTGAAAGCCGCTCATTACCGCGAGCGTTACGGTGAGCGCGAAGGTGCCGAGTGCGACGCCGGCCAGCGAGATCGCCGCGATCAGCGAGACGAATCGCTCGCGCCGGCGCGCGCGCAGGTATCGCATCCCGATCAGAAATTCGTAACGCACTTCAGAGTCTGGCTCAGCCCACCAGACCTTAGTTCGAGCCTTGGTCTTGGGCCGAGTAACACGGTGTTAGCGTATTCTGGAGTCAATAAACGCCAGATTCCACACGAAAATCGGTCAAATCCAATCGCATTCGCCCGGAGAACGACCGAGTCAGGCACGAGTCCGGCTAGCGATCTCGACAGCTTTGCATACTCGCGAAGCCGGCCCGAATTTGCAATGATGCAACGTTGCAACTGTATGGACCAGTTAAGTATAAAGGTTGCGAGCATTATTTCCGCCCGGAGTGACCCCATGAAAGCTATTCTCGCGGGGGCCTTGGCCCTCGCACTTTTCGTCTTATCCGGCGCGAGTAACCTGATGGCTGCCGAGCCGGAGGCTGGCGGCACTCCTCAGAACCTGATCACGATGAACTTCCAGGACGTCGATATAGCCGTCCTGGGCAAATTCATCAGCGAAATAACCGGCAAGAACTTCGTCATCGACGAAAGCGTCAGGGGCAAGGTCACCCTGATCTCGCCGACCAAGGTCACGCCGGCGCAAGCCTACTCGATCTTCCAGTCGGTCCTGCAGATTAAGGGATTCACGACTATCCAGGCGGGACCGGTCATAAAAATCGTGCCCTCGCGCGAGGTCCGCGATTCGGCCTCGCTTACCAATTCTCAGGAGCCGGGCGTGACCAAGGGCGACGAATACGTCACCCGGATGGTCAGGCTCAAGAACGTCGATGCGGCTTCGGTGGTCAATGTCATTCAGCCGATGATATCGCATGACGGTCTGATCGCTGCGTATCCCGAAGCCAACACCTTGATCATCACTGACGACGCATGGAACCTCGATCGGCTGCTCAAAATTCTCGGCGCCTTGAACATCTCGGGGATGCAGCAGGATCTGGTTGTGATTCCGCTGAAGCTCGCCTTTGCTGACGATCTCGCGCAGAAGATCGACCAGATAATGTCCGAGCGCGTGACGCCCGGGTCCGTCAACCAGCCGGTTTCTCCGATGCGGCCCGGAATGGGCGTCAGTGCGCCCTCGGCGTCGTCCGGAACGCATGGCTTCAAGGTAGTGGCCGATGAGCGTACCAACTCCTTGATCGTTCTGGCCCCGCCGCTGCAGATGCGGCAAATCAAGGACCTGGTCGACAAGCTCGACATTCGTTCACCGCTGACGACGGGACGAATGCACGTCTATCGCCTCAAGAATGCGCAGGCTGCGGAGATAGTCGGTGTAATCGGCGCACTGGTCGGTGGCGGTGGCGGTGTCGGGAACCTCTCGCCGGTGACCGGCCGCGGATCGCTGGGTCGGGGAGGAGGGGGGATGAGCGGCGGCGGCTTCGGAGGATCCGGCGGCTTCGGGAGTTCCGGCAGCTCGGGTTTCGGGGGATCGAGCTTCGGGGGATCGAGCTTCGGCGGTTCCAGCTTTGGCGGCAGCAGCTTCGGCGGCGGTTCCAGCTTTGGCGGCGGCGGCGGCGGGGGACGCGACTCGTCGAGTTCGAGCGGATCCTCGTCGATTTCAGGCGGTGGGGGAGCCTCCGGCGGCAAGGAAATCTCGAATTTCGAGAGCCAGGTCAGTGTAACCGCCGATCCCGCAACCAATGCGCTGGTGATTAGCGCGGCACCGCAGGACTACGAAACGCTGCGGAACATTATCGAGCAGCTCGACGTACCACGCCGCCAGGTCTTCGTGCAGGCGGTTATCGTCGAAGTCAGCAACCAGCACGAGCGCGACCTGGGTATCAACTTCACCAGCGGCGCCAATTTAGGCAGCGGGACGCTCGGTTCTGGCGCGGTCAATTTCGGTCAGCTCCAGAACGCGATCAGCAACCCGCTTGGAATGACCGGCCTGAGCCTCGGGCTCACCTCGAACAGCCAATGCACGGTGCCGGCCAGCAGTTCTTCCGCGACCACCACCACCACCACGACCGTCTCTGGCACGGTTACCGTTCCATGCGACATTGCGCTGCTCACCGCGCTCGCGTCGGACACGCACTCGAACGTTCTTTCGGCTCCCACGCTGCTTACGGCTGACAACGAGGAGGCCACGATCGTCGTAGGTGAGAACCTGCCGTTCGTGTCCTCGGCGCAAGCCTCGGGGGCCCTGGTCAATAACATCTTCAACTCGGTCGATCGACAGAACGTCGGAATCACGCTCGATATCGTGCCGCAGGTGACCGAGGGCGACTACGTCAGGATGGATCTCTACGAGGAGGTCTCCAGCGTGGTCGGCGGCACGGAGAACAGCACGCTCGGTCCAACCACCACGATCCGATCGGCGTCAACCACCGTGATGGTCCAGGACCATCGCACGACCGTGATCGGCGGATTGATGTCCGACGTTACATCGCTGAGCGGCCAGGGTGTGCCGTTCTTTTCGAGTATCCCGGTGCTCGGGCATCTGTTCAGCAATACCTCGCGGACCGGCGACAAGACCAACCTGATCGTGTTCCTAACGCCGCACGTGATCCGCAGCCGGGCCGATCTGCGCAGCCTGTCGCTCGACGAACGCCAGAAGTTCCTGAGGACGATCGGCAAGAAAGAAGTGCACGACATGCCGTCAACTTCGTTGCGCGAGCCTGTACAAGCCGAGTTTCAGCATCCCGGTGCCGCCCAGTGCGGATCTGAACAGCGCGCCCAGTGAGCCCGGGCGCGAAGGCTCCACGCCCCTGATGGAGGCGCCGCCGGCTTCTTCACCTTCTACCCCGCTAAACACCGAGGAGATAAATCCGACCTCGAAGAGCGACGATGGTGGCGACTCCGGCGTCGCGTCATCGCTCAAGGACTCGGGGGCTGATCCGGGCGTGTCTTCCGCGGCGCCGGGTTTCCCCGGCTCGGGATCGGTGGGAGAGGCGGCGCAGGCCGGCGCTGACGCGTCCGGCCATGTCGTGGCGGCTGCTGCTGACACCCGCGCCGATGGAGCGCCGACCAAGATCGTGACCGACCCGCCGGGCGCGGTCGTGGAAGGCAGATAGGCGCGACGCGCCGACCGCTTCCGAATCGGCCCGGCTTTACCGCCAGGCCACTAGACGCGAGCGCGCAGCCTGAGGCGGCGCGCTCGATCCGGTTCTGAGAGCCCCACGCGATGGCTCGGCAGATTGGCGGCCTTCGGGCTCGGCTTGAATACGGCGGGGTCGCGTTGATGGGCTCCGGACTTGGCGTGCTGCCGCTGGAGCGCGCGATCGCGGCAGGCGCGCGGCTCGGCGATATCGCGATGGCCCTGGACCGCTTCAACCGGCCGGTCGCGATGCGCAACCTGGAAATCGCTTTTCCCGAGTTAGGCCTCGACGCTCGGCTCGAAATCCTGCGCCGCACTTACCGCAACTGGGGCCGCATGATCGCCGAGTGGACCCACTTCGGCGAACTGACCCGCGAGAACATCAAGCGGTTCGTCACCTACGACGGTCGCGAGCACTTGCAGGAAGCGCAGCGCATCTCGAACGGCCGCGGGATACTCGCTCTCACCGGCCATTTCGGCAACTTCGAGCTGTTGGTGGTTAGCCATTCGGCGTACGGCAACCCGATCGCGATGATCCATCGGGAACTGCGCAACCCGCTGATCGATCGTCAAGTCTGCAAGGCACGCACGGCTTTCGGCGCCGTGCTGGTGCCTCGCAAGGGCGGCGCGAGGCATGCCCTGAAGCTGCTGCGCGATAATTTCATGGTCACGGTGCCGCTCGACCTCAACGTCCGCAAGGGCGTGTTCGTGGACTTCTTCTCGCTCAAGGCCGCGACCAGCGACGCGCTCGCGCGCTTTGCGATCGCGACCGGCGCGCCGGTTTTACCCGGCTTTATAGTGCGCCAGGGCGAGAGCGCGCGGCACAAGATCACGCTTCTGCCGGTGATCGAAACCGCGCGCGGCTCCGACCGCGACGCAGCCGTGCGCGAAAACACGCAACGCTATCAGGCGGCGATCGAGACGATGGTGCGCCGCTACCCCGACCACTGGAACTGGATTCATCGCCGATGGAAAACGCGGCCACCCGGCGAATCGCGGTTTTACTAGGCCGCACAGTCACGAGGCGGGCTTTTCGCCCGTGGAAGGAGCAACAGAGGCGGTGGGAACAGGGCTAGCTATTGATTGCGAGCTAAAGCCGCCCGTGGCATTGGGATTTGCACCACCACCTCCTGGAATTGGTCGCGCCCATCGACAGGCGGCGCTTGACGAGAATTCCCAGGCTTCGAGGCGCTGCCCGGCAGCCAATTTGACGCTGATGTGCTCGCACATGTTCCATAGATTTTGCCACGCTCCAGGATCCCACCCAGGCGGTGGGGTCTTCGAAAGCGTGGTATGGCCTCGCTGCGGGGTGGCCTGCGCGCCAGCGTTTGCCGCAGAACCTGCCAGTAGGAGCGCAATTGCTGGAACCGCCAACCTTAGGAGGACTTGCGACATCGCGGTTAGCTCGCGGGACCGCTTCTCCACTCCAGTCATCTTTCGGCATACTGCACTTCGGCGTCAGATAGAATTCGCTCTCGAATCCTCCGGTTGAGAAATTTTTCGGTTACCACGTCTATTCTCCGGCCGCCAAAGATGCTGGAAAGCTGCATCTCGATGTCGTGCAGCCGCAGAAAGCCTGGAAGGTATTCCGGATCGAACTCGACCAGTACGTCCACGTCGCTCTCCGGGCCAAAGTCCTCGCGCAGGACCGACCCGAAGAGCGCAAGCTTCAGGATGTGGTTCCTCTGGCAGAAGTCGGCAAGCCGATCTCTCCGTATTTCGATTCCGCTGCGACGCATGACAACAGGTACCGGCTTGATCATATCAATTGTCGGCTACACCGAGTAGCGGAAGCCGCCATCCTTCGGGCTGCGACCAAGCGAGCCTCACAGTTGCGCGCGGCGCGCGAGTCCTTTTTTACGCGGACATCTGGATGCGGAATTGGCGTGCGATTTCAAGCCCACACGGCGCCTTCGGCGATCAGCGCGGCGCGCTCGGCGCGGTTGAGCCCTAACAACTCGCCGAGCACGTAGTCATTGTCGTCGCCGATTTCCGGCGCGGCGGTCCGTACCGAGCCGGGGGTCCGCGACAGCTTGAACGGCACGCCCGTTACCTGGGTTGCGGTGCCGTCGGGTAATCGCACGCTCGGCCAGAAGCCGCGCGATTGCAGTTGCGGGTCGCGCGCGCAGAGATCGGCTCCATTGAAGACCACCGCCGCGGCCACGCGATTGTGCTGCAAGGTCGCCATCGCCTCCTCGGCGTCCTGATCGGCAGCCCATCGGGCGACTTGTTGGTCGAGCTCGCGGCTGTTGTGCGTTCGGAGGAACATCGTGCGGAACTTCGGATCGGCGGTCCACGGCGGCGATCCGATCGCGGCGACGAATCGCTCCCACTCGGCGTGCGAGCGAATCGAAATCGCGAGCCACCGATCGTCATCGCGCCGGTCTCCCTCGATTCGCGGGCGGCATCGATAGATTCCGTGCGGCGCCGACGGCCCTTCCTGCGAGCGCCAGAGCGGAGCCTCCTGCGCGCGCCGGTTGACCGCGATATCGAGCAGCGCCGGGCCGATGAGGCTGGTCAGCGCCTCGAACTGCGAAAGGTCCACGAACTGGCCCTTGCCCGTGCGCCGGCGGCTCCACAGCGCGATCAACGCCGCGAGCGCACCCGTATAGCCGCCTGCCATGTCGGCGTAGGAATAGCCGTATCCTGCGGGCGCGCCGTCTTCGTCGCGCATCATCGCGGTGAACCCGGTGAGCGCTTGCAGCGTGGGTCCGTAACTCACATAGTTCGCGCGCGGACCGGTATGGCCGAGTCCGGACATACTAATGCAAATGATGTCGGGCCTGATCGCGACCAGACTCGCGTAGTCCATCGCCCATCCGCGCATCACGCGGGCCGAGAAATTGTCGATCACGATATCGCTCCTGGCCGCGAGCGAGCGCGCGAGAGCTATTCCGGGCGCGGCTGCCATGTTGATCGCGACCGAGCGCTTGTTGCGGTTGAGATCGCCCTGGAGTCCCACCCGGCGCGGGCCGAGCGTTCCCGGCACCTTGCGTTCGAGCTTGATCACCTCGGCGCCCTGATCGGCGAGGATTCGGCACGCGACCGGCCCGGCCACGACCCAGGTGAAGTCGAGCACTCTGACCCCCTCCAGCGGCATGAGGGCAGTCATCAGATTACCCGTTCGCCTGCGCGTGCCGCCGGCTCGGCGGGATCGATTCCCAAGTCGTCGCGCAGGATCTCTCCGGTATGCTCGCCCAGCAGAGGCGGCCTGCGATACACGCGCCACGGCGTGCCGCCGAACAAATACGGCGCGCCGGGGTAACGAAACTTGCGTCCCAATTCGGGGTGCTCGACCTCGACAAAATAGCCGCGCGCGAGCAGTTGTTCGTCGTCGAACAGCGCTTCCGGCGGCCGCACGCTCGCATACGGCAGCCGGAGTGTCTGCGCGCGTTCGAGCAAGTCGTCGCGCGAATAGCCGGCGGCCCATTCGTCGAGCACGTCGAACAGATGCTCGGCGTGCTGTTTACGGTAGAGAACGTCCTCCCACTCCGGCGCGGCGAGGTCATCCGCCTTGCCATCGGCTTTGATCCATTCGGCCAGCGAGGTCCAGTCGCCGAGCGTGCAATGCATCACGTAGCCGTCGCGGCACTTGCCAACCCGGAAGTAGCGGCTCCAATGGAGCGTGCCGCGCCGCGGCTCGATCTCCTTCGCTATAAAGTATGAACCCGCTACATGCTCGACCGCGGCGGCGGCGGCCTCCTGGATGCTGAGATCGATCCACTGGCCCATCGCGTCGCGATCGCGCGCCAACAGGGCGCACATGATCGCGATCGCGCCGTAGCTGGCCGCCGAATGATAAGCCTGCAAGCCCAGCGGCCGCACCGGCTTGCGGCCGGGGTAGCCGTTGACGTAGAGCATCCCGGCCAGCGCCGTCACGATGGTGTCGTCGGCCTCGAAGTCGCGATACGGCCCGGTCTGCCCGAACGGCGCGATCGAGCAGAGGATCAGCGCGGGGTTGTCGCGATGCAGGTCATCCCATCCAAGGCCGAGCTTCGCGAGCGTGCCCGGCGCGAAGCTCTCGACGATCACGTCGGCCGATCGCGCCAGCGCGCGGATAATTTCCGCGCCCCGCCGTCGAGTCAAATCGAGCGTCAGCGAGCGCTTATTGAGATTGTAGAACCAGAAAAACAGGCTGCGGTCGCGATCGGGAAGGTCGTCTACGAACGGGCCGATTCGGCGGCCCGACTCGCCCTCGGGTGGCTCGACCTTGATTACGTCCGCGCCCATGTCGGCGAGGATGCGCGCACAGAGCGCTCCCCGATGGGTCGTCAGATCGAGAACGCGCAGCCCGGCGAGCGCTCCCTCCGCAGCCCCGCTCAAGGCCGGCGAGTGGGCGCCTTGCCCAGCCCCTCGATGGCGAACGGGCTCAGGTCGCGCGTGGGAGCGATTTCCTGGATGACTTCGCCCTTGGGGTTCGTGCGATGGCCGCCGCGAAGGCGGATGGTCTCCAAGGTGTCGTGATTCAGCCAGCGCACGCCGAGCACGGCCGGCTTGGCCTGGCCTTCCTCATCGACCGGCTCAAGAGCCGGGCCGACGTGATCGAACACCGTGACTTTTCTAAGCCCCATAGCGACAACCCGCGAGTCAGCTCGATGATATGAGGCGCGGCGCCGGAGGTCAAAGCGTAACGCTATCGCGACGAAGCACACCCTCACCCGGCCCGCAGACGGTCCGGCCTCTCCCTGATCCGGGAGAGGCGCAGAAAAGCTTCGCCGTGCGATCCGAGTGCCTCTCCCTGACCAGGGAGAGGCGGCGAGCGTAGCGAGCGGTGAGGGTAGACTGCGGGCCATCGCTCGGGCCAATACCCTAACCGGACGCTATTTCAGCCCGCGCCACTCGGCGAGGGCCTCGCGCGCTGGGGCCGCATGCGGAGATTCGATCTCCCCGAAGATCTTCAGCGCGGCTTCGGCGCGCGCGATTGCCTCGGCGCGATCGCCCAGCGCGGCCAGCGCACGCGCGCTGTTGAATAGCGCGTTGCCTTCGCCGCGCCGGTCTCCGATCTCGCGCGCAATCGCCAGTCGCTGTTGGTAGAACTCGATGGCGCGGCGGTGGTCGCCGAGCGCGTTGTAGGCAATGCCGAGGCTGCCCAGACAGGCACCTTCGCCGGTCCGATCCCCGATCTCGCGCGCAATCGCCAAGCGTTGTTGGTAGAACTCGATGGCGCGGCGGTAGTCCCCGAGCGCGTAGTAGATGTTGCCGAGGTTGCCCAAATCGTTGCCTTCGTCGCGCCGGTCTCCGATCTCGCGCGCAACCGCCAGGCCATGTTCGTGGAACGCGATGGCGCGAGTGTAGTCTCCGAGCGCGTCGTAGGCGTTGCCGAGATTGCCCAAAGCCCCGCCTTCACCGCGCCGATCCCCGATCTCGCGCGCAATGGCCAGGTGCCGTTCGTGGAACTCGATGGCGCGGCGGTACTCCCCGAGCGAGTCGTGGGCGTTGCCGAGGTCGCCCAAAGCGTTGCCTTCGCCGCGCCGGTCTCCGATCTCGCGCGCGATCGCCAGTTGCTGTTCGTAGAACTCGATGGCGCGGCGGTGCTCGCCGAGCGCGTGGTAGGCGTTGCCGAGGCCCCCCAAAGCGTTGCCTTCGCTGGACCGATCTCCGGTCTCGCGCGCAATCAGCAGTTGCTGTTCGCAGAACTCGATGGCGCGGCGGTGCCCGCCGAGCGCGCCGTAGGCAAAGCCGAGGCCGCCCAAAGCGTTGCCCTCGCCGCGCCCGTCCTCGATCTCGCGCGCAGTCGCCAGGTGGAACTCGGCGGCGCGGCGGTGCTCACCAAGCGCCTCGTAGGCAATGCCCAGGTGCGCACCGGCAAAGTCGCGCACGAGGTCGTGCAGCCGGTAGCGGAGCGACGCGGTGTCCCACTCCAGCAGGCTGTACCTCAACAGCTCGCTCAGGGTGTCCTGCGCAGCGTCGGGATCCAGCTTCCAAACCGCAGCGGCGCCTCCCTGATCGAAGCTGCCGGGGAATACGGCCAATCGGAGCCAGCGGTCTTTCAGGTCAGGGCTCAGCAAGTCGGCGCTCACGGCCAGTGACAACTCCACGCCAGTAAGCTCCAGTCGTTTTTGAGCGTCTCTCATTCGACGCACCAGGTCCGCCGGGCTCAAGTCGGGGCGCTCGGATAAGGCGCCGGCAGCAGTGCGGAGCGCCTGCGGCAGATAGCCGGATAGCTTCGCGATTTCATCCGCGTGATTGCCGATTCGCGCCGCAATCTTGAGCAGCAGCGCGCGAGCGCGATCGGCCGGCAGCGTGTCGAGGTTCTTGGCGAAGAGCCCCGGCAGAGCGAAGTGCTGGCGCGAAGTGACGAGCAGCGCGCAACCGGCGGGCGGGATCAACGGCCCGACCTGCTCCCGATCACGCGCGTTGTCCATCAACAGCAGCGCGCGCTTGCCGTGGAGGAGCGCCTGGTAACGCCCCGCCAGCGGCGTCAGTCTCGGGCAATGGAGTGACGCGATCATAGCTCCTGATCACGTAAGCCATGGCCTCGGCCGCAGTCAGCGGTTTCACCCAAGGAGGGTCCGCGTCGTGCGGCGCTCCCTTGAGGTCGAGGTAGAGCTGACCGTCGGGAAAGGCGGGCGTCAGAATCTCGCCAATCTTAAGCGCAAGCGCCGTCTTGCCGATTCCGCCCATCCCGTGCAATCCGGAGATCGCGACTCCGCCTTTGCGGACCTTGGTGACCAGTTCTTTGATCTCGGCCTCGCGACCGACGAAGTCCACAGGAACCGGCGGAAGCTGGCGCGGAGCCTCTCCCTCCCCGCTTTCCTCGCGAGGCTTCCGGTCCAGGTAAGACCAGAGCGTGAGCTCGCCGAGCATCACCAGCCCGCCGGCCAGGCAACGGCCAGTAGTCGTGCAGAAAGCCCTCCAGCGGCTGGAGTGAGTGAAGTGGAGGATCGCCCTTGAGCGAGTCGTAGACGAAGCTTCCCAAGGGACCAACGATAAATATGAGGAAGAGCGACGCCCAGCACCACTGAAAAAATGGATACAGCCGCCCCATAGCCCCTTTAGCCTATTTATGCGAGCAAGGCTCGCTCGGCAAATGGCCCACTCACCCGGCCCTTCCTGCGCTGCTGCGGCATACGTTAATCTCTACAAAAGGAGATTGACGCGGCGGTACGCATCGAGGCGCGGTATTATCATTCACCTGTGGCCGACACCGATTACAAAGCGACGCTGAATCTTCCCAAAACCGACTTCCCGATGAAGGCGAATCTGCCTAAACGGGAGCCCGAAACTCTCAAGCGTTGGGACGAGATGGACCTCTACGCGCGCCTGATGGAGGTGCGTCGCGACGCGAAGCCCTGGATTCTCCATGACGGGCCGCCCTACGCCAACGGCAACGTCCACATGGGCACGGCGCTCAACAAGATCGTCAAGGACTTCATCGTGCGGTCGCGCTCGATGATGGGGTTTCGCACGCCGTTCGTCCCCGGATGGGATTGCCACGGGATGCCGATCGAGCATCGCGTGGCCAAAGCTCTCGGCTTGCGCGCGCGCACGATGCCGAAGATCGAGCTGCGCCGGCTATGCCGCGCCGACGCCCAGCACTGGATCGATGCGCAGCGCACGGACTTCCGCCGCCTCGGCGTGATCGGCGACTGGCAGCATCCCTACCTGACGATGAATCCCGAGTACGACGCGGCCGAAATCGCCGTGCTCAGAAAGCTGGTCGAGAAGGGCTACGTCTTCCGCGGGCGCAGGCCGGTGCATTGGTGCTTCGATTGCCGCACGGCGCTGGCCGAAGCCGAGGTCGAATACCGCGACCATCGCTCGCCGTCGATTTATGTCAAGTTCGCGCTGAACCGCCTCGCAGATTCTGCCAAGCTTGCGGCCGACCCATCACAAGGAAGTAGGCTGGCGCAGGCGCAGTCCGACGAAAAACTCTTCGCCGTGATCTGGACCACGACGCCATGGACGCTGCCGGCCAATCTCGGGATCAGCCTCAACGAGACGTTCGATTATGTCGCGCTCGGCGTTGCCGGCACGTACTACATTGTCGCCAAGCGGCTTGCCGAGGCGGTCGAGAAGGCCTGCGCGCTTGCAGTTGACGATCGTATCGCGCTGTCGCGCGCGGCGCTCAAGGCGCTCGACGGCCTCGACATTTTCCGCCATCCATTCGCCGATCGCGACGTGAAGCTGATGTTCGGCGATCACGTCACCGCCGACGCCGGCACCGGTCTGGTGCACACGGCGCCCGGACACGGCTATGAGGATTTCGTGACCGGCGAGCGCTACGGACTGCCGGCGCTGACGCCGGTGGACGACGGCGGAGTGTTCACGATCGAAGCCGGCGAGTACGCGGGCCAGAACGTTTTTGCCGCCAACGACGCGATCGTCGCCGCGCTTCGCGAGCGCGGCGCGCTGCTCCACGCCGAAACGCTCGCGCACAGCTATCCGCATTGCTGGCGATGCCGCAAGCCGCTGATTTTCCGCGCCACCGAGCAATGGTTCATGGAAGTCGATCATGACGGCTTGCGGGCACGCGTGCTGGCCGAGATGGAGCACGTGGGATGGTGGCCCGGATGGTCGCGCGATCGCATCCGCAATACGATCGAGACCCGGCCGCCCGGCTGGTGTCTCTCCCGCCAGCGCGCGTGGGGCGTGCCGATTCCAGCGCTCAAGTGCAAAGGATGCGGCAATGTGGCGCTCGACGCGGCGATCATGCGGCGGGTCGAGGAAATCTTCGAGCGTGAAGGTTCCGATGCGTGGTACGTCCGCCCGCTCGCCGACTTCATGCCCACGGACTACCGATGCGAACAGTGCGGCGGCGGCGACTTCGAGCGCCAGGAGGACGTGCTCGAACGTCTGGTTCGATTCGGGATGCTCGCAGGCGGCGGTGCTGGGCGCCCGGCCGGAGCTGGCGTGGCCGGCTGACGCCTACGTCGAGGCGGTCGAGCAGGCGCGCGGATGGTTTCAGTCCTCGCTGCTCTGCGCCACCGCCGAGCGCGGCGCGGCGCCGTTCCGCAACGTGGTCAGCCACGGGCTTACGCTCGACGAGCAAGGCCGCAAGATGTCGAAGTCGCTGGGCAACACCGAAGACGCTTCCGCAGTGACCAATCGCATCGGGGCCGACGTGATACGCCTGCTCTACGCTTCGGTGGACTACTCCGCCGATATGAATATCGGCCCAACGCTGCTCAATGCGGTCGCCGAGTCCTATCGCAAGCTGCGCAACACATCCCGCTTCCTGCTCGGCAACCTGTTCGATTTCGATCCGGCCCGCGACTCAGTGGCGATCGCGGAGATGCTCGATTTCGACCGCTTCATTTTGTCGCGCCTCGAGCGGCTCAAGACCGTGGTGCGCCGTGCTTACGACCATTACGATTTCCAGACCGCATACCATCAGTTGCTGAATTTCGCAGTGGTCGATCTGAGCTCGCTCTATATCGACGTTGCGCGCGACCGGCTCTACTGTTCGATCCCGGCCTCGCGCGAGCGGCGCTCGGCGCAGACCGCGCTGTTCAACGTGCTCGACGCTCTGGTGCGGATGCTCGCGCCGCTGATGCCATTCACGGCGGAGGAAATCTACTCGTACTTTCCCGCCAAAAGCGCCGACAGCGTTCATCTGCTGGAATTCGCGCCGGCCCGGCCCGAGTGGGCCGACCCTGATCTCGAAGCACGATGGGATCGGCTGCTCGAAGTGCGGGACGAAGCGCTCAAGCTGCTCGAAGCGATGCGCCAGGCGGGGACGATCGGCGCGCCGCTGGAAGCGGTGATGAAAATCGGCGCCGCATCAGGTCCGACCGGCACAAGCGGCGAGTGGACGAAGCTGCTGGGCGGCTATCGCGATCTCTTAAAGGAACTGTTCATCGTTTCGGACGTGACGGTTCTGAGCGACTCGGAGGCCACTGATCTCGGGCGGCAGGCAAACGGCGCCGAGGCCTTTTCGCGCGACGGCATATTCGGCCGGGTCTCATCGCGGCCGCCGCTGGTAATCGTGGGCGAGCGGGCACGCGGCAAGAAGTGCGAGCGATGCTGGACTTACTACGACGACGGCGGCGACCTGAGGCTCTGCGTCCGATGCCGCGCGGTGGTGCAGGAACTCAGCCGGTGAGCTCGCAATCGCCCGCAGATGCTCCGGCAGCAGTGATGCCTTCCTTCAACCCGCGCGTGGTCTTCGCGATGCTCGCCGTGGTGGTCGCGCCGATAATCGCGCTCGATCAGGCGAGCAAGCTCTACATCAGCGCGCACATGCAACTCTACGAGAATATCCAGTTGATACCCAACTGGTTGGACATCACCTATACGCGTAATCCTGGGGTGGCTTTCAGCATGTTCGCCAACGCGCCGCAGGCCGCTCGCAACGCGCTGCTGCTGATCCTCGACTCGGCCGCGATCGTGGTGCTGGTGGTTTTGATTGCTGCGGCCGATCGTCCGACCCTGGTCACGGTCGCGCTGGCGCTTATATTGGCGGGAGCCGGCGGAAATCTAATCGACCGCGCAACCCGAGGCGAGGTTATCGACTTCGTGCGGGCTCATTACTATTCGCACAACTGGCCGATCTTCAACGTGGCCGATAGCGCGATCTCGATCGGCGTCACACTGATCCTGCTGAATTCGATCTTCTCGCGCGCCGATCCGCGCTAACCGGCTTTCGATCGCAACTGCGAAATCACGCTCTACTTCCAGACGTAGTTGCCGGCTACTGAAGTTCGAGAACGCGTCCCCCGCATGCCGGGACGGGCAGGGGGCATCGTCCGTCAACGACGCCAAATACTTTGCCGTCGTTCAACACGTCGATCAGGCGGCCAGCGCCAATATCCGGGATGCGCAGCGGGATCTCGGCTGGGTGGTCTGCCGCGTTGACGGCGACGACGATCGACCCTGCCGCTTCGCGGCGAATGAAAGCAAACTGTTCGCGCGCGACATGAATCGCGGCGTAGTCGCCTATCCGCAACGCCGCATATCGGCGGCGGATGGCGATGAGCGACTTGATAGCGGAGTACAAATCTCGATGGGGCGCTTGCTGCGGAAGAACCGCCGGGTCGAGCGCCGGACGGAGCGGCGCGTCTGTGCCGGCGGCCTTGCGCCCGTCGATGCCCCACTCGCTGCCGTAATAGATGGAGGGGACGCCCGGCATCGTCATGAGCAGCATGTAAAGTGGATACAGATGGGCGGGGTTCTTGAGGGTGCTCGCGACGCGATCGACGTCATGATTGTCGGCGAAGGAGTAGAGCGCGAGTCCGCGATAAATTCCCTCGGGTCCGAACTGACGGTTCAGTGAATAAGCGATCTCAAAATAATTGCGGTCATTGTGGCTGGACCACAGCCCTTTGTAGGCTTCGTAGTTGGTCGTCGAGGACAGGCCTCCCGGATAAGCCCATCGCCGGTAGTCGCCGTGAACCACTTCGCCCACGAGCCAAGGCCGGGTCTGAGCACGCGGCAATGCGCAGCCAGGCCGCGCTGAAAGTCCAGGTCCAGCGCATCGGCCGCGTCGATTCGCAGCCCGTCAATATCGAACCGTTCGATCCACCATGAAACCGCGTTCAGAAGGTGATCTCGAACGGCAGGGTTTTTGACGTTGAGCTTCACCAGGGCGTAGTTCCCAGCCCAACCCTTGTAATGGAACGGCTCGCCGTACGGGCTCCGGCGCGTGAAGTCGAGGTGATACCAGTCGCAGAAAGCCGAAGCCCGCCCCTTCTCCCGAATGTCGCGAAATGCCCAGAAGTCACGACCCGTGTGATGGAACACCGCGTCGAGTACCAGGCGAATGCCCCGGCGATGCAGCTCCTGGCTCAACGCGGCGAGCATCGCGTCATCACCGAGGCGCCGGTCCACGTGGAAATAGTCGGCAGTGTCGTAGCCGTGCGCGCTTGATTCGAAGACGGGCCCGAGCATCAACGCGTTGACTCCGAGGTCCTCGAGATAGTCGATCCAACGCATCAGGCCTAACAGCCGATCCGCTGGCGCCCCGGCAAACGAATTGCGTTCAGGCGCCCCCAGGCATCCTAACGGGAAGAGATGATAGAAGACTGCGTCCCGAGCCCAGTTGTTCATTCTGCCTATACCGAACGGTACAGACATGCGGCGAGCATAGGGTCGGAATCAGTGGAAGGCATGGGTGAACTTTGATCCTCAGGAGTAGATGCCGTGACTGAACTGGTGGACGATGTCGCGCCGAAGCCGGTCGGTGATGACGATATGCTCGTTCAACTGCAGGGCGATGTAGCTGTTGACCATGCCGACGAGCGTGATCGCATAGCGCCGATGTCGCCCGCGCATGTTACCGTGCTCGCGGACTGCCTTGCGAAACACATCTTCCAGGACAGCCTGCCGGTAGGCATAGTGCCGCACGGCGACTTGATGCGCTTCGCTGTCTCGAGGCGAGAAATACAGCGCCAGTTCGAGGCGATAGAAGAGCGGCTCGCGGCTGGCGAAATCGATGTAAGCAGCGACGATCCGGTCGAGCGTGAGCGGCAGGTTGCGCGCATAGTCGGCAGCCTCTCGCACTGCATCGTCGAGCCTGGTTGCGAACGCGGCGAACAGAGCCTCCAGCAGGCCATGCTTGCTGCCGAAGAAATGGTAGAGGGTAGGCTTGGCGACGCCCGCCGCCTCGGCGACCTCCTGGACGCCGACGCCGTCGTAGCCCTTTGCGGCGAAAAGAGTTACCGCCGCGCGCAGCAGCCCGGCACGAGAGTCCATCCGGCAAATGTATACCGAACGGTACACCTCGTCAAGTCGGCATTTACCGTAGGTAATCGGATTGGCGGCGAGGGCAATCCCCCCCCCGGCGGGATCAGGCGGTCTGGATAGCGGCGGTGACTTGCTCGAAGCTTAACTTTCGAACGATCGCGCGCCCGATCTCCGGTACGAGGACGAAATCGATCGCTTCACCAGCGCGCTTCTTGTCGAGCTTGAGCGCGTTGGCGAAACGGTCTTTCTCCGGGTCGGGCAAATCCCCCAGGTCCGGCATCTCAGTCGGAAGCCCGGCCCGTTCGATTAGCCGCACGAGCCTGTGTTGGTCTGATTCGGCCAGCCCGGCGTGCAGGCACGAAAGCCGCGACGCGACCACCATCCCGATCGCGACCGCCTCGCCGTGCAGATAGCGGGCGTAATCGCTCGCCGCCTCGATCGCATGGCCGACCGTGTGGCCGAAGTTGAGGATCTTGCGCAAGCCACCTTCGCGCTCATCGCGCGAGACCACTGCGGCCTTGCATCGCAGCGACCGGTCGACCAGCTCCTCGAGCTTCGCGGGGTCTCGCGAAAGGATCGCCGCCAGGTCGTCCTCGATCGCCGCGAACATCGGCGCGTCCATAATCGCTCCGTACTTGATCGCTTCGGCCAGACCCTCGCGAAATTCGCGCTCGGGCAGGCTGCCCAGCGTCGCGATGTCCGCCACGATCAGGCGAGGTTGATGGAAAGCGCCGATCAGGTTCTTCGCGCGGCGATGGTCGATGCCGGTCTTGCCGCCGAGCGCGGAATCGACTTGCGCGACCACCGAGGTCGGCACCTGCACCACCGGGATGCCGCGCATATATGAGGAGGCGGCGAATCCGGCGAGATCGCCGACCACGCCGCCGCCCAGCGCGAACACCGGGCTTTGCCGGTCGAGCCGCTCCTCGACCATCGCGTCGATTACGCGTTCGTAAGTGGCGAGCGACTTGCTCGCCTCGCCGGCGGGAATCTCGATCATCGCGACGGCGAACCCGGCCTTCGCGATCGAATCGCGAGCGCGCTCGCCGTAGAGCGGCGCGACGTTCCGGTCTGTGACGATCGCGGCGCGGCCGGGTGAAATCCCCGCCTCGCGCGCCAAGTCGCCCAGTTGATCGAGGAGCCCGGCGCCTACGTGCACCGAATGGGAGTTCGGGCCGAGGCCTGGGTGGCTGAACTCTAGGCGGCCAAACTCTACGCGGAAGGTTCGCATCGATTCGCCGTGCGCGCGGTCACGGCTTGCAGCACGCGGTCCGCGACTTCCTCGGGCGAGAGGTCGAAGGTGTCGATCGTCGACTTCGGCCTTCGCGTAGGCGCTGGCGCGGGCCGCCATCAGATCCGCGATGGCTTCCTCCAGCGGCTGGCCGGATTGCAGCAGCTTGGGGCGGGGATGGGCGGATTGCCTCACCCGCTGCGCTATTACCTCGACGCGCGCGCTCAGGCATATGATGATACCTGCGCCGGAAAGCACCGCGAAGTTGCGGTCGTCGGCCATCGCGCCGCCACCGGTGGCGATCACCGATCGATTCGGATCGGCCGCCAGCGCGGCGATCACCTCGCGCTCCATCGCGCGGAAATGCGGCTCGCCATGGTCCGCGAAAATCGCCGCAATCGATTTGCCGGCGCGCGCGCATAGCTCGCGGTCGCTGTCGACGAACCGGCATCCCAGCCGCCGCGCGATCAGTCTCGCGACGGTGCTCTTACCGGTCGCCATGAACCCGGTCAGGATGATCTTGTCGCGCATCGGTTTTGCGAACTCGGCGCGGCGCTAGCAGGCCGTTGATAAATCACGGCCTGCTCCCCCTCTCTTATCTCCCCCGCAAAAGAGCGGGAGAGAAGATTGAGGAAAGAAGCCACACTCTTACGCAGGGTGTTGAAACGATACGGGGCTCAATTGCGACGATCATGCTTTTCTCAACACCCTGCTAGAAATCGCGCACCTGCTCCAGATAGCCGCGATAGTTGCGCTTCACTTCGGCAATCGAGTCGCCGCCAGTTTTCTCGAAGAACGCGTTCGCAACCTCGAACGCGACCACCGACTCGGCGATCACCGCCGCGGCCGGAATCGCGCAGACGTCGGAACGCTCGATCGTCCCGACCGCATCCTGCTTGCTCTTCATATCGACCGAGCGCAGCGGCTGCATCAGGGTTGAGAGCGGCTTGAACGCGACCCGCACCCGCAACGGTTCGCCGGTGCTCATGCCGCCTTCGGTGCCGCCGGAATTGTTGGACTGACGCACGAAGTGGCGGGCGGCCGCGTCGTAACCGATCTCGTCGTGCAACTGCGATCCGCGCACGGCCGCGCCGTGAAAGCCTGATCCCATCTCGACGCCCTTGGCAGCCTGCAGGCTGAGCAGCGCATGCGCCAGGCGGCCGTCGAGCTTGCGATCCCACTGGACGTGGCTGCCGAGCCCGACTGGAAGCCCGCTCGCGACCACCTCGACCACCCCGCCGAGCGTGTCGCCGTCCTTCTTGCACGCGTCGATCTCGGCGATAATCGCCCGCTCGGCAGCCGGATCGGCAACCCGCACCGCCGAGGCTTCGGTGATCCGCGCCAACTCGCCGATCGCGATGCCGGCGGGCACTTTCGCCTCGATCGATCCGATACTCACGACGTAACCCAGCACGCTAATCTCGAAGGGCTGCAGCAATTGCCGCGCGAGCGCGCCGATCGCGACGCGCGCGGCGGTCTCGCGCGCCGAGGCGCGTTCCAGCACGTCGCGGATATCGTCCAGGTTGTACTTGAGCACACCCGCAAGATCCGCGTGTCCCGGCCGCGGGCGCGTGACGATCTCCGCCGCGCCGCGGTCGCGCGGGTCAACCGACATCTTCTTCACCCAGTTCTTGAAGTCCTTGTTTTCGATTATGAAAGTGATCGGGCTGCCGAGCGTGCGGCCGAAGCGGATCCCGGAAACGACCCGCGCCTCGTCGCGCTCGATCGCCATCCGTCCGCCCCGCCCGTAGCCTTTCTGCCGGCGCGCGAGGTCGTCGTTGAGGCGCGGCAGGTCGATCTCGAACCCGGCGGGAACGCCCTCCACCACCGCGACCAGTTCCGGTCCGTGCGATTCACCCGCGGTGAGAAAACGCAGCATCTGCTTGGTAGCCCCGTAAAGTAGCCCAGATAGATACGCAGCTTATGCGTAGTCCGATTCAACCAGACTTGGCGAGTCGGTGGAAGGTCGAGTCGGCGCCGGTTCTGCGTGTAAATTGCTCGTGTAGATTGCAATGGAGATGCAGGCGAAGGTGATAGTGCTGGGCGCCGCCAAGGGCATGGACGCCCTGACCTACGCGGTGCCGGCCGGTATGAGCGTCGCGTGCGGCCATCGGGTGCTCGTGCCCGTGCGATCGCGAAAGCTCACTGGAGTAGTCGTCGAGCTCGGGTCGGAGCTCGGCGCGGCGGAGCGGACCTCAAATCTGGGCTCAAGCCGATCCTGCAAGTCCTGGAACCGACGCCGCTGTTCGATCGCGCCCATCTGGAGCTGCTCGAGTTTCTCGCCGCTTACTACCTCGTACCGATCGGAGAGGCCTACCGAATCGTGATGCCGGCCGTGGCGCGGGTCGAATCGCGCCGCACTCTGAAACTGGTCCGGCAGCCGGCTCCGCTCGAAGCTGCCGCTTTCAATCCGCTCGAACGTTCGATCGCCGAGGCGCTGGCGAAGTCTCCGATGACCGAGCGGCAGCTCGGGCGCTTCGGGCCTCGGCGCGAGATCGGCGCGGCGATAACCAGACTGTTGAACGAGGGACTGGCCGGTCCCTACGAAGCCACCCGCGGGCGCCATCGCGAGTCGCTGGTCGCGCGCCTGCGGCGCGGCGCAAATTCCGAAACGATACGCGGTCCGAAACAACGCACGATTGTCCGCATCCTTGGCGCTGTGCCCGAAATCGGCGTCGCCGAGCTGGAAGCGCAGGTCCCCGGCGCGCAGCTGGCGCTCAAGGCACTCGCGAAGCGCGGCCTGATCGAGATCGGGCAAGCTGAGCCCGTCAGGTCAGTTGAGCCGGTTGAGCCCGTCAAGTCAGTTGAGCCGGGCGAGTCAGTCGATTCGGCCAACGGCGCCGGCGCCCAATCGATCGCGCCGGCGCTGGAGCCCAACGAAGAGCAGGCACTCGCGCTCAAGGCGGCGGGGCCGGCGGTCACGGAGCGGCGCTTCCAGACCTTCCTGCTGTGGGGGATTACCGCGTCGGGCAAAACCGAGGTCTATCTGCAGCTCGCCGCGCGATGCGTCGAGGCCGGCCGCGCGGCGCTGGTGATGGTGCCGGAGATCGCGCTCGCCGACCAGATCGTGCGGTCGTTTCGGAGCCGCTTCGGCGCGCAGGTCGCGGTGGTCCACAGCGCGCAGAACGTCGCCGAGCGATGGGCGGGCTGGCGGGCCGCGCTGAGCGGCCAGGCGCGGATCATGATCGGGCCGCGTTCTGCGATCTTCGCCCCGCTGCACGATCTCGGCCTGATCGTCGTCGATGAGGAGCACGATACCGCCTACAAACAGGAAGAAGGAATTCGCTACAACGCGCGCGATCTCGCAGTCGCGCTCGGACGCTTGAGCCCGTGCCCCGTGATGCTCGGTTCGGCGACGCCCTCGGCCGAATCGTTCGTCAACGCGCGGCGCGGGCGCTACCGGATGATTCGGCTTTCGCGGCGCGTGCAGGATCGTCCGCTGGCCGAAGTCGAGGTGATCGATCTTCGCCAAAAGGCCCACCTTCGCGAATCCGATCAAGCGGCGCTCAAGCCCGCTGCGCCGGGCCGCGCTCCAGGCGGCGGCGCCGGCGGGGGTGAACCTGGCGGCGGCGGACCCAACGGCTCCGCGCCAAAGGCCCTCGCCGTGCCGATTTCAGGGCGGCTGGCCGAGGCGCTGCGCGAGAATCTCTCCGCCGGCGGCCAGAGCATGATCTTTCTGAATCGCCGCGGCTATCACAACTTTTTGCAGTGTCATCTGTGCGGCGCCGTCCTGACTTGTCCGAACTGCAGCGTCAGCATGACCTTTCATCTGCACGATCGGTCGCTTCGATGCCATTACTGCGGCCATCGCGCCGCCGCGCCCGACCGTTGCCCCGAATGCCGCGGTTTCGGGCTTTCCGGCCAGGGCTTCGGCACGGAGCGGCTGGTCGGCGCGATCGAGGAGATTTTGCCGGATGCGCGAATCGAGCGGATGGACAGCGACACCAGCAGCCGCAAGGGTGCGCGGACCGCAATGGTCGAGGCGCTCGCAGCGCGGCGATATCGACGTGCTGGTCGGCACGCAGATGATTACCAAGGGCTTCGATTTGCCGGGCGTGACGTTGGTCGGCGTCGTCCTGGCTGACTTGGCGCTCAATATGCCCGACTTCCGATCGGCGGAGCGCACCTTCCAGCTCCTGACGCAGGTCGCGGGCCGCGCGGGCCGGGGCGATCGGCCCGGCAGAGTGCTGATCCAGACCTACGCGCCGCATCATTACAGTATCCGCGCCGCGCGCGATCAGGATTACGCGCGCTTCATGCGCCGCGAGCTCGAGTTGCGGCGCGAACTGATGTATCCGCCGTACTCGCGGATGGCGCTGGTGAGAATCGAGGGGCCGCAACCGGGTCAGCCGGGCGAGATTGCCGCCAAAGTGGCGAGCGCGCTTGCACGCGCAGCCGGGACGACCCCACGATGCGCGTGCTGGGGCCGGCGCCCGCGCCAATCGAGCGAATCAAGCGGCGCTTTCGATGGCAGGTGATGGTCAAGTCGCAATCGCTCGCCGCGATGCGCGCGGCGCTCACGGCCATGCGGGCCGAAGTCACGCCGCTCGCCGATCGCAACGAAGTGCGCCTGACGATCAACGTCGATCCGGTCAACATGCTGTAGGTCCGGAAGTGCGATCCGGTTTCGCATTTGCTATACACTGTAATGCGCTGCGGAATCGGCGGAGATTCAGAATGCTTGCACTAAGATTGCCTAAGGAAATCGAGCGGCGGCTGGACAGCCTGGCCCGGCGTACGCATCGGAGCAAGAGTTACTACGTCAAAGAGGCCATCGTGCAGTTTCTGGAAGACCGCGAGGATTACCTGCTGGCGGTTGCGCGGCTTGAAGAGAGCGGAGAACGAATCCCCTTGGAAGAAGTAGAGCGCCAGCTTGGCGTGGAGAGTTGAATTCAGCCGGGCGGCGCGAAGCGACTTGGCGGGCCTCGATGCTGTCGCTCAGAGGCGAATTCTAAAATACCTGCGCGAGCGAATAGCGACTGGCGATAACCCCGCCGGCTCGGCAAGGCCCTACGCGGCGAGCAGGCCGGGTTCTGGCGATACAGGGTCGGCGACTACCGCGTGATCTGCCGTGTCGAAGACGATGCCTCGACGGTCCTGGTTCTGGCCGCCGGCCACCGTGGCGAGATCTATCGCTCAGGTGGTCAGGACGCGGTTTGCAGACGACTCGCAAGCTTTTCGCGCTGCGGGCGCTCTGATAACTTTCGATCGGGACTCCCCGTGGCGCTTCTGAAAATCCGCAAGTTTCCCGATCCGGCCCTCAAGCAGCGGGCCGATCCGGTCGGCAATATCGACGGCAAGCTCGCCACCCTGATCGACAGCATGGTGCAGACCATGTATGCCGCGCCTGGCGTTGGTCTCGCCGCGCCCCAGGTCGGCGAATCGCATCGGATAGTCGTGCTCGATACCGATCACGAAAATCCCGGCAAGCACCTCCTCAAGCTCATCAATCCCGAAAGTCGTCGAGGCCGAGGGCGAGATCATCTGGGAAGAAGGCTGCCTTTCGGTTATCGATTACACTGCGGACGTAAAACGCGCCGCGAAGGTGCTGGTGCGGGCGTGGACGCCCGATCAAAAAGGAGATCGAGATCGAAGCCGACGACTTGCTCGCGGTCGCGCTTCAGCATGAGATCGATCACCTCGACGGCAAGCTGTTTATCGACCGCATCAGCCGGATCAAGCGCGAGCTGTACCGGCGCAAGCTCACCAAGCTAATCAAGGAAGGCAAAGCCGACGACGACCGGCCCTCCGGCGTGCGGATTTAGAAGCTGCTTGCCTTCGTCAATCGTCTCCCAGTTTGCGGAGCGTTTTCAAAAGACAGAAAAGAAGGGCAAGCAATCGGTCATGACGGGCCTGTATCCAGAGATCACACCCTACGATCATGGCCTGTTGGAGGTCGGTGACCGCAACCTCGTGTACTGGGAGACATCCGGCAATCCGCGCGGTAAGCCGGCCGTCGTCTTGCACGGTGGTCCCGGTTCGGGATGTTCCCAGTGGCACCGCAGGCTCTTCGATCCGAACGCCTATCGCTTGGTGCTGTTCGATCAGCGGAACTGTGGACGGAGCACGCCACACGCAAGCGCACCTGATACTGACCTGGCGACCAACAACACCCCAAACCTCATCGCGGACATTGAACTACTACGTCAATACTTAAATGTCAACCGATGGCTGGTGTTCGGCGGATCATGGGGCAGCACTTTGGCGCTCGCCTATGCCGAAAGGTACCCGCATCGGGTCACAGAGATCATTTTGTGGGGTGTCACGACCGGACGACGGAAGGAGTTCGACTGGCTATTTCGCGGCGGTGTGGCCGTCCTATTCCCGGAGCAGTGGGAGCGTTTGCGCGCTGCTGTGCCGGTCACCGAAGCAGTTGGCGATATCGTCGAGGCATACCATCGGCTGCTGCACAATCCCGACCCCGTGGTTCGCCAGCAAGCTGCCGCGGCGTGGTGTACGTGGGAGTCCGCGACACCGGCTTGGCCCCCTAGCCATGGGCTGTCCCCCCGCTTCGCCGATCCCGCTTTTGCGATGGCGTTTGCGCGCCTCGTGACCCACTATGTCCGGCACGACGCGTGGCTCGAGGACGGGAGCCTGCTTCGCAACGCCGACTCTCTGGCCGACATTCCCGGAATCATGGTCAATGGGCGCTTTGACTTTCAAGCCCCTATCGGCTGGGCGTGGGACTCAAGCGCGTGTGGCCACGCGCCAAGCTCGTGATCGTTGACGAAGCCGGTCACGACGCGTCCAACGCAGGCATTACCCGCGAACTGATCCGCGCAACCGGCCAATTCACAATGCTCTGACGAGATCCATCGCGTCAGGTAGCTGATGCGTCATGGGCGCAAACCGCAGGATATTTCGCCGCGGGGCGCGAATTGCGTTCGCACGCGCTAGAATTAACCCGCCTGGTCGTGAAAAACTCTGGTAACACCGCCGACGCGCCGCTGAAGATCGTTTTCATGGGCACGCCGGCATTGGCGGCGCACATCTTGCGCCGTCTTGCCGAGGCGTCTGGCGCCGCGATGCGTATCGTGGGCGTCGTGACGCGCCCCCGACCGCCCGCGCGGGCGCGGGATGGCGCTCGAACCCTCCGAGGTCGCATCGGCGGCCGCAGAGTTGGGATTGCCGGTTCTCAAGCCCGCGAAAATCAGGACCGCCGAGTTCCGCGATCGAGCTCAAGGCGCTCGATCCCGATTTGTTGTTGGTGGCCGCCTACGGCCGGATTCTTCCGATTCGGTCCTCGAAGTGGCGCGCCTGATGCCGCTGAACATCCACGTTTCCCTCCTGCCGCGCCATCGCGGCGCCGCCCCGGTCGAAGGCGCGATTCTCGCGGGTGACGCGGAGACCGGCGTCACGATCATGCGGATCACTCAGCAGATGGACGCCGGGCCGATTCTGATCCAGCGCGCGATATCGATCGCGGCGGGCGACACGGCATTCACGCTGAAGAGCAAACTCGCCGACCTCGGCGCAGTCCTGATGCTCGAGGCGATCGATAAGTTGCGGCGCAGTGACCTGACGGCAACGCCGCAAGATGAAAGCCAGGCCACCTACACGGCGCCCGTGAAGAAGGAAGACGCGGTAATCGACTGGAGCATCGAGGCGGCGCGAATCGAGCGGATGACGCGCGCCTACGATCCGTGGCCCGTCGCGCGGACCACTTTGGATGGCGCGCTCCTGATGGTCTATCGCGCCGCCGTGGAGCCGGGTGATCCCGCAGGTGATCTCAAAGGCGATGCCGTCGGCACGCCCGGAACGATCATCGCGCTGAAGCCAGTGCCGATCGTCCAATGCGGCCACGGCAGGCTCAAATTGCTCGAAGTGCAGGCAGCAGCAGGCCGCAAACGGATGGCGGCGGCGGACTTCTTTCGCGGCGGGCGGATCGAAGTCGGACTCAGGCTCGGCACGTGACGACCCCGTGACCGATCCGATGTCGGGCAAGCGCGGAGCGATCGCGCGCGGTCCGAGGCCTGCGGGCGATCGCGCCGGGCTCGCGGTTCGGCGCGCCGCAGTTGAGATCTTGATTCAGGTGGACCAGCAATCCGCCTTCGCCGACGCGCTGCTCGGAAATCGGGTCCCCGCTTATGCGCCGCCGGACCGCCGCCTGCTGACCCGGCTCGTGCTCGGCACGCTCGCCTGGCAAGGCCGGCTCGATTACGAAATCGCCGCGCTGTCCTCGCGCAAGCTCGACCGTCTCGATCCCGGCGTGCTCGCGATCCTGCGGCTCGGGCTCTACCAGTTGCGTTTCCTGAGCCGAATCCCAAAGCACGCCGCGGTGGATACCAGCGTCGGTCTGGCGCATGAGAATCGCGCAACGCGGGGTGCGGCCGGGATGGTCAACGCGATCCTGCGGCGCGCGGCGCGCGATACCGTCGCGATCCCGGATCGTGCTGCGGACGAAGTTGGCTACCTCGCGATCGCGCACTCGCATCCGCGATGGCTGACTGGCAAGTTCGTCGAATGGTTCGGTATCGAGGGCGCGGAGCGGCTGATGGCCGCGAACAACGAGGCCGCGCCCAACGTGATCCGCCTCAATCTCGCCAGCGGCGAACGACAATCGCTGATCGATGAATTGCGCCGTGACGGATTCGAGATCGCCCCAGACGACCGCCTGCCCAAGACGATCGGACGCTTGCCGGAGACGATCGTTCTCGACAGCGCCCCGAAACTCGATTCGTCCTGCTATCGCCGCAGTCTCTTTTACCCGCAGTCCGAGGCTTCGCAGCTCGTCGCGCGGATGCTCGCTGCCCGCCCCGGCGCCACGGCCGTCGATTGCGCGACGGCTCCCGGCGGCAAAGCGACGCATCTGGCCGAGATAGTCGGGCCGAGCGGGCGCGTGCTCGCGCTCGATCTGAATCTGGCCGGTCTCAGGAAGGCGCGCGCGCTGGCGACGCGCCTGGGCCATCTCAATCTCAGCTTCGTTCGCGCCGATATTGCGGTCGCGCTCCCGCTCAAGCCGGCAAGTTGCGAATTCGTGCTCCTCGACGCGCCGTGTACGGGACTTGGCACGCTACGGGAGCATCCGGAGATCCGATGGCGCCTGAAACCCGGCGACCTGAAACGGATGGGCGCGGTGCAATCGTCGATGCTCGAAAGCGCCGCGGCTGCCGTTCGTGCAGGCGGGGTCCTGGTCTACGCGGTGTGCAGTCTCGCGCCGGAAGAGGGGCGCGAAGTCGTCGGCCAGTTCGTCGCGCGCCATCGCGAGTTCACCCTCGATTCAGACCCGCCAATCAAGCGCCTTATCCCGGAAGCGTTCGACGCCGGCGGCACGATGCTCACGCGGCCCGACCGCGACGGCCTCGACGGCTTCTTTGCCGCCCGTCTGCTTAGAAGATAGTCTCGTCCCATGCGCGAGCCCGACAAAATCGCTCCGTCGATTCTCGCGGCCGACTTCGCCCGGCTGGGCGAGGAGGTCCGGCGAGTCGAGGCGGCCGGCGCGGACCTGATCCATTTCGACGTGATGGACGGCCACTTCGTGCCCAATGTCTCGATCGGCATCCCGGTGCTGAAATCGCTCCGCCGGGTGACCGGGCTGCCACTCGACGCGCACCTGATGATCGACAACCCGGAGCGCTATATCGCCGAGTTCGTCAAGGCCGGCGCGAACTCGATCTCGGTGCACGCTGAGGTCTGTCCTGATATCCCGTCGATGGCGAGCAAAATAAGGTCGCTGGGGGCGCGCGCTTCGATCGGTATCAATCCCGAGACCGAGGCCGATCGCGTGCTCGCCGCCGCAGAGCATCTCGACATGATCCTCGTGATGGGCGTGCATCCGGGTTTCGCCGGGCAGGAGTTTATCCCCTCGGCGCTCGAGAAGCTGCGTCATGTCCGGCGCGAGTTGGATCGCCGCGGTCTCAAGGTAGACCTCGAAATCGACGGCGGTGTGAAGCTCGACAATATCGCCGACTGTGCGGCTGCCGGCGCAAACGTGTTTGTGTCGGGCTCGGGGATTTTCGGGCATCCCGATTACGGCGCGATCGTCGCCGCGATGCGCGACCGGCTGGCGCAGGTCTGACCGGGCTCCATCGTGGCTCGCTTGCGTCTCGCGGCGATGCTATAAAAGTGGCCCGGCCCGAGGCGGAACAATCGGGGTGTAGCTCAGCCTGGCCAGAGCACTGCGTTCGGGACGCAGGAGTCGCTGGTTCAAATCCAGTCACCCCGATTGCCGCTTCTGGCGGCAATAGAGCAGGAGAGAGTAGAAAGTAGAAAGGAGAGAGAGCACAGAAGGAGAGCCAAAAAACGGCAGGTTGGCTAACTCTCCTGCGGTCTACTTTATCCTCTCTACTTTCTTCCGTATCCCCACTTGCTGATCGTACTTTTACTCATCGCTTCATATCTGGTCGGGTCGATACCGACCGGCGTAATCGTCGGCCAGGTGTCCGGCTTTGATCCGCGCGCGGTCGGCTCCGGGAATATCGGGATGAGCAACGTGGCGCGGGCCGGCGGCGCGAAGGCGGCGGCGATCACCTTCCTGGGGGACATGCTCAAGGGGCTGATTCCGGTGCTGGTCGCGCGGCTGGCCGGCTTCGACGCCCGGGTGATGGCCACCGTCGCCCTGGCGGCATTTGTCGGGTCCATCTGCTCAGTCTTCCTGCGCTTCAGCGGCGGCAAGGGCGTGGCCTGCTCGGTCGGAATCTGGCTTGCGATATCGCCTCTCGCGCTGGCGATCGCACTGCTGGTATTCCTGGGCGTGTTCGCGGTATGGCGGACCATGTCGCTGTCCTCGATAAGCGCCGCGATCGCTTTGGTGCCCGCCGTCGCGGCGACCGGGTCACACCGGTCGTACCTTGCGCTCGCGGTTGCGATGGCGGTGCTGGTCCTGTGGCGCCATCGCGAGAATATCAACCGGCTGATCGCGGGGACGGAGCCGGTCGTGGGAGCGGCCAAAAGCGGTGGTCCCGCCCACTGATGCCTGTCCGGTAGCCGTTCGCCCGTCGGGTGAGCATATGACGATGGATCCGGCCTATTTAACGCACTCGCCTGGCGATGGCACCCTCCTTGCCTGTTCGGCGAGGAGGAGAGGCCGGTCGTGCGTGCTTCGAGAGTTTCAGCGAAAGGCGCGAAAGGCGCTATAGTTGGAAAGGCCACTGGTGCCCGCGACAAGGCGAGGCGTGGGAACGGCGTCGGTGAGCGTACCGCCGAGAGGGAATTTATGAAGAAGGTTGAGGCGATCATCAAGCCGTTCAAGCTCGACGAGGTCAAAGAGGCCCTGTCGAGTATCGGCGTGCAAGGCCTCACGGTCAGCGAGGTCAAGGGCTTTGGCCGGCAAAAAGGCCATACGGAGCTTTACCGCGGCGCCGAGTACGTGGTCGATTTCCTTCCCAAGGTCAAACTGGAAATTATCGTCTCCGACGAGTTGACGCCCCAAGTGGTACAGACGATCGAGCGCGCGGCGCGCACCGGTCGAATCGGCGACGGCAAGATTTTCGTCCTCCCGATGGAAGACGTGGTGCGAATCCGCACCGGAGAACGCGGAAGCAGCGCTCTTTAGTCCTTCTGGCGATCTCGATAGCGCAGGCGCGCGGCGACCTCGCTTAGTCGCACTGGGCGGCAACCCTCCCGCCACTACCCTGAATGAGCTTACGCATTGGGGCCGGTCTCTGCGCCGGTGGCGACCGTGTCGGCCCTCTTCGCACAACCGCGCACTACCCTGGCTCTGGCGACGCTGGCCCCTAATGCGAGCAGGTGATAATTTGAGCGTTTCTGATTTCAGGGGCTGAGGGTTTCGTACATCGGCCGGCGACGCGGAAGCGGCGCGCGCCGCTCTACCGGCAGGAGGAGTTTTTGTCCAACAACGATCCGAGGGAGCCGCAGACCGAGGGCGACAATCAAGTCACGCAGGTCACGATGGAAAAGCTCGTCAACCTCTGCAAGCGGCGGGGGCTGGTTTTTCCATCGAGCGATATCTACGGCGGTCTCGGCTCGACCTTCGACTACGGCCCGTTAGGCGTCGAGATCAAGCGCAACGTCAAGGAAGCCTGGTGGCGTCAGATGGTGCAGGGCCGCTCGGACGTGGTCGGTCTCGACGCCGCTATCCTGATGAATCCGCGGACCTGGGAAGCCTCAGGCCATCTCCAGAACTTCACCGATCCGATGGTCGACTGCAAAGCGTGCAAGAACCGCTTTCGCGCCGACCATCTCACGACCGCGCGATGCCCGGAGTGCGGCGGCGAGCTGACCGAGCCGCGCCGCTTCAACCTGATGTTCAAAACCTTCATGGGCCCGGTCGAAGACAGCGCCAGCACGGTTTATCTCCGTCCCGAGACCGCCCAGGGAATCTTCGTCAACTTCGCCAATATCGTGGACACCCAGCGCGTGAAGCTGCCGTTCGGCGTGGCGCAGATGGGCAAGTCGTTCCGCAACGAGATCACGCCCGGCAACTTCATCTTCCGCACTCGCGAGTTCGAGCAGATGGAGATGGAATTCTTCGTTAAGCCCGATCCGGAAGAGGAGACGCGATGGTTCGATTACTGGGTAAACGAAAGGTATAGTTGGTATCTGGAGCTGGGTCTCAAGAGCGACCGCCTGCGGCTTCGCCCCCACGGCGAGGATGAGCTCTCGCACTATTCGCGCGGCACCACCGATATCGAGTACCTATATCCTTTCGGATGGGGCGAGCTGGAGGGTATTGCGCGGCGCGGCAGCTACGACCTCGACCAGCACGCGAAGTTCAGCGGCAAGGACCTCACCTACTTCGACGAGGAAACGCACCAGCGCTTTCGGCCCTGGGTGATCGAGCCGGCGGTCGGCGTCGACCGCTCGATGCTGGCCTTTCTGCTCGACGCCTACGACGAGGACGTGGTCGAGGGCGAGCCGCGGATCGTGCTGAGGCTCGACCCCCGGCTGGCGCCGATCAAAGCCGCGGTCTATCCGCTGCTGCGCAAGAACGGACACCCCGAGAAGGCGCAGAAGGTGCGCGAGATGCTGCAGAGCATTTCACGGTCGCCTACGATCAGGCCGGATCGATCGGGCGGCGCTACCGGCGCCACGACGAGGTCGGCACGCCGTACGGCGTGACGGTTGACCATCAGACGATGGAGGACGATACGGTTACGCTTCGCGATCGCGATTCGACCGAACAGGTCCGCATCCCGGTCGCCGGCCTGGTCGCGGAGCTAACCGAGCGCATCGGCTGGCATCGCTAGCATCGTCATTAGCCATTCTAAAGCGCAGGTTGCTGGAGCGAAGAATCTCATACCATTCAGATTGGTTACCTGCCAGTTACTCAGATCTGGGCTTGGGCGATCAAGAACTGACCAACGCAAGAGATGATTGAACGGAGTTTTCAAAAACATGGCTCGTGTTCATCCTGATATATACTTCTTCGGCGCCGGCGGAGCGGAGGGCGGCGCCAAGTTGCGCGAGCTGCTCGGCGGCAAAGGCGCGAACCTGGCCGAGATGGCGTCGCTCAAGCTGCCGGTGCCGCCCGGCTTCACGATCTCGACCCGGGTCTGCAACCACTTTTACGCTCACGGCGGCAAGTATCCGAAAGGGCTGACTGAAGGCGTCGCCAAAGGTATCGCGCGGGTCGAGAAGGCGCTCGGACGCAAATTCGGCGATGCGCAGAATCCGCTGCTGGTCTCGGTGCGATCGGGAGCGCGGGTCTCGATGCCGGGAATGATGGACACGGTCCTCAACCTCGGGCTCAACGACCAGACCGTACGCGGGCTCGAGGCGGCGAGCAACAATCCGCGTTTCGCCTGGGATTCCTATCGGCGGTTCTGCCAGATGTACGGCGACGTGGTGCTCAAGCTCAAGCCCGAGAACAAGAACGACCCCGATCCGTTTGAAGAATTAATCGACCGCAAGAAGGCGACCCGCCTCGTCACCGAGGACGTGGCACTGGGCGTGGACGATCTGAAGGAGCTGGTCAGCGAATTCCGCGACCTGATTCGCCGCCGCGTCGGCCGCGATATCCATCAGGACCCGCGCGAGCAACTCTGGGAAGCGATCGGCGCGGTCTTCGGCTCGTGGAACAACGAGCGCGCGAACACCTATCGCAAGCTCAACAATATCCCCGGCGACTGGGGCACTGCGGTGACCGTGCAATCGATGGTCTTCGGCAACCTGGGCGACGATTGCGCGACCGGGGTCGCATTCACCCGCGATCCGTCAACCGGCGAGGCCGGAATCTACGGCGAATTTCTGCCCAACGCGCAAGGCGAGGATGTCGTCGCCGGCATCCGCACGCCGGGCCAAATCAGCCTCAAGGCGGGGCGCGCGTGGGCCGCGCGCAACCGCGTTGACGAGAGCGAACGCAAAGCCGAGCACGCGACGCTGGAGGAAAGCTTCCGCGGCGCGTATCGCGATCTGCTGAAGACCGCCGCCCGGCTCGAAAAGCATTTCCGCGACATGCAGGATATGGAGTTCACGATCGAGCGCGGCCGCCTGTTCATGCTCCAGACCCGGGTCGGCAAACGCACCGCCGAGGCGGCCGTCCGATGCGCGGTGCAGATGGCTGAAGAGCACCTGATCGATCGCCGCACCGCCTTGATGCGCGTCGAGCCGCAGCAGCTCGAGCAACTCCTCCATCCGAGGCTCGACCCGAAGATCAAGAAGGAAGTACTGGCGCGCGGCCTGCCCGCGTCGCCGGGCGCGGTGTTCGGCGAGATCGTTTTCTCCGCCGATGAGGCGGTTGTCGTCCACGAAGCGGGACGCCCGGTAATTTTGGTGCGGGTCGAGACCTCGCCCGAGGACATCCACGGGATGCAGGCCGCCGAGGGAATCCTGACCGCGCGCGGCGGCATGACCAGTCACGCGGCGGTGGTCGCGCGCGGAATGGGCAAGTGTTGCGTCGCGGGATGCTCGGCGCTCCAGGTCGATTATTCCGCCGGTACGCTCGCGGTTGACGGACGCGTGCTTCGGCGCGGCGAATATCTCACGCTCGACGGCACCAGCGGCGAAGTGATCGCCGGGCGCGTGCCGACCGTCGAGTCCGAGATAGAGCGGGCCCTGCGCGAGGGAGGACGTCGGCTCTCCGGCATCGTCCCGCTCTTCACCAAATTCATGTCGTGGGCCGACGCGGAGCGGCGCTTGGGCGTGCGCGCCAACGCCGACACGCCCACCGACGCCAAACTCGCGCGCGAGTTCGGCGCCGAGGGAATCGGACTCTGCCGCACCGAGCACATGTTCTTCCCGCCCGAGCGAATCGAAGCCGTGCGGCACATGATTCTCGCCCAAACCAGTGCCCAGCGCGCCGCGGCGCTGGCGAAAATCGTCCCGATGCAGCGGGAAGACTTTGTGGCGATCCTGCGCGAGATGGCCGGCCTGCCGGTCACGATTCGCCTGCTCGATCCGCCGCTGCATGAGTTCCTGCCCAAGGAGGATAACGAGGTCCGCGAGCTGGCCACCAAGATGGGCGTCACGTTCGATCATCTCAAGCGCGTGCGCGACAACCTGGTCGAGTTCAACCCGATGCTGGGTCATCGCGGATCACGCCTCGGAATCAGCTTCCCCGAAATCTACCAGGCGCAGGCGCGCGCGATCCTGGAAGCCGCCGCCGAGCTTCGCGCCAAGGGCGTCAAGGCGATTCCGGAAATCATGCTGCCGTTGATCGGCGAGGTGCGCGAGTTCGAGGTTCTGGCCGCCGAAATTCGCGAAGTGGCTCATGAAGTCCTCGGCGATCGCGCCGGCCAAGCGTCACCTAAGAAGGTTCCCTATACGATCGGCACGATGATCGAGCCTGCCGCGCGCCTGCATCGAGGCGGGTCCGATCGGGGCCGCGGCCGACTTTTTCTCCTTCGGCACCAACGACCTCACCCAGATGACTTACGGGCTCTCGCGCGACGACTCGGTGAAATTTCTCGGCGACTATATCGAGCGCGGCATCTACAAGAAGGATCCGTTCCAGGAGCTCGACCCCGACGGCGTCGGCGACCTGATGCGGATCGCGATCGAGCGCGGTCGCAAGGCCAAGCGCAGCCTGAAGCTCGGCATCTGCGGAGAACACGGCGGCGATCCGGCCAGCGTGAAGCTCTGCCATCGCCTGGGCCTGGATTACGTTTCGTGCTCGCCGTACCGGATTCCGGTCGCGCGCCTGGCCGCCGCGCAAGCAGCGATCGAGGAGCGCAAATCAAAGCGCGAATTCAAGGACGTGTAGGAGCCGGCTTCAACCCATGAAGACTCGCAACTCCCCCAAGCGCTATGTCCTCTGCGTGAACAATGCGGGCTACCCGGCGTCGCTCGAACTGCGAAAAATCTATCGCAGCCTGACGAACGCGGCAGCCTCGCGACACGGACTGGTTCGGATTATCGACGAGTCTGGTGACGACTATCTGTACCCAGCGAGCTTCTTTGTTCCGATTGAGCTGCCCAAAGCCACTGAGCCTCCTGGTGTCGGCGCGACTGTGAATCAGAATTGAAAATGGAAATCCCGGCTCAAGCGCATCTGAAGGTCGCGCTGCTCCAGATGGTATCCGAGGGCGCGGTGATTGAGGCGAACGCGCGCAAGGGTGAAGAGTTCTGCAGGCGCGCGGCAGCTCGCGGCGCCGACATCGCTCTGTTCCCCGAGATGTGGAGCGTGGGCTATGCGAAATATCCGCCGGGCGACGATCGCGCCCGCGCCGAATGGCTGAAGCTGGCGGTCCTCGTGATGGGCCTTTCGTGGACAGATTCCGGTGTCTCGCGCGCGAATTGCGAATCGCGATTGCAATCACGTATCTCGAGACAGGGCCTACGTTGCCGCGCAACGCGCTAACCCTCATCGACTCGGAGGGCGCCGATATTTTCACCTATGCGAAGGTGCACACCTGCACATGGGACGCGCCGGAAGAATCATGCGCCCCCGGTGACGAGTTTTGCGTCGGCGACGTACACACCGGCGCGGAGGTGGCGAAGATTGGCGCGATGATTTGTTTCGACCGTGAGTTTCCGGAAAGCGCCCGGCTTCTGATGCTGAAGGGCGCCGAAGTGGTCCTCACGCCGAATGCGTGCGAGCTACAGGACGATGCGGCTGGAATCGGCGACATCCGCGTCGCGCAATTCCGGTCGCGCGCGTTCGAGAACGCAATCGGTGTTGCGATGGCGAACTATGCCGCGCCGCAGTTGGATGGGCGCTCGGTGGCTTTCGATGTGGACGGAGCAACGCTGGTCCAGGCGGAAGCAGAGGAGGGAGTGTTTGTCGCGAAATTCGATCTCCACCGGATCCGCCGATGGCGTGTCACGGAGCGCTCTAACATCTGGCGGCGTCCCGAAGTCTACGGCAGTCTCGCCAATCGAGAAACGATTGATCCCCTCGCGAAAAGCCGCGCCGAGACGATAGCGGAGGAGATTAGGAGGCGTAACGTCAAGTGATGCGAAGAAGGCTTTGATCCGGCCGCCGCCGGACAGCGGCCCTCGTCAGGGGTGATTTCAGGACCCGAAGATACAGACAGGTGAGGCAGGATTCCTGCCGCACCTGTCTTACGATCGACTATTAGCCGGAATTTCCTTCTCATATGAGTCAGAAGTCTCACCCTGCGGACGACGATCGTGTCGATTCGAGCTGAGAGGCTTCTGTCCGCGGCTGGCTAGCGACGCCGCGAGGCGACTACACTGTTCGTCCGAAGTTTGGTGCGACCGGTCTCGCGCCCGCGATTCGGTCCTGTCCTCCGCACGCGCGATTCACGCGTGCGGGCGGTCCGGCGCGACTCTGGCTTTTTCGCCGCGTTTGGAGTTCTGATTAGGAATCAGGATCGCTGCGTTGCGATCCGGCGAAGCTATTTCCGGTTCAACCGGCGCCGCACCGGTCTCTAGCGCGGATTGAACAGCGGGGATTGGAAAGCGAAGAAAATGGCTATCCGAGTCGGAACCGCCCCGGTCAGTTGGGGAATCATGGAGGTCGAAACATCGTGGGAGCGCCAGCAGACCTTCGGCTCCGTCCTGGACGAGATGGTATCAGCCGGATACGACGGCACCGAGCTCGGACCATGGGACTTTCTGCCCACCGATCCCGGCAAGCTCACAGCCGAGCTCGCGCGCCGAAACCTGCGTCTGATCGGCGCATTCGTCCCCATCGCTCTGGCCGAGCCCCAACATCATAAGGAGGGAATCGAGTCGGCCCTTGCGACTGCCCATCTGCTGGCCGCCTGCGGCGCCTCCGTGATGGTGTTGGCCGACGCGATGTACGAACGCCGGATGGCGATCGCGGGAGCCGTGGTCGAAGAACGCGATGGGCTCACTGAGCAACAGTGGGACATCGCGGCCGGATTGCTCGAAGATGTTGCACGCAGGGCGAAAGCGCTAGGAGTGCGATCCGCTTTCCACCATCACGCCGGCACCTACGTCGAAACCCCGCGAGAAACCGAGCAGTTGCTTTCCCGCACCGATCCCGCTCTACTCGGCCTCTGCCTGGATACCGGACACTATTTCTATGGTGGCGGCGACCCTGTGGAAGTGGCGCGACGGCACGCCGCCCGCATTTGGCACCTCCACCTGAAGGACCTCCGCAGCGACATTCTCGATCGCGTTCGCAGCGATGGAATCGGCTTCCTCGACGCGGTCAGCCAGGGGGTTTTCTGTGAATTGGGCGCCGGTTCGGTGGACCTGCTCGGCGTAATTCGGGTCCTGCAAGCTGGCGGGTACGACGGCTGGGCGGTCTTCGAACAGGATGTAGACTCGGGCCAACCGGGTGTCGAGCCGCTGCAAAGCGCCGCTCGCAGCCGGCAATATCTTCGCGACGCCGCCGGCCTTTAGGAGTGGCCGCGAGCAATAGCCATACGGACCCGGGGAAAATAATCAGTGGCGTATAGTGCAAACGATCTGCTGATTCGGCCGCAAGCTCCTGCCGGTAACGAGATACTGCGGGTGGACAAAAGCGTCTCGCGCTTCGAGTATTTGACATTCTCGGTTCGAGCACCGAAGAAAGGCGATTCCTTCCGCGGTCACACCGATTCCACTGAATTGTGTATCGTGATGCTCGGTGGAACCTGTTCCATCGAGTCGTCAGCCGGAACCTGGCGGCACGTCGGCAAGCGCCCGAACGTGTTCGCGGGCATGCCGTATGCCGTCTACCTCCCGATTCACACTGAGTATGCCGTTTCAGCCGAGACCGATTGCGAGATCGCGCTCTGCTCATCACGGGCGGAGGAGTCGCATCCGGCGCGGCCGATCGCTCCCGAAGATGTCGAACTGGAGGTGCGCGGAGGTGGCAACGCCACTCGCCAAATCAACCACATCATCAAGCCGGAGTTCGATGCGCAGCGGCTGCTGATCGTGGAAGTCTATACACCCAGCGGCAACTGGTCGAGCTATCCTCCACATAAGCACGATGTACATAATCCGCCGGTCGAAGTGGACTTGGAGGAAATCTATTACTACAAGATCGATCGCCCCGAAGGATATGCAATTCAGCGCGTGTACTTTGCGAACCGGAGTATCGACATGGCACTGGTCGTGCGCGATGGTGAGTTGGTATTGGTGCCCGAGGGCTACCATCCCGTGGTAGCAGCACACGGATACAATGTGTACTACTTGAACGTGCTCGCGGGGAGCGCGCGTTCGATGGCGGCCTCGGACGACCCGGATTACGAATGGGTTCGCCAGGGGTGGCGGGAGAAGGATCCCAGAGTGCCGCTGGTAAATCGATGATGGCACGCCGATGACGCAGGCGCCGTCCTACGATGTAATCGCGATCGGCCGGAGTTCGATCGACTTGTATTCCAGCGACATCGGAGCGCCCTTCACGGACATCAGGAACTTTGCTGCTTACGTCGGAGGATGCCCCGCCAATATCAGCGTGGGTACACGCCGGCTCGGACTGCGATCCGCGTTGCTTACCGCCGTCGGGCCCGATTTGGTGGGCGACTTTGTTCTGAAGTTTCTGAACGACGAGGGCGTTGATACCCAGTTCGTCGCGCGCAAACCTGGCCACCGAACCAGCGCCGTCCTGCTGGGAATCGAAAAAGACCGCTTCCCACTCGTCTTTTACCGCGACAACTGCGCCGATATCGAGTTGACGATCGACGATGTATCGAAGGCTCCGCTTGCCGAAAGCAAGGTTGTGGTCATTACGGGTACGGCGCTCAGCCGGGAGCCGAGCCGGAGCGCAACGCTATACGCCGCGGAGCGGGCGCGGGCGCACGGAGTGAAGGTTTTCCTGATCATCGACTTCCGCCCCGACCAGTGGCACGACCCTCGTGCCTTCGGCCTGGTTATGCGTTCAGTCATCCGTTTGGTGGACGTCGCGGTGGGCACCAGCAACGAAGTGAAAGCCGCGATGCTCACAGATGCGGTCTCGGTTTCGGTTGAGCACTCGCAGATCTCAGACCCGAAAGTGACCGGCGATCTGAACCAGGCGATTCGCGCAGCGCTCGAAGCGGGACTCGAAGCCCTGGTCGTTACCCAAGGCGCGGAGGCAACGGTCGTCTATACGCGCGAGCGAAAGGTCGTGGCGGCGGAGCCGTTCAGAATCGAAGTCGCCAACCCGCTGGGCGCGGGCGACGCATTCGCGAGCGGGCTTCTGTACGGGTATCTGCAAAAGTGGGACTGGAGAAAGGCGGCGCGAATGGGTAATGCCTGCGGCGCCATCGTGGCGACCCGCCACGGCTGCGCCAACTTCATGCCGCACGAACATGAGGTACTCGCCTTCGCGGCGGCCCACGGCGGGCTCTGATGGAACGGGCTATGACGGAGCGGACTCTGATGGCGCAGTTCGACACGGAACAAACCCTGCCCCTCTCCCTTTACAGGCAGGTCACGGCGATCCGCGTCTCCGATCCGGATCGTTCGATCCGCGCGGCCCAACGCCGCGTTCGCAGGCCGAGCCTGGCGCCTGGGGGCAAGCTCAACATCGTTGCCGCCGATCATCCCGCGCGCGGCGTTCTCGCGATCGGTGGAAATCCGATGGGGATGGCCGACCGTCGCGACCTTCTCAGCCGGCTGCTGCGCGTCCTGTCGAGCAACTTCGTTGACGGAGTAATGGCGTCGATGGATGTGCTCGAGGACCTGCTTGTCATCCACGACTTGATGCTCGAACGGGGCGCACCCGCGATCCTCGATCAGAAACTCCTCATCGCCAGCTTGAATCGCGGCGGCCTCGCCGGCAGCATCTGGGAAATGGACGATCCGATGACGGGCCCATCGCCGCAGACCTGCATCGACTGGAAACTCGACGGAGCGAAAATCCTCTTGCGGCTGTGCCCCGGCGATGCCGGCTCGCTCAAGACCATGGTCGCCGCCGCCGGGGCTATAACACAGGCCAATGCACTCTCATTGCCAACTTTCGTCGAGGCGCTGCCGGTCATGAAAACCGAAAAAGGATTTCAAATCCAGAAGTCCAGCGAGCTGCTTGCGTCGGCGGCGTCGATCGCCTCCGCGCTGGGCGACAGCAGCCGCTATCTGTGGCTGAAGCTTCCCTACTGTGACGAATACCAGGTTGTAGCGCGTGCCACCTCACTGCCGATACTAATACTGGGCGGTGAGTCGGAGGGCGCGCCCGCTCCGTTCCTGAATCAGATCGCCGCCGCGATGGCGGCCGCGCCCAACGTTCGCGGCGCACTGGCGGGACGCAACGTGTTGTACCCTGGTAACGAGGATCCGCTTGCGGTCGCCGAGGCGATCGGCGCAATCGTGCACAAGGACCGGACCGCCGCTGAGGCGCCGGAAGTATCGGCTCCTCAGCGGACCGCCGGCGCGCATCATTAGAACGACTGAGAGTCAACTTATGAAGACGACGCGGCTGACGATGGCTCAAGCGCTGGTCGGTTTCCTGAAACACCAGTATGTCGAGCGCGACGGCCAGGAGACCGCATTCTTCGGCGGCGCGTGGGGGATCTTCGGTCACGGCTGCGTAGCTGGAGTTGGTCAGGCGCTCCAGCAAAACCCGGACTTTCGGTACTACCTATGCCGTAACGAGCAGGCGGCGGTGCATATCGCAGCCGCGTTCGCGCGGGCGAGCAACCGGCTGCGGACTTTCGCCTGTGTTTCCTCGATTGGGCCCGGGGCTACCAATATGGTGACCGGCGCGGCCGGCGCGACTATCAACCGGCTCCCGGTTTTGATCCTGCCCGGCGACATTTTCGCGCGCCGCAATGTCGCTCCCGTGCTTCAACAACTCGAGACTGAGTATTCTCAAGATATCTCGGTGAACGATACGCTACGCCCGGTCTCGCGCTACTGGGATCGCATCAACCGGCCCGAGCAGCTTCCGTTTTCAGTAATGGAAGCGATGCGCGTGCTCACCTCTCCGGCCAACACCGGCGCCGTCACTCTCGCCCTGCCTCAGGACGTCCAGACCGAAGCGTGGGATTATCCCGCGGAGTTCCTTGACAAGCGCGTCTGGCATATCGCGCGCCCGCTTCCCGAGCGCGTCTTGCTTGAACGCGCGGCCCAGTGGATTCGCGCCAGTCAACGGCCGCTCATTATCGCCGGCGGCGGTGTCATTTATAGCGGAGCCACTGAAGCATTGGCGCGCTTCGCCGAACAGACCGGTATCCCGGCCGGCGAGACCCAGGCGGGCAAGGGATCGTTGCCGTTCGACCATCGGCAGAATCTCGGCGCGATCGGCGTAACCGGCACGCCCGGCGCCAATATCTGTGCGCGCGAGGCCGACCTGATCATTGGTATCGGTACACGCTATACCGATTTTACTACTGCCTCGAAAACCGCATTCCAGCATCCCGGCGTCAAGTTCATCAATCTCAACGTGACCGAGTTCGACGCTTTCAAACATTCCGCATTGCCGGTTGTCGCCGATGCGCGGGCCGCGCTCAAAGAGCTGACGGCAGCGCTCGGATCGTACCGGATATCCGGTCAATACGCAGTAGCGATCGAGAACCATCGCAGGTTCTGGCAGGAGGAAAGCGATCGGATCTTCTCGCTCCGCCACGGACCACCGATCAGCCAGGGTGAAGTGATCGGCGCGGTGAACGGCGCATCGCGCCCGCAGGACGCCGTGGTATGCGCGGCGGGCAGTCTTCCCGGAGATCTGCACAAGCTCTGGCGCGCCAGGCAGCCGCGCGGCTATCACGTGGAGTACGGCTATTCGTGCATGGGTTACGAGATCGCGGGCGGCCTCGGCGTCAAGATGGCTGACCCGGACCGCGAGGTCTACATTATGGTCGGCGACGGCTCGTTCCTTATGATGTCGTCGGAAATAGTCACATCGATTCAGGAAGGCTATAAATTAAATATTATTCTGATCGACAATCACGGCTACAGCAGTATCGGTGGATTGTCGCAGTCGCTCGGCTCGGATGGATTCGGCACGGACTACCGCTATCGCAACGCCGGGAGCGGCCAGGCTCGACGGCGAGCCGCTGCGGGTGGATTTCGCCGGCGCCGCGCAGGCGATGGGAGCCTATACGGTTCGAGCCCGGACCCGGCAGGAGTTCGAAGCGGCGCTCGAAACGATCAAGACCACTTCCCGCACGAGTGTGGTTGTGATCGAAACCGACAAGGAGGCGCGCGTCCCCGGTTACGAATCGTGGTGGGACGTTGCGGTCGCCGAGGTGTCCGCGATACCCTCGGTACGGGAGGCGCGCGCGGAGTACGAGAAGGCAATCGCCAGGGAAAGAACCCTGCTAACGTATCATCGAACCTAATCACTGGACCCAATCACTTGGGAGCTAGTCACCTGGGAGCTAGTCACCTGCTTACTGAGGTACGAAACTGCATCGGCGGAGAGTGGAGCATTTCGCGCTCCGAGCTATTCACTGAGGTTACGAATCCAGCCACCGGAGAGGTCATTGCACGAACGGTTGATTCGGGTCCAATCGGAGTCGAGGCGGCCGTAAAGGCGGCGTCGGCGGCATTGCCCGCGTGGCGAAAGACACCTGTCGGCGGACGTATCCAGTGCCTGTTCCGATTGAAGCAGTTGCTCGAATCGCATTTCGACGAGCTTGCCCGCATCGTCACGGCCGAGAACGGAAAGACGCTGGCCGAGGCCAGGGGCGAATTGCGCCGTGGCGTCGAGAATGTGGAGGTAGCGTGCGGAACGCCGATCCTGATGCAAGGCTACACGCTCGAAGATATCGCGCCCGGCATCGACGAGGTAATGGTCCGCCAGCCGCTCGGCGTGGTCGCCGTGATCACGCCGTTCAATTTTCCGGCCATGATTCCGCTCTGGTTTCTGCCCTACGCGATCGCATCCGGCAATACCGTGCTCGTCAAGCCGTCCGAGAAGGTGCCGCTTACTCTCCAGCGAATCGTCGAGCTGATCCATGAAGCGGGCGTCCCGCCCGGGGTTGTAAATCTGGTGCACGGGGCCAAGCCGACGGTCGACGCGATTCTGGATCACGCCGCGATTCGTGCCGTCAGCTTCGTAGGCTCGACCGCAGTCGCGCGCTACGTCTACGCGCGTGCGGCGGCGTCGGGCAAGCGCGCGCAATGTCAGGGCGGCGCGAAGAATTACGCGGTGGTTCTGCCCGACGCGGACCTGGACGGCGCGTCACAGATCATCGCCGACGGAGCGTTCGGCTGTGCCGGCCAACGCTGTCTGGCGGTCTCGGTAGTAGTGACTGTGGGAGAAGCGCGGAAATCCTTTCAAAAGACGATCGCCGATATCGCCGGCGGCCTGCGCGTCGGGTCCGGTCTGGACCCTGGCGTGCAGATGGGGCCGGTGATCACTGCCGCCAGCAAGGAGAGAATCGAGCGCCTCATCGCTAGGAGCGTCAACGACGGCGCCAAGCCAATTGTCGACGGACGCGGCGCCAGGATTCCCTCTTATGAAGCTGGCAACTTCATCCGGCCGACGCTTCTGGATGGACTACCGTCGAGCAGTGAGTCGATAGACACCGAAATTTTCGGCCCGGTACTCACTATGGTGCACGCGGCCGATGTCGACGACGCGATCGCGCTGGTCTCGAATAGCCGGTACGGAAATCAGGCTTCGATCTTCACCACCAGCGGTGCCGCAGCCCGCAAGTTCAGGAACGAAGTGCCTGGCAACGTCGGGATCAATATCGGCGTCGCGGCTCCGATCGCCTACTTCCCGTTCAGCGGATGGAAGGACAGCTTCTTCGGTTCTCTCCATGCCCAGGGGCGCGATGCGATCGAGTTCTACACCGACAAAAAAGTTTGCGTCGAACGCTGGCCGAAAGACTGGTCGAGGAAATTCTAGCCCATGAGCCGTGACAAGCTTCGATTAGGCGTCTTCGGCGCGGGCCGAATCGGGAAGATCCACATCGGAAACCTGGCCAGGCGGGTCGCCTGGCGCGGAAGTGGCGATCCTGGCCGATGTCTTCCCCGGGGAATTAGCCACCGTGGCCGCGCGGTTCAATATCTCGAAGACGGTCTCGAACTACAAAGACGTCCTGACGCTTCCTGATGTCGATGCGGTCGTGATCTGCACTCCCACGATTACTCATTACCAGATGATTCTGGACGCAGCCGCGGCCGGCAAACATATTTTCTGTGAGAAACCAATTGACATGTCAGTCAACAGGATCAACCAGATCAATGCGGAGGTGCAAAGACGCGGCGTACAACTGATGGTGGGCTTCAACCGCCGTTACGATCCCAACTTCCTGAAAGTGCGCGAGATGGTCAAAGCGGGCAAGATCGGCGAGCCGCAGCTTCTCAGAATCACCAGCCGTGATCCGTCGGCGCCCTCCGAGGAGTATCTGCGAGCGGCCGGGGGCCTATTTCTGGATATGACGATCCACGATTTCGATATGGCTCGGTACCTGACCGGCAGCGAAGTCACTGAAGTATACGCCAGGGCGGCTGCGCTGACCGACCCGGTATTCCGGAAGCTCGGCGATTGGGACACGGCGGTAACCACGCTCACGTTTGCCAACGGCGCTCTGGGAACTATCGACAACAGCCGCAAGGCAGTCTACGGCTACGATCAGCGCGTCGAGGTGTTCGGTCCCGAGGGCATGGTGACGGTCAGGAACAACACGCCGGATAATCATATATATCTCGACCGGGCCGGTACTCACTCGTCGCTGCCGTTGCACTTTTTCCTGGAACGCTATACCGAGTCCTACCTCAATGAAATGCAAGCCTTCGTCGATTCGGTTCAAAACGGCAGCCCGGTTCCGGTAACCGGGCAAGACGGCTTGCTGGCGGTGGCGATCGCCCTGGCGGCCGCGAAATCGGCGCGCGAAAACCGTCCGGTCAAGCTGGGTGAAATCTCGTGACAGGAGCGCCACAAATATGAAAGGGCGGCTCAAAGTCGGCCTCATCGGGCTGGGGCGGATGGGCCGTGTGTATGCGGCGAATCTAGCCCATCGCGTGCCGAATGCGCAACTAATCGCGGTGGCGGACGTGCGTACGGATGTAGCCGAAGCTCTTGCGGGTCAATACGGAATTCCCAAATGGCACAAGAGCCACCACGATCTCATCAACGACAAGGAGATCGAAGCCGTTGTTATTATTACTCCGACCAGCACGCATCCCGATTTGGTAATCGATTGCGCAAGAGCCGGCAAGGCGATCTTCTGCGAAAAGCCCATCGCCCTGTCGCTCGACGATGCCGCACGAATGCTCGAGGCCGTGAAAAAGGCGGGCATCTTCTTTCAGATCGGATTTCAGCGGCGCTTCGATTCCGGATACGTCGAAGCGAAAAAGAAGCTTGAAGCAGGAATTATCGGCACGCCGGTCGTTCTGACGTCCACCTCGCGCGATCCATATCCTCCGCCGCTCGAGTTCTGCGATACCAAGGCCAGTGGCGGGTTGATAATCGACTGCGGCATCCACGACTTCGATTTGGCGCAAATGTATATGGGACCTGTGAAGAGCGTATATGCCATCGGAGGCGCGCTTGCTTATCCGGAAATGAAATCTGTCGGCGATATCGACAATGCGATCATTAATATGGTGTTCGAGAGCGGGATGTTGGGGGCCGTGCACTTGAGCCGAAACTCGGTCTTCGGGTATGACATCCGCACCGAAATCTGGGGAACGCGAGGCTCCCTGCAGATCGGCTACTTCCGGCAAACGCCAATTCTGGTGATGACCAAAGAGGGAATCACCCATGATGCCGTTCCATACTTCATGGAGCGGTTTGAAGGCGCCTACCTGATCCAGATTCAGGACTTCGTCGAGAAAGTGCTGAAAGGCGGTGAGCCGTCCATCAGTGGGGCTGACGCCGTGAGTGCGCTGAGGGTCGGCCTGGCAGCAACCGCGTCGTGGAAAGAGAACCGGCCGGTCGAAGTAGGAAGTCTATAGGTCAGTGAGTACAGGGCCGCCGCGCCGCGAAAGCTCGGGCGCGGCCGTTGGCTTTCGCATCACAATTCCAGTTACATTACTCGGGTAATAATAGAATGACCAGTCAGAATTCCCAATCATTTCCATCTACGCTTGGCGATCTCGACTTGCATCTGTGGGCTGAACAGAAACACGAGCGGATATGGGACAAGTTCGGCGCGCACGCGCGTGATCTCGAAGGGGTGCGCGGAGTCTCATTCGTGGTCTGGGCGCCTAATGCCGCCAGCGTCAGCGTAGTCGGCGATTTCAACCGCTGGGACGGGCGCCTCGACAAGATGCGGATGCTCGGCGGCTCGGGCGTGTGGGAAGTGTTCGTGCCTGATCTGGCTCCGGCGACGCGCTATATAATACGAGATTCGCACAAAAGGGAAGGCGGATGCTGCATCAAGAGCGATCCGTTTGCGTTTGCGGCGGAGTGTCCGCCCGCGTACGGCCTCGAGGGTCTATCAGTCCAACCACGTATTCAATGACAAGGCCTGGATATCCGGGCGGGCCGCCCGCGACCTGCTTCGCAGCCCGCTTGCAATCTACGAAGTTCACATGGGTTCATGGCGCAGGGTGCCCGAGCGAAGGCAACCGATCGCTGACGTACTCGCGAGTTTGCCGAGCAACTCGCCGATTACGTCTGCGACCTTGGCTTCACGCATGTCGAGTTCCTGCCGGTCATGGAGCATCCATTCACCGGTTCATGGGGATATCAGACCACTGGTTATTATGCTCCCACCGCGCGCTACGGCGCTCCCGACGATTTCCGCTACCTGGTCGACTCTCTGCACCAACGCGGCATCGGCGTGATTCTCGACTGGGTGCCGGCGCATTTCCCCACCGACGCGTTCAGCCTCGGCCGCTTCGACGGCACGGCGCTATACGAGCATATCGATCCGCGTCAGGGCTTTCATCCCGAGTGGAATACCTACATCTTCAATTTCGGACGCGACGAGGTCCGAAGCTTTCTGCTCGGCGAGCGCGCACTACTGGCTCGAGGAATTTCATGCCGATGGGCTTCGCGTCGACGCGGTTTCCTCGATGCTATACCTCGACTACGGACGGCAAGACGGCGAATGGATTCCGAATATCTATGGCGGCAACGAAAATCTCGACGCGATTTCATTTCTGCAAGGAGCTGAATCAGCAGGTCTACGCGCGCCATCCGGGCGTGATGATGATCGCCGAGGAGTCGACCGCGTGGCCCGGCGTCAGCCGGCCCGTCTATGTCGGCGGTCTCGGGTTCGGCTTCAAATGGGACATGGGCTGGATGCACGACACGCTCGACTACTTCAGCAAGGAGCCGATTCACCGCCGCTATCATCATCGCGATCTGACCTTCGGCTTCATCTACGCTTGGTGCGAAAATTTCATCCTGCCGCTCTCGCATGACGAGGTGGTCTACGGCAAGCGCTCGCTGCTCGACAAGATGCCGGGCGATCGCTGGCAGAAGTTCGCCAACCTGCGCGCGCTGTTCGGCTACATGTGGGCGCGGTCGGGCAAGAAGATGCTCTTCATGGGCGGCGAGTTCGGCCAGTGGCGCGAATGGAATCATGACGCGAGCCTCGATTGGCATCTGCTCGACGAGGCCGACCATCGCGGCGTGCAGACCCTGGTTCGCGATCTGAATCGGCATCTATCGCGCCGAGCCGGCGCTATGGGAAGCGGATCATCGACCCGCGGGCTTTCAGTGGATCGATGCCAACAATGCCGACGAGAACGTCATCGCGTTCATGCGCATTGCGCCGTCGACGCGGCCGCCGGCTGGTTTGCGTGTGCAACTTCTCGCCGGTGCGTGCGGACCGGCTATCGCGTCGGCGTGCCCGTGCCCGGCCTCTATCGGGAGATTCTCAACACCGACTCCGGGCTTTATGGCGGCAGCAACCAGGGCAACGCGGGCGCGGTGATGGCCGAGCAGAGACCGTGGCACTGCTTTCAGTATTCGCTCTCGCTCAGGCTGCCGCCGCTCGCTACGCTCTGGTTCGAGGTCCCGCGCATTTGACTGGCGGCGGCGTTCTTGCTCAAAATCGCTCTCTCATGAACGGAATAGCAAATCGAGGCCGCGCAGCCGCGATGATCGCGATTGCGCTTCTGACCTTGTGCGGCTTCAGCGACTCGGCGCAGAGCGAGTACCGCACGGCGATCGTGAGCAATCATCCTGAGGCTTCCGAAACGTCGCCGATTTTGTCCCCGCGCCAGGGTCGAAACGGTTGCGGATGGAGATAGTGCTCGGACTTCGCAACGAGGCCGAGCTGGATTCGGTTTCTGGAGAATCAGCAGGATCCGGACTCACCCGACTATCAGCGTGCCATGAGCAGCGATGAATTCAACCGGCGCTTCGGGCCGACCACCAGCGATGTGGAGCAGGTCACGCGATGGCTCAGCGCGCAGGGCTTCACGGTCGAATCGGCGGACGAAGACACCCGGATCGTCGAATTCGCGGGCAACGTCTCGGCGGCGAAGAGCGCATTCGGAGTAGAGGTCGCGGCGAGCCGCGACGGCAAGAACTTCGCCAACCTGAAGGATCCCACTGTGCCCTCCTGGCTCGCATCAAAGATCCGATTGATCAATGGACTCGACAATTTGAGCGGCTATGTGCCGAACGCGAATGTCCCGGGCTCGGGGGCGACCACGCCACGTTTCGGTCCGCTCGATTTCCAGACTTTCTATGACGAGCTTCCGCTGCTCGACGCGAATCCTCCCGATTGACGGCTCGGGCGCCGATTGCATAGGCGCCGTCGAGGGCTCCGACGTGGACGACGCTTCGCTCGGCGCCTTCAACACGCAATTCAATCTGCCCGCTTTCACGTCGCAGAACTTCGTCAGATCCTTTTCCGACGGATCGTCGCCGATCGCAGGCGACGGGCCGTATATCGAGTCGCTGCTCGACATCGAGTGGTCACACGCGGTGGCGCCGGGCGCGAAGATAATTTTCTACTCCGGCGACTTTCAGAACCTCGGCAATGCGGGGTTGGTCCACGCGCTGGCCGCGGCCGTCAAAGACAATAAATGCGGCTCGGTTGCAGTGAGCTTCGGCGTGTGCGGGAAAACGGCCAGCTACTTTCAGGGCATAAACAAATACTACAAGCAGGCCGCCGCTCAGATGCAGACGGTGGCGGTCGCGACCGGAGATACCGGCGCCGCGTGGGCCGGAAAGTTCAGCCCGCTCAGAGGAGGATGTTACGCGCCCAAGACCGCGGACGTAAACGAGATGGCCGACCTCGCCCAATGCGACTGCAGTCGGCGCAAGCCAATTCACGCCGAACTATGACACCGATGGCAACGACATTGGATCGGTGGCCGAGCAAGTTTTTAGTATGTGCGCCACGCTCTCAGACGGCAGCTTGTTTTGTCTCGGCGCCAGCGGAGGAGGAAAAAGCACGGTCTTCGCAAAGCCGGCCTTTCAAGCCAAGCTCAAACCCGCCGACGGCCGGCGCGACATCCCCGACGTAGTCCTTGGCGGAAACCCGGGCGACCTTCCGGGTTTCTATCTGGGATACGACGCGTCCCTGGACTTCGCGGGCGGCGCGGCGGGCGCGAAAGTCTACTGCTGCGTGGGCGGTACGAGTCTCGATGCGCCCGCCTGGGCTGGAATTATCGCGCTGGCCTCGCACAAGAAGCACGGGCGCCTCGGCAAGATCAACCCTCGTCTCTATGCGCTCGCCAAGAAAAACCTGGCAAGTCTGGCTACTATCGGCATCCGCGATATCACGACCGGCAACAACACCTACGCCATCGGAGTCGGCCCGGGCTCGTATACCGTGAAGGGCTACAACGCCGGCGCTGGCGACGATCTCGCCTCGGGATGGGGCTCCGTGGACGTCAACACTTTCCTGAACGCTTTTCTCGCACCTTAACCCTCAGACCGGAGACTCGACCGCGAGCGGCGGATTGCGCGGCGGCGGAAGATTGTCATACAGGTCCGCGATCAAATCGGACTTGATCTTTGCGTAACCCGCATCGCCCCACAGGTTGCGCCATTGCAGAGGATCCTCGTTGAGGTTGTAGAGCTCGCCCTCGGTGCCGTCGTAGTGGATATCGGGGAAGGGCAAGTTGCGGGCCCATGCCGCGCGCAGCATCGGGGCCAGGTCGAAGCCCAAGTCGCGAGTGCTCTTCTCATATACCGTACATACCCATCCGTCGCGATAGATAGTCCGCAGATGCATACCGATTTGCGCGAACTGGCTGTCCCATTCGGTGATTGTCCGTTCGCGGCCAGAGCCCGGCGCTATCGGCAGCGGCTTGCCCTGCACCCAATCAGGCACCGGCACGCCCGCGATCTCGCAAAATGTCGGCGCGAGATCGAGATGGCCCGACCGGATCGGCTATCACGGCCGGCCTGCATGTTGGCGATCGGCGCCGGACGCCAGATCAACGGCACTCGCATCAGCGCGTCGACGTGATAGGGTCCCTTGTAGAGCAACCCGAAATCGCCCTGCAACTCGCCGTGGTCGGTGGTGAAAAACACGTCGGTCTGCGCGTCCCATCCGCGCTCGGCGATTCGCTTCATGACGCGGCCGCAGGCCTCATCGATGAGTTCGTTCTCGACGTGGATCATCGCGTTGATCTCGCGCACCTGATCGTGCGTGAGCTGGCATGGAACGAAGATCCAGGGCCCGCCCTCGTTGTTGCGGAAGCGGCCCTCGTACCATTCGAGCCAGTGGCGCGGCTTCTGCGCGAGGATCTTTTCGATCTTCTCGCGCGAACCCGGATGGCCCGGCGGCAGGTCGAGGTCGCGCCAGTTGATGCGCGCGTCTGCGAGGCCGGCGGATCCCACGGATGATGCGGATCGGGAAAGCTCATCCAGACGAACCAGTCCTCGTCGTCGGCGAGCGAATCGAGAAATGCGATGGTGCGATCGGCGACCCAGTCGGTGTGATAGTGCTCGCGCGGAACCGGGTTGTAGCTTGAGCTCGCGGCGCGCCGGTGTCGCCGCCCGCCGCGCGCTCGAGCATCGCGGCGAAGCCGCCGACCTCGTCGGGGAAGTTATCCTGCAGCCAGCGCGGAGTAGTGCCACGTCGCCCATCAGCCCGTGCATCGCGAGTTCCATCCGCTCGAAGCCGCGATACGGCCCGGTCGAGCCTTCGCGCGCCATCCGATTTTCGAAGTAGTCGCTGGCCCATGTCGAACATCGGCTCGAAGTGCGCCTTGCCCAGCAGCGCGGTGCGATAACCCGCCTTCTCGTGAAGGTACGCCGCGATGCTGGGCGCATCCGGCGGGCAGCGGGATGCCGTTCGCGACGACGCCATGGGTGCGCACGTATTGCCCGGTCATCATGGTGGAGCGCGCGGGCATGCATACCACATTCTGATTGTGCGCGCGGCGATAGTTGATGCCCGCCGCGGCGAGCGAATCGGCGACCGGCGTGCGCGCGATTTTGCCGCCGTTGCATCCGAGCGCGTCGTAGCGCTGCTGATCGGTGGTGATGAAAAGAATCTTGCGTCCCATCTTCGATGTCCTCGCCGATTGTCACACGAGTTGTCACACGCGAGAGTTCAAGCATGATTTGGCGCCCACGGCAACGATTCGGCGGTTGCAGGACAAGCCCATCGAAGTTAGGATCGCTCGCGGCGGGCTGAAACGGGGACCATGATACGCGCCAAGAGACCAGTCGTCGCCAGGCGAGCCAGAGGCAACAACGGCGCGCAGCCGCGCGCTCGCGCGCCCAAGCCGGCGACCATCGCATTGCTGGTCGGCACTCGCAAAGGCGCGTTCATCTTCTATGGCGATGCGGCGCGGCGCCGATGGCGGCTCGACGGTCCGCATTTCCTCGGCCACATCGTCAACCATATCGTGCTCGACCCGCGCGACGGCCACACGATGCTCGCGGCGTCGCGCACCGGACACCTTGGCCCGACGATCTTTCGTTCGACCGACATGGGCCGCAACTGGCGGGAGGTCCCGAATCCGCCCAAGTTCGGCACGTTCCCCGAAGGATGGAACCCGCGCTCAGTCGATTGCACCTTTTCGATCGCGCCCGGGCACTCAAGCGAGCCGGCCGTCTGGTGGGCGGGCACCTCGCCGCCCGGACTGTTTCGTAGCGAGGACGGCGGTCTTTCGTGGGCCGAGGTCGAGGGCTTCAACCGCCATCCGATGTATCCGAAGTGGGGCGCGATGGTCGTCGGCACGCCGGACGGTTCGATGGCGCAGTGGGTCACGATCGATCCTCGCGATGCGGCGCACATGTATCTCGTCACCTCGGAGGGCGGCGTATTCGAGACCGCCGATCGATGCGCGAGCTGGCGGCCGCTCAACCGCAACGTCGAGGCGAACTTTCTGCCCGATCCCTATCCCGAATTCGGGCAGGACACGCATTGCCTGCAGATCCATCCCACGCGGCCCGATCGCCTCTACCAGCAGAGCCACTGCGGCATCTACCGGCTCGATCGCCCGAGCGACGAATGGGTGAGAATCGGGCGCAACATGCCGGCGGAAATCGGCGACATCGGGTTCGGCATCGTGGTGCATCCGCGCGATCCCGACACGGCGTGGGTATTCCCGATGGACGGTACGGCGGTGTGGCCGCGCACCTGCATCGGCGGCAAGGCGGCGATCTATCGAACGCGCGACGCGGGCGAGACCTGGCAGCGGCAGGATCGCGGACTGCCGCGCGAACAGGCATGGTGGACGGTGTTGCGTCAAGCGTTCGCCGGCGACCAATGCGATCCGGCCGGTCTCTACTTCGGCACCACCAGCGGCGAGCTATGGCAAAGCCGCAACGAAGGCGCCTCGTGGAGCCGGATCGCGGAGCATCTGCAACGGATTCTGTCGGTCGAGGCAGCGACGCTCTCATGATCCGCGTGCGGATCCCGAGCCAGTTGCATTCGTACACCGGCGGCAAGAGCGAGATCGCGATCGACGCCGCCACGCTGGCGGATCTGACGCGCCTGCTCGACCAAAGCTTCCCCGGCATTCGCTTCAGAATCATCGACGAGCAGGATCGGATTCGGCGCCATATCCAGGTCTTCGTCAACGGCGAGCAAGTGCGCGGGCTCGAGCTTGCGCTTCGCGACGGCGACCAAGTGCAGATCGTAGGCGCGCTGAGCGGCGGCTGATCGAAAATCCTGCCGGGCGATTCTTGCGCCCGGGTTTCCGCGTCCGCCTTTCGGCCGCGGCCGCCAAATTAACAACCGCTAGTTACTTTTATTTCCTTGCTGATGCTTTGACTGTTCCGCGCTCCCCCTACATCTTGTACGGCGTTCCCTACGCTTCACGAAATCGCACGCGGATCGGAAAATTGCGATGCAGGGTACGGTAACTCGGAGCGCGTTGAAGCTTGCGCTCTTGTGCATGACGGCCCTCGCACTCTCCGGCGCGGCAGATGCCACCGCGGAGGATTCCACAGCGCTGGCTCGCGTTGGCGGCCGGGCCGCTTCGATCGCCCTACCGCTGGCCGGCAATCATCCGGTAGAGAGCGAAAGTTTTCGGCTGTCCGGATGGGCGGACCTTGACCGGCAACTGGTGATGCGGGTCACATTGGCTCAAAGGAACCGGAGCCAACTCCAGAAGCTGCTGACTGCGCAGCAGAATCCCGCATCGCCGGAGTTCCGGCACTGGCTGACGCCCGTCGAGTTTGCGCAGCGCTTCGGTCCGGCCCAATTGGATGTGTCTGCGGTTTCGCATTGGCTCGCCGCGCAGGGCTTTCAGATCCTCTCGACCAGACCGCAGGAACGTTACGTCGAGTTCACTGGACCGGTATGGCGCGTCGAGCGAAGCTTCCATACCAGCATCGCGGCTTTCGCCGGCGGGCGCGCGTACGCAAACCTGACCGATCCGCTGATCCCGAATCAATTCGGGAACACGATCGAATCGATCCAGGGCCTCGACAACTTTCAGCATTCGATGCCGCTGTCATATCGGCGTACCATCGCCGCGCCGGTGAGCTCGTCGTTCGCGGAACTATCGTCCGCGGGATCATCGTCCAACGTCCAAGTTCCGGAAATGCAACTGGCCGAATGGATCGACCCGGATCTCTCACCGAGCGCTTCCTTGCCGCTTTCCGGGGATGCATCGGCTCCCGATACGATCGTCAGCGGCTCAAAGGCTTTCGCACCCGTCGATCTCCAGACCTTCTACGACGAGAGTCCGCTCCTGAACAGCGGCATCGACGGCGGCGGCGGCGACTGCATAGCCGTGGTGGGCGACTCGGATTACCTCGACGCCGCAGTGAGTACATTCGATACGCAATTCGGATTGCCCGCATCGAGTATCACTCGCGTAATCGTCGATGGGCGCAACCGCGGAATCACAATTGACGAATCGGAAGCGCTGCTGGACCTGGAATGGTCGCACGCGGTGGCGCCGGGCGCGGCGCAGCGCTATTACCTCGGCACGATTACCGGCGCGATCGGGCGCGCGGTCAGCGACAATGCCTGCGGAACGATTAGCGTGAGCTTCTCTCTATGCGGGGTTAGCAGCAGTAGCTACAAGTCACTCGACTCGGTATTCGCCCAGGCCGCGGCGCAAGGTCAGTCGGTCTTTGTCTCGGCCGGCGACGACGGCGCGGCGGGAGTGGCGCTCAATCCTGGCGGCACGGCATGCGCGACCGGAACCAGCCGCCACGTAAACGAGATGGCGGCCAGCCCGAACGTAACCGGAGTGGGCGGAACGCAGTTTGTGCCCAGCTACAACGGCTCGGGCGCGGATTCGGGCAACGCGCCGGAGAGCACCTGGGACGAATCGATCGGCGCCGGCGGCGGCGGCGCGAGCGCGGTGTTCCCCAAGCCTGCCTTTCAGAGCGGGTCGGGCGTACCCGCTGACGGCAAGCGCGACGTGCCCGACGTGGCGATGATCGCCAGCCCCGACAAGCCCGGCGTCTTCCTCGGCGCGGACTTAAGCGGTAGCGCGTCGATCGCCTGCTGCTGGGGAGGCACCAGTCTGGGTGCGCCGATCTGGGCGGGAATCTCAAAGCTGCTGGCGGATGAAAGCGGCCAGCGCGTGGGCAACATAGATACGCGACTCTACAATCTGGCAAGATCGGGCGGCGCCGCGGCGGGCCTTCGCGACGTGACGAGCGGCACCAACAGTTTCAACATCGTCGCTGGGTTTTCCGCCGCACGCGGGTACGATCAGTCGAGCGGATGGGGCACGGTTGATATCGCGAAGTTCGTCCCGGCTTTCGCCGGCGCCGCTCCGATCGCGACGCCGGCGCCTACGGTTACGCCCACGGCGAAACCAACGCCGACCCGGACTCCGACACCCACACCGAAAATCAGAGCGACACCTACGCCGAAAACGACGCCCACTCCGAAGCCGACGCCCGCGCCGAAGCCACCATTGTTCGGACTTTAGTCAGCGGCATGCGCCTTGACTACGCGCGGGCAAACCTCGATCCTCACCCGTGGAGAGGTTCGGGAGTCAGGTTTAACCGGCGTGACTCGAAATCACGTGTCCCTCACGGGACCGGGGGTTCGAATCCCCCCCTCTCCGCCAGAGTTTGTCCTTGTTGTTCGCGGTTAATTCCGGACTCGTGCTCGTCCGGGGACGGTTCGGGGGACGGTTTCGGAGCCTCTGCAGGGTTGAGAGATCGAAGAATCGCAGCGATTTTCTCGCCAGCGCCGGCCTTTAATCCGACAATCCAACGGCGATAGTGACGGAAAATCATCTGTTCCGATGTGCCGCATACCTGCGCGACCCAGCCAGGGTCTTCTCCGGCCGACAACGCCAAGCTGATGAACGTATCGCGGATACAATATTGCCCGCGGAGCGATATTCCAGCTCGCTCAAGCGCGGGAATCCAAACCCGATAGTAAATCCGCTCCTGCGAGAGTGGTCGCCCATTTCTACTGGTGAAAACAAAATCCTCGTCACCGATTGCGTGGGCGCGGTCGCGCAGCCTGGCGAAGGCCGCAAAGATTTGCTCGGCATAGGAGCAGTCCACCTGTCTTGGCCCCGTTTTGGGTTCGGTCTCAAGGCCGCCAAAACGCGGCATGCGTCCTCGCTTTAGTGTGACGGTCTGCCGCCGGAAGTCGCACCAACCGAAACGAACGGCGACGATCTCCGAGGAGCGCCAGCCGGTGTTGAACCAGACTGTGTAGAAATCCCGATACCATTCGGGAACGTTGGCAAGGAATCGACCCATCTCCTCGGGCGTGAGGGGGTTAGCGGTAAGCCGCGGCCCACGACGGCCGCGCTGTACTTTACGGCTGGTAGCGCGCATGACAGGATTTCGTTCAATCAAGCCATCGTCAACCGCGTCGGCCAACGCTTTGTGCAGAAGACCCATGGTGTTTCCGACGGTCTTTCCGCTGCGGCCTTCATCGATGATGGCACGCCGGAGTGCGTTGCAATGCGCCGGCGTGATCTCAGACAAGCGCAGCGTGCCGAAGGCCCGAATCAGTCAACTCTCCACAAGGTTTCCGTCGTGAATCCAAGTTGAACGGCGCGAGGTCCGCATCGCGCGCGACGCGACCATCGGCCAGAATTGGTGACCGAAGGCGGTGCCACTCGCGGATATAGTCGGCGAAGGTGGTCGTGGCTCCATCTCGAGTGCGAAGCTCGGGGTAGAAGAGCGGTAGCCGACTGCCTCGTGGAAAGTGCTGGCGATAGTCAAAGGTACCACGCGCGATGTCGCGCTCGACCTCATGCATCTTTTTTTCGCAGCGCGCGCGATTCTCCGCTGTGACGCGCAACCCAGTGTATTCTTTGCAGCGATGGCCGCGCCACGAGAAATCGAAGAAGAGCCTATCGTGCTTTTCGCGAACGGGCATGATGCACCGGGTAGAACGGTTCAATCGTTTCAGGTCCGGCGTCCTGTTCCCTCACCCACTGCTCCATCGCGGTCCAGGCGAACAAAACGCGCCTTCTCGGCTTGAAGAAGTGAACGCCCTGCTTGAGCTCGCCGATGCTCATGAGGTTGCGGATCGTCTGCTCCTTGTACCCGATTCGCGCGCACAATTGTTCTATCGTAAGGTATTCCTCGGTGCGGTGGACCGCCATCTCCTGCGACCCGTAAGTGGCCTTCCAACCCTTGACCTCTGCTAACGCGAGGACCACTCCTGCATCGCGGTCCGAAGTCGCTCTTCGATTTGTTGCTCGGCGGACGGCATCCTTGTGATCTCGCGTTGGTCCACGTAACTATGCCAGCATGATTCACTGGTTCTCGGACCGATACCACTTGGTCCGGGACACTAACGGTGCCTCGTGCTATATGTAACTATTCGGGACTGCCTCCTCGCACGTTTGTATTCCGCCCACCTGATTTCCCATGGGACGGGCGTTTGGGTCGCGTCTAGCTCGGGCGGCCCCGCCTGCTCTTCGTAATGTCTAAGGACTGAACGGTCGAAATCTTCCGCTTGACCGGGGGAAAGAAATACTACGAATCGGCGCAGCAAAAGCCCGCTGGGTGGTTCCTCGCGAATATCAAAGTGATGCCACCGTGAATCCCGCGCCGATTTGTAGGATTTGCTTCTGAGAATCAATTCGAGAAAAGTGGTTCCGAAGTCGCGAGAGAGTATCTTGAAAAATTTGGCCTCGCGGTTTGCTGTAGTAGTGTTGTTTTCGCGGCCGAGGCGGGTATCGGGCACCGCCCAGACGCTCTGAACCCTGCCGATCTGTTCTTCTCGCATCGTGGTGAACCGGATGTTGTCGGCGCTTAGCGCACAATCTTCCGAAGTATTGCTCGAGAGCGCGCTGCACACGATTCCAGTGACCCCGTCCAACGGACCGTGGCCTGTTGGGTCCCACGAGAGCCTCCAGCGCCCTTTTAGTATCCCGACTAGCGCATAGCCGGGCGCGCAATCCTTCACCAGTTTGCGGTTCCTCGAGACAAAGGCGTGAAGGGCGTGCTGGTTTTTCTCCAGCAACGTGGCCTTTGCTTTTGCTCGTTGTTTTTCGGTACGAGGATGATTCATCGTCAACCTCCCATATTTTACCGCCGGAGATCCCAACTCCAAACGCGATTTCGTGAGGTCGGGCTTTTCTGCTGCGATCGGCCGGATTGTCCGCGCTGAGCCCCCAGGCGGGGGCGTCCCGAGCGAGCATCGCGAAGGGCAGCGCAATGGGGGCACCAACCGCGTTGCTGGCGCCCATCGTCGCGGAGGGAAACGCTCCGAATTGCCCTTCAAGGCAATTCGGAAAAAACCCTTTTTAGGAAAGGGTTTTGATGCAGCGTGCACCGAAGCGACGATGGGCGCCAATATAGTTTAAAAATAGAAATGACTGAGGGATTTTTGGACCGGGGGTTTTGAGCACTCGGCAGCCATGCGGAGCGCGGGAAACGGCGGACGGTGGAGGGGCGGCCCAGCTACGGGTTGGCTCTGAAAATGGTTGTTGGGTGTCTCTGCCGCTGCGGTACCCTTTTTGGCGAGAAGGGGGCGCGCCAAGTGCGCCTTGCGCCCCGCGCGCCAGACTCGCGGTCGCTCAGCAACCTCGCTGACCCGTCCGCTCGACCAACACACGCGGGAGCGCGGAAACTAGGCGGGGACGGTTCGGCCAGAAGAGACGCCGCTTTCTGGATTGGTGGGGTTCGCCCGCCTTGGCCAGGCCGCACGCTCGGGAGTGGCGTTGTCGCCTTTGGCGGGCATGCGCCGCTATCGATACCGGAGGGGGCGGGTGTTTGGGGTGGCGGTTGCAATGTTCACGGTTCCGGAGACCCGTCGCGCTCGATAAGCAATTGTGCGCGCTGCGGTGAATGGAATTCTGGGAGATGGCGTGCACCGGCTAGGCCCGCGAACGCTGCCTGCCGGCGCGATGTACCGCGCTGCCAATGTTGAACGAAAGACCGCGAGGCGGTTTTCGACCGCCCCTCTTTGAGTGAAGGGCGGTCGCGAAAACCGCGACAAGTGAAGAGGGCTGGTGCCTCCAGAGTTTAACGGCGCTGATCGCGGCGCGTATTTGGGGCAAATCGACCGCCAGAAATCTTTTCCAAGCTGCATCGAGTTGGTTAGCAATTTGTTGGTGGTCGGGGTTTGTTAGCTCAGCTTCCGATGCAAATCGGCGCGACCAGAGGTGGGTCCATCCCGTAGGGTTCAGAGGGTCGTCCTCGTCGCAAAGTCTGTCGGAGGTAGAGGAGATCGCGGGTGCTCGAAACGCTTGAACCAGTTTCTCCGCGGGGACTCGATCGGCACCCGGGGCGATGCCTAGATAGACTCCAAAGTCTTCGCCGTATTGGCTACCGAACCAAAAGATCAGCATTCGACCGTCTTCACTCTCTCGCGCGCCCGAGTTCCGGAGTTTGGCAATCGCGTCCCATTCATTGAGCCCGAGCCATACCTCGAACCAGAGGGGTTGGGGGTGGGATGTTACGAATGCAAACGGGGTCGCGCGCGCGGTCGAGTCGGCCCAGTCCAATGAGAACTTGGTCTTGTCCAGAATGGGCTGGATGAGGTTTCGCAAGAGGCTGAGTGCCGGCTCGGAAATTTGGTAGCCTGTGGCGCCACCGGGAATGGAGGCATAGTCGATGATCTTGGCGTCGGCGCGTCCGGTAAGACTTTGGAAGTTGCGCGTGATGCTTGAGAGCAATCCGCGCACGGTGGGCGGTTTGGTGCCGAGGTCGATACAGACGTCATCGAGCGAAGCAATCCCTCCGCGCGCGACTAGCGAGGCGAGAACGTTCTTTTGCCCGATGGTACCTGTTCGATCCCAGAGCTCTTGGATGATTTTCGGACTCACGCTGGAAGCGTGGGCGGCGGAGCCATTCTGAACGGCTATCGAAGGGCCGTTCGGGCGTGCGCCCGGTGATAGCCGAGAATCCCCCAGAACTCCGCGAGCTCTTCCGCTGTACCAGTGAACTTCCCAATGTGCACCATATCTTCAATTTCCATACGCTGTGAATCTCCTTGTGTGAATTGGTGTGCACACAAGGTATTTTCACTTTGGCACGGCGGTGTCAACCAGGGGAAACGAATTCTTGCACGATGGGCCCGTCGAGCTCAGTCCAGTGTGTCAATCGCGTCCGCGAGGCTTTGCGTGTCCGGCTTGACGTACCGCCAAATATATCGGTCGCTGCGGTGGCCGCTGGCCTCCTTCGCGTAGTGGACGCCTTTCTCCTCTGCCAATTTGCGCAGGAAGGTATGCCGGAGCACGTGCGGCGAGACTTTGATGCGCTCTCCGTCCTTGAGATGCGCGCTCGCCTGGGCGGCGACACGCTGCAGGACCTTGAAAAACTGCGTCCGGTTCAGTGCCGCGCCGGTGCGGGTCGTGAAGATCGCGCCGGCGGCGTCGCCACGTTCGGTGAGCCATTCTTCGAGAATGCGGCGGGCTTCTACGTTGACCGGAACGAAGTCACGGATGCGACCGCCCTTGGCGATCACGCGGCTGAAGCCGCGCGCGCTGTACTGGTCGCGGCGCAGGTTGAGAAGTTCCGAAATGCGAAGTCCGGACCCGAGCAAGACCGCGATTGCCGCATGATCGCGAAGCGCTTGATTCGTGCCGCGACCGTGGTGGAGCCGAAAAGTCTGCGCAGCCGCTAGGAGCCGAAGCTCGTCGGCGCGCGACAATCCCTTCCACTGCGGCTCCGGCTCTCGCGGCGGTTTGATTCCCTCCGTGGGGCAGCCGAGCGGAAAGGGTCGCACCTTGAAATGAATCCAGCGCGCGAAGTGGCGCACGCTCGCATAGATGCGCGCGAGCGTTGCCTCGGACACGCCGCCCCGCGCGGTTTGCTTTAGAAATTCTCGCGTGACCGATGGGTACCACTCCTCCGGCCGATCGTGGCGGTAGAGCTTTGCGTAGAATTCGAAGAAGCGGGTCGGGTCCCGTCGCTTGGCGTCGATCGTGGCCTGCGCCTGGCGGGCGACCTCGGTCAGGAAGTACGCGCGGGCCAATGCGCGAAGGCTCTCGCGTCCCTGTTTGAGCAGGATGCCGACATTATGTTGCTGATTATTTTGTGGAACGAGCCCTTGGTTTGCCATGTATTCCGTATCCCCGCCGCCCAACAACCGCCATATTCTGCAACATAAGGGCGATTAGGTGTCAGATTTATTGTACCAGATCAGAAACCTAGCGGGCTGGGGAAAAAAGGATATGGGACGCTAACGCTTAAAAAAGTGCCTACGCCGCGCGGGTGGTTAATATTTCGCAAGACGCGGATTCGGTCGGGTTTTAGTTTTGTCAGGGACTCGGTGGTTTGTCGGGCAGGGGGTGTGCTGGACGCGAGAAGTCCCATCTTCGATGGGGTTGCCTGAACTTTCAGGGTTTGATCGAAGCGCCAGCTTGGCGGATTAATGTAGCGTGCGCATGACGGCGCCGGCGGGTTGGGTTTGCCCCCCTTTCCTGGCCCGCCGGTTGCCTTTCTGGTTTGCGCCGCGCGCTCGCGCTCATGAATCGGTGCCTGAAACCAGATAGGCAGGTGGCATCACTCGTCGAAGATGCTCACGCGTTGGCCGATCTGATCGGAAAGGCGAACAGGCTCGTCGCCGAATCGAAAACGGCCTCGCCATCCCGGCAGACTGCCCTATGGCGCGAAGTTGAACAGATTATCCGCGAGCTTCGTTTGATCCATGCCCGATACAACAACTCGAATTAGGACAGTCTGCCGGTGAAATCAGGACAATCGGTCTGAGATTCGGACAGCGCCAACAAGCGAGGGGCTGTGAGACTTTCTCTCAGGGGCGCGAAGAGGTCGGGTTCTCCGCGGCGCATAGTGACTCTGGCACTCTTGCTCTGCCCTGTATCGGCATGGGAGCGACGAGCACAAAATCGTCGCAATCATCGCGGCGCACAACCTGCCCAAGCAGCGCAAAGCCATGTGGCGAATGTCCTCGGCGTTCCGGCGAATCAACCACGAAGGAAGCGGCGTCTGTCCGTCCGGACTCGGAGTTCCGCGAAAAAGAGCGGGCAGCCGAAGGAAAAACTCCCGCGTTCTCAACGGCTTCGGAATTTTCAGTAGGTACAGGGGCTGGCTCGGGCAGAGGCATTTTGAAAGCGGCAGCCGGGGTCGGGACAAATGTCCGAGGCAACGATTTGATGAAGGTCCGCGCATCGGTGCAGAGGCCTATTTCATGGAAGAACCACTCCTCTGCGAGGTCGCGGTCAACGCAATCAATTGTCGCTGCGATCCGAACCACCCGGCTCAGCGCCTTGATGCTCAACTCAAAGAGCTTCATGCGCACCTGCTCCGCCGAGACATCGCTTCTGGTCTTGGCGATGAACAGCTTGGATGTGCCGCACCAGAGCAGCACTTCCAGGGCCGGCCAGGCGTCGTCCGCAAGATTTTCGAGCCCTCTATAGAAGCGCACTGATGCCCCCCGACTGTAGGATACGCTGAGGCGCGCGGCGCATCAGCGACCAGACATTCCCGTGCGGTCGCGTTCAGGTTTGAACCAGATTCTGCGTGGTTCCTGCGCGTGTCCACCTCACCCTTGATGCTTAGCAACAGCTATCCACCCTCCTCCCAAATACAGAGGGTTTGCTTTTTTTCTCGCCGCGATCGTCATCGCGCCTTATCGCCCGAAGGAGTGACCGGCGGGACGCCGGTCACGCTTGAAAATCACCGACCGTCGGGGGGAGCCTCCACGACAGGTTCTTTGGCGTCGGGATACTCGCCCTCGGAGACCTCGTCGCCTGGCTCTATGTCGCTCTTCATGTGGAACACGCGGTGGTAGGGTAGTAGCGCGGCGATTTGCATGCAGTCCGTTGTTAGTCTGCGAATCGCACGCTCCAGACTGACGAGTGATTGATGCCTCGACGATGCGGTGCCGATAGACGCAGGCACCGGCGCGAAACCGATCCCCTGTGTTCTGGCGAACTCGACGGCATCGGTCGCGCTCTTTTCGAGCCAGCGGACGATCTCCGCGCACAATTCGTTTTCGTCCAGCGCCTCCAGTTGGGCGCTGAGACGACCTCGAACGGGGCGTACTCCATAGAGCCGCAACATCCCGGTGAAGACGCCGGCTAGCAGCGCCTGCCAATGAGTGATCAGCCGAAGCAGGTCGGAATCTCCCAACTCCTGCGGCTCCGGATCGGTAGGTTGGGCACCGAGGAAACACGCGACTTGCGCGTTGTTCCTGGCCATGTTGTCGAGCAGGGTCGCCGCGCGTGCCAAGGAGGTCTCAGCCGATCGTTCCGAGGTTCGCGGCGGCAGCGGTGCCTCCTTGAAGCGGCCCTTCATCGGACCGAACTGGTTGAGGAACGACGACAGAGTGGCGCAGTCCTCAGACCAGATCTCCAGCCATTTCACCATCGTGACGAGCGCGCTCTTCTTCATTCGGGCTTCTCCTTCGGAGGGGACACTGGAAGCCGCCTCTTCGCCCCACCAATTGGTCGGGGAACGCCGGTCCCGCTTCTCTGCTCATCGGCTCGCGTGTAGCGATTGGCCAGCGCAAAAACCGACGGCGCGACGTATCACAGTGCCGGGTACCGACATTGGGCTCGCGAACTCGATCGCCAGCGGCTCCTTCAGAAGCCGCACGGCTTCATCCCTGCGGGTGCTCAGTGACAGCGCCCAACAGCTTCCGCAATGCTCTCCTATCGATGTGTCTGAAAAGGAGGGCGTGCAAAGGCGCGGAACGAAACGAACAGGGGGATGGAACCGATCGTTCGTCACGGGCCATGCGATGAACGCGTTGTTCCTCGCGACGGAACGCCGTTAAAGCTGGGCAGACCCCGTCCGGCGAGGGTAACACCTCTGACCATCCGAAAACTAAAGTTGCGGAAGAGCGGAAGACTTGTAAGGAGGGGCGAAGACTACTTGCGCAGCGAGAGGGGGGATCAGAACTCCCAGTCGATTGGCTGCGCCGGGTTGTACACGTAACAACAGAAAGTTCCGGTCTTGATCGCCGATGTCAGCATCCGTCCGAGCGGCGGATTCTTGTGCGCGATCCGTCTGATAGCACGTTTGATTGTGCGGGTGACATTGACTCGCGCGCGCTCGCTGATTGAGGCGGCACGGCGATCGCGTCCGTGCAGTCCGACTGCGCGCGCAAGCTCGCCGTGGATAGCCTCCATCTCCTCCTCAATTTCGGCCACCCGTTCCTCCTTGCCGAGTTCCTTCGCATCTTCCATCTCGTCCCGCAACTGGTTGACGCGCGCCCGATATTGCGCCTTAGCCTCCGCGTCGAGCATCTCGCCGGCGTCGCCGAGGCCTCCGACGCTGAGGCCCAGCTCATTCCGCTGCTGATCGCTCATCGCGCTGATGCGCCCGGCGCCGTCGCCATCTCCGGTGTCACCCGCGCCGGCAATATCGACCGCGTGGAACTCCTGCCCAGGATGGCGCAGCAGATTCGCGACATATGCCATCCCCTTCGCGTCTTTGATACGCGTGACTTGGCCGCCAAAGCCGATCGTCCAGAAATCACCCTCCTGGCGGAATATCGCCTGCGGTGCCACCGCCGATTCCACCGCGTCTTTCCACCGCGACGGGACCGGCGCCGACGCGCGCTGCTTCAAGGCCTCCGCTTTTTCAACCAGCCCGTTCATTCCAATCGCGCGAGCTGCCACCAACGCCGCTTCGATCAGCTCCATCGCCTTGTCGTGGTCGCCCGCCTCGCCGCGCAACAGCAACATCTCAGCGTAAGCGGCTTGCGTTCGCGCCAGGCAGGGCTTCGCGCCCATCCTCAGGTTGAAGCGAATCGCGGCCTCGAAATGGGCCTGCGCGCGGTCCAATTGCTTGCGCGTGGTGGCAAGCAGGCCTAGGTAGTGGGCAACCGGACCGAGGTACAAATCTCCCCATCCGAGAGTGACGCTCCGGCCGACGTACGGAGACAACAATTCGTAGAGCTTTGCAGCCCGAGCGGTGTCTCCCAGAATGGAGCAGACTTCGGAAATCTGGGCGACAATGCCGAGCCAATTGTGGTCACGGACGATCGAAGCGAGCTGATCTTTTGCCAGGAACTCCAATTCGACCGCTGCTTCGGAAAGCCGCCCAACTCGTGAGTAGAAGATCGCGACCCCGATTCGCGCCGCGGAAAACAGGGGGAGCTCCAGGGACGGGCCTCTAAGCAGACCTTCCAATTCCTCTGTCCTGCCCTGTTCCCATCGCAATTGAGAAAACTGGCCAGCATAGATGATCAACAGCACCTGGTCACGCCGCCGCTGTCCGATCGAGAGAACCTGCTGGATCTGCTTTTCCGCATACCCCAAATCGCCGCGCAAAAGTGCGCGCATCGCGCGAAGTCTCTCAACGATGCCCCACGAGTATCCGGTCTTCTCCGCAACACTGGTGCAGGCGTCAATTTCAGCGTCGATCGCGGCCATCTCTCCAGCTTCGAGTAACGAAGCTGCGCGCAGCTCGCGCGCATTCGCCAGCCAATCCCAATCGCCAGCCGATTCCGCCAGCGCCATCATTTCGGTCGCGGCGGCAAGCCTTTGCTCGAGCGAGTCAGGGCCCCACAGCGCCGCGTGCCGGGTCCACAACGCCACCACCAGCGCACCCGCATCGCCGCTGCGCCGCGCTACCCCCACGGCCTCGGTCGCCAAGGCGATCCCGCGTTCCCTTTGCTCTAGCCAGTTGGTCTCAACGGCGCAACGGGCCAGAAGCATCGCCCGAAGGGTGAGGTTGGAATCTCCGATCGCATTCAGCGCATCGTCCACCAGTTCGACAGATCCTCGCCGAGCTTTGCCAATAATATGCGGCCAGACGCCACATTCCAGCGCCGATTGTGCTAGCAAATCGCGATCGCCCAGCATTCGTGCAAGCTCGCCAGCCTGCTGGAAAATCAGGCGCGCCTCCTCGCGGCTACCTGCCCTGATTTCCGCTCCGCCGAGCGCGACCAACAGTTCGCAGCGCCCCTTTGGGTCCGACCCTGGTGCTTTTGCGAGGATGTCGAGGGCGAGCTTGTAAAGCTTGGCCGCATCGCCATAAGCCATTCTGCTCAAGGCGTAGTCGGCGGCACGAACCGTGTAGTCAGCGGCTTTCGATGACGTCCCGAGCGGGAGCGCGCGCGAAAAATGGAAAGCCAGATTCTCTAGTTGCTGGTCGAGATCGCCACCGTGCAGTTCTTCTATGGTCTCGCCGATTGTTTTGTGAAGCTGAGCGAGCCGCGCGTGGGGCATGTCTGCTATCAGGCATTCCGCGGTCAGCCCATGATTGAAGCGGCATCTTTCCGGCCGGCCCGGAACCTTGGCCATAAGACCGTGGGTCTCGGCTTCACGCATTGATTCGGCAACCGTGGCCTCGGCCAATTCAGAGACGCGCGCGATCAACGCAAGATCGCAATCACCCGTCATCGCTGAAGCAACCTCGAGAACTCTCCTGGTTGTGTCTGAGATGCGGGCGAGGCGCCGGCGCAGCACCGCACGAACACCCTCTGGCACGACGAACTTGTAGCTCTCTATTCCGCCGCGCAAGCCGCTCGATTCCTCGCGCATGAGCCGGATAGTTTCGTTCAGAAAAAAGGGATTGCCCCCTGTGGCGCTGTGGAGTGAGGAGACCTCGACCTCGTCGACCGCGCGCCCGATCGTTTGGCGGGCCAATTCGGCCGTCTCCTCCTTGGAAAGGCCGGTAAGCCTGACGACAGTGCCGCCGCGGCCGATCTCGTCCAGCGTCGCGTCACTTTCTGTGGAGAGTCTGACTTCAACTTCGCGATGAGTCGCGACGACCAGAATCTTGCTTTGCCGCAGCTCGCTCGCGACGAAGCCTAACAGCATCAGAGAGTCGGGATCTGCCGCGTGCAGGTCATCGATCACCACCACTAGCAGAGCCGTCTTGGAAAGCTGCTTGAGGAAGTCGGCTACTGAATCGAATAGCCGGAATCGTGCGTTCCCGGATGCCTCGGGCACGAGCGCGGTTTGCGAGATTCGCACGATGCCCGCACCGCGGGTAGCGGAATACGACGCCGACTGTTGGATTTCAGGAAGCAGAGCGACTAACCGATCGAGCTCCGGGTTAGCTTGCAGGCGGGCAGTACCGGCACTTTCCGCTTGAATCGCGCCGCGCAGGAGCTGGATCCACGGCCAGTAGGGCATTGCCGTTCCGGCTTCCGAGCCTCGAGCCCACAGAACTCGAGCTCCCTCGGCCCTCGCTTGATCTGCAAACTCTTGGGCAAGCCGCGTCTTGCCGACCCCCGGCTCGCCGCTCAGGAGGATGAGCCTGCCGCGATGCTTGGACGCATCAGCCAACGCACCGCCGAGCTGATGCTGTTCATGAGCGCGGCCGACGAAGGCTGATCCGGAGTTAGAGAAGGGCGTCGAACTGGTTGGAGACTCGACATTTCTTCCTGAGCTTCCGCTCAAGGCGTTCATGCTGGGGTCACAACTGATCTCGTAGCCGCCCGCCCTGCCTGGTCAGGGCATGCATCCCCGCCGCTCTTCGCATACTCATTCCCAATCTTGAAATTATCACAGGTTTTCGGATTACGGAAATTGCTTTCATGGTAGTTTCAACAGGCGCTTAGATCCCGCGCGGCGGATCCGGAAATCGTAAATCGATTCCCCGTTCACGCAAAAGACGCATCAATTCGCCCGTAAAAAAAGCGCCGCGAGACTTCCGGATTTTGCCCAGGCGCGCTTGGTATTTTGTTTCCGAGAGCGCGGCGAAGATGAGCTCTAAGGGTGCGCGTTTCGCGACGACCCGGTAGAAGCGACGGGAATGTGTGTCTCCACAGGTCTTCAAAATTTCCTCAACGAGGCTAGCCACTCGATCTTCGTCCGCTCCGGCAGCGCAACACCTCCCTTTGTCGAAGATTTTGAGGGCTGAGACGGGTTGGATGCGGTAAACGTTGTTGTTCCACCGACCGCGAACCCGAGTCTTGCGGTGTAGACTTAAGACCGGCTGACCATTGAAGCGGAAGTTCAAAAGATCTTGAATGCGCTCGTTTACCCGTTGCCGACGAATGCCCAAATCCCGTGCGATGCGTTCCTGCGTGGGATAGCAGTTGCCGTTCTCATCCATATACGTGGCGAGGCAGCAGAGCATCTTCCACAGTTCACCCGGAATGGCGGCGAGAAGGCCACTCTCGCGAGCCTCGAAGTACATCTTGATGAACATGCGGTGCTCGCGGCTGCCACTCGCGACATCCACCTCGGTCTGAAATTCAACGCTGACGAGCGGTTTTCGGGGAGACTCCGAGGGCTGTGGGTCCATGAAGGTTTTTAGGGTAGGTGTTTGAGTGCGTCCCGGAGCGCGTCGCCCACTTCCGCGCGGCTCGCCCTTGTCTTCGAGAACGTGACCAAGACTTGGAACGGTCGGCCTTTGGGTTTGTGCAGGAATCGGTAGTTCTTGGGCCTGCCTTTCGCGGTGTGTTCCCGGATGCGCAAGTCCCGGACCGTGCGAAATTCCCCGCTCCTGAGCGCTTCCCATGTCGCGATCATTTTCTCCTCGCTGCCGGCGCGTACCACCTGCAAAAGCTGGCTTTTTGACCAAATGCCGGACGTCCGGCATTCCACTTTCACGGGCTCGGGAAGCTCGTTCAAAATGAGTGAGTCGTTTACAGACTGGCGAGATTTGCCGATTATCTTCGCGAGGGCCTGGTCGGTGAAATGCCGGGCCTGCTTCAATCGCAAGAGCGCTTCAGCTTCTTCGATCGCGCTCAAGTTTTCGCGCTGCAGGTTTTCGATAAGAGCGACTTCCATGGAGTCCGCTGCGCTCCGAATGAGCGCGGGAATTTCGGTGAGTCCTGCGGCTGTTGCCGCGCGCCAGCGGCGCTCGCCGGCGATGAGAATGTACCCTTCTCCCGTTGGGTCTTTGCGCACGAGCACGGGCTGCAAGACGCCCATCTCCCTCACGGAGGCGGTGAGATCCGCGAGCGATGCGTCATCAAAATGCTGGCGCGGCTGGCCGGGATTCGCCCGCACCAATTCGACCGGCAGACGGAGAAAGCCCTCGTTCGCCGCCAGTTGCCGCACTGGATGCTCCGCGCGCCGGACGGTGGGCCTCGCCTGTTCGACGAGATGAAGACCAATGGCTTTCAGATTGGGGCGTTTAGGCGGCATGGTGGTTGATGAGTTCGTGAGCGAGACTCCGGTAGGCCTCAGCGACTGCAGACTTGGGGTCGTAGGACAAAATCGACTGCGCAGCGGCCACGCTGTCTTTCGCACCAACGGAATACGGAATCACTGACTGGAAGATTTGGTCCGGGAATGCCTGGCGGAGCGCTTCAAGCATGCCTCGCCCATGGCTGGTCTTCGATTGGTGCTGCGTGACGAGGATGCCCGTGATTTTCAATTGCTCGTTCAATTCGCGGCGCACCTCTTCGCCTGTCGCAAGGAAATCTTGCAAGGCTTGCAGGGCAAGAAACTCGCTCGTTACTGGGATGAGCACCTCGTCTGCCGCGGTGAGCGCGTTCATGGTGAGAAGATTCAGCGCGGGCGGGCAATCCAAGAGCACAAAAGAAAAAGGCTCGGCGAGAGGCCGCAGGACGCGCCGCAGGGTGCGCTCCCGATTGAGCCTGCTCACGAGCTGCGTCTCTAAATTCGCAAGCTGGTCGGTCGCCGGAATAATCGACACGCCGGCCATCGAAGTGGGCCGGATGAGGCTCTTGTGCAGCAATTTCGGGTTGGGTTTGCAGTAGCAGATCGTAGAGCGAGTGCGGGAGCGTCTGCGTGTCCACTCCCAGAAGTTTGGTCAGGCTCGCCTGGGGATCCAAATCGCAGAGCAGCACCGTCGTCAGGCCGTCAGCGGCCAGCGCGTGCGCGAGATTCAAGCTCGTCGTGGTCTTTCCGACTCCGCCTTTGTGATTCGCAATCGCGATAATCTTGGTCATCGTCGGCGGGCGTCAGCATTCGGAGCAGCACCACTCCCCTTTTCTTGGGGAGTGCCTTCGACCTTGCGCTGCGGAAGCGCGCTCTCGTAGCGCTCAAGCTCGCGCTCGATGGCGTCGCGGACGATGGTGCTCCGGCTGACGCGCGAATCATGCGCGATCTCGTTCAGGCGCTCGAGCTGGTTGATTTCGAGGATTACGCTTGCAGTGATTTTTCCGAGTTTGTTTTGCCGCATACCTTTTGGCCACACCCCCGCATTCCACACCTTGTGCAACGCGGGAACATTCAATGATTCAATTATACAAAACGGGCTAGGCGGGGATTGGGGATAACTCCCGGACGGGGGCGTCTCGGAATTCTGGGGGAGTCTACAGTGCAGCCGCCCGGCTCATGATTTGTTCGCCCAGGTCGGCCAGAAGCCCTGCAAACTGGGGTCTCTTGAGGAATGCCGGAACGTCCGGCATTTTCACATGACTAGGCGCTACAACAGCTTGATGAACTCGTCCTCGGCGAGATCGGCTTGCTTCAAAATGGACCGCAGCACATTCACATTGAGGTCGCGGTTCCCGTGGAAGGGAATGACGGCGCGGCGTCCGGTGGCGGGATGCTTGTAGATGCGATGGGAGCCCGTGCTGTGGTGGAGTCGGAAGCCGAGCCGCTCAAGTACGCGGATGACGTCGCGCGCCTTGAGGGCGGGAAGCCTCATGCACGCGCTGGTAGTCTCACCGCCAGCCGTTCGGTAGTGGCGGCGGGTTGCTCGATCGGAATTTCCTCGCCATCTTTAGCCAACGATTCGATGAGTCCGCGAATCGCATCGCGGGCCATTGCGCGGGTTTCCCGCAGAGTCTCGCCCTGCGTGGCGATGCCGAGGACGGGGATCGTGGCGACATAGCCGCCTTCCGGAGCCGGCTCAAACAGCACCGTATAGCGGTAGGCGGGGGCGTGTAGCAGTTCCTTGTGGGTCTTCCTCATTGCCTTAAGTGTACAAAGAAATTGACCGGCGTCAAAATGCGGTGGCCCGACTTTGCATGCAAGAATGAAAACCCGCTCAGGCCAATGCGGCGGGCCTTCGGCCCGCAACACCAAAAGGATGCCGCGCGCCTTTGGCGGGAAACACCCGCCGCCCGCCAGCAGCCCGGCGCGCGAGGGGCGCTTGCGCACGCGGCAGGAAATGGTTCGCTGCTTGCCGCTCTACGACCGCGCGCGGTCTCGCGTAATACTGGCGCGACCAGCGTACGATCTGATCCCGGTATGAAATCTCAATCGGCGGCGGCGGGAACGTCTTTGCGCTGAAGGGATGCGAGGTCATTCCTCCGACCTTGAGTTTTAGAAAAATGTGGTGTTGGTCCAAGCCCGTGAGTTCCTCAACGGACACGGGAGCAAATTCGCGCGCGACGTATTCCGCATCCTCGGCGGCGAGCTGAAAGCTTATTGCGGTGCCGACATTCCCGTAAATCGCGCCCCTGAGATCCTCAACCTGCGCCAGATACTGGTGGCTCAAGATCAAACCGAGCTTGTACTTGCGGGCTTCGGAGAGCAGGGCGCTCATCGTGGCCTGCGTGGCAAAGGAAGGAAATTCGTCAGACGTAGAGAAAGAAAGGCCGGCGCTCCGCCTCCGGAATGTCCTGGCGCGTGAATGCTGCGAGAAGAATGCGGGTGAGAATCATGGATCCCAAGAGCGCCGCGGTGTCCTCGCCGAGCGCGCCTTTCGCGAGATTGACGATCAGCACCTTGCCGTGGTCCATGAGTTTGCGAAGTTCAAAAAGGTTCTTCCGCTGGCCAATGATGTTGCGCACGAGAGGCGTCATCGTGAACTCGCCCACCTTGTTTTGGATCGGTGCGATCACCTCCTCGCGGAAACTCGGGGTATAGGCTGCGTACTCGTGCTTCCAGAATCGCCCAATGGCGGGATTCTGCAGGCGACCGACGATCTGGGCGCGAAATTCATCATCAATCAAGATGCGGGGCACATCCAGTAGCGTCGCCCCCGGAGTCTCGAGGAGCGCGAGGACTGCGTTCTTGATGAGATACTCAGTGCGCGGTCCCCATGAATCGGCCCAGAACCGCTTGAAAATTGAAACGAGACCCGCCGCGATCAAATGGTGCTGCGCTTCGTCCACCGCTTCGAGCACGTTGAAGGGCACCGGAAAATCGATATCGGCAGGATTCAGGTAGACCACATCCTGGAGCCGCGATCGCGGGACGCGGTCAAGTACCTCCTCGGCCAGGTCGCCGTGGGGATCGAGCAGGGCGAATCCGTGGCCGCGCTGCAGGTCCTGAGTCATGAAATTCTGAAGCAACGTCAACTTGCCGGTTCCGGTTTTCCCGATCACATGAGTATGAAAAAGCCGGTCGGTATCTTCGATTCCGATCGCGTGGTCGTTCCGCTCGCCGCGAATGTAATCGGGCATGAAATCCCACGGCGAGGTGCTGTGCGCGAAAATAGTTTTGCCGGACTGTGGCCGGGACGGTTGGTGTTGCATGAGGAAGGCGCGAGTCTGTGAACTGAGAAGGGCGGGAAGCGCCCGCCCCTTTCAGCCGCTCCGTGCATCGCTTCTGTACGGAACTTGCCGAACTAACCAGTCGGCACTAGACCAGGCTGCCGACTGGTTAGGACAGAGCCGCCCTAAGAAGTGGTCTAGCAGCTCCGTCCGCCCCACACTCTGCCAACCAACTGCAGAGCGTGGTGTTTGGACGCAATGCGATTGGCGGGTGTTGGTTTTGAGGAAGGGGGTCCGACACCCTTGAGTATACCAAACGCTACGGGATTGAGGAACGATTCGCCCCCCGGAACCATTAGTCCACTTCGATTCCTAGTGGCTATTAGATTAGTGCTCTAGGGTTCCCAACTCATGTAGTAGACACGCCCCAGAACAGGTCGTCTGATTATCCACTCAAGAGTTGTATCACTCGTCACTTCATCCTTAGTCCAGAGTGGAGCATCGGAGTGTTCGCTCGGGAGAATCTCCTTCTTAACCTTCTTTGGCGCGCGCTGCAAAATAACTCTCATTGTCAACCCGTTTGGATAATAGTCGTCTATGAATTTCGAACAAAATGGTTGAGCGGTGCCCTGTTCGTCGTCCATGTTGAGCGCGATGGCGAAGGTCTTCTCCTGCTTCCTGGCAAGAACGCTCTTGAGTTGAACCACGGCTATCTCGTGAGTGTCGTATCTGTCTCTGCGGCGAACTAGTGCGCAGTCAGACTCTGGGACAACGGTCATTTTCATTGGTCCAGTTCCGCTCCAATGGAGCTTCGTGCGATAAGAGTCGAACGCCATTGTGCAGTGCCTTGATTGTCAGATGCTTTTCGAACGAGTAATGCGGCGGTTCCACTCGGTATGTATCGACAAGCTTAGAAATGGAGACCTGCGGGTTGACAAAGTTCACCCATCTGCGAGCGCGAGCAGCCCAGAGGAAGGCCGCAATCAAAAGGAGGGGCGCGCTCAGACAAGCTGCGCCAATCCTGAGGCGAGGGTCGCTGACGATGGAAACGTGCGTCACATAACCGACTATGGCTGTCGCGGCTGTGACTCCGCCGAGCAGGAGAGCCCAGTGATAGAAGTACCAAGCGAGACCGAGAAAATAATAAACACGGGCGTTTAGACTCTCCCAGTTGCCAGACATCATCTGTACCTAGAGAACACAGGACTGTGCAGCGAGGAATTGACAGACTGAAACGCAAATCGAGGTTAGTTGACCCGTTATATCGGAGGGTTTTTTAGTTGCCGTCGTGCATAGTATAGAGCCTCATCAAATTTCGACAAAAGGTGAACTCCTTGCGGAGCGCAGCCCAGTGTAGTGACGACCTTTGCGAGAGTGACACTCGAATCGATTACAAGGTGGAGTTGGGCGGGGAACTGGCATGCAGAGTAAGCTCAAAGAGGCTGATCTCACAGTTCTCCGACCACAACCCAACGAGTACGCCTTCCATCCAAAGAAAGCAGCCTATCAAAATCACATGCAACCCGTCAAGCACGTCTAATCGTAACCGAGTAGCGTACCCTCTAATAAGAATAGGTAAACCTCCGTAACGCTGTCAAGGGCCAGACTGTTCAGAGATCAACTCTTCTGATGGTGCGCTTTGGGAAGGAGGGGCGCAAGTACGCCGGCAGCGGTTGTCCAGATCGGCTCACAGAGGAAACGCTCCGGTCGGGCGAGATCCCAGTCCTGCTCGCTGGTAAACCAAAAGAGATTGAGTCCGCGTCCCTCGGAGTCGGTGTGCGCGGCCGTTCTGCGTAGCGCTTCGGCTCGCTCCGGCGTCTTGGCAACCGTGAGCACGAGCATGCTTTCTTTCTGCGGCCTCAACTCGTCGGCCCAATACGTCCAGTACGCAATGCACTTTTTCCGAAAGGAGCTCTGCGAAAATCCCCGGCGCTCAAGCGGCATGGTGTGGTTGTCGGTTTCGAGGAAAACGAGTTCCTGCCGCGCTTTGCTGGCATCGGAAACCAAGAACACCGCATCGGGAACAATCGGCAGCACCTCACCGCCCACGTTGATCCGCCCGCGCCATTGGCTCTCCCCCATCCAGCGGTCGAGGTTGACGGCCTTCTTTGCTGCCGCGACTTTCAACGTCGCATACACCCGCGTGATCATCAGGGGATGGACAAACGAAGTCGGCCGCAGGCGTCCATTGTTGCGGTTCCAGTCTCCTGAGAGTCGCAGCACGTCCGCCCCCTTCTGCCCCAACGCCCACACGTCCTCCGGACGGCCGCGCGGCCTCTTTTCGTCTAGCACCGCGAACTCCGGGACCCGCGCGGCGGTGATCCGCCGCGCGGGCCGGTCCAGGTACCGCAACCGCGCGAGTTTCCGCAATCGCCGGCGCAGCTTCTCTTCGGTCGGAAAGCAGTCCGGGACGAGCAACGCCGCGAGATGGCTCGTCTCCGCGAAACGAATCGCGCGGAACAGATCGACCACTTTCAGATCGCGCTCAGTCAGTATCGGTTGGCGGTTTCGGGATGTTCCTGGTTCGAGGTTCTCCCGCGTCTGGAGTCTCATCGGCTTGTGCTGATCCTTTCATTGTACGACCACCGGGCTTTCGCGCCAGTGAGAAGCGCTCGTTCCGTGATGCCTCTTCCTTGGCGATCTGCTCGGGCGTCGAGTAAAACGATTGCGAGAACACAGACTCGAGCGCTTGGTCGCGTGCGCGTTGGCTGAGCCAGGGCTCGCCAACTTTCGGCGCGGTCAGAAAAACTGCGGGCTTCCCTGGAACCTTGAGCGCGAAATGCGCCCGAGGCTGCATATGAAGTTCTTGCAGCCTGACTGTGAAGAATTCCTCCTCGGTCTGGAACGTGCGAGACGAAACCGGCCGACGCTTTATGTATTCGTAGAACGGCACGACACTCCGACTGCGTGCCACGCCGATGCTCCGGCTGTGGTTGCGGCCGAATTGCCGGCTGAATTGGCGCCCTACGCTGTGACTCTCGCTGTCAACCTGCGAATGGGTCGTGCCGAACGTTTCTGTAGACGATTCAGAGAGTGTCCCCGTGACACCACTGCTCTCGTTGGACGACTCCGTTCTATTGCCTTCCGGCGATATGCTCGCCCCCGACCCGCTACCGCTCGATTCGGACGTCGACCATCCCGTCGCCGTGCTGGTCGCGGATGAGTGCGTAGTCCCTTCCGAATGGTTCCAACCACGCGAGCGGCTGATGCCTATGGTCCTGCCTCTGCTAATTCCGAGTGAAGTAGTGTCTGAGCGGCTGTCCCCTACTACGACGCGTCTCGATTCAACAGGCTCCAACTCCAGATGCGTGATCTCCGTCCTTAACGGTATAGGGGTCGAATTGGTCGATGAAAAACTCCTTCGCAAAGGTCTCGAGCTCTTTGACCTCGATTCCTCCGAACAGCACCTTCGTCCGGGCGCAATTCATGACGGAACTCAACAGCTTCCCGCTCTGGTCTTCCTCGAGTAGCTGGTTGAGATACTGGTGTGCTAGCAGGCAGTGCAGGCCGAGCTCGCGCCCTTGGTCGAGCGCGGTGCACAAGTCCGCTGTCGCGAACACCTGAGCCTCGTCCATTATCAGATAGACCGGGCCGCGCTTCCCCTCCGGCCGCGCGAACACGTGCGCCAAAAGATCATTTACGATCAGCCGGCCCAGCAGCCTCACATCGTCGGTCCGCAGCGGGCGGAACTGCTCCAGATTGATGAGCAGTATCTTGTGCCCGGTCAGAATCCCATCGAGATGAAGGCCACGATTCTGCTGGACCACTATCCGCCGGATGGTCTCGTCCTGCGCGAAACACTCCAAACGCGCCAGCGTGCTGGCGGCCAATTCCTCCTGCCGCGTCTCAGATAGCGAATCAAAATACGCCAGCGCATCCCGAATCGGCCCCTCGGACAGTGTGCGTACCGCGCGGCGGCGGAGAGCCGAGCGCGGCCGAAGAATCTGTACCGCGTCGACAATCGTGAGTTCCAGCTCGCGTGCCGCCGCCAGCGCCAGGAAGAGCAGGCGCGCGAGTTGCGCAGTCTGATCGAATGAGGCTTGTCCCCATGCCGAGCGAATCGCTTCGCGTACCGCCTTGGCGTGGGTGGCTATCGCCAGTCCATTCGCGGCCAGTGGGTTGTAGCCGATGATGGAGTTCTCTTCGCCCGGATCGAACAGGACCAAACGTTTCGTCAGGCCGGATGCGATCGCCCAATCGCGAGCCATGCGATAGAGCGAGCCCTTCGGATTCATCAGAATCACGGTCGCATCCGGCTGCACAGCCAGCGTCTTGAACAGCCAGAGCAGCAAGCGGCTCTTTCCGCTACCGGGCGGTCCAATCAGGTGCATGTGCGTCTGCAGCCAGTCGCGGTTAAGCAGTATCGGCATTCCCGTTCGCGCTTCCGCGCCCATCAGCAATGGTTTTCGTCTTATCGGCAACATGGTCTTTGACTCCTTGGGTTTGCGTTACATTACCTTCCCGTCAGGCCCGTCATCGTTCAGAAGATCTGCGAGCAGTTCCTGGCTGAGAAGGCTTCGGTCTGCTTCGTCCAGCTCGTACTGTTCGAGCATCTGGCGCGCTTCAAGCATCGCTTCGACGCGAGCCCGTCCCCGCTCGATTTTGTCCTCTCTCCGTATCTGCTCGCGGCGAATCATACGCGCCCGAAATTCCTCCGGGCTGATCTTTTTCCGCGGCGGCGGAGCGGGTGGCGCCTCCACGTCGAATCGCTGCGCCAAGGTCAACGCGCGCATTTCTCCGATTGCTCGTTCGTAGATTTCGGGCCGTTCTCGCCTCAGCATCGCCACGAGCGCCCGGTCTTCATGCAGTTCGCGGCACCTCTGCTCAATTCGGCTGCGGTCATTCAGCAAGTTGCTCTTGTTCTTGCGCGCGTAGTCAGCAAGAAACCTGTCATCGCCCAGCGGATCGCGGAATTGGTAGTCGAGACAGATCTGGCCGAATCGTCTGCGGACTTTCTCCTCCTCAACTGCTCGCCACTCTTCCCGCCTTCGAGCCGCTTTCCCTTGCGCGCGGCGCTCCCAATACAGCAGCGCCCCTCTCAGGTCATCCCGTACGGAGAGCACCGCTCCTCTCACGTCGTCCTGTAGGGGAACATCAATGCCGTTCTTTAGATCGATGATTTTCGCGATCGCCATGAGCACCAATGCCATGAGCAGTCCGGCTCCCAGCTTCCACGGGACGGCAGCGGAGGTCGCGCTACGCTCACCGATCGGCACCACACGGGACGGGCGCACCAACTCAACTTCGAACAATCCCGGCAGCGACATTTTCTTTGGGTTAACTTCAAATCCTCGCCGTTTCCAGCCGATGAACTTCGCCGACAGACGCTCGCCGTCGCCGACAAACTTGAAGGTATAGCTATGCTCGGCGCGATCTTGCCCCAGTACTTCCCCGCGTGGCTCGAATTCGACGTTTTCGCCTCTGTCGGTGTAGTTCGACTCCGCGTCGGTCCCGAATAGCGGGTCGGCAAAAACCATACTCCGGGTTGGTTGTAGAGCACCGTACCGTTCACGGTAGCCAGATAAATGGTGTTCCGCTCGAGCACCATGTTGCTGAACACCTCGCGGCCGTCAGGCTCGACGTAAAGTACCTCGGGCTTCTCAGCCCAAGCGCTGGTTGCCTCGCCAATGGCGAACAGCATCAAAACCACCAACAACAATGCCGCGGTCTTTTCGACGACTCCTTTTTCGACTCCTGCGTTCATACGCTTCCTCACTTGACGAATGGGGGAACTCCTTTAGAGTGAAAGGCAGAGGGTCTCGGGGTTCCCAAAGAGCACAGCGTGACGGTCTGGAAGCTGCAACGCTGTCCTCAACTCGAGGCCCTTTTTTTCCTTCTGGAATCGCGGAGACGCCATCTATACGGCGGAGACCGCGCCCTCGCCTGGGAGGTGTCGAACGACAACTTGACGATTCGGATAAGCGGTCTACGATTTAGAAGGCTGGTCGCAGTTGACGACTCTGTAGACCGGCGGGCGAACGGGAAGGAGCGGGGGCCGGTGCGCGCCCTGATAAGCGCGTGCGGCCGGGGTCCCTCGGCGACATCGACATCCCGTAAGTCCCGTGCGTGGCCTGCTTGCGCGCCGGCCTCCCGCCGCCCTCTTGTAGTCCAACGGTTCCCGGTGCCCGAATCAAAGTCGGTCTGCTCTTTCTTTGTAGCCCTGCTTTTGGCGGGGCTTTTTTTGTTGAACGCCGGCCAGCCCGGTGTGGAGCCAACCTCGGCCGTGAGCTGCGCCGGCGCGTTGATCGCGCCCAGCAAAAAGGTAGTGCGGCTCGTGTCCCCCGGGGGACAGCAAAGGGTAGAAATCGGTAAATCGAGGTAGGTCGGAAATCGAAAAAGGCCCGAGGACATTACCTTTTCCTCCTCGGGTCTTTACGCACGCGGGATTCGAATCCCCCCCTCTCCGCCAGGCAGTCGCAGCGGTCAAGCATTTTCCGGGCAGCAAGCGCTGAAATCGGCGCGTGTGCGGCGTAATTCGATCATCTCGCGCGACTTGTGCTCCGCAAAAATGATTGGCTTGACTTGAAGGCCGCGGAATTTCTAGCAAATCTTCAGTGGCGAACGACAACGAAGGACCCCTGTTCAACATGAGCACGTGGCTGAGTTGGTTGAAGATTCTGGCCAGGTATTCCCGAACCGTCGTCAAACCTGCCGGTACGTATGCAACGCCATCGGCATCGATTTGACCGACCAACCTCGGTTGTCGCTCGCTCGGTCTTGAATGGACTTCACCACGAGTACAGTCCGATAGCGCGCGCTGCGTGAGTGTCCCTTCATTCTTGCGGAGCACAGCCGGCACGATCGGTTAATCAGTCTTTACGCGTTCTCATTAAGCTGATTTTTCGGAAGGTATCGCTCGCGGCTTCTAACCAAGCCCCGGCGCAACGCTCCGAGAGCCCGCCATGTGCTAGGATTCGGATCTGGCGGATCCTGACGCGCCTCCGGGCACAGACTGCTTGGGCAAGCCGTCCTTCCAGTCGCCGCAGTTGTAAACGAGGCCGATAGCAATGAAGGACTTGACGAACATTTCTCCAGCCCGATTTCGGCGCGCCCGCCGAGCTCAAAGGCAGTAGTGACGAATTTCATCTTCCGCGCGCTCAAGGGTGCATCGGCAGGTTTCCCGCCGGATACGGACGAGCCGATTCGCGCGGAGCTGTTCAGCGTCGAGCGCCTCGAGCAGCACGCCGAGAGCCTGGCGGAGGCTCAGCACATTACGACCAGGCCGGGCAGTGGCCGCCCTCTGGCGAAACGGCTGCGGGATAACAGCCGGATACTGCTCGAAGCGTACAGCGCCACCATCAAGGCCATCCGCGAGGAACGCACCATCACCCAGGCGGCCGAGTGGTTGATCGACAACTTCTATGTTGCGCAGGAGCAGATTCGCGAGATCCGCGACGATCTTCCACGCGGCTTTTACCGTGCGCTGCCCAAACTTGCGGAAGGGCCGTTTCAGGGTTACCCGCGCGTTTTCGGGCTGGCGTGGGCGTTCGTCGCGCACACCGACAGCCGCTACGACCCGCAGATGTTGTGCCGGTTTGTGCAGGCCTATCAGCGGGTGCAGCCTCTGTCGATCGGCGAGCTCTGGGCGGTCGCGATCACGCTGCGAATCGTGCTGGTGGAAAATTTGCGGCGCTCGGCGGCGCGGATCGTGAGCGAGCGGGCTGCGCGCCAGACGGCCGACGAGCTGGCCGACCGGCTGTTGGGAGCCGGCGGCCATGAGGCCGAAGCCCCGGAGATCGTTCTGCGAGGCTTCGACCAGACACCGTTGCCGACGGCCTTTGTGGTTCAGTTGGTCCAGCGCCTGCGCGATCAGGATCCGAAAGTGACACCGGCGCTTACCTGGTTGGACGAACGTCTGGCATCTGTGGGAACCACTGCCGACGAGGCCGTCCGCACCGAGCATCAGCAACAGGGCGCGATGAACGTGACCGTCCGTAACGTGATCACGAGCATGCGCTTGATATCCGCGGTCGATTGGGCGGAGTTCTTCGAGAGCGTGAGCCTCGTCGATGCCGCGCTGCGCGCCGACAGCGACTTCGCGGCAATGGATTTTGCCACCCGCGATCGCTACCGGCATGCGATCGAAGAGCTGGCGCGAGGCTCGGGCCAACCGGAACTCGAAGTCGCCCGCCACGCGATTGCAGCCGCAAAGCGCGCCGCAGCCGAGCCGCACAGCGGCGGCGCCGAAACTGCGCGTTCCAGGGAGGAGCCCGGCTATTACCTGATTTCAAACGGGCGGCGGACGATCGAGAAGGAGATCGGATTTCGTGTTCCGATCAGCGAATGGCTGGCTCGGGCCAGCGCGGCCGTGGGAATCCTCGGTTATGTGGGAGCGATCGCTATCATCGGCGCGTTCATCCTGTTTCTGCCATTGCTTGGCGTGGCGGAGTTCGGCGTCAGCGGATGGATTCTCTTCCTGCTCGCGCTTCTGGCCCTGGCACCGGCATCGGATGCGGCGGTGGCGCTGGTCAACCGCGGCGTTGCGAGTGCCTTCGGAGCCAGAACCTTGCCGGCTATGGAGCTTCGCGACGGAGTGCCCGCGAGCCTGCGCACGATAGTGGTCGTGCCGACGCTCTTGACGACCCGAGCTGAAGTCGAAGCGCAGATTGAGCGCCTGGAGGTGCATTACCTGGGGAACCAGGACGGCGATCTCCGCTTCGCGCTGCTCTCGGACTGGACCGACTGCGCCACCCAGAGCGCGCCGGATGATGACGAGCTTCTCGGCGCAGCGGCTGAGGGAATCGCGCGCTTGAATCAACGCCACGGACCGGCACCGGAAGGCGCTCGTTTCCTCCTGCTCCATCGCCGCCGGATCTGGAACGAGGGGCAGGGAAAGTGGATTGGGTGGGAACGCAAGCGCGGAAAACTGCACGAGCTTAATCGCTTGCTTCGCGGCGCGACCGACACCACCTTTGTGGCGATTGACGGCTGCTCACCCATCGTACCTCCCGGCGTCCGCTACGTGATCACTCTCGACGGCGATACGCGGCTACCGCGAGGAGCCGCCCGGCGCCTGATCGGAAAGATGGCGCATCCGCTCAACCGTCCGCGGCTCGATCCGCCTAGCTGCCGCGTGGTCGAGGGCTACGCGGTGCTGCAGCCGCGAGTTACGCCGTCGTTCCCGAGCGGTCGTGAAGGGTCGCTTTTTCAGCGCGTCTTCACCAGTCCGAGCGGGATGGATCCCTACGCCTTCGCGGTGTCCAACGTCTACCAGGATCTCTTCGGCGAAGGTTCCTACAGTGGCAAGGGAATTTACGACGTGGACGCGTTCGAAGCCGCCCTCGAGGGCCGGCTCCCCGAGAGCGTCATTCTGAGTCACGATCTTCTGGAGGGAATCTTCGCGCGGGCCGGACTGGTCACTGATATCGAGGTGGTCGAAGATTTTCCATCGCGCTACGCCGTCGCCGCGGCTCGCCAGCATCGCTGGGCGCGCGGCGATTGGCAACTGCTGCCCTGGATTTTTGGCCGTGGGCGGGATTCCAGCAGCGATCAGCACCGGACCGCGATCCCCTTGATCGGTCGCTGGAAGATGATGGACAACCTGCGGCGGACGCTGTCAGCGCCGGCCACCTTCCTCACGTTGCTGGCGGGATGGACCCTGCCTTTGGATGCCGCCGCGGTCTGGACTGGGTTCGTAGTCGCGACGTTCGCGATTCCTACCCTCTTGCCGGCTCTTAGCGGGATGGTGCCGCGAAGGCTCGGGCTCTCGCAGCGAAGACACTGGCACGCGGTCGGTGCCGATTTCGCCCTGTCCCTGTCACAGGTAGCACTCCTCATCATACTCCTTGCGCACCAGGCATGGTTGATGACCGACGCCATAGTGCGAACCCTCTTTCGTCTATTCGTGAGGCAGCGCCGGCTACTCGAGTGGGTGACCGCCGCTCAGTCGAGGATCGGCGCCCGGCGCGGCCTGCGCGGATCCTATCGGCGGATGGCTGGTGGCCTCGCGTTCGGCGGGGCAGCCGTTGTCGTTGTCGCATGTATTGGGCGAGGCGCATGGCCGATCGCGCTTCCATTCCTGATCCTGTGGATGCTGTCGCCGGCCGTCGCCCGATGGGCGAGTCTTCCGCCTGCCATGGCCGATTCCAATCCGCTATCGGACGCGGACGCACGGGCACTGCGGCTCATCGCACGGAGGACATGGCGCTTCTTTGAAGTTTTCGTCACACCCAAGGATCACATGCTTCCCCCGGACAACTTCCAGGAAGAACCTGAGCCGGTGTTAGCCCATCGGACCTCCCCTACCAACCTCGGGCTGTACTTGCTGTCGGTGGTCGCAGCCTGTGATTTTGGCTGGCTGGGCACGATTGAGATGGTAGAACGGCTGGAGGCAACGCTGGGCACGATGAACGGGCTCGAGCGTTTCCGCGGGCACTTTTACAACTGGTACGACACGCAAGACCTTCGTCCGCTGGAGCCGAAATACATCTCTTCGGTGGACAGCGGCAACCTCGCCGGTCACCTGATCGTTCTTGGCAACGCCGGTCGCGAGATAGCCGGCAAGCCGGTGGCGGGGCTGCAATGGCTAGCCGGAGTCGATGACGCGCTGCAAATCACACGCGAGTCCCTGCGCGGATTGCCGGATGATCGACGAACTCTAACCGTGACTCGAAAGCAGCTTGAGGATGCCCTCGAGGCTCTTTCCAGCGCGGTGTCCGCTTCGCTCGGACCCGCTGTAGGCGGGGACTTTCCTACCGAAAGCGCACCTGGTGCGGGAAAATCGTTCGCGCGGTCTCGAGCTCACCCCGGCAATTCTCGTCGGACGATTGGAGGAGCTGGCGCTGCGCGCCGACACGCTCATGGACATTGCGCGAACGCTGAGCGCGGAACGCGGCGATGACGCCAGCGCCGAAGTGCTGACCTGTGTAGAGGCAGTACATGCTTGCCTCCGCAGCCATCAGCGCGATTTCGAGCAGTTGATGCCCTGGGCGAATCTGGTCGCCGCTGAGGCCGCGCTCGCGGCCCCGGCGAATGTGGCTACCGGCATTTCTCCGGAGGAGGAGCTGGGGCGAATTTTCGACTCAGTCCCGACTCTGGCCGATCTGCCGAATCGTTGCGAGGCCGCGATACGCGTTCTGGCGCAGGGCCGGGCAGAGCCCGCTGCCGGGAACGGCGCTGCTGGCGACCTGCTCAAGATGCGAGTGGATGCTCTGGTCACCGCTCTCAAGCTCTCTGCAAACGCCGCGCGGTCGTTCAAGGCACGTCTCGAGGCGCTCGGCGCGCTGACCAAGAAAATGTTCGACGCGATGGAGTTCGGTTTTCTCTTCAACCCGGCCCGGCAACTCCTCTCGATCGGGTATCTGGTTGCGAAGGCCAGCCTCGATCCCAATTGCTATGACTTGCTTGCCTCCGAGGCGCGCTTGGCGAGCTTTGTTGCGATCGCCAAGGGCGACCTGCCAGTACGGCACTGGTTTCGGCTCGGGCGGACCGAAACCCCGGTGGGCAGCGGTTCGGCGTTGGTCTCATGGTCCGGATCGATGTTCGAGTACCTGATGCCGAGCCTGGTGATGCGCGCGCCGGCAGGAAGCCTTCTCGAGCAGAGCAATCGCTTCGTCGTCCGGCGGCAGATTGAATACGGCGCCGAACTTGGCCTCCCGTGGGGCGTTTCGGAATCCGCGTACAATGGGCGGAATCTGGAGCTTACATATCAATACACGAGCTTCGGCGTTCCGGGCTTGGGGCTCAAGCGCGGGCTCAGCCATGACGCTGTCATCGCTCCGTACGCGACGGCGCTAGCCGCGATGATCGACTCGCAAGCCGCAGTGCGAAACTTCTCGCGGCTTGCGGCGGCGGGTGCCAGCGGCAGGTACGGCTGGTACGAGGCTCTGGACTATACCCCGGCGCGCCTGCCTGAGGGCGACAAGGTGGCGATCGTGCGCTCCTATATGGCGCACCATCAAGGGATGACCTTGATAGCGATCGCCGACACTCTCCAGGACAGCGCGATGCGCGCCCGCTTTCACGCCGAGCCGATTATCCAGGCGACCGAGCTTTTACTACAGGAACGAGTTCCACGGGATGTGTTGGTTGCCCACCCGGAAGCTGACGATGTCGCCGCAACGGCCAACGTCCGCGACCTCGTTCCGCCGATGCCGCGCCGGTTCCAGTCGCCCCACCAGCCGATTCCTCGTACTCACCTGCTCTCCAACGGCAGGTACGCGATCATGATTACCGCAGCGGGCTCAGGATACAGCCGCTGGCATGATCTCGCGGTCACGCGGTGGAGGGAGGATGCTACCTGCGATTCCTGGGGTACATACATCTTCCTGCGCGACGCGCGCACCGGCGATGTGTGGTCGGCAGGGTATCAGCCAACCGGAGTCGAGCCGGATAGCTATGAGGCGACATTCTTCGAGGATCGAGCCGAAATTACCAGGCGCGACGGCCCCATAGAGACCAAAATGGAGATGGCGGTGTCGCCTGAGGACGACGCTGAGGTTCGTCGAGTCTCGATCTCCAATCTCGGCACCCGTGTGCGGGAGATCGAGCTGACCTCGTATGCGGAGGTGGTGTTGGCGACCGATGCGGCTGACGCCGCTCATCCGGTCTTCTCCAATCTGTTCGTACAAACAGAGTTCGTCGCCGACATCGGCGCTATTCTGGCTACGCGCCGGCTGCGCTCGCCCGACGAGCCGCAGCTCTGGGCGGCGCACATGGCGGTCGTGGAGGGCGAGGTCGTAGGTGGCCCGCAGTTCGAGACCGATCGGGCGCGTTTCCTGGGAAGGGGACGCGGGATCCGTACGCCGGTCTCGGTGGTTGACGGCCGGCCGCTCTCCAACACGGTCGGCGCCGTACTCGATCCGATCTTCAGTCTTCGCCGCCGCATCAGGCTTGCACCCGGAGCCACCGCGCGAATCGCGTTCTGGACGCTGATCGCACCTTCGCGCAGCGAAGCACTCGATCTGGCCGACAAACACCAGGATCCGGCGGCCTTCGAGCGCGCCATCACCCTCGCGTGGACCCAGGCGCAAGTGCAGCTTTTCCATCTCGGCATTACTTCGGACGAAGCCAACCTCTTCCAGCGTTTGGGGGGGCATGTGATCTACTCCAACCCGGCGCTGCGGCCTTCTTCTGCGGTGCTTGAACGAAGTGAGGGTGGGCCGGCGGCGCTCTGGGCGAATGGGCTCTCCGGCGACCTGCCCATCGTCCTGGTTCGGATCGCTGACGCCGACGGTCTGGAGACGGTGCGCCAGTTACTCCGTGCCCACGAATACTGGCGGATGAAGCAGTTGGCGGTCGACCTGGTGATTTTGAACGAGAATCCCCCTTCCTACGCCCAGGATCTGCAGAACGCTCTGGAGCCGATGGTTCGGGCCAGCCAGTCGCAACGGCCATCCGGGAAAGAAGGTGCACGCGGAGCGGTGTTCATTCTGCGGGACGAACTGGTTTCGCCCCAGACCCGCAGCCTGCTCCAGAGTGCCGCTCGAGCGGTGATCTGGAGCCGCCGCGGCAGCCTCTTCCAACAGGTCAAACGTCTGGAGGAATTCGAACTGGCCGGCGCGCCGCCGCCAAGGCGCCGCCGGCAACTGGAATGCCGGAGACCGCTTCGCCCCAGCCGAAGCTCGAGTTCTTCAATGGCCTCGGCGGTTTCGCGGCCGGCGGGCGGCGAATACGTCACGATCCTGGGCGAGGGGCAGTGGACACCCGCTCCTTGGGTCAACGTCATCGCCAACCCCTCCTTCGGCTTCCAGGTGTCGGTCGAGGGGGGTGGCTATTCTTGGTCGGTCAACAGTCAACAGAACCAGCTCAGCCCCTGGTCCAACGACCCCGTGAGCGACAGGCCCGGTGAAGTGTTCTACCTTCGCGACGAAGACAGCGGAGAACTCTGGGGTCCCACGGCTCTGCCTATTCGCGAAGAGACCTCACCCTACATCGTGTCGGCATGGTCAGGGCTACAGCCGTTTCGAGCACACTCGCACGGAATCGCGCTCGAGCTTCTGCAATACGTGCCGCCGCAAGACGCGATCAAGATCTCCCGGCTGAAGATCCATAATCATTCGCGGCGATCCCGGAGGCTCTCGATCACTGCATACGTGGAATGGGTGTTGGGCACTTCCCGCGCCGCCTCCGCGCCGTTCGTCGCGACCGCGATCGATCCGGAAACCGGAGCGATGTTGGCGAGGAACCACTGGAGCGCCGAGTATGGTAGTCGCGTCGCCTTCGCCGACCTCGCCGGACGCCAAGTCGCCTGGACCGGTGACCGGACGGAGTTTCTCGGGCGCAACGGCACGCTCGATCATCCGGCCGCGCTTGAAGGGGAAGCGCCGCTCTCCAATCGCGTCGGCGCCGGCCTCGACCCGTGCGGCGCGCTCCAAGGCCGGATAGAGCTCGCGCCAAATGGGACCACCGAGATCGTCTTCTTTCTCGGTGAAGCATCGACCAAGCGCGGAAGCGGTCGCATTGATCACGCGCTATCGAACCGCCGATCTCGACTCGGTGTTGCACGCGGTGACGGGGCTTTGGGATGACGTCCTCGGCGCGGTTCAGGTGCGGACGCCCGATCGTGCGATGGACATTCTGCTCAACCGCTGGCTTCTCTACCAGACACTCTCTTGCCGGGTGTGGGCGCGAGCGGCGTTCTATCAGGCGAGCGGCGCTTACGGCTTTCGCGATCAGCTCCAGGACGTTATGGCGCTCAGCGTGTCGAAGCCGGAGGTAACCCGAGAACATCTACTGCGCGCGGCTGCTCGACAGTTTGTCGAGGGCGACGTTCAGCATTGGTGGCATCCGCCGTCGGGCCAGGGGGTCCGCACGCGCATCTCCGACGACCGGATCTGGCTGGCGTACGCCGCCGCCCATTACGTCGAGGTCACCGGCGATGACGCGAGTCCTCGACGAAATGGTTCCCTTTCTCGAGGGGCCAGTCCTGCGCGCCGATCAACTGGAGTCGTACTTTCAGCCAACAGTTTCCGAGGAGCACGGCACTTTCTTCGAACATTGCGCGCGGGCCCTTGACCAAAGCCTTGCGGTCGGTAGCCACGGCCTGCCTCTGATCGGCACGGGAGACTGGAACGACGGCCTTAATCTGGTCGGCGCCGGCGGCAAGGGCGAGAGCATCTGGCTCGGCTGGTTCCTTCACGCCACGCTCTCAGCCTTCATCAAGTTGGCGGAAAGCCGCGGCGAGCAGGACACGTGCTGCCGTCATGGCGGCAACACGCAATCGCGCTGGCGGCATCGCTCGAAGAGAAGGCTGGGACGGCGACTGGTATCTGCGGGCCTTCTTCGATGATGGAACCCCGCTCGGTTCAGCCTCAAGCAGCGAATGCCGAATCGATTCAATCGCGCAGTCGTGGGCGGTGATCTCCGGCGCCGGCGATAAGGCTCGCGCTCGCGACCGCCATGGCGGCGCTGGACGAATATCTCATCCGTCGCGATGACGCACTGCTCCTGCTCTTAATCCCGCCATTCGATCATGCATCGCCCGACCCTGGCTACATCAAAGGGTATCCGCCCGGTATCCGGGAGAACGGCGGCCAATATACGCATGGCGCGATCTGGTCGGTGATCGCTTTCGCCATGCTCGGTGACGGAGACAAGGCCGGTGAGCTGTTTTCGCTCTTGAACCCCGTCAATCACGCCAGCACGCGCGCCGCCATTCACCGCTACAAGGTCGAACCGTACGTTGCTTGCGGCGACGTATATGCCGAGCCCGCGCATGTCGGGCGCGGTGGCTGGACCTGGTACACCGGCTCGGCCGGATGGATGTATCGGGCGGGCCTCGAGTGGATACTAGGATTTCGCCTGCGCGGCGCGACTCTGCTCATTGATCCCATGCATCCCGAAGGCCTGGCGAAACTTCGAAATCGTTTTCCGATACCACTCCGCGCGATACGACATCGCGGTTGAAAACCCTCACGGAGTCAGTCGCGGTGTTACTCAGCGTCGAACTCGACGGCGAGTCGCTGCAAGGACATCCGGCGCTGATCCCCTTGTCGGATGACGGCGCGATCCATCGGGTACGAGTCATATTGGATGAGGTAAGCCATGTGGGCGATGTACCTCCTGGCGGCCACCGCGGACCGGATGAGGTTCAATCGGGATCATGAAAGTGAGTGCGCTGGCGGGAAAGCTGCCCCCGCCCTCGGCGTCGAGGTGATGATCGATTGCGATCACGGCTATACGCCGACGCCAGTCATCTCGCACGCTATTATGACCTACCGGCGGTAACGATTCATTATCCCGACGGCACACCCGCTTACTACATGGTAGTCAAGTGATAAGCACGCGCTTGACAGGCTTATCCTCTGCGTAGCGCCGGCCTCCGTGCCGGTGCTTTCTCCCTTCCGACATTAACGAAGCCAGGAAAAAAGTCACAGGCACGGAGGCCGGCGCTACAGAAGAAGTAGCTACCATCGGCAGATATGGCTACCTCAGGCGGAAGTAACACTTCCGGCAGGCGGAGCCATCTCAAGTGAAGTAGCTACTTCCGGCAGACGTATACGGCGGCGGGGGCGCCCAGGATCGTCACATTGAAGACCCGCGCGATCCTGAACCGGCCGCGCGCGAGCAACTCGCGGAGCAGGCGTGTCTCCGCGGTCAGCAGCACCATCGTGCCGTCCGGAGCGAGCACGCGATCGAACTCCGCGAGCAGCGCCGGATAGAGCCGCAGGTTGCCGGCGTGCGAGCCCGACTTGAGGCCCCAGGGCAGGTTGGTGACGATCTTCGTGACGCTCGCATCGCGAAGCGGAATCGACGCGGCATCCCACGGCACGAGCTCGATCGGCTTGTAGCGCGGCCCGACGTTGGTCCGCGCGGATTCGAGCGCGCCACGATCAGAGTCCCCGCCCAGCAGTAGCCGGTATCGTCCGAGTTGCGCCCGCTCGATCAGTACGGTTCCGGCGCCGCACAGCGGATCGAGCACGATATCGTCGTCGCGGGGCTCGGAGAGCAATCCCATCGCGGCCGCGATCGCGGGGCGCAGCGACGCCGGGCGATGCGCGGCCTTGTACTCGCGATGGCGCATCCGCTCGTCGCTGAGCCTGAGCGCCAGAACGAATTCGTCCGCAAGCATCGTGGCCCAGAACTCGACTTCTGCATCGTCGCCGGCCAGGCGCAATCGCCGGTCGCCGCACTCGCCGATTCCGCGTTCGACCGCGCGCTGAAAGTCGATTCGCCGGAACTCGTGATCGCCGCCGGTCAGGCGTGCGACCACCCGGAAGCTCAGCCGGCGGCCCGATCGGCTGCCGGGCAAAAGCCGCACACGCGCATTAAGCGCAGCCTCCAAGTGTGACGCTCCGCGCGCCGCGACGCGGATTGCCTCCAGCGAAGATCGGCCGAGGCCAAGACCGTGCCGGTACGCCACGATTGCGAAAATATCTTCGGCGGTCCGAAGCGCCTTGAGCGGATCGGGACGGGGCGCGGAGAAGAACAGCATCCCGGCGCGGCCGGGCACCACGCGCCGCCCCGCTTCGCTCGCGCCGGGAATCCGGGCGGCGATCTCCTCCCAGGCGACGGCTTCGAACCCCGGCTGCGTATGAACCGCATACAGGTTGGAAGCTGAGCGAAGCGGCGCGAGGCTGGATGGCGTGCGCTGCCACCCGGCGCGATCGGGTTTCGACGGCTGCGATCGAATCGGCGCGGGCTGGTGCGGCCCGAGGCTATTTGGTGCGCGAGACGTACTCGTGGGTGTCGGTCTTGATCGTCAGAACGTCGCCCTCGGACACGAAGTGCGGCACCTGGATTACGAGCCCGGTCTCCATGGTGGCTGCCTTGAGCGTGTTGGTCACCGCCGCGGTCTTCACGCCCGGATCGGTCCGCGCGACCTTCATGTCGACCGTCTTGGGCAGGGTCACATTAAGCGGCGTGTTTTCGTGGAATTCCACCTGGACCTTAAGGTTGGGCATCAGGAACCCCGCGACGTCCTCGATTAGGTCTTTGGGAAGCGTGATTTGATCGAAAGTCTCGGTGTTCATGAAGTGGAAGTCGTCGCCGTCCTGATAGAGGAACTCCATCTCGACCTGGCTCAGCACGATCCGCTCGACGCGATCTTCCGAGCGGAAGCGGTTCTCGGTTTGCGAACCGGTCTTGATGTTGCGGAGCTTGGTTTGCACCATGCCGCGCCAGTTGCCCGGCGTGATATGCGTGATCGTCATCACGCGCCACAGTTCCTTGTTGTACTCCAGGACCATCCCGGGGCGCAGTTGGGTCGCTTGAATCTGCATTCGTCAGTAAAAATCCATCCGTAGAAATTCTGCCATCAACTTAAGCATCGAGCGCCTGCGTAGCAAGCCGCTTCAGTGCAGCAGCTTCTGCCACCAGGGCGTGCTGCTCGACGGCGGCGGAGGATAGGAGCCCGGTGGATAGCCCGGCGCTCCGTAGGGATTCGCGTACGGATTGGCGCCCGCTCCGTAGGGATTAACCGATCCATAACGATTGATCGCGTACGGGTTGACGCCCGCGACCATCAGCGGCTGCTCGACGAACTGGCCGTTGTTGTCGAACACGCGGACCGTGACCGCCCCCGCGATCGGATTGACCGTCGCGCTGAAATTCACCTGGCGAAACGAGCTCGAACTGAGCGTGCTGAGCAGACCCGCCGACACCGGCAGCGACTGCACTTCGATCCCGTTCTGGTAAACGCCGGCGGCCGAAAGGTTCTTGCCCGACAGCACGCCGCCTATGACCATCGCATTGGCCGCAATCTGCCGCACCCCCGTGATCTGCACCGCGAGCTGATTGGGGTTGGGATTCATCACGATCGCAGGCATTTCGGAGATCCCGCCCCCGGGCATCTCCGGAACCGCCGCGGCGAGATCGATCGGATGCTCGATATATTCGTCGCGCGCGTTGTAGACCCGCACCGTCGCGACGCGTCCACCCATCTGAAAGGTTTCATCGAAGGGCTGGACCGCGAACCCGTCTTCAGGGTCGATATCGATCGGCCGGACAAGCTTGCCGTCAACGTAGATTCCCGCATGACTCACCCGGCTGCCGTTGATTTGGCCGATGACGTCGTAAGCGTGGGTCTCGGCATCGTCCAACGTCGCGCTGATGATACTCACCTGAAGATCGCCGAGTTGAGTGTTCGGTGCGCGATGGGCCACATGGCGCTGCGACGGCGACGCCGACGACGGGATCTCGGCCACGTTGCCGCCCGGCGAATTGACCTCCACCGACGGGGGCTCATCGCCGATACTCACCGGTGCGTCGGTCGGCGGTCCAAGCTCGACCTCCTTGGCTCCGCCCGTGCCCTGGATACCGAGTCGCGAGGCGATCGAGGCTTCGGCGCTGAGGCCCGCGCCGTCGTAGACCCGAAGCACCATCCCGGGTTCCACGCCGGCCAGCTCGATATCGAAGTTGACCTGCTGCCGACCGGCGAGCTTGTCGATCTTGAGATCGCGCACGAGCTGGTCGCCGTCGTAGATCCCGGCGGATTTGAGTGCGAGTCCCTCGAAGAATCCTCGGATGCGGACCGAGTGGCCGGTCACCGCGTAGGAATCGATATGAACCTTTGGAACATCAGACGGCTCAGCACTCGCGGGGGACGAGTCGGTAGCGGAGGGCGGTGGCCCGACCGCGCCGAAAGGCGCGCCCGCCGCACCGGGAGAGACCGCGCCCGCATCAGAACTGGCGGACACCGCCGTCGATAGCGGCTTAACCTGTGCGGCGAGTTTGTCGACTTGCTGTTTGAGCGCGCTCCACTGCGAGCTGTTCAACCGCGCCCGGATGGGCCGCCAGGGCCGTATCGACCGCGCTCCGATCCTGGATCAACGACGCCATCGCGCGGCCCGCATCCGGTCCGCCGCCGGCCTTGAGCGCGCTGCTCAGCGCCTGCGCGTCGCCCGCGAAGCTCGCGACCGGTCCCAGAGCAGGATTGCTGGAACCTTCCGATGACGCGGTGAGCGAGTTCAACAGGGCAAACGCGCGGTCGCTGAGTTGCGCGGCGTCGGCGGTTGAGTCCTGCGCATGTGCGATCGCGACCAGACTTAAGCGCGATACCAGGCTCGAACACAGCGAATACAAAAGGACGGCGGCCAGAAGAAAGCTTCCCCGGTTTCGGCGCCGGTTTCGCGCCTCGAGGCAGGCCTCTATCGTCGAAGGAAAAGCGAGCGCCGGCTCATTCGTGCTGCTGTTTGTAACGTTCGGCAACCAATTTTACCTGACGGGACAGTTTCAGAAAGACCTCGCCCTCGTCGTAGAGGAACAGAAGCAGCGTCCCGCCAGCGCCGATTATCAACCCCAGTATGAACGCACCCATGGCTTCATCCCTCCAAGCTGAATTTCAGTATACGCAAGCGCCGTACCTAACAGAACCAGCCTCGCTACTACGGATCCTACTGATAGTTATATCAACGGTCGAGCCCAATCGATGCGGCGACACGACTGCGCAGCCGGAGTACTGCGCAACTTCGCCAGGTGCCGCAGAAGACCTCTTCCCCGCTCTCCGAAACGGAGAGCGGAGCCCGTTACCTGCGATTCCGGTTCCCCTTCCCGTGTCGGGAAGGGGTTGGGGGTTAGGTTCCATGGTTTCTCTTCGCTCGCAGGTAGACGTTAGGTTGTCGCGGAAGTCCCCGATTGTTAGGTTGATGTGATAACAGGCGCTCGAGTCCCATCGTCGAATCTCCCGCCATGAAAGATCGTAGCGCACAGTATCTCGCACTCACCGCCGGCGCCGGCTTCCGCGTCCTCGACGATCGGCCCGACGCTCGGATTGTCGTGCGAGTCACGGGTGATGATCGGGTCCCGTTCCTTCATGGGATGTGTACCAATGACGTCAAGGGTCTGCGCGTCGGTGGCATCCTCTACGCGCTGTTTCTCACCGAGCATGCGCATGTGATCGCCGACTGCTTCATCTGGGCGGCCGAAGATGCGCTCCTGATCGAGGCCGACCGCACGTCCTGGCCGCGGACCCGCGCACAGCTCGAAAGATTGCTGGTCGCCGACGACGTTGAGATGGAAGAGTCCGAATCCACGGTGGTGATCGATATAGAAGGACCCAAGTCTTCCGAAGTCGCGCGGCGGATCGCTTCCGATACTCCCGAACCGTGGCGTTACATCCTCAACAGCGATCTGATGCTCGGCAACGTACCGCGAGTAGGCATGCCTGCATTCACGATTCTCGTTCCAAAGCCCCTCTCTCGCTTTTTTGCGGGAGAGGACAAGCCGCGCGAACAGCGCGGCGCAGTCGCCACCGGCGCGGGTGAGGGTGCTGCGGCGTCTGCGCTCGCCGCGCGGCTCGGCGATGCGATCGAGGTCGGCGCTGAGGCGATCGACACGATTCGCATCGAAAACGGGATCGCGAAGGTCGGCGTTGATACCGGCGAGAAAACTATCGCGCTGGAGGCGCGGCTGAACGGCGCGATCTCGTTCAGCAAGGGATGCTACCTCGGCCAGGAAACGATCGAACGCGCTACGGCGCGCGGCGGATTGAAAAAGCGGCTGTTCGGCCTGCGCTTCGACGGCTCGCGCGTTGCGGAGATCGGCGCGGCCGTCCTGCTCGACGGCAAGGAGGTCGGCCACGTCAGCAGCGCGGCATTGTCGCCGCGGATGGGCGCGATCGGGCTTGCGATCCTGCATCACAGCGCCTGGACGCCCGGCGCGCGGCTCGAAATCAGGGACCAATCGGGTAATTTCGGAGCGGTTGTCAGCGACCTGCCATTCAAGTGATACTTCGATGCGGCGGCTCCGAGCGCAGACCCGGCTCCGAGCGATAGTCGCGAGGTTTTCCCCAATGGCGAATACATTAGGCAAGCGTTATCTGTGCGAGAAGTGCGGCACTGAAGTGCTGTGCAACAAGGCCGGCTCCGGCGCGGTCGAATGCTGCGACGGCGCGATGAAGATCAAAGAAGCCAAGCCGCTCCCGTCATCCGACTAGCTTTGGTGGCGTGCGTTGGCCACCTCGAACGCCGATCTGGTCCTGCACGACGGCGTCGTGATGGGCCATCCCGGGAGCGACTCGGTCGCGATCGCCGGCGGCCGGATCGCCGGTCATGGCCGGTTTGCGGACCTGAAGCCTCTGGTGGGTCCGCGCACGCATCTGGTGCGGCTCAACGGCCGCACAGTATCGCCCGGCTTCATCGATTGCCATCTCCACTTTTTCGGCGCCGCGTCAGTAGCGGCGGGCGTGCAGGTCTCGAAGTGCCGCACGATCGCCGAGCTGCTCGCCGAACTTAGAATCGCCGCCGGACGGACGCCGCCGGGAAACTGGATCGCGGCGTTCGGATGCGACGAAGCACTGCTGAAGGACCAGCGCGCGCCAACCCGCGAGGAACTCGATCGGGCCACGCCGCGCCATCCGCTTCGATTACGCCATCAGACCCTCCACGCGTCGTGGCTCAACTCGCGCGCGATCGCGACGCTCGGGCTCGAGCGCGAGGACTTCAAGCTGCCCGACGGCGCTCTGCTCGCGATCGATGCGTCCGGCCGCCCGAGCGGACTCGTGATCAAGATGGAACAATGGATCACGAGCAGGATGCCGCCGGTCACCGAGGCGGCGCTGGAGGCGCGCGCCCGCGTGCTGAGCCGCGAGCTGGCCGCGGCCGGCGTCACCGCCTTCATCGACGCGACCGTCCGCAACGGGCCCGGCGAAGTCGCCTCGTTCGCCAAGCTGGCCCGTGACGGCGCGATCTGCCAGCGGATCGGAATGATGATCGGCGCCGTCGGCTCGATTCCGCGGCCAGTGCGTTGGAAATCGCGCGCGGCGGCAGTATCAACCTGGTCGCCGCCAAGTTCATGGAGCACGCGGCCGAGGACTCCGCGATAACCGCCGGGCGCGCGGCGCTCGCTTTTCGGCTCGGCCTCGACTGCGCCTTTCACGCCACCGAAGTTGACGAGCTCGAGGCGGCGCTGACGGCGGCGCAAGCCGCGCGCGCGCAAGCCGAATCGCAGGTGGCGCAGCCGGCCTTCACCCGTATCGAGCACGGTGGCCTCATCACGCCCAACTACGTCGAGCGGCTCGCCGCGACGCCGGATTGCTGGGTCGTCACGAACCCCGGCTTCGTCCACTATCGCGGCGACAAGTACTTGAAGGAGCCGGGGCTCGTCGCACACACCTATCGCGCCAGGAGCCTCCTTCAGGCGGGCGTGAAGCTGGCGGCGGGCACCGACGGGCCGGTAACGCCGGCGCGGCCGCTGGCGGCGATCGCGACCGCGATCGCCCGAACCACGATCGACGGCAAGCCGCTCGCCCCGCAGGAAGCGCTCACGACGGAAGAATCATTCGCGCTGTTCACCGGCTCGGCGGCAAAGCTGACCCGGATTGACGCCAGGCGAGATTCGGCGAGGAAAGCTGGCGGACCTGGTGGTCCTGCCCAGAGATCCGCTCAAGCTCGGCGCCGCGGAAATTATGGCGTTGCAGGTTGACCTGACGATCGTCGGCGGAAAGATCGTCTACGAGCGCGGCCGTCCCGCGGTCGCCAACAGCGACAGCGCCGACTTGCGCACCGCGTGAGCGCAGAGACCACCAGCCCGGCGGGCTTCGGCACCGTGCTGTTCGCGGTCCGCGACGGAGTCGCCTGGGTCACGCTCAACCGCCCCGAACATCTCAACGCTTACAATGTCGCGATGCGCGACGATCTCTACGCGATCCTGACCGCGATCCACGACGACCCTTCGAAGTGCGTGCGATGGTACTCGCCGGGACCGGACGCGCCTTCTCGACCGGCGGCGACCTGAGCGAATTCGGCACCGCGCCTTCGCCGATCGTCGCCCGATGGGTTCGCTTCCGGCGCGACGTATGGGGCTTGATTCGCCGCCTACCCGTCCCGACGGTCGCCGCAATTCATGGCCTCACGGTCGGCGGCGGTCTCGAGATGGCGCTGCTGTGCGACCTCGCTATCGCGGCCGACGACACCCGAATTTCCCTTCCCGAAACCGGCGTCGGAATGATTCCGGGAGTGGCAGGACGCAGACCGCCGCCCGGCGGCTGGGACTCGGCCGCGCGCTGGACCTTTGCCTTACCGGGCGTTGGGTTGACGCCCAAGAGGCCCTGCTTGTAGGGTTGGTCGCCGAAGTGGTTCCAGCCGCCAAACTCGGCCGGGCCGCCCACGCGATGGCCCGCAGCGTGAGCCGCATCCCGCGCGAAACGATCGCGCTGGCGAAGCTCTGCGTCTGGGACGGGCTGGATTTGCCGCTCGCACAGGGGCTCAGGATGGAGGCAGCCTCGCTGGCGCGCCGGTTGGCCAGGATGTCGGCGCAGGCTAAAATTCGGAGGAACCCGGTCAGTGAACACGGTCAACTTCGTCACGATTCCGGCCTCGATCGTTCCCGATCAGGAGGCCGTGGTTTTCGGCGAGCAACGCCTGACCTATGCCGGCCTCAACGAACTGATCGCGCGGCTGGCGGCGGTCTTCAAGGCGCAGGGCTTAAGGCCGCGTGACGTGATCGCCGCGCTCGACACCAACTCCCATCTGTACGTCGCGCGCTACTATGCCGCCGCCAAGGCCGGACTGACCTTTCTGCCGCTCAACTACCGGGCCAGGGAACCCGAGCTCGAATACATGATCAACACCGCCGGGGCGAAGCTGCTCCTGGTCGGCGATCGCTACCTCGAACTGGTCACGCGGCTGCGGCCCAGGCTCAAGTCTCGAACGATGCTGGCGCTTCGGCAACGGCGGCCGCGGATGGACCCGCTTGCAGGACTGATCGGCGCGGCGGAGCCCGAGGAAGCCGAGGCCGAAGTCGATGAAGAGGAGATCTCGGTCCTGATGTACACCAGCGGCACCACCTCGTTGCCCAAGGGCGTGATGCTGCGGTTCCGCGATTTCACCGCCTACGTCACGGCCAACGTCGAGATGGCGGACGGCACCGATCGCGGCGTGGCGCTGGTGTGCGTGCCGTTTTACCATATCGCCGGCACCACCGCGATGATGACCAACCTCTGGACCGGCCGCAAGATGGTGGTGATGCCGCAGTTCGAGGCCGCGGGCGTGGCTCAAGCTGGTGGAACGCGAGCACGTGACGCACGCGTTCGTCGTCCCCACCATGATGAAGCAGCTTCTCGACGAGCCGGATTTTCCGCGGACCGATCTCTCGAGCCTGACCAACCTCGCCTACGGCGGCGCGCCGATGCCGATGCCGGTGATTCGCCGCGCGATCGAGGCCTTCCCGCCGCAAGTCGGTTTCGTCAACGCCTACGGACAGACCGAGACCACCTCGTCGCTGACCGTGCTCGGTCCCGACGATCATCGGCTGGCCGGCAGCGCCGCAGAAATCGAACTCAAGCTGAAGCGGCTGAACTCGATCGGCAGGCCGCTGCCCGGACGTCGAGATCAAAGTCCGCGACGACGACAGACAAAGATGCTGCGCCGCGGCGCAGGTCGGCGAGATCATCATCCGCACCCCGCGCATCATGAAGGGCTACGCCGGGCGCGAAGACGACGCGGCGCTGGGCGACGGGCTGGCGCGCGACCGGCGACCTCGGCTGGGTCGACCACGAGGGTTACGTATTCTTCGCCGGGCGCAAGGACGACATGATAATCCGCGGCGGCGAGAATATCGCGCCGGCCGAAGTCGAGACCGTGCTGATGAGCCATCCGGCAGTCGAGGAAGCGGCGGTGATCGGAGTGGCGTCGGTCGAATGGGGCCAGACGGTCAAGGCTTACGTGGTCCGGCGCGCGGGCCACGACTTGAGCCGCGACGAGCTTATCGATTACTGCCGTTCGCGGCTGGCGAGCTTCAAGCGTCCCGAGAGCGTCGAGTTCCTCGACGCTTTGCCCAAGAATCCGCTCGGCAAGATTTTGCGCAAGGACCTCCGTGCCAAAACCGCAGACTAAACCGCGGCGCACCAGGGAACCGTCCGACGGCGCGATCGAAGTCAGCCGGGCGGGCGGATGCGTCACCGCGATTCTGACCCGCCCCGCGATGCACAATCGGGTCTCGGCCGCGATGGCCCGATCGCTTATCGAGTTGGCCGAGCAGGTCGAAGACGACGACTCGGCTCTGATGCTCGCGATCAGCGGAGGAGTCAGCCTCGGTGCGGTCGCCAGTTTCTGCGCCGGTTTCGACGATGACGTAGATCCCCGCCTGGTCGAATCGCTGGCGATTCTCTCCAAGCCGACGCTCGCGATCCTTAATGGCGACGCGCTCGACGAGGGGCTGGAGCTCGCGATCGCGCTGGATATCCGGGTGGCCGGCGCCAACGCGCGGATGGGGCTCACCCAACTGGCGCGCGGCGCGATGCCGCGCTTCGGCGGCACGCAACGCCTGCCACGGCTGGTCGGCGGCGGCCGTGCGCTCGAGATGTTGCTCACCGGCGCCACGGTCGACGGCGGCCAGGCGCTTCGACTCGGGCTGGTCGGCTACGTCGCACGCGAATCGCGCGATCTGCCCGCCCTCGTCGCAAGCGTTACCCAGACCATCCTGAGCCGCGGCCCGCTCGCTGCCCGGATGGCCAAGGAAGCCGTGCTCAAGGGCTACGATATGACCCTTGAGCAGGGTATAAGGCTTGAGGAAGATCTGTACGCCCTGCTTCAAACCACCGCCGACCGGACCGAAGGCGTGAGAGCGTTTTTGGAAAAGCGCAAGCCGCTTTTCAAGGGCGCGTGAACGCTGATTCTTTGGACACGGAGCTTGAATTACAGAATGGCCAACCAACTGGGCAAAGTTTATATCTGTGGCAAGTGTGGCTCGCAGGTGATCGTCACCAAGGGCGGAGGCGGCCAGCTCAAGTGCTGCGGCGCGCCGATGGAGCAGAAGAAGTGACAGCGCGGCGTTAGCCAGGGGCAGCCATCGCGTGCGATGCGGGAAAATGACCGGCGAGAGGCCGGTCCTACTTCAGAAAAGGAACGTGATCCGAAGTAGGGCCGGCGTCCCGCCGGCCAGCCATGCGAAGAACATTTTTGTGTCATCGTTGAGATAAATGGACGCACACGCATTCGTCGCCTCTCTGGCGCGCGAAAACAACGAGCTGCTCAAGCGGCTCGCTCCTGCTCAGGCGCTGGCTGCCGAGAGCGGCGGCGACCTGAGCCCGACCGGCCTGCTGAGAATCGCGCTAAAAAACGAAATCGAGGCGAGCGAGATCGCCGCGCTCTGGATGGCGACCGCCGGGGACCTCCGGTTGAAGCTCGGTCTCGCGCGCCAGTCCGGCGACGAGGCGAAGCATTACCGGCTCATCGAGGAGCGGCTGCGCGAGCTGGGCGACGACTTGTCGGGCTTCGACCCGCTGGCCGAAGGATACAGCCCGCTGTTCAACTATCTTCGCGGCCTGCCGACCGACGTCGAGCGAGTTGCCGCCGGACAGTTCACCCGCGAGGCGATCGCGCTGGTCAAGAATGAACAGTTTATCGAGCTATGCGAGGATCGCGGCGATCTCGCGACCGCGCGGCTATATCGCGACGTGATTCAGATCGATGAGCGGTTCCATCACGAGATGGGCGCGAATTTTCTCTCCCGGCTGGCACGCGATGAGCAGTCGCAAGCGCTCGCCCGCGGCGCACGGTCTCGCACCCTGGAACTCGCCGAAGAGTTGCAGACGCTTGCCTGGCGCAAGAAGAAAATCCATCACGCGCCGGGCTGCTGAGCGAGAGCATGGAGCGGATCGGTCTCTGGGCCGGGCTCGCAGCAATCGCGATTGTTGCGCTCTGTGCCGTCTCTCGCGCCGCCGGCGTGCCGGTCAAAATCGGAGTCGGATCGCAGGGGCCGATCTCGCCACAGGCGATGTATCAAATCGAGCAGGTCGTCGGCGAAATTCCTGGCGCGAAGGTGGTGCCAATCGTGCCGCCGGGGGACATGCTGGCGTGCGTGCGCCGCTTCGTCGCGGGCGAGCCCAACGATCGGCTCGACGGCCTGGTGGTGGTGTCGCTGCCGCCCGATTTATTCAAGGTCGAGCGCGACTCGCGCGAGGCGAGCTTCAGCGGCTCGTACGATATCTATACGCTCGATCTCTCGACCTCGGCCGAGGATCGCCACCAGTTCACCTTCTCCGACAGCGAGCCTGTCACCGGCGGGATGGCGGCGATTCTGGCGATACCCGCCGACCTGCTGGCCGAACGAACCACCGGCGCCAAGTTGATCTCCGGCAACTCGTGGCAGGCCTTCCAAGCGGTGCAAGCCCGAATCGAAGCGAAACTGGTGGCGGCGACGCGCCTGTATATGGAGGGCGCGTCGATTCGCAACACCCGTTCCCTCGATCCTGTCCAATGCGCGCAACGCCTGCTGGACGCGGGCGAAGCCGACGCGGCGATAGCGGTGTTCAAAAGCGCCGGCAACGATAATCCGCAGGCCAGCGCCCAAATCAACCAAATGATCGCCAACGCCCGCGACCGGATTCGCCAGACCCGCGCCGAGAGCCTCTTCGGTGCGGCGCTGGGTGCGATCGCCGGCGGTGACCCGGATACGGCCAGCACGATCCTGGCGTCGTATGAGAAGGAACCTGCCGCGCAGTCCTTGAACGCGGCCGCCTTGCGAAATGCGATCGGCGCGCTGCGCCCGTCACCGCCCGATGCAATCGACGAGCGGACCTTGCGCGAGTACATCCCGGGGCTCGATCGCGCGGCTTTTGTCGCGACACTCAAGCGGGCGTTCGCTGCGCGAGCCGGAACTGAACCCGCCGCGGTGGAACTTGATCCGAGCGGCGTCGCGATCACGGCCCAGCGCGCGGCTGAGGGAGTGAGGACGCAGATCGACCGCTATGCGGCCGCGCTCGCGGAGAGCGCCTGGCTCATGAGCGTCAAGTGCGGATGCGAGGCGACCGCGACCCTCAAGGCGGAGCCCGCCGGGGCAGTGCTCCTGCAGGCCCGCTCCGGGCCCTCTTCCAGAAGCTGGCAAGTCGGGCTACCCTAGGGTGATTCAGTTCGGATGGGTAGGTCGAATGCGTCATTGTCACATTTGCGGCAAACATCGGTCGGTCGGTAACAAGGTCAGTCATGCGAACAACAAGACCAAGCGCCGATGGCATCCGAACCTGCAGGAAGTTCGAGCCGAGACTGAGGGCGGCGTAAAGAGAATCCTCGCCTGCACCCGCTGCATCCGCAGCGGCAAAGTCCGCAAGGTCGCCTGACGCGGCCGAATTATCCTGGCGCGAATGTCTTCTGCCTGCCGATTGATCGCGATGCTCGCCGTCTTGGGTATCGCGGGCGTGGCCGGATCCCCGGCGTTCGCGGCGAATGTAAGCGGCGTTCTGATCACCGTGGACGGCAAGGCCGCCCGCAGCCGCCAGATCCATTTCGAAGACCGGGTCACGCACGATCTCTTCCTGATCATGACCGACCGCGACGGCAAGTTCTCGCTCGACCTGCCTCCCGGCAGCTACGATTTGCGGAGCGATCGCGGTGCGATAATGGGCCCGATGATCGTCGTTGACGAAGCCGGCATAGCGCTCGGCAACATCGTTCAGCCCAGCGGATGGCGCGGCTTGATTTTTCAGCGCGAGGGCGTGCTCAAGGGAGTTGTGACCACGCCCGCGCCGTCCACCGCGAACATCGCGCCGTTCGAGCCCGTGGTGGCCGGCGAGGCTGGCGCACCAGCGGCTTCTCCGGCGCCAACTGCGAAGCGACCGCAAGTGCCTCTGCTCTCCACGCCGCCGGCAAAATAGGCGGGCAGCCTAGACGCCACCGCGGACGCACGCGGTAACGGAGCGGATCAGGTATCGGTTGCGGAGATCGAGCCGGTTTCCTTCCGACTCAGACAGCTTTCCAGCACCGCCGCCAATTCCTCGACCCGTATCGGCTTGGTGATAAAGCCGTCCATCCCGGCGCTCAGGCATTTGTTGCGCTCTTCTTCCATCGCGTGGGCCGTGAGCGCGAGCACGATCGTACGGCGGCCGCTGCCATTTTCGCGGTGGCGAATCTCGGCGGTGGTTTGGTACCCGTCCATGCCGGGCATCTCGCAGTCCATCAGCACCACCGGATAGAACGTCCGCGCCAGTTCTTCCAGCGCTTCGCTTCCGTTGCAAGCGACTCGGGGCGCATAGCCGAGCTTTTGCAGTTGGAGCGTCGCGACTCTCTGGTTGATGCGATCGTCCTCGACCAGCAGGATCGGCGTGGGCTGATACGGCCCGCCCGGCGCGGGCGCATCGGCACCGGAAGGCCGTTCCGATAGCACGCTGGAAGCTGACTTGCCGAAGCGGGCGGTGAAATGGAAGTTCGAGCCCTGGCCCGGCTCGCTCTCGACCGCGATCTCGCCGCTCATCAGCGCGACCAGCTTGGCTGAGATTACGAGCCCCAGGCCGGTCCCTCCATAGCGGCGGGCGGTTGAATCGTTCAACCTGCGAGAACGGCTGGAACAACCGCCCCATCAAATGCCTGGGAATTCCGATTCCGCTGTCGCGAATTTCGAATCGAAGCAACACTGCGTTTTCGCTCTCGGTTTCCATTCGCACGTCCACGCTCACGCTGCCGCGATCGGTAAACTTCACGGCGTTGCCGACCAGGTTGCTGAGTACCTGGCGCAGCCTCACCGGGTCGCCATACACCGTGACCGGGACTTCGGGTGCGACGACTTGAGTCAGCTTGAGCCCCTTGCGGCGCGCCTCGACGGATACCAGGGTGGTCACCTCCTTCACGATCCGGGCCTGCTCGAACGGCTTGCAATCGAGCACGACCTTGTCGGCCGAGATCCTGGAGAACTCGAGGATATCGTTGACGACCGTGAGCAGGGTGTCGGCGCTGGAGCGAATGGTCTCGGCACATTCGGTCTGCTCCGGATTGAGTCCGCTATCGAGCAGCAGTTCGGTCATCCCGATCACGCCGCTCAGCGGAGTGCGGATCTCATGACTCATGTTGGCGAGAAAGGCCGACTTCAGCCGCGAGGTTTCCAGCGCCAGGTCGCGCGACTGGACCATCTCGTCCTCGTAGCATTTGCGCTCGATCGCGGCCGCCAGCACATTGGCGACCGACTGGAGGAAACTCACGTCTTCGGTAGTAAATGTCCTGCGCGCGGACGTGAAGACACCTAGCGCCCCGAACGGACGCTCGCGGCCGAGCACCGGCACGCAGGCTCCGCTGGTTATGCCCCGTTCACGTATCGCCGGCGAAACCGCGAAGCGCTTCTCCGTGCTGAAATCTTCGACGATTATCGGGCTGGCTGCCCGGATCGCGCAGTCGGCAAGCGCCTCCCATGAAACCGCGTCGTGCCCCGCCGCGGGATCGGCCGAGGCGCTGGCAACCGCGAGCGGCGCTCCGCCCTGCTCCGGCGACGATTCGAGGACCTGGCAAAACTTGACCTTGAGGTTGCCCGCCACCAGCACCGCCGCCTTGCGCATGAAGTCTTCCAGCCGGGGGTTACTCAGCGCCTCTTCGCCCAACGCCGCGACCGTGGCGCTCTGAAGTGCGCGCAGCCTTATTTCCTGCTCGGAGCGCTTGCGCTGGATCGCGTAGCGCATCGCACGGGTCAGAGACTCCGAATCCAGGCGGCCCTTTTGCAGGTAGTCCTGCGCACCGTTCTGTACCGCCTCGAACATCACCGATTCGTCCCCGAGCCCGGTCAGGACCACGATCGGGATCTCGGGCGCTTGAGCATGGACCCTCGCGATAGTCTCCAGTCCGCGGCAGTCGGGGAGCGAGAGGTCCAGCAGCACGCCGTCGATTCCGCCCTGTTCGAGCCGCTGCAAGCCGGCGGCCAGCCGGTCCGTCCAGTCGAGCTCGAACTGCTTGTTGCGGGCTCCACAGAGCATCTCCCTGACTAGCCGGGCATCGCCGGGATTATCTTCAATGAGCAGCGCCCTGATCTTCTCGGGGAACATCGTCTGTTACCGTCCCGGCAGCTTGACGATCGTCAGCCAGAAGTCCTGGACGTACCTGACCACGTCGATGAACTGCGCGAGGTCCACCGGTTTCACGATGTAGCAGTTTGCATGCAAATTGTAGGTCTTGAGGACGTCGGCTTCGGCGGCCGAGGTGGTCAGAATCACGATTGGGATGCTCTTGAGCTCGGAGGACTGCTTGATCTCGGCCAGCACTTCGCGCCCGTCCTTTATCGGAAGGTTGAGGTCGAGCAGGATGACGTTCCGGCCGGACCGCATCGGCGTACTTTCCCTTGCGATGGAGGTAGTCCATCGCGGCCTGTCCGTCGGACGCCACCGACATGTTGTTGCGGAACTTGCCGTCCTTGAGGACCTCGCGGGTGAGGCGCACGTCGCCGGGATTGTCCTCCACCAGCAGGAGCTCGAATCGGTCTGGGTTCGGGCAAGGTATTCACGCGGCGCAGGCCTCCTCTCCGGCGGCCGGCACCGTGAACGAAAACGTCGCTCCCTGGCCGGGCTCCGAATCCGCCCAGATTCGGCCGCCGTGGCGGGTCGACGATCTTCTTGCAGATCGCCAGTCCGATTCCGGTGCCGCGATACTCCTCGCGGCCGTGAAGGCGCTGGAAGATCACGAAGATCCGCTCGCGGAACTGCGGCGTCGATTCCGATTCCGTTGTCGCGCACCGAAACAATCCATTCGCCGTCGCGGCGCTCGGCCCCGATATGGATGCGCGGGGTGCCATTGGACTGAAACTTGATCGCGTTGCCGATCAGGTTCTGGAGCAACTCGGCCAGTTGATCCGGGTCTCCAATCACGACCGGTAGCCGATCGCAGGTGACCTGCGCATGGCTTTCCTGCACCGCCATGCTCAGGTTCGAAAGCGCTTGTTCCAGAACCCGCGCCATCTCGACCCTCTCCAGCGGCTTGCCGCGGCTGCTGACCCTCGCATACGCGAGCAAGTCGTTGATCAAGGTCTTCATGCGGGTCGCCCCATCGACCGCAAACTTGATGAAGTCATCGGCGTCGCCGTCGAGTTTGCCCTGGTAGCGCTGGGCGAGAAGCTGCACGTAGCTCGCGACCATCCGCAGCGGCTCCTGCAGGTCGTGCGACGCGACATAGGCGAACTGTTCGAGCTCCTCGATTCGACCTCGCGAGCGCTTCCCGCCGCTCCTCGAGCTCGCGCTCCGCGGCCTTGCGCGCCGTGATGTCAACGATGGCGCTCGAGACCAGGATGCCCTGGCCGGTCTCGACCGGGCACAGGCTGACCTCGATCGGGAACTCGGTCCCATCCTTGCGCAGCCCGACGAGACCGCGGGCTGCGCCGATCGGCCGGTTTACCGGCCTGGCGTTATAGCCCTCGCGATGGCCCAGGTGGGCTTTCCGGAACCGCTCCGGCAGCAGGACTTCGATCGGCTGTCCGAGCAGTTCCTCGCGCTGGTAGCCAAACAACTGCTCCGCTCGCGAATTCATGATGATTATCTCGCCGTGGGGATTGGAGATGATCATCGCCTCGGGCGAAGCCTGGAGCAGCGTCCTGAATCCTGCCGCTCCGAGCTGGTCGTGTTCGGCGAGCCGGGCCTGCGAGCTGGCCAGTTCTTCCAGACTTTTTCGCAGAGCCTGCAGCATCCGGTAGATGAACGCGCCGGCGAACGCCAGCAACAAAAGTGATGCGATCGAGCCGCCGACTATGGCCAGGGCCATCAGGCCCTTGGCGTGCAAGTAGCCCATGCAGCCTACGACCGCAGTCGCGGCGATCGACAACGCGAATCCGGTCCAGATCCATAAGCTATAGCCAGACTCGCGAGGCTGACGACCGCGCGCACCAAGGTTGGCGCCGTCACCGCTTGTCGTCGCTTCCATCCCAGCCCCCATTGCCGTAGCTCCCGAGCGATCTCGCCGTGTTCTGCCCGGAAGCAAAAAGGGAACCGATGAAACAGGCCCGGATTAGACCAACCGAGCCCAAGCGAAGTCCCATACCGGGACAACGCGTGCCTCATTAGTGGCGACGCAAAAGTGCCGGCACGAAAATGGCCGAGCGGTGAGCGCCTCAGGACTTCCGCGCCTGGCGCGTTCCCAGCAGATAGATTCCGCCGGTCAGCGGAATCGCGAGCGTCATGGCGAACGCGAGCCCGCCAATCACCGCGATTGCCAGCGGCTGTTGAACTTTAGCGCCGGCGCCCAAGCCAATCGCCAGCGGCATGAGTCCGGCCGCAGTCGCTATCGTAGTCATCACGATCGGCCGCAGCCTGACGTTCGCGGCGCCGAGCAAGGCGTCTCGCGGCGCAACGCCCGAAGCGACTTCGTGTTCGGCTCGATCGAGCAGCAGGATGCCGTTCTTGGCCGCAATTCCGACCACCATGATCAGTCCCATGAACGACGAGATATTGAGAGTGATTCCAGTCAACTGCAGCGCGATCAGGCTGCCCGCGAGCGACGGAATCGCTCCCAGCAGCACAGCGAGTGGCGGCGCGAGGCGCGCGAACTCCCAGAGCAGAATCAGAAACACGCCGGCCACGGCCGCGATTAGGACCAGCGCCAGCTCCGAGAAAGCCTTCTGCTGTTCGGCGTAGAGACCGCCGTATTCGAGCGTCACCCCCGCCGCCAGCGAGAGCCCGGCGAGGCGTCGCTTGACTTCCGTCATCGCGGTGCCGAGATCGATCCCCGAAAGGCGCGCGGTCACGTGGATTACCGGGCGCAGCCGCTCGCGATCGATCTCGGCGCGCTCGCCGAGCCATCTGAATTTGACCATCGAGCTGAGCGGGACGATCCCGCCGTCGGGCGCGCTCAGCATCACTTCGGAGAGCGTCGAAAGGTCGCGATGGAAGACCTCGGGATAGCGGACGCGGACGCCGAGCAGGCGGTCGCCGGCCCGCACCTGGGTCGCCACGGTTCCTGCCACGGCCGTTTCCAGCGCGGCACGCACATCGTCAGCCGAGATGCGGTAGCGCGCGGCGGCGGTCTCATCGACCACGATCTCCTGCTCCGGATTGCTCAGCACGATTCCGCTGAACACGTCAACCGTCCCCTTCACGCCGGCGACTTGCGCCGCGACCTTCACGGCCGTCGCTTCGAGCACGGCCTGGTCGGAGCCGAAGACTTTGATTTCGATCGGTTCGGGCACTCCCGAGAGATCGCCGATCAGGTCCTGGAGCACTTGCGAAAACTCGATCCGAACGCCCGGCAGGGTGGCGAGAATTCGGCCGCGCACCGAATCCATCACCTGATAGATGTCGCGCGTGCGGACGCTTCTCAGCCGGACCGAGATGTCGCCCCGATTCGACTCGGTGAGAAAAAAGCCGAGTTGGGTGCCCGTGCGCCGGGCGAAAGCCGCGACCTCGGGCGTGGCGCGCAACACGTCCTCGATCTTGCCGAGCAGAACAGTGGTGTCTTCGAGGCTGCTCTGCGGCGGCGTGAAGTAATCGAGGATGAAAGCTCCCTCGTCGAGCGCCGGAAGATAATCCGTGCCGACCGTCCGGTAGAGCGCGGCCGCCAGAATTGTCGCGCCGGCTGCGAGCACGATTGAAAGCACCGGCAAGCGGAGGAACGGCCGCAAGGTCACGGCGTAGAGCGAGCGTACGATCGCGAAGATTCGGCCGTCGGGCCGGCTCGGCCGCCGAAATCGCTCGGCTACCTGTTCGAGCGCGGGCGTGAAGTAGAGCGCCAGCACCAGCGACGCGGCGAGCCCCGCGCCGAGCGCCGCCGCGAGCGCGCGAAAGAAGCTGCCGGTGACGCCGGACAGGAATATCAGCGGCACGAACACCACGATCACGGTCAGAGTAGAGGCAACCAGCGGGCGCCCCAGCTCGTCGAGGGCCCGGCCGATCGCGGCGGTGGTATCGGCGCCGGCCGCGCGCGCGCGATGGATCGCCTCGATCATCACGATCGCGTCGTCGATGAACAGGCCGATACCGGCGGCGAGCCCGCCCAGCGTCATCATGTTGAACGTCAGCCCGGCGGCCTTCATCACGACTATCGTGATCGCGATTGTGCACGGCACCACCAGCGCAGCGATCAGCGCGCTCAGCACCGAGAAGGTGAATGCAAAAACCACCAGCACGGCGAGCACGAGGCCCAGCACAATCGCGTCGCGCACGCTGCGCGCCGATTCGGCCACCAGTGCCGCCTGGTCATACGAGACCGAGAAGTCCACGTCCGGATAGGCCCGCCGAAAGCCGTCGACCAGCCCGCGCGCCTGGGCCGCAATTTGCTCCGTGTTGCCGCCGGGCGTGCGTGACACGCCGACCAGGACCGCCGGCCCGCGCTCCGACGAAGCGCGGATGTAGTCCTCGCGGACGCCGAGCTCGACGGTGCCGATATCACGCAAGTGCACCGGCTGCCCGCCGGCGTTTGCGACCGGCACATCGCGCAACTGATCTTCGTCATGCAGATCGGAAGACACCACCGCCAGCACCATCCGATGAGAATCGATGACTCGGCCCACCGAAGAAATGATGTTAGCCGCCGCCAGCCCACTGACCACCTGCGCCGCCGACAACTTGCGCGCGAGCAGGCGAGCGGGATCCAGCCTGACGACGTACTCGCGCGACTTTCCGCCGACCATCTCGACCCGATAGACGCCCGCAATCCGATGAAGACTGGGAATCACGTCGTAGAAGGCGATGTCGGTCAGCTCGGGCAGCGTACGGATTTTCGAACTGAGGCTCAGGTCGAGAATCGGGAATGTTCCGGTAGTCAGCAGGCGCGTGTCGAAGGTCGTGCCGGCGGGCAGCGATCCGCGGACTTCGGCGAGCGTCGCGTTGAGCAACTGGAACCCCACGGTCGGATCGGCGCCGTCCGCGAAAGTGACGTCCACCTCCGCGCTGCCGCGAGTGGTGGTCGAGCGAACCATGCTGGTGCCGACCACGCTGTAGGCCGCCTCTTCGAGCGGGCGCGTCACCGCGACCTGCATCTGCTCCGAGGGGAGATCGCCGCTGTCGGCCAGGATGATCGCCCGCGGAAAGACCAACTCGGGGAAGACCGCGCTCGGAATCGAGCGGGCCACAATCAGCCCCAGCGCGCTGGCTGCGATCACCGCAAACAGGGACAGGCTTGTGTTCGGCAGTTTCAATGCGACGCGACCGGTTTTAGTTCTGCGCGATCGCGACGCGCACCCGCAGCCCATCCGACAGCGCGTAGCCTCCGGACGTGATGACAACCTGTCCCACGGCAAGCCCGCGCGTTATCTGGACGCGCCCGGAGTCATGGATGCCGGCCTCGACTGGCGTGCGACGGGCCAATCCGCCGCCGTCGGCCACGAAGACGTATAAGCCGCCGTGCTCGGCGTCCTCGAAGAGCGCGGCGGCGGGAACGACGATCGCGTCGGGCGACGACTCCGTCACGACGCGCACCTCGACCGCAGCCCCGGCCTGATCGATACGGGGCTTGCCAATGAACTCCAGCCGCGCCGGTGTGGTGGCGCTGTTCGGCTCGAAGGCGGGCGAGACCGCAGCCACCCGCGCGTGGAACTCTGCTCCCGGCCGGATCTGCGAGGTCACGATCGCATTCATTCCGGGCCTGAGCAGGCGGACGGAGTCTATCGGGACCGCGGCATTGACGAAGATACTCGCGGGATCGATCAAGTCGGCCAGCGGATCCAGCTCGCCGACCATCTGGCCTCCGCTCACCAGGCGTTGAGCGACGATCGCGTTCTCGGGCGCCGTGACTGCGATCGCGGCGTTCCCGGTATGGCGATCCACGGACTTCTCGAGCTCCGAGGCATGTTCGGGATCGAGCCGCTTGGCCACCGCGAGACCGGCCTGCGCCGCCTCGCTCTCGCGATTGATGATCCGGGCGACGACCTCTCCGCGCCTGACCCGGTCACCACTGTTGAAATCGATTTCGACCACCCGTCCCGCGGTTGGCGCGCGCAGCGTTATGTGGCGGCGTGCGGCCGTGACGCCGAGCAGGCGAAGCTCGCTTTGCATCGGCGCGATCGAGACCCGCGCCCCGGCGACTGACATCGTGGCAGGCACAGCATCGATGGGACCCGAGTCCTGGTCGCCGGTGGCGGCGGGGCGGCATCCGCCGAGCGCGATCGCGCCGGCGAGGGTCGCGGCGGCGATCATCTCGAAGGATTTCATTCGGTCTCTCCAAGCACGAACGCGCCTTCCGCGGCGGCCTCGCGCGCCGTGAATTCCTGATCGGTCCGGCCGAGCCGAATCCGCTCGGCCTGCTGATATGCGTCGAGCACTTCGAGCATCGTGGTACCACCCCCGCCGAGCAAGCGGGCCCAATGGAGCGCGAAGGCGTCGTCGGCGACAGGCTGCTCGCGCGCCAGGAGCTCGAGCGTCTCTTTGGCCTGCTCATAGCGGAGCGAAGCGTCGGCCAACTGCCGCGTCAGGTCGAGCTCGGTCTGGCGCTGCTCGGCTCTCGCCTGATGCAATCGCGCCCGGGCCTGATCGATGCGGGCGGAGATCGCGCCACCGCTGAAAAGCGGAACCGACACCAGACCGTCGTAAGAAGCGCCGCCGCGATCGGCGAATGTGTTCGGCGGATCGACGCCCATAAACCCCGAGCTCAGCGCGACATGGAAGGTCGGATAGCGCTCGGCTTCGGCTGCCGTTTCCGCCAGCGACGCCGACTGTACCTGTCTTAGCGCCGCCGCGAGCATCGGACTGCGGGAAAGCTCGCCTGCCTGCGCCGGCGGAAGACCCTCGACCTCAGCGGCCTGCAAATCGCCCGTCCAATCGCCGAGCAGCGAACCGAGCGCGACGCCAGCGCGCCGGCGCGCGCCTTTGGCCTGCGCGGCGGCCAGTTCGGCATCGTCGCGCGCGAGCTCTATCTTGAGCGCGTCATTGGCGATCGCTTTTCCGGTCCGCGCCAGTTCATGAATAGTCGCGAGGTAGCGATCGAGCCGCTCCAGGCTCGACTCGAGCTCGCGCTGGGCGTGCGCGCTGCGCAACAGCTCGTAGTAAGCGACCCTGGTCTCGAAGGCGATTCGAGCGCGCGCCGCCGCGACGCCGAACCGGGCCGCCTCCCCGGCATAACGCGCGGCGCGCGCCTGCGCCGTCCGGCGGCCGAAGTCATACGCAGTGTAGTCGAGCGTCAGGAGCAAATCGCTCTGGCCGCGATTGGTGATCCGCGGGTCGTAACCCGGCGATTGCGTATACTCGCCTTGCGCGGAAAGGCTGGGGAACAGTGATGCCCGCATCTCGCGAACCTGCGCCTCGCTGAGATCGCTGTTGGCAGCCGCGGCAGCGAAGCTCGGTGCGAATTTGAGCGCCCGATCGATCGCGTCTGACAGGGTTATAATTTCAGCGCCTGCTGCGGGCCGAGTGATAGCCGGTATCCCGCACGCAACTATAGCCACTACGCCAACAATGATGGACCGCATGGCCGCATGATACCAGTCGATCCGAATGGGTCCGAAATGGTCTTTCGCGAAAAAGTGAATCGCGAGAAAGTGAATTAGTCGCGCAATTGAGATAGGTTCCCATTCTCCGAATGGGGACTGAGCAAGTCACTTCCAGGGCATCGACACGCCCAGGCTGTGGGTGAGAGTCTCGACCTCGCTGGGAGTGTTGACGTGGCGCGGCGGTGTTTCGAAAGTCTGGTAGGGCCTAAGACGCAACACCACGCGCTTTTCGGTGATCGCGCCCTGCCTGATCGCCCGGCCGAACCGACTCGGGCATCGGCTGGGCCGCCATCACGCCCGCGATTTTCATCATCAGGTCGGTGGCGGCCTCGAGGTCGGTTTCGACCGTGGCGTCGCAGTAGACTTGCAGATAAGTCGGCGGCCACTTCTCGTCGAGCACGCAGAGCGAGATTTTCTGATTGCGGCGGACAGCCTTCGCCTTGCCCCGCTCGGCCATCGTGGATACCAGAATGTCGTCGCCGTCCATGACGTAGTAGACAATCGACATCGAGGGACCGTCGTGCTTGCGGTTGTAACCGAAGATCGCGGTGCGATGGGACCGGACAAACTCCATTTGTTCCTGCTGGTTCATTTGCGCGCCGACCTCCCCGGCTTCCGGGCGCGATTTCGCCGCCCCGACCGCATCGATAATTTCGCCTTTATCGAGCCCCGGTCAAATCGGATCAAATCAAATTCAAAGCGAGGTTCGATTTTCGAACGAAAGATCGTAGACTCAGGAGCCATACAATTCGCGAAGCAGCCCGGCAGCCATCGAGGTCAAGCAGTCAAGAGGTCAGAAATTTGAAGCTTGCGACTTTCACTTATCAGGGCGCGACACGAATCGGGGTGGTGGCCGGCGACGCGATAGTGGATCTGGCCGCCGAAGCGCCGGAGCTGCCGCGCGAGATGGCGGCTTTTCTGGCCGGCGGACGCGACGCGATCGAGCGCGCCCGCAAGGCCGCCGACCGCAGCGCGCACCGCATTTCGCTCGGCCAGCTAAGGCTCGAAGCGCCCGTGCTCCGGCCACCGGAATTTCTGGCAATCGGCCTCAACTACGCCGACCACGCCGCCGAGACCGGCGCCAAGGCGCCCGAATTCCCGATCTTCTTCAACAAGCAGACCAGTTGCGTTACCGGCCCCTACGATCCAATCCATCTGCCGCGGGTCTCCGCCGCGCTGGACTACGAGGGTGAGCTGGGCTTCGTCATCGGCCGCCGATGTCGCCATGTCCCGCGCGACCGCGCGCACCAGGTGATCGCGGGCTACCTGATCGTTCACGACGTGAGCGTCCGCGACTGGCAGTTCCGCTCGCCGACCATGACGCTGGGCAAGTCGTTCGACACGCACGGACCGATGGGGCCGTGGATCGTCACGCCCGACGAAGTGGGCGATCCGCACGCGCTCGAATTACGGACCTGGGTGAACGGCGAATTGCGCCAGCATTCCAACACCAGGAACCTGATCTTCGATTGCTTCGCCCAGATCGAAACCCTGTTGACGGTGTTCACCTTGCAGCCCGGCACGGTCGTGTCCACCGGAACTCCGGGCGGAGTGGCTATCGCGATGAAACCGCCGCGCTTTCTGAAGACCGGCGATGTCGTGCGGATCGAGGTCGAGCGCGTCGGCCATCTCGAGAACCGGGTGATCGACGAACCGGCCGGCACCGCGACTTTCTAGAGCGGGCTTCAAGGAGGAAATGGCCCGATGAAGATCAATCCGATACAGGCTGGTTTGATCCAGTTCCTGAGCCAGTTTCACGTCGCGGCATATCGGTTGTCGGGCGGATGGGGCCCGCTCAATCGCAACACGCTCATCCTGACCACGCGCGGCCGCAAAAGTGGCCGCGAGATCTCCAAGCCGCTGCTCTACTTCGAGGATCAGGGAAGGATCTACCTGGTCGCCTCATACGGCGGCAGCGATTCGCCGCCGGCGTGGTATCTCAATCTGGTCAAGAACCCCGCGGTCAAGGCCGAAGTCGGGCGCTCGGTGCGGAACTGCCGGGCACGCACGCTTTCGGCACAAGAGGCCAAGCCGATCTGGCCCCGGCTGCTCGCTATCTATCCCGCCTACGCGGGGTATCAGAAGAAAACCACGCGGCAGATCCCGATCGTGGAGCTGGCCCCGGCGTAGTGTCCTGAGTCTGAAATACGCTGAACTGATTTCGACCACAGCGGCAGCAATTCAGAGGACGTATTATTCAACGAACTTCCAACTTGGCAGTAGCTCAGTGCGGTGATGCGCCAGCGGGTTGGCCCTCGACCTCGAGATTGTTCTGCACTCCCTTGACTCCGGCCACTGATGACGCGGCTTTGGCCGCGCGCGCTTTGGCATCGGCCGACTTGATGACCCCGGTCAACGTCACGACGCCGTTGGTGGTTTCGACCCGGGTGTTCATGGCGCTCAATTGCGGGGTTGAGGCGAGCGCAGCTTTCACCTTGGCCGTAATCGCGGCGTCATAGATATACTGGCTGGTGCTTTCATTCGAGGAGTTTGTGCCACAGGCGACGGCTAATATTGCGGACGCGAGCAGCAATGGCGCCAGATAATAGCCACTGATATTTCGACGCGATGCACGGCTTGGCAAGCCCACGGCATTGACCTCCTCACGAGCAAGTTCACTTCGAGGCTGAACGTCACGAGCGATCGAACCACAGTGGCGATCCGCCCGAAGCCTTATACTCTTTATAGAGCTGCGCAACCAGCCAAAGATGGAAGTCGGAGCCGGATAGACGGCGCTGACCCTAGCCGGTGTGGATAACTGCGACTGTTGTCCGTTGACACTCGCGTCTCGCTTTCGTTTAATCGCCTCTAATGGGGGAAAAAGGAGAGTCTGGATGCGATTAAATCTACATAGGGCGGCGGTTGTTCTGTTTTCGGCGGCGAGCCTGTTCTACCTCGCGGGCTGTCTTACGGTCGACAGTCAGGCAAGGGGAGTTCTCTACACCGATACCAAGGGACCGGTGGCGGCGACGTCGGTGAAAGAAACTCAGGCCACAAAGACAGGGACGGCCTGCGAGCAAGCGATCCTCGGATTGGTGGCGACCGGTGATGCGAGTATCGAGACCGCTGCGAAGAGCGCGGGAATCAGCGAGATCGTTTCGGTCGATCAAACGGCCAACAGCATCCTCGGCATAATCGGCACGTACTGCGTCTCAGTCAGAGGAAACTGAGAAGCCTGCTTACGCTCAGCGGGCCGCGAGTCTCGGCCGAAGCCTTCTATTTCGGCCGGGACCTGCGGCGTGAAATTCCCCGCTCCTGGCGCCGTAATCGGGAATTCAGCGCGAATCGCTAGTGCGAACCCGGATCGGCGCCATCGACCACGATCACGCATCGATCGCCGCTTGGAGTTTCGTCCAGCGGCAGGCCGACCTCGTCGGCGAATTTCTTGCCGACGATCAGCAGCCGCCCGGGAGTCTGCTTGAACAGTTGATTTAGGCTGCGCCGGGTCAACACGTCGGAGTGAAACAGGCGGCCAATCCCGGCGCGAGCGGCGCGGACCATCTCGACCAGCTCGGCGTCGGGCAAATCGGCGTGGAGATGCGCCACGCTGTTCGACACCAGCAGCGCGCGCAGCTTGCATTTGTTCTTGCGTGCGATCCGGCTGGCGAGGGCGAGCGCCGCACGGCCATCGGGGCTGGCGTCGGCTGCGGCGAACACGCGCTCGAAGGGCCGATCGGTCCCCTGGATAAAGGCCGCGACATTGATCGGGAGCGACTTGGCCCGCGCGAAGACCTCGCGCACCACGCCGCCCATCGTGTCGCCGCCCGATGCGCCGCGATGGTAGCCGAGCAGGACCCAGGCGACGCGCGCCTGCTGCGCCGCGGTGACGATATCTTGGGCGGGGTTGTCGGACCATATCGCCTGCGGCTCGATCGCCACGCCGTTGATGCGGGCGCATTCGATGGCCGCCGACAAGGCCGGCGTTGCCGATGGAGCCTGCGCCGATTGGGCGCCGGCGGTACGGCGCACCAGCGCGATCACGCGCGGCGGCGGGTCATCTGGTTCGCTGGCCGCGATCGCAATCGCGATCAGCGGCGCGACCCCTTCGGGGTTGGAAACCGGCACCAGGAGTCCCCGGTGATCTTGAGCGGTGGCGATCTTCTCCTCCGAATCCCGCGGCGGGCTATGCCCTTCTGCAACTCCAGCGACTCTGCCGCCAAGCGGACGGTGGAATAAATGCTATCATGCGGCGGTCCGAGGGTAAGCAGTCCAGTATGAGCGTCGGGAGCCGGCGGAGCAGTACGACTTGCATCGCGCCCGCAAGGCCGTTCGGCTCGGCAAGGTGAAGCGCAAGGTGAAGCGATTGACTCGCTATACCGCGCCGCTGGTGGTCGAGGCTTAAGGCCAACTCCGGCGCCTGCGCAGCGCCAGCTTCGCTATGGCGTCAGCCGATACGCGCTACGTCAACCGTTCACGCCCGGAGTCGCCAGCGGCATCGCCGTCGGCCAGCCGTTGACCGGAAACGGCGGCGTCGCATAAGGCAGGGGCACCGGCGAGAATGTCACGGGCGGCGGCACCGTCACGCTGGCCGGCGCGGTCTGCTGGAGATCGAGGCTCAGTGATTCGCCTTCGACCGAGGAAGTCGTCGAGGTGGTGGTGACGCCGATCGCGATGCACTTCAGCCGGGTCGCGCTCGAAAGATAGAACGGCGGCAACGGGTCAACCGGAATCACGTTGGTGTTGGCCTTGCGGTGTTTCTTCTTCCTGGGAGTGGGTGTCGGAGCAGGAGTCGGGTCCGGAGTTGCCGACGTTCCTCCCGAGGCCAGAACCGGAGTCGCGTATCCCGATTCGGGATAGATCTCGACGCAGGCTCAGACCGATCGTCATCGGAATGCAGGCCTCTTGCGGCCCGACGCCGGACGGAACCGGGCTGGACGGTGTGAACTGAAGCTGAATTTGCGCGGCGCCATCGCCAGGCTCGGCAACCGTTCCGGCCAGGGTGCCGGGGCATTGCGCCGAGAACGGGCTGGCGGGAACCGGCGAGGAAGAGGGATTGGTGGCCGTGAAATTCGCGCTATTCGCGCTGCCGCTGAGATTGCCGCTGCCGTCGGCGGTTACGAGCCCTTCGCCGACGATATCGAAATGAAACGTATTGGTCCCATCGGTCACGATTTCGTAGCCCGCAATCGTCACGGCAAAGTTTCCCGAGATCGGCGACGGCTCGATGATCTCGGCGATCACGCGCGTGGCGAACAGCGAACCGAACACGATCAACGCCGCGAAGCTCAACCGTTTCATAGTGGTCACCCAGGCGGAATTATCGCACCGGGACGAGGAATCAGGAAGCGTCAAAAATAGCGCGCCTGGCGAAGAGAAATGCTGCGCCGCGTGGCTTCGCCGCGGCCCTTCGAGCCCGGCCGCAATGACCGTGCGCACGAGCAAGAGCCCGGACGACGATCAGACCAGCGAGCGGCCTTGTGCGCCGTCGACCGGGATACAGGCGCCCGTGATCCAGCTTGCCCGGGGCGACGCCAGCATCACGACCGCGAAGGCGACCTCCTCCGGACGGCCGAGCCGCCCGGCCGGAAGCTCATGGCGCAGGAAGTCGCGCTCGAAGTCGGGATTCTCTTTGAATCGGCGCTCCCAACTGCCGCCGGGATAGAGAATCGAGCCCGGCGCGATCGAGTTGACCCTGATGTTCCGGCGCAAGCTCGCGCGCGAGCATCTTGTTGAACGAGATTAGCGCCGCTTTGGAGTTGTTGTAGGCGATCGGACCGCCCGCTTCGCGCCCATAGATCGAGCTGATGTTGATGATCGAACCGCCGCCGCGCTTCTCGATTTCGGGCGCACAGAGCCGCGCCAAGCCGACCGCCGAAAAGAAGTTGGCGTCGAACGATTCGCGCCAGGCCGCTTCGGAAAGCTCCGCGAGCGCCCCGTGGCGCGCGCCGCCGGCATTGTTCACCAGGATATCGACGCCGCCGTAATGTTTCACGGTATTCTCAACCCATCGCCGCGCCTGCGCCGAATCGGTGATATCGGCCGGCTCGGCGAACACGTCGTAACCCAGTGCGGTGAGCTCCCCGGCTGCGGTTTTGAGACCCTCGGCGCCGCGGGCGCAAATGGAGAGCCGCGCGCCCTCTTGAGCCAGCGCACGCGCCATCGCGCGCCCCAGCCCGCGGCTCGCCCCAGTAACCATCGCGACCTTTCCCTTCAGTCCCAGATCCATTTTTTCTCGCTCCTTCCATATCGCCCCCTGAAGCGACGTCACCTTACGCGAGCGTTTTGCCGGCGGTCCGCGGTCGTCGGAACGGCTCTGGGGAACGGCTCTAGCGGCTCAGGACCGCATTGAGGAACAGCCCCAGCACGAGGAGCGCGCCGGCGCGGCGCGTATGAACGAAGGCCGCCGAAACATACCAAAGCGGCCACACAGGGTAGCCGGGAGGCGGCGTTTGGGGCTTCGGCTGTGAGTATAGGCTCAGCGTCCGCCGCAGCACGGGAAGCGCGGCCAGCACCAGCAGCGCCCATATCCCGAGAACCCCGCCCAGCACCAACCCGGCCGTGACCACGTAGAACAGGACCATCAACGCTTCATTCACAAGGAGCGCGTGCTGCTCGCCGAGGATCACCGGCAATGTCCGCACATTCCGAGCCGAATCGTAAGGTATTTTATCGATATGCTTTCCGAATAAGACGGTGGTGACGAGAATCGCGTATGGAATCGAGGCGAGCCATATCGAGGCCGGTAACTCTCCGGCGGTGACGTAATACGTGCCGCAGACCATCAACGGCCCCCACACGATGAAGACGCCCGGCTCGCCGAGGCCGTGATGTTTCAGCCGCAGCGGAGGGGCCACATAGAAGACGCTGATGAAGAGCCCCGCAACCGCAAACGCCACCACCGGCCATCCGCGCACGAGAAAGAGTACCCCCATTATCGCTGCACCGATGAGATTCAGCACCGCGATCGCCAGCATCAGTTGCGACCGCGACAACCATCCAGCCAGCACGGGATGCGGCGCGTACAGTGCCCGCGGTGCCGAAGCTGTGTTGACTCCGTTGACGAGATCGAAGTAGTCGTTGGTCAGGTTGTTAGACGCATGCGCCAACCAAAGACCGACCAGCGCAAGCGCGAAGTACAACCAGTTCCGATCGGGAGCATGGCTCGCGAGCAGGCCGCCGATCAGTCCCGCGGTCAGGGTCATAGGCGTGACTGCGGCCCGCGTCATGATGAGCCAGCGAGACACCAGGTCCGGCCGCTCTTCCGAAACCTGCATCGTGAGCATCGCCTGTTTCCAGTTCCGAAGTCTCGAGCCCACGCGCTTTCCGCGATTACTGACCGCTACGTTCACGGCGTTCCGACCTCCTCAGGACTACCGCCCCTTTGTATTCCCGGTTAAGAGCGATCGCAAATCTTGGCCAAGCCGGGTAGTGGTCAGTTTGATGAGCGGATGGGTTTAGCGCCGATTCAGCTTCAATCTTGGTTGCATATCCAAAGCGCTGTCGGCGTCATTCTCGCGCGTGGCATCGCCCCCGGCGCATGCCACGCGCGAGAATGATGACAGTCCTGAAGGAGGCGTCTGCGACTGGATTAGAATGACCCACTACCCCAAATTGACGCGGGAGCCATTGACCGCGCCCAGGGGGGGTGAAGAACACCGTGGAGAATACCGATAGGGATTTGGCCCGGCGCGGCCCTATCCGGGCCGGACCGGCGAGAGGGCCAGCAAGTCGGCCATCTTCTGCATCCGCTGATCGATCCGCTGGAGCTGCGCGCTGAGATCGTTGATGCGATTCTCGAGCTCGCCGATGCGTCCCTCAAGATCCCTGACCAGCACTCGCCGCTCCTTGCCGTTGCCGTTCGTCGTTGCTATCAAATCGACCTCCCGCGTCCAGCGCGCCTGCTACCCATTCGACTAAGAGTAGCGAGAGTGCGAAAACGAATCACTATCTATTCGACGGAATGATGTTGCAACCATGCAACAGTGGACTATCTACTGTCCGGATTCGGAAGCGTTCCCCTCGCCCGGCGGGCATACGCCCGCAGGCCTCTCCCTGGTCAGGGACAGGCGCACTCGGCGATAACAAAGAAGGCGTCGCGTGCGCCTTCAGCCCAGCAGCTCGAGCGCGCGCTCGAAGAGGCGCGGGGCGGACTTTCCGACTTCTTCCCAGATCGGATCGTGGCGCTTGCCGCGCCGGTGCAGCATCAGGTTGAACGCCGTGATCACGCCGAATCGATACGCCGAGAAGGCCTGGAACCAGTGCACTTCCCCGATCGAGACCGGAAACTTCGCGGACCGAGTGTATATCGCAACGATCTCATCCAATGATGGCAACCGTGCGGGGATGAGCATCGGGCTGTGCCAGCTATCCGGATCGGAGAACAGGCAAAGCCAGCCGAGGTCGAGCAGCGTCGCGCCGACCTGCGCGAGCTCCCAATCGATCACTGCGGCCACGCCTCCGTCGCGCATCGGCGGGCGCGTCAGAATGTTCGACCACTGAAAGTCGCCGTGAACGCATCCGATGCGCGGCGCCGCCCGCAGGCTCGAGCGCAGACCTTCGCGCGCGAGCGGCGCACGCGCCACCGCCGCCGGGTCGAGCGTGTCGCGATCCAACAGATGGTCGAGGCGTTTCATCTCCTCGGCGAGCGCGGAGGGCTCTCCCCACGCATCGCGGCGCGATTGCCAATCCACTGCGTGGAGAGCGGCGAGCGTCTCGACCGCGCTCTGAACCATCGGGCGCGTCTGCTCGGCCGTTAATCTGCAGCTCGCCGAGCTTTTCGCCGGCGACGAAACCGCCGACGAAGAACGGACGCCCGAACCATCGCGGATCCTCATCGATCCATCGGATCGGCGGCACCGGCACGGCAGTATCCGCGAGCGAGGCCATGATCCTTCCCTGGCGCGCGATATCGGCAGGCCCTGCGGCTCTCACTCCGGCCTGCGCGAGACGAATCACAAGTTTCTCGTGAGCGGGACCGGCGCTGGAGCGCCAGTCGAGCTCGAAGCTGTAGCTCAGCCCCGCATGCCCGGGCAGCGCGACGGGCTCGCTGACTTGCGCGTCGCGATCGCCGGTCCGGTCGCGGACCATGGCCACGAGTTGCTCCCGGATTTCGACGACGTTGGAACTCACGGCGGCGCGTCTCCTTGCGCGGTGCCTGACGCGGCGCGACTATACAACAGGCGCTTTGGAAGTTGGAAACCGCCGCGCGCGTAACGCGGCGGCCCATGCTGCGTTGCGGGTGGTGTTGCGCCCGCCGCAAGTGCTGCGCTAGGAAGTTGCTCATGCGTTTTTGTCCGCATTGCGGCGCCCCGGTGGTCCCGGCGGGGAAGTTTTGCGTTGAGTGCGGCCGGCGAGCTCAATTCTTCTTCGGCCGGCAGCATCCGCGGATTGCCCCTGACGGCGGCGTTCGTCGGCGTCTTCCTGGCGATGCTGGCGGTTGGGCTGCTGGTCGTATATCTGGTCGTGCCCGGCGCGCCGCCTGCGAAGCTGGCGTCGATCGCGCAGGACACGTCGGTCAGTCCTCCAGAGCAGCAGGCAGGGCAGCCGAGCCCGCAGCAAGGTGCGCAGCAAAACCCGCAGGACCTGCCGCCCGGCCATCCCAAGGTCGAGCTGCCTGGCCGAAGCCCGCAGCTTTATCGATAAGGTCGAGAAGGAGGCTGAGTCGAAACCCAAGGACCTCGCGGCCTGGGACAAGCTCGGCGACGTGACGCTGCGCGCAGCGATGCTCGATGCGTCGTACTATCCCAAGTCGATGGAGGCATACGCCCATTCGCTCAAGCTGAATCCCGACGATCCGGACGCGCTGCGCGGAATCGGCAACCTCAACTTCGATCACAAGAATTACGATCAGGCGACCGCGGCCTACGAGCATTATCTGAAAGAACGCCCGGACGATCCCGAAGTGCGAACCGACCTCGGCACGATGTACCTCTACACGAACAATCCCGATCAGGCCGTGGTGCAATACAAGCGCGCGATCAAGCTGAAGCCGGACTTCTTCGAGGCCTACTTTAACATGGGGATCGCGTACGGCGATCAGAACGACTTTGCCGACGCGCGCCAGACCTTTCAGCAGGCCCTGAAATTCGCGCCCGACGACGACGCGCGCTCCAAGGTGAATGAGGTGATGAGCAAGCTGCCCGGCGCCGCCGCATCGGCGCCGCCCGCGGTCGCCAAGGCTCCAGGTGCGGGCGCGGCCGGCAACAAACTCGCTTCCGTAGCGAAGGAAAAATCTTCCGTCCCCGCGGCGCGGGAAAAGCCTGCGAGCGCGAAGGAGGAAGCTGCGGACGACTTCCACGACGACATCGAGGACGTGGTGCGCAATATGCCGTTCGCCGGTCCCAAAGTCCGGGCGGTCAGATGGCCCGATAAGCTCCAGGCCACGTTCATAATGAATGATTTTCCGATCGAAGCGATGCCGCCGTTCGCGAAGCAGAAGTTCCTGAGCGACCTGAAGGACGGAATAAGGAACGCGAAGAGCCGCAACAATATCACCGGCACGGTCGTGGTCGATATCGCCGACGCGCTGACCGGTGAGGTGATGGAAAGCGTCTCGCAGTGAGCGCTTACGCGAGAGCCTGCGGTCCGCCTGACGCTGGGCGACGAAGAGATCTCAAGCAACCGAGTTGAGAGGGGAACACGCCGATGGCCGACGATCCAGCTACACAACTCGAAAAAGTGGCCGGCAACCAGACGCTTCAGCTGGTCCATCAGGGACGCAAATCGGGCAAGTCCTACGAAGTGACGATCTGGTTCATGGTCGAAGGCGAGACCATATACCTCGCGACTGCCAACTCCAGTCGCCAATGGGTGCGCAACGTGCTTGCGCATCCGGCGGTGACTCTGCGGATCGGCGGGCAGAGCTTCACAGGAAAGGTCGAGCCGATTTCGGACGCGACCGGGCGCGCGCATGTGATGGGACTGGTCGGAGGAAAATACTGGTACGCGCGTCCCTATCTATGGGTCTTCCAGATGCTCGCAGCCGCGGGACTGGCGAAAGATCGTAGCGGCGCTTTCCGGGTACGGATAGATTGAACAGCGCCTCACGTTATTCCTGCTCGCCAACGAACGCAGCCGTTACAGTCGCCTGTAACGCGGTCGCAGAAGTTCTTTAATTTCAAGGGCTTACCGTCGTTTCTCAGCTAGAATCAGTATATTGACTCTAGTCTGCAACGAGCGGTCCAGATAGACTGGCGCTTCAGGTTCGACGCTACTGAGGGCGCCACTATGCAAGACATATCACCGGAGCAGGTACGTCAGCGGATATCAGCAGAAAACCCATGGTGGACCGACAATGGCCGCGCGAATCCTCCGTTCGGTGGCCTGAAGCCGCGCCTCTATCTGGAACTTCTGTACCCGCTGATTTCGGCGGAGTTGCCCAAGCGCGCGGTCGTCGTTCTCGGTCCTCGCCGCGTCGGCAAGACCGTCATTCTCCATCACGCGATCCAGAGACTGATAGCCGCGGGTACGAATCCTCAAGGCATCTGCTACGTGTCCGTCGATCATCCGATCTACAACGGACTTTCGCTTGAGCAAATCCTGGACATTGCTTCGATGGCGTCAGGCTGCGATCTCCGCTCTCATCCGGCCTTCGTTTTTTTTGATGAGATTCAGTACCTGAAGGAGTGGCAGCGCCATCTGAAGGCTCTGGTTGACAACTATTCGGCTTTGAAATGCATCGTTTCGGGCTCGGCGGCTGCGGCGCTGGAACGCGGCAGCAAAGAGTCAGGCGCCGGGCGCTTCACGGACTTTCTTCTGCCGCCACTGACATTTCACGAGTACCTGGAGTCTGCTGGGAAAGGTTTCGCTGGTCTCAACCTCGATCGAGCCCGAGTCGTTTACCTCGCCTGATCTCGCTACCCTTAATCGTGAGTTTCTGGACTACATTAACTATGGCGGATATCCGGAAGTAATATTCTCTGATCAGGTAAAGGCAGACCCCGGCCGTTTCATAAAGAGCGACATAGTTGACAAAGTACTACTCCGAGACCTACCGAGCCTTTACGGAATACGCGACATACAGGAACTCAATCGACTGTTCACTACCCTGGCGTTCAACACGGCCAACGAGGTATCGCTCGAGGAATTGTCCAAAAATTCGGGCGTAGCCAAGAACACTCTGAAGCGTTACATCGAGTACCTGGAGGCTGCCTTCCTGATAAGGGTCGTTCATCGGATCGATCATCAGGCGAGACGCTTCCGAAGGGCAAACTTCTTCAAGGTGTACCTTATCAATCCCTCGATGAGAGCGGCACTGTTCGCGCCGATAGGCGAGGACGACGCAACGGCGGGATCGCTCGTGGAGACGGCGATTTTTTCCCAGTGGTTTCACTCGACGGAAGACACGCCAGCCTACGCACGTTGGAAGACGGGCGAGGTCGATATTGTGTTCCTCGGACCGGGCCAAAGGGTCCTCTCGGCCGTCGAAGTAAAGTGGTCTGATCGTCCTGCGAGAGACGCGCGCGAGTTGGAAGCCATCCTGGGTTTCTGCAAGAAGAACCAGCTTCGTCGAGCAACTGTGACTACATTCCAGGCTCGCGAGACCAGAACGTACGGAGACACAACATTGGATTTGATGCCCGCGAGTCTTTATTGTTTTGCCGTTGGGTACGATATCCTTCGTTACAAGCGGGTCAGATTTAGCGTTCGCTATACATTTCATGGCTTGGTGGCCCCGCCGTCCGGATCGAGCACGACCAAAGAGCCAGAAGGAGAACCTTAATCCGACGGTGTTGGGTTGGCCTTCGGTCCCAGCGTGGCAGCGCGGCGCAGCGGGCATTGCGTTTGCGGTTGAATAATACCCACATGACCTAGCCGAAGATCGCGCCCAAGCGTGCGCAGAGATCAGCTCGCATCAGCACGTTCGTATTGCCGACGAACTGGTTGATCGAGCCGATCGAACCGGCGGCGGCGCGGATCGCCTTGAGCTCCCCGTCCTGAATCGTGTCGCCCATCGCCTTGGCGAAGCGGCCCGCGTTCAGGACCAGGCACGGACGGCCGCGAAATTGCGCAACCTTCGCCTCGGTTCCCTACGGCCGACGCTCACTCCGTGCTCGCGATACGGCGCAGGCTCTCCACCCATTGCTGGTGCCCGCGATGCAGCGTCGGCCTCAGATACCATCGCAGCAGCGTCGGCAGCGGGCCGTTCTGGGTTTCCTCGGTGATGACCCACACGCCGTTGACGGCCTGCTCGAGCTGCCAGCCGTGATAACCGCGCAGTCCGAATGCTTTCGCGTCCCATTCCAGCGCGCGCATTGGCTCGAAGACCCGCACCGTGCTGCGTACCCACGCGCCGAACGTCTTCCATGCGAAGGTGGTGCCGAGCTCGAGGTCGGGGCCGCGGCCGTTCTCGAATTTCAGCCAGGCGCAGTTGGCGTACCAGGTCGGCCATAGGCCGGCCCGGCACAACGCCTTCCATATTCGGGCCTGCTCGGCATTGATCTTGATCTCATTGCGCGCGTAAACCTTCGAATGCTCAGGCTCCATCCCCCGAGGCCACTGCATCGCTGGGCTCTCCTCCGGCCGCGTGAATTCTGCCGAGCAAGCTAGCCTAAAAGCCTTCGCCTAAAAAGCCGCCGGCCTGCCCGATCGGGACTTCAGTCCGGAGGCTCCGGCAGGAATGGCTTGGGCTTCTGCCAGGGTTCGCGATCGCCTCGGCGTGATCGATGCGCGGCGGGCGAAAAAGTGGAGGGCCGGGTCGCCCCGGCCCTCCTGTCACCACCGCATCCACCGCCACCGCACTCTTTCCGGGCGGTACGCCGCCGCTCGGCCGACATTCCTACAAAGACTCCGGGGGAACTGTCTCAACGCCCATCCCGCCAGCTCTCAGTCGTCTCCCCCTGCCGTTTCGCAGCCAAGCCAGCCTTCCCCTCACCAAGTTCCCCCGGAGTTTCCCTGCCCGCTCCTCCTGCCCTACCGAAGTGTGCTAACCTCCCGGCCCTCAACCTGGGTGCGCAAACTTCCCGTCACGAGCATCCGCTGGTCGTGCCGCAGTTCAGGCACTTGTAGCAGGTGCCGTTGCGCACCATGATGCATCCGCAATCAGGACACGGCGGCGCGTCCGCCTGATTGATGAAAGCCTGACGGAGGTTGGAATCCTTGCCATCGTGCAGCGTTGCCGCCGGCTGACTGGCCGAGACTTCCGCTCTCGGCATCGCTACCGATGCATTGATTACCCCGATTTCCTGGCGCGCCTGCTCGTCGAGAAATTTCGACGCCAGCCATCTGAACAGGTAATCGACGATCGACTTGGCGTACGGAATCTGCGGGTTCTTGGTGAAGCCCGACGGCTCGAAGCGCAGATGCGCGAACTTGTCCACCATGAACCGCAGCGGCATCCCGTACTGGAACGCATACGAGATGGCCGTCGCGAACGAGTCCATCAGGCCCGAAATCGTCGAGCCCTGCTTGGACATGATGATGAAAATTTCGCCGGGAGTGCCGTCTTCGTACAGGCCCACGGTGATGTAACCTTCGTGGCCGGCGATATCGAACTTGTGCGTGATCGAGCGGCGCTCGTCGGGCAGCTTGCGCCTGATGGGCCGGAACTCTTCCGACGGAAGCGCCGCTACTGCCGCGGTCGCGGATTTGGCCTCGGCGGCGGCGCGGCCGGTGTTGAGCGGCTGCGTGCGCTTGGAGCCGTCGCGGTAGATTGCGACCGCCTTGAGACCGAGCTTCCAGGCGGTGACGTAGGCCTCGGCGACTTCATCGACGGTGGCGGTCTCGGGCATGTTGATGGTCTTCGAGATCGCGCCCGAAACGAACGGCTGCACCGCGCCCATCATCTTGAGATGGCCGAGATGATGGATCGAGCGCGCGCCGGCGCGGGCCCGAAACGCGCAATCGAAGACCGGCAGATGACCGGGGTTGAGATGCGGAGCGCCCTCGATAGTCTCGTGCTCGTCAAGGTACTCGACGATTTCCTGAATCTCCCTGGAGTCGTAGCCGATACGCTTGAGCGCGCGCGCCACGGTCTGGTTGACGATCTTGAGCATTCCGCCGCCGACCAGCTTCTTGTACTTGATTAGCGCGATGTCGGGTTCGATTCCGGTGGTGTCGCAATCCATCATGAAGGCGATCGTGCCGGTCGGCGCGATCACTGTGGCCTGCGAGTTGCGATAGCCCGCGGCCACGCCCTGCCTGAGCGCTTCGTCCCACGCTTCGCGCGCGGCGCGCAGCAGGTCGAGCGGCACCAGCGCAGCGTCGAGCTTGTAGGCATGGCTGCGATGGCGCTCGATAACCTTGAGCATCGCGTCGCGGTTGGGCGGGTAGCCCTCGAACGGCCCCATCGCCTCGGCGATTCGCGCCGATTGCGCGTAGGCCTCGCCGGTCATCAGGGCCGTAATCGCGGCGGCGTAGCTGCGCCCCTGGTCCGAATCGTACGGCATCGCGAGCGCCATCAGCAGCGCGCCCAGGTTGGCGTAGCCCAGTCCCAACTGGCGATAGGCCCGCGCGTTCCGTGCAATCTCGTCGGTCGGATACGACGAGTTATCGACCAGGATTTCCTGCGCGGTGATCATCACGGCGACCGCGTGCCGGAACGCCTTCACGTCGAACTCGCCGCGCTCGTCGAGGAATTTGAGCAGGTTGAGCGAAGCGAGATTGCACGCCGAGTTGTCCAGATGCATGTACTCGCTGCACGGGTTGGAGGCGTTGATGCGTCCCGAGGCCGGGCAGGTGTGCCACAGATTTATCGTGGTGTCGAACTGCATCCCGGGGTCGCCGCAGGCGTGCGCCGCCTCCGCGATGGTGCGCATCAGATCGCGGGCGCGAAGGGTCTCGGCGACTTCGCCACTCTTCACGAATCGCGTCTGCCATTCGCCGTCGTTCAGCACCGCCTGCATGAACTCGTCGCTGACGCGCACCGAGTTGTTGGCGTTCTGGAAAAAGACCGAGCCATAGGCGTCACCGTCGAGCGAGGCGTCGTAGCCGGCCTCGATCAGCGCCCATGCCTTGTGCTCCTCGGCCTGCTTGCACTTGATGAACAGTTTGATGTCGGGATGCTCCGCGTTGAGCACCACCATCTTGGCCGCGCGCCGGGTCTTGCCGCCCGACTTGATCACGCCCGCCGAGGCGTCGGCCGCCTTCATGAAGGAGAGCGGTCCCGAGGCCGTGCCGCCCGACGAGAGCTTCTCGCGGCACGAGCGCAACGCCGAAAGATTCACGCCCGAGCCCGAGCCGCCCTTGAAGATCATTCCCTCGTTGCGGTACCAGCCGAGGATCGACTCCATGTTGTCCTCGACCTTGAGGATGAAACAGGCGGAGCACTGTGGCTTGCGATCGATCCCGACGTTGAAGTACACTGGGCTGTTGAACGAGGCCTTCTGACTCACCAGCAGGCAGGTCAACTCGGCCCGGAACGCATCGCGGTCTTCGGCGGTGCGGAAGTAGCTCTGCTTCTCGCCCCATCCGGTGACCGTGTCGACCACGCGCCCAATCAGTTGACGGACGCTGGTCTCGCGTTTGGGACCGGCGAAAGCGCGATCCTTCTCCGTGCCCAGAGGGCCGCGGAAGTACTTGGAGACCACTACGTTGGTCGCGGTCTGCGACCATGCGCGTGGCACCTCGACGTTCTGCTGCTCGAAGACCACGCGGCCGTCTTCGCCCGCGATCACGGCCGAGCGCAACTCCCACTCGACCTCGTTCATCGGGTCCACACCCGCGCCGGTGGCGACAGCGCGGGTGAAATAGCGCGGGACCGTAAGCCCGCGAGTGTTATGCGAGACGCGCTTCGCGTCCGAAACCTGCTCCGCGTCCGAGGCGTGCTCCGCGACTTCCTCCGGCTTCCTGTCCAATCCGCCCGCCATCACCGCACCTCCATCAGCCTTCGCCGCAACCTTCGCTCCGCCCGCCGCCAAATTGTTAAGTCGATGTTTCCTCTCCATTGACGCCGCCGGTCAACAACCCTGTGTCAGTCCGATGCGTGATGCTCTTGATGACATCGCTTGGGGTAAAATGTCAAGGCTCAACCACAACAGGTTGTATGCGCAGATTGTTGACAACGCATATACTAGGCTGTTGATAACCCCTTTGCAATTGTTTCGCTTCATAAGAATAACCCGTGTAGGCGATTCTATATCATAAGTAATACTAATAAGCGGCTGAGCCGTTCACGCGCGATCCGAGCGATGCGAAACTGCCGTCGCATTGCTGTGGTCAAGAGGGGTCTTGTGCGGCAATTCACAGGCAGCGATTCGCGGAGGGCCGTGGGATCGCCGCCTCAGCGGCGCGAGCGCATTGCGACCGCGGAAAATTCCCGCGCCGATCGGCTTTCGATTGTCTACAAACTCGGGGCGAGCCAACGCGGGCGGGGACCTAAAAGGGAACGACGCGAAGATCGGATTATTTGATCGGCGACAGGCTGAGAAAAGACTGCGGCCACACGGCGTCGGAGAACGGTCGGGGCTCCGGGGTGCGCGGCGCCTGCGGCGCGGCGGCCCGGCGCAGGAGAGCCGCGTTCGCGATAGCGTCGAGCAGGACACGTTTTTTTACCGGTTTGGCGACGTGCGCATCGCAGCCGGCCGCAAGGATGCGCTGCACGTCCTCCTCGAGCGCAAACGCGGTCAGCGCGATTATCGGCGTGGGATCGAGCCCGTGGCCGCCTTCCCATTGCCGGATAGCTCGGGTTGCATCCAGCCCGTCCATCTCCGGCATCTGGATGTCCATAAAAACCAGCTCGTATCGGGTAGATCTGAACTTCTCGACGGCTTGCTTGCCGTCTTCGGCGAAATCGACCTCGTAGGGTTCGCGGCGCAGGTACGCGCCGATCAGAAGCCGGTTGTCGGCGGAGTCGTCCACGACCAGAATTCTGGTTTCGGCCGGTTCGGTGGCCGGCGCGAGCGCCGCCCCCCTCGCTCCACGTTTAGGGAGCGTATCGGCGCTGTTGCGGTTGGCATCTTCGATGACGCGGAAGATCGCCTCAAACAGTTCCTTGCGCGTGATCGGCTTGACCAGGTAGGCATCGAGTCCCAGCTCCTTGAGCCGGGCGAGTTGCGGCCGGAAGTCATCGGAGGAGAGCATCAGGATCAACGGCTGGGTCGGGAAGCTTTTCCTGACGGACGGTCTTCGCCACTTCGAGCCCGTTCATCCCGGGCATCCGCATGTCGAGCAGGACGATGCGATAAGGCTGGCCCACGGCCGTGGCCTGGCGGATTGCGGCCAGGGCGGCCTCGCCCGAGTCGGCTTCGCTGACCTCGGCGCCGCAGTTCGAGACCATCTCGCGCACGATCAGACGGTTGATCTGGTTGTCGTCCACGACCAGGACGCGATAGCCGCTGAGACTCAGCACCACGTGCGAGGTCGGCGAAATCACGCGGCCCGCCAGAGAGAATCGCGCGGTGAACGAGAATCGGCTGCCCTTGTTGAGATCGCTTTCGACCCAGATCCGCCCGTCCATCAGGCCGACCAGACGCTCGGCGATCGCGAGTCCCAGTCCGGTGCCGCCGTACTTGCGGGTGGTCGAGGAATCGGCCTGGGTGAAGCTCGAGAAAATTGAACCGAGCTTGTCCGGTGCGATGCCGATTCCGGTGTCCGAGACGGTGAAGCGGAATTCGGTGGCTTCGTTCGAGCCGAGCTCGCGCTCGACCTCGAGTACGACCTCTCCCTTCTCGGTGAACTTGATCGCGTTTCCGAGCAGGTTGATCAGCACCTGCCGCAGCCGGAGCGCATCCCCCACTAGGCGCTCGGGCACGCCCGGCGCGATTCGCGCGACCAGCTCCAATCCTTTGCCGTGCGCCCGCACGCCAAAGGTGGAGATGGTTTTGTCGATCAGGTCGGCGAGTTCGAATTCGGTCTTTTCGATCTGAAGGCGGCCGCTCTCGATTCTCGCCAGGTCCAGGATGCCGTTGATTAGCTCCAGCAGCGAGTTGCCGTTGGCGGTCATCACGTCGAGGTAGCGCCGCTGTTCCGGGTTGAGCTCGGTCTCCTGCAGCAGGTCCGCCATCCCGAGCACGGCGTTCATCGGGGTGCGGATCTCGTGCGACATGCTCGACAGGAACTCCGACTTGGCCCGCGAAGCGGCGAGCGCCTTCTCCCGCGCCTCGACCAGGTTGCGCTCCATCTGCTTGCGTTCGGTGATGTCGCGCACGATCGAGATCGCGCAGGGCCGGTCGCCGAGTTCCACCACGGCGCCGGAGATCAGGCACTCAGTGATCTGTCCCGCCTTGTTGCGGAAGTCGGCCTCCATGTTGCTGACCTGGCCTGTGGTATCGAGTCTCGCCCGGTATTCGGCGCGCTGGTCCGGCTCGGCCCAAATGTTCAGCTCATCAAGAGTCCTGCCCGTCACGTCTTCGCGGCGGTATCCGCTGGCGCTGAATTTTCCGTTGATGTCGAGAACCCGGCCGGCGGCCAGTTCGCTTATGATGATTGCGTCCGGGCTCGCTTCGAAAACCTTCCGCAACGTGGCCGCGCGATCCTGCGCGAGGTGCTGAGCAGTCTGCCGCTCGGAGACCTCAGTGCGCAGACGGACCTCGGCCAGGCGCCGCTGGGCATTCTCGGAGCGGAGCCGTTCCTCCCTACCCCGCAATTCCTCGATCATGCGCTGCTGGAGCCCGTAGTAATCTTTCAGGGCGGTGAAAGTCATCGCAAACGCTGTTGTGACCCCCAGGATAATCCAGCGTTCCACATCGTCGGGCTCGATCCCGCCTTGCAGCGCCGCGCCTGAGCACGCGGTCATGCTGATCACCGCCAGCGACCCCTGCCAGCGCACCCTCCAGGGCAGGAAGACCGATGAGGCCAAGGTCAGCACCAGCAGAGCCATCAGCAAAGGCACGTCCTCCTCCACTGCCATTGCCATGAGCGTGTTGCTTGCGACCAGCGCGATACAGAAGGCCAGCGCCCACCAGCGCCAACCGCGCGTCGAGCGCATCAGAAGGACTGCGCAGACCGCGGCGGCCGTGAGCGCGAGTCCCAAGACCCGCAAAAGAAGCGGCGCAGGCTTCGGAACCGCTTCGTACCAGTCGAGCCGGAAGAAGGTCACGATTTCGAACAGGAGAACGAGCCCCAAGGCGCTTAGGAGCAGCCGCTTTAGTTGCGGCCGATCTGCTTCGGAGTCAGGCGAGCAGGTCAGCGCAGCTATGAAGCGCGCAGACCCGACAGAGGTCGGAGCGCGGGGCCGCAGAGCCCCGGACGACTCTTCGTCATCGATGCCGTGGGTATCTGTCTCACCGGCCATGGCGTGATCCGAATCCCCCTAGCGACATTCCACACTTCTTCAGGCAAGAGCGATGCCGCATGGCGGACGTCAACTTGTCGCGCGGCAGGCCGACGATGGGCGTCGTAGGCCGGTTGTGACGAAATCAGGCGACTTGGCGCTCTGTGGGACAGTGCTTCCATTTCGGGGCAGAGCGTAATGTGCTAACCATCCGCGCATGGCAACGCTGACATTTCCCAAGGGCTTCCAGTGGGGCACCGCCAGCGCCTCGTACCAGATCGAAGGCGCGTGGAACGAAGACGGCAAGGGCGAGTCGATCTGGGATCGCTTCTGCCACACCCCGGGCAAGATCAAGAACGGCGACACCGGCGACGTCGCCTGCGATTACTACCATCGCTACCGCGAGGATATCGCGATGATGGCCGATCTCGGCCTCAATGCGTCGCGAATCTCGATTTCGTGGCCGCGAATCCTGCCGGAGGGCCGGGGCGCGATCAATCAGAAGGGCCTCGACTTCTACAGCCGCGTGATCGACGAGCTGCTGCGGCGCAAGATCAAGCCGTTCGTCACGCTGTTACCATTGGGACCTGCCGCAGGCGCTCGAGGATGCGGGCGGATGGCCGAATCGCGACACCGCCGAAGCATTTCGCCGACTACACCGCGATCGTCGCCGATCGGCTGGGCGATCGCGTGAAACACTGGATGGTGTTCAACGAGCCGTGGGTGTTCACGATGCTGGGATATCTGGCCGGCATGCACGCGCCCGGCCGCAACGAGCCGGGGCAGGCGCTGAAGGCGACCCATGTCGTGAACCTCGCGCAGGGACTGGCGGTCCGCGCAATTCGCGAATCGCGGGCACAATCCGGAGGCGGTCGGCACCGCGTTTTCGATGTCGCCGATACATCCGCAGAATCCCGGCTCGAAGGAAGATCGCGACGCTGCCGAGCGATGGCACGGCTTCCATAATCTCTGGTTCCTCGAAACCGTCATGAACGGCCGCTATCCGGAGATCTATGTGAGCGGCAAGTTCGAGGACCGCGTGGAAGTCCGGCCCGGCGATATCGAGACCATCAAGGCGCCGCTCGACTTCGTCGGGAATAAATCTCTACACGCGGCAGGTCGTCGCGCACGAACCCAGCGATACCAACCTGGGCGCAAAGCAGGTCCGTCCGGACGCCAAGGAAGTCACCGACTTCGGATGGGAGGTCTATCCCAAGGCGCTCTCCGAGATGATCCTGCGCATCACCAAGGACTACAACCGGCCGCCGATCTACGTCACCGAGAACGGATGCTCCTACGGCGACGGCCCGGGCCCCGACGGCGCAGTCCGCGACGAGCGGCGCGTCAGGTTCCTGCGCCGCTATATCGCGGAAGTGTCGCGCGCTATTGCGCAAGGCGCCGACGTCCGCGGCTACTTCACCTGGACTTTCACCGACAACTTCGAGTGGGCCGAGGGCTACGCGCAGCGCTTCGGGATCGTCCACTGCGACTTTCCCACCCAGAAGCGGATTGTGAAGCAGAGCGGCCGATGGTACTCGCAACTCGCGCGCTCCAACGCGCTCGACTTCGACCCCGGCGAGTAGAGCGCTCATTCACGACGCCGGCCTGTCCAGAGCTCGAAGCTGCCCGATGCCGCTCCCTGGCGAATTCCTGGTCTGGATTCACATTCTCGCGATGGCCTCCTTCTTTGGCCTGCAATTCGGCCTGCTCTACATGCTGCTGCCGGCCGCCGAAAAGGCGCCCGACGAGCACTCGCGGCGCGCCGTGCTGATCGAGGGTTTCAAGTTCTACAATCCGTTTTCGATCGCGACGCTCGGTGTGCTGGTAATCACCGGCGCGATTCGCCTGACCGATCTGAAGGCCACGATGAAGTTCGAGTACTTCAGCCGGATCGGCGGACCGCTCTCGCTCAAGCTGTTGCTCGCGTTCCTGCTGATCTTCATCCAGACCTGGATCACCTTCGGCCTGACTTTCAGGATCGGCCGCCAGGAAGAAGTCGCCGCGCACGGCGACGGCGAGCCTTTCACCGTCGAGCAGGTGAACTCGATCCTGCGGCGCGCGCGTGCGATGGCCTGGGTGACGCTGGTTCTCGCCGCGGCGATCGTTCTGGTGTCTTTGCGGATGGTGAACCTGGCGCAGCCGGTCCCGGCCGCCGCCTCGCCCACCAGAGCGCAGGCCGCGATAGCCTGCGCGCGAATCGAGGTTTAGAGCAGAGCGGCGAGCGACGTGACGACGTAGGCGAGAGTGATCAGAGCGAACACGAAACCCGGCAGTTCGTCGAGAAAATTCCCTTGCGCGACCGCGTCAGCGGCGCCCTCGAACCTCGCGGCCCGTTGCGTCATCCGCGCGATTCCCGTTCCGTTGGTTGCAGCAGCCATCATACTTTCCTCCCTGGTTATTTCTTTTTCAGTTAGCGCAGTGCGATCAGCGAGCTCACGATGTAAACCAGCGTGATCAGGCCGAACGCGATACCGGGCAGCTCGCTGAGCAGGTTGTTCGCCACATAGCGAGCAGAGGTCACGACCGCTTCACGCTCCGTGAAGTTTCCCGCCAGCGTTCCCTCTCCCGTGGCCAGCCTTCTTTCCCTGATTGTTGCTTCCATCTCACTACCCTCCATTCCGTACTGCGCCCTAACGCAAGGCCGGTGCCAAATGTAAATGGGCCGGATATGGCCGCCTGAGTAGCATGCACTCGGCCTGATAAAGCCTTGAATCAACAACGTTTTCTGGGTCCCGTGACTCGCGGGTGCGCGCGACGTGAGCGCATGAATTGGACTGCGTCGCTCGGATCTGGCTGCATCGCGCGAGAAATCACTTCGCGATTCGCTAAGCGCGAAGGAGCGGCGAAGCACTTTGCGTCACGGTCGCACGGTTGATTTGGCGCGAACATCCTGATGAGAGTTTGAGTCATGGATCAGGATGAGCACGCGCCGGACGCGACCGCACACGAGGATCGACAAGTCGCGAAACCCGAAGAGTCTGCGTCAGGAGCGGGCGGGCCGGGAGATCGATCGCGAGATCGGCCGAAGGCTCGGCGGCCTGGCAGTTTTTCTGGTCGCGGTGGTCGGCGCCGTCGCGCTCGGACTCGGAATCAGCGATTACCTTGGCGAGCATCCCTACGTCACCGCGTACCTGCTCGCATATGCCGGCTTCAGGATCGCCTCTGTGATGCTGACCGACATCGGCGAGACCCGGGACGATGCGCGCGCGCGATGGCGCCGCGAGTTGCCGTTGCTGCTGTTGTTTGCGGCCGCCCCGTTCGAGCGCACCTACCTCTACGGCGGTGAAGCGCCACAGGGAGTGGCTGCGTTCGGCCTTCTGATGGCGCTGGGCGGGCTCTGGCTTGCGATCGGCGCGCGCGTGCAATGGCGATTCGGCGCCGGGCGCGAGGGCCAGACCGTCGTGCGCAGCGGCTTCTACCGCTACGTGCGGCATCCGGTTCGCGCCGGTATCGGGCTGATCCTGTTCGCTTGGCCGTTTGAGTATGGAGCGCCGATCACCGCCGTCGTGACGATCGCAGTGCTGTTCGCTGTCAGCCGGCGCGCGATCCGAACTGAAGAGTCCGAACTGATCGCGCGCTTCGGTGAGGAGTACGAATCCTACCGGCGCGAGACCGACCGGCTTATCCCCAACGTGTGGTGAGAGCGCCGCGGGGCTAGCTCGCGGCGGCACCATCGGGATTACCTCACTTGAGCGCGCGGCGATTCAGGGCGATCACGCCCAGCGCTACCGCGGTCCTGAACACACGGCCGCCAAACCTGTACGGCGCGGCGCGCGGGCCCATCACGAACACCCGCGCGTGGGTAGCGCCTTAGTTCCGTGTTGCCGGTCTCTGCTTTCCAACGCGCTTATACCCGGCATCAGTCACAATCCATCTTCCCCGCGGCTCCCTAAACATCTCGTGCCTGTTAGCCAGTCGGTCTTTTACGAACTGAAGATGGTTTCTCCACTTGCGGTGTCCCTCCGAGCGGTAGTTTGGCGCGGCGAAATCACGCACTTCATCCGGGAGTTTGAATTCCTTAGCTAGTGTAGTGCGTCGTAAATCCCTTTCCTTATTTCTGGTGGTGAGAACACCATGGCGCATGCCCAGGAAAGCCGAACCGATCGTGTTGTCCCCCAAGAGCGGGGTACTTCGGACCCGTGGGCTCGCAGCAATCGGTCGAACATATCAGGCTGAAGATCACCAAATGTAAAGAAGCGTTGGACGCACTACACTAGCATAATTTCAAGTTTCCTGCCCTCAGTCGCAAAGTCGATTGAACCGCCAAGTTCGATCAATGCTCTCAGAAGAGGCTCTTCTATCTCGGCTCTATCGGGAAGATGAGGCTCGTTCATTTGTCTCCCTCCAGACTGTTCTTTTCACGGCGCGCGCCAGATAACGGTTCCCGTTTTGTCGAAGAGGGTAAGCGACGATGGTGCGGTCTCCTCGCTCGCGCCGGTGCGCGGGCGCTCAGGCCGCATCGAGCCGAACAGCGCGCGCCGCTTTCCATTTTCATCGGAGAGTGCCAACCCAGCCCCATGCTTAAGGGCCGCTAGGTCGGCGCGCAGCTCTCCCTTCTCGTCGTAGAGTGCCAACGTGGGCTCGCCCTCAACGACTGCCAGGCGGCGCGCGTCGTTCCCTTTTCATCGCAGAGCACCAAAGCGGGGCCGTCCTTGACAGCCGTTAAGCCAGCGCAGCACGTTCCGTTTTCGTCGTAGAGCACCAACCCTGGCGAGCCCTCAATTGCCGCCAGGCCGGCGCGGGCCATTCCCTTTTCGTCGAAGAACCTCAACACGGGCCCGTCCTCAGGGAGCGTTAGGCCAGCGCGCGTCGTTGCCTTTTTATCGTAGAGCACCAACGTGGGCGTGCCCACAATGACCGCCAGACCAGCGCGCGTCGTTCCCTTTTCGTCGAAGAACCTCAGCGCGGGCCCGTCCTTGTTGGCCTCTAGGCCAGCGCGCATCGTTCCATTCTCATCGTGGAGTGCCAACGTGGGCTCGCCCTCAGCGACAACTAGGCCGGCGCGCGTCGTTCCGCTTTTGTCGCAGAGCATCAACGCGGCTCCGTCCTTCTTGGCCGCCAGGATGGCGCATGTCGTTTCCTTCTCGTCGTAGAACACCAACCCGGGCGTGTCGTCCACGACAGCAAGGCCGGCGCGGGCCGTTCCCTTTTCGTCGAAGAACCTCAACCCGGCCCCGTCCTTGTCGGTCCCTAGGCCAGCGCGCAGCTTTCCCTTTTCGTCGTAGAACTTCAACGTGGGCTGGTCCTCAACGAGCGATAGGCCAGCGCGCCGCGTTCCCTTTTCATCGCAGAGCACCAACCCGGACGTGCCCTCAACGACCGCTAGGCCAGCGCGCCGCTCTCCCGCTTCGTCGTAGAGAGAGAACGCAGTCAGGTCCTCGTTGGCCGAAAGATCGGCGCGTGGCTTTCCCTCTTCGTCGAAGAACCTCAACACGGGCCCGTCCGTGTTGGCCTTTAGGCCAACTCGCGTCGTTCCTTTTTTATCGCGGAGATATAACGCGGGCCGGTCCTCAACGAGCGATAGGCCAGCGCGCCCCGTTCCCGTTTCGTCGTAGACAGACAATTCGGTCCCGTGCTCATCGACGGCTAGGCCAGCACGCCGCTTTCCCGTTTCGTCGTAGAGGGAGAACGCAGTCAGGTCCTCGTTGGCCGAAAAATCGGCGCGCGCCTTTCCCGTTTCGTTGTAGAGAGACAACCCGGTCAGGTCCTTGTGGGCCGAAAGAATGGCGCGCGGTGTTCCCTTTTCGTCGCAGAGCGTCAGCGCGGGCGTGCCCTCAAGTATCAGCAGGCCAGCACGCCGCTTTCCCGTTTCGTCGTAGAGAGACAACCCCCTCCCGTCCTCTTCGACCGCTAGGCTAGTGCGCGGCTTTCCCGTTTCGTCGCAGAGAGACAGACTTGTCCGGTCCTTGTTGACCATTAGAGCAACGCGCAGCGTTCCCTTTTCGTCGCAGAGCGTCAGCGCGGGCGTGCCCTCAACGATCGCCAGGCTAGCGCGCAGCTTTCCCTTTTCGTCGGAGAGCACTACGCGGGGCGAACTCGCAATGGTGTCGAGTCGGATGCGCCGGTTACCCTGGTCATCGACGATCGTCAGACTCCTGGCCACAAGGTCCGTGGCGAACGAATCGGCCGCGCCTTCCTCCCGCTTCCTTGGAGTGGCGTCGCCGGCGATCGGGGCGCTTACGAGAGCCCTAGCCGCCATCTTCACACGCTCCCAAAGCGTAATCTTGCGCTGAGGCCGCGCAAACCGCTCTCCGATCGAGTTGCTATCGCTTCCGTTCATGGCCACCCTCCTGGTTTCGGTGGCGCGCGCCGCGCCGCTTCCGCTCACAGATGCTCGACTCTACGCGCGCGAGACTTGAGCGCAAAAGGGGCCATTCGGGCCTCAGGAAAGCGCCGGCGCGCGGCGTCGCTCCTGCCACGCGATCAGGTCGATCACGCGGTAGCGCGGATCGCCCCTGCCGATCCTCACGCACGGCAACTCGCCGCGCCCGGTCGCGTGCTGAACGTAGCTCAGCGACACGGCCAGAAACTTGGCCGCCCCAGCGGCCGTGAGAACCTGATATAGCTCGCCGACTTTGGCGTTGCCGCCGGTCGCCCGGAGCACGGAGCGGAGCGCCACGGCCGGCGCCGCCGCGCCCTCGCGCCTCGCCTGTCGCCGCTCCGCCATCGCGCCTTTTAATTCCGTCTCCGCAACTCAGAGTAGGGTTTCCGTACCCGCCGGCGCCGGCCGCCCCGCGTCTCGACCGCGGCCGCAGCCGACCTCGGCCCGCCCTGGCGGGTACGCTCTACCCCCAACCGTCCGGGCAACCGTCCTTGACCGCCTAAGGAGACAGAGAGAACAGAGAGAAGGCGCTCGCGGCGGATTTCAGAACGGCTCTTCGCGTTTCTCACCCGGCTGCTATCGGGCCGCGGCTATCGCCGGGAGCGGCCCCAGGCTTCGATCAGGCTTTGGAAGGCGCGTTTGAGCTCGGGATCTTTCATTTCCGGAAGCTGAATCGCGCGGCGGGTTGGGCGCGGCACGGGACGCAGGCGCGGCCGCTCGCGACGGCTAAGCGAACCCTTGACGAAGCGGATATCGCGGACCGAATCGTTGCCGAGCGCGGCACTGAGGCGCTCCAGGATTTGGGGCTTCATCAGGCTGAGCTCCTGAATCCACATCGCGCTCGAAACCTTGATCACCGCGACGTGGAACTTGAGCCCGGCCACCTCAGTGCGCCGCGCGATCGCCTCGCCGGCCACCTCGGGCCAGGTTTTCGCCAGCCGCAGGATATCGAAATGCCCTTCAGCGTCGAGCTGGCCGACGATCGACAGCAGCGTGCCCGCAATCCGCTCGGGAGTCCTGCGCGGTCTGAACGCCACGGTCATCCCCCGTGGTGCGCTTCCAGCCAGCGCTCCGCGTCGATCGCCGCCATGCATCCGGTGCCCGCCGCGGTGACCGCCTGGCGATAGGTGCGGTCGGCAACGTCGCCGGCCGCGAACACGCCTTCGATATTGGTGTAAGTCGATCCCGGCTTCACGATCAGATAGCCCTGCGGGTCCATCTCGAGCTGGCCGCGAAAGATGTCGGTGTTGGGCTTGTGCCCGATCGCCATGAAGACCGCGTCGGTCTTGAAGTCGCTGCTCACCCCGGTCTTTAGGTTCTTGAGCCGCGCGCCGCTCACGCCGCTCTTGGGCTCGCCGAAGATTTCCTCGACTACCGAATCCCATACGAACGCGATCTTCGGATTCTTGCGCGCCCGCTCCTGCATGATCTTGGAGGCGCGCAGCGAATCGCGGCGATGGACGATCGTTACTTTGCTGCAGAACTTGGTGAGGAAGATCGCTTCTTCCATCGCGGTGTCGCCGCCGCCCACCACGATCGCCTCCTTGTTCTTGAAGAACGCGCCGTCGCAGGTCGCGCACGCGCTCACGCCGTAGCCCATCAGGCGCTTTTCCGATTCGATCTCGAGCAGCTTCGCCGACGCGCCGGTCGAGATGATAAGCGCCCGGGTCCTGATCGTGCCGCCTTCGACGCTCAACTCGAACGGCGGCTTGCGAAGCCTGGCCTCGCTCACCTCGCCGGCTGACGAAGCGGGTGCCGAAGCGTTCGGCCTGGCGGCGGAACACTTCCATCATTTCGGGGCCCTGAATTCCGCGCTCGAAGCCCGGGTAATTCTCGACCTCGGTGGTGATCGTGAGCTGACCGCCGGGCTGAATCCCCTCGATCAGCAACGGGTTCAGGTTGGCGCGCGCCGCGTAGAGCGCCGCCGTCAATCCGGCCGGGCCGGAGCCGAGAATCACGAGCCGGTTCACTTCATCTGCCATGTTTGCTCCAACCTGGTGCATGCGCGAGCGCAAGAGAACTTCATTGTGGCAACTTCATTGTATCGCCGCGGGCGGTCAACGTAAGCTCTAACCGCAGTTTTTATGGCGCGCAAGAATATAGGCAAGAATATACGCGAGAACATACGATCGGCCGGGCGCGGCCTGACCCATCTCGACTCGCGCGGGCGTATCCGGATGGTCGATGTGGGCGAGAAGCCGATTACGCGGCGCGAGGCGATCGCGCGCGGCGCGGTCCGGATGGCGCCCGAGACCATGCGCGCGATCGTCGCGGGCCGCCTTTCCAAGGGCGAGGCGCTCGCGGCCGCGCGCCTGGCCGGCGTGATGGCGGCCAAGCGCACTCACGAGCTGATTCCGCTCTGCCATCAGATTCCGCTCGAGGTCGTGGAGGTGGATTTCGCGCCCGATCGCGCGCGCTCGACGATTCTGATTCAGGCCCGCGCCGCGACCAACGCGCGCACCGGCGTCGAGATGGAAGCGATGGTCGCAGTAAGCGCCGCGGCGCTGACGATCTACGATATGGCGAAGGCGATCGATCGCGCGATGGTGATCGAAGCGATTCGGCTGGTTCGCAAGAGCGGCGGCCGCAGCGGCGAGTTCGTCCGCGCGCGCGAGCGAGAATGGCCGCCGCGATAGTGCTACGGCTTTGCGAAGAATCGGCCGAGTGACAACACTGGTCCAGCATACCCTCACCCGGCGGTCGTACCGCCCTGAGCGACCGGAGACATAGGTAACACTTTAGACCGGCAACATAGGTAACACTTTTTGCCGGTTTGCTGCTGGCGGGGAGGAGCGCGAGGGGGGCAGCCCCCCTCGCCGCTGGCTGTGAATCGCTGCTCATTGCGCGCCTCGGTTCAGCTTAAAGGTCACGCCGTCGATCACCCCCAGCGCGATCGGCCCGAAGTAGGCGGCGGCCTCTCCGTCAGCATTTTCTCTAAGTCCAATCACCTCATTGACTAGCGCCGCGCCGATCAAGACCAGTTCGCCCTGCCATTTGATCTCGCCGTTGCTGCGCACCCGGCGCGGTTGGTAATCGGCGGGATAGACCGGGTCCTCCAGCCGCTTGGGATAGGACCGCGGCGAGGGCCTGTAATGCTCCGCCGGCGGGTCTGGCCCAGCGCCTCGTGGGGACGCTCATGGTTGAACTCCGCGCGAAAACGATCGAAGCGGCGCTGCTGGGCCTGGAGATTTTCCGCGGGCGGTTTGGCAGTCTCGAGCTTGAGCGTGCGGTGCATCCGTTCGTGACGCCCGTTCTGCTGCGGTTTGCCGGGCTCAATTCGCTCGGGCAGGATTCCCAGCTTCACCCACCACACCGACAGCTTGCCCAGCCCTCCCGCGCCCAGCGAAGCGAACGGCGCACCGTTGTCGGAGCGCATCGCCAAGGGCAGCCCATATTCTTTGAACACCCGCTCCAGTTCGCTGCGGCAGCCCTCGCTGTCAGGCGGACTCACCACTTTGGTGCACAACAGGTAGCGGCTGAAGGCGTCGGTGACCGTCAGCGGATCGCAGCGCGCGCCGTCGCCGGTGCGGAACCAGCCCTTGAAGTCGATGCACCACAACTCGTTAGCTCCCAGCGGCGCACGCAGCGGGCCCCGATTCGGTGTCGCCCGCCGCCGCCGCTTACGCGCCTGGCTCAATCCCGTGCGCCGCAGCAACTCGCCGATCGTGCTCGGCACCGGCCAGCTCTGCTCCGGTGCCCGCTCAACCAGCCTGGCACGCAGCTTCTTCGGACCCCAACTGGGATGCTCCCGGCGCACTCCGCTGATCGCCTCGGCCTGCGCCTGGCCGATCGCCCACGGCACCACCCGCGGCGCTCGTGACCGATCCTCAAGCCCCGCCAGCCCCTGCTCCAGATAGCGCTGCATCCATTTGTATCCGGTCTTGCGGCTCACCCCGAACTCTTCGCACAGCTCGCTCATGCTCTCCTCCCCTGCCAATACCGCCCCAATCAACCGCACCCGTTCGTCCATGGGACAGACCTCCCGCCACGGCATCTCTGTACCTCCTGCCGTGACTTAATCTGTTACCCATGCTGCCGGTCTATTCTGTTACCTATCCTGCCGGTCCGCACCGCCCGCCGACCTCTCCCTGGTCAGGGAGAGGTGTAAGACGCTCGTGCGAGAGCGCTTTCTTCACCTCTCCCGGATCAGGGAGAGGTCGGCGAGTGTTCGCGTTAGCGAATGACTCGTCGGGTGAGGGTAGAGCGACACTTCGAGGACTCCAATGACACTCGCGCGTGTCATCCTCAAACCCGGGCGCGACCGGCCGGCGCGCGGCGGGAATCCGTGGATCTTCTCGCAGGCGATCGATCGCTACGAGCCCGCCGAGCCCGAGGCCGGCGCGCCGGTCGCAGTTTGCGACGCGTCGCGCGCGCTGATCGGATACGGCTATTGCAATCCGCGCACGACCATCGCGGTCCGGATGCTCGCGTGGGGCGACGCACTCCAGCCTGACGAGATCATCGCGCATCGCCTCGCGCGGGCGATCGAGGTCCGCCGCCGCATCATTGGCTCCGACACCGACTGCTACCGCCTGGTAAACGGCGACGGCGACGCATTCTCCGGCGTGGTGATCGATCGATACGCTGATGTGATAGTCGTGCAGCTTCTTACTGCGGGAGCCGACCGGATGCGCAGCCAGATCGTGGCGCATCTGGGCAGGATGCTCGCGCCACGCGCGATCATCGAACGCAGCCAGGGCGCCGTGAGAAGGCAGGAGGGCCTCGAAGATCGTACCGGGATGCTGGCGGGAGAGCCTATCGCCGAGGTAATTGCGGCGGAGAACGGGATCAAGCTCGGGATCGATCCCGAGCACGGACAGAAGACCGGATGGTTTCTCGACCAGCGCGGGAATCGCGCGCGATTCTCCGCGCTCGCCGCCGGCGCGCGCGTGCTCGACGCATGCTGCTACGCGGGCGGCTTCACGCTCGCTGCGCTCAAGGGCGGCGCGAAACGGGTGGTGGCCGTCGACACGTCGCAGCGGGCGTTAGGCTGGGTCCGCAGGAATCTGGAGATCCAACGGGTACGCCGGCGATACGGTCGAGCTGGTCCACGCCGAGGCCGCGAAATATCTGGATCAGAGCGGAGAGAAATTCGACCTGATCGCGCTCGATCCCCCGGCGCTGGCCCGCAGCCGCAAGGACGCGCCGCATGCGGAGTATCAATACGCCGAGTTGAACGCCCGCGCGATCGCGGCGCTGGCGCCCGGCGGGAACCTGATGACTTTCAGTTGCTCGGTGCATTTTCGCGGCGAGGACTTCATCCGCGCGGTCCGAATCGGCGCCGCGCGCGCCGGACGCAACCTGCGGATGCTCGCGCGGCTCGGCGCCGGCCCCGACCATCCGGTGATGCTTGGTCATGTCGAGGGCGAGTACCTGACCGGCGTCTGGCTCGCGGATCTGGAGTGAATCTCGCTTGCGATTGCGCGCCGATTGACCGAGTATAGGGTTCGATTTCTTCCGGCTCAGGCTGCACGAAGTGTCTCCTGCGAGTTTCTACGCGCCCTGAGAGGTAGCCGTGATGGCTTACGATAGTAACTCCCTTGTAGCAAGGCACCATTTGCGGGGCGCGACCGCCGTGCTGGTCGCGCTGCTGACCGGTGTCGGTCCGGGTAGAATGTACGCTGCCGCGGCGAGCCCGGCGCTGACCGGCACGTACGCATTCAGCGTCGTTGGTAGTGCTCTCGTTGCGCAAGGTTCGGCCGCGCCGAGTCTAGTGCCAGCAGCAATATTCGGCTCGATGATTTTTCAGAAGGATGGGACTATTTCCGGGACGGCAGGCCTGAATATCGGGAGCGTAACTTGCTTCGCTGCGGGTCCCGGAAGCGCGACTTTCGTCGGGGGCGATTACACCGTATTGGCTAGCGGTCCGACGGGTTCGTACGCGGTCGGTAATTTGGGCGTCGGCTCTGGGCCGGGCACTAGCCAGTGCGCAACCGTCCAGTTTACCGGGGTTACGGGAAGTCCGGGCGGGGGAGGTGGCGTGGTGTTTACTGGAGGTCCGAACGCTAACACCTTCAACGTCAACCTCCAGTTCGGTACCGGCACCACGGCGCAAGGCGGGAATATCTCGGCCTTCACCGCGAGCGGTCACGCGGTGCGCATGACCAAGATTCTGCCCGGTTTCCCCGGAAACGAAGAACCGTAAGGCCCACGCCCATTGATATGACCGCGCGGCGGCGAATCTGGCTTGCGGGCGAGTCTCGCTTGCGATTGCGCGCCGATTGACCGAGTATAGGGTTCGATTTGTTCCGGCTCAGGCTGCACGAAGTGTCTCCGGCGAGGTTTCGGACGCGCGCAATCGGACTGCTCGGGTTGGCCTTGGGCGCGCTTTCCGTAGCCGCCTGCCATCGCGCGGTGCCGGTTCCGCCGCTCCTCGAACGCAATATCACGACCTCCGACAATTTCTTCGACGTATGGCCCACCGGTCCCGCCAGCGCATTGATCGCCGGCACGCGCGGCAAAGTCCTGCTGACCGAAGACGCCGGCCGCAGTTTCAAGCGAATCGAGATCGGCACCGACCTGGCCGTGTTCGGTATCCAGATGACCGATCGCGAGAACGGCTACCTCTGCGGGCAGGACGGTCTCGTGATGCGCACCACCGACGGCGGGCGCTCCTGGCAGCGTCTCAACTCGCGCACGCGGCTGTTCATCTTCGCGCTCTCCTTCTCCGATCGGTTGCACGGCTTCCTGGTCGGCGATCGATCGCTGGTGCTGAGCACTACCGACGGCGGCGAGAGCTTTTTGAAGCGCCAACTCGAGCGCCAGTTTCCGCCCGATCTACGCGACTACGCGCTGCCGTACGACGAGCCGATCCTCTACGGCGTTAACTTCACCGACGATCAGCACGGATGGGTGGTGGGCGAATTCGGCCGGATCTGGACGACTGGCAACGGCGGGCGGAGCTGGTCGGAGGAGCAACAATCGCTGGCCGGCCAATGGAAGCGCCCGCTCGGACCCAACGACGATCCGCGGCTCGCCGACTTTCAACTGCCGACGTTGTTTTCAGTATCGTTTCGCGACCGGAGCCACGGCGCGGCGTGCGGGCTCGAGGGCTGGGTGATCCAGACCGCCGACGGCGGCAAGACCTGGTCGTTCGTCCATCAGGCCCCCAAGCCGGGCGCGCCGGGCGACAGCATGGTGCCGGGTGCGCCGCAGATACCGGCGCGCGATCCGCTGTTCGCGATCCAACTCTTCGGCGCCAGCGACGGTATCGCGGCCGGACTCACGGGCACGGTTTTGCGCGTGCAGTCCAACGGCGCGTGGGCGCCCAATCCCGGTGTGCCGGCGATCCCGCTGCCGCTCGGCCAGGTTCGCTTCTTCGATCAGGCTCACGGATGGATCGTCGGCTACGGTACGGTCCTCTACACTGCCGACGGCGGCAAAAGCTGGCGCTTCTGTCAGGGCTAGCGCCGCAGCTTCCGCCAACTCGAGGCGTGCAATGACCACCTGGTATCAGTTCGGCCAATGGATCCTGCGCCGGCGCTTCCCGGTCCTGATCGGGGTCGGACTGCTCACCGCTTTCTTCGGATACTTCGCCGCGCAGACCGAATTGGTGACCAGCTTCGGCGACCTCCTTCCGCAGAACCATCCGTTTGTCCAGGTGGCGCATCAATACGACCGCTACTTCGGCAGCGTCAACAACGTGTCGATCATGATCGAGGCGCGCGGCGGCACGATCTTTACGCCTGAGATCCTCGGCAAGCTCGCCCGCATGACCTCGCAGATGGACGCCGTGTACGGAATCCTGCACGGCTCGGTGCGCTCGATGGCGAACGCGAGCTACTTCCGGCCGCTCGCCGGCGGCGTGATTCTGAACACGCCGATCATGCCGGGCGGCGTGTCGCCCACCGATCAAAGCGGCGCGGACGAGGTCCGCAGCAACGTCCACAAGAATCCCGGCGTGGTGTTCGGCCGGTTCGTCTCGCTCGACGATCGGGCGGCGCTGATCGAGGCGAGCTTCCTCGAAACGCGGCTCGACTATCGCACGATCTTCGAGGAGATCTTCCGCGACGTGGTCCGTCCGGAGCGCGATCGCAGCGTGCGGATTTACGTTGGCGGCCAGCCGATCCTTTACGGCTGGGTCTACCGCTACACTCCGCAGGTCTTCAAAATCTTCGCCGTCACGCTGCTCGCGGTGTGGGTGCTGCTCTATCTTTATTTCCACGACTGGCGGGGCGCGCTCCGTCCGACGATCTCGGGCGTGATCTGCGCCATCTGGGGGCTGGGCTTTATCCGCCTGATGGGCTTCAACCTCGATCCGCTGGTGCTGGTGATTCCGTTTCTGATCACCGCGCGCGCGGTCAGCCATTCGGTCCAGATGCACGACCGCTACTACGAGGAGTATTACCGGACGCGCGACCAGGAGCAGGCGATCCTGCTCGCGTTCTCCGAAATGTTCGTGCCGTCGCTGTCGGGAATCCTGGCCGACGCCTTCGGCGTGTTGGTGATCCTGCTGGTGCCCGTGCTGTTCCTGCAAAAGCTCGCGCTCGGCGCGAGCTTCTGGATCGCCGCGATTGTCGTGAGCGAGCTGCTGCTCAATCCGATCGTTTACTACTATTTGGATCCGCCGCGTCTCGAAGTAATCGAGGTGCGCGACCGCGGCGTGTTCAAACGGATTATCGAGCTCATCGCGGGCCCGATGCTCGCCCGGCGCGGGCGCGTCGCGACGCTGGCGCTGACTGCGGCCGCAGTCGCCGTGTGCGCCTACTTCTGGCAGGGGCTGAAGATCGGCGATCCCGGTTCCGAAACGCCGATCCTGTGGCCTGACGCACCCTACAATCGCGCGATGGCGAAAATTCAAGACGAGTTCGGCGCGATCGAGCAGTTCGTCGTGGTCTGCAAGCTCTCGGGCCGCAGCGCGCTCGGCGATCCACGGCTCTACCATGTGATGGACGAATACGAACGCTACATGGAGCGCGATCCGGAGGTCGGCCGGGCCTTCTCGGTCGCCGACCTGCTCGCCAACGGCGGCTCGGCGCTGCGCGAGTTCGAGCCCAAGTGGAACGTGCTGCCGACCGGCCGGGCCGGCACCGGCGAGCTGCTCGGGGGCCTGCTGGCCGGCGCCTCGCCGGACTCGACCGCCTACATCCTGACGCCGCGGCGCGACGCCACGCCGATCACGCTCTACTGCAAGGATCGCGCGGGCGAGAACGTGCAGCGCGTAGTGCTGCGCACCGGCCGCTTCTTCGCCGAGCCCGCGCACCAGGTGGCCAGCGTGAGCTTCGAGATGGCCGCCGGAATAATCGGCGAGCTCGCCGCCGCCAACCAGGAGATCCTGGACAACGATCTGCTGCTCAACGTGCTCGCGTTCCTGACCATCTATGCGATCGTGCTGGTGACTTACCGCTCGTTCATGGCCGGGCTGTATCTGCTGTTCCCGCTGGCGCTCGCCAACGCCGCGATCAATGCCTGGATGGCCGCCCACGACATCGGGATAAATATCAACACGCTCCCGGTAGTCACGGTGGGAGTAGGATTCGGAATTGACTATGCAATCTATGTAGTCAGCCGGATTATCGAGGAGCTGGCGCGCGGCAGCGAGCTCGAGCAGGCCACCCATCGCGCGCTGGTCACGTCGGGCAAGGCGGTGACGTTTACGGCGCTTACGCTGGTCGCCTCGGTGCTGTTCTGGTACTGGTCGAGTATCCGGTTCGACGCCGAGATGGGCCTGCTGCTGGCGCTCTGGATGTTCGTCTCGATGCTGGGCGCGATGACGATCCTGCCGGTGCTGATTGTCACCTTCGATCCGGCTTTCATCCGGCGCCAGACCGAGCGCGCGATCGCCTCGCGCGGCGCCCGCTCGCCGCAACGCGCGGTCATCGCCGCGTTCTGATCGCGGCGGCTTCGAGCCAGGGAGCAAGCGGTTAAAGTCGCGAGCAATTGATCGCAGGCGGCGACTGTGTCTCTACTAGCAAATAATTCGACCAGACTCGGTACGGGAAACAGGAGAAGGAGGAACGCTATGAAAAAGTTACTGGTTACGTCGTTGGGGCTTGGCGCTTTGATTTTGGCGACCGCGTCGTTTGCGCCTGCCCAGGCTCCGGGCGGAGGGATGGTGCATCAGGACCAGTTCCCAGTGATGACCCAGGCTATCGCCCAGTTGCAACAGATCAAAGCCCAGTTGAGCACTCAAACGGCCGCGCAGGCTATCACCCAGTTGCAGCAGGTCAGGCACGCGGTGAACACTGAAGCGGGCACGCACTATCAGGGCCACCGCGAAAACGCGATGCATTTAATGGACGGCGCGATTTCACAATTGAAGCAGGGCCATAGCGATAAGGCAGGCGGTGCAATCGACAAGGCGATTGCACAATTGCAGACGGGAGTGGCGGTTGCGAAGGCGGCGGGGCAAAAGTAGAGAAGCGGCGCCGCGATCGTAAGGTCCGGCTAAGCGGCGGCGGGGGCCTGGCTGAGCTCGAAGGAGCCGGGTACGAGCCCGTCCTTCGAGCGCAGCACGATCTTGAGTCCGAGCCGTTTCTCCAGGGCTTCGAGCGCGCCCGCGCCGGTGTCGTAGAGGTAGCGCGCGACTTCGGGGCTGAGCCGCACGACTATCATGTCGCTCGCGCGCTGGCGGTGGGCCTCGCGATGGATGCCGCGCAACACTTCTGCGGCCAAGGTGGCGGTCGACTTGACTACGCCCGCGCCGGCGCATCGCGGGCACGCCTCGGTGAGCATCTGGCCGAGGCTCTCGCGCGTGCGCTTGCGGGTCATCTGGACCAATCCGAGCTCGGAAATCTTGAGCGTGCTGGTCCGGGCCTTGTCGCGCTTGAGCGCCTGATGGAGCACCTCGCTGACGCGTTTGCGGTCGGCCTCGCTCACCATGTCGATGAAGTCAACGATGATAATCCCGCCGATATTGCGCAACCGGAGCTGGCTGCACGACCTCTTCGACCGCTTCGAGGTTGGTCTTGAGCACGGTCTCGTCCTGGCTGCGCTTGCCGACGAAGCGGCCGGTGTTGACGTCGATCGCGGTCAGCGCTTCGGCCTGATCGAAGACCAGGTAGCCGCCCGACTTGAGCCATACCTTGCGTTCCAGCGCGTGCGCGATCTGCGGCTCGATCTTGAAGTGGTCGAAGATCGCCTCGGCGCCCTCGTAGACCGAAAGGCGCGACCGCAGCCGCGGCATGTAGGTCTGGACGAACTCGGAGAGCCGATCGTAAGTGGCGCGATCGTCGCACCACAGCCGTTCGATTTCGCTCGAGAACAAATCGCGCACCGCGCGCAGCGGCAAGTCGAGATCGCTGTAGAGCAGCGAGGCGGGTCCGCTGCGCTCGCTCTTCTTCAGGATCGTTTGCCAGAGCTTGGTGAGGAAGGCGATATCCTGCTGGATTTCGCGCCGGGTCACGCCCTCGCACGCGGTGCGCACGATGAAACCGCCCTGCTGTGGCCGGAGCTCGTTGACTGCGGCGCGCAGCCGCGCGCGCTCCTCGGCGCTTTCGATCCGGCGCGAGATTCCGAGCCGGTTGCCGCTGGGGGTGTAGACCAGATGGCGGCCGGGGATCGAGACCTGCGAAGTGAGCCGCGCGCCCTTGCTGCTGATCGGCTCCTTGGCGATCTGAACGATAATCTCCTGGCCGCGGCGCAACTGCTGTTCGATCGGTAATCCTCTGCGCGACTTGCTGTGCCGCCCTCCACGACGCCCGCGTCGGCGCGACCCGGCCTGCGCGGGCTCGGCCTCGGCGGCCGCTTCGGCTCCATTTTCGGAAATCGAGGGCGCCGCGCCGTCACCGCCGACCCGGTCGATATCGACGTCGCCCTCGTCGTCGGTGATTTCCTCCCCGGCTGCGCCGAAGGCTTCGTCTTCCTCGCGAAAGTCCGAGACGTGGAGGAAGCCCGCTTTGTCCAGGCCGATATCGACGAACGCGGCCTGCATCCCGGGCAGAACGCGCGTCACGCGGCCCTTGTAGATGTTGCCCGCCAGCCCGCGATGCTCATTGCGCTCCAGATGGAACTCGGTGAGCGAACTGTCCTCCAGCAGCGCCAGCCGGACTTCGAGCGGCGAGACGTTGATTACGATTTCGCCGCGCTTCACGCTGAGGCTCCTCCGGCCATCACGGCTGGAGGGCCTGCTCGAGGAAGCGCTCGGAATCGCGCCTTGCGGCGGTTCAGGTCCGATCGACAATAGAGGCCGGCCTTGAGGCAGCGGGTGAGATCGGGCTCGTTCCCACCGCTGCGGAAATTCACCTGAGCCGATCATATGGGGCCAAAATCGTAAGCGCAAGGCGAGCCCTCGCATCTGGAAAGCGCCGGATTTACGCGGGGTTAGTCCCGTCCGTCCTTGACTTGCCGAATCGCAGCCGATACTCGTTTCATCGTATGTCCGCAGCAGTCACCATGCTGCCGATCCAGGCCAGCGGGACGGCTCTGCTCAACAGCAGGGTGCTGGTGCTCAACCGGTCCTATTTGCCTGTGCACGTGACTTCCGTCAAGCGTGCCTTTGCCTTGCTCTACCAGGGCGTGGCGCGCGCGGTCGACGAGCAATACCGCACCTTCGACTTCGATTCGTGGCGCGACCTCGCGATCGATCTGCATCACGAGCGCGTCGGGATTATCGGGGGTGTAATCCGCGTCCCGCGGGTGCTGTTGCTGATCGCTTACGAGCGCGTGCCGAAGCGTCACGTGCGCTTCTCGCGTTTCAACATCTTTGCCCGCGATGGGAATACCTGCCAGTACTGCGGGCGGCGTTACTCGCGCACCGACTTGAATCTCGATCACGTCGTACCGCGATCGCGGGGCGGACTATCGACCTGGGAGAACATCGTTTGTTCCTGCCACGCCTGCAATCGCCGCAAGGGTGGCCGCACGCCCGAAGAGGCCCGGATGCATCTGGTGCGCAGGCCGCGGCGTCCCGAGTGGACGCCCTTCAGTTCCGAGATGTTCAGCCTGCGGCGCTATCGCGAGTGGATGCCGTTCCTGACCGCGGTCGATAGCGCATACTGGAATACCGAACTGCTCGCGGACTGACGACCTGTCTCTCGCGCACCGGTAGTCCCGTTCCCCCTTCCCGTCTTTAGGGAAGGGGGCCAGGGGGTTAGGTTCCGAGAGGCTAACGATGAGGCGAGGATTGGCGCCGACTGGTTGAGCGTCGCTTCTTGTATTGAACCTTTCGCCCAATCAGATATGCTGCCTGAGGGTGGCAGCTATGCTGCCTGAGAGTGGCGGGGAGGTGGCGGAGGCGCCCGGAGTATGCGGCTTAAGAGTCTCGAGCTAGTCGGTTTCAAGTCCTTCCTCGACCCGACCCTGATCAGCTTCTCCTCCGGTATCACCGCGGTCGTCGGGCCCAACGGATGCGGCAAGTCGAACGTCGTTGACGCTATCCGATGGGTCCTCGGCGAGCAGGCGCCGACGCGCCTTCGCGGCAAGACCATCGAGGATCTCATCCACGCCGGCAACGAATCCAATCCCGCGGCCGGGATGGCCGAGGTCTCGCTCACGCTCGAAGCCGACACCGAAAGCACGCTGCCCGAGCCCTACGCGGCGCTGAGCGAAGTCTGCGTCGCGCGGCGCGTCTATCGCTCCGGCGATTCGGAATATCTGCTCAACAAAATTCCGTGCCGCCTCAAGGACATCGCCGAGTTTTTCATGGCCGCGCAAATTCACAGCCGCGGCTATGCGCTTATCGAGCAGGGCCGAATCGAAGAGATTATCCAGGCCAAGCCCGCCGAGATCCACGCCCTGGTCGAGGAAGCGGCCGGGCTTTCACTGTTCAAGGGCCGGCGCGAGATGAGCGAGCGCAAACTCGAACGGGTGAAGGCAAACCTCGCGCGGCTCGATGATGTTCTGTCCGAGATCGAACGCCAGCTCAACTTCGCCCGCCGCCAGGCCAAAAAGGCCGAGGCCTACCGGCTGATCCGCCAGGAGCTCGACGAGTTGGAGCGCCTGTCGGCGGCGCGGCGCTTGCTTGAGAATCGCGCCGAGCTGGAGAAACACTCGGCCCGCGAAAACGAGCTCACGGATGAAATCGAGTCGAAGCACGATCGGCTCGCCGAGCTGCAGGCCGGGATCGAAGCGCGGATCGGCACGTTACAGATTGGGCGCAATCAGGCCGCGGGCGCGCTGCGCGAGTTGGAAAATCTGCGCGCCGGAGTTGCCGAACGGGCCCGCACTCGCGAGTTTTTCGAACGGCGGCTCGGCGCGATCGACGAGTTGAGGCCGATTCTGATCGCGCGTCTGGGCGACCTTGAGCAGAAGGAGATCGCCGCCCGCGCGGCGCGTGCCGAGATCGGAGCCCGGCTGGCGCGCGAGAAGAACCTCGACGACGGCGGCGAGCAGACGCTGGCGGCCTTAAGAGAAGAACACGACGCCGCGACTGCCGCGCTCAACCATAGCGAGGCCGCGCTCGAAGAGCTCGAAGGACGAACTGTCCGACCTGGTGCGAGAAGCCGCCGTGATCCGCGGCCGGATGGCCGATGCCAGCGCCGAGGCCTCCGATCTCGAAGTGCGCATGCGCACCGTCGAAAGCGCGATGCCCGAGCTCGGAGCCTTGAAGGCGCGAATCGAGCTCGATTTGTCCGCGGTCGAGGCGGAGTTCGAAGCGGCGCGCGCCGGGATTCGCGATCTCGAGGCCGCGCGTGGCGAGGCCACCGAGCGCGAGCTCGCGGCGCGAAGCGAGCACCAGCGGCTCGCGGCGCGAATCGCGGCGGCGCGCGAGAGATTTTCAGATGGCGAGCCGGCGAGCCTGTCGCCGAACGGCGCCGTCGCCAGCGGCGCGGTCGCCAGCGGCGCGGTCCCCACCGCGGCTGTCCCCACCGGGGCTGGAGCAAAGCTCCGTACCGTGCTCGAATCGCTCAACGGCGATCGCCCGGCGATCGATCCTTCATTTCTGTTCGACGTAATCAACGCGCAGGCCGAGCTGAGGCCCACGGTCAGCGCCGTGCTGGGCAATCAGGCTGAGGCCGTGATCGTCGAATCGCCGGAGTTCGCGTTGCGCGCAATCGAAGTTCTCAAGCGCAAGCAGGGCGGTCGCCTGAGCTTTATCCCCGAGCCCGAGTTTCCGGTGGCCCATCACGAGATCGAGGCGCCCGGAATTGCCGGCCGCCTGGTCGAGATGGTGATCGTGAGGCCGGGCTTCGAGTCGGTGGTCGAGGCCACGCTCGGTCACGTGCTGGTCGCCGACGATCTGCCCTCCGCGCTCGCCGCGTCGAACTTGAACGGCCATGGCGCCGTCTTTGTCACCCGCGATGGCGACGTTCTGTGGCCGGGCCGGATGCTCAGTGGCGGCAGCGCGGCAGAAACCGCTGGCGGCAACGGCGCGTTGCCGCACGAGCATGCGGACACAGACCTCGAGACAATGGAGGCGGATGAGCGCGCTCTGGCGGAACAACTAGGAGCCTATCGCGCGTCGCGCGAGCGCACGGTCGTCGATCTCGAGGCGGCCCGCGCGCGCGCGTCGGAGGCCGAGAATACGCTTGGCGCAAAGCGCTCCGCCCTGGCGAAGAACGAGCAGGAAATTTCGCTCGCGCGGGCGCATCGCGACGACGCCTCGCGCAGGCTCGCCGATCTCAGGCAGGCGATCCTGTCGTCCAACGCCAGGCTGGCCGAGCTGGCGACTGATGAGCATGACGCGCGCGGCAGGCTCGCGGAACTTCGCGAGGAAGCCGCCGATCGGCGAAGCCGCGCGGAGCAGACCGGAGCCGCGGCGCTCGAAGTGGCGTCGCGCTTCGAGGCTCGCAAGGCCCAGCTCGATGCGCTCGAAGCCGAGCTGCGGCACATGGTCGAGCTCGCCGACGGCCTCGAAACGCAGATCGAGGGGAACCAGCGCGATCTCGAAAGGTCGGAGGCCGAGCGCGCTGAATTCGAGCGCGAGCTTCACAAATTTGCCGGGCAGGATGAGGATGCGCGGGCTCGCGACGCCGAGTTGAGCGCAGAGCTCGAATCGGATGACCGAAGCGCTGGCCAACGAGGATCGCGAGCTGGAGGCGCTTCAGGCCGCTCTCAAGCAGGCGCGCGAGGGCGCCGCGGCGCTCGAATCAGAAGCGGTCGAATGCGCACTCAAGCGCGAACGCTCGCTCACCTTGAGCGAAGAGTTATCGCGCGCGTTCGCGGAAAAATTCCGCGTCGAGTTCGACGCAGTGGCGCCGGAGCTTGCGTCACAACTCGATGGCCGCGAGGCCGTCTACGACGAAAATCGGCTGGTCGAGCTGCGCGCCAAAGCCGAGCGAATCGGCGAGGTCAATCTGGCCGCCGAAAGCGAGGTCAAGGAGCTCGAAGACCGCGCCGGCGTGCTCAATACCGAGCGGGTCGATCTTCAAGCCGCGGTCCACGACCTGACCAGCACTATCACCAAGCTCAATCGCGAGGCCCGCAAGCGCTTCGCCGAAACTTTCGAGGGTGCGGCGAAAAATTTCGCCGAGCTGTTCCCCAAGCTGATGCGCGGCGGCAAGGCGCGGCTCGAACTGATGAAGCCGGCGACGTGCTCGAAGCCGGCGTCAATATCATGGTCCAGCCCGCCGGCAAGAAGGTGAAGGAGATCGGGCTGCTGTCAGGCGGCGAGAAGGCGCTCTCCGCGATGGCGCTGGTGTTCTCGCTGTTCCTGCTCAATCCGAGCCCGTTCTGCGTGCTCGACGAAGTGGACGCGCCGCTCGACGAATTCAGCCTGGCCGCGTTTACTTCGCTGGTCGGCGAGCTCAAGCTGCGCTCGCAGTTCATCATCATCACGCACAACCAGCGCACGATGCAGGCTGCGGACCAGATTCACGGCGTCACGATGGATCGCCCCGGCGTCTCGCGCATCATCTCGCTGACAATTCCGCAAGCCGCATAGAGACCTAACCTGACCGGCCCCTTCCCGATACGGGAAGGGGGAACCGGATTCACCACGAACTGATCACCCCTCTCCGTTTCGGAGAGGGGCCGGGGGTTTCTGATTCTGCGACTGGAAACACTTCTTCAACCAACGTCAGCATCGCGAAAGCGCATCGGGCAATTCGTCGTAGCGCCGGCCTTCGCGCCGGTGCCTCTTTGCATCTCAAGGACCTGACACACCGGTTTCGGACCCGCGTTGCGGCTGTTATCCTTCGACGGCAAGTGGCGTGATGGGAGCGCTTCAACAATGTCGGGTCTGCGCTAAAGAGGTATCGGCCAGCGCGAAATGCTGCCCTCACTGCGGCGAACAAGACCCTTCTGGCGAGAGGGCACGCGCCCGCCGTCTCGGTCCTGTCGGCTCGGCCATTGCCGCGGTCGCCATTATCTCAACTATAATCTACTTTGAATTTTTCGCGTCGGTTGACGGGCGCCTCGCAGATACGCTATATCCGAGTGGTCAGTACCTGGCGTGTCGCTCCACAGACGAACTCCGACGGCTCCGCGGCATCTCGGCGCTTCCCGAAGTTGATTCCGCCGGCACGGGAGAGTGCCGATGGATCGCCCGCGAGTTCATCAAAAATGTAAAGACCGAGGGGGATTTCACCAGCTTCGAGTTCGATGAAGTGGCGATGTTGAGAGCCGCGCCGTGGGCCGAGGGCGTTTGGTATACCGCGAAAAGCAACGTCACCACGTACTGAGCTGCATCCCCCCCGCGAGCCACAGCACGCCGCTCCACAACTAGCGTGTAACCTTCGCGGGGAACTTCCGATGAAGGCGATTCAAACCGGCCTTGATCGGCACTTTGATTGGCAGCCCGCGCGGGCTGCCATATTGGCATCCCTGATGGGCTTGAACGCTCGAAGATGCTCAAATCAAGCGGTCGGCGTGCTCAAATCAAGCGATCCGCCACAGGTGCCGAGGTGGTCGGGGCCTCTAAGGCACGGTAGACTGCGTGGCCGAGGTGAGCGGCCACCAGTTGGCGAGGAAGAACATGAAAAGCGAATGGTTGCCCTTCTTCGTTCCGCACTTTCCCACCGAAGAGGATGCCGCCGCGTTCGTGGGCGAGTGCGAATCGATCAACCGTGGGTACCGCCCGCCGGAGAAGCTGGACGACTCCACCCCTAAAGTCATGATGCACCAGACCGTGCGCTTGATCACATTGTCTGAGAGCATCAGGACAATCCGCGCTGCCGAGCCACTTTCGCTATTCTTCATTCTCGTCTGTGCCGAATGCGTGGCAAAGCTGCTCGACCACTACGGCGGCGAACGCGAATCGCGCCGTTACGTCAAGAAGTTCTTCGATGAACACGTGCTGCGCGATGACAAGCAGAAGATGGAGCAATCCTTTCAGAAGATGAAGCGACAAGTGGCACCGCCCGTCTATCTTAAAGTTGCTGAAGTTGCTGATCTTCTGTACGACATCCGCTGTGACGTTGTTCACGAGGGCAGGTACTGGGGCTTCTCATTTCCAGATGGCAGCAGGCCCGGCGAACGAAGGCTCAGCCCCTGGCATCCCAAGGAGAAGGAGAAACATCCCAAGGAGAAGGAGAAACATCCCAAAGAGAAGGAGCCTGCGTCTGTTGTGGGTGTGACGATTTCGCTCCAGGAGGTCAGAGACATCGTGGTTCGGGGCTGCATCGAGGCGGTAAAGAAAGCACTAAAGAATTGGCGGCCAGGCCCTCCGTCCTAGGGCGCGACGAGCGCCGCGGGTTCGCGCTGGCGGTCGGGCGTCACAGCGTCTCGGGATAGGCTCTCAAACCCGTTTCGGACCTGCGCTGCGGCTGTTATCCTTTGACGGCAAAGATTGAACGAGGCTTGTGCCAGTGCCTGCTTCCGACATCCTAATCGTCATAGCAATCGCGATTCCCACCGGATTCGTTCTCACCGCAATCGGCGTCCTGCTCGAATTCAGCCTGCGCAAGAAGCTTCCGCAGCGGCCATCGGGTGAACAGGTCGAGGAGCCGTCGCCGGGTGAAGCTCCCTCTGAGGCGATCTCGCCGTCACCGGCGCAAGTCCCGCCGCCGCAGCCGCTAGCGCAAGTCGCGCCGCCGCCGCCGAGGCCGTCCGCTGCTGCGCCGCCACCGCCACAAGTGACCCAGCCAGCGCCGACGCCGCCTCCATCGGCGCCCAAACGGCTCAGCTTCGGGCTCCGCAAGACGCGCGAGAGCTTTCTCGGCCGCATCCGCGCCGCCATAACCGGCAAGGCCAAGCTCGACGAAATCTACGAGGGACTCGAGGAAGCGCTGATCGCCGCCGACGTGGGCGTCGAGGCCGGCACGAAGCTGGTCGACGCGGTGCGCGCGTCGGTCAAGAACGACTCCCGCCCCGAGCTGATCCGGGACACGCTCAAGCGCGAAATCGCCGCGATGCTTTCCGCCGTCGAACGTCCGCCCGCCGATCCGGCGGGAGTGCCGCTGGTGATCATGCTGGTGGGCGTAAATGGCGCCGGAAAGACGACTACGGTTGCCAAGCTCGCCGCATGGCTCAAGGCGCAACGCGGCTCGGTGATCGTGGCGGCGGCCGACACTTTTCGGGCCGCCGCGATCGAGCAACTCGGGATCTGGTGCGATCGGGTAGGCGCCGACATGATCAAGCAGGCGCAAGGGAGCGATCCGGCCGCGGTCGCGTTCGACGCGGTCAAGGCCGCCGTCGCGCGCAAGGCCGGCGCGGTCCTGATCGATACGGCCGGCCGCCTGCAGACCAAGGTCAACCTGATGGAGGAGCTCAAGAAGATCGCGCGCGTAGTTGGACGCGAACTCCCGGGCGCGCCGCACGAGACTTTCCTGGTGCTCGACGCGACCACCGGCCAGAATGCGCTCAGCCAGGCGAAAATCTTCGGCGACGCGGTGCCGCTGACCGGCGTCGTGCTGGCAAAGCTCGACAGCACGGCCAAGGGCGGTGTAGTCGTGGCGATCGCCGGCCGCCTCAAACTGCCGGTCAGGTTCGTCGGAATCGGCGAAAACCTTGAAGATTTGCGTCCTTTCGATGCAGCCGAATTCGTCGATGCCTTGTTCTCTTCGGATGAGGCCGACGATGCGCGTATGGCGAGCGGTTCTTATGCGGCTTGACACCGTTGTTTATGCAAAACTAAAGTTAGACCAGAATATGTGAGTATTATGGCCACTGATGTCTTAAAGCAGTTAGACGAGAAAATACAATCCTTTGTTAACCGGATGGCTCAACTGCGCCACGAGAACGAGCAGATGAATCAGCGGCTCGTGGAGACCGACCGGCGTTTGAAGGAAGTCACAGCCCAGCTAAAGCAGTTCGAATCGGATCGTCAGGCGCACGAAAACGAGCGCGCTGAGGTCAGGACCCGGATCGAAAAGATCCTGGCCCGCTTTGATGGGATCGAACTCAAGTAGTCGAAGCAGTCAATGAAAGGCGTCAACGTCGAAGTCATGGGCCAGAACCTGGTCGTTGCAAGCGACTCGGATGACGACTGGGTAAGGACTGTGGCCGGGACGGTCGACGAAAGGATAAAGGCAATTCGCGCCAGCAGCCAGACCGCTAATTCGGTGAATCTGGCAATTCTGGCGGCGCTCAACTTCGCCGACGAGCTCGAACGCCTGCGGCGGCAGCATCAGGAACTCATCAAGCGGATCGAAGCGATGACGATGCGGCTGGCGGATGCGATGGAGGTTGGCGCGGAACGCTCCGGGGCGGCCGGGAGTTGAGCAGGTTGCGGCGGGAGTAGGGGACGGGAAGAAGGCACAACGTGGTCGCAAGCATGCAGCCCGTGGTAGCAATCATCAGCGCGATCCTGATTCTGCATCGCTCGTATCTGGCCGCACTACCAAGTGCGTCCGGCGGCGGGCGCTCAAGCGCGTCTCGGGACGATGCTCGCCCAGCTACGATATCGGCCCACAGGATTACCGGTCGGTCGCCGATTCGTTCCCCACTCCCGCCATGGCGAAGACCATGGCGGCAGACAAGAATAACTTAAGAGCGATCCTCCGGGAGAGTCGGCAGGCTCTCGGGCCGCAACGCGCGGACGCGCTCTCGGCAAAGGTGCAAGCGCGCCTGATCGAGAGCGCATTCTACCGATCGGCGCCGGCGATCGTGCTCTACGCCGCGGTTGAGAACGAGGTCGCAACCGATCTTATCGCCGCCGATTCGATCCGCATGGGACGCACGGTCTATTATCCGCGGGTCGATCCGGCGCTGCGCTCGATTTCGATCGCCGCGATTCGCGACCCCGGCGAGCTCAAACCGGGCCCGTTTGGAATTCCCGAACCGCCGGGCCGCGAGATCGTTGCGGAGCAGTTTGGGCTGAATCTGCCTGGGGACGCGCTGGTCTGCGTGCCCGGTGTCGCTTTCAGCCCCGCCGGCGCCCGGCTCGGGCGCGGCCGTGGCTACTACGATCGGATGCTGGCGCAGCTCGGCGGTGCGGTAGTTACGGCCGGGCTCGCCTATTCATTTCAGCTTCTGGATTCAATTCCCGAGACGCCGCAAGACCGGCGTGTCAATTTCGTCGTTACCGAGTTCACCGTTCATTCGACCGCCAAAGACAGATCCGCATCCAGACTGCGGATCGACCGGGGAGGTACACCCAAGTGTATGAGCTGTTGATTGGGCTCCTCGGCTTCGTTATCGGCGGCGCAGTTCTGTTCGTCGTCGGTTTGAGCAGGCGTCGCGTGCGACGCCGGCAAGGCCGATGCTGCGCGCGCCCAAGCCGAGGAGATCATTGCCGGAGCGAAGAGCAAGAGCGAGCTTTTGGCCAAGGAGGCCGATGTACAGGCAAAAGGCTGGTTGTCGAGGCGCGGGCCGAAGCCGAGCGCGAGGTCCGCGAACTGCGCAAAGACGTCACCGCGCTCGAGAGCAAGCTGGAGGCGCGCGAGGAGAGCTTCGAGAAACGGGTCGAAGCGTTCGAGCGCCGCGAAGCCGATTTCAACCGGCGCGAGCAGAGTCTGCGCGCGCGCGAGAAAGCGATGACCGACAAGGAGGCCGAGCGCCAGGCGCTGATTGACGAAGCCCGCCGCGCGCTCGAGGCGGTCGCCGGTCTGACCCGCGAGGAAGCCAAGCGCGGCCTGATCGAGGAGATGGTCGCGCAGGCGCGGCACGACGCCGCCAAGCATATCCGGGTGGTCGAGGAGGAGGCGCGCGAGGAGGCCGACCGGCGCGCCAAGCGGATCATCTCGATCGCGATCGAGCGGCTGGCGGGCGAGTTCGTCGCCGAGCGCACGGTCGCGGTGGTGGCCCTTCCGACCGACGAGATGAAGGGGCGGATCATCGGGCGCGAAGGGCGCAATATCCGCGCGATCGAGGCCGCCACCGGCGTCGATATCATCATCGACGACACGCCCGAGGCGGTCGTGATCTCGTGCCACAATCCGATCCGGCGCGAGATCGCGCGGGTCGCGCTCGAACGGCTGATCTCCGACGGCCGCATCCATCCGGGCCGTATCGAGGAGGTCGTGCGCAAGGCCGAGCAGGAGGTCGAGGAGTCGATCCGCGAGGCCGGGCAGCGCGCGATCATCGAAGTCGGCGTCCACGGCATCCATCCCGAGCTGGTCAAGCTGCTCGGGATGCTCAAGTATCGCTACAGCTACGCGCAGAACGTGCTGATGCATTCGATCGAAGCGGCGTTCATCTGCGGCGCGATGGCGGCCGAGTTGGGGCTCAACGAAAAGCAGGCGCGGCGCGCGGCGCTGCTGCACGATATCGGCAAGGCGCTGACCCACGAGATCGAGGGATCGCACGCGCTGATCGGCGCCGAGCTGGCGCGCAAGTACGGCGAGTCGGCCAAGATCGTCAACGCGATCGCGGCCCATCACGAGGAAGTCAAGGCCGAGACCATCCTGGCGCCGCTGGTCGATGCTGCCGACGCGCTCTCGGGCGCGCGTCCCGGCGCGCGGCGCGAGGTGCTGGAGAGCTACGTCAAGCGGCTCGAAGATCTCGAGACGATCGCCAAGTCGTTCAAGGGCGTCGAAAAATGCTTCGCCGTGCAGGCCGGGCGCGAGATGCGGGTGATCGTCGAGCCGGGGCAGATCTCCGACGACGACACCGCGATGCTGGCGCGCGACGTGGCGAAGAAGATCGAGACCGACATGACGTATCCGGGCCAGATTCGCGTGACGGTCATTCGCGAGACGCGCGCCACCGAGCTCGCTCGATGACCGCGCGCCGCCGCCGTACGCCCGTGAAAGTGCTCACCACGCGCCACGCTCGCGGGCGATCGGGGCGTCGATGGCGGATAGCGCCAGAGAGTCCGAGCACGGCCCTTGGTGGTGGGCGGTTTTGACAGCACGGGCCGGCACGGAGGGCGGCGGTCCTACCCAATGTAGGAACTTCATTCAGGGTATTGGCCGGCGTTCCTGCCGGCCATCCTATTCCAAAACCGCCCACTGCCCGGCCCTTTTGTGACTTGACTCGGATGCGAACCTGCCCCTAGTCTCGGTAGGCCTGCAGGCGTTGTGGGATGGCTTGACGAATCGGCTGTTGCGGGCCTGTTGCGGCACCGTCCCGCGTTCAATAGCCCGGCTGTTCTGCTTTCAACCGGCTTTCGGTGACGAATCTCAGAACCGGCTTGCAGTCGATAATGTCCGCGCGATTCTCAAAGCGGCTCGTGCTCTTTGCCGCGTTCTCTCTGTGCCTGGGCTTCGGCCACGCTGCGGCCCAGACCGCAACGCTGCTCCGCAACCACCCGGATGACGTAGCCAAGCTCAGGCAAGCCGGGCGCGCAGCACCCTACCGCGAGCTCGATCTCAAGATCGCGCTCGCGCTGCGCAATCAGGCGGCGCTGGACAGGCTTCTGGCCGAGCAGCAGGATCCCGCCTCTCCGCAGTACCATCACTGGCTGACTCCCGGCGAATTCGCATCGCGCTTCAATCCCGGCCCGAAAGATGCGGCGGCGATCGCGCAGTGGCTTGCGTCCGAGGGCTTCACTGTCACCTCTTCGAGCGTCGAGGATCGCCTGGTAAGTTTCGCGGGCTCGGTGGCGACGGCCGAGCGGGTGTTCGGAGTCTCGATCGTTTCCACCGCGGACGATCTTGCCTACAGCAACCTCGGCGATCCGGTCGTGCCGGCCAAATTCGCCAACCTGATCGCCCACATTGGCGGACTCGACAACCTGGGCCACCATGTGGCGCTTGTCCGGATTGATCGCAGCCGGCGCAAGCTGAAGCTGGTTAAGCCCGCGCAACCGCTCGAATCGGTGTCTTTCGTTGAAGGCAGCGTTTCGGGGCGGCGCTTTTCGGATTTGCAACCCGAGTACGCCTCCGGCGGTTTCGCTCCCGCCTTTGCTCCGAGCGATGCGTACACCTTTTACGACGAGACCCCGGTGTTGAGCGCGAGCATCAACGGTCAGGGCTCCGATTGCCTCGCACTGGTCGAGGACTCCAATTACTCTGCCGGCGCGGTCAGTCTGTTCGACAGCACTTTCCTGCCGAACGCTCCGGCGCTGAACATCTCGCAGGTGCTCGTGGATAGTTCCGATCCCGGCCGGAACGGCGATCAGGGCGAAACGCTGCTCGATATCGAGTGGGCGCACGCGATCGCTCCGGGCGTTGCGATCAGGGTTTACGTCGGAGACCCGAACAACCCGAAGATCGACCCCATCACCGACGGGATCGAGAAAGCCGTCAGGGAGAACAAGTGCTCCGCGATCAGCATCAGCTTCGCGGCCTGCGGCGATCCGGCCAGCTTCTTCACCGGTACCCAGGGACCGATCTACAAGCAGGCAGCCAGCCAGGGTCAATCTATATTCGTGTCGGCAGGTGACCAGGGGGCAGCGGGTCTGGTCGCCGACGCGAGCGGGCAGTTCTGCGTGCTCGGGAGCCGCCCCCACGTCAACGAGATGTCGGCCGATCCAAACGCGACATCGGTCGGCGGCACAGAGTTTCAACCCGATTACGATTCGTCCGGCAATGACAGCGGTTTTGTCGCGGAGCAGGTATGGGGCGAGCAGGACTCCGGAATTGGCGCGACCGGCGGCGGGATCAGCGCGATATTCGCCAAGCCCGCCTACCAGCGGGGCGTGACGCCCACCGACGGCAAGCGCGATGTCCCCGATGTCGCGATTATGGCGAGCCCGGATTGGCCCGGCGCGTTCCTTGGGGACGATCCCTCCGATCCGTATTCGGCGTGCCCGCGCGGCAGCGCCTGCATCGATTGCTGCGTCGGCGGCACCAGCCTGTCAGCGCCGGTCTGGGCGGCGATATCCAGGTTGATAGCGCAGAGCGCGGGCGGGCGGCTGGGAAACATGAACCCGCGGCTGTACCAACTGGGCGCTCAGGAGAATAGCTCCCAAGTTGGATTGCGCGACGTTACGGCGGGCTCGAACGATTTCAACGGCGTGACCGGATTCGCGGCAGGCCCGGGTTACGATCTTTCGAGCGGATGGGGAACGGCGGACATCGCGCAGTTGGTCTCGGCCTTTCCGAGCCCGAAGCTTTCTCTTTCAGCCACTTCGATCAGATTTCCCTCCGTCGGAATCGAGACGGGCAGCATCAAGCGCTCCTTCAAAATCACCAACTCGGGCGACGGCATGCTTACGGGAAGCGTTGACTTGAGCGCTCTCCAGCCGCCGTTTGCCACGATCGACTCGGAGCCAACGTCGTTCAGCCTCGCCCGGAACAAGAGCATCACGGTGACCGTGCTGTTCACGCCGATCTCGCCCGGCGATTTGCGCGGCAGCATCAATATCGGCAGTAACGACTCGAGGGGGCATTCGCCCTCGGTCGTGACGGTCTCAGGAACAGCAGCGCCGGGTGTGCTCTCCGTTCCTGCGGCGCTCAGGTTCGGAGCGGTCCATCGGAGCAAGACCACCACGCTATCGATTAGGAATACCGGCGTGGGCGTGCTGCACGTGACGGTCGATGTGAGCGGGCTCGCTGCGCCGTTTTCGACCACCTTCGCATCGGGGCAATACGCCGTGTCGCCGGGCAAGGCGATAGCGGCCAGGATTGTGTTCGCGCCCACTTCAGCCCAGGCCTCGCCGTTTACCGGCAAAGTTGCGATCTCCAGCGACGATCCCAAGCATCAGTCGGCCAGCGTCGCGGTAAGCGGTAGAGCCAGATAGCTCCGGCAAATGCAGGCCGGGGCGCGCCGTTACGCTTTGACCCATCGGGGAGGCGGGGTATGATTTCCCCGCGATGCCCACGATGCGCGAAGTGATGGAGACCACGATCGGCCTGGAAAAGCAGACCATGGCGCTGTACGCGCGCTTTTCCAGGGCCTTTGCGAAGCAGCCGCAACTCCACGATTTCTGGTTCGGGATGGCGCGCGACGAGGCGCGCCACGTCGGCGCTCTGGACCTGGTCTCGACCGTGCTGGACTTCGAGGGGATGCTCGACAAGCCGAGTCCGATCTCGCTCGACAACTCGACCATCGTGCACCTGCGCGGATTGCTCGACCGGCACAGCCGCGCCGGCGAGGTTCCGATCGAGCGCGCGCTCGAAATCGCGCTGGAGGTCGAGGAGACCGAACTCGAGGATCTGGTCGGCGATCTGCTGAAGGAGGTCGAGCAGGGCGACGAGTATGAGCGATGCATGCGGCTGCTGGTCCACGACCTCGGCGAGCTCAGCTACATGATCGAGCAGTACGCGCACAATCCCGAGCTGCTGCAGCGCTGCGACGTGCTGGTCAATCGCCACGCGGAGGCGCTGCGCCGCGCTGGCGTGTGATCGTTCGCCCCATAGTGCGCGGAGCGGCAGGTGCGGGCGTTGCCGCCGCTAGTTTGTCGCCGCCCCTTGGAACGGTGCCACGCTGCGGATATATAATGAAACCGCGCTGAGGAGTCGGCTAATTGGCAAGCCACCTGACTCTGGATCAGGCGATTGTAGGTTCGAGTCCTACCTCCTCAGCCAAAAGAACCCTCCAGCGCTCGCGGACGGCCCCATCGTCTAGTGGTTAGGACACCGGCCTCTCACGTCGGTAACGCGGGTTCGACTCCCGCTGGGGTCATTAAAGGAATCGGGCTGCTGGCCCCGGGCTTCATCAAGCGCCACGACGCTCGATGCCGAAAATGCTTCAGCGATCGGCACGGCTCGGCCGCGAGGGCCAAGAAGGCGAAGCGCGCGAAGAAGTAGACCGGCCGGGATCGCGGATCACGGGGCCGGGGCCGAAAGGTTCCCGGCCCTTCGCGTTGTTCGGGGATTGACCTTGATATTGGATGGGGATCGGGCTAATCGATCAGACGGCAGGAGGGCGCGGCGCGCGGCGCCGGGGTGCTCGCCGGCCCCATCTTTTATTTCCGGGGGCAGCATTTGATCTCTTTCCGGCGCCACATCGGATGCTGAATGATTCGAACAGGAGGGGCGCAGAAACGTTGGACTCGAAGGAACCTAAGAAATGCTTCGTTATCACCCCGATCGGCGGAGCCGATTCTGACGTTCGTCGTGCAACCGATGGACTCTTGCAGACGGTGATTCGACCGGTTCTGAAAGAGGACTTTGCCGTCTTTGTGTCTCATGAGATCGCCCTACCCGGTTCAATTACTAAACAGATTCTGGAGCACATCCTTTCGGATGACATCGTGATCGCGAACCTCACTGAGCTCAACCCGAACGTTATGTACGAACTTGGCGTGCGGCATGCGGCACGGCGACCGGTCGTGGTCCTAGCCGAGGAAGGGACCAGCCTGCCATTTGATATCGCGGACCAGAGAACGATTTTCTACGCAAACGACATGGCTGGAGTTAAGGAGTTGATACCGAAGCTAGAAGAAGCTGTGAAGAAAGCCCTCGAAGACGAGAAACCAGACAATCCCGTCTATCGAGCGGCAGTGTCGAACGTGATGCAGCACGTCGAACCGGAGGGCGACCTAAAATATTTTCTTCAACGCCTCGACCGCATAGAAATAAAATTGGAGAACCTAGGTTCGCCTAGGTTCACCAACGAGCGAATACGACGACGACCGGATTTAACTGAAAGAAGCCTCCCCCCAGTACGGCGGGAAGTCCCAAAGGTACGCCACACGGCGACCGTCGTGATCGAAGAACGAGGCGATACGGAGAATCTCATAAGAATGGCTCGGGAAGAATATCCCGAGTACGTTGGATGTGCCGTACTATCTGGTCCCGACGCGGATCAAACCTCTGTGCTAATGAACTTCGATCGACCTATAAATCCCGGTGAAATTACCAGGCTCGTGGAAAGAAGTGGGTGCCAGTTGGTGCAGATCCGCCCCATCGAGGCTCTGTTGCTATAGTCGCCGAACCACACTGCCACCATGAAACTCCGCCACGCCGCCGCGCTCGCGCTCACGGGCTGGTACCTGATGATTCCGCCAATTGATGTGCCGGGTCATCACGATGATTCTGCGCCGATTTCAAAGTGGCAGGTGGCTGATAGCTTCGATACCGCAGCCGCTTGTAGCAATGCTCTAAATCGACGTTTCACATTGGAAGAAAAGAAGCATGACAAACTAATGATAGACGCCTACGGGACAGCCGCTTGTATTTCGACCGACGATCCGCGCCTTAAGGAAAAGTGACCCGAGCCATCATCACCATCATCATCATCAGCAGCAGCAGAGTGAAGCCGGGGATTAGATCGGGGTGAAATGGCGGGCGGCGAGGATTGGCGAGAGAGACTACGATCTCAGCCATCTCCATCCCTTTGAATTTGAATTCGTAATCCCTGAAAAAGACGGAAAACCGAGCCAGTCATATTGCATCAGCGTCCTGTTCAGCATGCATTGCTTTACTCGGGGAATCGCAGAAGGCGAGACTTTCGCCTCGGCGGAGACTTATAGTGACGGCCGTGAAACGCGGCTCTTCGATGTGGGGCGGTACTGGCTGTCGATGCAGCTCCCGGACATTGTTCGGAACATCGGCTCTCGGAAGTGCTTTCACACAGGGAAGGGAAATTTTCTGACGGTGGAATTCTTGGACGAGGGCGGAAGACGAGTTGAATACTTGGTCTTCTTCAAGGTCTCGAAAAGGGGAAGCCCCGCGTCAGAGTTGACTCTCATGGTAGAGAGCGCCTATGTCGATGAACGAATACCGCGCGGTCGCCGGCGACCTCCCAGCTCAATCAAATTTTCGGTGATCGCGTATAACACGTCGGTAGGAAAACCGATCAAATCACCTCCAAAATGAAAAAGGCCCTCCATGTGGGAGGGCCTTCTTCGACGGAAAAACTTCTTCGCCGGGTACCTCTTGGATATGACCACGCTTGGGTGGAGACCGGGACGATTCCCGGCGGGCGAGCGCTTGCACCCAGCTTATGCGCTCTTTGCATTTTCTCTGTCCCCGACTTTACACGGCGCTTATAAGCTTGTCAAGATGCGTGGGACCTCCGTGGAATGGGAGGGGCCAGCTGATCCACATCGCAGTGCGGGCTGGCGAGCCGGCGGGCTTTCAGTAGGGCATTTTTGGCATCGAAGGCATACTACTCGCCCCCGGAATTTTCGAGGTCAGGCCACTGGTGGCGTTGCTGACGGCGCACGAAGCCAGGATGTCGGTGGCATGCTGCGCCACATACCCTTGCAGCATGCTGGTCGCGCTCGGCAGCGGAAGGTTAGTGCCGCTTGCGAACGTAGAAGCCGCGGCGGAAATCACGGCCGGGCTGCTCAAGACCGACGGCGCAGCAGCGGCGGGATTCGGTACCTGACTTCCAATCGCCGAGCATAGCGCACTGTTTGCCGCCGACTGCTGATCGCCCGTGAGCGCCGCAGCCGCTTGCTGCGCCGTTTGCGGCATCGAGCTGCCGGTGTCTTGCGCGCGCAATCCCGCCGGATACGCCAGGAGGAATGCCAACGCCCCGACGATAACTGCAAAGAGAGCCGATTGCTTGAACCATTGAGAGATCATCCTAATGTTCCTCCCTGCTTCCGTTACTCGTTTCATCGATAAGCTCAAAACGCCCAGGTACGCGCGACAAGCTCCGCAGGCCACGGCGACTTGAACCACTATTGCGAAGGTTATGGCAACATCCTCTACGATAGGACAGCAACCGTGGGCCATCCGCGTTTGCGGCGTCGAAGGACGACGAACCCGGCCAAGACCTCAGCGGCCGGTGAATTTCGGCTCCCGGCGCTGTAAGAACGACTGCAGCCCTTCTTGACGGTCCCGGCTTATCTCCTGTGGATGGGTGAATAGGATATATTCTCGTTCATCGACACGGACTTTGTTGTCCGTCGTCTTGTAGTGCCCGTACTTGACCGCCTTGATGTAGAGCGGCGGAATCTTCTTCAACAACTCAGCCCAGCGGACCGCCTCGCCCATCAGGTGCTCATCCGCAACGACCTTGTTGACCAGCCCGACCTCATAGGCGCGATGCGCGTCCATGATCTGCCCGCCTTTCCACGCCAGCAGCATGAACTCGAGGCTGATCTTGAAGGGCATGTACGGAAGATACTCGACCGGTGGCAGCGGTATGCCAATCCGTGCTTCCGGAAAACCCATCAGCGTGCTCTCGCCGGCGATCGTAATGTCGCAGCCGCGAACGGCGAGTGCATAGCCGGCGCCGAGCGCGTAGCCCTTGATCGCGCCAACGATCGGCTTGAACACGGTGATGCCGTTCTGCGGATAGCCTTGATGGACCTGAAATGGCACTTCGCGATCGATCGCACCGGGGCTCACGTCCGCGCCGGCGCAGAAGTGCTTGCCAGCGCCCGTGAGGATGGCGACCTTGGCGGCCGGGTCGGCCTCGAACCGGATCCAGGTCGCGCACAAGGCGTCGCTGAGCGCGCCGTTGAGCGCGTTCACCTTTTCCGGTCGATTCAACGTGATGAAAGCGATCTCATCCCTCACCTCATAGAGCAGCACATTCTCTGACTTCGCCGCCTTTGGCTTGGCGTTCCGCTTCTCCTGCGGGCTCAACACACTAGCCATGACGTCTCTCCCCCTGATTGGTCACGCGGCCTCAGCGCCCGCACGGGCCGACTCCACACGGTCACGTCCGCCGGAGTGGTGTAAACCGGAATTTCCATTTTGAAACCCGATTCAGACTCGCACCGACACGATGCGGTTGCAAACGCAAAGTTTGAGCCCGGATTTGAGTCCAAAGCTGAGGCTCAGTTAAAACCCGCCGTTTGCCTCGAAGCTCCGCACTCGCGATTCCGCGTTGACTCGGCTTACGGTGTCTTCCACGTGGCGTCCGGATCGAACTGCGTCAGGTTGCCCGCAATCGAGGCGGTCTCGGGACCGAGATCCTTTTGATAGACGATGCCGTTCTGGTTAACCACGAACGTCATGACCCCCGAGTCGCCGTATCTCGCCGGAAATGCAACGATCGCGAAGCCGCCGGTCATGTGGCCATCGACGACGTAGTTCTTCGCGCCGCCGGGCGCGTTCGGCCCTTGACGTTCGAGGGTCTTGTAGTAATAGCCGTAATAGGGCTTCGACTCACCTTTTTTGGCGATGTAACCGGCGGTGCGTGCCTTGGCAATCAGCGGACCCAAGGGGCTTTGCTCCTCACCAGCATCTGTCGGCCAATAAAGCCCATCATGCTTGCCCGAAGTACTTAAGAAATGCCGGGCATACTCAAGGTGCCCGCTACCCAGGCGATCCTTGGCGGCGTACTCGCGCTCAGCCTCGACATAGGCGCGGCACACCTCGATCACGTTCAGCTCGTTGCGGCCAATTCGTCGATCGAGGATCTCCCCTTCTCCGCTCTTCGTATCGAAGCGCCAGACAGAGCCTTGCCGGAGGAGCGGGATCGGAAACGGCCAATCCTGCTTGCCGACGATCAGGACCACCCTGTCCGCGCCCTGACTCTCAAGTCTGTGCGAAGCGTCGTATGCCGCGATGAAACGGTCTTTCCCCGCCTTGTCGGCGATGGGATCGCCGGAACTGATCAGCTTCTCTGACTCGGGTCCCAGGATTTTCAGCAGCTCGGCCGTGCTGCCGATCCGGTTTGCCGCGATGAGAGCATCGACCGCTTGCTCCGGCGCGGAGAAAGTTTCCTGCTGCGCTTGCGCAGCAAGGGCGCTCGGCGATAAGAGCGTCGCGGCAACGCTTAATACGGCAATGCTGAACCACGACGTGGTTGCCAAACCGTTCCAGCCCGGTCTCATCATGATGTCCTCGCGGTCTATCGTGAAATTCGCATCACCCTTCAGCGGCGTCCGCCGCCGCCACCACCACCGCCGCCGCCTCGCCCGCCGCCGCCGAAGCCTCCCCCACCGCCGCCACCGCCGAAGCCTCGCCCGCCGCCTCCGTGACCTCCCGTCGAATAGGCTCCGCGTTGCGAATAAGCCCGCACCTCGGATCCTCGTCCAAAGGACTCGAAGACCTGCGACGGCTCATGCTCCACGCCGCGTGGCGGGGCGCCGATGGGATAGCCACGCAACGCGAGATGCCTCTCAGGGGAGACGGGCCCTTGGAAACGCGCGCGGGTTACGGGATCGCGATAGGGGACGCCATCGCGGTGGACGGGGTCGTGTTGCCAAATAGCGGACCTGACCGGCGGACGGTGAGGGTTGATCGCGTTGAATTTATGGGGGTCGATGTCTAGTCGATGATGCCGCCAACGCCAGTGAGACCATCCCCATAGCGGGTAGACGACGGGAACGCCGATCCACGGGAAGCCCCCGCAGGCCCAACCATACGGCGGATACTCCGGCCAAGGCCAGGCGCCATAAACCAAGGCCGGATTGTAACAAGGAACATAGACCACCGCCGGGCTGGCTGGCTCGATGTCAACGGTGCCGTACTGGGTTGTGACCATTTGCTGAGCTGTCGCCGCGAGTCCTCCGGTGGCCTCGGCGCTGCGGCGAAGGCGTTGCACCGAATCCATCACGTCGGTCTGCTGGGCCAGGAAGGCATCGCCCAGCTTCTCGGTCCATTCGAGGTTGTCGTCCATCATCTTCAGTATCTGCGGAAAAGGAACGAGCGACTCCACGCTGGGATCCCATGGCTGCGCTTGCAGCGCCGCGGTCAACTCGTCGCCCTGGAGCGATGCATTGGCGGGAACTTGCAGCCAGCGGTCGGCCTCGACCACCTCGAGCGGGTAAGTCGCCGCCATGAGAATCTGGGCGATCAAGGGATCTGGATAAAGCGCAATCGGCGCGAGCATTTGATCGAGTTGCTGCGGCGAGAACGGCGGGGCTGCCGACAACGGAACCGACGGCGCCGGGGGCTGCGCCTGCCCCGCGCATGCAACGAAACTCAGGAGAAGAACAGCGCCCATCACTGCTTTCACCAGCCCTGCGTTCCCGACACTCGGAGTCTCCGAACTCGCGGTGATGGCTGGCATCTGTCAAATGCCACTCGTTTTCATTCATAGTGGGAACCATCTCGATGCGCCCTCGCGACCACTCGCCTGTTATCTCTCGCTCAATCTTGAAATTGGATCCTTATAAACCGCTTTGTCCCTTGAGCCGACAGGCGAGGCTCTCTCACGTGTTCCCCTGCTTCGCAAGCGATTTAAGCACCGCCAATGAGGGGACAAAAAACGTTGCGCCCGAAACCGGCGTTGTGAATTCCATTAGCCGGTCGTGCATGCCATCGCCACCTGTTCCGAACATCCGGCTGAGCATATGCTCTGGAATATCGAGACTTCGGCAATACGCGATAAAGAACAGGCCGGCCTCCGACACCGTCCCGTAGGGAAAACTGTGCCTCAAAATCTTCAGTTCCTTGCCGTCTTCCTCTATGGTCACCCGGTTGATGTGTGCCGTCGGAGGCTTCGCATTGCCAAGATCCTCGCTGTCGCGCTTCCGGCGGCCGATGATGCGCTCTTGATCTTGCGTATTCAGCCCCATCCACTTGCGCAAGTCGTGCACATAGCGCTGTGTGAATACAAAGCTGCCTCCAGCAAAATCAGGATCTTCGCCGCCGATTAGAGCGACCGCCGCCCTTTCGGCGCCCTTCGGGTTCTCGGTACCGTCGATGAACCCGGTCAAGTCGCGGCCGTCCAGGTAACGAAAGCCATGGACTTCTTCGAGCACTCGACCGTGGCACCGAGTTCGCGCACCAATTTTACAGCGAGCTCGAAATTGAGATCGGGCCGTCCGGAAACGATGTGGCACAATATGTCCCCGCCGGTGGCGGGGGCACTGCGGCCATCGGCCATAACTGACCTGAACGCGCGGAGTCCAACTGGTCTCCTTTGTGGTGAAACGACGCCCCATAAGCCTGCTCCGATGCCCACCGCGGAAACAAGCTGGGCGTTAGGATCGAGCGCCGCCAATTCTTCGGTCAGCGAAGGAACCCGCGCGAGAACGTTTGCCACGGACTGACACTGCGCAACAGCATCGCGCACTCGGAGCACGAGGAATAATGCGCTTTCGCGAGGTTCAGGTATGATGGCGCTTTGTGGGTCTGACACGTCCGCACTCCGCTTCGGCAAGCCCGACTGCAGCAATTCTTTCGTTTAAGATGGATAGAAATCAACCGATTGGTTAGGGGACCAAGCAGATGATCTGTCGGCGAATGTCGAAAGGTGAGGCAGTGTGGAGCAGCACGCCGAGGTGCTGATCGGCAGACCGTGGCACCAACGCATCGGCGAATAGGTAGCGGCCGGCCCCGGTACCGGCTGGCGCGCCACCGTTTTCCGTCAATCCTTGCGGCGGCCCTTGGCCACCACGCTGACCGTCCGATACTTGGGATTGCCGAAATCGACGCTGATCGCCCCTGAGAAGGGACCTTCTCCGATCGGCAACGCCTCGACCGTCACATGGTGAATCTGGTTGTGGCCAAGCGTGAACGGGCAGGCCCCGACGGTTACGCTCAAGGGCGCAGCAAGCGCGGTCGCGTCCACATTGCCATAGAGCGTGGTTTTGGCGGTGTTCTTTATCGTGAACGAGAGTTTGCGAACCTTGCCGGCCTTGATGGCCCCGAAGTTCAGAGCACGGGTCGAGAGTGAACTCGCCCCCCCGGGCAGAGAGATCGCGGCCAGGCGTCGGCGCCTTCGTAGATGTCGGCGTCGTGCAAGACGCCGGTGCGATCGCGATCTGCGCGGTGAAGCTGTCCTCGACGGTAGGAAACTGTACCGACTGATTACCGGTGGCGCCCGGAATCGTAAGCGGCTGATCCACCCAGGCCATGATTTCGCCGCCGAACGTTTCCTGCCGCTCGGTCGTTCCCAGGCTGGGCGAGCTGACCGCGCCTTTTGCGTTGAGGTTATAGAGCATCAACAGCGCATCGTTCGCGATCGCGGTGGTTATCGAGGGCGACACGATCGTCGTGCTGACCGTATTTGGCTGTGAGCCGAAGTTGTCTATCGGGTTGCTGGTGTTGACACCGGAATATACCGCGCAAATCGCCGACAAGCTTACCGTTTCGCGATAGCCAAAATTGACGGAGGCGGAATCGCCGGGCTGCTGGATATGATAGTAGAAAGCGACCCCGTTGTTGCCGGCTAAATCGCCGCCATCGATCACGTTGATATAGCCGGACGGCGGTGTCGGAGCGAAACTATCATTGGCGACAAACCAGACGCCGATAAAGTCGCCCGGCTGTACGTTGGCTGGACATCGCACAGTAAGGCTCGAACTCCACTTCCGAGAGACCACCGGCCTGCCGATCAGGGTTATCGGCCCGCAAACGGGCGTCGGAGTGGGAGTCGGCGTTCCCCCGGTTGCGGGCTGCAGCCCCACGCTAAAAACCTCCCAGAGCGGGCTACTACTGCCAAGCGAAGTTGACCAGTCTACGGTTAAGGCACCAGTGGTTCCCGAGGTGGATTGAATGTGCCATGCAGCCCCAATACTGGCTTGCCCCAGAGCATCTTCGTCTAATTCTGCTATTTGAGTAAAGCCGCTGGGCCATGTAAAGGTCTGTGTCTGATCGCTGCTAAAGAAATTGGTTACCGCGAACAGCACAACAGCATCATTGGCCTGCGAGGTACTGAAAGCCGTTGAGTTCCCGGTTAGAACTTCCGTTTCACCGTAGTTGAATGTCCCTGCGCTGGCCCCTGGATCAATAGGAGTCGTGGTGTTGACTCCGGAGAATACCTTGACGATCGCTGACCATCCGTAGGCTGAGCCCGCAGTGGTGCCAAGGATGACTGCATAAGTGCTCGTCTCTGAGCCGGTCAACACACGGTAATAGACGGCGATTTCATCTTGATTGTCGTGACCGACCGAGTGAATCAGGTTCCAGCCAGTTGGCGTCGTAATCGTCGGATACCCTTCCGAGTATGTGGTATCAACAGAAAGGAACATAAGCGCGACTTCCCCCGCAGCGGTCCCGTCGTTCGGGAAATTTACGCTGAGACTGCTGCTTGTTTGGGAGCCGGCTGAGGGCTCTTCGGTTACCTCAGCGATCCCAGGCGTAGCTGTCGGCGTGGGCACGGTCGGGGTAGCGGTAGCCGTCGCCATCGCGGTCGGCGTCGGTGAAGGCGTCGGAGTTGGAGTGGGCGGGGGTGTCGGGGTCGGCGTGCTCGTCGGAGTAGGAGTCGGCGTCAGTGTAGGTGTTGAACTGGGAGTGGGCGAGGGCGTCGGCGTCGGTGTGCTCGTCTGAGTAGGAGTCGGGGTCGGTGAAGGCGTCGGAGTTGGAGTGGGCGAGGGTGTCGGGGTCGGCGTGCTCGTCGGAGTAGGAGTCGGGGTCGGTGAAGGCGTCGGAGTGGGAGTGGGCGAGGGTGTTGGGGTCGGCGTGCTCGTCTGAGTAGGAGTCGGCGTCGGTGTAGGCGTTGAAGTGGGAGTGGGCGAGGGAGTCGGCGTCGGCGTGCTCGTCTGAGTAGGAGTCGGCGTCGGTGAAGGCGTCGGAGTTGGAGTTGGAGTCGGCGTCGCCGTCGGCGTAGGTGTTGGAGTTGCACTGGGCGAGGGTGTCGGGGTCGGTGTGCTCGTCTGAGTAGGAGTCGGGGTCGGTGAAGGCGTCGGAGTTGGAGTGGGCGAGGGTGTCGGGGTCGGTGTAGGCGTCGGAGTGGGAGTGGGCGAGGGTGTTAGGGTCGGCGTGCTCGTGGGAGTAGGAGTCGGCGTCAGTGTAGGTGTTGAAATGGGAGTGGGCGAGGGCGTCGGCGTCGGTGTGCTCGTCTGAGTAGGAGTCGGGGTCGGTGAAGGCGTCGGAGTTGGAGTGGGCGAGGGTGTCGGGGTCGGCGTGCTCGTCTGAGTAGAAGTCGGCGTCGGTGAAGGGGTCGGAGTCGCAGTGGGCGAGGGTGTCGGCGTCGGCGTGTTCGTCGGAGTCGGCGTTGGAGTCGGTGCGGGTGTCGGAGTTGGAGTGGGTGAGAGTGTCGGGGTCGGTGTGCTCGTGGGAGTAAGAGTCGGCGTCAGTGTAGGTGTCGGAGTCGCAGTGGGCGAGGGTGTCGGCGTCGGTGTGCTCGTCTGAGTAGGAGTCGGGATCGGTGAAGGCGTCGGAGTTGGAGTGAGCGAGGGTGTCGGGGTCGGTTTGCTCGTGGGAGTAGGAGTCGGCGTCGGTGAAGGCGCCGGAGTTGGAGTGGGCGAGGGCGTCGGGGTCGGCGTGCTCGTCGGAGTGGGAGTCGGTGTAGGCGTCGGGGTTGGTTTGATGCCAATCTGGAGCGCGAAAATGTTGAGCGGGCAGGCTGAGCGTAATTTGCGCGGAACCGGGCACGATCGGGAAATCGCTCGAGGCGGTTCCTCCCGCGACATAGATCAAGTTGGTGCCGTTGGCAGTGGTGTGGGTTGCCACGCCCCCGGCGAAATCGTCATTTGTGCCGCCGAACGGCGTGGAGAAGATGAGCGTCGATCCGTCAGGACTCAACTTGGCGACCGCGGCGTTGTATTCCAGGAACGGGCTGATCAGGATTCCGACTGGCGAGCCGGGATCCAGGTCGAGCCGGGTTACGGGTGGCAAGTAGGCCGCGGCGGGACCTATCTCTCGGAAGGTTACGCCACCGTCGGTGCTCTGGAGCACGAAGCCCAGATCGTTGAGCCTGCCGGCGGCGTAGATGTGAGAAGGATGCGCGGTCGCGTCGATCTGCAAGTCGTAGAGTGCCAGGCTGACGGTGTTGACCGGACCGGTGGTGGTCTGGAACCCGTCGGTGCTCTCAACCAGTCCGACCTGAGTGCCGGCGTAGAGATGGGACGGAAGCACGCTGCTGTCAACGGCCACCGAGAAAGCCGGCTGGAAGTTCTCTCCGGTCTGGCTGAAACTCGCGCCGCCGTCTGAGCTGACGAAGACTCCGCGGTTGGTGCCGGCGTAAATTGCCTCGGGGTCATTGTTCGGATCGGCCGCCATCGAGAACGCGAAGGTGCCTAGCGGAAGCCCCGTCCAGGTGAAGCTGTTGCCGCAGTCGGTGCTCTTGAGTAATCCCGACTTCGTCCCCGCGTACAGCGACGAGGTGTCGGGATCGACGAACACCGGTGACACCGAAAAGTCGTCGAGTGCGGTCGGGGCGAACGATACGCCCCGATCGGTGCTTCGATAGAGGCCTTGCGCGTTGCCGACGAATACTCTTTCGTCGCTGCCCGCGCATACGCTGGTACCGGTCGAGAAATCGAGCGCGACGCTGTTGAAACCAACCGCATATTGCTGTGCCGAGAGCACGGTTGGTCCGAAACTCCTGCCGTCGTCGGTGCTCAGGTAGAGGCCATTGCGGGCGCTGCCGGCGAAGACGTTATGGGGAACGCTGCTCGGATCGACCACCAGCGCATTCAGCGACCCGATGCATGAGCGCGATGAGATACAAGCCGCGCCTCCGAGATTGCCGGCGAGATCGCCGGTGAAGCCGAAACTCGCGCCGCTGTCGGTGCTGACCAGCAATTCGCCATTGGCGGCGGGCAGTGGCAACGAGTTCACGGCCGGGAAATCGATATAATTCGTGGTTCCCGCCAGGTAGGCGTTGCAGCCCGAAGGGCCGCAGCTCGAGTCGATCGCAATCGCTCCGCCGTTGTCATCGCCACTGCCGCCCAGGTAGGTCGAGTAAGCCACGGTGTAGTAAAGAACGCCGGGATGGCTGGGGTTGGGGGCAGGGACCAGATGGACAGCGAACATGTCATCGAATCCGCCGAAGCCGGTCTGGTAGGCGCCCGCGGTGGTCGGGAAATCGCTGGAGTAGGTATAGCCACTGGCATAGATGCTGTTGTCCGGACCAAGCGCCAGCCCGTTGATCGCTTGGAAGCCCGAGCCTCCGAGATAGGTTGAATACAGAAGAGGGCCGGTACCGGTTGGATTGAGCACACTGATGAAGGCCATCGCGGCGGCCTGACCGAAATTGTTCTGGATCGCAGTCGCCGGCACTATCGGGAAGTTTTGGGGAAATTTCGGGGTGAGGATGGCGTCCGTTATGCCGCCGACATAGGCGTCACCAAGCGAGTCCGCTGCAATCGCGAAGCCTCCGTCTCCCCCGTGCCCGCCCAGGTAAGTGACGTACTTGTAGAGACTGCCGGAAGAATTGATCCGTGCCACGAACGCATCATAGGTGTCGGTACAAGGCGTTCCGCCGCTGGTGCAGCCGTTGGCGGTCTGGAAGGCGCCGGCGGTCGCGGGGAAATTCGTGGAGGCCGTGTATCCGGTGACGAACGCGTCGCAGTCGGAAGCGCAGCCCAGCGGAACCGCGATCGCGTTTCCGCCCTCGGTTCCGTTGCCGCCCAGGTAGGTGGAATAATCCAGCGTCGAGCCATCCGGACTGATCTTGCTGACGAACGCGTCCGAGGTTCCGCCGCCGTAGCTCTGCTGGGCGCCGGACGCAGTAACCGGGAAGCCGGCGCCCGCCATTCCGGTCACATAGGCCACGCCCCGAAAGGTCGATCGCGATTGCATTGCCGTTGTCCGCGCCGCTGCCGCCCAGGTAAGTCGAGTATACGAACTCCGTCCCGCTCGGGTTAAGCTTGGCCACGAACGCGTCGCAACTTCCGCCATACGTTGCCTGCACGATCACCGGCTTCGGCACGATCGGAAAATCGCTGGAGCATGCGGTTCCGGTCAGGTAGGCGTAGCCCGCGGCGTCCGCCGCCAGTCCGCTCGCGAAGTCAAGGAACGAAGCGCCCCAGTAAGTGGAGTAGCTCAGGCTCGGATCGATAATCAGTGGTTTCGCGCGATCGTACGCCGCCAGCCGCAGACCGACCCGCGCGCCGCCCAGCCGGGTATAGCGGCTGGCGACCGGATGCCGCCTGCCGCCGAACTCCTGATAGGCGACCGGTTTGCGCGGCGGGAGCTGCCCCGCGGCGTACCCAACACCAAATCGCCGTCGCGGTTGATATCGAGATGGTCGGCGCCCTCGAACGCAAGCTTGATCCGGTCGGTCCGCGCGCCGGGGCTGACTACCCAGTCGCATTCCAATTCGCGATGGTTCCCGTAATCGACCAGATCGACGCCGGGATAGACGCCCCGGTATCTCACCTTGGAATAGGTCGGTATGTCGGCGTGCCAGTTGTGCGGGTCGCGGCCCACAAAATAGTTGGTGATTCCCGGCAGCTTGTCCACGCCCTCGATTTCAGCCGCCTGGTTGGCGCCCTCCAGTTTCATCGTGAGCGCCAGATTCTCCGGCGCTTGCGCCGTCGCCGAGGTCGAAGCTTGCTTGGAGCCACCGCGGTCATCGCGCCGGCGATGGGCAGGGTCCGCGCCGCATGCGCGGGAGCCGGAGCGCGTCCCAGCAGGATGCGAGCCTCGTCCTGCGTCAACGAGATCGAGAGACCCTCGCTCCGCGCGCGGAATTTCACCCAGCGGCAGGCCTGACCCGCGTTGGGCTCGAAGCTCAGGCCGATCCGATCGTAGTTCTGGTTGAGACGCGCGCTGGCGATGGCCTTGTTCTGGTCAGGGCTTTTCCCAGCCACTGCCCGCGCGGCGCTGGAACCAACCGAAGCCGCACGCGACGACTCAAGCGAAGCCGGATGCTCGGCGCGCCGCGAAGGGTAGGAGGCAAGCAGAAGAAAAAGGCACGCGACCGTTGCGAGCCCAAAGCACCATGTCGAGCGTCTCATCATCACTTCACTTGCGCCCACTGAAAACTCAATCCGGCGCATCCCGTCGAGCATGACCCGCCAAGGATGACCGCTCGCCGTTCCGGCCGGTGGCCAAGCTCCGATGCCGGGTATTGCACTCTATGGGGTCTTTATTCAAGCGGCACGCGCAGTCCGCCAGTGAGCCAATTTCGATAAACTCCCTACATATTGGCGGATTAGCTAGCCGCGAAAGGCAAAGGCTCGGCGGTGGCTGCGGCGGCAACGTGGCCAAGCCGGGCGATTGACAACTTCGCGCCAGTGCCCCAGAATCCGACCTCGCTTTTCCACTTTTCCCGCGCCCAGGGGAGATAACCAGGTCATCACCACTCTGAAGCGCGATCGCGGCGTCCTTTCCTATCGCGACTATCGCCGGTACCTGAGCGCGACTTTCCTCGCCTCGCTGGCGATTCAGGTCGAGCTGGTCGCCGTAAGCTGGCAGATCTACGCGATCACTCGCAGCCCGCTCGCGCTCGGCTATGCGGGACTCTTCGAGTTCCTGCCGATGGTGGTCTGCACGTTGCCGTCCGGAGACCTCGCGGACCGCTTCGATCGGCGGCTGATAATCGTGGTCAGCTATGTCGCCCAGGCCGTGGCCGCCGCTCTCTTCCTTGGCCTCGGGTTTGCCAGCCCCAAGGTGGCATGGCCCTTCTACGCCGTGCTGGCGCTGTTCGGCACGGCCCGCACATTTTCGGGGCAGGCGGCAAATTCGCTGGTTCCGCTGCTGGTCCCGCCCGATCAGTTCCCGCAGGCGATCGCCTGGAACTCATCGACCTTTCAGATCGCGGTGATCGCGGGCCCGGCGCTCGGCGGCTTGCTGTACGCTCTCAGCCCGACCGCGGCTTACGGCCTATGCCTCGTGCTCTTCGCCGCGGTCGCGATCGTGATGGCGACCGTGCAGCGGCGCAGCCCGGGGCATATCGCAGCGGCCGGCATGACCGCGCTCGAGCGCCTGACCGCCGGGATCGCATACGTGAGCAGCCGGCCCATGATTCTCGGCGCGATCTCGCTCGATCTGTTCGCGGTATTGCTGGGCGGAGCGACCGCGATGATGCCGGTGTATGCGCGCGACATTCTCCACGTCGGCCCGAGCGGCTTGGGTGTTTTGCGCAGCGCGCCGGCGGTCGGCGCGGCCGCGATCGGGCTCGCACTCGGCCGCACTCCGCTCAGCCGGCGGGCCGGTCCGACGATGTTTGCCTGCGTCGCGCTGTTCGGCGCCGCCACCATCGTGTTTGGGCTGTCCGAAAATTTCCTGCTGTCGCTCGCCGCGCTGGCCGTTCTCGGCGCCTCGGACATGGTCAGCGTCTACGTGCGCGCGACGCTGATTCAGCTTGCGACGCCCGACCCGATGCGCGGACGCGTGAGCGCCGTGAACCGGCTTTTCATTGGAACATCGAACGAGTTGGGAGCATTCGAGTCGGGCGTGACGGCGGCGTGGTTCGGCACGGTCCCTTCGGTGGTGATCGGCGGCCTCGGGACGCTGGTGGTGGTGGCGATGGGTCTGTGGCTCTTTCCGAGCCTGCGCGCGATCAATCAACTCTCAGCAATCACGCCCGAGCCCTGATAAACGGCAGGGGACAGCCCGATTGTCATCATTACTGAGCGAGCGTTGCGCGAGCCGAAGGGCGAAGGAACCCGGATGCGGCTCATCGAATCCATGAACCTGACCTTGCGCCCGAAGCCTCACGGAATCAGGACGCTCGAGCCGGTGGTCTCGCGGGCAGCCAGCGCGCGATGAGCTTCGGCCGCATCGCGGAGTGCGAACCGCCGCTTGATTTCGCATCGAACTGTACCACTGCTGAGCGCCTGGAAAAGCGCATCGGATCGCCTCACCAGATCGGCCCGAGTCGCGGCGTAGGTTTGCAGCGTCGGCCGGGTAAGGTAGAGCGAGCCCTTGGTGCTCAGGAGGTTGATGTTGAACGGGGGCACCATTCCCGACGCTTGCCCGAAGCTCACCATCAGTCCGAGAGGGCGAAGGCAATCGAGCGACTTCATGAAGGTCGCCTCTCCGACGGAATCGTACACCACAGGGACCATCGCGCCGCGCGTAATCTCTCTCACCCGCGCGACGAAGTCTTCGGCGCTGTAGTTGATCGGATAATCGCAGCCGTTGGCGGCGGCCAGGCGCGCCTTCTCCGCGCTGCCGATGGTGCCAATCACCTTTGCGCCGAGATGCTTCGCCCACTGGCATAGTATGAGTCCCACGCCGCCGGCGGCGGCATGCACCAGGATCGTATCGCCAGGCTTCACCGCGTAGGTGGAAAAGAGCAGGTATTGCGCCGTGAGTCCCTTGAGCATCGCGGCAGCGGCGGTGGCCTCGTCGAGGCTGTCGGGCAACTTGACTAGCAGGTTGGCGGGCATCACGCGCGCTTCGGCATAAGAGCCGGATGGACCCGTTGCGTAGGCCACCCGATCTCCCACCGCAACTTCGCTGACGCCGGGCCCGATCGCCTCGACGATACCGGCCGCTTCCGTGCCGGGCGTGAACGGCATCGCAGGCGCGGGATACAGGCCGCTGCGGAAATAGATCTCGACGAAGTTAAGCCCGATCGCGCGATGGCGCACGAGCGCCTGGCCGGGACCCGGCTCGGGAACGCTCTGCTCGGTGAATTCGAGCACCTCCGGGCCGCCGGTCTTCTTGACGACGATCGCGTTGCACTTCATTCTCTCCGGCTCCTTTACGGCTCAGGTGCAAGTCCGAGCGTAGGCCGGTCGGGACCTGGAATCCATCCGAAGCGATCAGGTCTGCTCCCCAAGACCGCCGAGGTCTATGATTGAAGTTCCGGGATCGAGAGCCGCGGCTAAATCCGATCAGGCCGCGGACTGACGCGCGACCGCCTCCGGCACCGCGCGCATGCTGAAGATGGCCTTGAGCTTCTCGAGCGCCGCTGCGGCTCGTTCGAGTTGCGAAGGATCGCGATGCTCCTGGGCTGAAGCAAAGGCACGAGTGACCGAATCGAGCAGCCGATGAGTCTCGGCGGCGGTTTCGGGAGCGGCGAGGGCCGCGAAGGTTTCAGCCACGCGAACCACCTCGTCAATTTGACGGACGGTCTCCCGCACGCGGTCAGCCGCGGCTTCGACCAGACCCTCGAGGCCGCCCTTCATCACGATTCGCGTCGCGCGGCATTCACCGACCATGTTGTCGAGCAGCTCGGGCACGACTCCCGGAAAGCGCGGGATCAGATCGTTGAAGAACGGCTTGATTGGCGCCTCCCAGCTTCCGCGCTCCACCGGCTGCAAGGGCTTTTGTACGGCCCACAGCGCTGCGCGCCCATTGATCATCGGCATCGGGCACGCGATGTTTACCGGCTTGTAGCCGAAATTCGTTTCCGCATAACGCCTCACCAGATAGACACTGTCGCCCCACGCATCATCGAATAGTATCGTTCCGCCGGGCACGAGCAGCAGATGAGCGAATCGGAAATCGTTGAAGGCCGAGTCGAAGTGATGATCGCCATCGATAAAGGCGAAATCGAACCGCCTGCCGTTGGCCAGCAGATGGGGCAGGACCAGCTCGGAGGGCGCCTCGTAAAACTCGACGAAGTTTTCGAGCCCGAGTCTTTTGAGCGAGAGTCTGGCCGCGCTGTGATAGAAGGTCAACTGCGCCAGATCCATCACCACGTGAGGCGCCGCCGGCACGTCGGATTCCGCGAGCGCCTCCAGGATCAGCAGCGTCGATACGCCCCAGGCCATCCCGACTTCGAGCGTGGCGCGGGGCTTGATCGCGCGGCAGACCGCGGTCAGGACGGCTCCACGCTCCGGCGTCAGGCTGGCCGGAAAGATGCGGTTGGCGCCGTTGTCGCCCTCGACCGTCTGCTCCGTGAACATCCTGTTCAGATATTCGCGGATCTCCAGATGTAGCTCTGAACGGACTGTCGCCTCGGCCGCCACCGCTTCCATGTCTTTCCCCTCCAATCCGGACGGGTAGCAAGATTAGCAAGATTATGGCCGGACTCGAGCGTAGACGCGGCGGTGGCGCTCAGGTTCGCGCAGGTCGGTGGTTTTGACCCCGGCTGAGTCATCAAAAGACGAGTAGTACAAACAGACCGGCCGCGAGGCTGCATAGCGCCGGCCTCCGTGCCGGTGCCTTCTTCCCCGACTCGCGGGCGCAGTCGTGCTACAGGCGCGCTATAGGGCGATAGGATTGTTGCGCGACGGCCACCAATCGGGGTAAGCGATACCGGAGAGCCTGAAATGTTCGAGGATGAAACCGTCAACATCGCGTGCCCGAAGTGCGGTCACAAGAATCCGATCCTGGTGCGCGAGTTCGAGCAAAACGCGGAGGCCCACTTCGCCTGCGCCGGCTGCCGCGTGGGTCTCAAGATCGACGCAGACGAGTTTCGCGGGCGCCTCGAACAGGTGCGAAGGGAACTCGAGGAGCTCGAGCGCGAGGCCGCCGACGCAAGGCGAAAGACCAGGCGGCCGCGCAAAGGTGACTTCCAGATCTGATGCGCTGAGCCCAACACAAAGTAGAAATTCCTTCCGATCGCATAAATTTTGAGCCATACGACTTCGGTTGACAGATTGCCCGGTTCTTCGCTAAATCTGCGGATAGCGTCGGTACACATGGCACAAGCTAGCCGTCGGAGGACAAACTTGCTTTCACGAAGACACATTTGGCTAGGGTTGAGCGTTTGCGCGATCGTGCTGCTTGCTGGCGCCAAGGGCGCTTTCGCCCAATATGGGTTTCCGGTCTCCGGCCCCATCCCGGGCTCCGGCGGCAGCTGCGTTCCTGAGATCGACCCGACCACCGCGGTAAGTGGTTTGATGCTCTGCGCTGGCGGCGCGATGCTCCTGCTCGAGCGCTATCGCAGCCGGAAATAGGCGTCGTCAGAATCCGGTCAAGGGGGGAACCGGAAATCAGCGGCGTAGGCGCGCCCGGCATCAGCTTGCCCCATCAGGCGGCCACGATCTTGGAGTATCGAGCCGGACGGCGGTGGCTTGTCCGGTTGGCCGGTCTGATTCTGCTGCTGGGCGCCGAGTTTGTCGCGCTCACTCTTCCCTTCGACAGTCAGGCTGCGCTGCTCCAGCAAAGCTTCTACCTTGAAATTCTGCTCGCTCTCCTGAACGGAGCGAGGCCCGCGTTTATTTCGGCTGTGGCCGCGGCCGCCTTTCTCAGTTGGGACGTGTTGCGGGATGAACTCGATCGCGTCCTGAGAGAACAGGAGCGATCGGGTGCGACTGCGGTTCCGTGGCTGATCGCTCACCTGGTGCCGGCGACCACGCTGGCCTTCGTTACCTCGATCAGGGGCAGCGGTCGCGTGACTTCGATCGCGGGCGCGGAGATCTGGGCCTCGCTCTGCGTCGTTCTCGGGCTGGCGGCGATCGTAACCTGGGCGTTCGCGTTGTTGCCCCCCCGGTTCTGGTTGCGATGGATCACCCGGAGCCGCGCGGCGTTCGCGGCTGGAGCCGTCATCGGCTGGGCGGCCTATGTGCTGGGCGGCTTCGCGCAATTTCTGTGGTTGCCGGTGCAGCGTTGGACGTTCGCGGTGGTGGTCCTTCTGCTGAGCCTGATTGGCCAGCCCATCATCGTCAATGCGGACAGGTTTCTGATCGGCACACCGAGCTTCGTGGTTCGCGTGGGCGGGCAGTGCTCGGGACTCGAGGGCCTCGGCCTGATCTGCGCGTTTCTCGCGATGTACCTGTGGTTCTATCGGCGCGAGATGCGCTTTCCACAGGCGTTTCTGCTGGTGCCGATGGGAGCCTTCGCGATGTGGCTGATGAACTCGGTACGTATCGCGGGCCTTATCCTTATCGGGAGCTGGGACCCCGGCGTAGGATTCAAGGGCTTTCATTCAGTCGCCGGATGGCTGTTCTTTAATTTCGTTGCGTGCGGACTGATTTGGGCGAGCCGGCGTCTCGGCCTTTTCAACAACGCGCCGAGCGCCGCGCCGGGTCCGAGTCCGGCGGCCGTCTATCTGGTCCCGATGCTCGTGATAATCGCGACCTCGATGATCACCGTGGCATTCTCGAGCGGGTTCGAGATTTTGTATCCGCTGCGGGTGATAACCGCGGCGCTCGCGCTATGGTTCTATCGCGCCGAGCTCGCCGCGATGCAGTGGAAGCTGTCGGGGTTCGCGATCGCGGCGGGAGTATTGGTCTTCGCCTTGTGGATCGTGTTGGTGCCGGATAGCCCTGCGTTCGATCTCGGGTTCGATCAGGCGCTGCACGGCTTGCCGATCGCGGGAGCGGCAGTCTGGCTGCTCTTCAGGATAGCCGGCAGCGTGGCTACGGTCCCGATCGCGGAGGAATTTGCGTTTCGGGGTTATCTGACGCGAAAGCTGATCTCCGCGGAGTTCGAGACGGTGCCGCTCGGCCGGTTCACCTGGCTGTCGTTTCTGGGCTCGTCGATCCTGTTCGGCGCGTTGCATCGCGAGTGGCTGGTGGGCACCGCCGCCGGCATGGTCTTCGCCGCCGTGCTCTACCGCAGGGGAGTTCTCTCCGACGCGGTGCTGGCCCATGCCACCGCCAACGGCTTGCTCTCCGCCTACGCGCTGTCGCTCCACAGATGGTCGCTGTGGAGTTGACGCGAGCCTACCCTGAGCCGGGCTGCTGCGGTTACGGCCGAGTCGCGCCGAAAGTCTCGCCGGACTGCTCGACGGATTTGGCTTCGACCGCGCGCAGGAAGAATCTTTCGAGCTCGCGGATCGATTCCATATTTTCGTAGAGCAGCGGAAGGCGCTCCGCGACCCTGGCTTTCATCGCGGAGCGGAAATCCGGATCGTTCGCGATTCGGTAATTAAGCTCGGCGAACTCCTGCGCGTTTGAGGCAATCAGCTCCGGGATGCCCATCTTGCGATAGAAACCCAGGGTCAGCCTGCCCCGCAGATAAGGAGCCGGCAGCGTCGGTACGGGAATCCCGGCGGCCAGCGCCTCGATCGTGGTGTTGCCGCCCCCCCAGTGAAACGGGTCGAGGACCGCGTCCGATTCCATCAGCAGGGCCAGATATTCCCGGCGCGAGAGCCTCCGCGTGAAGAACAACCGGTCCGTCACGTCTGCGAATCGCGCGCTGAAGCGCTCGGCGAAGATCTTGTTCCAGTTCGGATGCTCTCCCGTAAGTAGCAAAATCCTCCCTTTGGGATCGCGCCGCAGCAGCGACCCCAGCGCCTCGTCGAAATCGGGATGCAGCTTGAACAGGCTCTGCATGCAGGTATAAAGCTTCGCGTCCGCCGGAAGTCCGAGCTGCGCGCGGTCCAGCGACTTTTCGGGGACCGGCGGCCGGCCGAAATACATCGGCAGTTCGCCCAGCCTCACCAGCCGTTCCGTGTAGTGCGATTCGGCGTTCTCGGGCTCCCAGTCATCGGCCGAAATGAAGTAGTCCATGTTCGGCAGTCCGGTCGTCACCGGGTGGCCCCAGCTCGTGCATTGAACGGGCGCGAGGCGGGCGAAGCTCAGGAAGTAGAGGAACGGGTTGAACGAAAACGTCGAGGTAGAACATCACGTCGAGTCGCGCGCCGGCGATCGTCTTGCGCGCCTCGAAGATCGAGGCCGGAAGCACGCGCGCCGCACCCGCCGCGGCCGGAGACTGCGTGCCTCGCCGGCATGGCGTGAATGCGATCACTTCAAAGCGCTCGCGATCGAAGTGCTGCTGTACCGCCTGGAAGAGCTCGTGGACGATGTGGTCCTGGGCAAACGCGGTGACTACTCCGACCCGCACGCGGTCCGGTTTCGTCCAGCTCTCGCAATGAGGGGCCGTCCACGCCAGCGACGGGCAGGCTTTCAGAAAGACCTGCGCCAGCGTCCGGTTGATTTCGAGTTCGTTCAATCCGAAGTACCCGGAGTGGAAATTCGTGAGGTTCACTTCCAGGAACGGGTCGGCGATTTTGAGCGGCGTGCGTTCCAGCAGCGTGCTCAACTCGTTGATCGCACCCAGATGCCATCTGATCAGTTCCGCATCCGAGCGGACGATCAGCGGCATGATGGTGGCAAGCTTCAATTTCGCGGCGTCGCTGCCGGGAGCGGCCTCGACGGCCTTGCGATACGCGTGCTTGGCGGCCTCGGGATGGCTCTGCATGTAGAGTCCCGCGCCCAGGTTCATCAGTGCTTTCACATTGAGTGGGTCGATCGACAACGCGCGCGCCAGGCTCGCGATTCCGTGGTCCCAATGCCGGCTGCACGTGAGCACGACGCCGAGACCGCCGTGCGCGTCGGCGTTGCGAGGGTCAATCGCTATCGCCCGCTCGAAGCATTCCTTTGCGAGCTGCATTTCCTGGTCCGCCAGATGAACGTCGCCCAGAAAGCACCATCCCTGCGCCCGGCCCGGAGCGAGCAGCGTAGCAGTCAAGAACGCTTGTCGGGCCTCAGCGAGCCGGCCCAGCCCTCGCATCGCGCAGCCGAGATTGATCCAGCCGTTTACGTGCCGGCTGTCGAGCGTGATGCACTTGCGGGCGAGACTCTCCGCCTCCTCGTACCCGCATCGCTTGAGCATCAGGTAGGAGAAGTTCGCGTACGAATCGGCGAGACCGGGCCGCAGCGCAATCGCCCGCTTGAAGTGGACTTCCGCCTGCACGAACTCGCCCAGCTCGCTCAATACGCATCCGAGGTTGGAATGCGCGACCGCGTTCCCCGGCTGTATCGATAGTACGCGCCGATACTCCGCGGCGGCTTCCCTGGGCTTGCCGGCGAGTCCGAGGTCCACGGCCTGCCGGATGCCCAGACTCGCCATTTCGAATAAATTTCTGCCTCGATGTACAGGTGGCTCCTGCGAGGCGCGCTTTGCCGAAGCCCTGCGCTGTTGGCGGTTCATTTGGTCTCCCGCATTCGCGCCGGAGGATTCCCTGTCAAAGCCGCGACCATGCGGCCATCGAATGGGTTCGCCGCGCGAATGCAAATCTCGCCAGCTCTATTGCACCAGCCATGCCCGCTTTCGGGTGCCTCGCGTGTGCCCTCGAAGGAAGTTGCAGGATCGGCTCGCAACCAGCCCCTGCAAGCCTTCATTTCCGCTGAAAGCTTTCGATTTCATTGAGCATTGAGCTGCGCGATTCGCGCTCGCCGCGACCGGCCGGCAGGATGAAATGCCGGCCGATGCGTGAGCAGCCTTGTGGCAGCCCTAAAACTGTTCCGGTTGCACGCCGCGCACGGGTTGGGAAAATGCTCACGCGCGGCAGGTCAGATTGAATATGTCTAGGCCGGTCTTGAGCGCGGCCGGCAAGGGTTCGCGTCTCCAGGCTCGCCTAATATGACCTAACAGGGCGCGAACCTCACCGATCGCTTTTCCCGGTGCCGTCGCTCTTCCCTTGGCTGGCGCGGATCGCGACGAAGATCGCCGACAACGATACGAATACCTCCGGCAGCCCGGTCAGCGCGGCGCCGTTGCGCTCGGCCTTGGCTCGCACCAGCGCGCCGATCAGAAAGCGATGCAAGCTCAGGATGCGCGTGGCAACGTCGTAGTTGCCGGACAGGTCGATGCAGCTATCCATGAAGCCGAGCAACGTCACGCACTTCTCGACCAGCGCTTCGAATCCGGCGCGATCGCCGCTCTCGAGCTTTTCCGAAGCTTCACCGGTCCATCGGGAAAGCCGCGTGTACAGCTCCTCGAAGGCGGTCTCGCCCTCTAGAGTGATATTTTGACATTGTGTATATGCCTGAGTGAGTTTCATTGGCGATCCTCTTCCGATCACGCCCCAATCGACAGATTAGATCCCGGTGTCAACGTGCTGGTCGTGCTCCCGCTGCTGCTCGAGCTGCTGGTAGCAAAGAGCTGGGCGATGCTCTGATATTGCGCGACGACGGCCTGAATCTGCGCGTACTCAGCCGTCAACTGGGTCTGCTCCAGTTGGAGCTGCGCGTTCAGATTCGCGATCTGTTGCGTGTTCTGCGTGACCTGAGTCTGAAGCGAAGTTGTCTCCGCGGCGATCACGCCCGTATTTGCCGTCAAGGCGTCGTTGACCGCCGGCGAGAGCGCCGAGTAAACCCCCGACAGCGCCTGAGTCACCGCCGTCGGATTCGACGCTTCCTGCTGGAGGAAGTTCGACTGATCGAAAACCAGTTGGCCGCTCTGCTGATTGATGCTGATCCCGAGGTTCGAGAGGTTGACGTTGCCGAGCTGGAGCCCCATGTTGAAAAGCGTGCTGCGCAGGCCGCCGTCGGCGGCCAGCGGCGGCGGGGTCTGGTTCGGAAGGGCCTGCGTGTTGGTCTGGACATCGCCGATCAGTTGATTGTATGCGCTCACGAACGCGCTGATCTGATTCGCGAGCGCGTTGCTGTCGGCCGCCACGGTGACGGTCGCGGGACCGCCGGTGCCGGTCAGATTCAGCGTCACGCCCGGAATCGCGTTGCTGACCGCGTTGGAGCCCGAGGTCACGATCTGGTTGCCGACCTGAACCTTGGCGTCCTGCGCCGTGCTGATGACCGGATCAAAAGCGGCGACGGAAAACTGATCGCCGGTTTCGAGCGTGCCTGCGGATAGCGAAAGCGTGAGCCCGTCCGCCACGTCGATCGGCGTCCCCGCCGCGTAATCCGAAGGCATCGTGATCGTGCCGCTCTCGCCGGAATCCGAGCTGTACGCGATCGTGATCTGATCGCTGCCCAGCGTTCCGCCGGAAGTCACCGTGAACTGATACCCCTGCGTGAGGTCGCCGATGTAGGCGCCACCGACGGTCGGCGTTGACGTGCCGCTGATCGAGTCCGCCGAAGTCGGCCCGACCGCGGCGTCGGCAAAGTCCGGAGCGGTCCCGCCCGTCAGGCTCGAGCTGATCGTGAAGGACTGCGCCGCACCCGTCGAGTTGCTGGTAACTTCCAGCCGGTACGGTGCGCCCGGCAAGTCCGGTGTTGAACACCTGCGCAGTTACGCCCAGGTTCGCGGAATTGATCGCGGCCGCAACTCCGTCCAGAGTGTCGTTGCTGGAGTCAATGGTAATCGGCGTCGCGGTGCTGCCGGTTGTGATGGTTATCGTCCCGGTGCCCACGCTGTCGGTCTCGTTCGCGTAACCCTGCGACGCGACGCTCTGGGCCGCCGCCAATTGCGAGACCGTGACCGCGTAGCTTCCCGCCAGCGCTGCGCCCGAGGCTTGGGCCGTGAACGGCGCGCCGCCCGACGCGGTGGCGGCAACCGGCGGAATGCTCAGGCTCAGGTTGATCGCGTTCAGCGCCGATTGCACGCTGGTGAAGTCGCTGCTGAGCTGGCCGAGCGTGCTGATCGCGGTATTCTCGCTGGTGACTTCGTCCTGCAGATTTGCGATCGGAACCTGCGCGGCCGCAAGAACCGAATCGAGAATCTGGTTGAAGTCCACGCCCGTAAAACCCTGCAATGTTACGCCTGAAGTCGCTGATGCCATCGGAAAAGTGCCTTATGCCTGGTTTGCCGTTTCGGGATCCTTAAGTCCGCGCCCGGCGAGTGGCTTGGCCGACCCGCTCGCCGGGCTCTCCACCTCTCCCCGTCCCCTGCTACTGGAACAACGCTACCAACTGGCTCGGCGCCGCATCCGCCTGACGCAGGACCTGCACTCCCATCTGCTGGAGCACGGATTCCTGCGTGTAGGTCGCGTAGGTCTGCGCGACGTTGGCGTCCTGGATAGTCAACAGCGCGCTGGTCAGATTCTGGGTGGTCGAACTGCAGGTTGTTCGATATCGCGCTCAGTTGCTGCTCCGACGCACCAAGGCTGCCCCGCGCGCCGGCCACCGTCGCGAGCGCGGTGGTCACAGTCTGCAAGAGCGGACTGGGCGTTGCTCTGGCTGGTCAGCGACGACGAGTTGATCGCGAGCGTGGTGGTGTCAACCTTGGGCAGCGTGATCGTGAGCTGGTCGTTGGTCGAGTTGGTCGCCCCGACCTGGAAGGTGATCGACGCGCCTTGCAGCAACGACGTGCCGTTGAACGTGCTGCCATTGACGATCTGCGTACGCTGTTGAGGATCGCCTGAAACTGGCTGTTCAGGGCCGTCAACTGCGAGCTGCTGAACGAACCGTCAGACGCCTCAGTGGCCAGCTGCTGCGCGGTCTGCAACAGGTTGGCGATGTTGCTCAGCGCGCCGTCGGCGGTCTGCAGGAACAACGTCGCGTTGGCGGTGTTGGACTGGGCCTTCCCAAAAGCCCCAATAAGCCCCTGCTCCTCGGTCGCCAGGACGAGATCGCCGGGGTCGTCCTGGGCATTGACGATCCGCTTGCCGCTCGAAAGCTGGGCGATCGTCTCATTGAGGGCCGTTTGATTGTTCGTCAACTCGTTGCTGGCGACCAATGACCCGACGTTGGTGACTACGCTAAGACTCATATCCGTCTCTCCTTTTCCTTGTCTGGCCAGCGCTTGATGCTACCGGCTTCTATCTGGAAACTGCACGGGAGGCGGCTTAAGACCCGGCCGGGTAGGTCTACCAGGAAGCAACTTTTCCTTCTAATTGTTAAACGGCGTTATATTGCGCGGTTGACGCGAAAACTTCTACGCATCGATGCGACATAGTGGCAGCGCTGCAATACCAACCTCGCGCGCGGCGGCGCGAGTGGACCATCGCAGTCCGCTCAAAGTGCGGCGAAACTCCTTTAGCTGCTCATACGACCGGCGCCGAAGGAAACACCTTTTCGCGGCATCGACTTTGCACAAGGCCCTTCGCCATGCAGAAGGGCCTGCTTTCAGCGCTGTCCGAAACTTGGGGGTTGAAGCCCGCCGAGTTGCACCAGTTGCGCCTTCTGGGCGAGCGGCTGTTCGATAATTTGAGCGAAGGCCTGTCGGCGATTGCCGGCCATCCGGTGAGCGTCGAGCAACTGAAGCTCGAGCTGGAGTCCTCCGGCGACTTCTTCGCCCAGCCCAAGCCTTATCATTTCACCAGTCTTGGATTCAGCGACGAGCGGGCGATCATCTTGAAGATCGATCTCGGGCTGGCATTTATCATCATAAGGGCTGCGGTTGGCGGCGATGTCGCCAGCCTGGCCGCGGCGGCCGAATCACCTGCGTTGACTCCGATCGAATCCCGGGTGCTGGCACGAGTCGCGCCCGAAGTTTTTATCGGCGCGGTCGAGCGGGTCTTGAGCGGCCTGTTTGCCAATCGCCAAGGGCTGCGCGTGCTCTTCAGCCTCGGAGGGCGCAACCGCGGCGACCGAGAGCGGCGCCGGGTCGGAACAATTGGTCGTGGCCAGCGTCAAGTGCACGATCGCCGAGGCAAGCGCGAAGCTCGCCTTCGCGATTCCGCTTCCGATCGTAATCCAGGCCCGCGACCGGCTTGCGCCGCCCCGCCGGGAGAGGCGCCCGGTCGAGGGCGGGACCGACAAGGTCAGAAACGCGCTGCTTGGCGCACGGATGGAACTGAGCGCAGTGCTCGGATCGCTCGCGATGTCGCTGGGCGAAGTTCGATCGCTGGGCCCCGGCAGCGTGGTTCTGATCCAGAAGCTCGGGCATGACATTCCGCGCGTGGCGTTGCGATGCAATGACCATGCGCTGTTTTTCGGAACTGTAGTCGAGGACGCGGGGTGGTACCGATTCCTGGTGCAACCGATTCTCACGGAGGAGAGCACTGATGGCGACAGAGGCAGAACCTAAACCGGCGGAACATCCGGAGGGTGTTCGCGCAGAGCCCGCTGCATCACAAGCGGGGACCAGGACCGCGGTCCGGGAAGGACTGGATTTCGGCGCGCTTCGCCAGGTCCCGATGACGCTCCATGTCGAGATCGGCCGAACCGTCGCGACACTCGGCGAGATCCTCGACGAGTTCGAACGTCGGCACGACGATCCGGCTCGACCGCCATGCGGGCGACCCCGTAGAGGTATACGTCAACGGGACGCTCTTCGCGCATGGCGAAGTGGTCGTGGTCCAGGACCAGCTTGGGGTCAAGATCATCGAGCTGATCAATCCGGCTCAGGGCGCTCGCCCTTCAGGGCTGCGCTAGCCCGCCATGGACTTCGACGGGGGAGGAGTGGCGGCGGTGCGCGAGAGCGCCGACCCCAGACGGCCGGTCTGTCTGGGTACCGGAGCGCCCGAAGGGATGGCGGACTTCCTGACGCGCGCGGGGCTCGAGGTCGTTCCCTACGCACAGCGGCATCATGCGTCTCTATATGTAGACTTTCTGGGCGCGCGTCCGACTGGCATTGAGGTCCTCGGTATCGAGTTGACCAGCAAGTCGGGCGAGCCTTCACGCCCTTACACGCACTTCGCGACCGACAACTGGCAGACCGCAGCGTGCTTCGTGCTTTCGCACGTCCTGCGCTTGAGCCCCCCGCTGCTCGCCGGCGACACTGGGATGCTCAGCGTGATCAGAAGCGCGATGAGCGTGGCGACCAGTCACGTGCCAGTCGTGTTGAGCGGCGAGATCGGGGTTGGCAAATCGGCCCTCGCCCGCTTGATCCACAGCGCCAGCCGATGCGACGCGCTGATGCTCGCGCTCAATTGTTCGAGCCTTGAGAACGTCGAGGCCGAGACCGTATTCAAGGCGCTCAATTCGGTCCGGACTGTCAATCCGCCTTCGACCCGCGAACCGGCCCGTTTCGACGCGACCATATTCCTCGACGAGCTCGGGTGAGCTGAGCGACGCGGGGCAGCTCAAGCTGCTCCGGATGCTCCAGACGGCCGAGCGCACGCCGGCGCCGCACAACGGCGCCTCGCCCGCGGCGTTTCGGTTCGTAGCGGCGACCAATCGGCAGCTTGCCTCGATGGTCGAGCGCGGCGAGTTTCGCAAGGAAGTCTACTGGCGGCTCAACGTCTTCAGCCTCGAGGTACCGGCGCTGCGCCAGCGTCAAGGCGACATCGCGATGCTCGCGCGCTACTTCCTGCGCCGCGCCAACCCGAAGCGGGCGTTCACGCCGATGGCGCTCAAGAGTCTCTCGCACTACGCGTTTCCCGGCAACGTGCTCGAGCTCGAAGGGCTGGTGACGCGGCTGGCAATCTCGCCGCTCGCCACCGGCAACACCTTCATCGACATCGCCGACTTAAGGCGTCATCTGATGGTCGCCCCGCCCGGAGAGCCCGTGCAGGTGAGCGCCTGGAAAAGCAGCCGCGAAGACGCCCGCCGCGAGATGATCCTCAAGGCGATCGCGGCCGCCGGCGGAGATCGCGCCGAGGCCGCGCGCAGGCTCGGAATCGGAACGCGCGCGCTCCAGTATCACATCACCAGAGCAGGACTCTCGCGGCGCAGGCAGCCCAGAGCCAACGCCGCGCAGGTATCAATTCCGATGATGGCGCTTGATCCGGCGCCCGCAACCGCGCTGTCGAAGTGAGTGCCAACGTGCAAGAGAAGCCGTCGCGCCTCGATGTCGCCAGTGCCATCGGCATCCTGGCCGGCCCCGGATGTATCCTGCTGGGCCAATGGCTGGAAGGCGGCAGCGTCAGCAGCCTGCTGCAGGCCAGCGCCGCGCTGATCGTTATCGGCGCGACCGTTGCCTCCTGCATGCTGTCTTTCTCGCCGCGCTCTCTGCGCGCCGCGGTCCGCGATGTAAGGAAGATAATCAGCGAGGATGCGCCGCTGCCGTTCGATCTGATCGATCGGATCGTGAATTACGCCGGTATCCTGCGCCGCGAAGGTCCGGTGCGGCTCCAGAGCCATGCCAACTCGGAGTCTTACGGAATGCTCGCGACCGGTCTCAAGCTGCTGGTGAGCAGCCTCCCCGTCGAGACCGTGAGCGCGATCATGGAGCGCAGCTATCACGAACGGGTCGAGCACAACAACGCCGGCGCCGAGGTGTTCGAAGCGGCCGCCGGCTACCTGCCGACCTTCGGTATTTTGGGTGCGGTCATCGGGTTGATCCATACCATGCAGGAGCTCAACGACCCCTCCAAAATCGGCGGCGGAATCGCAACTGCCTTCGTGGCCACCGTCTATGGCGTCGGGATTGCGAATCTGGTCGCGTTCCCGGTCGCGCGAAAAATCCGGAGCCGCGCCCGGACCGAAAAGCAGCTCGACAACATGGTCGTGACCGGGGTGCGCGCGATGCGCGAGGGGATGGGCTCAGTCGCGCTCAGGCAACTGCTCACCGAAGGATTGCATCCCGAGGGCGGCGCGCCGAAGCACGAGGTCCAGAGCGATCAGCCGCGTCCGGCGGCGGCGCCCGGCGCTGACCAGCCCAAGCCGGCCGCGCGTGCGGCAGCCTGAGCGGAGACCCGCCCAAACGGAAACCCGATGGAAGACCACGACGAACAGGCGCCGCATGAGAACCACGACCGATGGCTGGTCTCCTATGCGGATTTCATCACGCTGCTGTTCGCGGTGTTCGTGCTCTTGTACGCGATCTCGAACCAGGCGGGATCGAGGCGTCAGGTGATCCTCGAATCGATGGTGAGCGAGCTTGGCGCGCGGCCTCATCGCGGCGGTCTGCGGCCGGACGCGGGAATGTCCGGCAACAAGCCGTCCGCCGACCAGATCGTCACGGTGCGGGAACTGGGAGTGGTGATGGAGCATTTGCAGAAAGCGATCGCCAAGTTCCCGAACTCGGGCGTCACGGTCACGATGGACCCGAGAGGACTGGTCGTATCGCTGTCGGCGGCGCGGTTCTTCGCCAGCGGAGACGACCAGATTTCAGCGGGCCAACTCCCGGTCCTCGCCACTATCGTTGAAATGATTTCCCGGCTTCCCAATCAGATGGAAATCGACGGCTTCACCGACCGCGTGCCGATCCACAACGACCGCTTCCGCGACAACTGGGAACTGTCGGCCGCACGCGCCGCGACCGTGCTTCGCTATCTGCTCGCCGATTCGCCGATCGATCCCGAACATCTCGCGATCGCCGGCTACGGCCCCTACCGGCCGGTGGGCGATAACGGAACCGAAACCGGGCGTGCCCTGAACCGCCGAGTCGAAATTATCATCAAGCCGCCGGAGACCAAGGCATGAGTCCGCGAACGGCCGAGTCGCATTCCGTCCCGGCGCCGCAGCGCTACGAGCTCTGGCGTCCCGTGATCGGCTCCGAGGATCGCGGCGCGCTCGAACGAATCCATCAGGAATTGGCCGCCGAATGGTCGCGCGGTCCTCTGGAACGGGGCGACGATGGCGGCGCGGTCGCGTTCGAGGGCTTTGGCTTCGAGGATTTCGGCCGTTTCGGCAAGACGATCCGGGCGGCGCAAATCGCCTTTCTCGCGATCGAAGACACGCCGGTCGTCGGCACGCTCATGCTGGGGATCGATCTGGCGCGCGATCTGGTCGATACGCGGCTGGGCGCGGCGGCTTCGGCGGCGCCGGTTTCCTTTTCGCCGCTCGAAATCGGTCTGCTGCATCAGGTGCTGAATCAACTCGCCGAGCGTCTCGCCGAGGTCTACGGGCGCGAGGGTATCGGCAAGCTCAAGGTGACCCGCGTCAGCGAGCAAATCGACGACCTGCGGTTGTTTGCGCCCGACGACTGCCTGATCGCTTTCCGTTTTCGGGTCGGAGAGAAGGGCAGCGCGCTCAGGCTTTCGATTGCGACCAGCCTCGAGATGATCGAGCTGGTAAAGAAGCTGGCCGGCGCTTCCCGCCCCGCGCCCGGATCGCAGGCGGTGGCGCGGATCGTTCGCGAAATCCCGGTTCGCACGCGCGTGATCCTGGGGTCCTGGCGTCTGCCGCTGCGCGAAATCGCAGCGCTGAAACGCGGCGATTCGATCGTGCTGCCCGACGGCGCCGACGCGTGGCTCGAAGCCGAGGGTACCAGGCTTGGCCGTGTGAAAATTGGAATCGATCGGCGGCAGCTCACCGTCGAGGCTCCGCGAGGCAAGTCCTCGCCAGTCAGGTAAATATGGCCACCATCGAGTATGCCGCCAACGTCGAGGTCGAGCTTTCCGCGGTCGCGACCACCCTCAAGATCCCGGCCGGCGTGCTGGCCGGCTTCGGCGCGGGCGACCGGTTCGAGATCGAAATGGAAGAATCCGGCCCGTCGATTCTGCTGGTGGTCGACGGCAGGCCGTTTGCGATCGCCTCCGTCGCAAAGCTCGACGGCCGCCTGGTCGCGACCATTACCGAAATAGTGTCAAACGTCGATCGGGAAGGATACGAGCCATGGCTGATCAGGAAGTCGGAAACAGCGAAGCCGTAAACAAGGCCGCACTCTTGATGAGCGCGCTGGACAAGCCGGTGCTCGCGCAGGTGTTCAAGCATCTCAAATCCAGCGAGCTCGCGCGGCTCAAGCAGGTCTACGAGCATCAAGCCGCCAGCGGTCCGCCCACCGAAGAGCAGCTCGCGGCAGTGGGCAAGGAGTTCCTCGAAGCCGCCGGCAATCAGGGAGCGAGTCATTTCAAGGAGGCGCTGGTGCTCGCGCTCGGGCCGCAGAATGCCGAGCGAATCACGCGCCAGGACTACTGGGCCACGATGTCGAAGCGGGTGAAACCCAAGGCGCTGGCCGGGCTGCTCCAGGCCGAGCGGCCCGAGGCGGTCGCGATCGTTCTGTCGCAGACTGCCGGCGCAGTATGGCGCCGAGGTTCTCTCTCATCTGCCCGACGAGCTGCGCGGCGCCGCAGTGGAGCGTCTGGCGCGCAGCGAGCGCGTCCCGGCTACCGCACTCGACGCGATCCTGGGCGCGATCGAGGAGAACTTCCGCAACCGGCCGCCCGCGGACGAAGGCGAACGCAGCGGCGGGGTCAAGCGTGCGGTCGCGATCCTGAACCAGCTCGATTCCGACGCGGCGAAAGCGATCGTCGATCGAATCCGCGGCGCCGACGCCGCCCGTGCCGAGGCAATCGAGCGCGGAATGTTTCATTTCGGGAACTTCCTCAAGCTCGACAACCAGATCCTTCAGCGCATACTGAGCGAGGTCAAACCCGAGCGCCTCGCGCTCGCGCTCAAGGGTATCGCGCCGGCGCAACGCGAGCCGATATTCGCCGCTTTGCCCGATCAGGTCAAACTGGTCGTGACCCAGGAAATGGAAGACAGCGGCAAGGTCCCGATGCGCGACGTAAGGTCGGCGCGCAACGAGCTTACCAACCTCGTAATCGAGATGGATCGCGAGGGAAAGATTCGCCTTCGACAGGACGCCGACCTGGTCGGGTGATTCCGCCGCAAGAGCCTTGCGCAATCGTGCAAATCGCGATTTTGCCCGGACCGCTATCGCGGCGATCGCGCTGCTGCTGTGCCGATCGCCGGTAATGGCTGGGCAGCCGGCCAAAGCTGCCCCGGCGCCCGACCCCTACACCGCGGCGGCGCGTGCGACCGGAGTTCCGCTCGATCTCCTGGTCGCGGTGGCCGGCACTGAGAGCGGGTTCCATCCCCTGGCGCTCAACGTCAAGGGGCGCGAGACCTACTGCCGCTCGCTAGCTGAGGCCAAACGAATCCTTTCGACCACCGACAACGTCGATATCGGCCTGATGCAAATCAATTGGCCGTTCTGGGGCCCGCGCCTGGGGGTCAGCAAATACGATTTGCTCGACCCGAAATCCAACCTGCTGTACGGAGCCCGTATTCTCAAGGAGCCCTTGACCCGGGGCGGGAACATCTGGCGGCGGGTCAGTGACTATCATGCGGGCTCGGTTACGACCCGCAATCGCTATAATCATAAGGTATATAGCGTCTACCTTGCATACCTGAACGGACGGATCACCCGCAATCCACGAGCCGTCGCTCCCAGGCCAGGTGTTGAAGGAGTTTCCACCGGCACCGGCTACGCGCGCTAGCATTTCATCGCTCTATACCCACTTACTAGTTCACTCTCGTCGCGGGCAGATTGTACTCTTGGCAACAAGCTGTTGGGCGATTGCTACAACCGGCCCCATCCGGCGGCCTCCGATGCGGCCAATCTTTTCCTATTGATGCTCACCGCGGCTTTCCCCTTGCCTATGTCTCCGCAAGCTTGTTCCTTGCCGATCGCGAATAGGAAAACCAAAAGGAAAACTCGCTTCCCGATCTCGCGCGAAGCGGTGGAAAGCCGGTCAGCCACGCAAGTCTAAGCAGACCGTTGGCGCGCGACTTGCTGACTGTTGCTGGCGTGGAGATTCTCGGAACAGAGCAGCGCATCATGCAGGCGGCGCTCGAGGTGCGCTCGGTGCGATCCGAGTTGCTGGCCGAAAACGTTGCCAATGCGGACACTCCGGGTTACTTAAGCCGCGACCTGCACTTCGACGACGCTCTGAGCAATGTTCTCGAGGGCGGGCAACCGAACGCTCAGGCGCTGTCTGACTCCGAGCTCGTCGCTCAGAACGCCAGATTCGACGGCAACAACGAGGACGTCAATCAGCAGTTGGCAAAGGTATCGGAAAACGCCCTCAAGTATGCCGCGACCCTAAAACTGTACAGCGATTCAACCGGAAGGCTGAAGGCCGCCAGCTCGGGCTCGTGAAACCGGGCCGGCGGCGATGAGAACGGCTGATGTCGATCGAAAACATATTGGGCATCGCGGGCAGCGCGCTCGACGCGCAGTCCGAGCGGATTTCGATCATCGCCCAGAATATGGCCAACGCCAACTCGGTGCAGTCGCCTGATGGCGGTCCTTATCAGCGCCGTATCCCGGTCTTCGAATCGACTACCGTCGGCGATGGCTCCGACCAGGCCTCGGGCGTAAAGCTCGCCGCCGTGCTGCGCGACCAGTCGCCCCCAAAAGAGACTTACGATCCGTCCAATCCGCTCGCCGACGCAAGGGGAATGGTCCAGGAACCGACCGTCAACCCGGTATTCGAGATGGTCGATCTGATGGAAGCGAGCCGCGCGTATCAGGCCAATCTGTCAGTGGTCGAGACTGCGAAGAACACTGCAATGAGAACGATTGATATATTGAAATGAGTACAGTTATTTCCCCGCAGGGGTTACCCGACTTATCATCGATCAAGCCGCAGCCGGCTGCCGGGCCGCAGGCCGGAGGCTTCGGCTCGGTCCTCGAAAACGTAAACGGCATCCTCCAGCAGGCGGACCAACTGGCCGCCGGCTATGCGCAGGGGAAAGTCGGATTGACCGATGCCGTGCTGGCGTCCGACCAGGCCGACACCGCTTTTCAACTCGTGATCGGGGTGCGCAACCGCGCGCTGGCCGCATACCAGGAGATAGCGAACCTACAAGTTTAGGCGATGGAACGGGCGCAGGAAATAATCGGCCGGTTGTTTGCGGCGATCCGCGATTTCAGGAACTCGAGCCGCCAGACCTTCAACCTTGTCGCCGGCGCGATCGCGCTGGGCGCCGTGATCAGTCTGGCTTTCTACCTCTTCAATCCGGCCGCGTCAGTGGTGCTGGCAAGCAGCCTCGCGCCCGCCGATCACACGGCGCTCGCGTTGCGGCTGCGCCGGGCCGGAATCCACTTCACGCTCGGCCCCGACTCGATTCTGGTTCCGTCATGGCAGCTCCACGAAGCTGAACGGGTGCTCCAGGGCAGCCCCGGCTTCACCGGCGGCACCGAGGACTTCAGCCTCTTCGACCGGCCCGCGATGGGACAGAGCGACTTCGACGAGCAGGTCAACTATCAGCGCTCGCTGCAAGGCGAGATCGAACGCACCATCATGAACATCAGCGGTATCGAGAATGCGCGCGTGATGCTCGCGATGGGGCGGCCGTCGCCGTTCGCGCTCGGCCCGAGCGAGGCGACGCGGGCCTCGGTGATGCTCACCACGGTGCCCGGCGCCATGATTGACCCGGTGATGGCCCGGGCGATCGCGCATCTGGTGGCGGGTTCGGTGCGCGGCCTCCAGGTCGAAAATGTAACCGTCACGACCAACGACGGCGCGATCATTTATCCGGTTCAGCACCAGGGCGAACTGGGCGAGGCGGTTCAGCTCCGCAACGACTACGAACATTCGCTCGAGGAAAAGGCCTCATCGCTGCTCAACCGGATCATGGGGCGCAACCGCTTTGCGGTCGAAGTTTCGGTTGACGTGGATGACTCGCGGATCACGAGCAAGGAAGAGACCTTCAACGGTCAGGCAGTCCTGAGCGAGGAGCACTCGGTGACGCCGTCGGGCGCGTCGCTGGCCGCGGCGGGGATTCCCGGACTTACCTCGAATCTTCCGGTTCCGATCGCGTCGGCGACTCCGCAGGCCGAAGGGGCGCTTCCGGCCGGGGCTCGCAAGAGCGCGAGCGCCGGCGCGAGCGCGCAGCAATCTCAAGCGGCGCGCAAAGACATCGTGAACTACAAACCTTCGAGTCACGTCGTGGACACGGTGACCGCCCCCGCGCGAGTCAGCCGCATCTCGATCGCCGCAGTGCTCGACGGTACGTACGAGGGCGGCCAGTTCCGGCCGCTGCCGAAGGAACGGCTTGACGCGATCAGGGGTCTGCTGGTCGCGGCGGTCGGTGCGCAACCCGATCGCGGAGATTCGGTCCAGGTCCAGAGCGCCGCGCTGTCGCAGCCCTATATCCCACCGGTGCCCAATCCGGTCGCCCAGATTCGTTCGCTGCTCTCCGACCCGATCTACTTTTACGGAGCGATCGGCGCGGGACTGATCCTGCTGATCCTGTTGCTTTGGCTTGGGGCCCGAGCGGCCAGGCGGATGTTCGCGCGGACTCCCGCGCAGGCCGCGGCCGCGCCGGCATCACGGCCGGCGGCCGAGCCCGCCAGCACCTTTGTTCTCACGCCCGAGCTCGAAACCAGCAAGCGCGCGGCGACGCCTGAGGGTGCGCCAGGCACAGAAGAGCTACGAGCAGCTTCGCGTCCTCATCAACCAGAAGGCCGGACGCGAGCCCGAAGCGGTCGCGGAAATTCTCCGCCAATGGATCGAGACGGCCAACGGCGCCAACGGCAACGGGAACGGCAACGGCAACGGAACGGAGGCGCCCACGCCATGATCGCGAAAAGCTTTTCCTTTCCCCGTCCCGGCGAGATCGACGCCGTGCGCGGTGGACGCTGCGACGACCTCGGCGAAAATGCCGTGGCGCTGAGGGAAGCGATCGCGCGCGGCTACGCTGACGGATTGGCCCAGGGGCGACGCGCCGCCGAGACCGAAGCACGAGCTATCGCGGAGGCTGCGCGGCGCGAGGGATTCAACGCCGGCCGCATCGAGGCGCAGGCGCAGGTCGAGCAGGCCGCCGCCGCATTGCGTGAAGCATTCACCGAATTCGAGCAGGTGCGCGCCCAGATCGTTTGCCAGGCCGAGTCGTTCTGCGTCGAGCTCCGTACTGGCGACCGTAGCCTCCCTGATCGAATCCGATACGGTGCGGGCGGAGTTCGCCTCGCGCCTGGTGGTGAAGGCGCTCGAAGTGCTCGCACCCGAACCGCCGCAGGCGATCTACCTGAACCCCGCCGACCGCGCGCTAATCGGCGATGACCTCCGCGGACTGCCGCTCAAGGACGACACCACGCTCGCGCCGGGCCACGCCCGGGTCGAGGCCGGACGGCTGGTCGTCGAAGGCGGGATCGATTCGGCGTTCGAGAAGATCAAATTGGCCATGCTCGATGTGTCGGAGCGCCGCACGCACGGGAGCGGATCCAGATGATCGAGAGCGCGCAGTATCTGGCCGCAATTCCCGCGATGCGCCTACAGGCCTGCGGCACGTTGACCGGATCGGTTGGACTTCTGCTCGAAGCGACCGGGCCGGATCTGCCGCTGGGCTCGCTCGTGATGGTCCAGGATCGGGGCGCGCGCTCCGTCTGCGAGGTGGTCGGCTTTCGCGACAACCGCCTGCTGCTGCTCGCGATCGATCAAATGAGGCAGCTCGCGCCAGGAAGTCTGGTTGCTCCGCTTCATTTGACATTCAAGGTGGGCTCCTGGGTCCTCGGCCGCGTGCTCGACGGGCTCGGCCGCCCGCTCGACGGGATGCCGGTTGCGCCCGGCGGCGAAGAAATAGAGCTGGAGCCGCCGAGCCTCGATCCGCTGTCGCGCGCGCTCACCACCACGCAGCTCGATGTCGGCGTGCGCGCCATAAATGCGCTGCTGACGCTCGGCGTCGGCCAGAAGATCGGCGTCTTCTCGATGCCGGGAGTCGGCAAGAGCGTGCTGCTCGGAATGATGGCGCGCGGAACCTCGGCCAACGTCAACGTGATCGCGCTCATTGGCGAACGCGGACGCGAGGCCCGCGAGTTCGTCGAGGACATTCTGGGCGCCGAAGGGCTCAAGCGCTCGGTTGTGATCGTCGTCACCAGCGACATGCCGGCGCCGATGAGAATAAAGGGCGCCTTCCTGGCGACTGCGATCGCTTCGTGGCTAAGGCGCAAGAAACACCACGTGCTGCTGCTGATGGACAGCCTGACGCGCGTCGCGATGGCGCAGCGCGAAGTCGGGCTTGCCAGCGGCGAGCCGCCCACCGCGCGCGGCTACCCGCCTTCGGTGTTCGCCGTGATCCCGAAACTGGTCGAGCAGGCCGGCGCGATACCGGAGAGCGGCAGCGTCACCGGCATCTACACCGTGCTGCTGCACGAGGAGAACGACACGATCGGAGAGCTGGCCAAATCGGTCCTCGACGGCCATATCACGCTCAGCCGCGAACTGGCCAGCAAGAACCATTTCCCGGCGATCGACCTGCTCAATTCGATCTCCCGCGTCGCCCATCGGATCAGCACCGCCGAGCATGCCGCGAACCGCGCCCGCTTCGTCGAGCTGTACGCGCGATGGCGCGAGACCGAAGAGTTGATCGCGCTCGGCACTTATCATCAGGGTACCGACCGGCGCGCCGACGAGGCCGTCGCCGCGCACCAGAAGCTCGAAGCCTTCCTGAAACAATCGATGAGCGAACAGGTAAGCGCCGACCACAGTGTTCGGCAACTTGCACAGGCGGTCTCCTGAAATGGCAAAGGAAAAACTGCTCGGACGACTCCACCGGATCAGGGAACTCAGGCTCCAGGCCGAAGCCGCCGACCTGCGGGCGCGCGCGCATGCGCTGTCCCAGGTCGAAGCGAGCCTCGAGCGGGCGCGCTCCGCGGCTGCTCAGTCGATCGAGATTCCCCGTCATCTGCATGAACTCGGAGTGCTTGGCGAGTTTCGCCTTGCCCATCGGCGAATCGCGGACCAGATGGGGCGCCAGGTGAACGAGAATAGCGAGAAGGTCGCGCGCGCGCGCAAGCTCGCCGAGGCCGCGCGCGATGCCTGCAAGCAAGTCTCACGCGAAAAGGAAGCGATACGGGAACGCGCCGCGGAGACCGAAGCGGAACATTTTTTCGGATGGAAAAGAGGCGCGCGGCAGTAAACGGGAGTGACACGATGCCGGTTCGAGGAAAAAACCTGACCGCGATGCTGCTGGAGTCGATAGATGACCGGCCGGCCCCGACCGCCGTCGCGAAGGACGCTTCGGACAACTTTGCCGCCGAGCTTGGAGCCGCGATCGCGACGGGCGAAACCGATTTCGGGACGCTCCCGCCGCTGCGGCCGGCTTTCAAAGAGGCGTCGGCGTCATCCAAAGATACGCCGGCTTCAGCGTCGAACCGCCGAATGGCTCGCGCCGGCTCTGCCAAAACATCTGAGAAGACCTCGGCGCAGAGCATGCTTGCTCAGGCCCCGCTCGCGCCGGCTTTCGTCCCTGTCGCACCGAACAACAGCACTCCGGATCTCTCGCCGACCGACGCCGATCCGTCGGTCGCGAAGGCCGCAGCTCAAGCGGATCCCCAAATGGCAGCCGCGACCTCTATCGTGATTCCGGATGCTCGGCCAAGCGCCGGCGCGCCGATCATGACGATCGCGCCCGACCGTGATGCAAGCGGGAAATCGGCGCCTGATTCCCCGGCAACATCTCAGGCTGCTGATAGCGCTCAATCGGCGCAGAGCGGGGAATCGCCGTCCAATACCACGGCATCCACCAGCCCGAACTCGGCGCGCGAGCAACAACCCGTGCGGGACCAACAGTCCGGTCATTCACCTGCCGACAGCCCGTCCGGCGTTTCGCTGAAGATTAGGTCGTCGTCTCAAAGCAATTCGAGCCAGCAGACGACGACGGCGCAGCCGAACGACGGACCCGTGCGCCAGGCGGGCCAGGCCAGCGGCCAGGCCGTCACACAGCCGATAAACCCGGTGCTCCAGAAGAACCAGCCCGGACAACCCGAACCAGATGCGGCGGCGGGAACCAATCTCGCATCCGTCGGCGCGCATAGCGGTCCGGCCCAATCGCAAGCCGGCGATACGCGGGCGGTGACCGCCACTCCGGTGGCGAGCGTCACCCCGATCGCTCACGCGCCTGAGACCGCAACCCAGCGCGTAGCGAATCTCAAGGTCGATCTGAACGAAGCCGGCTCTGCCCACGCAACCATCCGCGAACGCGCGGGTGAAGTTAACGTGAAGATCGTTACGCCGAATTCCGATTCGGCGCGCAATCTCGTCAACGAAGTCAACGCCCTGAGACGCTCCTTTGACGGCGCCGGCCTCAAGTTGCGCAACGCCGAAGTAGTTTATCGATCGGACAGGGATCAAAACCCGCAGCGCGATGACTCGCGTCAGAGCAATCAGCAGTCGGACGCGGGCTCGGCCGAAACTTTCACTATTGAGGAGACCAACCAATGAGTAGTGCAGTAGCATCAAGCGCCAGTACCACCGCCAGTTCGTCCGCGTCCGCGCAGCAGCCGCCGATGACAGCGGCCGACTTTCTTCAGATCCTGGTTGCCGAGTTCGAGAACCAGGATCCGACCTCGCCCAGCGATCCGACCCAATACGCGACCCAGATGGTCGAATTCTCGAACCTTGGCCAGCTTCAGAACATCGACAGCGCGGTCACGCAGACCTCGCCGCAAGAGCTGATGCAGGCCAGTTCCGCGTATCTGGGCCGTGAGGTCGTCGCGCCGGGAAACCAAGTCGGCGTGAGCGGCGGCAAGGCCACCTCGATCGAGTATTCGCCCGCTTCGACCGACAATTACACTGCGTTGGTGTTCAATTCGTCGGGCCAACAGGTGGACAGCGTGTCGCTTGGCAGTCTCCAGGCCAACTCGCTCCAGAACTTCACCTGGCAACCGTCATCTTCGGTGAGCGACGGCCCATACGCAGTCAGACTGGTCAATAGCAAGAATGTGCCGGTGAGCGGACTGCTCGAGCAGGGCGTGGTGCAGAGCATCAGCCTGGTCAACGGTTCGGTCGCACTCGACCTCGGAAATCTGACGGTTACAGAAGACCAGATCTCACAGATCTCACGCGTCGCGCAGCCGCAGGGCTGAAGCGCGCCAGGGAGGAATAGTCAATGGGTAGTTCACTGTCAGTAACGCAGACCGGCCTTCAGGCCGTGGAAAACGCGATGGGCGGGGTCAGCGACAATCTCGCCAACGCCGGGACCGACGGCTTCAAGAGCCAGGAGGTCGATTTCGAGACGCTGCTCGGCGAATTTATCGGCGGCAACGCGCTGGGCGGGGGCGCCGTGGCAAGCGGCGTATCCACGGATTTCTCGCAAGGCTCGGTCGTGCAGGCCAACTCGGCCACCGACCTGGCGATCCAGGGCAACGGGTTCTTCATGCTGCAGGAAGGTTCGGGCGCCACCGACTACACGCGCAACGGCAGCATGACGATCGGCAACGACGGCTCGCTGCTCGCATTCAACGGCGCGAACGTGATGGGTTATGCCGTGAACTCCTCGGGGGTCGCCTCGGGCGTGCTTGCGCCGATCGTGATCCCGCAGGGAGCGCTCGCGCCAACTGCCTCTTCCAGTGTCGGGCTCACCGGCAATCTGGACGCAGGAAGCGCGCCGATAACCGGAACGATCGATCCGACCAACTCCGCGACCTACACCGAGCTCGGTGAGCGTTCAGCTTTACGACAGCCTCGGCAACTCGCACACGCTGACGGTCTATTATCAGAACGCGGGCCCGACGACTTCGACTCCGGCCACCGATCAATGGAACTGGACGGCGACGTTCGACGGCAGCGCAACCGGGCTGACCAACAATAGCGGTTCGATCCAGTTCAACAGTGCCGGCGCGGTGGTCTCGGGCGGCATCCCGTCGAGCCCGCTGAGCGCGACCGTGGCGGGGGCTGCGCCGCTGTCGCTGGGTCTGAATTTCGCGCAGCTCACGCAGTTCGGCACCGCGAGCCTCGGTGTCCGGAACTGCCGACGGCAACCTGGCAGGCCAGCCGGTCGGGGTCTCGATCAATTCCGACGGCGGCGTGTCGGTCAGTTACTCCAACGGCCAGAGCGCCAATGTCGCGCAGATTGCGGTCGCAACCTTCACCGCGGAGCAGGGTCTCGCGCTCGATGCCAACGGCACCTTCCAGCAGACCGACGCCTCCGGAGCGCCGACGATTCAGACCGCCGGAGCGGGCGGCGCAGGAACGCTCGAGTCTTCCGCTTTGGAAAGCTCCAACGTTGACGTGACGAACGAACTGGTCAATCTAGTCGTCCTGCAACGGAGCTTCCAGGCTAACGCCAAGGCGCTGCAGACCGAGGACCAGATTATCGGCACGGTGGTTCAACTCCAGACCGCCTAAGGCAGATGAAGAAGAAGATCATCAACGCGGCGGTCATCCTGGTGATCGCGGGCCTCGCGATAAGCGGCCTGCTGATGATCTATGGACCATTCGCCGCCCACGCGGTCAAGAAGCAGGAGCCCAAGGCATACGTCGATGCCAAGGAGTTGACATTGAGACTCTCCGACTCGGCCGCCGAGCACTACATACGGCTCGATCCCGTGCTGGCGGTCCGTGCCTCCAGGCAGGAGGACATCGAGTCTGAAGGTCCCGGAGGTCCGCGATCGAATCGTCACGATCGTGAGCGGAAAGAGTTCCGATGCGCTGGCCTCGCCCGGGGGCGAACAGAAGCTCAAGCAGCAATTGCTGGACGCCTTCCACAAGGATTTCGGCGACAGCATCACCGATATCTACTTCAGCGGTTACTTGGTCGAATGAAAACTATAAACTTGATACTGACTGTGGCTGCCATATTGGTGCTCGCCGCGATCCTGCCGGGCGCGGCGTTCGCCTTCGATTTTTCCGTCCAGGTCGGAAACCGCGCCGCCGGGCCGCTCGAGATCGCGACCCTGCTTACCCTGATCTCGCTCGCGCCGGCAGTCCTTATCATGCTCACCTCGTTCACGCGGATCGTGATCGTGCTGTCGCTCCTGCGCCAGGCGCTGGGCTTGCAGCAGACCCCGCCGAACATCGTGATCACCGGTCTGGCGCTGTTCCTGACGATGATGGTGATGGCGCCGACCTGGGCGAAGATTCGATCGGGCGCAGTCGATCCTTACATGGCCGGCAAATTGACTCCCGCCGAGGCGGCCGAGAACGCCGAAGGCCCGCTCAAGGACTTCATGCTCCGGCAGACCAGGTCCGAGGACGTCGAGATGGCGCGCGGACTGCTCGGCAAGAACGCCGCCATCGTGCTCCCGGCGGGCGATCCCGGGTCGCTGCCGTTTTACGCGCTGGTGCCGGCCTTCATCTCGAGCGAGCTGACTTCGGCGTTCCGGGTCGGCTTTCTGATTTACCTTCCGTTCCTGGTGATCGACCTGATCACGTCGGCGGTGCTGATGGCGCTTGGAATGTTCATGCTGCCGCCGGCGATCGTTTCGGTGCCGCTCAAGATGCTGGTCTTCGTGCTGGCCTCCGGATGGCCTCTGCTGCTGGGAAATCTCGCCGGGAGTTTTGCATAATCAGTGTGTAATCAGTGCGTAATCAAATGGAGTATCGAAAATGACACCGGCGTTGGCCTCTGACCTGTTCCGCTCCGCCTTGATGGTCGCGATGCAGGTATCGGCGCCGCTGCTGGTCGCGATGACGGTGGTGGCGGTGATTTTCGGCGTGCTGCAAGCCTCCACGCAGGTGCAGGACGCCAGTATCTCGGCCACGCCCAAGTTCGCCGCGGCGCTCGCGGCGGCGTGGCTCGGGTCGGCGTGGATGGCCTCGGCGCTGAGCGGCTTCATGCACAAAGCGCTGATGGCGATCCCGTGGGTGGTGGCGCGGTGAATTTCTCGATCGGCAGCGATATGGCGCTGGCCTTCGGGCTGCTGTTCGCGCGGGCGGCCGCGCTGACGGTAGCCTTGCCGCAAATGCTCGGCGTGTCGGTGCCGGTCAAAATCAGGCTGCTGCTCGCGATGCTTCTGGCCGGCGCGCTGATGCCCGGCGCCAGGCTTGCCGGGCCCGCCGCCGGCGACGCGCTGGTGATCGTAGTGATGGTGCTGCGCGAAGTCGCGATCGGCATGGGACTGTCGTTTGCGGCCGCGGTCGTGGTCGGCGCGGTGACGATCGTCGGCGAGCTGATCGGCACCAGCATGGAGCTCAACAGCGGCGCGATCCTGCGCGGCGGGCAACTGATGCCCAATCCGCTGGCCGACGGACTCGCGACGCTGGCCGGCCTGCTGTTCTTCGTGGCCGGGTTCCATCGCGCGCTCCTGCTCGGATTGGGCCGCAGTTTGGCGGTCGCGCCGCTCGGCGCGCTGACGATGCCCGATCCCGGCGTCATGATCGCGCTGGGCGGACGCGTATTCTCGATCGCCCTCCAGATCGGACTGCCGGTGCTGGTGCCCCTGTTCGTCCTGTCGATGGCGCAGGGCGTGATCGCGCGGCTCGCGCCGCAAATCAACATACTGGTCGCCGCGCCGGCGGCGGTGGTCTTCACTGGACTCGTGCTGCTCGGGCTCGACGCGCTCGGCTTGGGCAGGCGATCGTGCACGCCTGGCGTCGGTCGTTCCGCAAGCACTGGGATGGCTCAATGGCTGACCGCGAGGAAAAGATATTTCCGGCTCTGCCGCAGACCCGGGTGCGGGCGCGCGAACAGGGCAGAATCGCGCGCAGCCGCGATCTGACCTCGGCAGTGTCGTTCCTGGCCGCGGCCGCGATCGTACTCGGGCGCTGGAGTCCTGGTCGGGGAAACGATCCTGGGCGCATTTCGCGACGCGCTCGCGGCGACCGCTTCGAGCGATCTCGGCGCGGGCGCCGTGCTCGCATTGCGATGGCCGCTGTGCCTGGTGCTGGCGACCGGTGCGCTGCTCGCCGCGGCATCCGTGATCGGCGCGGTGGCGCAGGAGGGCATGGTCTTCACCGCCTCCAAGGTGGCGCCGGATTTGACCCGGCTGAACCCGCTCAATATTTTCAGCGAATATTTTCGGCGCCGGACTGGTCGAAATCGCCAAGGCCACCTTCAAGATCGTCCTGATCGGTCTTATCGCATGGAAAACGACCCACTGGGCGATAGCGGCCGGCACCAAGGCCGGAAGCGTGAGCGGGATCCTCGCGGTGCTGCGGGCCGCGGTGCGGCGCCTGCTGCGATGGAGCGCGGTGGTCGCCCTGGTCGTCGCGGCCGGCGACTACGCGTACAAGCGCTACGAACACGAAGCCGAGCTGCGCATGACCCGCCAGGAGTTCCTCGACGAGCTGAAGCAGGATCAGGGCAATCCGCAGGTCAAGCGCGCGATCCGCCGCGCGCAGCAAAAGGCTTGGAAACGAGTGCGCGGCATGCATCAGGCCGCCACGGCCACCGTGGTCTTGACCAACCCGACTCATTATCGCGGTGGCATTGCGCTATCGCCGCGGCTTCGATCGCGCGCCGCTGGTGGTGGCCAAGGGCGCGGGCGAAGGCGCCCAGCGCATCATTGCCATCGCCCGCCTGGCCGCGGTCCCGGTGATGGAGAACAAACCCCTGGCCCGCGCGCTGTTCACGGGTGTACCGAGGTCGGCGACCACATCCCGCGCCAGTTCTATCGCGCGATCGCCGAGGTCCTAACCTTGATCATGCGCAGCCAGGCGCAAGTCGAGGGCCAAGCTTCCAAGGTGGCATAAATGGCGAACCCCAAGACTCGCACCGCTCTGATGACCATGTCGGAACTGGCGCTGCCGGCAACCGCGGTCCTGGTACTGGCGGGGATGCTCGCGCCAGTCAGCGCGACACTGCTCGACATCCTGTTGTCGTTGTCGCTGGCACTATCCCTGGTGGTGCTGATGGTTTCGGCTTCCAGCCGCAAGCCGCTCGACTTCTCGGCCTTTCCCACGGTTTTGCTGATCGCGACGCTTGCTCAGGCTCTCGCTCAACGTGGCTTCGACCCGTCTCATCCTGCTGCACGGAGATCGGGGTCCGGGCGCCGCCGGCGTGGTGATCGAATCGTTCGGCCGCGCGCTGGTGGGAGGCAACTACGCCGTCGGCATCGTGGTGTTCATGGTGCTCGCGATTATCAACTTCGCGGTGGTGACCAAGGGCGCCAGCCGCGTGGCCGAGGTCGCCGCGCGGTTCACGCTGGATGCGATGCCGGGCAAGCAGATGGCGATCGACGCCGACATGAATGCGGGCGTCATGGGAGAGGAAGAGGCCCGCCGGCGCCGGCGCGAGCTGTCGCAGCGAGGGCGATTTCTACGCCGCGATGGACGGTATCGGCAAGTTCGTGCGCGGCGACGCGATGGCGGCGGTGGTGATCATGGTCATCAACCTGGTGGCGGGCCTGTTCATCGGCATCTTCGACAAGGGCCTGAGCCTGAACGAGGCGCTTCACACCTACAGCCTGCTGACCGTCGGCGACGGATTGGCGGCGCAGGTTCCGGCGCTGCTGACCTCGACCGCGGCCGGCGTAATCGTCTCGCATACCAGCCATGAACTGGATTTGCCCGCCACTATCGGCAAGGAAATATTGCGCAGCCCGGGCGTGCTGATTCGGGATCGCCGGCTTGTTTGTCCTGATCGCGCTGTATGCCCGGACTGCCGCACGTCCCGTTCCTCGCGATGGCGTTCGCGCTGGGCGGGCTTGGCTCCGCAGCGCGCGCGCTGGCGGCAGAGCTGCTGCCGAGGGAGCGTCAGAATCCCAAACCCAAGCCGGTTTCCGACAAGAGCCCGGCTCGCCCTGGCCCGACATCCTTTGCCTGGAACTTGGCGTCGCGCTGGTGCCGTTCGTCAACGAACCCTGGAAACTTGCCGAAAAGCATTCAGGCGATCAGGCCCAAGCTGCGCGACGAGACTCGGCATCACGCTGCCCCCGGTGCGCATCGTCGACAACCTCGCGCTGGAGCAGAACTGGCTACCGAATTCTGCTGCGCGGCACCGAGGTCGCGCGCGGCGCTATCCGCCGACCATGAGCCTGGCGATTCCCGGCCCGCAGTGGTCCGACCCGAGGTCAAGGGAATCGATGCGAACGAGCCCGCTTTCGGCCTGCCGCGCTGAATGGGTGAGCGCGGAGCAGGCAACCGCCGCCCGGCTGCGTGGCTACACGGTGGTTGACGCGCTGACGGTCTTGGTAACCCATTTTGCCGAGGCGTGCGCGCCAATGCGAGCGAGATTCTGACTCGCAAGGACGTCGAGGCGATGCTCGAGCAGGCGCAAAAGATCGTGCCCCGCATCGTCGAGGAGCTATCCGGACTCAGCATTCATCTCGGCACGGTCTACCGCGTACTGCAATTACTGCTGGCGCAGCGAATTTCGGTCAGGGACTTGCCCTTGATACTCGAAGCGCTGGCGGCGGAGGGCGGCTACCAAGGATCCCAACGAAATCGTCGAGCGAATTCGCCCGCGTATCGGTCGGATTATTTGTGAACCGCTGCGCCGCCCCGACGGAAGCCTGCCGGTGCTGGTGGTCGATCCCGCGCTCGAGGAACCGTTCTTTACCGCCGCGGCGGCGGAGCAGCAGATGCGCCGTCGATCCGGCCGAGTCCGCGCCAGGTCAGCGAGGCGATTTCCAAGGCCGACCGGCCAGACTGCCGCGAAGACGATGGAGACGCCCGCGATCGTGGTTTCGCCGCAGATCCGGCGGATTTTCGAGCGCGTGGCGCGGCGCGCTTCGAGACATCTCGGTGGTGCTCGGCGCGACCGATATTCCAGCGGGCGTGAATCCGATGATCGTCGGGAGGATCGGATGAAGCCGCCTACCCGGACGCATCGACAGAGGCGCGCGACGATTTCGATTCAAGCGCCGCCGCCAGGCTATGCCGAGGCCGAGGTCGCGAAGCTGGTGGAGAGCTACCTTCCGCTGGTGCGTCAGTCAGGTTGACCGGGTGTGGCTCTCCTCGCGCATCGGACTGACGCGCGATGACCTGATGTCGGCCGGCGCTTACGGCCTGCTGATGGCCGCGCGGCGGTTCGACCCGTCCCGCGGAGTCGGATTCGGCGTCTTTGCCCGTTCGCATATTCATGGAGCGGTTATGCGCGAAATTAATCTTGCCATGAAGGCGGTCGGTTGCGCGCAGCGAAGGGATGCTGACCCCGGACGGCGAGAATCGAACCGGATTCATTCCCCACCGACAGCGCAGCCGACGTGCCGGCCGAGGCCGCCGAAGTCCGCGAAATGATGGAATATCCTGCTTGGCCGAGCAGAGCGGCTGGTTCTGACGCTCTACTATCAGAGGAACTGACGGTGGCGGAAGTCGCCGCCGTGGTCGAGCAGTCGGAGAGCACCGTCGCCCGCCCGATCAAGGGCGCGCTCGGCAAGCTCCGCGCGGCAATCAAGAACGGAGGGCCAAATGAACGGACTATTTTTGGCGGCTTCGGGTGCGGCGAGCCAGCTCGACGCCCTCGACACCGTGGCCAACAACCTCGCCAACGCGGGCACGCCCGGCTTTCGGCGCGTGCTTAGCCAGATCGAGTCGATTACCGGCGACGGCTCGCCCTACCAATACGCGAGCGCTCCGGCCTCGCCGCTCGTGGACATGGCCAGGGACCGCTCAAGGCGACCGGCAATCCGCTCGACGTCGCCGTCACGGGAGCGGCGTTCATGGTCGTCGAGACGCCCAACGGCCCGGCCTACACGCGCAACGGCCAGTTGCAGGTTGACCCGGACGGAACGCTGACCGCGGCCGGATATCCGGTGGAAAAAGACGGCGGCGGACCGATCGTGCTTCCGGCGGGACAGATCACGATCGGCAGCGACGGCACGATCAGCGTCAACGGCGCGTCGCAAGCGAAGATCGCGATGGCCGATCCGGCCGGCGACACGCTGACGCCGATCGGCGGCACGTTCTACCGCAATCGCGGACCGGATCCGCTGCCCGCCGGCACCGGCGGCAGCCAGATCCGTCAGGGTTCATCGAAGGCTCCGCGATCAGTGAGACCGGCGAGCTGGTGAACCTGATCGGCATGATGCGCAGCTACGAGGCGTCGATGAAGGCCGTGAAGACGATCGACGACAATCAGAATCAGACCATTCAGGCTTTCACGATTCAAAGTTAACCGGGAACCAGGAGGAGACTTCCATGCTGCAGGCAATATCGATTGCTGCCACCGGAATGGAGGCGCAGGAAACCCAGATTGAGGTGATCGCGAACAATCTCGCCAACGCGTCGTCGCCGGGCTTCAAGGTGTCGCGCGCGCGATTCCAGGACCTGCTCTACGTGAACGAGCGGCAGGCCGGTACGCAGTCCTCGCAGGTCAGCTACGTGCCGACCGGCCAGTCGATCGGACTCGGCACTCACACCGCCGCGGTCGATCAGATCTTCACCGAAGGCGAGCTGGAGAACACCGGCAACCCGCTCGACGTCGCGATTCAGGGCGACGGCTTCTTCCAGGTTTCGATGCCGGACGGCTCAGATTGCTTACACTCGCGACGGCAGCTTCCGGCTCAATCAGAACGGGCAACTGGTGACGCTCGACGGCTACCCGGTGCAGCCGGGAATCAGCGTTCCGCAGGGTTCGCGAAATCTCACGATCGGTCCCGACGGTACGGTTTCCGTACAGGTTGGCAATCCAACCACGCCGACCACGGTAGGGCAGTTGCAGATCACGCGCTTCATCAATCCTGCCGGACTCCAGCCGATGGGACAGAACATCTACGTGCAGACCCAGGCCGCGGGCCCGCCGCAAGTCGGCGTCGCCGGGCAGAACGGCTTCGGATCGGTCCTGCAGGGCTATCTCGAAATGCCCAACGAGAGCACGGTCAGCGAAATGGTCGAGCTGATCGAGGCGCAACGCGCTTACGAAGGCGAATTCGAAGGCGGTGCAGGCCGCGGACAACATGCAGAGTGTCGCCAATGGCCTCATCCCTAATGGATGACGCAAGCGGCTCAGGCTTCGACCTGGCCTGCCGGGACGCCGGCTTCGGTCCCGAGGCGATCGGGCTCCGAGTGGCCCCGGGCCGGTACGATCGGCTCGAGCGGATCGTGCTCGTAATCACCGGCGTGCTGCTGCTCACGGCGGTGCTGGCGCAGGCGTCCACCGCGCTGGATTCCAATCCCGCGCCCACCCAGCCCGCCGATCCGGACGATTTGGTCGCGCAGATCGCCGCTCAGGTCGCGCCGCTGCTGCCGGCCGGGACTCGCATGAAAGCGGTGGCGCTCCAATTTACTCCTCCAGCGGGAGCGACACTGCTGGGCGTTGCGCCCGGATTGAGCCAGATAAGATCGCGTTTCTTTCTCGTGCAGTTGCAGGTGCAAGGCCGCACGATGGCTTACGGAGCGACCGTCGATGCCGAGCGGCAGGTGATGGTCGCGGCCCGCAATGTCGCGGCCGGCGAGCCGGTCGGCGATCGTGAGGTCGTGACGCGATGGGTCGAAGCGTTCGGCGGCGATCCGGGCGCGTTGCAGGAACTTCCCACCGACCGCCAGTACGTTGCCGCGACTATGCTTCGAGCTGGCGAGCCGATTTATCCCTCCGGCCTGACGCGCGCGATCGCGGTCCATCCGGGCGACCTGGTCAGCGTGGTGGTCAGGAACGGAGACGTCACGGTGCGCGCACAGCTCGAGGCGCGCAGCGCCGCCGCGGTTGGCGAGACTATCACCATGATCAATCCGAGCAGCGACACTCCGGTCACGGTCAACGTGACCGGACCAAAGACCGCCGAACTGGTAATACAATGAAAGTCGCACTTTTCAGGATAACACCGGCGCTCGCGGCGCTGGCGATCGCCTGGCAGGGATGTGCGGTCGTTCCGTTTCTTCCGCTGATCGCCGCGGCGCCCAAGGCACTGTTTCCTCCTCCTCAGCAGGTTTCGCAAGCGGTTCCCAAGCCCGACCCGCCTGACCCGCAAATTGCGCAGCAACTCCACAATGGCAAGCCCGCCGAAGGCGACGCGGGCGTCGAGATCCCTTCACAGGACCGGGTGGCGTTTGCGCCCGACACCAGCGGCAGCATCCCGCTCCGCGTCGCCGCAGTCGATCTGGTTTCGGACGTTAAGGCCCGCGCGGTCGGCGACATCGTCACGGTGCATGTAGTGGAGTCGGTGACGGGTGAGACCCAGGCCGCGACCAGCCTGGCCAACAAGCGCTCGACCAACGCCGCCCTCCCCAATCTCCTTTCGGGCGTCGAATCGATCGCTGCCAAAAATCCGCTGCTCAACCTGGGCAGCCTGGTAAACAGCAGCTCCGACAATAGCACTACCGGCACCGGCGACATGACCGCGGCCGACACCTTCGCCACCACCGTGAGTGCGGTGGTCGTGGCGGTCAACCCGAGCGGGACGCTCACGATCAAGGGCGAACGCAATCTTAAGCTCAACGGCGAAGACGACACGATTCATATCGCCGGCGTGGTGCGTCCCGAAAGACGTTCGACTCGACCAACACTGTACAGTCAACCAGTATCGCCGATTTGGCCCTTAGTATCACAGGCGAAGGTCAAATCCGCGACAAACAAGGAAACGGTCTCGGTACCCGATTGTTGGACTGGATATGGCTATTCTAGGTAATGACATGAGCGTATTACGCCGGCTTTTGCGGCAGATGGGAGCGCCCTCCGAATTAGTATTGGCTACTGTGGCCTGCCTGTTCGCAGCGCTGCTGATTCTCGCGCCTGGTCAGGTGCAGTGCCAGGACGACCTGGCGCTGCTGCCACCGCCGCCGGTCATGCGGGAGCAGAAGCCTTCGGGCGAAATCTCCCCAGCCGGTGGTCTGCTTGGCTTCCAGGCCTGGCCAGGACGGCAGTCGGGTCTCGCTTGGGACGATCGCGCATCTGCGCGGCGTGCGAGTGAACCATCTCGTCGGCTATGGTCTCTGCGTCGGCCTTCAAAATACCGGTGATACTCAACAGACGCTCTTTTCGATTCAGTTCCTGCTCAATACGCTCAGGCGCGAAAATATCAATTTGCCGCCGGCGGTGAATTCGTCGAATATGCAGGTCCGCAACATGGCGGCGGTGATGGTGACCGCCGACCTGCCGCCCTTCGCGCGGATCGGTTCGCGGATCGATACGCTGGTCTCCGCGATGGGTGACGCGCGCTCGCTTCAGGGCGGCACGGTTCTGATGACGCCGCTGCGTGGCGCGGACGGACCGCGTCTACGCGCTTACGCAGGGGCCGATCACGATCGAGGGCTATCTTCGCCGGCGCCGCAGGGCGGCGCCAGCGCACGCAAGAACTTCCAGACCGCCGGGCAAATCCCCGGCGGCGCGACCGTCGAGCGCGAAGTGCCCAACGACTTCGCCAAACAGCGGACGAGTTCAGATCGATCTCGACGAGCCCGATCCGGGCGTGGCCGAGCGAGCCGCGGCCGCGCATCGCCTCGCGCTATCAGGAGGCCAAGGTCAGCGTCGCCGATCCGGGCACGGTTCAGGTGACGCTGCCCTCGTGGATGTCGCCGTCGCGATGGCGGCGCTTCGCTCAACGACATACAGATCGCGGCCCGCCGAATCGGATCGGGTCGTGATGGACGAACGAACCGGCACGATCGTCGTCGGCGGAAGCGGTGACGGTCGGCAAGGCCGCAGTCAGTCATGGCAACCTGATCGGTGACGATCGAACCTAAGCTCGAGGTTTCGCAGCCGGAGCCGTTCAGCAGCGGAACCACCGTCACGCAGCAAGAGCGCGAAGATCAAGGTTGACCAGGAACAGGGACAGTTCTTCATGCTTCCGCAGGGCGCGAACGTCGAGCAGATCGCCGAGACGCTCAACGCGGTCGGCACCAAGCCCGGCGACGCGATCGCGATCTTCGAGGGACTGCGCGCCGCCGGAGCATTGCACGGCCGTCTTTTGATTCGTTGAGAAACCAAGGAGCAATCGCCATGAGCACAATTGCAAACACGCTTTTCAAGCAGCCGGTGATCGGCACGCCGGAAAGAAAGAGCGACGCGCGGGCCGCCGCTCAGGGTTTCGCCGAGATCTTCGGATCGATGGTAGCCAAGGGGATGCGCAGCGCCTTTGTCGGCGACGGCGGTGGAGTCGGCGGCGAGGGCGACGGCGGCAGCGACATCTATAGTGCGATGTTCGACCAAGCGATCGGTAAGAGCCTGGCGAACTCGCCCGCGATGAAACCGCTGAACAAGCTGCTCCTGCGCGAAGCGACCGGGCATGGCGCATCCGCCTCGGCCCCGCACACGACCCAGGTCTCGATGCTGACCGCGGGCGCCAGTGGCTTGACGGAAACCGCGTCCGGCCATGGTAGCAACGCTGCAACCGCGGCGATTTCCGCCTGGCAATTCGATCCTGCCGGCCAGCAACGATCGCGGCCCGGTACTGCTGCCGCCCGAGCCTGCCTCGATGGCACCGGTATTGCCTCCTCCTTCTCTTTTGGAGGGTTGACGACCATGGCGAATACTATCGATCTTAGCGCGGCTGTCCCGGCGGTGCTGACTGGGGCAGCCGACGTGGCGCAGGCTTCGCAGTCGCGGCGAGTCGAAACAACGCCGGCCACTTCGGCACAAGCCGCAAACGACCCGTCCGCTAGCGACGGTACACAGCTATCGGTGGTCGGCGGCGTGCTGGCCAACGCCACCCGCCAAGCGAGCGCACAATCCTCGTTCAGGTCCGAGCGAGTCGCCGGTCTGAAGGCTCGAATCGCTTCGGGCAACTACCAAATCGATATGCAGGGCCTGGCCCAGACGATCGCCGGTGTATTGGGAGGATCCAGCACGTGAACGTGATCGATCGCGAGATGTCGAAGCTCGAAGCGAGCCTCGGGCAGCTCCGAACAGTTGCGATCGCTCGCCGGCGCGCTGAATCGCTTCAATGCCCTGCTCGAAGGCGACCGGCGATATTCGCGCGCCGCGCTGATCCATCTAAGGATGCGGCTCGAGCGGCTTGCGGCCCGGATCTATCGGATCCAGCGCGCGGTCGAGAATCGAATACAGACCGTTCGGGTGGAGCTGGGCGATGTCGGTTAATCTCAACGCGATCGGGCTCAGCGGAATTCTGGCCGCGGAGGCCGAATTCGCTGCGACCGAGTCCAACCTGACCAACGCCTCGAATCCGAATTATTCGGTCGAGTCCGTGAACCTCGCAACGCTCGCGGGCGCCGGGGGCGAGGGCGCCGGGGTCAGCGTGCTCGGCGTCCAGCGCGCCGACATGCCGTTCCTCGATTCCGAGATCAATCAAACCAACGCGAACCAGAGCTTCTATTCGGCTTACTCGCAACCGCTCCAGGCCGCCGAGAACATAGTCGCGCCCGGTTCCGGAACCGATCTCGGGCAGGCTGTTCAGACCTTGTTCGATTCATTCAGCAATCTCGCCGCCTCCCCCGAGGATGCATCGGCTCGTTCATCGGTGCTGAGCGCGGCCGAGAATTTCAGCCAGATCGCGCAGAGCACCTCGTCGGATCTCTCGCAGGCGGCGGAGCAGTCGGTCGCCGGAATCGGAACGATGGTCGGCCAGGTCAATCAGGACGCTCAGCAGATCGCGCAACTCAACGCGCAGATAATCGTCGAGCAGGCCAATGGCGGGAGTGCGGCCGCGTTGCTCGACCAGCGCGACGCGCTGGTAAACGATCTCGCGGGTCTGATCGGCGCCAGTGCGGACTCGAACGGAAACGTCTCGGTCAATGGAACGCCGCTGGTTTCCGGCACCACCGCGCTCACGCTCTCGGCCTCGGGATCCGGCGCGTCGGCGTCGCTTCAGATCGCGCTGCCGCAAGGCACCATTCAACTGAGCCAGCCCGGAGGCGAGATCGGCGGCGCGCTGAGTGCCGCGTCGTCGCTGACGAGCTTGCAAAATAACCTCAACAGCTTCGTGACTTCGGTCGCAAACGCAGTCAACGCGCAGCAGGAGGCCGGCGACGGCCTCGACGGCTCGACGGGCGTTCCGATTTTCGCGCTGACCGACGGCGAGCCGATCGCGTTGAATCCGGCGCTCAACACGCAGAACATCGCCGCCGCCGCGAGCGCGAGCGGCGTTCCCGGCGACGGCTCGAACGCCGGGGCGATCGCCGCCCTGGCGTCGGCGGTCGGAATCGATTCGTCGTTGCCGACCGGCAATGCGCAGCAGGTATTCGCGCAAATCACTAGCCAGTTCGGAGCGACGGTTCAGACCGCGCAGAACAATCAGACTCAGGCCGCAGCCGCGCTGAGCTCGCTGACCACGCTGCAAAGCTCCACGACCGGGGTCTCGCTCAACACCGAGCTCACCAACCTGATCCAGTATCAAAACGATCTTCAGGCGACGACCCAGGCCGTGCAGGCCGCCAACAATATGGTCAGCTACCTGATCCAGCAACTGTAAACGAGGTCTGTAAACGATGCCGATCTCAGACCTTTCGATGTACGCCGGTCTTTCCTACTCGCTCGATTCGGTGCTGAACGCGCTTCAGCAGACCGAGACCCAGCTCGGCACGGGCAAGCGGGTGAACAGCCCGTCCGACGATCCGGTCGCATACGGCACTTCCGTGGTTCTGAACGCGCAACTGTCTGCGGCGAATAACGACGTGAAACTCGCCCAGGTGATCCAGGGCAAGCTTACGACCGCGAGCGGACAGCTCTCGTCCGCATCGACCGCGATCGAAACCGCGATCCAGCTCGCTACTCAGGGCGCCGACGCCTCGACCAGCACGACCCAGATGCAGACCCTCGCGCAGCAGATCGGCGGAGTGCTTAACTCGGTGATCTCGGCCGCCGACACGCAATACAACGGCGCCTACGTCTTCGGCGGCAACCAGACCCTGACCGCGCCCTACAGCGCGTCCGGAGCGTACTCAGGCAACAGCGGCTCGAACACTTTCACGTTCATGGACGGCAGCACGGTTCATCTGACTTACGATGGACAGGCGATCTTCGGCGACAGCAGCTCCGGCATCATCGGCACACTGACCGCGCTGCAGAATGCGCTGAACGCGGGCGACCAGTCGGCGGTCTCGGCGACGCTCTCGGGTCTTCAAACCGGGCTCCAGCAGGTCGCGTCGGCCAACGCCACTATGGGCGCCGACCTTCAGACGGTGAGCAGCGTCATCTCGAATCAGAACACGAATGTCACAAATATCCAGACCACGCTGAACAACGTCGTCAATCTGGACGTAGCCCAGGCGGCTTCGCAGGAGCAGGAGCAAAGCTTGCAGGAGCAGGCGCTGACCTCGTTCGCCGCCGGGCTCCAGAAAGTTCCGCTGGTCGATATTATCGCGTAGGCGGCGCGCCGCGTCAGCCGTGCGAGGCGCGGGGGTACGATGGGCGGAGATCGGGATCGCTCGCGGCGGTTCTCGAGCGGCGCAGTTCCTGGCGCGAGGCGCGCCCTCTGCCGGTGCCGTTGCGTTCCTCGCCGAGCTCGAGGTCGCTTACCTCGATCGAGAACCTGCCGAAGCTGAGATCCCATTCGTTGGCAAACGACCACAGCAACGACAACTGCCCTTTGTCGAGCGAATCGTCCGCGATCAGTATCTGGTTGAAAGCGGTGGCAGAATGGATTCGTTCCAGATCGTCCAGCGAGCCCAACACGTTGAGGCCCTCGATCAGCTTGCCCCGCTTGAAGCCGTCATCGTCGGCGAAGCCGACCAACTGAAGCCGCGAGCGATCGTGCAAAAGGCTGCGCGCGGCGGTCTCGCCCAGCTCGCCCGTTCCGATTATCAGCACGCGCTCGTTGGGCAGCGCCAGCCGCCCGATTCCGGCGCGCAGGATTCGAAACGACATCCGGCTTGCGGCCAGCAGATTGAAGGCGAGGATCGCAAACAGCACCGCGGTCGAACCGTCCACCGCCAGCGGCCGGATTTTCGAGAGGCCCAGCAGCACAACGGCGGCGATCGCCGCAGCCCCAGCGAAGCGAAGCACGTTCGATAGTCCCGCGTATCGCCATATCACGCGATAAACGCCCGACACCACGAACGCCGCGTACGACGCCGCGATCACCCACGGCAAGCTCTGCATCGGCGCCACCAAGGTGTGGTTGTCGATTATGAAGTCGGACCGAATCAGGAATGCGCCGAACCAGGCGGCGCAGATCAGCACCCCATCCAGCGCGACGTTGGCCACTCGCCACTGGTAGCTTCCGCGCACGATGAAGCGCGCGAGGCGCGGCAGGTATGCGTACGTGATCCCCGGCGGCTGCGAGTCGAAACTCAGGTCCATCAGGAACAACCCGACCGTCGAAGCCGCCAGTACCATCAACGGCAGAGTCGAAATCAGGTACGGATGAGGAATCACGCCGGCCACCACCGCGCACGAGGCAGCCACGGCCGCGGCGATCCAGCACACCAGCACCGCGCGCTGGTCGGAAAGTCCGAGCGACAACAGGCGATGATGCGAATGGTCGAGGCCGCGCAGCGAGATTCTGCGCCCGGTAGCCATCCGCGTCACCGTGACCATCGCAGTGTCGAGCAGCGGAACCAGCATCACGAGCACCGGGAAGACATAGATCGTGAGCCGCGAATTGGTGGCCAGCCCGGCGGCCCTGAGCGACAGCACGCCGAGCAGCAATCCCACCGGCAACGCGCCGCCGTCGCCCATGAAAATCGAGGCCGGATGAAAGTTGTAGAGCAGAAACCCGGCCAGCGCCCCCGCCAGCGCGAGACTCCATCCCGCGAGCACCAGGTCATGATGCAGGATCGCGATGGCGGCGATCGCGGCCGCGGCGATAATTCCGATTCCCGAGGCGAGCCCGTCGAGCCCATCGATCAGGTTAAAGGAGTTGGTAGTTGACAAGAGCCAGAAGAGCGCCAGCGCCGCGTCAACGATCGGCCACGGTGCGAGCCCGAATCGCGGCAGTGCGATCACCAGCCCGAGGCCGACCACAATGTTGGCCCAGAGCTTCTGCCTTGGAGTGAGTACGAGCGCGTCGTTGACAATCCCGACCGCGAGCATCGCCAGCATGCTCAACGCCATCCATAACGGCAGGCCGGTGGTCGCGGCGATCGCAACCAGGGCGGCGCCAATTATGGAGAGTCCGCCGAAGTACGGGGTCGGCTCGCTGTGACGCGAATCAGGGACCGGGTTCGCGACTGCCCCATATCGGCGGGCGAGACGGCGAACCGGCACCACGCTGCCGGCCGCAACCGCAAACGCGATCAGCGGCGTCGCTACGATTTCCAGTTCCCGGTTCATCCCTCGCTAGTACCGTTCGTTCTTTTCTTCTGCCCAACGGGCGGCTACAAACTGTAGAAAAACGAGCGGTCCCTCTCGGGGCCGGGTCTTAAGTTGACGCTCCGCCGTCCGGTTGTCAAATTGAAGCAACTATCAACTCCGCGCGCGAGATGTAAGGGGGGACTCTACTAAGAGATATAAAGTATATCTATTTGTTCTAATAGTGCGTGGCATGGATTCCTCATAACTATTCGCGCTTGCGCATCGATAAGTCATCATTGCCGGGCGCATCATGAACCGCCGCCCCGCGAGCAAAGCGAAAGAGTTATCGGCATCGCTGTCCTGAAACGTGCAAAAGCACGCGGGCGAATCCCGCACCGGTTCGCGTCAGCTCCCGTGATCGCCTCCACGCTGCTGGTCGCCGGATTTGCCCGGCGAGCCGTAGCCATAACCGTAGCCGTAGCCGTACTCGACCCGATGCGAGTAAGGCGGCTCGAAGCGGTTGAAGACCAGCCCCAGCAGCGGAGTCGCCTTGAGTAATTCGAGCGACCTGGCAATCGCGCCGCGCCCGGTCCGGTTGGCCGCGACCACGAACAGGACGGTGTCCGCCAGACGCGCGACGATTTGCGTCTCCGAAGCCGCCAGCACCGGCGCGGAATCGAGCACCACGTAGTCCCATCGCCCGGCCGCCCGCGCGTCGGCCACGAACTGCCGCATCCGGGGATTGGCCAGAATCTCGGAGCTGAAAAGCGCGGCCCGGTTGCTGGTCGCAACCAGAGTCAGATTGCGCACGCCGGTATCGGAGAGACAGGATTCGAGCGGGAGGTTGTCGAGCAGGTAATCGGTCAAGCCGCCGAGCGGCATCAAGTTGAACGTCTGGTGAAGCTTGGGGTTCCTGAGATCGGTATCGACTAGCAATACGCGCCGGCCCAGTCGCGCGAGGGTGATCGCCAGGTTGAGACTCACGAAGCTCTTGCCTTCGGCGGGTGCGGAGCTGGTGACCATCACGACGCGATTGTCCTGTTCGGCCAGGGCCTGGAGATGAGAGGCCAGCACCTGGAACTGATCGCTCGCCCGGCTGTGGCGGCCGACGCCCACGACCCGCGATGGGGCTTCGATCCGCGAGGGAGCCTCGATCGGCGGGGAAGTTTCGACCCAGGAGGGAGCCTCGGCGCCCGCGACCCGCGAGGGAGCCTCGACCCGCGAAGGGGTCTCGACGCGCCGGGTTGGCACGGAGGGCGCAGGTTGCGCAAAGTCGATCGATTCCGCCGCCGTGGGCGGGCGGACGCGAACCCAGCTTTGCTGCGAGACTTCCGTCCCGCCGGCGGCCGAGCGCTCCCGCTCGGCCTTAAGCAGCGCTTCGTAGACTCGGCTCATGATCCGAAACTCGACCTCGCCTGCCTTTCGATCTTCATCCGCGCGCGAGCGGAAGTTCGCTCTGCCGGCTGGTCGCCGGAATTAGCGTAGGCCCCGATTGCCGACTCTACGCGATAGAGGAACGCGCGCACCCGTTCGTGATACGAAGTCAGGATTGCCACCGACGATACGACGACCAAAAGGGCCACCGTCAAAGCTCCCCAATATCCGCGCCGGCGCTTGCCGGAGGCCGCCCTCTCCAGCGCGCTCTGCTGCCGGTCGCCGTTGGTCATCGCGGTCAGGTGCGCCTCGCGGGCCGCAGATTCCACGATACTGGCGTCGATCATCGGCTGGTCCGCAGCATAACCGGCGAGCAGGCTGGTGTGGCAAAGCAGGTTGATCAGCCGCGGGATGCCGCCCGAGTAACGGTAGATCGCAAGGCACGCCTGCCCGTCGAAGGGCAGGAGATCGGCCCCGGCGACGCGCATCCGTCTGGCGATGTACTGCACGGTGTCCCAGCTCCCCAGCGGCTTAAGGTTGTGGCGCAGGACGATTCGCTGGCGCAGCGCGCGCAGCGTATTCGATTCGAGCATTGTGTCCAGTTCGGGCTGCCCGGCGAGAATCACCTGCAAAAGCTTGTCGCTCGAAGTCTCGAGGTTGGTCAGCAGGCGAATTTCCTCGAGCACCTCCGCCGAGAGCGCCTGGGCCTCGTCGAAAAGCGCCAGCACGATCGCGCCGCGGCGGTACGCTTCGAGCAGATAGCGCTGCAAGGTAAGCGTCCAGGTATCTTGGCTCCGGCGTTGCAAGCCGAGCTCCGAGGCCAGCGCAGCGTAGAGATCCTTGCACGTGCGCGGCGGATTCAGCAGATAGGCGGTCCTCACCTCTGGGCCCACCGATTCGAGCAGAGTGCGCAGCAGCATGGTCTTGCCCGTGCCCACTTCGCCGGTCAGAACCGCGAATCCCTTGCGCTCGCCGGCCACGTAGATCAGTTCCGCCAACGCCTCGGCGCAGTCGGGGGTCAAGTAGAGGAATGCCGGGTCAGGCGACAGGCTGAACGGCTCCCGGCTAAGATGGTAGAAGTTCTCGTACATCATCAGGCGCGAGACCTAGAAGAAACGCGTTGCATAGACCCACACTGCCGCCAGCGCCAAGGTCAGGGTGACGCACGAGGCGGTCAGGGCGCGCAGCAAGGCCCATCGAAATTCGCCGCCGGCCGCGACCTCTTCGACCTCCGGAATCGCAACCAGCACCGGCAGTCCGTATTCACTTCCCAATTCGTCGGGATCCTTGAAGGAGGTGTCGGTGAAGAACAGAGCAAACGGCAGGCCGAGCGCGGCCGCCGTGCTGAAAACGAGGCCGAACAGCAAGATCGCGAAGCGGTTGGGGCGCACCGGCAGGAGCGGCAGCTCGGCCGGTTCCAGGATTTTCAGATGCGCGCTGTCAGGGCTATGCTCGAGGCGGGCCGAGACCTGGGCGTCCAACCGCTTGTGCAGCAACTGCTCATAGTCCTTGGTGAGCACATCGTACTCGCGGTTCATCACGGCGAGCTCCTGCTCGCGAGTCGGAGTCTCCGCGATCTGCTCGCGGATTCGGTCCATCTGTCCCTCCAGAGCCTGCTTCTGGGCTCTGAGCGATTCGATATCGGGACCGTTCGTGTCGCTCCGGCTCGGGGGATTCTGCGCTCCGGCGCCGGCCTCGCGCTGGGCCCGCTTGAGCGCCTCGATTTGAGCGCGCAGCGAGCGCACGTCGGGATACGAATCGCTGTATTGCGCGCGCAGCGTCGTCAACTGCGTTTCCAGTTGCTGAAGCCTGGTCGGGGGCGAAATCTGCCTGGCGTTGTTGAGCGACTGGTCGAGGTTGTTCAACTGCGCCTGCAGGAGATCCAGTTGTCGAAAACTGTTTTCCATCTCCTCGGGCAGGGCGCCGCGATGGCGCATCTTGTAGGCCTTTATCTCGTCGGCTTTCTGTTGCACTTTGGCCTGCGCCGAGGAGACTTGCTCGCCCAGGAACTGGCTGGCGGCGTCAGCCTGCCGTGACCGTTCCTGCAGGTCTTCATCGATGTAAGTCTGGGCCATCATCGCAGTAGCCTGCTGAACCAGCACGCGATCCGGATACTCGAACGTGAGCTTGAAGGAAGTCGGCCGCGGAGCGTCCCGATCGTCGCTGCTGTTCATCTTGATCTCGACATGCCCGCGCATCCGATCCGCGATCAGATCGATCGGTACTCCGGCCGCTTGCGCGCGCGGATAGAGATCGAGCTGATGAATGATCTCTTCGAGCCGGGCGCGCCTCAGCGCCTGGTCGGTCAGAGCGCTGACCCTGGTCGCCACGTCGTCCGGCCGCGAGCTGGGAACGTTGCCGGCCTCGACCGTCTGCGGCTGAACCAGTACGACGCTGGAGGAAACAAAGACGTTGGGCAGAATCAGCAGCGTGAAAGCCGTAACGCCGAGTCCTACCGCGAATGCGCAGACTGCCCCGATACGATGGCGGTAGAGCACATCGAGGTGCGGCCTCAGACTGACGACTTGCAGCCCGCCCATCACCACACCCATCGCCAGGGTTGCACCGTCAGCCGCATCCCGGCTAGGACCGAGTTGGTTACGACCGGCGCCGCCTGCGGCGAGCTGGTGCGAAACCCCAGGTACTGCGCAAACACGGTGATCGGGCGAGTCAGGCGGTAATTGACTCCGGCGCTCCAGCTCAGGATATCGGCGGCGGCCGGGCCCTCGCTGAGCCGCGAGTAGCTGTTGTTTACGAAAGCGTTGCTGCGCCGCGTGAGCGCATAGGAAATCGAACCGCCGACTGATTGGTTGATGCTGGCTCCGCTGAACCCTGCGGTGGTGCTTTCCTGGCGGGCGCTGTCAAGCGCCGCCTGCAGGCGCTCGGTAGTGTAAGTGGCCGACACCACGTAGCCCGCGTTGACCCTGGTGAAGGCGGAAGTCTGCACGATCACCGGCCCGCCTTGCGCGGTCAGGGTCAACTCATGGGTCAAGTCGTAGGAAAGCCCGGCAAATGGTTCATGGCTGTCAGTGGTCGGACTGGAGGAAAAGCGGAAGTCCTCGAAATCGTAGCCCAACAGCGCACTCCAGACCGGAGTGAAATGATATCCGAGGGTCAGATTGCCGCCCTGGGCGTAGGACTCGCTGTTGGCGGCCGCTTCGTTTAATGAATAGTAGGTCTGATGCACCGAAAGAGTAGTGGAAAAGCGATCGCTGAAATTCTGGTTGAGATTCGCATAGAAACTATTTGTCAGAAATTCCTTCTGCAACAGGGCTTGGCCGAGCTGCAGGCTGACGCCGGTCGGCCCGACCAGCGCCTGCCCGAAAATCGGCTGCCCCTTGATGAAGGTGTCGCCCATCGACAACTCGGTCTCATCCGACAGGCGTTCGCGGTCGCTGAAACCCACGTAGTGATCCTGCAGGCCGCGGTCGAGCCCCTGATGCTCGGCGTAGAGTCTGCCCATCGGTGAGATAATCGAGTTTCACATTCCGCTCGCCATTTGTGAAGGATAAACTTCCGCCGCCGATGGCGCTGGTTATTTCATCGCGCTCGGCATTCGCCGCGGTGAGCAGCAGATTGTCAGTGTACTGCTCGGTCGCCGCGAACTGGGGCCACAGCTCCAGGCGGTCCTCGGCGAGCGCCGGGCGGCATGAAAAAAGCAGCACGGCACCCGCCGCCGAGAGCGCCAGAAGGTTCCTTGCCCTGCTCATCTTCGAGGACCCACGACGACGGGTTCACGGCACATGGACCACGTCTCCGGCCATCAGGGGAACATCGGCGGAAAGATCGCGCCCGCTCTGCACCAGGTTGTAGTTCACGGTGATCTGCTCGGTCTGAGTCGCCGTGCGGCGCGCGATCCGGATCGAGCTCAATTCGGCGAACTCGGTGAAGCCTTGCGCCTCGGCCAGCGCCTGCGAGAGCACCTCACCGGGATGAAGGCGGAAAACCCCGGGCTTCTTGACCTCGCCGATAATATAGACCGCCTGGCTACGCGCGTCCGCAACCCGAACGGTCACGGTCGGCCCGTCGATAAAAGCCGAGAGCCGCCCAGTCAATTCCTTCTGCAATTGATCGGTCGTCATTCCGGCCGCGTGAACCTGGCCTGCCAACGGCACGTTGATGGAGCCGTCCTGGGCTATCACCAGCTTCCCCGAGATCTCGGGCTGCTTCCAGACCACCACTTCAACCAGGTCGTCGGGCGCCATCACGTAGGGAGCATTCGCTTCGCGCGGGTGGTCCAGGACCTGGGTCTGCACGCCCTGCCGCGCGCCGCAGGCCAGAAACAAATCAGCGCAGATTGCGACTACCAGAAGATATTTCAGGGAACTATTAAGCACGTCAATTAGTTTATCGGGTTCGGATTCGCGCGGCGCGTCCGCCGGCGCATCAGGTCTGACCCGAACAGTGTCCGATTGCGATAAAAATCGCTCCCGCGATCCTGCGCCGGCGTCCGTAGTATCGGCGCCGGCATTGCGCGCGCCGCGTGATTGAGCCGCATTGTCGGATAATCCTTCTCGTGGGAGCTTTCGGGCGGCGCCGGGATGAGGCGAGGCTTCATCAGAACTTCCTCTAACCTTAATTGACATAACTACACGCCTCAATGCAATACACGGTACCACTCATCTCATTCAGAAGTGCAGGCGCGGAACAGGACTCGCCTCTTGACTTCTTAGCGGCACATCATTAATTCCTCGTGTGTAGTTCGTGATCATCAGGTAAATACAAACTGTTAGTAGAATCAATTAACTATTAGTAGGTTACTAATAGACATGCGAGAGGCAGGCAACTTAACGAATCGTCGGTTCCGCTCGCGCGGAGAGCCTGCGATGACGGCCGACGCTTCGATCCCGGGCTACATTCAGAAAAGCAGATTCCTGCCCCGGCTGAAGCGGCTTGGACTGCCCGACGAGATGGTTTCCGAGCTGCTCGACGAGAGCATCGTGGTGCCCTACGGCAAGGGTCTCAAGCCCTTTGCCCAAGGTGGCCCGGCCAACGTCCTGATGCTGGTCCTTAACGGGGTAATCAAAGTGTACTGCTCGCACGGCAACGCGCGGCGGTTTCTGGTGCAGCTTGCCGGACCGGGAGACCTGATCGGATATTCGGACTTCATCGACTCAAAGGGCCGGCGCGGCCAGGTCTTCGAGGCCGAGGCGCTGACCAACTGCTCGGTCGCGCTGATTTTTCGCCATCGAATCGTCAAGCTGCTGGAGAGATTCGACAACGCCGCGCTGCTCGCCCTATTGGAGCAATCCAATACTTTCTGGTCATGGGTCGCGTATCGTTACGCGTCCCTGATGAGCCTTTCCTATCGCGAACGGCTGGAGGTCGTGATCTCCGAAATAGCGGGCCGGTTCGGGATCAGAGACGCTCGCGGCGTGATGCTTACGCTGGAGCTTGGACACGAGGAGTGGGCCGATCTGATCGGCAGACTCCAGACCGATGGCGAGCAGGCTCCTGGCGGACATGGTTCGCGGGAGAATCCTGAGCCGTGAGGGCAAACGCTATATCGTTCTGAATGGTACCGATCTGGAGGGGAGTCACTATCTCTTGCCGCGCGCGGGACAGGAGGCCGCCGCATCGTAGCGCGCCTAGCTGTTTCGCGGGCGGATGTGGCCGGCTGGTGCGCGGCGCGACGCAGCGGTGCGATGAGTGGCGCTTGCCGCCACGAGGTTAGTATTGCGGCGCAGATCGAAGCGCCGGGGGAATACTAATGACGAATACTCATAGAGAAGGCACTGTAGGGTTTCGAGTACCAAGGCCTGCAAAGTGTCAGCCGGACCAAATGTATATCGCGGTTATATTATAACGATCTTTGGCAGGGGCGGCAGGATCGGAATGTTCTGACAATTTCGGGCGCTGGCGGGGTGTGATGGTGAGTGGTGTTGGGGTGAAAGAGTCGATTGCAGCTTCGGCAGGTTCGATGGGATAGGCCTCGCTCGGCAGCGCTCGAGCATGGGAGGGCGGACGCATGGCCGGACCAGCCGCTGGAGGTCATCGGGACCGCCAAACTTGACCTCGGCGCGGTCGGAACCGTCGCGGAAGGCGGTCGCAGGTGTAACCGGCTGCGCTAATCGTAACCGAGCTCTGTTTTTTTTGCGCCTCTGGTTCTTGCGCCTTCGCTTGGGAGCAATCCAGCAAGAGACTGAAGCGGCATAGCCGAAGCCCGCGCGGCGCTGGCCGCGCCGGCGCCGCAACGCGGCCACCTGCACCGGATATCTATTCGGGAGCGCAGGCAGCGAGCGGAAAAGGGAGTCAGCCTACAATCCGTGGTGACACAACCGGCCAAGGCATTTGCGGTCTATGCAAGGACGGAGTTACCGGGCGGTTCAGCGCCGGCCGCGACGGCCGCAGATGGAGCCATTATCGGGCCGGGCGAGTTGCGCCGGGTCGTCCTGCTCAGCCTCGGATGGACCGGAGCGGCCCGGCTGGCCGCGGCGTTGGGAGGAAGCTTCCGGTACCTGGTCTTCGCGAGACTTCTCAGCCCGTTCGATTTCGGGGTATTCGGCGCGGCGTCAGTCGCCGAGTTGCTGGTCCGCGAGTTCACCGATCCGAACTTTTCCCGCGCGCTCGTTCCGCGCAAGGAGGAGATCAACCAGTACCTCGACACGGTCTGGTCGGTGGCGGTCACGCAGGGCGTGCTGATAGCGATCGTAATGGTTGCGGCGGCCCGGCCGCTGGCCCGTTTCTTCCAGATCGGCCATCTGGGATCGGCTTTCGTGGCGATCGCGCCGTTTCCGATCGTCACCGGGGTGGCGAGTCCGGCCGTGGCGGCCCGCATCTACCGCGATCTGGATTTCCGGGTCTCGCTGATTCTGAACGTAGCGGAGCTGGCGGTGGGTTTCAGCTTGGGGCTCGCCGCGATATTGTTCTGGCGCGACTGGCGCGGGCTCATGGCCGCCACCTACGCGGCGCAGCTAACCCGTACCGCCCTATCCTATTACTATTATCCCTACCGCCCGCGCTTTGCGTTCGATTTCGCGCACGCGAGGAATCTGTTCAAGTTTGGCGGCTGGATAACGGCGCGCCGGATGGCCGAGGGCGCCGCGCGCAAAATCGACAGCCTCGCGGTGGGCCACTTCCTGGGCCCGCAGGTGCTCGGTGAATATCAGTTCGCATTCCGCGCCAGCGAGCTGTCGACCTTCGAGGTGGCCTACGCGACCGGTCTGGTTTTGTTCCCGATGATGCGGCGGCTCGATCGGCGTAATATCGGCCGGTTTCTGCTGGCGGCGAACGCCCTGGTTTTCGCGGCCGGAATCCTTTACGCGGGCGTAATCTGGGGATGGGGCGGGCAGATCATTGCTCTCGCAGTCGGATCCAAATGGATGGGCGCTCTCCCGCCGCTTCGCCTGCTCTGCCTGTTCGGGATCTTCGCGGGTTTGCTCGCCGTGGGCACGCAATGCCTGGACGGACTCAACGCGCCGAACTCGGCGTTCAAGGTGAGCCTGCTGGGCGTGGCGATTCTGACCATCCTGGTGCTGCCGCTGACCCTGATATTTGGAGTTAGTGGCACCGCAGCCGCGGTGCTGGCCTCGGCGGTTATTCCGCTGCCTTGGATGTTCCGGCTCCAGCGCGAGGCGATCGGGCAGCCGCAATGAGCCTCTACTACCTGCTGCTCCTGATGGCGCGCTTCCACAACGATCCGCGTTTCGGCGTGATGCTGTTCGACGCCGGGATCGTCGTGGTTACGCCAGGCCAAAGTGGTGGGACTCCTCACGGTGCTGGCCGCGGTGCTCGCCGACCGTCCCAAGGGTGCCGTGCCGCGGGGTGCGAGCGCGCTGGGTTTGCTGTGGGCCGGATTCGCGATCATGCAGGTGCTGGGGACGTTCGCGTTCGGCTTGCCTCTGCCGTCCGACTCAATTTCCTCGCTGCTTTCGTTCACCCTGATGCTGGTGGCCACCCGGCTGCTGCTCACGACCGAAGACCGGATGATCAAGTCGGTGCGCGTGCTGGTGCTGACCTCGGCGCTGGCGAGCCTGTGGCTCTACCGGGAGTACTTCTGGCAGCACTTTTCTCGCGCCGAGGGCGTCGAGCAGGATTCGAATTACGAAGCATTGACGCTGGTGATGAGTATCCCGCTCGCGGTCTGGATGGCGCGCTACGAGGCCACCCGCTTCTGGCGCCGCGTCGCGGCAGGCTGCACGGTGGTGATGGGCGGCGGATTGATCCTGACTCAATCGCGCGCCGGTCTGATCTCGGCCGCGGTGATGGGTCTGGCCGCGGTGCTTTATTCCCGGCGCAAGGGCGCCGCGCTCGCGATGCTGGCTGTGGTTGCGGCCGTGGCCATCGAATTCGCGCCGCCGAGACTGCTCAACCGATTTTACCACATGAAGTTGAAGGGCGCCGTGACCAACGGCGACGATGAATCGAGCCGCCTGCACTACGAGTTGCTCAAGGCCGGCCTCGCCATGATCCGCGCGCAGCCGCTGGCCGGAGTGGGGCTGCAACGTTTCCGTGACGAAGCGCCGGCTTACAATCCCGAGATTGTCCGGATCGCCGGACATTCCCATATCGCGCACGACACCTATGTCCAGATCGCAGCCGAATCCGGCCTGCCCGCGCTCGCACTGTTCCTGGCGCTGATGGGGCTCGCGGCGCTCAATTGCCGCGCCGTTCGGCGGCGCGCAGGCCGATCCATGTCGCAACTCGCGCTTGCGATGCAGATCGCTCTAATCGGCTTCAGTATCGGCGCCTCGTCGGTCACGGCTGAATACGTCGTTCCCTTCTGGCTGATCATCTTCTTCTCGCAAAATCTCCGCGAGATCGCCGGGGCCGCAGCGTTCGATCCGGCGCCGGGGAGGCCGGCGCATGAGCAGCCGCGCGAAAGGACGCCCGCAGCGGCGCCGGTGCGCCCGAGCTTCGGCAGGCTGGAGCCTGGCGAAAAACGGGTTGAGCCGTTTCGGATCGTGACGCCGCGCGCGGCAGCCTCGCGCGCGGCATCGGCGCGCAAGCAAGGGCGGGCAGAGTAGCCGTCGTCGCCAGGCTCAGGATCGCCGGCCGGAAAAACCCTTTGCCTTCATTCGGCAGGGGCGCCTGAACCTTTCAGATATCGCGCCGGACATCTCGCCAGACATCGCAGTTCGCAGGACAGCCTCTCGATGAAAGTGGTCTTTATCGCGGGCGCGTTATGGCTCGCATACGTATACGCGGGTTATCCGCTGCTGCTGGCTCTGCTGGCGTTGCGCAGGCGCGTGCGTCCGCTGCTTTCGAGTGAAGTCCTGCCGTCGGTTTCGGTGATGATCGCCGCGCACAACGAGGAAAAAGACATCGGATGGAAGATCGCCGAGACGCTGGGCTGGGACTATCCGGCGGACAAGCTGGAGGTGCTGGTTGGCTGCGACGGATGCGACGACTCGACCGACGAGGTCGTCCGCCGCCTGGCCGGTCCGCGAGTCAGCCTGGTTCGCATCGCGCGGCGCGGCGGCAAGGCGCGCGCGCTCAATCGCCTGGCCGAGTTGGCGCGCGGCGAGATCCTGTTCTTCACCGATGCCAACGCGCACATCGGACCGGGCGCGTTGCGCCTGACGGTGCGCCACTTCGCCGATCGGCGAGTGGGCTGCGTGACCGGGGATTCGCGGCCGATCGAGGAAATGGAAAGCACCGCGGTATCGAGCGGCGCCAGCGCCTACTGGAATTATGAGATTCTGCTGAAGCGCCTGGAAAACCGCCTCGGCTCCGTGCTGGTCTGCGACGGCGCCATCTTCTGCCTGCGCGCCGCGCTCTACCATCGCCTCAGCCCGGATTTGGCCAACGATTTGGAATTGCCGATGTGCGCCGCCGCGGCCGGGTACATGGATTACGCACGAACCGGCGGCGCTCTGCTTCGAGCGCGATACCGCCGCGCCAGCCGAGGAATTCAGACGCCGCCGCCGGATGTGCGCGCAAGGCATGCTGGCGATGTTCAGACTGCGCGGCGCGATGAGCGGACTGCGAGGATGGCAGTTCGTCTCGCACAAGCTGATGCGCTGGCTGTCCGTGGTTCCGATGCTGATGGTGCTCGCGGGGTCGGCCGCGCTGGCGGAGGACTCGCTTTTCTTCGCCGTGGCGCTCGGTCTGCAAGCGATCTTCTATGGCCTGGCCGCGCTGGGATTGGCGCGGGCGCTGGCCGGACGTCCGGTGGGACGCGCTCCGGCGGTGGCCTTCTACGTAGTGCTCGGCGTAACCGGTGCGTTCGTGGGCGTGATCGAAACGCTGTTCGGACGAAGATTCGAGGTCTGGGAGATACCAGGTTTGTCGCGAGGTCCGGCCGCAGCTACCGCCCCGGTGGCAGAGAGTGGAGAATATCGTGAAGCCAACCAATAGTCTCTGTGTTCTGTCAATCGATGTGGAGGACTGGTTCCATATTCTGGATCTGCCCTCCGCGCCGGGTCCGGCCGACTGGGATCGCCTGCCCTCGCGCGTCGAGCAGAACTTCCTTCGGTTACTCGATATCACTGCCGAAAAAGGCGTCCGATGCACTTGCTTTTTCCTCGGCTGGGTCGCTCAGCGTTATCCGGGACTGGTGACTGCGGCCGCCAGACGCGGCCACGAGATCGCGTCGCACGGATGGGGTCACCGTCTCGCGCACGACTTGACGCCCGACGAGTTTTACGACGACGCCGCCCAGTCCAAGGACATTATCGAACAAATCTCGGGCCGGCGCGTGTTGGGATATCGCTCGGCCGGATTCTCGGTCTCCGGCCGCAACAGTTGGGTTTTCGACGAGCTGCTGCGCGCAGGATACGTCTACGACGCTTCGGTATTCCCCGCTCATCACGCTCACGGCGGATGGCGGAACGGGCACGATTCGCCTTACCTGATGCGTCGTCCCGGAGGCACGCTGCTCGAGTTCCCGATGACGACCGCGAAGGTCTTCGGCCGGCCGTTCTGCTTCTTCGGCGGAGGCTACCTGCGGCTGTTTCCGCTGCCCGTGATCCAAAGGATGACCGCGCGCGTCTTGCGACAGGGCCGGCCGGCGATATTTTACGTTCACCCGCGCGAGATCGATCCGGCGCAGCCGCGGCTGGCGATGAACCGATGGCGGCGCTTCAAGAGCTACGTCAACCTCGGCACCACCGAAATGAAACTGCGCGAGTTGCTGGCCACCTTGAACTTCATTACCTTGGCCGAGCTGGCGAATCAGATCGCGCCGCTGGCGATTCGGCCGATCTCGCTCGATCTCCCGATCCAGCGCAATGGCACGCACTCCACGCGCAATGGCACCCACTCGATATGAGGATTGAGCGGGCGACAGAGCGCGAATCTTGGGACGGTTACGTGCAGACCGCGGCGCCGGACAGCCTGCGCCATCGTTGGGTCTGGCGCGACATTATACAGGAGAGCTTCGGCCATCAGCCGCACTACCTCGCCGCGATCGAAGGGCGCAGCATCCGCGGCGTTCTGCCGCTGGTGTTGATGCGCAGCCGGCTGTTCGGCACCTTGCTGGTCTCGATTCCGTTCTTCAGCTACGGCGGTATCGTGGCCGACAGCGATGAGGCGCGCGACCGCCTGCTCGCGGGCGCCGCTGAGCTCGGGCGCGAGCTGGGCGCGCGCATCATCGAGTTGCGCCAAGGCGACGCATGTCCGATGTCATGGCGCAGCGCGTGCCCCAAAGTCACGATGGAAATCGATTTACCGCCGACTGCGGACGAGTATTGGAAGCGGCTCAGCTCCGGGATGCGCAACAAGATCCGGCAAGCCCGCAAGCACGATCTCCGCGCCGAGTGGGGCGGTCTTGAGGCCGTGCCGATCTTCTACAATATCTTCGCGACCAACATGCGCAACCTGGGCACGCCGGTTTACTCGCGCGAATTTTTCGAGAACCAGGTCCGCCGCCTGCCGGACCGCATCCGGATCCTGAGCTTGTGGGACCGGGAGACGCCGGTGGCAGCCTCGTTCCTGGTTGCCCATCGGCGGACTCTCGAGCTGCCGTGGTCGGCTTCGATCCCGCAATCGCGCAAGAAGTATTCGCAGGTCCTGATGTACTGGAACTTCATCGAGCGGGCGATCGAAGAGGGCTTCAGCAAGATCGATTTGGGCCGTTGTACTCCCGGCAGCGGCACCTACGAGTTCAAGCGCCATTGGAACCCGGTCGAGCGCCGGTTGCATTGGTATTACTGGCTGGCGCCGGGGGCCTCGATGCCGCAGCTTCGGACCGACAACGCGCGATTCAGGCTCGCGATCGAGATCTGGAAGCGGCTCCCGCTTGCGGTTGCGAACTGCCTTGGACCGCGGCTGGTGCGCTCGATTCCATGAGGCACGCAACCACAAGCTGATGTTCGAAGTACAGCCGCCAGGCTCTTTTCCGCTGTCCGTGGACCCTGGATTCCAGGCCGACGCGGTGCGCGATCTCGAGCGCGTCTCGCGGACCGTGCGGGAAGCAACCCGGCCATTCCCCGTGCTCGGCTTGATTCTGACCGGAAGCGTGGCTCGCGGCGAAGGTACGCTGATAGCCGACCCGGAAGCCGGAACGCGCTGGCTGGGTGATCTCGATTGCGTGCTGGTAGTACGTCCGGGTTGGGGCACGCCGGCAAGGGAAATCGATGATGCTCTTCTCCAGGTCGAGAGTGAACTGAATAACGATCCGGCAAACCGCCGCCGCGGACTCAAGCTTGGCGTGAACCGCATGCCCGCGTCGCGGCTGGCGCGACTGCGTCAGTCGATCTTCAACCGTGAATTGCTCGAACACGCAAAGCTGCTGTGGGGCACCCCCTCGGCGCTTCCGACCCCGTCCTGGTGGACCGCCGGGGTTCGCGAAGTCCCGCTGCGTGACGCGTTCCGTCTACTCAACAACCGCATCATGCAACAGGTCATCGCCCGGACGAGCCAGGAGACCGGAGAAGCCGAGCCGCTGTCAACTGAGTACCGGCTTGCTAAATTCTGGATTGAGCTGGCAACCTCGCTTTCGGTTTTTCTGGGATGCTACCGAACCACCTATCGGGAGCGGCAGAGCGCGATCGAGGCGTTGTTGACCACCCGGCCCGAGATCTTCGGCGCCGAGTTCTCCCAACTGCTTGTGACCCGGTTACGGGAGGCGATGGCGGTCAAGTTTGGACAGAGTCCCAGGGTGCTAACTCCTCCCGGCCGATGGTTTAACGAGGCTGCTCGCGTTGCGCGGCGCGTGTGGTTTTGGGAGAGCGCACGGATGCTTGATGCGAATCTGGAGGACACCGACTGGCGGCAGGTAATTTCGCGGTTACGGCGTCTCGAGACCGGGCGTCAGCGGGCGCGCGATTGGATGCGGCTTCTGGTCCGCGACCGGGCGCTTCGCCGCCTGACTCCCTACGCCGTCAGCACCCTAGAACTGCCTTGTCCGCAGGCTCGCGCGCCAACGCCATCTACGCGGCCGGCTCTCTGCTGGAATTTTTCTGGGAAGAGATCGGACTCGAGACTGAGCCGGGCCCGCAAATCGCGCGCACGCTGGGCACTTTCCTCAACGTTCGGACAGGTTCAGGCCCGGCGCGTCGCTTGATGCTGGCGCGGAGTGCGCAGGCGGCGTGGGAACAACATCTGCACTTCTCGCCAGCCTAGCTGAGAGTGGGCGATGCTACTCAACGGCAACGGATCTATTCCTGAGTCATCCGCAGTGACCCTCTCGCGCAAACGCCGCGCTGTTCGGAGCGTATTGCGTGCGGCCAGCAGACTCGCTGCTCGCCGCCGGAAAACCCGATCGCTGGTTCTCCTCTATCATGCGGTCGGCAAGTCCTCTTACTCGGTTCAGCCGCCGAGCTTCGAGGCTCAAATGAAATACCTCAAGGCTCATGCGCGAGTGGTCCCGCTCGACGCCATAGTAAGCGGCCAATACCGCGACTCCCCGGCACCTCTCACTTGTGCCATCACCTTCGACGATGGGTATGCCGGCGTTTATGAATATGCCCATCCGATTCTTCGCCGCTACGGCTTCCCGGCTGTGCTCTATGTAACGACCTCGGCCCTCGATCGCGAAGGCGCAGAGCGCCCTTACCAGAATCCGGGTTTCTATCCTGATGAACCAACACTGACGTGGGCCCAGGCGCAGGAAATGAGCTACGCCGGAATTACTATCGGGTCACATCTTTGTCATCACTTGAAGATGACCGGGCTGCAGCCCGGGATTGGCATCGAAGAACTTGCGCGCTCAAAGGAGATCATTAGCGATAAGATGGCGGCAGCTTGCAGACACTTTGCTTATCCTTACGGGCTCTTTAATGCTCAGAACGCTGACTGGGTCGGCCAGAGCGGTTATGAGAGCGCGGTCACTGTTCGCCATAGCGTCCTGCCGGGCAATCTGGACCCGCTCCGAATTCCCAGGATGTGCGTAGATGCCGTGAATAGCTGGTCCGACTTCAAGGGCATGCTCCACGGCGATTTGGATTACCTGCTGGTCGTCAGAAAGATACGAGAGATGTTAGGGCAACCCATTTGATGGCCAACACTTTGATGCCGTCAGGAAAACCATGAACAGCTCCACTTATCAGGTCAGCGACGCATCATCGGGCTCGCTCACAGGAGGCTCGCTCACCGGGCGCCTCCATGTCTTCGTCCTCATCGACGCACTGGGTTGGGAGGTTATAAAAGACCGGCCGTTCCTGAACGCCGAACTGCCCTTTCGGAAGCCGGTGACGACGGTGCTGGGCTACAGCTCCGGTGCGATCCCGACTATCCTGACCGGGCTCCGGCCGGCGCAGACCGGCCATTGGAACCTGCTGTATTACGATCCGAACGGGTCGCCGTTCCGATGGTTGCGTTGGTTCTCGATCTTACCGGATCGACTCCTCGACAATCGCTACACGCGCAAGCTGATCAAGGAGCTGGGCCATCGCGTACTCGGGATGGGACCGCTGTTTGAGTGCTTTGTCAGCCCAGCCCTGTTGCCAAGGTTCAACTGGGTGGAGAAACAGAACATCTATGCCGAGGGCGGCATCTCCGGTTCGGTATCGATCTTTGACCTGCTTAGCGAGCGGCGTGTCCCGTATCGCGTCTACTCCTATCACTTTCTGTCCGATGCCGAGATCCTCGACCACGCCCGCCGCGATATCCAGGCCGGCGCCGCCAACTTTTTCTTCGTCTACTTGAGCGAGATAGATCGGTTTCTCCATGGCCAGTGCACTGACCGACAGGCTGTTAGCCAACGCCTTGACTGGTACGAGCAGCAGTTGCGCGAACTGTTTACGGTTGCTATCCGCAAGGACTCTGAGGCTACGTTCACTATCATTTCCGACCACGGCATGACGCCCGTACGCTCCCAGTATGATCTGGTGGGAAAAATCGAGGCGCTCGGCTTCAAGATGCCGAAGCACTATCTATCCGTCTATGACTCGACCATGGCGCGTTATTGGTTCTTCGATCAGGCCGCGCGCCGCGCGATCCTCGCCGAGTTGGAGCGCACGCCGTGCGGAAGAATCTTGGATGACTCCGAGCCTCGAGCGGCTGGGTATCCTGTTCCCCGACCGGCGCTATGGCGAGGTTGTCTTTCTGCTCGATCCCGGCTGGCTGTTCGCCAGGAGCGATTTCAACGGCGATGGATGGCATCCGGTTGGCATGCATGGCTATCACCCATCAGACCCGCACTCCGACGCGATATTCCTGAGCAACCATCCGCCGCGTCATACGGTGAATACAATCGCCGACCTCTATCCATGCCTGGAGGCAGCGGCGTCATCCCAATGAACACCGACGGGCGCATTCGGGTCCTGCACTTCGCGAACGAGCCGGTCCGGGCGGGAGCGGAAGAGCACATGCTGATGCTCCTGACGCGGCTGGACCGGTCACGATTCCATCCGATGCTGGCGGCGCCGCCCGAGTTGATCGCGATGCTCCGTCCCGACCTGCCGGCCGACCTCGAGGTTGTTCCAATCTCGTTGCGGAGTTGGCGCGACGCCGCCGCAGCCTGGCGTTTCGCTCGCATGCTCGCCGCACGCCGCGTCAACATTCTGCACTCGCACATGTTTCAGGCGGGCAAGTTCGCCTCGCCGCTGGGATGGCTGGCGCGGGTGCCGGTTGTGATCGAGACCAGTCACGGGCCCGAAGCATGGCGTCGCGGCTGGCTGAAGGGCAGTTACTTCGCCGACCGCCTGCTGGCCAGGTTCGTAACGGAGTTCATCGCGGTTTCGGAAGCTACCGGCCGGTATTTGAGGACCGAAAAGCGGCTTCCGGCCAGGAAGATTGTCGTGGTCCGCAACGGGATTACACTCGAACGATTCGATCCCGGGCACGCCGCTCCGCCCGCGTTGCGCCAGAGTTTCGGTATCGCGCATCACGCACCCGTAGTGCTGGTGCTGGCGCGATTGGAGCCGCCGAAGGGGCACACGGTGCTGCTCGACGCCTGGCAGTCGATCGCAACCTCGTTTCCCGACGCGCGATTGGTGTGCCTGGGCGCCGGCAGGCTTCGCGCGGAATTGGAGGCGAAGGCTGCCGCACTCGGAATAAGAGCTTCGGTCCTGTTCCTCGGCTATCAATCCAATGTTCCGGACTGGCTCGCGCTCGCCGACTTCACCGTCCTGCCCTCCTTCTATGAGGGCCTGCCGCTGGCGGCTATCGAGTCGCTGGCGGCAGGACGGGCGGTGGTCGGCACCGCAGTCAACGGCACCGCCGAAGTGGTCCTCGACGGGAAGACCGGTCTCACGGTGCCTGCCGGGCAACCGGCGCCGCTGGCTGCGGCGATCTGCCGGCTGCTGGCCTCGCCCGGCCTGGCGCGGAATCTGGGCCGCGCGGGCCGCCGTTTTGTAGAAGAACACTACAGTGCGCAACGCCAGGTCGCAGAAACGGAATCGCTTTACCTCCATTGCTATCGTAATCGGAAGAGCTCGCGCATGGCGGGGGCGTCCGCGCCGGCTTCCGCAGCGAATGCAAACCCGCTTCAGGAGAAAAGCTTGTGATCGCTCTGGCCGCCGGCCTCCGCTCCGCAATCCCGGCGCAACGCCGCCTGGGCCGCGCGACCGCATGGAGCTATCAACACTTCCTGGAGTTCATAGGCACGTGACCGCGATGCCGTCGCCATTGGTAAGCGTCGTCATTGTCAACTACAAGCGCCGCGAGCAGTTCGCGCGGTGCCTCGAGTCGGTGCGCCGCCAGTCGTATGCGAACCGCGAGCTAATCGTCGTCAACAACAATTCGCAGGACGGCATCGGCGAATACCTGGCCGCGCATGCGCCCGAGGCGCGGCTGATCGAGCTGGCGGAGAATGCCGGCGCTGCCGCAGGGCGGAACGCCGGTATCGCCGCGGCCCGCGGCGAGATCGTCATCACGCTCGACAACAACGTCTTCTTCGAGAGCCCCTTCGAGATCAGCAAGACCGTGGACACCTTCGAGCGGAGGCCCGACGTTCACATTCTGGCCTGTCAGGTGTGCGACGAGCAGACCGGCGCGGTGCGCGTTCGCGAGTGGTGTCATCCGCGCAGCTTGGAGGAGTTCGGCCATACCGAGTTCGAGACCAATTTCTTCGTCGAGGGCGCGTGCGCCATTCGGCGGGAAGTGTACGAATCGGCCGGCCTCTACTATGCGCCGTTGTTCTTTGGCACCGAGGGTTGGGATTTGGGGCTCAGGGCGCTGGACAAGGGCTTCAGGATTCTCTACGAACCGCGCGTGCACATTCGCCATTCGATGGCGTCCGAGACTCGCGCGCCCGACCGGCCCTATTACTATTATACGCGAAACTATATCTGGATTGCGTACAAGGACTACCCTTTTCTCGCGGGCGTATCATTTGTCACCGGAAAGGTTCTGATGATGTTGTATTTCTCGATTCGCTCCCGGCATCTGAAGACTTTCCTTCGCGGGGTCAAAGCGGGTATCGCCGGATTACCGCAAGTGCGGCGGGTCCGCACTACAATCCGCCCGGCGACGGTCAGATATGTCCGCGAGCTCGAACGCGGACGGCCCCGGCTTTGGGCGCGATTCAGCCGTCATCGCGAAGCCGTGCAGATATAGCCAGATATAGTAGTGTCCGAAATGGGACCGACGACGCTATGGTGTCGGTTGCGGGGCGGGCGTGGCTGAACCGGCTATCAACCTGGAATAGATACTGGAGTTGGCGGACTGGACGGAATCGATGAAGTCGCCGTAGTTGGCTGCCTCGCCGCCAGTCGGATATCCCCACTGGTCGGTGCCCTTCGCGACGATCGCCGCGCGCCCGTCATAGGCATTGTCGTTCGGCGTCAGCAAGCCCCAGTTGGCCTGCTGGCTTATCATGTCGTACATCCCCCACCATTCGAACCCGACAATATGATAAGTGCCGTTGTCGTCCGCCGCGTTGAGGAACGTGCTTACCATGTTCTGGTACGCCGTCCCGCGCGCCGCTTGCGTGGTGAAGGCGGGCGTACCCGAATAGCCCGACGGCATCATGCCCGCCATGTAGGAGTCGGATTGCGCCAGGAACCCCTGCCAGTTGATCCAGGGCTTGTCGCCTCCGTATTGGGCGGTGAAATTGATTCGGGCCTGCGCGTCGATGCAGTTGGAGCAGGGATACGGAGGTATCTCTTCGAGCGTGAAGATGTCAACGTACTTGGCGGCTTCGGTGAGCACTTCCTTGCGCGGCGGCGCGCCCCATCCGCCAATTTCCTGGCTCAGCAGATAGCCCGGCGCGTAGCGGTCGTACTGCGTTTTCTGCGCCCCGAAATATTGATCCAGCCAGTACGACAGAAAGCTGCTCATATCGGCCTGCATCGCGGCGGTTTCGCCGGTCAGATTGTAGGCATCGGTGCCGACCCAGCAGGTTTGGCGGGCGCTCCTCGACGGACACGTCCCGTCTTCGTCGAGCAGGCCGTGGCCGGTGCCGAAGCTCAGGTAGGTGCCGTTCTGGATCGCTCCCGCGCCGCCGGGATCGGCCGTTGCGAAGCTGCTGTAGTTGGAGCCCCAGGCGGCGTTCAGCGCCGCGATACTGCCGCCGTACTCGCTGGAGAAGTAGGTGCTCATCGCCTGCTTGCTGAACACCGTTGCGTTACTGTAGCTGACGCCCAGGCTGTGGTTGGAGACCTGCATCGGATCGGTCACCAGCACCACCCAGGCGGTTGACGGCGTGCCGTATCCGGCCTGCAATGTTCCGGTATACGAATCGTCCACGGTCTCGAAATCAGGCCCGGCCCGGAGGCTCATCGTGTCGTCCGATTCGTCCATGTCGAAGCCGATGAAATAGTCATTGTGCCGGCCCATCGCCACGCCCGTCGCCCAGTCATACTGAAGCGCGCCAGCCAGCCATGCGCCGAAGTTGGAATCGAATGCGTCGATGATGTGCGAGCGATAACCGGTGTAGATATTAGCCTTGACTCCGTTGAGGATGTCCTTCACCGGGCCGCTTGCATAGTCACTGTCGTTGGTCAGACTATAGACACTTGGATTCTCGTAACACAAAAATGGCATCTTCTGCGGCATCGTGCCGTCGGACGTGTTCCAGTTCGCGGGCATTCCGGGCCACGTGTATTCCGAGGCGTATTCGCTCAGGGTGTTGAAGCCCCAGAGCCAGAGCCGCCGCACCGATTGCAGGCCCCAGTTGGCTTCCCAATTCGAGTTGGAACCGATCGCATACTTGCGGCTGACTGCATTGGTCAAGATGGACGAGTCCTGCCACGCCACGTCGTAGACGCCCGTCATAAAGAACGCGTTGCCGGCCGGATCGCAGAGCCACCAGCGGTTGGAGATCTTCTGTGTATAGAAATGCGCCTTCGGCCCGCCCGGACATTGTATAGCCGTGGCGCCGCCGTACGCGTCCAGCGCTGAGCCGCCCGATGGCGGATCGGCCGTCGGCGTGGGACTCGGTGTCGGCGCCAGAGTTGGAGTGGGACTCGGAGCCGGGCTCGGAGTCGGAACCGGAGTTGGCGTGCGAGTAGCAGTCGGAGACGGACTCGGCGCCGGCGGATCGATCGTGGGCGCGAGTTTCGGGGCGACCGTCGCGACCGGGCTCGGAGCCGCGATCGGAGTGCCGGTCGAGTTGGGTGACGGCGTCGAGGTTGCGGTTCGCGATGGAACCGGATTCGGCGTCGGCAGCGCCGGGCTCGAAGCTTCGATCACGAACGCGCCGCTCACCGACGCTCCAGCCGCTGCGGCGTACGACTTATAACCGGCGCTGGCCGGTACGCCTTTGGTTACCGGCGATAGCTGGTAGGAATCGTCCAGGGTTTGCCCGTCGATATCGTCTATCTGCGGATGAAGCGCGGTCAGCCCCGGATTGGTGCTGGTTACGGAGCCCGGATCGTCCGACCAGGCAAAGGTCAGGACCAGCGTTCCGCCGGAAAAATTCGGCGTGACCGAAGGTGGCCCGGCATAAAACTCCGACGGCGGATAGGAAGTGTAAGCGGTCGTTGATACGTCGATGGGGCTGGCGGTGTTGACGTTGGCCCATCCGGTGATCGCGCCCGAGAAGTCGGGACTGTTGTTGTTGAAATTCCAGGTGAAAGCGGGGGGATCGCTGCTCTGATAGACCTTCCAGTACCACCAGACTTCGCAGTAGGCCCACATCGGCGGCAGCCCGTTGGACTGATGCGCAAACAGGGTCCATCCGTTCGGCGGCGCGATCGCCACCGCAGGACCCCTGCTGCCAATCTGGGCCGTGACCGATGCGATCATGACCGACGAGCCCGGAGTCAGCCCGGCAGGCGTTTTGATCGTGAGCGTGGACCCGACGGCGACCGTCGAAGTCGTGGTGTTGATCGGTGATGGAGGCGATCCCGCAGGCCAGCTGGCCGATGGCGCGATCGGACTGGGCGTGGGCGCCGCAGTCGGCGCGGGGGTTGGCGCGCGGGTCGGGGTCGGTTTCGGGGTCGGCGTTGGCGTTGGAGTCGGGGTCGGTTTCGGGGTTGGCGTCCGCGTTGGAGCCGGTGTGTGAGTGGCTGTCGGCCTGCTCCGTGCCCATACGCGCGGCGCGGGCGCGAGGTTCGCGATCGCGAAGATCGCGGCCAGCCGTATCATCCATGCAGCCTGATGTGCCCGGCGGATTGGAGGCCGCACTAAAGCGCTCCGATGCGCCGCCTGTGCGGCGGCGATCGGCAGAAACTCCGGCATCCGCCTCCGTCCCGTCGAAGGACAGACGCGATCGGCAGGCGCGCCGCGGGTCATCCCCTCCATTAGTATAGTTTTATAACCAAAAGTAGCAGAACGAGTCAAACGGGGCGGAATGCCGGGGATCGCCGGCAGCAGGCACAGGGGAGCAAGAATTGGCTGCGATCAATACGATGGAGATTGCAGAGGGCGAGCGCTGGAACAGCCTCGTCTTGACCCTGCCCAACTGCGATCTGCGCCAGGGCTTCGAGTGGGGAGAGTTCCAGCGTGATTCCGGATGGATCCCGTATCGGTTCGCGGTCCTGCGCGGCGACCGCTGCATCGCCGCGGTCCAGCTTCTGGCGAAAAAAGTGCGCCGGCTGGGTGAATTCGTGCTCTACGCGCCGCGAGGTCCGCTGCTCCACTGGGACGACGGCAAGGCCTGGCACAGCATGCTCGAGGCGGTCAACCGGGTAGCGGCGCAGACCGGCGCCGTGTTTCTGCGGGCAAGTCCCGGGGTGGAGGCGGCGGACAGCGAGGCGCGCGAGGCCCTGCTTCGCCATGGATTCATCCATCTCGCCGAGGACCGCACGGGGTGGAACATGCCGCGCATTATCCAGACGCTCGATCTGCGTCCGACCGAGGAGGAGCTTAAGAGCCAGATGCGCAAACGGATGCGCCAGTCACTCGAGATGGCTCTCCGGCGTGGCGCGGTTATCGAGGCCGATAACTCGGTCGAAGCCGTCAGGCGTCTTCATCGGCTGATGGTCAGATTCGAAAAGCAGAAGGGATACAAAGCAGTGCCATTGGACTGGCTGCTCCGCGAGCATCGGGAGTATTACGCATCGCCGGCCAGGGGCGCGATCTGGATCGTCAGCCATCAGGGAAAAGATATTGCGGCCGCGTCGGCGGTTCGCTTCGGCCGCACTGCGCATTCGCTCCATCTCGCGCTCGACCGCAGCGCCGCGGCGCGCGGCTTCCGGCCCGGACCCGCGCTCGACTGGGAAGCCGTTCGGTGGGCGAAGGCGCAGGGCTGCGAGGTCCTGAATTTCGGCGGAAGTATCCGGCGATTCCCGCCCGATCGGAGTGATCCCGGGTACGGAATTTACGAATATAAGCGCGGTTTGAGGGCGTCACTCAGCTATCTCACTGGCTATTACGACCTGGTATTCCGGCCGATGCATTACCGGGCTTTCAGGCTCGCCGAACGCGCACAACCGCTCTGGGATCGCCTGCACGAGAGTCTCAGTCGCCGCGGGATGCGCAGGCATCAGGCGGGCGATGTGGACTTCCCGGCTCCAGGCCCGCTCAGGTCCATGCTGAACGTCCGATCGTGGCTTGCGCGGCCGACAGATCCGGGCCAATTCGACGGACTGAATGAAGATGCAGATCTCTGAGACTCGCGGCGCATGAGTAGCAACAACATCGTACGGCCCGATCGAGAATCTCGCATCGATACTGCTGCCGCCTCGTCCGGCGGCGAACTCCGCGTGCTGATCCTGATGCTCGAAAACTGGCGGCCGACACCGCGATTGGCGAAGCCGCTGCACGAAGCCGGGTTCAAGGTTGCCGCGTTGTGCTCTCCAGGCAACTGGCTCAGCAAGACGCGCTATGTCAACGAAGTGCTGACCTTTCCGGAAGGAGCGGCTCGCGGAGTCATCAAATCGCTGGGGCGTGGACTGCGCAAGATCGCTCCCGGATTGGTGGAGATGGCGACCCGAGACCCGGGTTCCGTAGTCCGGCGCAATATCGAGATGCCGCTCAGCCTCTGCCCAGGTCGTCGAGTCGCTGGTTGCGGCGATGCGGCGCCCCGAGCGCACTTTGTTGATCTGCGGAGACGAACTGGCGCGCCGATTCCTGAACCATCTGGTTCGCGTTTCAGAACAGGCCGGACCGGGCGCGCCAGGTCTTCCCGCCGATGTGCTGGCCCGGCTCCGATTCTCTTTCGGCGCTCCGGACTTTTACGACGCAGCCAATCGCAAGAGCGCGCTCTACGAGTTGGCCGATCGGATAGGAGTTCGGCAACCGTGCCCGGAGCCGGTCTCTACGATCGATGAGATCGATCGCTTCGCCGGGCGCAGCGGCTACCCGATAGTGCTGAAGCGTGACTTTACCAGCGGCGGCGACGGAGTCGCGGTCTGTCACGATCACGGCGAGGCACGCGCGGCACTCGCCCGCTTGCAGAGCCTCGGGCCGGAAGCGGAAGCGGCCGTGCGCCTGACGGAGAACGGATCGCGTCCGGAGCCCCTCAAGGATGAAGCCCGGATTACGGCTCAGAGGTTCATCCGCGGCGTTCCCGCGCTTTGCGGAGTGGCGGCGCTCAAGGGCCGGCTGCTGGCGAGCTTTACGGCCACCAAGCTCGAGGTCAGATGGGACAACGGGCCGAGCAGCGTGGTCAGGTTCGCCCGCGATCAGGAGATGGAGGAAGCGGCCGCGCGCCTGGTCGGCGCGATCGGATTTACGGGTATCGGCGAGGTTGAATTCATGATCGAAGAGGGCACCAGCCATGCCTATCTTTGCGAGTTCAACCCGCGTCCGGCTCCAACCTCTCATCTGGGCGGTCTGGTCGGTGCAGATTTGTGCCGCGCGCTCCACGACGCGCTCGCGGGAAATCTGCGCGCGAGTTCGCAGCCGCTCTCGACCCAGGGCGAGCGCGTCGTCGCGCTCTTCCCGCAGGAGTGGATTAGGGATCCGTCGAGCGATTGGCTGCTGCGCGCCTGGCACGACGTGCCCTGGGACGATCCGCCGCTGCTGGAGGCGCTCATCCAGGACGGGATCTCTGCCGGGCGGCGACACTTTGTCGCCCCGAGACCGTGAGGAGCTTCGGGAAAAGAGAGCAACGATGGCACGCGCTGTAATAGTCGGCGGAAGCATCGCCGGTCTTTGCGCCGGCCGCGTGCTCGGCGAGTTCTTCGATCGCGTTACGGTGATCGAGCGCGACCAGTATCCGACCGCGATTGCGGATCGCGCCGGCGTTCCGCAAGGCCGTCACTACCATTCGCTGTTGACGCGCGGAATCATCGAGCTCGAGCGCCTGTTCCCGGGTTTCCGGCAAACCTGCCTGGAGCGGGGAGCGACGCTGTACGAACCGTCTCTGGAAACCGTCTCGTTGAGCTCTGAGGGTTGGGCCGGCTATTACCGGACGGGGCTGCTCAATCTCGCGGCGAGCCGCGCGCTGATCGAATCGGTGGTGCGCGATCTCTTTCGCCGGCTATCGAAAGCCGATCTGCTCGAGAACACCTCCGTGACTGGTCTCGAAATCGTCGCAGGGGCCGGCGCCGATGCGCGGGCGTAAGAGCTCGCGCACGCAGCGGTGGCGCCGAGTTCACGGTCGAGGCGGACCTAGTTGTCGATGCGTCCGGCAGCAGCTCGAAAACCCCGCAATGGCTGCGTCAGGCGGGAATAGAACCGCCCGGCGAAACGATCGTCGATCCGCACGGCGGCTATGCGTCCCGGTTCTACAGGGCACCGATCGCCGGGTGGCCGTCGGATTGGTGGTGGAAAGGTATCCAGGTTCCGCGCACGTATTCCCGGCGCCATCCCGATGCCACCTCGGTGTACTTCGGCAAACTTGAAGGCGAGCTTTGGCATCTGAGCATTCAAGCGCTAGGCCGGCAGCCTCCGCGCGATGAAGACGAATTCAACGCCCACATCGCGAACTTGCGCACCCCGCTGGTGCGCGAGATGGTGCAGATGATGGAGCCGATTTCGCCGGTGTACGGCGCCGGACCGCTCCAGAACCGCCGGCTCCATTACGAGCGATGGAAGGACTCGCTTGACGGTTTCATCGCGCTCGGTGACTCGGTTTGCCGCCTCAATCCGCTGGCGGCACAGGGGATGACTGCCGCCGCGGTGTCAGCCTCGATTCTGCGCGGACTTCTCGACCAGAGCGGACCAGCGAATCCGGAGCTGCCGCGGCGATTCTTCGCGGCGCAGGCGCGTTTTCAGAGCGATCCATTCCGAATCGCAGCCGGGGCCGACTTGCGTTTCCCATTCACGGACGGGGAACGCACGATGTCGGTCAAGCTTTTCAACCGCTACATGGATGCGGTCAGCCTGGCAGCAGCAAACCCTGGAGTCAGGCTCAGGCTCAGCGAGGTGCTGAAACTGGTCAAGCCCGTGTCGTCGCTGCTCGAACCGCCCATCATGACCCGGGCCGCATGGGCGGCGTGCGCCTGGTCGCGCAGCGGGCGGTCAGTAAAGTGAACGGCAACGGCCGGGCGGCCGCGAACAAGGCATCGGCCGCGCATAGCATCAGTCGTCCCCCCAGGCCAGTCTCGACCTCGATTTCGGTTGCGGAACGGACCTGATCGCCGCTCGAATCAATCGAGCGCATCTCCCGGCGACCCGGTTCAGGCTATCGAGCCGGTTCAGTTTATAGAAACGATTTCCTCAGTCGATTGCCCACCCTGTTAGAGCTCTCTGCCTTAGGCCGAATTCGGTCAAACTTCCCATAGATCCTGCCCGATAGTTTCGTCGAACGCGGCGGTCGGACGCTCGGCCCTGGGTACTCACTTGGGAGCGGCCGCCGCCGTGGTGCGCTCGGGCGCCGTCATACCGTCGAGAACCCGCAGGCGCCGTGAATAGTCCACCGCCCTCAGGCACATCCAGATCGGTCCCGCGATCATCCAATAGGTAGTGAGTAGTGCGAGCCGATCCGACAGGGCCGCCAGGAGCGTGAGGCCGAAAAGTCCCGGCGACTCAAAGCCATGCTCGAACAGGTTGCCCGCGAGCCGGGCGAGCGGGAGTTCTCGCAGGCTCCGATGCGCATGGGTGACACGCTCGAGATCGGCCGTGTCGAGCCGCCCCGAGGCGCAAGCGGCATGAAAACGCAGCGCGTCGCCGACCCCGATTGTCACGGCGCCGACGGCCCCCGCCAGCAGCACGAAGCGCGATCCGGTCTGCGCAAACGCGGACGCTCCCGCAGCCAGCGGCAGCGCGGTCTTGATCAGTCCGTGGCCCATCAGATCGAGAAACGTCCCGACCGTCGAGCTGCGTTTGGTGAGTCGCGCCACCTCGCCGTTGACGAAATCGAGCAGGTAGGAAAATTCGAGCAGCAATCCGCCGGCGATCCGCACGATCCATAGCGATGAAACCAGACAGCCCGCCCCGGCCAGACCGATCAGAATCCATCCCACGGTAATTCCGTTCGGCGTCGCGCCGCGCCTGGCCAGCGGTATCGAGAGGTAGATAGAGAACGGCCGGTAGAGGCGATCCACGCGGCTCGGGCTATATTCGGGAGGCTGCGCGATTCGCCTCAGCTCCTGGCGCGTGAGCGGCGGCGGCGCCTCGCCCGGCGCTTCGCCGCTGCGCTCGTTCGCCAATCCGCTAGACACGCACGCTCTCCAGCGCCGAGATCAGAAAGTCATTGTCGGCGCTGTCGCGGACCGCGATCCGGACGTATTCGCCCTCTTCCAGTCCGCGCTTTCCGGTGCAATCCTTGATCAGCGCCTCATGACGATCGAGTAGTTGCCGCGCAAGCGCAGTAGCCGTCAGCCCGCCTCCGACTTCGCATAGAAAATAGTTCGCCTCGGAGTTGATTACTCTCAGGAAGCTGACACGGCCGAGCGCTTGCGAGAACCTCGCCCGCTCCTCACGCAGCCGCCGGCAAGCCTGTGTATAGTCATCCTTGTACTTACCCATTATCTGGAGAAAAAACTCGCCCAGCGAATTGATATTCCAGACCGGCAGGACGCTCCTGATTGCGTGAATCAGCTTGCGATCGGCGCATCCCAGCACGCCGAGCCTCAAGCCGGGAATACCATAGCTCTTGCTGATGCTCCTGATGACCGCCAGGCGCGGAAAGCGCGTCAGAACCTCTCCGGTCATCATCGAGCCACCCGCACTTTCATCGGCGAAATCCACGAACGACTCGTCAAGCAGCAGGCGCGCGCCCTTCCGGTCGAGATGCTCGATGAGAGTGAGCAGATCGCGCCGGCTTATCAAGTGTCCGGTGGGATTGTCCGGATTGACAACCACCAACATACTCAGTCCCTCGGCGAATTTCTTAAGCTCGGTCACGCCGTAGCGGAAGTCGGGGCCATGGGTTCTGAGCAGCCTCACCTGCGGCCCGCCGGGTCCCGGGCGCGCGTACTCCTCGAACGTCGGCACGACCACGCCGATTTCACCTTCGACGCAGCCCAGCAACGCACGAATCAGCTCGGAGGCGCCGTTGCCAGCCAGAATCTGAGCGGGATCGCAATCGAACAGCCGGGCGGCCAGTGCGTTTTGCACGTCGAGACCCGAAGGATATGAGGTCAGCAGCACGCGCAAGCTCCGATCGATCTCGTCAATCATCTGGCGGCCGGGGAAATAAGGATTGACCAGGTAGCAGAAGTCCCGCAGCCCCGGGAAACGCCAATAGCCGCCGTAACGCTTTTGAAACTGAATCAGGCGCTGGCCGTGATCGGCGAACAAGGTCTCGGCGACCGCCAGATCGTTGGCGTCGTCAATCTCATACCACTTTCGCCCTCTCAAGGGGTAAGCTTTGAGTTCGGTCTTGCTAAGGTAAGTGATTACGGTGAGCGCCTGCTCGTAGTATTTCGAGCGCCCAAACGAAGTGATATAGGCATTGAGAAACGGGAGGTAAAAGCGTTTCGAGAAGTCGCTGGAGAATTTGTAGATATTCACCGTCTTGAAATAGTTATCGGCATCGGCCCATTTGAACAGGCCCTTGGGCACGAGGTCAACGATATTTTCGTCCGCGTCCAGGATCGCAACCGTACCGTCCATCCAGGGCTCGAACCTGGCCACCACGGCAAGGTTGCGCGCCGGGCTGTGGACCACTTCGCGAAGGATGTCGGGCTCGAAGATCAGGTCGCTCTCGAGCAGCAACGTGTCATCGGCTTCGAGATGACTGCGCGCAAGCCAGAGTGAGTAGATATTGTTGGTGGTTTCGTAGAGTGGGTTGTCGACGAAAATGATATCGAGATCGCCGCGGACCTTCTCGACGAAGGCGCGGAGGCCCGCGGCGCCGTGGCCGGTTACAATGATTGTCCTGCGAATTCCGGCCGCCGCGATACCTTCGAGCATCCGGTCGATCAGGGTCTTCCCATTGACCTCGACCATCGCCTTGGTCTTGTCGCGGGTGAGACCGCCGAGCCGCCGGCCCATCCCGGCGGCGAGAATCAACGCCTGCATGGTAACTCAATTTCCTGCCGCCCGTGAGAACGGCCTCGCTCAACTCGATCGGGCATGAATTATGATACCACTGTTACGGGTTGTTAGAAGGGCGGCGAAGCTGCAAACCATGGCGGTTGCGAACACCGATCGCACGATTGGCTCATTTCATTGGTCATCTGATAGAGAGTGATCTTGTGAAACCTGTACGATCAACGTTGGCGTTCCCGCTGCTCGCATGCCTGGCCGCGATCGGCTGCACATCTTCGTGGTCGGGTCCCACACCGATCGCGAGTCCGATCGCCACGGCGACGTCGAGCGCTGCCGGCGAATCCGGCCTGGACGCCTATGGGGGCACGATTGCGATACAGTGTCCGGCCGGGCCGAAGGCGCATTTCTATACCCAAAAGATCGGGAATCGGTGGTGGCTCTGCGATCCGGCTGGTAACGCGTTCTTCCTCAGGGGAGTCTACGACGTGACCTGGACCGACTCCACTACCTTGACCAACAAGGTCAAGCGCAAATATGCGAGCGGCAGCAATCGGGACTGGCAAGCCAACTGGGGCTTGCAATCGGTGCGGCGGCTCGAGCTCTGGGGCTTCGACACGCTGAGCGAATACTCATCGGAGTACACCTGGCCCGGGATGCGCGCGAACTGGAGGACATCCGACGGCACGATCCCGCAGAAGATGCCGTTCTTGTTCTACGAGAACCCGAGCCTCTACAGCCTTACCAACGCGGGGAACTATGCGAAAGCACCGGTGAAGGACATCTTCAACGGCGTGAAGAGCAATATCTACACCGGCTATCGTTCGCATATCATCGACGCGTGGGATCCCGATTTCGGCGCCTGGCTGGCAGGCAACCTTCAGCACGATTGGGGAACGGGTGTCGCGCTCGGCCTGCACAATGACTATTTTATCGGCTTTGATATGGATGAATCCGACGACACGATGGGGATCCGCGCGGGCCCTGACTTCGAGACTGTCGATGACGTATACACCGGGCAATTGGACGCCGGCCACGCGGTGCCGTCAACCGCCTGGCTGGTGCTGGTGACGAACCCGATGCAGGCCGCCAACAGCAGCCTGCACGTCAACTACAGTAACAAGACGGTATTCAGCAAGCAGGCGATGAGCGCCTACTTCAGCAAAGAGTATGAGGGTAAGATCGCGGCGCTGAATGCCGCGTGGGGCTCCAACTACACGACCTTCGGTACCACGGATCGGGGTGGGACGGCAGCGATTCAGATTGGCACTTACGCGAGCTTCGGCGCCGGCCACGGCCTGCTGGACGAAGACGGATCCTGTCCGTCGCGGGCCCGATTCCACGGCTGTTGGGTCGGTACTGATTCGATCAATCTGACCGGCGAAACCGCTGCGATGCAGGCCGATATGAGCGGCTTTTTGTCGTCCTGGCTGGATCAATACTTCGGGGCGCAGAAGATGCAGTACGACCGCTATGCGCCGGGCTATCTGCTGACCCAGGAAATTGGCGGATGGGGCGCGCCGCCGCGCAGAGAAGTGCTCACCGAAGCTGCCAAGTACGTAGACATCTTCACGCTCGAATCGGTACCCCCGTATCTCTGTTCGAACTGCACCGACGCGCAGGCCCGCATCAACTTCACGGCCCAGTATGGCGGCGACAAGCCGTGGGTCAACTGGCAGGGCTTCATCGCGCAATCCGACTCCTACATGGCGGGCACGATGGCGTCGGGTTATTCGGGTACGCCCGCCTTCACCACGCAAGCGGCGCGCGGGATGGCATACCAGAACATGGTAAGCACGTTCCTGAATGCGGCGGACGCCAACGGAACTTATCATATCGTGGGTTTCGAATGGTGGGGGATGTACGACATGATAACCCAGAAGACCAATTGGGGTCTGCTGACGCCGAACGACAATACCTACGACGGGCGCGAAGCGATCATCGCTAAAGGCATCGACCGCTGGGGCTATCCGACCGGCGGCGAGGCGGCCAACTACGGCGACTTCGTCGATTCCGTCCAGTCCGCCAACGAGGGCATATATACTCAGTTGATCGCCGATTATCATTCGAGTCGGCAGACTAATTCACACTAGCAGGAAGTAACGAGGAGCTTTCTCGATGAGTGATGGCAAGATGATTTCGATCGCCGCTGCAGATGGTGGACAATTCGATGGCTATCTGGCGACGCCCAGGGGCGGCGCTGCTCCCGGTGTGGTGATCATCCAGGAAATTTTCGGGGTGAATGCTCATATCCGCGACGTGGTCGAGGGGTACGCATCCAATGGATACGTCGCGCTTGCGCCCGACCTGTTCTGGCGGGTCGAGCCGAATTTGCAGCTCGACTACACGCCGGAGGGCATCCAGAAGGCGCGCGAGCTGCGGGGCAAGTTCGATCTGAAGCTGGGAATCAGCGACGTCGGGGCGACGATCGAGGCGCTCAAGGCGGCGCCCGGATGCAACGGAAAAGTCGCTGCAGTGGGATACTGCTTCGGAGGGTTTATCGCATATCTGACCGCCGCGCGCCTCGGCGTCGCCGCGGCGTCATGCTATTACGGTGGCGGCATAGACGCCTTTCTCGCCGAGGCAGACGCGGTGAAATGCCCGATTCAGTTTCACTTCGGCGCCGAGGACCACGGAATTCCGATGGCCGCGGTCGACAAGATCCGGAGCGCATTCGCCGGCCGCAAGGACGCTGAAGTCTTCGTCTATGAGGGTGCGGGGCACGGCTTCAACTGCAACCGCCGCGCGTCGTTCCACGCAGCCGCTTCGGATCTCGCGCGCCAGCGCACGCTCGATTTGCTGCGGCGTACGATCGGCCCGCGCTGACCCCGGTCGGCCGCGCGAGCGCGAGGCCGCGCGGCGGAAACTCGAAGCCGGCGAAGCCGTCGCGCAGCGGCGCTTGCGCGGACGCGCTTGACGATTGCAGCAATTAGGTGATAATCATTATTACCTAAGGCAATGGACGGAGTGGAATTCCAACTGGTCGGCGACGGACGGCGCGCGGGTTACGCCGCGCGGCGGATGGCGGAGTTCGCCGGGCGATGCCGCGAGAGCGGGCTCGCGGTCACGCCGCAGCGCCTGGCGGTAATCAGGGCACTGCTCGCTTGCGCCGACCACCCCCGCGCCGACGCGGTCTGCGCGATCGTCCGCCGCGAGCATCCGCATATTTCGCTGGCGACCGTCCATCGCACGCTCGAGACGCTGTGCGAAATCGGCGAGGCGCGCAAGGTCACCACGCTTCACGACAGCGCCCGTTATGACGGCAGCGTGACGCCGCATCATCACCTGGTGTGCGTCAAATGCCGGCGGGTTCAGGATATCGAGTGCGGGGACTGGAACGATTGCTCAAGAGACGCAGATCGATCGGGGAGTTCGAGGTGCTGGGAACCTCGCTCGAAGTGCAGGCGCTGTGCGCGCGATGCGGCGGGAATAAGCCTGCGCGCACCAGCAAGCGCCGTTGATCGGATTGATTCAACCGGGTTGATTCAACTTAATTCAATTGCAGAAGACGAGGAGAAAACCATGAAGGAGCTCAAAGGCACGAAGACCCACAAGAATCTCAAAGACGCGTTCGCCGGCGAGAGCCAGGCCAATCGCCGCTATTTGTACTTCGCCAAAGTGGCGGACGTGGAGGGCCAGCCCGAAATCGCTGGGCTGTTCCGCGACACCGCGGAAGGCGAGACCGGCCACGCTCACGGCCATCTCGATTATCTCAAACGCGTAGGCGATCCGGTCACCGATCTGCCGCTCGGCGACTCGCTTCTGAACCTCAAGTCAGCGGTCCACGGCGAGACCTACGAGTACACTGACATGTATCCGGGGATGGCGCGGACGGCGCGGGAAGAGGGATTCGCCGACATTGCGGACTGGTTCGAGACGCTCGCCAAGGCCGAGAAGTCTCACGCCGGACGTTTCAGCAAGGCGGCTGACACGCTAAAGTAGCCTAATTCACAGACACGTCGCCGGCCGGACCTTCCGGCCGGCACCAACGCCTGCGCGGGCCGGATCGGCCGCGAGTGAAAGACCTCACCCGCGCGCGCCAGGGCATCCTGCGGAGGCATCTTCCGGGAAGAACAGATGAGCCGGATATCAGCGAAACCGACTGACGGACTTTCCTACAACGCGACTGAGCCGCGCTACTGGGATCGCGCCGGGCTGGACCAGGAAGTCGAGCGCGTATTCGACATCTGTCACGGATGCCGTCTGTGCTTCAATCTGTGCCCGTCTTTTCCGGCCCTGTTCGACGCGCTCGACCGGGGCGGCGCCGAGGGAGAGCCCCAGGTAGAGGCCGACGTCCGGAATCTGTCCGCCGCCGAAAAACAGCGCGTGGCCGATCTCTGCTATCTCTGCAAGATGTGCGAGCTCAGATGCCCGTACACGCCGCGCGACGGCCACGAGTTCCAGCTCGATTTTCCACGCCTGATGCAGCGGGCCAAGGCGGTCACCGCCAAGGAATCGGGAGTTCGGCTGCGCGATCGGATGCTCGGCAATCCCGACCGGCTCGGCAAGCTTGGCAACCTGGTTCCGGGGCTCGCGAATTTCGGCTGCCGCAACCGGATGCAGCGCGCGCTCATGGAAAAGCTGCTCGGCATCCATCGCGACAAGAAGCTCCCGGAGTTCGCCGGTGAAACGTTCGGCAAGTGGCTCTCACGCACGGCTCTTCCCAAGGCGCCGGCCAGCCCAAGCGCCAAAGTCGTGCTCTTTCCGACCTGCTTCATCGATTACTACGATACCGGTCCGGGCAAGGCGGCGGTCGAGGTCCTTGGCCGCAGCGGATGCGAGCTCGCGTGTCCAAAGCAGAATTGCTGCGGGATGCCCGCGATCGACGGCGGCGACGTCGCCTTCGCGCAGAAGCAGGCGCGCGCGAACGTGGATTCGATCCTGCCCTACGTGCGCAAGGGCTACAAGATCGCGCCGATCAATCCAACCTGCTCGATGACGATGCGGAGCGAGTATCCGCGCCTCCTCTCCGGCGACGAGGTCAGGGAGTTCGCGGCTGCGGTGGCCGATCCCAACGAGTTGCTCTTTGAGCTCAAAAAGCAGGGCAAGTTCAACCGCGAGTTTCGTACTACGCCGGGACGGATCGCCTATCACCTGCCGTGTCACTTGAAGGCGCAGCAGATCGGGTTTCGTTCGCGCGACATGATGCGCACGATTCCCGGCGCCGAAGTCGTGATCGTGGACGCCTGCACCGCGCACGACGGCGTGTGGGCGATGAAGAAGGAGTACTTCGAGCTCTCGATGAAGTGGGGCGAGAAGGCTTTCAGCGGGCTGCGCGACGCCGGGGCCAGCGTGATGGCGACCGACTGCCCGCTGGCGGCGATCCAGATCGAGCAGGCCACCGGCGTGCACCCGCTCCATCCGCTCGAAGTGCTCGCCCGCGCCTACCGCTCACGTCAGGATGGCGGCTTTCCCGACCAGGTCGCCCCGGCCGCAACCGATTGAGGTTACTGAGATGAAACGAATCACTCCGGAAGACCTCCTCGCTTTCGAGCAATGGGAACGCGTGCGAAAAACCCTGCGTCCGCTGTTCATTCACGAGAAGGATCGCCGCCGCCTGAGCGTCGGATCGAATATCACGCTGCTTTTCGAGAACACCCAGACCTTGTGGTATCAGGTAGAGGAGATGCTCCGCGCGGAGAAAATCTCGGCACCCGAAGCGATTCAGCACGAGATCGACACTTACAATGAGCTGATCCCCGGCGCGGGCGAGATCTCCGCAACCCTGCTGATCGAATTTCCCGAAGTTCGCGAGCGCGACGCAGCGCTGAAAGGCTTGCCCGGTCTCGAGCGCCATCTGTGGATCAGGCTCGGCGATCGCAAGCTGGCGGCCAGGTTCGACGAGCAGCAGATGTCGCCCGAGCAGATAAGCGCGGTCCAGTTCATCCGCTTTCCGGTCGCGATCGATGCGGCCGAGTTCCTCAAGCTTGCGCAGGGGAATCAAATCGCGATCGTGGTGGATCATCCGAATCTGGCCGCCGAGGCCCGAATCAGCGGCGCGATCGGGTTGGCGCTGGCGGAAGACCTCGAACCGCCAGAGCCGCAAAGCTAGCCTCGATAGCGGCCGGCTCGGACGCTCCGCATGAAGCTTTCCGTCCTCTCCTGGAACCTGCATGGGTTGCCGTGGCCGCTGTCGAAAGACCCTCGCGGCCGGATCCAAAGGGCGGGCGCGAAGATCCGCGAGCTGGCCCCTGATGTCGTTCTGCTGCAGGAAATATGGAGCGGATGGGCGATCGATAGCCTGTCGCGTGCCCTGCATCCGGATTGGAGCGCGTTGTGCGTGCGCCGTCGGCTCGGCGGTGCGAACGGCGGGTTGCTCGCATTGGTCCGGGTCGCGGGCGGCGTCTCGGACAGATGGACCGTACGCGGCAGGCCGGAATTCTATCGCTACGACTCAAGCGCGCCTGCCTGGAAAATCTGGGAGGGAGACGGGCTCAGCGGCAAGGGCGCGTTGATAGTCAGTCTCGAACGCAACGGAGAGCGGGTTTTCGCAGTCAATACTCATTTGCAGGCGCAATATCCGGGGATCGATTATTCGTCCGTCCGCGAGTCACAGCTAAGCCAGCTTGGTGAGTTTGTCGCCGGCCTGGACCAAAGCATGCCTGCCATAATCGCGGGAGACCTCAATACCGATTGCCGCGAGCCGCTATACGCGCGTATCGCGGAGATGGGAATTGATCTTACCGCCGACGGCCGGGGAGAACGGGGAACGAACTTCGACCTGCGCGACGGCAAGCCGGTCTGGATCGACTACATCCTGGGCCCTGCCTCCAAAAGGTGGAAGGCTGCGGCGGAGCTCGAACTGATCGCGAACCGGGGAGTCGATGACCCGTATTCGGATCATAACGGTCTCTTCTGCACCGTCACGCTGGCGCCCCGCAAATGACGCCCGCCCCCGGCGCGTGCGCCCCCGGCGCGTGTATCAGCCGGGCGACTGGCCGGATGCAACCCCAGCGCGCAAAGATTCACTCCGGCGTCCGTGCGCAATTTATGAAACAGTCGGGTGGGAGTTAGGCGCGCTTGCGCGCGCCGAAGGTCAGGACGGAGCCGTCAATCTGCGGTCTGAAGCTCTCGAATCCGGCCTGAGTCAAGTATCCGTCGAGCTGCGCCGGGTTGAAGAGCCGCAAGCCGCCCCATTTCTGGACGCGCTCGCGGATGCCCTCGAAGCGCAGGATACCGGTACGCGCAGGCGTAAAGGTCGTCACGGCAAGCAGAGCGCGCGGTTTCATCACGCGGGCAATCTCGCGCAGGACGGCGACGGTGTCTGGAAACAGATGGAGTGCGCCGCCGCACAGAGCAACGTTGAAGAGAGCGTCGGGGAAAGGCAATGCGTCCACGCTTGCGCGCGCGAATTCGACGTTGCCGATGCCCGCTCGAGTTACGTAGGCAGCGCCTTGCCGTAACATGCTCCACGAAATGTCGATCCCGCACACGGTTCTCGTCGAGGATGCGATCCGGCGCCCCAGCGTCCCCGGCCCGCAGGCGACGTCCAGGACCATCCCGCTCTCCGCCGCCACCATCGCCGCGACCTTGCCCATCAGCGCCTCGAAGGAGGGGGCTTGGCGCCCGCCGAAGATTCTGAGGATCAGCGGATACCAGAGCCTGGTCTCGTACAACCGTCCGATCAGCGGGATGTTCAGGAATGCGCGCAAGCCCGGGCTGATTCTGGAATTCAGGTCCGGTGGGGCGAAATCCGGGATGCGATCGATGATCGGATAGGTGGCCCGGCAGGCGCGGCAATCGAATGCTTGGCCGCCGCGCGCGAGCGGGCCTTTGCATGAAGGGCAAACGTAGACTTGAGGCTGTGCCACGAACCTTAATCCTCAGAGACCGTCGTCTACTCTCCCTTGCGGCGCGCCGTCAAACGCGAACCCACGCCGGCCGCCCGGTTCCTTGCTGCACAGGAATCCATCGGACGGGTCGAAACTCGGCGCCGGCGGCGCTATAAGAGGTCAAATTGCCGGCTTTTCGACGGTGAACCAGATGAACATCCACGAACTTCCGACCCCGGCGCTGCTGGCAGATGCCGACGCCCTCGAACATAACCTCAAGACCATGGCGGCCGCTATTCCGGGGCCGCGGCTGCGCCCGCACGTCAAGGCCCACAAATGTACGGCGCTTGCCAAAATGCAGGCCCGCGCCGGCCATAAGAACTTCACCTGCGCCACGATCCGGGAGATCGAAGGGATGGCCGCGGCCGGACTCGGCGACGATCTCCTGCTCGCCAACGAAGTGCTCGATGCGCGCCGGTTGGCAGCCGTCAAGGCACGCGTCACGGTTGCCGTCGATTCCGTGCCCACTATTCTCGCTGCCGCGCAGGCTGGGATGAAGGAAGTTCTCATCGACGTGAATGTCGGCTTGCCGCGATGCGGTTGTGCTCCTGACGATGCGGGGCGGCTCGCGGACCTGGCGCGTAGCAAAGGTCTCAAAGTCCGCGGTGTGATGGGCTACGAAGGGCATGTTGTGGGCCTCGAAGATCGAGCGACTCGTGAGAAGCTGACTGCGCAGGCAATGGAATTGCTGATTCAGGGCCGGCAAGCCGCCGGCGGCGACATAGTATCGGCCGGCGGTACCGGGACCTACGACATCAACCGGTGGGCAAGTGAAATCCAGGCTGGTTCCTACGTACTGATGGACACGGCTTACGCCAAACTGGGTCTGCCCTTTCGCCAGGGGCTCACCGTGCTGGCCACGGTCATCTCAGTCTCATCCTCACACGCGGTAGGGGATTGCGGGTTGAAGGCGCTTGGAATGGATCATGGCAACCCGTCGATCGAGGGCGGTCATCAAGTACTGTTCGTATCCGACGAACACATCACCTTCGTTCCTTGTTCACCGATGAAGCCGGGTGACCGGATTCGCGTCATGCCGGCCCATATCGATCCAACCATCGCCTATCACGAGCGAATACATCTGGTCCGCGGCGAAGAGATCCTCGAAACATGGCCGATCGACCTGCGGGGATGGTAGAGGCGATGAGGTTAACGTTCGAACCACACAACGCGACGCAGTCGTCATCAAGGCCGCCATCACCCTTGCGGAGAATGATTGAGTTTGACGCTGCGTACGATTCTGGCTATCTTCTGGCCAGATGCGATATGAGATCGTTCTCGCCCCGGAAGCGGCCGAGGCTTACGGAGCCCTTCCGGCCTATCGGCGGGCCGAGGTGAGAGACGCTCTCGAACGGCACTTGCGGCATCAGCCGACCCGTGCGAGCAAGAGCTGGTCGAACGCCTGCGTGGCCTGAGCCAGCCACAGTATCGAATGCGGGTTGGTGAGGTGAGAATTTTCTATGACGTCACGCACGAATCCGTCGAGATCCTCGCGATCGTCACGAAAGCCGAGGCGGCGCGCTGGCTCGCCAGGCATGGAACGCCCGATGCGCCAGGTGGCTCTGGCTGAAGTCAAAGACGATCTCTCGCGATTCTTGCGTCTGGCGGAGTCCGAGGAAATCGTGATCACGCGGCACGGAAAGCCGGCCGGCCTACTCGTCGGGTTCGAAAGCGAGGAGGACTGGCTCGACTATCGCCTCGAACACCATCCGGGGTTTCTGAACCGGGTTGCCCGGGCGCGCGAGGCGTTGGCGGCGGGACGCGGCGCTCGATTGGAAGACCTTCCTCGGTAATTGGCGGTCTCGCCCCTCTGGCGGCGAAGCGCCATTAGCGCCCTGCGACGTGCAAGGAGGTTTCCCGATGCGATCGCATACCAAATATCTCACGATGAAGGTGCCGGCGCGGATGGACTTCGTGAATATCACGAAGGACGTGGCCAACGCGGTCGAGGACAGCGGCGTTCGCGAAGGGCTATGCCTGGTGAACGCGATGCATATCACGGCGTCGGTGTTCATCAACGACGACGAACCCGGCCTGCACGAAGACTACAAGCGATGGCTCGAATGGCTGGCGCCGTTCGACGCCAGCCCCGAGCGCTACCATCACAACCGCACCGGCGAAGACAACGGCGACGCGCATCACAAGCGCCAGGTGATGGGCCGCGAAGTCGTGATCGCGATCACGAAGGGGAAGCTCGATTTCGGGCCCTGGGAACAGATTTTCTACGGCGAGTTCGACGGCCGCCGGCCGAAGCGGGTGCTAATCAAGGTAATCGGAGAGTAACGCCGCTCTGACAGACCATCGTCTGTTTGGACGATGGGACAATGAGACGATGCGAGGTGATGCGATCCGCTCAGAGCGGCTTGCCCCACCTATCGGCGAATGTCAGCTCGGTGACCGGGCGCCGGATCAGCGGGCCGTGGCCGCGGCCGACCGGGTAGCCGATTGGAATCGCGGCGGCAGTTCCCCACGGCTCGGGAATCGACAGCAGCTCTCGGACTTGCGGCTCGCAATCGCATAGCAGCGTGGTCAGCACGCAGCCCAATCCTTCGGCGCGGCAGGCGAGCAGCAGATTTTCCACCGCCGGATAGACCGAGGCGCCGCCGACCACCGACACACGGCCGAGCTTCGCGTCGGTGACCGCCATCTCACTCGGGTTGAAGCAGAAGATCGCGATCACCGGCGTGGCGTGGAAATGCGCGGCGAGATAGTCGCCCGCGTCGATTGTGCGTTCGGTCCGCCGACGCGTCGATTCGTCCGCGATGGCCGCCGTCATCTTGCGGTAGAACTTCGCGAAGTTCCCCCATCGCTCGGCATACAGCGCGCCCAGGCGTTGCTTGAGCTCGCTCTCCTTCACCGCGATTATCCGCCAGGGCTGGCGATTACCGCCGGTCGGCGCGTAGGTCGCGGCTTCGAGCACGCGGCGCAATACGGCGCCGGGGATCGGATCGGGCCGGAGCTTGCGCACCGCGCGCAGCGTGCTCATCGCTTCATAAATTCCTATTTCAGCCATAGATTCAGCTCCTTCTAATCGGGCACTTCGCTGCCCAGACATTTCGCTGCTCAGCCGGCATTTTTGTATCGAGCTAACGTTCGTGGCCCCCATACGACTGTGACGATTGCGGCCGCGAATGCGACGATAAGGCCGGTGACACGCGGATCGTAGTACGAACCGTGGATCGGAAACAGTTGCCAACTGAGGTTTGACATGGTGTGGAACAGCGCCGTGGCGAATACGCTCTTGCCCGTGTTGTTGTAAAGCCAAACGATTAGGACCCGTGTTGCTACCGTGGAGAGACACCACCAGGCGATCCACGCCGGCGATCGGTGAGCCTGCACCAACGGTACGATGTGCCAAGCCGCCCACACCAAGCCCAAGAGAATGCCTGCCCGGAGCGCGCCCCACCGATCTTGCATCGGGTCGATGACGTATCCCGACCAGCCCAACTCTTCACCCAAAGCGGCTATGAAGAACGCAAGGAACATAGCCAATGCTGCCAGAACCGGAAATTGCGGGGTTGGAAGCGTCACCCCCATCAAGCGCATCAGTCCATACGACAGGACCATCACGCCAGGCATCAGAAGAACGATGGGTGCGTACCAGACCTTCGCTCTGATTCGCTTGTAATCGAAGGATCGCTTCAGCAGCTCGGTCACGCCCGCGGTCTTGTTCTCTCTGTAAACAAGAATCAAAGCCGCTGTCACTGGGCAGAAGAACATGAGCGAACTCACCGGGAGGCCAGGTAATAGCTGTAGTCCGGTCGCAGCGCCGGCCAACCAGAACGGAATGGAAAGAGCGAAAACCAACCAGAAGAACTTCAGAGGAGACCTGCTCCGCGAGGCGATAGTATTCGAGGAATCAACCAACTGTGGGGATGGCGGCACGTGCGGCCCCTTTAGGCTTCCGGCAGGCCGGAAACAAGATCCCGGAGGCGAACGCGAACGCCATTCACTTTAAGCTCGATTCTCTCTATCGAGAACCGAGCCGGTGCCCTTCGCGCTGTTGTCTGCAAAAGAGCTTTCGTCTGCTAACCGGCGGGCTACGCAGCGCCGCCAAAGAAGTCGTCGAACAACTTACTCGCCGCGAGGCCAACCGCAGGCACGTCGGGTGAGCCTGGTCCGCCCGCGCGAATGGCGGCGGCGAATGCGTGGATGTTGCGCTTGAACAGTTCGAACCGCGCGTCGCTCATGAAGCCGACCGTGTTGCCGTCGCTGATAAAACCCGCCATCTCACCAAATCCGCGCGCGACGCCGCGAACCTGATAGGCAACTTTCGGCGACTCGTTCTCGATTGCGTAGGCGTAAACGAGGCACGCTATTTCCATCCTGCCCGCGCGGAATCGTTGCCGATCCATCCTGACGCGGTACGCGTCGAGCCCCTTTTTCGACCATAGCTTTGCGAGATCGGCTCGCGGCGGTATCTTGTTGTTAATCGCGTTGTCGCCGAGCCAATCCGCGTTATCGGCGAGAATTTGCGAAACGACAGGCGCAATCGTTTTGCGATCAGCGGGCTTCAACAGATCGATCAAGGCGCAGTCCGAAGTGCCGCCATAGATCTGAACGAGCCCAGCTCGAGACATCGACGACAGCACAGGATCATCAGGCGCGAGCGGCACAACATAGGTCTGAGCGCCCGCAGAGAGATCGTCGCCGGGATCGTGACGCGGCTGCACCTCGACCCAATGCCCTTTGCGCAGTACGACCGGAGTGAAGACGGCGATTGTCGGCCCGAACGATGACGCATATACCGCGAGCAGCCGGTTGTTCAGGTGATGGTCGTCGATTACGCGAGCTAATTCGCGCGCCTGATCCCAATCCTCGAGCAGAGGGAAATGAAGTCCCGCGTCCCAGGAGGCCTCGGCGATGAGACTCGGGACGCCAAGTGGAAAGACCGTTGCGAGGGCGACGAGAACCGTGGCGAAGGCAACACGAATGGCGCGCACGGAAATACGATCCATCATTGCGGCAAGGAACAAACCGGCGATCGCGGATCCAGCGAGGGCAGATTGCAAGGCGAAGCGGCTGGGATCCTGAATCAGCCACGAAATAGGCGCGGCGGCCCAGGCGAGCAGGAATTTGTGGCGCGCCGGGTGGCGAAAAAACCAGATCGCGCCCGCAATCGACAGGATGTCGGTCAGCGGATCAAGGGCCATCGCTTCGTGGCCGTGGCGGCCGCGATACCACGCGAGATTGATCAGAAAGTGAATCGAGTAGGGCGATGTGAGGATTGCGGTGGTGAGGCCGACTACGATCAGCGCACGCCAACGCCGTTCCAAAATCGCGGCAACCAGAATTCCGAACGGCGCAGTGAGGAATCCACCAAGGTGAACGTAGCAGGCGGCGGATGTGATTAACGTCGCAACTACGAGCCGATCTTCGAGAAAGAAATAAATCGCCCACGGTATCGATATGAAGAGCCATCCCGAAGGAATCCCGACGTAGAAAGAGGCCGCGGCAGAAGCGGCGCCAGCGAGCAACGCGACCGCGAACATTGCGGCGATATCACCGCCGAGCCGGCGCGCAAAATAGAGCACGGTCAGCATCGCCGCGCTCCATTGCACGAGCCCGAGAATCGCATTGGCGAGAATGAAGGAATCTGCGCTGCCGCCGAGCATCCGGCCCAGGATTGCGATCGCGATGTGAAGCGCCGGCCCTTGCAGGTTTGGGCGGCCGCCGGGACCGTAGTTGATGTGGTCCCACCACGCGGTGCCGTGCGCCGCGTACCATCGCGCCAGCGAGATGTGATAGCCGGAGTCGATAACCGCGCGGTAGTCGGGCAGAGAGATAATCAGCAGTAGTGCGTTGACGCCGAGGATCGTCCAGGTGACTGCGCGCGCGGTGCTGTGCCTATTCAAAACCTAAACCCGAACGTATTGATGATGGAGTCCGCCGAGGATTAGTATCGCTGCGATGCGGCCGATCTGGTGCGTCCGCCGAAAGTCCGGAGCATCTTTATGCGGACAATATACGCTCAGACCCTTCGCTACAGGTATAGCGAGGCGTCGCCGGCGCCGAGGTACAGCCGGCCAGTCTCCTCGAACATGCCCTGATTGACCATCCGATGCTGCCAAGACGCCGCACGCTTTGAGGCTTGGGTGTCAAGAGTCGAGCACAAGTGGCGGGCGGACTGGTGGGCTGATTTGCGATATTGCCTGTGATATACCTAGGTCGGGTGGGCGTGAGGGTTGTCCTGGACACGGATGTGATGGTTGCGGCATTGCGCAGCAATGCCGGCGCCTCCAGGCGGATGCTCGTCGGAGGCTCTGGAAAAGCGATATGTTTTGCTTCTATCGGTGCCGCTGATGATCGAATACGAGGCTGTAATGAAACGGCCGGAACATCTGGATGCGGCGCGAGCCTCGCAGGCTGATGTCGACCGGGTTCTCAACGCGCTGGCGGCAGTGGGATCACCGGTTCGGCCAGTATTCTCGTGGCGCCCGATGCTTTCCGATCCCGCCGACGAGATGGTATTGGAAACGGCCGTCAGCGGGGACGCTCACCTGATCGTGACCTTTAATCTTCGCCACTTGGGTTTGGCTGCTCGAAGGTTTGGAATCAAGACTGCGCGCCCGTCCGCGGCGCTTAAGCTTTTGGAGGTGGGAAGTTGAGAAAAAGTAACTTCGCTTTGCGCCTTCAGCCCTCGCTGTTTGAAGAGCTGCGCGGAGTCGCCGCTATAGAAGACGTGACACTCAACCAATTCATCAACGTCGCGGTTGCCGAAAAGCTTGCTGCGCTTCGGACCGAGGCATACTTCCGCGAACGGGCAGCCAAAGCGGATGTGCCCGGCGCTCTTAAGCTTCTAGACCGGCTCGGGATGGGGAATCCTCCGCGAGCGGGAGACGAAATTTCAGCGCCGATTCGTGGTAGACGCCGCAGCGGCAGACGAGGGAAATGAAAGGCTCCGAACCAGGCACCGCGACGATTTGGCCGGCTCACGCGCCCTTGAGCACGGCCGTCGCTTTATCGAGCCGGTCGCTATAGGCGTTGAGCGCGTCGGCTGTGAGTCGGGCGTGCCGGTTGGCGTCGGCCCAGCGCCGGTCTTCGATCGCCTCGCGCACGCCGGGCAGCGTCTTGGCCCCGTAGCCGGTGAAGCGGCCGGGGGCGTAGACGAGATTCTTGTACCAACTCCGCCCAGGCAGGCCGACGCTGGGCGCGAGAGTCTGGTCGAGGTCCAGCATCAGCAGTTGCAGGCGCGCGAGCCGGGCGCCGGACAGACCTGAAGCATTTTTCGCCAGCGCGTCGTCATAAGCCTTGGCGCTGCGCTTGAGGCGGTCAACCGCGTCTTCGAGCGGCGCGAACTCGACATGCGGGACGCGGTCGAGCGCCGTGGGCAGGCCGCTCGATTTGGTGGGATCGGCCGCGAGCTGGAAGGCCCGATCGTGCAGCAGCTTCGCCTGCGTCTCGGCTTCCTGCCGCTTGTCATCGGCGAGCTTCTTCACTTGGTCGAGATAGTCCGAGACCGCGTCGGCGAAGCCAGTTCGCGCGTTGAACCGGAACCCTGGCATCGGCCACGCGCAGCACCAGCCGCCCGGCGGTCCTGGCCAGCAAGGCGTCATAAACGAAGCCCGGATCGACGAAGCGGCTGTGATGCTCGAAGGTGTCGTAGCGGGAGTGATAGACGCCGCCGCTGTTGCCCTCTCCGCCGAAACCCACGTCCAGCGCGGGCACGCCCAGGTGCTCAAGAAAGCTTGAATAGTCTGAGCCCGTGCCCAGCGCCTCGATCGGGAAATCCCGGTCGGCGTCCGCTGCGATCTTGGCCCTGGCCTTGACCTGCTCGCTCGCTGCGGGCGCGAGCGCATCGATGCGCAGCCCCGCGCGCAGCCGCTGGCCGATTGAGACGCCGGTCTCGGGATCGATCACATCGGCGGCGACCTGGTTTACCAGGTGCTGGAAGTCGTGGCTGCCGCCCACGCCGAAAAAGCCCCGTCCGTTGCTGTCGGAGTTTATATAGAGGACCACCTTTTTCTTCAGTTCGCTCGCGTGCGTTTCGACCCATTCGGTCGAGCCCACGAGCATGGGCTCCTCGGCGTCCCAGCTGGTGTAGACGATCGTGCGCTGGGGCTGCCAGCCCTGCTTGACGAGTCCGCCGATCGCCTTCGCTTCGGCCAGCAGCGCAACCTGACCCGACATTGGATCGCTGGCGCCGAACACCCAGCCGTCGTGGTGATTCCCGCGCACGACCCACTGATCGGGATAGGTCGAGCCCTTGATGATCGCGATTACGTCGTAGATCGGCTTGAGGCTCCAATCAGACTTGACCGCGAGATGGGCGACGGCCGGGCCGGGTCCGACGTGATACGTGATCGGCAGCGTGCCGCGCCAACCCGCCGGAGCCACCTGGCCGCCGATCGCATCGAGGAACACCTGCGCGTCCGCGTACGAGATAGGCAGCACGGGAATTTTCAGGATCGTCGTGGCCGCGGAGATTTTCAGCCGCTTGGCGTCCCTGGTCGCGCCGATCCCGGGAGTCAGCGGATCGCCCGGATAGAGCGGCATGTCGGCTACCGAGCCGCGCTGCACGCCATGGGGCGGGCGCATCGGTCCATTGGGATAGGTCTCGTCAACCGAATAGCCGTCATCCGCCGGGTCGGAATAGATGATGCAGCCGACCGCGCCGTGATCCTGCGCGAGCTTCGGCTTCAGCCCGCGCCAGACGGAGCCGTACCGGGCGATCGCGATCTTGCCCTTGACGCTGACGCCGAGCCGCTCGAGCGTTCTGTAGTCGTCCTGCGTCCCATAATTGACGTAGACGAGGCCGGCAGTCACATCGCCATCGCCTTGGTATTCGACGTAGGCGGGAAGCGCGGGATCGGTTGCGGTCGCACTGGAATCGCCGGGGATCGGCGGCTCCTGCAACGTGGCCTTGAACGGTTTGGGGCCGGCAAGCTCCAGGGTCTCGCTGATCGGCGTTGGATAGAGCGCCCAGAAGGTCTCGATGTGCGCGTCCCAGCCCCAGTCCTTGAACCAGTTGAGGATTTGGCCGGCGTTGGCCTTGTCGTGTGGCGAGCCGACATGGTTTGGCTGGCTGGCGAGCAGTTTCATCCAGTCGCGCAGATCGTTGGGGTGAATCTGAGCGTCGAAGTTGCGTTCGAGCGCGGCCTCACTGGACGGCGCCGGCGCTCCGAAGGCCACGCTCATGAAGAGAAGGCCCCCGGCCGCGAGCAAGATGATAGTGCGCAGGCGACGGTCCACTCAGATTACCTCCGTCAGGTCAGACTGTCTCCATCAATCCAGATTATCTCCATCATTCAGATTATTTCCATCAGGGCCGGCGCCGGGAAGATCGAGGCGCGACGGCAAACTATGAGGACGGCGTAGAACGGCGCAAAAAAGCAACGGGCCGCCGCCACCGGCATTCCTGCCGGCGATCGTGGCCCGCCTGTTTTGTATGGCGGCCTTGTTGAGGCCGCTAGGAGGCTGCGTTAGCGGATATTTCTGAGGACCAGCAGGATGTCGTCAACCGTCTTGAAACTGCCGAACAGTTCGACGGTTTGCAGGAACTTCAACTCTTCGGGAGTGACCTGGTTTTTCGCCAGCAACTCCTTGTTCTCGAAGAACTGGTCCCAGACTTCCTTTGGGCCAAGTCGCGAGTTCTGTCGCATGAGTCATATCGTAGGATAATCGTACATATAGGTCAAGTGCCCCGCGCGAGCGCCTCCGGATGCATCGCGCACGGCGACCCCCTCGAAGTCCGTGCCGGGTCAGAGTCGCCGCCATGCCGACCCACAGTTCACACGCAACGGAACCGGAATCGCCTTGCAGTCGAAGCCTGTCGCGAATTGCGAATAGTTCGCTCGCAGAATGAGGCCGGTGATGGCAGTGCAGTGCGGGCGCTGCGGTCGTCGGCATGCGTCGTTGTCTCACCCTTGGAGAGCCGAAAGGCTAGAGAATTCAAGCTCTTAGAGCGCTTTCAGGGCCGTATTGGCGATCGCTTCGGGTTGCGCGAATGTACCGAATCTGGAGCTTTCTCGATGGCACCGGCTTTGCGTTTAACCCCGGTAGGACGATCTGGAAGGAGATTCAGATGGAAGCGACAATCAAAGAGGCAAGAATGGCGGCTGAGGCGAGGCTGGTGAGGGGCGACGAGACCCTGAGTTCGGTTCGCTACGCGGAAAGTAATCTGTTGAGTGAGCTACCGGGGATCGCGTTCGGGCTGATCACGCTGGTCTACATTCTCGGGACTTTTGCCGCCTTGCTGTAACGATTGCGGTTACCAACGAAGGAGGATCTCACCATGGCTGCGACCACAAACGGAGTGGGAATTGTCCGAATAACAAGGGCCGGGGAAGGCTTCGCGGATCTCGGCGATTCGATTGGCGGCGCGGGTTCGATTCGGCACGCGCAAAGCAACTTCCTCGACGAGCTTCCGGGTGCGGCTTTCGCGATGATCACGCTCGCTTACGTGGTCGCATCCCTGGTTTCATTGCTCTAGCAACAGTACTGACCGATCCGGTCTCTGCGGCCGCCGCGGCATAGCCTCGCGGCGGCCGCAGACCTTTTGGAACGTCGCGCCGGCTACAGAGACTGTCGCAAGGTTGAAACGCAGATCTGGCTCGTGACGAACAGTTGCCTGCGGCGTCATTCGCGTAGTTCTTAAAAAATCCTTATCTAACGAGTAGTTACGCTCGCCCCGCCAATTGGCTGGGGGCTGGCACGAACTGTGAAATAGAGCAGGGGGGCCTTGGGATCGCGCCGGGCTTGGCGATTGCGAGACGGTTCCCGATGGCGCTCGACAATGGCTCGACTTCAGAAGAAGGCGGTACGTCAATGAAGGTGAAGGCTTCGCTGTGCGCTGCGGTGACGATCGCGACTCTCTTGCTCGGACTGCCGATAGCGGGTGCGCAGGTCAAACCCGGCGACTTTATCACGGTCGAGAACGCGGCCAAGGTTAAGGATCTGGTCTCGCCAGGCGTGTACTACAAGGTGCAGCGCGGCATGACGATGAAGATCGTCCCCGCCGAGCGCGCCGAGTGGCCGCCACCCTACAAGGAAGCGACGGAAAAATATTCCGCGCAGGTGCGCCTCTCGCCCGACCATCGGAGCGTCGCCGGTTACGTCGCCGGCCAGCCGTTCCCGTTCGTGGATGTGAACGACCCATACGCCGCCGAGAAGGTTATCTGGAACAACGCCTTCCGGCCGATCAGTACCGACGACTACGATCTTCGCTTTTACGACTGCGCGAGCGAATACGGCGGCTATCACAAGCCCTACCAGCCGATCTTCTACATGCAGGTCGGCCACTACGCCGGCTATGCCCTGGTCGGCCGCACCGAGGTCGAGCCGCTGCCGATCGATCCTGACTTTCTCAGGACCGGGCGCTACTGGCTCTCCGGGCTGTACCCGATGCTTACGCCGCAGGAGGCGCGCGGCTCCGGTTTCATCCGCTATCGCTACGCCGATCCGAATCGGGGTGATGACGAATGGGGCTGGTCGCCGGGACAGCGGCGCGTGCGCAGGGTGAGCGAGGACTTCCTGAGCAGCTCGCCCGGCCCGATAGTCGGCGACCCCGATCACTTCATGGGATTCGTCGGCAAGACCGAGGAATACGACTACAAGCTGCTCGCCGAGAAGCCGATGCTCGCGAGCGTTCACGCCGAGCATTCGCCGGGAATTCGATGCGCCACCGACGGCGGCGCGAGCGCCTGTCCCGAAGCCTGGGAGATGCGCAACGTCTACGTGCTCGAAGCGACTCCGCGGCGCGACCGGATTCGCGAGGCGCTCCAGGGCAAGACCGTGCTCTACATCGACTCCGAGATGTGGTTCGAGCCCTACGTCAACACCTACGACCGCCGCGGCCAGCTCTTCCAGAACAACATCTACTGGCTCGCCTATCGCGACCGGCCGGTGCCCGACGCCAAGGTCGCGATCTATCCGTTCAAGCGCGAATTTGTGGTCGCCTCTGCCCAGACCGACGTGCAGGGAGGTCTCTCGACCATGTGCTTCCTGCCATCGGCGGAAACTCCCGAGCGCGAGTGCTGGTATATCAACATGAACTCGGTCGATCGGAATTTTTTCACCGTCGCGGCGCTGGTGAAAAGCGCGCCTTAGCAGGAGCTCGCGCGACTCATCCGATCAGGCGGGGAGAGGATCTCGTCCGGGTTTCCGCTTCTCGTGCTCGTTCGCCGCGATCCGCTCTATGATTTGCGCGCCCAGATCGGAAATCTTCTTCTCACCGATGCCGCGAATGGTGCGCAGCGCCTCCAGCGTCGCGGGCCGAACGCGGGCGAGCTCGCGTAGCGTCGAGTCATGGAAAATGACGAAGGCTGCGACGCCGCGCTCGGCGGCAATTTCACGCCGAAGCACGCGCAGGCTCTCAAAGAGCGCCTCGTCAACATCGCGCCAGCCAGCCTCTTCCAGCCGGGTCCTCGAGGCCTTGGGCTTCTTCGCCTGCAGGAGGTTGACGGAGCGCCAGGCCGCGCAGGACTTCCCACGAAGTGGTGCTCAGCCTCAGGACCGGACGATCGCCTGCCGTGCGCTCAAGCAGGCCGGCATCGACGAGCTGATAGACTAAATTCGTCAAGGTCTTGCGCGGCAGATCTTTCAAGAGGCCGTAAGTGGAAAGCTCTTCGTGACGCCATCGCCGCACCCGTTCGTTGTCCGCGGCGATAAGCACGTCGACCACGTGTTCCACCCCGAAGCGTTGCTCGACGCGCGCCACGCATGAGAGCACCTTCTGCGCAAGCACGGTCGCATCAGCCACACCCTCTACCTCGCCGAGGCAAACGTCGCAGGCGCCGCAACTCTGCTCCCGGCAGGCTTCGCCGAAGTAGGCCGAGAGCGCGCCATGACGGCATCGAACGACAGTGGCGAAGCGGCGCATTTCCTCGAGCAACTGTTTGCCGCTCTCGGCCACTTCGGGAGGAACCTCCGCCTCTTCGGCGCTCCGTTCGAGCAGGCTCTGCCAGCGCAGGACGTCCGCCGCCGAGTAGAAGAGGACACATTCGGCCGGCAGACCGTCACGGCCGGCGCGCCCGGTTTCCTGCTGGTAGGCTTCGATCGATTTGGGAAGCGCCGCGTGGATCACACATCGTACATCGCTACGGTCGATTCCCATGCCGAAAGCGACGGTGGCCACGACCACGTCGATTTCCTCCGCGGCGAAGCGATCTTGCGTGCGGCGCCGCTCCTCCGCTTCCATTCCGGCGTGATAGTACGCGGCGCGGATGCCCTCGGCCGTCAGGTGGCGGGCGATCTGCTCGGTGTCTTTTCGGCTGATGCTGTAGACGATCGCTGCCTCACCCGAATGGCGGCGGAGCGCCTGGGCTATCTGCGCGTTGACTTCAAGTTTCGGCAGCACCCGATAGAGAAGATTCGGGCGATCGAAGGAGCCGACTAACACCGCCGGGTCTTCGAGCCGGAGCTGCTCGACGATGTCGCGGCGCACACGCTCAGTGGCGGTTGCAGTATAGGCGTGAAGGCTCGCGCCCGGGAAACGCGTTTTCAGCTCCGCGAGCTGGCGGTATTCCGGCCGGAAGTCGTGCCCCCATTGGCTTATGCAGTGCGCCTCGTCGATCGCGAAGGTCGAGACTCGGAGCCGCCCGGCAAGCTCGAGAAAACGTGGCGTGAGCATCCGCTCTGGCGCGACGAAGACGAGGTGATGATGGCCGGCGGCGACCTCGCGCTCGACCCTGCGAAGCTCCGCCGGGTCCATGCCGCCGTGCAGCGCGGCCGCGGGATACCCGCAGACACGAAGAGCATCGACCTGATCCTTCATGAGCGCGATCAGCGGCGAGACAACTATGTCAGTGCGTCGGGCGACGGCAGGCGGCACCTGATAGCAAAGCGACTTCCCGCCTCCGGTCGGCATCACGACCAGCGAATCGCGCCGATCGAGGCCAGCCCCGATCGCCTCGGCCTGCAGCGGCCGGAGGCTCTCGTAGCCCCAGAAGCGGCGCACGGTGGCGAGGATTTCGCCAGAGGCTCGCCCGGTCTCGCGTCCTGTGCCCCGCTCGCCGACCCGCGCCGCCTCGGCGGGGTCATCGAGGGTCATTTGAGCCGTCTTCATATGGAATAGCTTCGACAGCGCAAGCCTGGAGCCGCGAGCCCACTGTTACCCCAAAACAGCCCGACCGTAGATCGGTTAACGCCCAAGACGCAAGCTGGCGCCTCAGACGAGTAGTGACACCAGTGATTCGCGGTCAGAGCGGCGTAATCAAATCTGGAAATGCAGGGCGGTCTTGCGCCGCTGGGCGAGCGATTGGAGCGTAGTGCGGCGCAGAATCGCGCCGACCGCGTCGTGAACCTCGCGCCATACCTCGCGCATCGCACAGTTCTCGTCGCGCCGGCATGGTGAGTTGGCGCCGTCCTCGAAGCATTCGACCGGGGTGTAATCGCCCTCTATGATCTGGACCACGTCCTCCATCGTGATCTTGGCGGGACTGCGGGCCAGCATGTATCCGCCGCTCGGGCCTTTCTGGCTTGCAACCAGCCCCGCGCGCTTGAGATCGATAAGTAGGCGCCGAAGGTAATTTTCCGGAATACCCTCGCGCAAGGCGATCTCCTCGACCCGAAGCGGCTGCACGGTCGGATACCGCTCGCCGAGCATCAGCAGAGCCTTGAGGGAGTAATCGATGCCGACCCCGAATTTCATGGCTTTCCGTGAGCATTTCTACCATAGTAGAGTCGTGGATTAAATAGAAGAGTCAACTAGTCATCTATATAGTTGACTAAGATGACCGCAGAAGTTACCTTTTACTGCGGATGGCACGGCGATGACCAGCGAAACCCCATCTGTCGAAGAGAGCGTGCGACACCCATCGACTTTGGGACGGGCGCGGCTGTCGTTTGCGAGCCCCGCCGACATCGCCGAGTTCGTCGAGACGCTCGAGCGGTACGAGCAGGGCGAATTAACTCCTGAACAATGGCGCTCATTCCGGTTGGTCCGGGGGGTGTACGGACAGCGGCAGGACGACGTCCAGATGTTCCGCTTCAAGATCCCTCAAGGCATCCTTTCGGCCGCGGCCCTGCGGGCGGTTGCAGATTGCTGCGAGAAGTTCTCGCGCGGCTTCGCTCATATCACGACTCGTGAGAACATCCAGATGCATTTCGTCAAGCTCGAAGATGCCGAGGCCTGCATGAATCGTCTGGCCGAGGCGGGCGTGACGACCCGCGAGGCCTGCGGGCATTCGGTTCGCAACATCGTGGGTTGCCCGTTTGCCGGGGTCTGCTCGGCGGAGCCCTTCGACGCCTCGCCCTATGCCGAGGCGTTGACGCGCTACTTCCTGCGCCATCGTTTGACCTCGTCGTTGCCGCGCAAGTTCAAGATCGCGTTCAGTGGATGCGACACCGATTGTGCAGGCGGCGCTTTCAACGATATCGGCTTCGGCGCGCGCATCCACCAGAACGGCAGCGGCGCCCAGCGTGGCTTCAGGATCACCGTGGGCGGCGGGACTGCCACGCTCTGCCGGTCGGGATCCGTGCTCTACGAGTTTTTGCCCGCGGATCAGATACTCAACGTCGCCGAAGCGATTCTGCGCGTCTTCCACGCGCACGGGCAGCGCAAGAGCAAAGCCAACGCCCGGATGAAGTTCCTGATCCGCAAGCTGGGCTTTGATGCGTGGAAGAAACTGTTCGACGAGACTCTGAGCACGGTGCTTGCGGAGGGTGGAAGCCATCTTCCATTTGATCCGCAAAGCCCGCCGGTAGAGGACGAACCGCGATGGGAGCGCGCCGCGCCTCCGCCCGAGGTTGAAGTCGCGCGCCGGGTGGCTTCCGCGCAGGTCAAAGGGCCGGGAATCGTGCCCGATGCGATCGTCGGCCTGCCGCAAGCGTTCTCGCGCCCGCAGTTCGAACAATTCTGCCGGACCAATGTTCGCACTCAGCGTCAGGCTGGTTACGCGGCGGTGACGGTGCGCCTCCCGATGGGAGACCTGACCGGCGCGCAGTTCCGGGTGCTGGCCGACCTTGCGCTCGCGTACGGCGACGGCAGCGTGCGCGCCACGCTGCAGCAGAACCTGGTGATGCGATGGGTCCGGCACACCAACCTGGCCGGACTCTACCAGCGCCTGCGAGCCGCGGGCCTGGGCCGCGCAGGCGCTGACACTATTGCCGACGTGACGAGCTGTCCGGGAGCGGAGTCCTGCCGGCTGGCGGTCACCCAGTCGCGCGGGCTCGGCCGCGAGCTGTCAGAGTTCATCGACTCGCGCCCCGACTTGGCTGAGGTAGCTTCGGACGCTTCGATAAAGATCAGCGGATGCCCCAACGGATGCGGGCAGCATCACGTCGCCGCGATCGGCTTTCAGGGCGGATTACGCCGGCTCGAGGATGGCCGGGTGATTCCGCAATACCAGCTAATGATTGGCGGGGGAGTGGATGGCGAAACCGCTCATTTCGGCAGGCGCAGCGTCAAGATTCCCGCCCGGCGCATGACCGAGGCGCTCCGCTGTCTGCTCGAGTGGTATCGCGACCGGCGCGCCGACGGCGAGACCGTGCAGCAGTTTTTCCGCCACGCCCGGCTGGAGGAGATTGAGACCGTCCTCGCCGATCTATGCGCCATCAGTTCCGCTACTGCGCTCCCCGAGGATTACATCGACATCGGCGAGGATCAGGCCTTCACCGGTGAGACCAAGGACGGCGAATGCGCCGCATGACCGCGCCGATTCGGGCCGTACCGGAAGCCGCCGATCGATAGTGGCCTGGCGGGCATTTTCAGAGGCGATCGGATTTCGCCATGGACGAGCATCTCGACGATCAGATCGTGCAGATCGCGCCGATCGTGGATGAACGGCAGGCCGTGCAAGCCGCGCTCGAGCTGGAAGGCAAGCCGCCCGAGCAGATGCTGGCATGGGCGCTCGAGCGGTTCGGGCAAGGGCTGGGGATCTGCTCGAGTCTGCAGGCCGAGGGCTGCGCGCTGATCGATATGGCGTGGCGAATCGATCCCGCGGTTCGCGTCTTCACGATCGACTCCGGACGCCTGCCGGAGGAGACCCACGACCTGATCGGCCGCATCCGGGAGCGCTACGGAATCAGAATCAACGTCTACCTGCCCGAAGCGTCCACGGTCGAAGGCATGGTGGGACGCCACGGCAATAATCTTTTCCGCCAGAGCGTGGAGCTGCGGCTGATGTGCTGCCAGGTGCGCAAGGTGCTGCCGCTCAAGCGGGCCCTGCTGAACTACCGGGCCTGGGTGACCGGGCTGAGGCGCGATCAGACCGTCACCCGCGCCAATATAAGAAGACTTGAAATCGACCACGACCACGGCGGGATCGTCAAGCTTTCCCCGCTCGCGGACTGGACCGAGCGCGATGTGTGGGATTACGTTCGGCGCAACGAAGTCCCATACAGCGCGCTCTACGATCAGGGCTACAAGTCGATCGGCTGCGCGCCGTGCACGCGTCCCGTCGCCGAGGGGGAAGATGCGCGCGCGGGGCGATGGTGGTGGGAGACGGGCGCAGCCAAGGAATGCGGGATGCACTGCGCGATCGAAAGCGGCAGCTTTCAGCGCCGGATGACTGCGCAACTCGACGACGGCAACGGCTCGCCCAACGGCGGCGGCCATTAACGGTTCCGTACCCTCCGCATAGCTGATTTCAGTTCGCGCTCCGCTTCGAGCGTTGCGGCTTCGCGTGCAGCGCGAAGCGGTGGGGTGGGCAATCGCCGTGATCCACCCGCAAGCGCAGGCGCCTCACGCCCCCAAGCCTTCTACACTCAGTTATTCAATATAACTAATTGGTAGCCGCGCACTTGCCATTGGATGTATATTTCACTACATAAAGTACTGTACTTGGGAAACGCGCCCTGTAACTAATATGTTGCATTTATTTACATCTAGTAATTGCACGGCGCACCTCGACGCGCGATGCGTGCCGATGCTGACGCTGGAGGAGCGCATGGGAAAGTTTAACCGTCGCAGATTAGACGGGCAGGGTCAGGGGATGGTTGAGTTCGCTCTCGTGTTGCCGCTGCTGCTGACCCTCCTTATAGGCTCGGTGGAGTTCGGGGTCGCTTTCAATAAGGATCTGCAGCTGACGTACGCTACGAACGCCGCTGCGCAGCTTCTTTCGATCAGCCGAGGGCAAACCACAGACCCGTGCCAGACGACTAGCCAGGCGGTCTACTCAGCAGCGCCGTACCTCAATCAGTCGAATCTCAATTTCGCGATTGTGCTGGACGGACATTCGTTTACGACCCCGTCGTGCAGTGGCGGACAAAATTATCTGGTGCAGTCCCAAAGCGCCCAGGTAACGGTTACTTATCCGTGCAATCTCCAACTCTTCGGATTCAATCCTGCGCCCAACTGCGCCCTCAAGGCGCAAACGACGGTGCTCGTCCAATGAAGCTTAACAACGAATCTCTTAACAACGAATCTATTGTCCGCCGGTTGCGCGACGGCCAGCGCGGGCAGGCAATGGTGATGATAACGATCGCCCTGGTCGTCCTTCTTGGAGCGGCCGCGATAGTGATCGACATCGGCCGACTTTATCATGCCTATCAAGAGCTCCAGGCTGCCACTCAGGCGGCGGCGTTAGCGGGAGCCTCGGTCCTGTCCAATGACACAGCAAGCGACGCAATAGCCACTGCAACGAACTACAGCGCCGCGAGCGGGGGTTTAAACGCCAATTCCAATCTGACCAACGCTACGATGGTGGCTGGGTACCCTCAGGTGAAGTGCCTGACGAGCACCGGAATCCTCTGTTCCGCTTCTCCGGCGAGCGCAAACGCCCTCGTCGTGCGGGAGCAAGCCACCGTGCCGACGACATTCGCCCGGGTGCTCGGCGTCAATTCATGGACAATCTCGGCAACCGCGACGGCGAGCGGAAGGGGCGGATTCAATAGCCCGTACAACGTGGAAATCATTCTCGACACAACGGCGTCGATGAAAGATACCGACTCCGACAGCCAATGCGGTAACACAAGAATCTCCTGCGCGCTGTCCGGCATCCGGACTCTGCTGAGCACGCTCTCGCCCTGCGCCGGGGGGCTGGCAAGCTGCGGCACGGCCACCAGCGAAACGCCCACAGCCGGCGCCAATGTCCCGAACCCGGTCGATGAAGCCGGCCTGATGGTGTTCCCAGGGCTGACATCGACCGCGCAGGTCCCGCGTGATTACACTTGCCCTACCGGAAACCCTGCAATTACCAGCTACAACAATTCGCCCGTATACCAGATCATTGCTTTGTCGAGCGACTACCGCGCTTCCGACGCGGCTAGTTCGCTGAACACCAGCTCCGACATGGTGGTCGCGGCTGGTGGCGGAAGTTGCAATGGTGTGAGCGCTCCGGGCGGCGAGGGGACCTTCTATGCCGGCGTAATCAATGCGGCACAAGCGCAACTCGTCGCCAATGCAAGGCCGAATACGAAGAACGTGATGATCCTCCTCAGCGATGGCAACGCAACTGCTACGCAAAGCCAGATGGCGGGATCGGCGACAAGTTATCCACATACGCAGGAGTGCCACCAGGCGGTCACGGCGGCCCAGAACGCTGCGGCAGCGGGAACCATTGTATACTCGGTCGCCTACGGCGCGGAGGCATCGGGATGCACGACTGACACCAGCCCAACTATCAGCCCGTGCCAGACGATGCAGCAAATCGCCTCCTCTCCGTCGAACTTCTTCTCCGACTACACCGCGACGGGAGGCACCAGTTCCTGCATCTCAGCCTCTCGACCGACCAGTAGCTTGAACCAGATCTTCACGGAAATCGCGGAGGATCTCACGGTCGCCCGGCTGCTCCCCAACAACACCCAGTAGACGCCTGCGCCTATCTCAATAGCGCCCGAAGGCCTCCTGCTGCTCACAGCTTGGCCGCGGGTCTGCTTGAACGCAGAACCGCGAGATAGCAATCGCGGCGATTCTGGCTTACTTGAGTGCCATGACGCTCGTGTTGCGATTGCGAGCCGCGCGGCGCAAGGCGCGCGAGGCCGCGCTCGCCGAGATGCTGGCCGTACTGCGCGGCCTCGACGCGCATCGCGGCGCAGGCGGGCCGCTCTCGGACCAACCCGGCGTTGCCTGGGTGAGTCTTCCTGAGCCCAACCTCGAGACTGCTCTCCGCCGTCTTTCGAGGCTTGGGTATACCGAGGCGGTCGAACTGGTAACGGCGCCTGGAAAAACCGATCCAAATGGCAAGCCGCATACCAAGCCCATCATCGCGCGATGGAAGGGGCGGGACGTCGCGCTGGTCCGCGTCTACGAGGAATCCGATCAGAGTCTGAGAGCCAACGCTCCCGACCGGCGGGCCTTTCTGCTGGAGTGCAACGATGGCGTGGTGCGCGCAATTTCCAGCTATCGCGGCGGCCGCGGTCCGCTCGAGCATCGCGCGCTCCCGGTGATAGATGCGCGGCTGCTCGTGAACCTTGTAACTTGCGAAGCCGCTTGCGAAGGCGCACACCGCCGCCTGCTCGATCCGTTCGCCGGCGCCGGCGGCATTATCATCGAGGCGAACTCGAAAGGCTTCGCGACTACGAGCCTGGACCGCGATGCGGCGCTGCGTTTCGGCTTGAGCCGGCTTGCAGCGCGCCACGTCGTCGGCGATGCGTCCTCGATGCCCTTCGCGGCCGCGTCGTTCGACGCGGTCGCGAGTGAGCCGCCGTACCATGCAAGCGCGCTCGAGGCCGTCGTCGCGTCGATCTCTGAAATCGCACGAGTGATGAGGCCCGGCGCTCGCGTGGCGATGCTTATCGGATGCGAGCAGGCCGCCGCGGTGCGGCAAGCCGCGGCCCGAGCGGACCTGAAACTGGAGTTGGAAGTCCCGATCGACCGCAAGGGCACCCAGGTTTCGTGCCTGTTCTGGCTCCGCTGACAAATCATCCCAGCGGATTGCCGCCGAAGAGCATCGGATGCACGGCGACTACGATCGCGGTTGTCGCGACGCCGATCGCGATTGCTAACCACGGGGTATCGGCCCGCGTCCATTGCTGGCGCCCGCTCATCAGCGCCGCGCCGGGGAAGAACGAAGTCTCGGCCATGAACCTGCGGTACTCGTCGCCGAGCGCGCTGAGCTTGCGCCGATCCTGATGCAGCCCACCGAGGATTCCGACTACCGGGAAGGTCGCGAAGAACAGAATGTCGCCGGCGAAGCCGTTCATCAGCATGTGCGCGAGGCCGAATATCGAGAGCGCGACGAACAACGGATGGCGCGTGAGCTTGAGTATGCCCCGCGCACTGCCCGTGCTTGAAGGTGCTACGACCGCGCCCGGATTCCGATTGATGAGGCTGGCCACAAGCAGGACGAACGCGGCCAGCATCACGAGCCATACCAGCCATCGGACCGGCGCAACATCGCGCAGGTTCCAGAGCATCGGGCCGGCGTGCTTGTTGCGAGAGAAAACGATCACGAGCGGCACAAACGTAGCGAGGCTAATCAGCGAATAGATTCCGCGATAGGGCGATTCGCCGACCACCGCCACCAGCCGCGGCCGAATCGCGGAAGACGACACTGCCACATGAGTGATTAGGAAGAGCGCAGCCCACAGTGCTATCAGCGCAACCGGGTCCATCGATGTACTACCTCCCTGTGAAGCCCCACAGCTACGCAATTACATCGCATCACCGGGCAAAGCAAAGACTGCACGGCTACCATGCGATCGCTTCCCGTGCTAGCAGAACCACAATGCCTATCGAACTTGCCAAACCATCGATCAACGCCGGCCTGTTCACCAACCAACTCGATGAGATGCGCGCGTTCTACGGCGAGCGGATCGGGCTCCCGTTCGAGGAGATGATCAAGATTGGCGGCGGCGTGCGGCAATACCGTTACGGCCTGCGCGGCTCGGTGCTCAAGATCAACCATGCGCGCGACCCGCTGCCGCCGCGTATCGCGGGCGGCTACAAGCGGCTGATCATCGCCGACCAGCGCCTGCCGATTCCGATGGATCTCGTCGATCCCGACGGCAACGAGGTCGCACTCGTTCCCGTCGGCCACAGCGGCGTGAGCCAGATCGAGATTCATCTCGGCGTCAGCAACGAGGCCGCGTTCGAGCGCTACCTGGCTCAAGTGCTCGGATGCGAACGGCTCGGCGCCGGCCGCTTCAAGCTCGGCGATACGGTGCTCAGCTTCTCGCTCGATCCGGCGGCGCATGGCGGCGCGAAGCCGGCGGCAGCGAGCGCGGCTGAGGCGATGGCCTCGATGCGGGCGACAGGATTCCGCTACATCACGATTCAGGTACGCGACTGCGACGCGGAGCATCGGCGCATGCTCGCGGCCGGCGCCGCCGAAGGCGCGCCGCCGCTCACGCTCGGCACGGTGGCGCGGATCTCATTCATCCGCGATCCCGACGGCAACTGGGTCGAGATCTCGCAACGCGCTTCGCTGACGGGCGCGCTGTCTTGAGGTCAGGAGTTCAAGGACTAGACGTTAGGACCTGCTGGCGCAGCTTGATCGCTGAGCAGTCGAGTCGATTCCCGACAAGCTTCAGATAGTCCTCATAAAGGGCACGGAGCGTGTCCTTGCCGATGTATTGAAGTAGAACGCTCTCCAGCACGACTGCTGTCGCTCCGACGATTTCCGTGAAACAATTATCAAACTCCGAAGCATGCCGCTCGAAGTCAGCTTCCTGGTAATTCGCCCAGCGCCTGAAGCGCCAGAGCGCGTCAAAAACCGAGACTTTCCCTACCGGCACGTCACACACTCGATACAGCTTTCCGGCGCGCGGCCCCTCGGCGACCCTCTTTTTCGCCTTGCCGCTGTAGGAATCTCGCCACTTTTTTCTCTGGCTACGCTGAGCTGTTCGTCTCAAAAAATTGGCGACGTGCGTATGCGGCTCGTTACTCCCTTGTAGATTCCAGCCGGCTGGCGCCCACATTGAAGTCCCACTAGGAAACCCGTCGATTGCACCGTTTTCGTAGTCGATGCGAAAAGACCACGGCTTCGGCAACCAAGGGGCAATGGTCTGAGTCGCGTAACGTAGCGTTGGTTCGTGGTGCTTTGCCACCTCACCTGTTCCAGCAAATCGTATGGCCACGAGATTGAAGTAGATTGCATAGTACGAGTGGACAGGCTTCCAATGGTTGGTGAACTGCTTTACAGATGGATCAAACAGGCTGGACAGGGCAGCGACGGTCTCCGTGTTCCACGCGGTGAAAACATACTTTTTGATTGCTCGAATCTCGTCTTGCCCTAGGTGGCGCCGAGACAACCCCCGGACCCTGGGGCTCTGCTCCAGCGCGAGTTGCTGCGCGAAGCGCCTACGCTCGTGCATCGGAGCTCGACCCCGCCGAATCAGCTCGCAAAAGTGACGGAGAAAGAAGAGGTAGCTCTGGAAATGCTTGCGAGCGTTTTCCGGCAGCCCGTCACGAGTCGCTTGTGCCAACGGAAATTCCTCAGAACTTGCCGTGGCGGCCTTCGCCGGCGGCGAAGCGCTGCGCACCCGCGACCGTTTCGCCGGCCCTGATAGTCGCGATACCGTGGCGCCATTCGTTGTGAATCGCGTCCTTAAGCGGCATCGTCCAGCCTTCGTATGCCGACATCCGATCGGAGCGCAGGCATAGTTGCGGGAACGCGGCGAGCTCCGTCGCCAACTCGCGTGCGGCGGAAAGCGCCTGGCCAGGTTCGACGATTCGATTCGCCAATCCCATCCGAATCGCCTCGTCACCCGAGACGCCGCGGCCGGTCAGGATCATGTCGAGCGCGTTGCTCATCCCGATCAGGCGGGGCAATCTGATCGTCCCGCCGTCAACCAGCGGCACGCCCCATCGCCGGCAGAAAACGCCGAACACCGCGTTGCGCGCGGCCACGCGCAGGTCGCACCAGAGCGCCAGCTCGAGTCCGCCCGCGACCGCGTAGCCCTCGACCGCCGCGATCGCCGGCTTACGCAGCAGCATGCGAGTGCATCCGAGCGGCCCGTCGCCGTCCTCGGCGGCGCGATTTCCGTCGCCGCGCGCGACCGCCTTCAAGTCGGCGCCCGCGCAGAAATAAGCGTTGCTGCCGGTCAGAATCGCGACCGACAGCCGGTCGTCCGCGTCGAAACGCCTGAACGACTCGGCCAGCGCGGCGGCAGTTTCGCGATCGACGGCGTTGCGCACCTCGGCCCGATCGATCGTCACGGTCGCGATCGGACCGTCGGTTTCGTATTTCACCACGCTCATGAGCGTCCCCCCTATTCCACGATATGATCGAGGTATTCGGACAGCCCGTAACCGACCTTGCCGTCCCATCGCCACTCGGTCATGCCCTCGGCGATCCGCGTGACCATCCCGGCGCGCCGGTTGCGCAACGGGATCATCGAGAGCACCTTGCCGGTGATCAGGATCGGCGCGCCGCCGTTTTCGGCCTCGCACGTGACTGTAATCCGGTCGTGCAGCTGCTGCTCGCCGGCAAATTCGGTCTGGATATCGACCTTGGTGAGATTGACGTGCGGCTGGCCCTTGCGCGCGATGAATCCGCCGATACGCTGGCCGCCGTCGCGCTGGACGGTGATCGTCGCCATCGCGCCCAGCGTCTCGTCGAAGTTCATGGTGAGCCATCGGTAGTACTTGGGCGCCTGCCAGTAGCGCGGGCCCCAGCTATGGTCGCGCAGGCCGAGTCCGTCGAGGCTGAACTCGCGCTCGCCGACGACGAGCTTCCCGACCGCGCGTCCGTGCTGCTCCAGATGGCCGCGGGCGAACTCGGTGCTCGCGTCGCCGGCCGGCTTGATACTCTCCCATCCGCTCGCGGTCTTCTCGCGAATCTCGCCGCCCCATCCGAGTGCGATCCCGTAGTAATCAAGCTTCAACTGTACCGCCGCGTACGGATTGCTCTTGAACGCCTGGCGCGGCTCGGCCATCTCGAGCGGATTCTTCAGGATGCAGGCGTTGCCCAGGTAGGTCACGCGATGATGCTCGAAGGGCTTGACGACCTCGAACTTGAGTCCCCCGGCGTCGTGCGCGCGGTTGTCCTTGATCTCGGGGCGGCCGAACATGAAGCCCACCGTGCCGTCGGGCAGATAGAAGCAGACCGTCATCTCGGCGTAGCCTTCGTTGGCGCGATTACCGAGCCGGACGAAACCGCCGGTCTTTTGCGCTCGATCGTAAAAGTTGTAGTAGGCGCTTTCGTTGAAATTCGGCTCGCCGGTGTTCGGATGCATCAGGTCGTCCTGCTCGAGCAGGATCACTTGGTATTCGCCCATGATTGGTTCTCCTTCATTGACGTGAGCAGTAATGGCCGCGTTCTGCTCCCCTCTCCCTGACCAGGGACAGGGCTAAGGTGAGAGTCACTCGCCCGCGATCGTCATCTCCGCGATCTTGATCGTCGGTGCGGCCGTGGACGAGCGCCAGTGCAGGTCGTTGCCGACCATCTCGATCGATTGGAACATGTCTTTCAGGTTGCCCGCGATCGTGATCTCCTGCACCGGGTAGGCCAGCTCGCCGTTTTCGATCCACATTCCGCCCGCGCCGCGAGAATAGTCACCCGTTACCATGTTGATACCGAACCCGATCAGCTCGGTGACGTATAACCCGTGCTTCACCGAGCGGATTATCTCCTCGGGCGGGTAGGGTCCTGCTTGCAGATAGAGATTGGCCGGGCTGACCGTGGGGGCTTCGCCGACCGAGCGGGCGGCATTCCCGGTCGGTGCGAGCTTCAGCTTTCGCGCCGAATAGGTGTCGAGCAGGTAAGTTGCAAGCACGCCGTTTTCGACGATCGCCTTGCGCGAGGTCTTGAGTCCCTCTCCGTCGAACGGTTTGGATCCGAGTCCACCCACGATTGTGCCGTCGTCGAAGATCGTCACGTTGGGCGAGGCTACCTGCGTGCCGAGCTTGCCGATCAAAAACGACGCGCCCCGATAGAGCGACGGCCCCGAGGCCGCACCCGCCATCGCGCGAATCAAGCCGGCGGCCATGTCCGGATCGAGCACCACCGGCGCGCGTGAGGTCTTGATCTTCCGGGCGCCGAGCCGCCTGAGCGCGCGCCGCGCCGCGGTGAGCCCGACCGACTCGGGGTCTTCGAGCTGGTCGTATCGGCGGTTGGCGGTGTACCAGTAGTCGCGCTGCATCGAGCCCCCATTCTGCGCGATCGGTACGACACTCAGCGAGTACGAGGTTCCGGCGTATTCGCCCGAGAAGCCCTGACTGTTGGCGAACAGCACGCGGTAAAAGCCCGAACCGAACTCGGCACCTTCCGAGTTTTTGATCCGGGGGTCGAGCTTCAAAGCTGCCGCCTCGGCGGCGCGCGCGAGGCCGAGCGCCTGGTCGGCCTCGATAATCCGATGGTTCGGATCGCTCAACTCCAGCTCGGCCAGATCGCGCGGATGAAGCGCCCGATCCGGCAGGCCCGACCATGGATCGGATGCGGTCAGCCGCGCCAGCGCGACGGTGGACGCGACGAAGCTGGCGACCGCCGCGGGCTCGAAGTCGGCGGTCGAGGCGGTCGCTGACGACTGGCCGGTGAAGATGCGCAGGCCAAGCCGCCGCTCACGCGAGCTCTTGAGCTTCTCGACCTCGCCGAGCCGCACGCCGGCGGCGAGCGACTCCGCGCTGACGATCAGGATCTCGGCTGCCGTTGCACCGTTGCGCGACGCCTCGGACAGCGCCATCTGCGCGAGTTCCAACTCTTCCATTATGACTCCTACGCGTGCGTGCCGCCGACCGTGATGCCGTCGATCCTGATAGTCGGAAGGCCGACGCCGACCGGCACCGATTGTCCGTCCTTGCCGCAGGTTCCGATACCGGAGTCGAGCTCCAAGTCGTTGCCGACCATCGAGACTCGCGTCAGCACGTCCGGTCCGTCGCCGATCAGAGTTGCGCCTTTGACCGGCCGCGTCACGTGGCCATCTTCGATCAGATAGGCCTCGCTCGCCGAGAAGACGAACTTGCCGTTGGTGATATCGACCTGGCCGCCGCCGAAGCTGACCGCGTAAAGCCCGTGCTTGACCGAACCGATAATCTCCTCGGGCGTCGATTCGCCGGCCAGCATAAAGGTGTTGGTCATCCGCGGCATCGGACTGTGCGCGAAGCTTTCGCGCCTTCCGTTTCCGGTCGGCGCGGTCTTCATCAGGCGCGCGTTGAGGGTGTCTTGCAGGTAGCCGCGCAAAATTCCCTTTTCGATCAGCACGGTGCGCGCAGTCGGCGTGCCTTCGTCGTCAACGTTGAGGCTGCCGCGCCGATTGGGAATCGTGCCGTCGTCGATCACCGTGCAGAGCGGGCTTGCGACTTGCTGTCCGATGCGATTGGTGAACGCGGAGACGCCTTTGCGATTGAAGTCGCCTTCGAGTCCGTGACCGATCGCCTCGTGCAGCAGGATTCCCGGCCATCCGTGCGCCAGCACGACGACCATCTCGCCCGCGGGAGCGTCAACTGCGTCGAGGTTCACGATCGCCTGCCGGGCCGCTTCCAGCGCGTATTGCTTCCAGCGTTCGCCCTCAAGCAGGTAGCGGTACTCGACGCGCCCGCCGCCGCCGAAGGTTCCGACCTGCCGGTTCGCGCCGTCCTCCGCGATTACCGAAACGTTGAGCCGGCAGAGCGGCTGCACGTCGGCCGCGATTCGTCCTTCGCTGTTGACTATCATCACGATCTTGCGCTCGGCCGCGAACGACGCCAGCACGTTCTTGACGCGCGGGTCGGAGGCTCGCGCGATCTTGTCAATCTCGTTGAGCAGGCGTGCCTTCTCTTCGACCGGGACGTTGAGCGGAGTGGTCTTAAGCTCGTAGAGCGAGTGCCGCGCCACGGGCTGGCCGACCTGAACCACGCCCGCACGATCGCCACCCTGATCGGCGATTGCGCGCGCGGCCTCGGCCGCCAGCTTCATCCGGTCGATCGTGACCTCGTCCGAATATGCGTAGCCGGTGCGATCTTCCGCGCACACGCGCACTCCTACGCCGTGGCTGACGCTCTTGCTGGTCCGGTTAACCATCGATTCTTCGAGGCTGATCGATTCGGCGTCGCGATATTCAAAATAAAGGTCGGCGTAGTCGGCCTTGCGCTCGAGCGCGGTATCCAGAATCCGCTCGAAGGCGCGCTCGTTCATGCCGAAACGGGTCACAAAAAACTTGTCGGGGGCTTGCGCCTGGTCTGCCATTGGACGCTCCACGTTGGGGTGACTTCAGTCTATCAGAGCGGAGCGTGTGCTCGTAGCCGCGATCGTGAATGGGCTGTGTGCATGCGCCCTCACCCGCGGCGGTGCCGACCGTCGAGCGGCTTGCCGGCAAATCGCTCGACGACCTCTCCCGGCTTGCGCCTGCGGACCAAGCCGCAGGCGCGGGAGAGGCATCATGCTAGACGACCTGCCGGAAGGCGAGGGCCTGAGAGAGGAAACCAACGACCACGGGATACGACGAGCACGCAGCTTTCCCCCGTCGCGCCGAATCTGTTTAATTGATCTCTCTGGTACGTTCCGTACGGGGCTTATGCGGCCGCGCCGGAGAAGCCGGGTGCAAGACCGCGGCGCGATGATCACACCTCACTACGCGGAGATGGTGAAGAGCGATGCGAGCAATGAAGGCGACTGTGGCCGCAGCGCTGCTGCTCGTGGCCGCGATACGGGTTGATGCGGCGACTTCCGAGCCGGGATGGACAGTTGACGAGTTGGTCGAGATGGCGATGGAAGCCAACCCGCAGGTCAAATCGGCGCGGGCGCGATGGGAGAGCGCGCAGCATTCGATCAAGCAGAACTACGCGCCTGCCGATCCAGTCTTCAGCTTCGCGAACGTTGACAGCGCCACCAACGGCTTCACCGACGCTTCAGTACATACCTGCAGGTGACGCAATCTCTCCAGTTTCCGGGCAAGGCGCTTTTGCAGGCCGACAACGCCAGGCGGGCCGCCGAGATCGCCCGCCTGACCTACGCAGCCGCGCTCAGGGACCTGCGCGCGCAGACCGAGACCGCCTTTTACCAGGATCTGCTCGACGACGCGCTGGCGGACGTGATCGCGGAACGGGTCGCCAACCTCAAGCGGGTCTTGCAGGTGACGCAGGTTGCCTACGCCGCCAGCCAGGTGACGCAGGCCGATTTCATCAGCGCCGAGTTTGATCTTGCCGCGGCGCAGCAGCAGGAGGATCAATCGCGGGTGGCCGAGCAGAACGACCGCACCCAGTTGAACCATCTTCTATACCGCTCGCCCGACGAGCCTCTGCCGCTCGACCGGCGGCTCGAGATCAAGCCTATCGAGACGCCGCTCGACACGCTCTCCGAGCGCGCGATCGAAGTTCGTCAGGAGATCCTTGGCGCGGCGCTTGCGGAACGCAATTCCGCCACGGCCTTGCAACTGGCCAGGCTGGAATATGCACCCGACTATCAGGTGGGCTATTTTTTCGACCACTATCTGACAGCCAGCGGCGCGCCGTCGCCGGCGCGTATCGAAGATCACAGCATTACAATCGGCTTCAACCTGCCGGTTTTCTTCTGGCTCAAGCAGCGGGAAGACGTAACCAAAGCCGGCTACGATCAGGAGGCCGCGCGCTACGACCTGGGCTCACTCAAGAGCCAGACCGCGGCGACGGTAACGACGCTGTATCGCTCGGCCCTGCTCGCATATCGAAGCGCGATGCTCTATCGGGACAGGCTGATTCCGCTGGCCCGTCAGGGTTTTGAGGTCGCGCTGGTCGCGTACTCCTCGGGCAAGGTCGACTTCACGACCCTGACCGCATCGCTGCTGCGCAACTACGATGCGCGGACAGCGTACCTACAGGGGGCCAACCAGTTTCTGGCCGCCAAAGTCGCGTTGGAACAGGAGATCGGAGAGCCGATGCCGAAATGATCGCACGTCGATTTTGGCTGACCGCGATAGTGGCGGGTGCGATCGCCGCGGGTGGCGCCGCCGGATGCGAAAGCTCGCCCGCCGGCCGCGCGGCCAACGAACCGGCGCCCGCGATCCCTCAGCTTATCCATCAGTCCGGCGGTCCCGAGTTGATGAAACTCGGTCAGAAGGACGTGCCCGGCATGAGGTTCGCGGCGGTGACCCGAGTGGAGTTGCCGGCGGTGCTCGAAACCAGCGGGCAGATCACCTTCGACGATCGCCGGGTTGCGTCGATTGTCTCGCGAGTCGCCGGGCGAATCGACGAGACGCGCGTTTCGCTTTGGGATACGGTCCGGCGCGGCGAGCCGATCGTCTCGCTCTACAGTCCCGATTTCATGACCGCGCAGGCCGAGTATTTGCAGGCGCTCTCGACCTCGAATCTGAGCGCGATGCCGGGGATTGCTGATACGGGCGGGCTGGCCTCGGCGATGGTATCGGCGGCGAAACGCAAACTCGAGTTGCTGGGAATGCGCGACTCCGACATCGCTGCGCTAAAGACGCCGAGCCCGACCGTGTGGATGCGCGCGCCGATCGGCGGAATCGTGGTCAACAAGAAGGCAATCCGCGGCGGCGCGGTGAATCCAGGTGACGTGCTGTTCACGGTCGGCACGCTCGACGAGGTCTGGATCACCGCCGATATCTACGAAGACGATCTGGCCCGGGTGCACGAGGGTCAGCAACTCGAGGCCGTTACGACCGCGTTTCCGGATCGGGTCTTCAAGGGCATGATCGCGAAGATCAGCCCGAACATCGATCCCAACACGCATACGGCGCAGATCCGGTGCGACGTACGCAATCCCGGCTACAAGTTGAAACCGCAGATGCTGGTGCGCGTCAGAATCATTACTACTCCGGGCGCGGTGCTGGTGGTTCCGCAGACCGCGCTGGTGTTCGAGACCGATAGCTACTACGCATTCGTGCAGGCCGGAGAGGGCCTGCTCGAACGGCGGCGAGTGACTATCGGATCGTGGAACGAGCAGGGCTACGCGCGCGTCATCGCGGGACTCAGCGACGGCGAGCGGGTGGTTTCCAGCGAATCGATCCAGGCCGCCGCGCTCTGGCATCAGGCCCACGGCGAGAGTTCGTAGCAGAGAGTATCGAGCTGACCCATGATTCGCGCGCTGATGGAATTCGCGCTAAGCGAGCGCGTAATCGTCATCGGCGCCGCGCTGGCGCTCCTGATAGCCGGCGCCTACTCCTTCGCCGAGATCGATATCGAGGCTTATCCCGATCCGGTGCAGCCGATGGTCGAGGTGCTGACGCTGCCCAGCGGCCTCAGCGCCGAGGAAGTGGAGAAGCTCGTCACCGTGCCGCTCGAGGTGGGGCTCGCCGGGATGCGCGATCTTCAGGCGATGCGATCGATCTCGCTGTTCGGCCTCTCGGACGTCAGATGCTACTTCGAATGGGAGAGCGACTACTACCAGGATCGCGTCGAGACCATCAACCACCTCGGCTTTATCGGGCTGCCGCAGGGAATCGTGGCGGGCATCTCGCCCGAAAATCCGATCGGCGAGATTTACCGCTACTCGATAGAAAGTCCGGATCACGACCTGATCGCGGAAAAAGAGGTCGAGGACTGGGTGCTCGAGAAGCAGCTCAAGACGGTGCCGGGCGTGCTCGACGTTTCGGGCTTCGGGGGACTCACGAAGGAATACCACGTTAACGTCAACCCGCAGAAACTCAACTACTATCAAGTCCCGCTCTCGACGCTAATCAGCTCGATATCGAATTCCAATACCAACGTCGGCGGCAACTACCTCACCGTGGGCGAGCAGGCCTTCGACGTGCGGGGCATCGGGTTTATCCATTCGCTCGACGATATCGGCAACATCGTGTTGTCAACCAACAAATCCACGCCGATCCGCATAGCGAATGTCGCCGACGTGAGCATCGGGTACTCGCCGCGCCTCGGCATCGTCGGGATGGCGCAGCGTAACGGGCTCGATCGCGACGAGGTTGTAACCGGTATCGTCCTGATGCGCCGCGGCGGCAACACGCTCCAGACGCTCAAGGGGGTAGAGGACAAGGTCGCCCAGATCAACCGCTCGGGCATGATGCCGCGCGGTTACAAGGTGATCCCGTACTACGATCGCACCGGGCTGGTAGATACCACGCTGCGGACGGTGATGGAAAACCTGACGGTCGGGATGGCGCTGGTGTTCCTGGTCCTGGTCTTCTTTCTCGGAAATTTGCGCACCGCGATCATCGCCGCGATCAACATCCCGCTCGCATTGCTGGGCGCGTTCACGCTCATGCGGCTGTCGGACACGCCCGCCAATCTCATCTCGCTGGGCGCGATCGACTTCGGCATCATCATCGACACCAGCGTAATCGTGATGGAGAACATCCATCGCCATCTGAGCTCGGGCGAATCTCCGCACGAGAGCGTTCATCACAAGATCCTGCGGGCGGCGCAGGAGGTGGGCGGCCCGATGTTCTTCTCGACGCTCATCTTCATGATCGCGTTCCTGCCGCTGTTCACCATGCGCGGCGTGGAGGGCGCGATTTTCTCGCCAATGTCGCACACCTACGCCTACGCGCTGGCCACCGCGATCCTGCTCGCGGCGACGCTCTCGCCGGTGCTCGCGTCCTACATGCTCGGCAAGAACATCAGGGAGTCCCGCAACTTCGTATGGGAGGGAATTCGCCGCTTCTACCACGGCCTGTTCGTGCGCGTGCTCAAGTGGCCCCGGCTGACGCTGGCAGTGGTCGGCGTGCTGGTGGTGGGGGTCCTGTCGCTGTTTCCCCGGCTCGGCGGCGAATTTCTGCCCAAGCTCGAAGAGGGCAATATCTGGGCGGTAGCGACGATGCCGCTGACGATCTCGCTCGATCATGGCGCGGAGCTGACCGCGAGGATGCGCCACACCTTCATGTCTTTCCCGGAGGTCGGCCAGGTGGTCTCGCAGCTCGGGCGTCCTGACGACGGCACGGAAACCACCGGCTTCTTCAATATCGAGTTCAGCGTCGATCTCAAAAGCGGTTCGCAATGGCGCGCCGGCCTGACCAAGGCGGAACTGGTTCGGCAAATGGACGCGAGGCTCAGGCAGGAATTTCCCGCGGTGAGCTTCGACTATTCACAAAATATCGAGGCCAACATCGATGAGGCTCTGTCGGGCGTCAAGGGCACTAACTCGGTCAAGATTTTCGGGCCAAGCCTCGAAGAGGATGAGCGGGTCGCCAACGAAGTGATGGAGGTGATGTCGGGAATTCACGGCGTAGTAGACACCGCGGTCTACCGCTCGATGGGTCAGCCCAATCTGTTGATCACGCCCGATCGCAGATCGTGCGCGCGCTACGGACTCAACGTGGGCGACGTGGCCGCGGTGGTGCAGGCGGCGATCGGCGGCCAGGCGGTGACGCAGGTGCTCGAAGGCGATCGCCGCTTCGATCTGGTGGTGCGATGGAAGCCCGAGTATCGCAGCAGTCTCGAAGCGATTCGCCAGATTCGCGTCGCGCTTCCCGGCGGGGTCGGATTCGTGCCGCTCGGCCAGGTCGCCGAAATCAAGGCTGCGGAGGGCGCGTCATTCATCTATCGCGAGAATCTGGAGCGCTACGTTCCGATCCGGTTCGCGGTCCGCGGTCGCGATCTTCAGGGCGCGGTGCAGGAGGCCAAAAGCCAGGTCGCGCGCGCGGTTAGTCTGCCCGAGGGTGTGCACCTTGAATGGGCCGGCGAGTATGGCGAGCTGCAACTGGCCAACCGCCGGCTGGAGATCGTCGTGCCATTCGCTCTGGTGCTGGTCGCGGGCGTGCTCTACGGCGCCACGCTTTCGCTGATCGACACGTTCATCATTATGGCGCAGGTCCCGGTCGCGTGCCTGGGTGGGGTGCTTGCACTGTTCATAACCGGGACGCCGTTCAGCGTTTCCGCGGCGGTCGGCTTCATCTCGATCTTCGGCATTGCAGTGATGGACGGAATCCTCCTCAGTTTCTATATCCGCCAGCTCTGGCAGGAGGGACACGGCTTCGCCGAGTCGATCGTCCTGGGCTCGGATCGCCGGCTGCGCGCGACCATGATGACCGATCTGGTCGACGCGCTGGGGCTGCTGCCGGCGGCGATCTCGACCCGGATCGGCGCGCAGACCCAGCGGCCGCTCGCGATCGTCGTGATCGGCGGCGCGCTCGCGATAATGATGCTCACGCGCGTGTTGCAGCCCGTGCTGATCTACCTGTGCCATCGGCGCTTGCGCCTGTCCGACCAGAACGGCGCGAAGCCGATCGCAAGCACGTGGTAATGCGCCATCTGGAACACGATCGGCTAAGAGGTTCGATCCCGCGGCCGCGCGTTACGCCCAGCGAGCGGCTCAAGAACCTAACCCCTATCCCCTTCCCGACACGGGAAGGGGAACCAGCCGCTCAGATTCATCACGAACTGATCGCCCCTCTCCGTTTCGGAGAGGGGACGGGGGTGAGGTCTACTTCGGCTTCGCGGGTGGCGGAGAGCAGCGCGCCGGAAGCGATCGTGAGCGCGAATGCGCCCACGCGCATCGCGGCTGCGGGCGTGGTCTCGGGTAGCCGCTCGCCGAAGGCCACGATGCCGCCGAAGATTGGAACGAGGTTCGAGAGCGCCGACGACAGCGGCATCACGATAATCCCGCGGCCGCGCCGAAAGGCGTTCTGCAGCGCGACCATGCCGGTCACGTTTATCGCGACGATCAGCCAGGTGTACGGGTCGCCAGCCAGGCGTGCGATTATCGCGCCCCCCTGATGTCCCATGAAGTCCTGCGTCAGCGCCTTGGTGTAGAGGCTCCCGAGTCCGAAGGCGAAGCCCGAGACGATCGCGGCGGCGCCCCCGTTGCGCTGTAGCCTCGGCGCCGCGCTGGCCGCCGCAGCCACGGCGAGCAGCGCCGCCGAAATTGCCGCGATCGCCGGCACCGCGGCGCGCTGCTCTGCCTCGCGGTTGCCGAGCGAGAGCGAGACCATCACCATCGCGACGATCACGCCGCCGATCGCCGCCCATTCCGCGGCGCTCGCGCGTTCGCCGAGAAACAGGATCGCGAACAGTACGAACAGCGCGATCCCGCCCTGCATCATGACCGCAACCAGCGAAACCGGAGCGCCGGCGAGCGCGATCACCGAGAGCGCATAGCCCGCGCACTCGAGGCCGAGCCCGCCGGCCAGATCGGGTCGCGGCACCAGGCCAGAAGCGCGGCCGGAATTTGCGCGCCGTGCGCGAGCGGCAGTTCTGCGGCCCGGCTCTTCATCATCAGCAATCCCATCGCGAGCAGCGCGCTGGCGGCGACCGAGAGGCCGAGGTAGAAAGCCATCGCGGGGTCTCAGCCCTTGACCTCGCGCATCGCGCCACCTGCCAGAATCTGAAAGCGCCGGCCTCCCCACCACACGCGGCTGCCGGCCAGACTGGAAAACCAGATTGCGGTCATCGCGAGGTCTTTTAGCGGGACGAGCCAGAGGTCCCCAAGCAACTCCGGGAGCCGTAGCACGCGAGCCATCAACACCGCGGCCATCGCGATTCGCGCGCCCAGTACGAGCGCGAGCGCGAGCATCGCGTAGCGATTGAAGCCTGCGGCCGCGACCAGCATCAGCGCCCAGAACGGTCCGTGGATGAGGATCGTTGCGAGGCTCACGGGACGGACCGTGCGGTACGTGCGGGCCCATCGCAACTGATGATTCCAGAACTCGGCGAAGTGCGACTCTTCGCACGAGAGCGTGACTATCGAGCTGGAAAGCTTCACGCCCCAGCCGCGTTCGGCAGCCATCCGGCCAAGGAAGAAATCGTCGGCGAGCAGGTCCTTGAGCGCGCGGAAGCCGCCGATTGAATCGAGCGCGGCGCGCCTTACCGCGATCGTGGCGCCGAATGCGTGGCGCAGCGGCTCGATCGCGGCCGAGAGCATCGCCATCGGGGCGAAGTCGGTGTTGACGTACAGCGCCTCGAGCCGTGCGGCGAGTTTGTCGATCGGGCGCGCGCGGTAGAGGCAGGTCACGACGCCGGTGTGCTCGTCCGCGAGCAGATCGCCGGCCACGCGCAACAGATGATCTCGGGCGACCGAGACGTCGGCGTCGCTGAGCACGAAAATTTCGGCCTTGGGGGCGCGCTCGGCCATCCGGATCAACTTGGCGATCTTGCGATTGGCGCATCCGGGCTCTTCGCCGACCGACAGCGTGAGGTTGGAGAATTGGTAGCGTGGCTTGAGCGCGACCGGAATTTCAGCGGCGGCGTCCTCGTAGCCGGAGACGCCGAACACGAACTCCGATCGCGGATAACCGGCTTCGAGGAAGCTTAAGATATTCGCGCCGAGAGTTTCGCTGATCCCGTGAAGCGGTTTGAGCACCGCCACGCGTGGCGCGATCTTGGGGAGCGGTGGCGGCGGTGAAGTGGAGCGAGCGGCGAAGCGAAGCGCGGCGATGGTCGCGGCGGCGTAGTAGATGAGCGATGCGCCCACACCGATCGCTGGGATGATCGCAAGCACTGTCATTCGAGGCGCCGGGCGCGATCTCTCCCGCCGGAGCGCGGGCGAGCGGCAGAAGAGCGATTCTCCCGGCCGTAGGACCGGCCTTCAGGTTGCCGCGTGGGCTTCAGCGCGGCGCCGGCGCATCGTCGAGAGGAACTGCGCACCTTCCTTCAACAGCCGCTTACATTCCTCGCTCGAACTTGCCATCTTGCGCACCGCTTTGAAGATATAGCGCGGCCGGAAGTAGAAGTTGCGATAGAACCGCTCGACGGACCCGTAAATCTCGTCGTTCGAAAGCCCCGGGTACTTGATCGTGCACTTCTGGTAGCCCGACTCATCCAGCAGCGGGTCAACTGCGAGGTAGCCGTTTTTCGTGACGTACTCGAACAGCTCGGTGCCGGGATAGGGCGACGCGAGCGACACCTGGATCGTTTCGCAATCCATCTCGCGCGCGAACTTCATCGACTCCTCGATCGTCTCGCGAGTTTCGCCGGGCAGGCCCAGGATGAAAGTCCCGTGGATCAGGATGCCGGCCTCGCGGCAATCTCTGGTGAAGCGGCGCGCGCGCTCGAGTCCCACGCCCTTCTTGATGTTCTTCAAAATCTGCGCGTTGCCGGATTCGTAGCCGACCACGAACAGGCGCAAGCCGCCGTCCTTCATGACCTTCAGGGTTTCGTAGTCGACGTTGGCGCGCGAGTTCGTGGACCAGGTGATCCCGAGCGGCTTCAACAACTGGGCGATTTTGCGCGCGCGGGCCGGATCGGCGGTGAAAGTGTCGTCGTCGAAGAACAGTTCCTTCATCTTGGGGAACTTGGTCTTCATCTCCTGCACTTCTTCGAGCACGTTCTCGGGGCTGCGCACGCGATAGTGATGGCCCTGCGTGACCTGCGGCCACAGGCAAAACGTGCATTTCGCGGGGCACCCGCGCCCGGTGTACATCGAGATGTACGGATACTGGCAGTACGGGCTGTTGTATTTCAGGTAATCGAGGTCGCGGGCGTAGACCTCGGTCACGAACGGCAGCTTGTCCAGCTCCTCGTTGGACATCGTGGGCCGGTCGGGATTGTGATGGATTCCACCGTTTTTCTGGTAGCTGATTCCGTCGATCTTGCTCCAATCCATCCCCTGCGCGACCTCGACCATCGAGTGGTCGAACTCCTTGCGGCCGGCGATATCGATCGCGCTGGAGAGCTTGAGCACTTCCTCGGGACGCGCCGTCGGATGGCCGCCGACGAAGGCGATGGTGCAATCCGGATTGGCGGCCTTGATCGCCTCGGCCGTGCGCGCGTCCATGCGAAGCGACGGCGTCGAGGTGTGAAGCACAACCAGGTCGTAAGCTTTAGCCTCCGCGACCGTCTTCGCCAGATTGTAGTCATGCGGCGGCGCGTCGAGCAGGCGGGCACCCGGAATCATCCCGGCGGGGTAGGCGAGCCAGGTCGGATACCAGAACGACCACACCTCGCGCGTGGCCTGATAGCGCGAGCCCGCACCGCCGTCAAAGTCGTCGTAGGAAGGGGGATTCAGGAAGAGAGCTTTCATTACATCCATGCCTGGGAGACCGCCTGTCCGCTTGGTTAGTCGCTCATTATAAAAATTGAGGCTGGCGAACGCAAGGTTGAGCCCAAATCAGATGCCGAATCCGGAGCGCGCGAACGCCTCGGCGAGCTCCAGGTCGGCGCGCGTGGTGATCTTGAGGTTGATCGGCGAGCCTTCGACGATTTCTACCTTTGCGCCGAGGCGCTCGACCAAATCGGCGTCGTCGGTCGCCGCGATTCCGTCAGCCACGGCCTGCTGATGCGCGCGGATCAACAACTCGCGCCGAAACGCCTGTGGCGTTTGCGCCTGCCAGAGACCATCGCGCGCGATGGTCGCGCTGATGGTTTTCCCCTCAGCGCGCTTCAACGTGTCGGATACGGGCACCGCCGCGATCGCCCCGCCGGCTCGCGACGCGGTCTCCAGGCAGGCCTCGAATATCCGGCGGGACGCAAACGGACGGGCTGCGTCGTGCACGATGACCAGGTCGCTCTCGGCGCTGGTCAGTTGCAGCGCGATACGGACCGAGTCCTGCCTTTCCGATCCGCCGGGCGCAAGCTTGACCGGAGTCCGAAGTCCGGCCTCGATTACGACCGCGCGCGCTTGCGCTTCCATCCCGGCAGGCACGGCGATTACAGTTTCCACTACCGACTCGACGGATTCGATCGTGCGAAGCGCGTAGAGCAGCATCGGATGGCCCGCGAGCGGCACGAACGCCTTCGCGAGATCCGATCCAAGCCGCCGCCCGCTACCTGCCGCGACCACTATCGCCGAAGCCTTCATGGGCGGGATTTAAGGGGCCGGGCGATCAGAAGTCCGTCCGGCCCTCAAAGGCGACTAGCCAGGCAAGTTCAGTTCGACAAGTTCAGTTGGGAAAGATCTCGCGAAGCTCTTCCATGATCTTTTCCTCAGGATGAGCTTTCGCAATCGAGAGTTCCTTGACGAGCAAACTGCGTGCCGTATCCAACATTTTGCGCTCGCCAAAGGAGAGCCCCTTGTCACCCTTAAGGACTAAAAGATCGCGGAGCACCTTTGCGATCTCGAGCGGAGACCCGGTCTTGATCTTCTCGGTGTACTCGCGGTAGCGCCGGTTCCAGGTCTGCGTATCGACCTCGATCTTTTTCTCCCGGAGAATCTTGTAGATTTTCGTTACCATGTCCTTTCCGATCACGCGGCGGAGTCCCACCGCGTCCACGTTCTCGGTCGGAATCATGATGGTCATTTTCTCGGCACCCAGGATCCGCAGCACATAAAATCTGCGCTCGGTTCCCGAGATCGCCCGAACCTGAATGTCATCGATAACAGCTACGCCATGGGCCGGGTAGACAACCTTCTCGCCCTTCTTGAATGCCAGATTCATCTGCTACCTATATCCGTGGTGGCCGGCCTGCGATTTCAGAATCGGTTGGTGACCGCCAGTTCACCACCGCTCCGAGAAGCCCGACCCAATGCCATTATGACATAGATGTTGCAGTTTTGGTACCCCACATGAGAAAGGCGCTGTCAATAACTGAAAAACGATAGAACGTTATTTTGTCTGGGAAGCGTGCGTGCGAAATATCTAGGCGAATCTAAGCTCCATTATGATCGCATCTTCGCCGGGAGCGTAGTAATTACGTCTCAAACGGCGTTCTTCAAAGTCGAACTTCCGGTAGAGGCATCGTGCTGCCAAATTGGAACGCCGTACTTCGAGCGTTACCAGGTGGACATTTTTCGATTTCGCTTCGCCGATCGCGCTGAGCATCAACTCGGCTCCGATACCGAATCGCCTCAGCTCGGGAAGGACTGCGATGTTGAGGATGTGAGATTCATCCGCCACCAGCCATCGGCACAGGAATCCCACCGGGTCGCGGTTGCCGCTCAGCCCCGCGTTCGCAACCATCAGGCGCGAAAACGGCAGCGTCAGTTCCCGCTCGAAAGAGTTCAGGCTCCAGGGCTGCGGGAATGAGAGCCGTTCGATCTCACAAATCCGGGCAAGGTCGCGATGGGTCGCATCCCGGATTTGGAGCGCAGTCGCCAGTTGCTCGCCCGACCGAATCACTGTGTGAAAACCTGACGGTGCTGTCCCCCGAGCGGAACAACGCTAGGCTGCGTTCTTGATCTCGCCACTCTCGCCCCTGAAGACGATGACCTCCAGGACCTTATCGCGCAGCCGATGGCTGAAGGTCGAAACCGATTTGTCGAACTCGATTCGGGTCAGGAAATCGGCGGGGAACGATGAGGATATGTACGACAGCTTTCGGAACGCCTCGCCCCGCACGCTGGCCCTGATCTCCAGCACGCCGTCTTCGAGGGCGATGTTGTAATCGTAGTCCGGCATTTCGTCGGGCAGATTCCACAGCCGTTTCAGCGACGAGGCCGGAATCAGACGAGGCATCTCGAGTCTGACCAGATAGGCGTTGGCCTGCTCCATCACTGTGTACACGGTTCCGTAGCGCCGATCGCGCTCGAGCTTCTCGTCGTATTGATCGCTCCTGAAGCCGTCGAAGCTCACCTTGCGGACGCTCCGATTAAGCCGCGCGCCGCGTGTCAGTATCGATCCGAGCGGCGAGAGAACGAATCCATAGCTGCAGGCCCGATACACCAGTTCCGATGCCGGGCGGGCCTGGAAGATTCCCTCCCGCAGCCGCCAGATCCCCTCAATCGAACCGATCAGCAAGCCCAGTGCTATCCATCCGCGGGTATGCAACGAGAAAAGGGGATCGCCCACGACCGCGACCGAGAAGGCAATGAGAATCGCCGGATAGAGGATCATGTTGAGGACGATATTCAGTGCCGTCGAACGCGTACGCGAGAAACCTGCGACCCCAACCGACTCTTCGAGCCGCGCCTTGGCCGCGTCGGGCATCGCACCGAGCACCGGCTCAGCCAATCGCATCGCGATTTGCACGAGCATCGGCGCACCTTTCAGCGGCCCAGTCTCGACCGCGGCCAGACAACTCTCGAAATCTTCCGCGAGCTCTCCCGCGAAGTGCTTCTCGCCGATCGGACCGGGCAACGCTCCCACATCTTTGGGAAGATTCATCATCGAAATCGGCGCAGCGGCGGGTGCGGCCGGGCTCGGCGATGCGGCAGCAGCGGGTGCGGCCGGGCTCGGCGATGCGGCAGCAGCGGGTGCGGCCGGCTTGGGCGCAGGCGCAGCCGCGGCGGGTGCGGCCGGGCTCGGCGATGCGGCAGCGGCGGGTGCAGCCGGCTTGGGCGCTGCCGCTGCGGCTGGAGCCGGGCGCTCCAGCGGTGGCTTTCGCCACGGCCCCGTCGCCATCAGCGGCAGGCGCCGCACCGGCGGCCTCCTTGCGGAACCGCGAGGGGAAATCGGCACCGAACGCCTGCTCCTGATGCAGCACCTTGGCGCGCTCGATCAGCACCGCCTCGCTTTCGAGGTTGTTCGGGTCCGGGATACAGCAATCCACAGGACAGACCGCCGCGCACGCTTCATGGTCGTAAAACCCGACGCATTCGGTGCACTTTTCAGGAACGATGTAATAGATATCCTCCGCGATCGCGGGATGAGTCTCGCCGTTCAGTTCCCACGGCGCGCCGCCGCTGTAAATTGCCGTGTTGGGGCATTCCGGCTCGCACGCGCCGCAGTTGATACATTCGCTGGTAATCGTTGTCGCCATTGGTACTCCGGCCTGTAGCTTGGCTTGGTCGCGTGACCTTACAGCTTGGGCACAGCTTGGCCCGGAAATTCAACCGGGAGAAGCTCAACCAAAACGATAACTGCCAGAAGTTTTGCGTGTCAACCTTGCGCAGAACAAGCTTTGCTAATCCCGCCTTGAGCGTCGAAGCCCTGTGTGCCCGCGCAGCAGACCACCTTGCGTTGGACGGATCGATTTGTAACTATTGCGTCGTTCACCCTTAATTGCCCCTTTTCGGAACTGGACTATCGGAACTGGACTAGATGGGAGGTGTGTTCGGATGAAGATGCTGGCAGGTTTTCTGGGAATCCTAAGCATGGCGGCCTTTATGGCGGCCTGCGGACCCGACATGAATGCGATCAACAAATCCAGCGACCAGGCTGAAGCTTCCGCAACCAAGGCCGAAAGCTCGGCCAAGAGCGCAGAAGACGCAAGCAGTCAGGCGGATGCGGCGGCGAAGAAGGCCGACGAGGCTGCCGGCGGTGCTGAGGACGCGGTTCGCCGGGCCAACGACGCTGTGGCGCGGATGGAAGCTGCATTCTCCACTTCGGTTACGAAGTAAGGCTCCAGACAGACTTCGAGCCTGACGAGACGAGTGCGGACTCTCTCGTCAGGCATCGCCCCGGCTGCTTCAGGTCTGATTCGCCTTACCTGGCTGGTGTTGGCGCCGCCGATCCCGACGGCGATTCTGATGGAATACGCGCGCTGGCCTCTCCGCCGCCGGGCCGAAGCGCCTGCCTGACACGGTCGCGGATGAGATCGTCGCGCTCGATGCGGCCTTCGATGTCGCGAAACGCGTTGACCGAGAGTCCCTGCGCTGCGGCCGCCTGATCGACGTTCAGGTTGTGATTCTGCTGCATCGCCTTGTACACCGCGACGTACTTCTCAATCTGTTCAGGCGGGATCTGAGACTCCCCGTCGTCCTCGCCCTCGTCTTGGGCAAGCATCGGCGCATGGAGCGTGGCGCCGCCGCGGGCGTCGGCGAGAACCAACAGGGTTTGTCTGAGCGCAGCGGCGCGCGGGTAGAGCAATACAGCGGCGAGGAGACCGGCGCCCGACGCTATCAGGGCCAGCCGCCAGCGCGCTGAGAATGTTTTGGTGCGCAAGGTTCTAAACCTGCCTCGCGTACATCCTTGCACGCGAATCCGGCCTGCGAAAGGGCGGGAGCACTTGCAAACCGTGTCTTAGTGTTTAAGTTTGAGAATCCGTGGAACAGCCTGAGGGCTGAACCCCGGTTTCAATCGAAATTTAAGCGGGACGGAGAATCGATACCCATGCCGGCCAAACAGGTTGAGCTTCACGAAAACGCACGCACCGGAATAATTGCGGGCGCGACGCTGGTGGCGGAAGCGGCCCGCGTTACGCTCGGGCCCAAGGGACGCAACGTGATGATCCAGCGCAGCTTCGGCGCTCCGCTGATCACCAAGGACGGCGTCACCGTCGTCAAGGAAATCGAATTCGAGGATCGATTCCAGAACATGGGCGCGAAGATGATTCGCGAGGTTGCGCAGAAAACCTCCGACGACGCCGGCGACGGCACCACCACCGCCACCGTGCTGGCCCGTGCGATCGTGCGCGAAGGCGTCAAGCTGATCGCCGCCGGGATGGCGCCGATGGACATCAGGCGCGGAATCGAGGCGGCCGTGAGCGCGGCCGTCGAAGCGATCAAGAAAATGGCGCGGCCGATCAAGGACAACGAGCGGATGGTGCAAGTTGCGACTATCGCTTCCAACGGCGACAAGGAGGTCGGCAAGATCGTCGCCAGCGCGATGGACAAGGTCGGCCGGGAGGGCGTGATTACGGTCGAAGAGGCGCGCGGATTGGAAACCACGCTCGACCTGGTCGAGGGGATGCGGTTCGATCGCGGCTACCTCTCACCGTATTTCGTCACCAATCCGGAGAAGATGACGGTCGATCTCGACGAGCCGCTGATTCTGTTTCACGAGAAGAAGATCTCGAATCTCCGCGAATTCGTCCCGCTGCTCGAAAAGGTCGCGCAGGCCGGCGGCCGTTCCTGGTGCTAGCGGAGGAGGTCGACGGCGAGGCGCTGGCGGCGCTGGTCGTCAACAAGCTGCGCGGCATGCTCAAAGTCGCGGCGGTCAAGGCGCCGGGCTTCGGCGATCGGCGCAAGGAGATGCTCGCTGACATGGCGACCCTGACCGGCGGCGCCGTTATATCGGAGGACCTCGGTCAGAAGCTCGAGAGTGTTCAGCTCAACCAACTCGGGCGATGCCGCCGCATCACGATCGACAAGGACAACACCACGATCGTCGGCGGCGCGGGCAAGAAAGCCGAAATCCAGGGCCGTATCGAACAGATCCGCGCCCAGATCGCGGAGACGACCTCGGATTACGACCGCGAGAAATTGCAGGAGCGGCTGGCGAAACTGACCGGCGGCGTAGCGGTCATCAAAGTCGGCGCCGCGACCGAAGTCGAGCTCAAGGAAAAGAAGGCGCGGGTGGACGACGCCGTGCACGCCTTGCGCGCTGCCGTCGAAGAGGGAATCGTCCCGGGCGGAGGCGTCGCGTTGCTGCGCGCCTCGAAAGATTTGGGCAACCTGAAACTGAATGAGGCCCGCAAGGCGGGCGCGAATATCGTATTGCGCGCGATGTCGGAACCGCTCAGGCAGATCGCAACCAACGCCGGCTTCGAAGCGTCGGTGGTCTGCAATCAGGTCGCCGAGGGCAAGGATGACTTCGGCTTCAACGCCGCAACCGAAACCTTCGAGGACCTCGTGAAAGCGGGGGTGATCGATCCGGCCAAGGTCGTGCGAACCGCACTCGAGAACGCGGCCAGCATCGCCGCAATGTTCATCACGACCGAAGCGGCGATCGCCGAGAAGCCCAGGAAGAAAAAGCCGGCTCCGTCGATGCCGGGCGGCGGAATGGGTGGTATGGGTGGAATGGGCGGCATGGGAGGCATGGGCGGTGGAATGGGTGGTATGGGCGGTATGGATGACTTTGGCGGCGATGACTTCTAGTCGTTATGTCTAGAGCAACCTTCACGCTCGTACGCCAAGTATCAGCCTGCTACAAATTTCAGGTTGGCATAACGGCGTTGGGTCAGTTGAACAAAAGCATTGCAGCCGGATTTCACTGCGTGTAAGCTGCACGCTAAGTCCCGGTTTCTGCAAATCAGCAAACGGTTCGAGCGGTCTACGTTATGACGGGGCTGCCGCAAGAGGTGTCAAGGAGGAGAATGATGGAAGGGTTAATTAGAAAGTCTTCTAAACTGGTTGGTCTTGCCGGGGCTGCGTTAGCCCTTTCGTTGATGGCGGGATGCTCGTCAGGCCAGCCCGACCCCGCGCAGCGCGCGCAGAATGCGGCGCAGCGGGCGGATCAGGCGGCGTCTCGCGCTGAGGCGGCCGCAGGCAAGGCGCAGGCTGCTGCCCAACAGGCGCAGGCTGCTGCCAGCCGTGTCGATCAGGCAGCCAGCGATGCGAAAGCGGCTGCTGATCGCGCAGAGGCAATAGCCGCCAAGACGACGGCTGAGGCTCCCAAGCACAAGGCGATGCATCACCATCACCACGCCAAGAAGGCCGCGGCTGAGGGTGAGGCTGCTCCGGCCGAAGGTGGCGCTGCTGCTCCGGCGCCCGAAGGCGGCGCTGCTGCATCTCCGGCTGCTCCGTAACTCCGGTTCAGAGCGACGCGACTGAGAGCGTCCGCCAGCGGGCGGGCGCTCTTTGCCGTCTGACGCATACGCGCCCGGAGCGGGCGCGACCTGCTTGGTCTGTCTACCGGGTGGGGCAGGTCGCGCCCTGCGCTGACGATACCGCACGCGACCACCGCCCTGCCCGCGAGTCGCGGTGGACATTCTGCGGGCGGATATCCTTCGGGTTCCGGGCAGATATTCTTCTGGCGGATACTTCCGGCGGGGCTACTCGCCGAACGTCACGACGACCTTCAGCGCCTCGGGCTGCTGCGCGGCCGAGAACGCCTGGTTGATTTGCGCCAGCGGAAACTGATGAGTCACGAGATCGGACGCCGCGATTACGCCGCGCTCGACCAGGTTCATCGCTTCGCGGGTGTCCTCAGGGCCGCACGAATAGCTCGGAATCAGCCGCACCTCGTTGAAGTAAAGATCGTACGGCTTGATCGTCATCTCCTCGTCGGGCGGCGTCGAGGTGAATTGCAACACCGTCGCGCCTCGTCCCGCCGCCGCGATTCCGGTGCCGAGCGCTTTCGCGCTTCCGGGACCGACGATCACCACGTCGGCCATCGCGCCGTTGGTGATCTCGCGCACCTGTTCCGCCAGCTCGTCGCCCTTGACCGCGATGGCGTGATCCGCGCCCAGCTCGCGCGCCCGCGCCGCACGCCACTCGAACAGGTCGGCGCCGATTATCAGCCCCGCGCCCCGATTGCGCGCAATCCGCACGTGCATCATGCCCATGATCCCGAGCCCGATTATCAGGATCGTCTCGCCCGGCTTGAGCCCCGCGCGGTTGATCGATTTCACCACGCACGCCGCCGGTTCGATCAGCACGCCGTCGAGGTCGCCGACCTGGTCGGGCAGCTTGAACGAATCGCGCTGGTTGGCCGGGCCGACTGCGAAGTACTCGGCCATCCCGCCCGGCGTGATCTTGCTCTTTCGCCACGTCGCGCAGTGGACGTAATGGCCGCGCCGGCACGCCGCGCATTTGAAACAGGGCGCGTGATGATGCACGAACACGCGCTCGCCCGGCCTGAAGCCGCGCACTGCCCTGCCGACTTCCTCGACCACGCCGACCGGCTCGTGGCCCAGCACCACCGGCGCCTTGCGTTTCAGGTACCACGGCATGATGTCGCCGGAGCAGATTCCGCACGCGCGCGTGCGGACCAGCATGTCGTGGGGCCCAATTTCCGGCCGGGCCTGCTGCTCGAGCCGGATGTCGCCGAAGTCGTAGAGTCGAGCGAGTAGCATCAGTGGGACTTTGTGGCGCGTCGTCGGCGTTGTCAATCGTGACCTCTCCCCCTAAGAACCTAACCCCTTGCCCCTTCCCGACGCGGGAAGGGGAATGCTGCTCTCGCATTGCTTCGTCATGCGCGGGCTTCGTGGTTAAATGTTCCCATGCCGCGTCCCGTATGCCCGCCGATCGCCGCTGACGTGATAATCGAGATCGGCGCCCAAATTGTTCTCATCGAGCGCAAGAACTTCCCGCCCGGATGGGCGATCCCCGGCGGATTCGTTGACTTGGGCGAGAGCGTCGAGGCGGCTGCCGTCCGCGAGATGCGCGAGGAGACCTCGCTCGACGTGGAGCTTACAGCGCTGCTCGGGATCTATTCGCTTTCGGGCCGCGACCCGCGCGGCCCCACCGTGAGCGTCGTGTACGTCGGGCGTTCGAGCGGCGTGCCCAAGGCGGACGACGACGCGAAGGCGGTCGGCCTTTTTGCGCCCGGCAGTCCGCCCTCGCCGCTGGCCTTCGATCACGCCGAGATCCTCGCCGACTATGTCGCCTACCGGAAGAGCGGCAAGATCCCCGCGCCGCGAAGGCCGGCAGCGCGGACAGGCTAACCCCCGGGCCGGACAGGGGTTAGGTTTTCTCAGGCGCGTGGCGATAGGCAGACCTCACCCCCGGCCCCTCTCCGAAACGGAGAGGGGAGTCCGCCACATACGATTCCGGTTCCCCTTCCCGTGTCGGGAAGGGGTCAGGGGTTAGGTTTCCTCGGCGGCCCCCGCGATCCGCGCAAGCACTTCGCGCAGGTGATTCATCACCGCCTCGTTAGTCACGCGCAACACATGGATTCCAAGCTCCGCGAGCACTCGGTCACGCTCGGCGTCATAGTCGGCTTTTCGCGCGTGCGCGCGCCCGTTCGACCTCGACCGCCAGCGCCGCGGAGTGACAATAAAAATCCACGATGAAACCAGAGACGATTTGTTGGCGGCGAAAATGGAGTCCGCGTAACAGCTTGTTCCTGATCGCTTGCCACAAGCGCCGTTCGGCAGGCGTCATGCGACCGCGGAGCAGCTTGGCCTGCGACACTTTCGCCGGATCGACTCGCTGTCCGATTACGATGTTATGGGCTCTCGGTCGCATCGTTACCTCAGTCGGCGAAAGCTATCACGCCCCCGGAAGAAGAACCTCACCCCCGGCCCCTCTCCGAAACGGAGAGGGGAGTCCGCCACATACGATTCCGGTTCCCCTTCCCGTGTCGGGAAGGGGTCAGGGGTTAGGTTTTCGGGGCCCAGGCGTCGTCTCCTTTCCGCCGCGCTGCGGTTCCTATAAACGATTCCAGTCATGGCTTCCGATCCGCCTGCGCCGCGCCCGCTCACCCTCAGCGAGGCGCGCCACACGCTCCTGGCGAGCTTCCTCGGATGGATGCTCGACGCTTTCGACTTTTTCGTTCTGATCTTTGTCGTCTCCGCGATCGCGTCCGACTTTCATCGCACGGTCCCGGAGATCGCCTTCACCATCACGGCGACCCTGATGATGCGGCCGATCGGCGCGCTGATCTTCGGTTGGCTCGCCGACCGCTACGGGCGTCGAATCCCGCTGATGATCGACGTGGTCTTCTATTCGGTGATCGAAGTGATGAGCGGGCTGGCGCCCAACTACGCGACTTTTCTTTTCCTGCGCGCGCTGTACGGAATCGGGATGGGCGGCGAATGGGGCGTCGGCGCGGCGCTCGCAATGGAAGCGGCGCCCGCGGCCACGCGCGGGATGCTCTCCGGACTGCTCCAGGAGGGCTACGCGGTCGGATACCTCTTCGCCGCAGGGGCCTACTTTTTCGTCTTCCCGCTCTTCGGATGGCGGGCGCTGTTCTTCCTCGGCGGCCTGCCCGCTCTGCTTACGTTGTACATCCGCACCAAGGTTCCCGAGTCACAGGCATGGCAGCGCGCTAGGCCCGAGAGCACCGCCATCTGGCGCGCGATTAGCGGCAACCTCGGATCCTTCGCCTACCTGGTCGTGCTGATGACGATGATGAACCTGGTTTCGCACGGCACGCAGGACATGTATCCCACGTTCCTCCAGCGCGAGCGCGGACTCGGGCCGAGGACGGTCGCCACCGTCGCGCTAATTTATAATGTCGGCGCGCTGGCCGGCGGCCTCGCCTTCGGACACTTGTCCGACCGGATGGGGCGGCGTCGCGCGATGACCGCGGCGGTGATCGCCGGCGTGCTCGCCGTGCCGCTCTGGATCTATCCGGCTTCGCTGGTCTGGCTCACGGCGGGCGCCTTCCTGATGCAGTTCATGGTGCAGGGTGCATGGGGCGTGATTCCGGCCCATCTGGCGGAGCTCGCGCCGCCCGAAGTGCGAGGCCTGTTCGCGGGACTCGCCTACCAGTTGGGCGTGCTGTTCGCGGCCAACGCCGCCTTCGTCGAGGCGCTGCTCGCCACGCGGATGAATTACGGCAGCGCGCTCGCTCTGGTCGCGACGATCGTGCTGGTAGGCGCCGCGATCGTGATCGGGCTTGGCCATGAACGCCTCGGGCATGAGCTGTGAAGCTCGTGTAGTGGGCAGTTTCGCAAAGAGGGACGGCACGGAGGCCGGCCCCTACCATGTGAGAGCACCCCTTCAGGGTAGTGGCCGGCGTCCCTGCCGGCCTTCCGGACCTTTCCCCAAGCCGCAGATTGCGGTAAACCCGCGGCAGGCCGGAGCGCGTCAAGCGGCCGGAACCGAAGAGGACGAATCTCATGAAGTTCGGCATTTTCTACGAAATATCGGTGCCGCGCCCCTGGGATCGCGAGTCCGAGAAGCGGGTCTACGACCACGCGATGGAACAGGTCGTGCTCGCGGACCAGCTCGGGTTCGATCAGGTCTGGGCCGTCGAGCATCACTTCCTCGAGGAGTATTCGCATTGCTCCGCGCCCGAGATTTTCCTCACCGCCTGCGCCGCGAAAACCGAGCGGATCCGCGTCGGCCATGGAATCGTGGTCTGCGTCCCCGAGTTCAACCATCCGATCAAGATCGCCGAGCGCACCGCGACGCTCGATATCATTTCGGGCGGGCGGCTCGAAGTCGGCACCGGCCGCTCGGCTACCTGGACCGAGCTCGGCGGCTTCCGCGCGAATCCCGACGAGACCAAGAAGACCTGGGACGAGTTCGTCCATTGCCTGCCCAAGATGTGGACCCAGGAGCGCTTCTCGTATCAGGGCCGGTCGTGGTCGATGCCGCAGCGGACGATCCTTCCCAAGCCCTATCAGAAGCCGCATCCTCCGATGTGGGTCGCGGTGACCAGCCCGGGCACCGAAATCGATGCGGCCGAGCGCGGGCTGGGCAGCCTGGGACTGACGTTCGGCGGTTTCGCCGAGCAGGAACAGAAGGTCGATAAGTATCGGCGGATAATTCGCAACTGCGAGCCGGTCGGCGAGTTCGTCAATGACCAGGTCGCGACCGTCAACTTTCTCTACTGCCACGAGGACGACGCCGAAGGCGCCCGCCTCGGCCGGCGGATGTCCGGCGCGTTCAACTATCTTGCGGCGCAACTGCTCTCCGCGCGCGAGGCGTTTCCCACCAGGTCTTATCCTTCGCTCGGCCTGCTGCCGCAGCTTCGCCAGGAGGCTGCGGGGCCCGGCGACGAATCCGGCGTGCCCGAGGGAATTGCGATCGGCAATCCGGCCCGCTTGATCAAGACGCTCAAGAAGTGGGAATCGGTCGGCGCCGATCGCGTCAACTTTCTGCTCAACGCGCTCGAGGTGATCCCGCAGGAGCAGGTGCTCAAGAGCCTGCGCCTGTTCGCGAAGGAAGTGATGCCGCACTTTCAGCCCGATCAAGCGCAGCCTGCGATGGCGGCTGCCGCGACGGGGGCGCGCTGATGCCGCCGCGGTTCGGCGTGCTCGACATCAAGTCGCGGGCCGCCTCCGCGCCGTTTATCGACGGCTACGGGACCGAGCCCTGGCTTCTCAAGCAGGCGAAAATCCTGAACCTGGCGCATGAGATCGACGATCTCAGCGCGGATCATCTCATTCCGCCCGCGATGCATCCGGTGATCCCCGCCTACGCGACGCTCACCGTGATCGCGTATCCGGAGAGTCCGGCGGAGGTTCTCGATCGCGGAAGTTCGCGTGATGGGCCGCGCCGGCGTTCGCCCGCGCGGATTCGTGCTGCGCAGCTTCGTCGATAACGAAAACGCGCGCCGCGAGCTGGCGGCCCGATGGGGTTATCCGGTTGCGCCGGGGGAAATCCATCTGGTCCAGCGGCACGATCGCGTGCAGGCGCGGGTGACGGCGGAGGGCAGGACGCTGCTCGAATTCGAGCTGCTGGATCGCGACCCTATTTCCGGCGCCGACATCCAGTACATCGCCAGCATGCATCTGGCGCGCAACCATCAGGATCAGAAGACTATCCTGGTCCAGGTCGATCCCGAATACGTCTTCGCCAGGGCGGAGCGCGGCACGGCCGCGCCTGATCCATTGCGATTTGGATGCGTGGCGGGCGAACGGCTATCTCAAATTCACCAATCCGATCTCGGCGACTTTCACCACCTGCGACGTGACCCTGCCGAAGCTCCGCTATGTCGTCGATCCGAACCGTCCCGCGATGCAAGGCACGACCAAGATCGCGGCATAGAAAGCAATTAGCCACATAGGTAGTCTGTTGTGGAAGTGGTCAATCCCGATCGCTCAATGACCGACCTTTGCCAGCCTCTACTCTGCGATGGAGAACATGCAAGCCGAGACTCGCGTCGCGGAGAACAAAGTCGTAGAAAGCCTTCGTCCGGTGGAGCAGTTTGCGGGGGGAGCCAGCCGGAGACTGTATGAACCCAGACGTGATTAGGTGTCGCCTGCCCAGTCAGTGCAGGTCTTGTCCGTGCGTACTATGCACGGAGATCCCGAGAGGGCTAGAACACAGTTCAACGGTCATTGAAAGAATCGGTGAGGCCCCGCGATCTTTACGTCGAGGCTCTCCCCGGGGTCGATGATGCCGACGCGACCAGGCGGGTGTCCCGCCGGACTTAAGTCGATTCAGACCGTCCCCTTGCTCCTCGCAGCGCGTCAATAGCCATCGTGCGCGCGTACCCTGAGTCGATGAACTTATCTTTGTCGGCCAATAGTGTTTCGCGGTCGAGCGTTTTCTGTCGCTCGGAAAGCTGGCGGCTCATAGTCAGATGATCATTGGCTTGAGCCTTGATCATTCCCAAGACCTCCTGAGGAACCGCGCAGCCATTCGCTCGGAGGACTCCACGCCTGACCCTCAGCCGTTCACCCCACGACCGAAAGCCCTGAGCGGAGACGACACCGATCACGGCAATCGAACACATCATGCAGAAAGCGAAGATGCAGCCCTTCCCAGGATCGTTCCACAATCCGGTTGCGCCAACGCGCTGAATATAGAATCCGAAGTTAATCGGAACGCTTAGGTCGGTGGTATTTGCCAACGGCCCCAAGAGAAATATGTACTGCGGAAAGGCGCCAGGGTTTTCTCTTCGGTCAAGAAGGAAGTTCCGCCACACTGGTTCGGCCTCGGCAGCCGCTTGGCGAAGGTCTGCCGGTACGCGGTCCGCGCCTTCCTGTATCGTTGCTTTTAGCGCACGCCACGATAGGGAGACGGCGCATTTGAGCAGCCACGGACCGTACTTTACTTCATCTAGCCCTGCGGCATGATACGGATCGTAGATTTCGCGCTTGAATAGGGTCTCCCACGCGCTGAAACGCTCTTCACATTCGCCGCACAAAAAACGGAGTTTGCGAGCATCCTGGACGGGACGGTTCGGATTCAGATGCGATCTGATCACTGCCGTCGAAGTAGCCCGCTGAAAGCGAAAGACAAATTTCGGCAGAATGTGACTTAATAGAAGGGGCCGGACCCTTCCACACAACCGACATTCGTCAGTAACTGGCATCGATCTTGGCAGCGGGTTTGGCCACGTTGGCGTGGTCATTTGGTAACAACCGTCCGCTATACTCTGTGAAATTGGCACCCTGTCGGGCATCGCGTGGGCGTGATCGTATCAAGGGGACGAGGGCGCGGCGGGCCTGTCACCAAAAAGTGCAACTGATATTTGTGCCCGTTCCCGCATTGCACGTCGTAGTGTTGGGCTCCGTCAATGGACGACTCGCCCTTGTGGTCAGCCATGGCGGACGTTCTACACACCTCACAGTTTTTCAATTTGGCCGACATGAGCCCTGGCGCAGTTCCATTTTGCTTTTTTGGCTGTTCGCCGTCTTGTTCGTCTGACATTCAGAAGCCTACAGGACACGCACCTAGCCCTCAACACACGGCGATGGCCGCCAGAAGTTCTGTCAATAGTGTAGGCCGAGCGAAAACTTGACTGATGGCTCCTTTATGCCGATTGCTCGCTGATCGTTTCGGCCAATTCGAGCCAGAATCGCTCTAGGAGCGCAGCTTTTTCCTGAAATTCTTCGACCGAAAAGTAGACTCCCTCGCCGCCTAACGGTCGCTCGACGAACGGTCGCGGGGACCTGAATCTAGGCCCGACAGTTGGCCGCTCGAAAAGGTCAGGGCGGCTTTGTGCGAGTTGCTCGCACGATGTACCTTCGCCATGCTTGATGCAATTCGCCAGGAGGCGTAGTTCCTCAATCGCTGCCCAGCCTGAAAACTGCGTCACGTCGAGACCCAGGTCTAAAAGTCTCTTCTTAGCTTCCTTTCCGTCTAAAACGGCATTCCTGTCCCACACGAGCAGCCGATACAACTCGCACAACTGCTGCTCGAACAGGTGATAGAGCCCTGTCGCAAAGGTGTTGATAAGCCCCTGCCGAGCGTCACGCATCATCATGTAAAATTCGAGACCTTCATCGAACGCTGCCTGGTACAAATCGGAAGGATCGTAGTCCTCGGGTGAAACTGCTTGCCCAAGGCGTTCCATTGCCGCCTGCTCTATATGGTCGGCCTCGTTTTTAATCGCCTCGTCGCTAACCGCTGGTAGGGCCTTCTCGACTGCGACACGAGCATAAAAGGTGACACCCGGTACAAAGGCTCTGCACACGTGGTCGGCACAAAACACCCCATTTCTGATCGCGGCCATTTTTCACAATCCGACTCTCAATTAACGGCTTAGGAGTCTCCGTTGTCGCACGCGCAAGCCTCAAAACGCAAAGGTCCAGGGTCGCAACCCACGGTTCCACAAAGTTCCCAGAGAATCATTTGGACTCCAACTCGCGGCCGCCGCTTTGTTTTTACAGATCGTGTGCAACATGCGCCAAACGGCCCGCCCCGCTACAACGGCCCACCCCCGCTATATTGGAACACGATTCCTCAACGACCCGCAGAGCCTTGACGGGCGAGGGAGCGCCTCGCCGCTCCCTCAACCGGCCCTCGAAAACGCTGTGGATGCGGCTTTCCGCTCGGATGCTGTGCGGCGTGACGGCGTGCTAAATTGCGCGGGCAAGAGGGAATGGGAACGGTCCTCACGAGGGCAGAAGCGGGCCATGCCGAAGGGAGCGAGCCCCGGAGACAACGATGAAGATCAAAGTCGTGGTTCACGAAGCGGAAGAGGGCGGCTACTGGGCCGAGGTGCCGTCGATACCCGGCTGTGCGACCCAGGGAGAAACCTTCGAGGAGCTGCTCAAGAATCTCTATGAAGCGGTCGAGGGTTGCCTGTCGGTAGATGGCAGTGCACCGAATGGCTGACCCCTGGCATTTTGAGAAACTCACGCTTCCCAATGGCTTGGGCATGCGGATCGCGCGGACCGGGCAGGGCGGGCCGCTGATGGTGATGCTGCACGGATTCCCGGAATGTTGGTACTCGTGGCGCCATCAGTTGCGCGAGTTTTCATCCTCGCTCGATTGCGTGGCGCCCGAGATGCGCGGCTACGGCGAAACCGACGCGCCGGCCGGAGTCTCCAACTATACGATCGACAAGCTGGTTGACGACGTCGCCGGCTTGATCTGCGCGCTGGGCCGGGATCGCGCGATCGTGGTCGGCCATGACTGGGGCGGGATCGTGGCGTGGGCGACCGCGATGATGCGTCCGGACGTGGTCGAGCGCCTAATCGTCATGAACGTGCCGCATCCGGCGAAGTTTCGCTCCAACCTGCGCCACTTCAATTTCCGGCAGATGGCGCGTAGCTGGTACGTCCTGTTCTTCCAGCTTCCGTGGATCCCCGAGGCGATGATGCGTTCGCGGGATTTTTCCTTGCTCGCGCGCACGATGCGCGAGAGCGCGGTCAACAAGAGCGCTTTCAGCGACGACGACTTCGTCCACTTCCGCGCCGCCTTCGCGCGCCCCTATTCGATGACCGCGGCGATCAACTACTACCGCGCCCTGATGCGTTCGGGCGGCGCGTTTCGCCAGCCGTCGTGGATCGAACGCAAGATCGCGGCGCCCACGATGTTGATCTGGGGCGAGCAGGATTTCGCACTCGGCAAGGAGCTGACGTACGACATGGAGGGCCTGTTCAGCGGGCCGTTCCAGATCAAATACATTCCCGACTCGGGCCACTGGGTGCAGCAGGAAAAGCCCGAGCTGGTGAATCGCTACATGCGCGAGTTCCTCAACCTCACCTGACAGGGGCCTGAACGGCGGCCCGAATCGCGTTCGCCTGGCCCGGAGTTCTCGCCCCGATCGGCCGAGCTCTCGCCGCGATCGGATCAGGCGCGCGGACCGACCGCGGAGCGCGACCGGCTGCCCGGCGGAGAAATGCTTTACTGGCGCCGCGAAGGTCGCTAGACTTTCCAGAGTCAAACGCTCGGACGCAACCTTTCACGTAGCTCCTGTGCAGACCGCTCAGGAACTCCTGTCTGCGAAGCTCCCGGGACTAAATTAGAAGGAGGGCTCAAAATGCCCACCAAGTTGTACGTAGGCAATCTTTCCTATGCGGTCACGCAGGAAGACTTGCAGGCGCTGTTTGCGCAGGCCGGCAAGGTCGAAAGCGCCGTCGTCGTGACGGACAAGTTCTCGGGCCAGTCGCGCGGCTTCGGATTCGTCGAGATGGCCGATGCGAACGAGGCGGCCCAGGCGATCTCGACCCTCAACGACACCGACCTGAAGGGTCGGCGCATCAAGATCGACGAGGCGCGCGCGAGCACGCGTGGCCCCGGCGGTGGTGGTGGCGGCGGCGGTGGGGATCGGCGCCGCGGCGGCGGTGGTGGTGGAGGCGGCGGTGGCGGGGGTGGCAACCGGCGCTACTAGATCTCGAAACTGCGCGAACTTCGACATTAGCCGAGAGGGCCGCATCGCACGGTGCGGCCCTCTCGCGTTGGTGTCGCGCCTTCTTCTGTAGCGCCGGCCTCCGTGCCGGTGCTTTTTCTGGCCTTGGAGTCGCGTCAGGCGAGAAGGCACCGGCACGGAGGCCGGCGCTACGCTGAAAGGGGGGTTAGGTCGATCAGCCGCGCAGTTCGCGGAACGCATCTTCGTTCGCGGCAGCCGCCAGCGAGAGACCGCGGGTTTCGTCGATAAAAATCCCGAACAGGATCAACGTCGGCACGGCCAGCAACGCCAGCCATCCGACCACCGCTGATGCGCCGCCAAGCCGGCGCGCCAGGATCGAGATCGTGCCCTCGGCGGAGAGCGATCCGATCGCGCCGATAAGCGCGAACCATCCGAGCATCGTGCCGCGCAGCGCGGTCGGGAACAACTCGGTCGCCGACGCATTCATCGCGACCGTCAGGGCGTTGCTCACGAAGTTGAGAAACAGGAACGACGCACACAGCCAGAGGAACGCGAGAGCGTATCCGGCCGGAGGGCCCCAGAAGAAAAACAACACGCCGCCCGCGACCGCTATCCCCGAGGCTACCACGGTCGGCACCCGCCCGAACCGCTCCGCCGCCCACGCACCGGCCGGGAAGCCGAGCAGCCCGAACCCGCCGCCGAGAATCATCATCGCGCTGGCCGATCCCGCCGACAGTCCCACGACTGAAACCGCATGGAAGTAACCCCAAGAGCCGATGCCTTCGCCCACGATCGCACCCAACAGCGCGCAGACGATCATGGTGACCGATCGCCGGCGATAAAGCGGGACGAAAACGTCGTAAAAGCGGGTGCCCGCCGCTTCACCCTCCTGCGCCGCAAGTTTCCATCGGCCGCTTTCCGGAATCGCGCCGGCCATCCGGGGCAGAAAGACGATTGCCGCGGCGCCCGCCCCCGGCATCCATCGCCACGACAGTCCGCATGCGGCCAGCGCCGGCATCGCGAGCAGGGCTACGGCGGAGCCGAGCGTCACCGCAAATCCGGCCATGCTCTGTCCGGTCGCGCGGCGGGCGATGGGCAGCGCTTCCGCGAGCATGACGATCGAGACCGCTGCGGCTGCGCCGATAAACGCGTTGAGCGCGATTTCGAACGCGATGAACAGCGCAAGATTGGTCGAGAGCGCTGCGCCCAGTGCGCACGCCGGCATCGCGCCGGTCGACCAGATCAATACCCGGCGGCGCCCCGCGCGATCGGCCATCCGGGCCAGCACGAGCGAACCGACCGAGGCGATCGCCAGCCACGCAAAGACGCGCGCAAGCGCGGACTCGTCGAGGCGGAAGCTGCGCCCTATCCAGGGCGCGGCGATCGCGACTATCGAGCCGGCGAAACCCTGGTAGAAAAGCGCAGCCATCAGGACCCGCACCGTGGGTTGCGCCGCCGCCCACGCTTCCTCGCTGTCGTAAAGCAATGACTCGGCTGGGTCAAGCAATGACTCGGCTGGGTCATCTCGAGGCGCAGGCGGTGGCGACGGGTCAGGAGCAGGCACCATCACACGATCGAAACGGAAATCCGGCCTTATGTCGATGGCGAACCTCTGATATCTTCAAACGCTGTCGTGAGATTATTCCGGGAGCAGAGTAGCGCGGCGATTTTGCGCGGTGTCGCGGCGGTGGTAGTCGCCGCCGCGATGATATCTTCGCCCTCGCGAGCGGGCGCGCAACCGATACCGACTCAGACGCTTCGCAGCGCCGCCGCTATCGTTACGAACAAGGGCGGACAGCGAACGATGCTCGGGAGCGCATTCTTCGTCGAGGTGCCGAGCAAGCTGTTTGCGGGGAGTCCGTTCGTATACCTGGTCACCGCGCGGCACGTTTTGCTTGACGCCGCCGGCGCGCCGATCGAGAAGCTGCAAGTCGTGCTCGAAGACGCCAAGACCGGCGCCAGCCGCGAGGATCCACTGCCCGACGAGAGCCACTGGCTGCTCGACCTGAAGCACGATTCCGCCGACATCGCGGTGCTGCCCTATGGCGCTCCGACCGCGAATATCGCGCCGATTCCGCTCAGCATGCTGTTCGCCGAGGTGAACCAGGCCAAGGTTGGCGAGATGCCCGACAGCGTCGAAGCCGGCGCGCCGTGCTTCTACCTGACCGCGGCGGCGCTGGGCGAGCCGAAATCGCGATTCGTCCCGCTGGCTCGTTTCTGTCGCGTATCGGTTGCGGACGCGGCCGAAGCCACCGTGACCGGCGCGGGAAGCCAGGCGCTGTACTTTGTCGATGCTCCCGGCGCCCCCCAGTTCAGCGGCGCGCCGGTGTTCGCGCATACCGGCGACCGTTACGTCCTGTTCGGCATGATGGAGCCGCGAGCCCGATCGGATGTGGATGCGGCCCTGATCGGCCTAGCCGGCGTGATGCCTGGGGGTTACATCGCGGAAACGGTCGAGGCTCTGGCGCAGGCCCAGGAACGAAAAGCCAGGTCGAAGAGCACGATCGGGCATTAGGATCGAGATTGAGGCGTCGAATCGCAGCGCGGAGTGATGAGCATCGCGTTGGCGCACGGCTTGATTTAGTGGGTGCAGGCGGATAGCAAGAGAGGCTTGAGTTTCACTCCCCGGTAGCTCAGTCGGTAGAGCAGACGGCTGTTAACCGTCGGGTCGCTGGTTCGAATCCGGCCCGGGGAGCCAACACTTTCCTGTGCGTGGAGGCGGTGAAGCGCCGGATTCCCGTTCTCGCCGGCGCCGGTTCCAACTCGGCCGAAGAAACGATCGAGCTCGACAGGCACGCCGAGCAGGCCGGTGCAGATGCTCAGGTGGTAGTCACTCCCTATTATAGCAAGCCGACGCAGGAACGGCTCTATCGCCATTTCAAAAACGTCCACGATTCCTGCGGACTGCCAATCGCGATTTACAACATACTGTCGCGTTCTGTAATCGATATGACTATTGAGACGATGACGGAGCTCGCCAAGCTGCCGCGGATCGTCGGCGTCAAGGATGCGACCGGTGATCTGGCGGTCAGTCTATGACCTCAGATTCATGCCTCCATGCCTTTCGGGCCAGCCATGTCTTCACCAACTGTGTGAGTATGCAGCTGCGGCCCGTTCGCTTCGCAGTCGATCCGAACAGCCAGGCCGTCCAGCGCCCGTTCGCGCACAAACTCATCGTCCGCAACCCTTCAGTTAAGACGCAGACGGATGGCGGCGCACCGGGCATTCAAGAGCTGCCGATGGCGTCGGCAATCGGCCTATGTTTGACTGAGGAGAATGGTCGGGCAGCCCAAGTATCCGGACCGCGAAGAGGTGATTCCGAAGCGCGGCAAAACGCGTCTCTCCCAATTCCTCGTTCCCCTAATCGTCGGCTGCGCGCTTTTCATGGAGACTGCTCGATTCGACGGTCATCGCGACCGCGTTGCCGGTGATGGCGCGGTCGCTCGGCGAAAATCCGATCAGGCTCAACCTCGCGATCACGTCCTATCTCCTGAGCCTCGCGATATTCATCCCGATCAGTGGCTGGATGTCCGACAAGTTCGGCTCCCGCACGGTGTTCCGCTCCGCCATTGCGATCTTCACCGTCGGCTCGGTGCTGTGCGGACTCTCGCACTCGCTGATGGAACTGATCGCCGCGCGCGTCTTGCAGGGCCTCGGTGGCGCGATGATGACACCAGTCGGCCGCGCGGTCGTGCTGAAGACCGTGCCGAAGGCAGACTTGGTGGAAGCGATGTCTTATCTGACCGTTCCGGCGGTGATGGGGCCGGTGGTCGGGCCGCCACTGGGCGGATTCATCGTTACGTACTGGTCGTGGCGATGGATCTTTTTCATCAACGTGCCGATCGGCGTGCTCGGCATGACGCTGGTCACGATGTATATCGAGAACTTTCGCGAGCCGGACGTGCCGCCGCTCGATTTGCGCGGCTTCATGCTGACCGGATTCGGGCTTGCCGGTCTCGTTTTTGGCTTTGAGGTTGTCGGCCGGGGAGTGCTTCCGCCCGGTCTAGTCGCGATTCTGATCGGCGGCGGAGCGATTTGTACAGCGCTCTACGTGGTCCACGCGCGGCGCTCGGATCATCCAATCATCGATCTGGGATTGCTGAAGATCCCGACCTTCGCCGCGCCAACCGCAGCCGGCGGGATGTTCCGCATCGGTATCGGCGCCTTGCCGTTTCTGCTGCCGATGTTGCTGCAACTGGTATTCGGCCTCAGCCCGTTCGCATCGGGGATGGTCACGTTCACCAGCGCCGTTGGCGCGCTGACGATGAAGTTCACCGCCAGCCCGATCATTCGCCGGTTGGGCTTTCGCACCGTACTGATCGGCAATGGGACGCTATGCGCCTTCATTTTGACCAGCTACGCGTTGTTCCGCCCGTTGACCCCGTACAGCATCATCGTCCTCACGCTGCTGATCGGCGGATTTTTCCGTTCGCTGCAGTTCACCGCGCTCAATGCGCTCGCCTACTCGGATATCCCGATGGAATCGATGAGCGGCGCGAGCAGCCTCTCGAGCATGGCGCAACAGTTGTTCCTGAGCCTCGGCGTTACACTGGCCGCTTTCCTGCTGCACCTCAGCCTTGGGCACCGCAGCGTCGCGGCGTTGACGGCGTGGGATTTCACGCCATCCTTCATAATCACCGGAGTCCTGGCGTTACTGTCGGCGTTGATGTTCATCCGGCTGGCGCCCGATGCGGGCGTGGAAGTCAGCGGCCTCGAGTCGCGCGTTGAGGTTTCGGCGCGCGTCGAGCCTGTCCCGCAAGTGGATTGATCGCCCTTCGCCCGGCCGCCCGGCTATGCCGGCGAAGCCCGCTTCCCGGCCGATGGGCGCGGCGCGTTGTTAGATTTTCCGACAATCGATTGCCCGATGCTTGATTTCCATACACGTTCGCGCTAAGGTTCAGTGTTGGAAAATCTGACAGATTGCCTCGATCTGCCGGGAAAACAAGAGGGCTATTTATGGCCACCACTGTGGAACAGACAGCCGGTCCCCCAAGCGCGCCACCCATCTCGGCTAACGACCTGGAGTCACGAATTATCGACGCGCTAGCGCAGGTCAGGGCAATGACCCCTGAGGAGCTCCAGGACGAGATCAATGGCGGCGGTGGCGGCGACTGCGTTATGGATTCCAAGGAGGCCGAAGTCGTCATTTCGATCCTGGAACGGCACTTCAATCGCGAACTGGCTAAGGTCGAGGATCTAGAACCGGAACAGATGAACACCTTGAATGCTCTAAGAAATCTTATCGATTCTCGTCTCAATCCAAATTCTCAAGGACGGCACTGAAGAGGGCTTTCGATATGGCAGTGGCAATCTTCGGTCAAAACATCTCGGTGGCCTGGCTAGATGCCTTTCAGTTTCTGCTGGAGAAAAACAGGGACATCCCGAATCTCGCCGTTACGATCGAACACCCCTTGGAGGAGAACGCCCATATTCGAGCGGTCCTCGACCGATTCATCGAAGCGCGGCGCAGCCAAAAACCGAACTCAGCCGAGCCGATCTCAACCGTTGCAAACACGATCTTTCCGAGCGCCCTCTATCTGCCGCGTCTCGGACCCAAAGCGAGCGCTCATCTCTATGAGATGAGTGGCCTTGCACGCTCAGTTTCGAGGAGGAGGAACCGCCTAGGCACTTACTTCGAGCGGCTAGTGGCTTGGCCAAAGGACGGACATGCGGTTAATCAACTCGAGAAAGTCGTAAGCCGCATCAAGAACGCCCAAGCCAGAGGCCGCGTCAAAGAAAACTCGCTTGAACTCGGCATCGCGGAACCATCCGATAGCGAAATTCCGAACTACCAGAACACGGCGGCGCTTCCCATCTACAGTCCCGGCCGAGACAACGGCATTATGGGATTTCCTTGCCTCAGTCATGTCAGCCTGAGTCTTGTTGACGGGACACTCCACATGACTGCGCTCTACCGCAACCATGAATTTGTTCGGAGAGCCTACGGAAACTATGTGGGCCTTGGCCGACTTCTGGGATTCATTGCCAACGAGTCTGAGAGCGAAGTGGGAGAACTCCTGTGCGTTTCTTCACATGCCGATCCCGAGATAGGGCACCGCTCTGGGTTCGGCGTCAACGCGCTTCGGCAGCTGCTGGCAGACTGTCGTGCCACGCTAGCTGATTCGCCCCAAGGTAGCGAGGCGTAGAACATGCTTTACGAAGACACCAACGCGGCCATCGCCGAGCAGGCGTCGCAACTGATCGCATATCTTCCCAGTGGTGCCGCCGCCATTGCCTGCGGCACCGACCTAGTGGAGATGGCGCAGTTCTCTCGCGACCTCAAGCTCGGTGGCGACCGTTTTCTGCATCGTATCTATACCGACGCCGAACTGGCCTTCTGCGGACGGCATGCGGATCGCCTCGCAGCGAGATTCGCTGGTAAAGAAGCAGTAGCTAAGGCTCTTGGGACAGGAATCCGAGGAATAGGTTGGACCGAGATCGAGATTCAGTCGGCCGTCCAGGGCCAGCCTCGTATTCTTCTGCACCGTCGCGCTGCCTTTCGGGCCGCGCAGCTACGTATCAATACTTGGGTCGTTAGCCTTTCCCATACTCCCACTTCGGCCCTTGCCTTCGTGGTAGGACTTGGTTTGCAAAGCTCCGAGGGACGGCGGGATGGTCTTGCCCATAGATGAATCTCAACACAACACGATGAATGAGGTGAACCACGTGAGCGACGATAACGATCTTCGCGATACCGCTCGTACAAGCGAACGAGAGCAAGAACGTCTCGGGGCCCATCTCAGGGAGGCTCGCGAGTACCTGGGACTTTCCCAAGAATTCGTCGCCGAGAAGCTAAGCATCCCGCGCGCTTCGGTCTCGGCTATAGAGACCGGAAAGCGAAAGCTCAGTAGTCTTGAGCTCAAGGGCCTCGCACGGTTGTACAAGCGCCCCCTGTCTTATTTCCTAACGGATGAATACGCGTCGTCCGAACCCGAAGACAACACGGCGGTCGCTCTTTTTAGGACCGCGAAAACTCTGAGCGATGAAGATCGGCAACAGGTTCTCCGTTTCGCCCAGTTTCTAAAACGAGCGGGCCGGGCCCCCTCCCCGTCGAAGTAATGGCGATAGGCCGGCCATCCTCTTGCTGAACAATAGGTGGGAGAGGCAGGGGAAATGACTAGAACCGTCTCACACATCGAGCGGCTGCGCAGGGGGTCTGCGCGGGCCGCACAGCATGAGCATCTGCGCTTGCGTACTCCGATGGACCGCCAGGTGGACATCTTCCAAATCATCGAGGACGCCGGCATCTGGCTGATGTTTCAGCCCACACGGCATCTCTTTGGTGCCTATCAGCGTCGCGGTGAAGCGGCTGGAATAATACTAAATTCTAACCATCCTTCGACCCTTCAAAGGTACACCGCTGCTCATGAGTATGGGCATCATGTTTTGGGCCATCAGGAGAGTCTGGACGATCAAGAAGACATAGAGGTGTTCACGCCCGGCCTGAACGAGCTGGAAATAGCCGCTCAGGCGTTCGCCGCTGATTTCCTCATCCCTCTGCAGGTAGTCAATCACGCGCTCCGGATCATGGACCTACCAATCCGGCAACCGACTCTTTCCCCAGTTGAAGCCTACAAGCTGTCCTTGCATTTAGGTGCTAGCTACGCAGCGACAGTGTCACAGTTAGTTGCGCTCAAGAAGATCAGCGTCAGCGCTGCTCGCTACCTTCGCAACCAGCGACCAATTCTCATCAAGGAAGAGATCGGCCGAGCGAGGCCTCAAGACTCGCGAGCCGACTTATGGATTTTAGATGAGAGCGAGTCTGGGCGAGAACTGACGCCTCGGGTCAACGACGAAGTTCATGTCCTCCTTCGGGAGACGCCCTCTACCGGATACGTCTGGCGCATCCAGCAGCCTGACCCAGACGCTATCTCCAGCCACTCCACGTCGGCAAACCTGATCGTAGTGCGGGACATCTTCGAAGAGCCGCCCGACTCCCACTTATATGGAACTAGCGGCCGTCGGCGCTTCGTACTCAAGGTCATCCACCCGGGTCTCTACACGCTTCGAATCGAAAAACGGCGCCCGTGGCAAGTCAACGCCAAGCCCGTTTCCGTGTTCGAGGCAAAAGTAAGCGCGTCTCAGCGACCAACTGGACAGACAGACCATGGTCTCAGCGAGCACCAGAAACGGCTGCTGACCGCAGCCTGATTGACGCATGGCCGCCGCTCCAAAACCCGAGCCACGGCCGATTCCCGCAAGCACAGACCTACGCCAGTATCTGCCTTCTATTTTAGATCAAGGGCAACGCCCCACCTGTCTTGCATTCGCTGTTACCGCCGCGCACGAACTCTCGCGGGCAGGAGGCCTTGCGGTAAAAGAAGATCTGTCGGAGGAGGCGCTCTACTGGGGCTGCAAACGGCGGGACCGAGATCGTATCCCCGGCACATCGTTTGTTTCGGCAACAGCTGCGCTCGCCCGGCCCGGACAGCCGTTGGAAGCCGTCTGGCCCTATGATCCAACGCGCGACGACACAATTTCCTACACCCCAACGGTGAGGCTGGGAGGCCCAGGCTGGCATCGGACGCGGCTTGTACGAATAAGGCTATCAACTGATCGCCTCAGAGCAGAGCTCGCTGGTGGGCGCGCGATTGCTCTGGGCGTCGTCTTGACGGCTGGCTTCCTGATGCCCAACGGCGACCGGATCCCACCGCCGCGACCCGGGGAGCCAACTTTTGGCAGGCACGCAGTGCTGTCTGTTGGCTATCAGGACGGATATCCGGATTCGAACGACGGCGCGCTGATTATTCGCAATTCCTGGGGCGACACTTGGGCAAACGGAGGTTATGCCTGGCTCCCATACGCCTACGTCGAGGCGCTCGGCCGGGAGGCTTGGCGAGTCCGTCTATAACTCAACTGGCGCTACATTGATTGTAGTGAATCTTCGCGCAAGAATGAGAGGAGATTTCCGATGGAATTGTTTAGTGGGGAGAGCGCGGATGCGGTCTGGCGGCAAGCAGCCCAGCGGTTGCTCGTCCCTGCACAGGTTCCCCTGCAAGGAGGTCGTGGCGGAACAACGCGAGAGGTCCTTCGCGCGGTGTTCGAAATTCGAGATCCGCGCCGAAGGTGGATTTTCTCGCGACATCCGGCAACAAACCCGGCCTTCGCGATAGTTGAGCTGATCTGCTTGATCAATGGCCGGAACGATGCCGAGGTCCTGAATTACTGGAATCCTGCCCTACCGCGCTTTGCTGGACGAACGAAAGTTTATCAGGGAGCGTACGGGTTCCGCCTCAAGAGGAATTTTGGCTTCGACCAACTCCACAGGGTTTATCTTGCCCTCAAGAGAAACTCGGCGAGCAGACAGATTGTTCTCCAAATCTGGGACCCCTCAACTGACTTTCCAGCCGAAAGCGGCGATCCCGCCGGACCTGATATTGCTTGTAACGTTTGCGCCTTCTTGAAAATGAGGAACGGGCGGCTTGAATGGACGCAAGTGGTCAGAAGCAACGACTTGGTTCGCGGTGTCCCATACGATTTCGTCCAGTTTTCTGCCCTCCAGGAAATCCTTGCTGGATGGCTGGGAACCACCTTGGGGTCCTATACTCACTTTAGCGACAGCCTCCATGTGTACGAGAGCGATCTAACCGAATTCGAGCTCTGCCCTCGTCAGCCCAGAGCCATCCTATGTCGAATCTCTGACACTTTCCCATGAAGAGAGCTTACGAGCCTTCGCAGAGCTGAGTAGTCTGCTGGATACTCTCCGTGACCCTCTTCTGACAACTTTGCACATGCGCTCTGTGGCGACAATCTCCTCGCTGCCGCGAGCGTTCCACAATCTGATACTCGTCGTTGCCGCGGATGCCGCGCGTAGGCGACGGTGGCGAGCTGAAGCCGAAGAATTAATGAACGCCTGCACGAATCCGACGCTCGCATTGCTTTGGCGTAGCTGGTTAGCTGGCTGCAAGACCAAGACGAAAGCACCGCCATTGCCACGGTCAGCGTTCTCTGACATGACTGCGAGTAAGACCTAACGTGGAAACCTCCAAGGCGTTAATCATTCTGTTTATCGTCAGCGGCGCTGGAACCATCGGTGGCTTTGCGTTGCTCTTCATTTCACGGTGCTGGATTAAATCGGTTCTGTCGCCAGATACTGTTGAGCCTGCGCGAGCGGGCGGGATACGAAGTCCTCATCTGATCGACATCGTGATGCAGTCGGGTCGCGCAATGATCTTGACCGGTTGTCTGACCATCGCGCTCTCGTTTGTCGTGGCCTGGTTCGGGGTTCTGCTTATGCTTTGGAACGGACGGCTATGGTTTGATTGCTGAGGTAACACCGATGTCATTTCTCCCGGGCCAGGAAATCAGAACTCGCCGAAATTACTTGTTCGACCCGTATGACGACACTGCGATCGATGAGGCAGCATACAATCTCCGGCTAGGCAACGAGGTTTTCATATCAACCGAAGACAAGCCTCGTCTGCTGACACGGGAAGACCCGGTCGTTCTGAAACCCGGTGAGTTTGCCCTTCTCAAAACACACGAAATAGTTACTCTACCGCGCGACCTCCTCGGATTTATTACCCTCCGCTACACCTTCAAAAAGCAGGGACGTGTCCGGTTTTCACGTGGATCCGGGCTTTACGGGTAGATTGGTTTTTTCCGTGTTCAATGTTGGACCAAACGATATCGTCCTTCGTTACCTGGAGAAGGTGTTCATGATCTTCTTCGCGAACGTCGTGCCAGCGACAGCGAGTGAAATCGGCGTGAAACACAAACATCAGAATCAAGAAACGTTCTCGCTGGAAGACATGATGGCCATACGTGGGCGAAGCGTTTCTCTCGTTCACATCGAAAGCAGGCTCCGTGAAATCGAGGGAAACGTTCGTTTCTACGGCGCAATTGTCGCGGGTGTGCTGTTAGCGCTTTTCGCCCTCGTTGTCGGCTTCGCGCTCAAAAAGTGACACTTCCCTCACATGTCAAAACCGCCTGCACGGAAAACGCGCCGCATGAGGCACTTCGCATTTAGAAACAACTCTTTCAGCCATTTGACGCAATGGCCTCATTAAGTCCCCATTTCGGCGGGTACCATGTGAACATCTGCCTTGGCCTCGCCTTATAGCGCTGTTTGATCCTTTTCCTGTCGGTACGCCCTCTGACCTCCGGGTGCGCCATGCGCGCGTATTTGTTGACCTCGCAGAATAGATTTTGGCAATCCACCAATTGCAGCGGTCTTCCCCAAAGAGAGCGGAATTTCAGCTCGCGTTTCGCGAACTCGTCCGCCTGCGTTTCGGCTACGAATTGAATCACATCCGCTTCGGAGTAATCGCCTAGACTGACAAAACACTTTCTAATTCCATCCAGCGCACCTGGACCCGGTGTTACAAACTCCATCTCACTGAAATTCGTGAGCACGCTATAGTTGAGGTCGATAGCCAGTTGGTATGCTAGAAAATCTCCTATGGAATGATACGAACGCAGTAGCAGGAAAGCTGTCTTCATGTCTCGGGTGTCCGCGATCCGCTCTGGCACATCGTCTTGCAACATTGTCTCCAGGAGCCGCAAATGATTTTCGTGTTTGCGCTGCCCCCCAAAACCTAGCGCCGAGGGCATAATGTAAGCAGCGGAATAGATTTTAGCGCCTCCTTCCAAAGCATCAGAAAGCGCCTCGTTATATCTTTCGACCTTGTACTCAGCAGCCCGCGGCCAACCGAGCCTCCCTTCCAGGAACTCCCATGTCTCGATCTTGTTGAAGAGCTTGAATAGAACGGTACGGAAGAAGATTTCCCTTGTCGTTTGCTCTCCCTCATAGATTACGTGCCGAATGAGATACTGGCTTACTCGATCCGACGCTCGATAGGCATTTGTAAACTTGTAGGCCTGCAGGATCGCATCGCGGGTCCATGGTGGCCATGCGCCCGATAGCTTTTTATAAAAGACCTCTTGCCGTTCGGCGGCGAAATGCCAGAACGTATCGAAAACGATCGAGGAAGCCAGGCGGTACTCGCCGACAGAAGATGGTCACGCCGCGCCGTGCCCGAACTGCCAAACCGGAAGCTCCTCTTCGTTTGCCGCCCGGCTATGTGTGAGAGTTGCCGGAGGCGGAAAGCTCGCGCACGATACTGCCGACGAAGGCCTTGGCGTCGCCGAACAGCATCAACGTCTTGTCCATGTAATAAAGCTCGTTGTCGATTCCGGCGAAGCCCGGGCTCAAGCTGCGCTTGATGACCATCACCGTGCGGGCCTTGTCCACGTCCAGGATCGGCATGCCGTAGATCGGGCTTCCGCGATCGTGCCGCGCGGCCGGATTGGTCACGTCGTTGGCCCCGATCACCAGCGCCACGTCAACCTGGGGAAACTCGGGGTTGGCTTCGTCCATGTCGAGCAGCTTGTCGTAGGGAACGTCCGCCTCGGCAAGCAGCACGTTCATGTGGCCGGGCATGCGCCCCGCGACCGGATGGATGGCGAACTTCACATCCACGCCGCGCCGGGTGAGGATGTCGTACAGTTCGCGCACCCGATGCTGCGCCTGGGCCACCGCCATCCCGTAGCCGGGAATCACGATCACCGAACTGGCCGCCGCGAGGATCGCGGCCGCCTCATCCGGGGTAGCCGAGCGGACCGGCTTCTGCTCGACCTTGGCCGTCGATTCCTGCACCTGCCCGAACGCGCCGAAGAGGACGTTGGTGAACGAGCGGTTCATCGCGCGCGACATGATGATGGACAGGATGAAGCCCGAGGAGCCGTCCAGCGCGCCGGCGACGATCAGCAGCTTGTTCTCGAGCACGAAGCCCATCGCGGCGGCCGAAAGTCCCGCGTACGAATTGAGCAGCGAGATCACCGTCGGCATGTCGGCCCCGCCGATCGGAATCACCATCAGGAACCCGAACAGCAGCGGGATCGCCACGATCACCGGGAAGAGATATGTCGCTCCCGGATTAAAAACCAGGTAGACCGCGACCAGGACCGCGGCGCCCAGCAGCGACAGGTTGACGAAGTTCTGCCCCTTGTAGGTGATCGGCCTTTGCGGCAGCACCTCCTGCAGCTTGCCTGCCGCCATCAAGCTCGCGGTGAACGTGAGCGAGCCCAAGATGACTTCGATCGCCAGCGCCGACATCGTGAAACGGGAGATCTGCGGCGCGTCCAGGTAATACTCCGCCGTTCCCACCATCGCCGCCGCGAGCGCTCCGAAGGCGTGGCTGAGCGCGGTCCGCTGCGGAACCGCCGTCATCCGAACCAGACCGAGCGGAATCCCGACCACGCATCCCACGACCAGCGCGGCCAAGATCCAGTGGTAGCTCACGATTCCGTGGTAGAGCAGGGTCGCTACGATGGCCAGCGCCATGCCGATCTCGCCCGCCAACACGCCGCGCCGCGCGGTCGATGGAGCGCTCAGCCATTTGAGCGAGAGCACGAACAGCACGACGGCGCAGAGGTAGGAAAACTCGATGATCTGCCTGGTGACTTGCGGGCTCATGACGCTTTGGTCTTGCCGCCGGCTCGGAACATCCTCAGCATCCGGTCCGTGATGAGGAAACCGCCGACCACGTTGCTCGCCGAGGCGGCCACCGCAAGCGTGCCGAGCACGGTTGCCAGCGTGCTCCGCTGCTCGCCCGCGATCACGATTGCGCCGACCACCGCGATCGCATCGAGCGCGTTGGTGAGCGACATGAGCGGCGTGTGGAGGAGCGGCGAGACCCGCCTGATCACCTCGAAGCCGAGAAAGGCCGCCAGCACCAGTACGTAAAGATTTGACATCAACTCAGACATCGTTTCTTCCTCAAACACACCATGTTACGGCACTTTCACGGCGCCTGCGGCGCCTGCAAGTTGCGCCTGCGCCAGCAACGGATGGACCACGTTTCCGTCGCGTGCGACCAGGGTCCCGCGAGTAATCTCATCTTCAAGGTCGATATTGAGCTTGCCGTCCTTCAACAGATTCAACAGGAACGCCGTCACGTTCCGCGAATACATCTGACTCGCATGGTAGGGGACGGTGCTCGCCAGGTTGAAATAGCCGACAATGGTGACGCCGTGCTCGCGCACCACCTGGTTGAGCCGGGTGAGCTCGCAGTTGCCGCCGCGCTCTGCGGAGATATCGACGATCACGGAGCCGGGCGCCATCCGCGCCACCATGTCGGACGTGATGAGCAGCGGCGCGTGCTTGCCCGGCACCGAGGCGGTGCTGATCACCACGTCGCTCTCGGCTATTACGCGGGTCAGCAGTTCGCGCTGCCGGCTCAAGAAAGTTTCGTCCTGCGGGCGCGCGTACCCGCGAGCGTCCTGCGATTGGCCGGTCTCCAGCGGTAGCTCGACGAAGCGCCCGCCGAGGCTCTGCACCTGTTCCTTTACTGCGGGCCGCACGTCGTAGGCTGAAGTCACTGCGCCAAGCCGTCGCGCCGTGGCGATCGCTTGCAACCCGGCCACGCCACCGCCCAGCACCAGCACCCGCGCCGGCGTAATCGTGCCCGCCGCGGTCGTGAGCATCGGGAAAAACCGCGGCAACAGGTCGGCGGCGATCAACACCGCTTTGTAGCCGCAGACCGTGCCCATCGCTGAAAGCGCATCCATGTTCTGACTGCGGGTGATGCGCGGCATCAGTTCGATCGCGAACGCCGATACTCCCCGCGCCGCGATCTCCTGTACGGTTTGCGGCGACCCCAAGGCGCGCAAAAAGCCGATCAGCACTTGCGCGGGACGCATCAGGGGAAGGTCCTCGCGGCCGGTGCGGTCGTTGGCGCCGTGACATAACACCTGGAGCACCACATCCGCCGCGCTGAAAACCTCGGCACGCGTTGGAGCGAGCTTCGCGCCCTTTTCGGCATAAGCCGCATCCGTATAACCCGCGCTGAGTCCTGCCCCGGCCTCCACGATCACTTCACATTTGCCTTTGAGCAAAGCGGCAATCGAGGCAGGTACCAGAGCGACCCGCCGCTCGCCCGGAAAGCTCTCTTTGGGAACTCCGATAATCATTATGTTGCCGTGGCTCTATGCTCGCCTTTTCGTTTCAGATGCCGTTGACGATTCGCCGGTGCCCTTGGTTTAGCCGGCCTGCCTAAGCATCCACCGGTTTCGCTTTCAGCCCCTCTCCGCTTCCTCCGAAACATAACCGGAACATAAGCAAAACTTCAACCGAGACGATTCTAGCCACAAGTCGGCTTATAGAGAAAGCTCGCACCGCGATGCTCAGCAAGGCCTCAGAGGCGTGCTTCTAGCCTGTTTTGGTCGGCTGCCGTGTGCAACTCGTCGAACGCAGCGCCGATCGACTTCGAAGATCATCACCCCGGCGATGTGCATGTGGAGTTTCCGGATATTCCGAGATCGAGGGAAGGGTTCTACCCAGGATGCTCGGCCGCTCGTACTTGGGACGCTATCTGCTCCGCCAGCGTCTGAAAACTCCATCTGATGATGTCCGACTGTCCGACTGACGCTCCTCGCGGTTCAGCCCGAGGCGAGCGGTGGGTTAATCTTGCGTGCATCGCGCTTCCGTGATTGCGCTGGGCCAAACAGGCGCCGCGCCAGGTTGTCTGCGCGCTCAAGAAGGTCGGCCAATGTGTAACGGGAGAGGACCGTGATGAACGCTTGGAACGCCTCGTCAAGAATGCTGGGCAGGTCGCAGGCCCCGGTAATCGCGCACTTGTTGCCGGTCCGAAAGCATTCGACCGGCTTGAACGGGCCTTCCATATGGCGCACCACCGCGCCGATGATGATCTCCTTCGGATTCTTCGCCAGCGTCAGTCCTCCGCCCTTGCCGCGATACGTCCGCACGAACCCGCCCTGTGCGAGCCCATGAACCACCTTCATCAGATGGTTCTCGGAAATCCTGTAGTGCTGGGCGATTTCGGATATCAGGCAGAGCTTTTCCTGACGCAGGCCTGCGTAGACCAGCACTCGCAGCGCGTAGTCCGTGTAATAGGTCAGTTCCATGAAGCCCTCCGCGACTCCTTGCCCTCGGCCGACCCGATGTGCATCATTCTTCCCAGCATCCCCCGCAGCGCTACTGCCTGATTGTGCGCTTCGTCTTTAGCCCCGTATACGAAGGTAACGGTATCCTTCACCGCGAGTCTCGGCCAATTCCCTCAGCATCCGCCGCGCGCTGGCCGACCTCAGTTCCTGTCGGTAGCGCTTGCGGAAGTCTTCCCGCTGCGCCGGCTCGTGGCTAAGAACTTGCGCAGCTCATCACTCGGACCCAGCTCCTTCATCCGTTGGCTGACTCGCAGCGCTTCTCAAACCGTGTTGCTTGACCGGCGGTGAAAGATGTATGTAGAATGCCGCTATTGAACGTGAGCTGCGGACGAATGATCGAGACGGGACTCCAATGGCAAGCGAGGGCTGATGTACACGCAGGATCCCTTATTCTGGCGTGCGGGAGCGATCGCCACCACTATTTTCATGTCGATAGTGCTCGCTGCGCTCACCATCGACACGCTCCGGCAAATCACCCCCGGCAGCCCGCGCGTCCCATCTTACGACGTAATCAACAACTCGATCGCATACGAATACGATCCGGCGCGAGCCGAGTATGCGCCGAAAATCGGCGCCGAGGAGCTGCTCTTCGGTCACAAATACTCCCCTGAGGAAGCCGCGGCCCTCATCGGTAAGGGCAAGCTCGTCATTCAGAGCCGCGCCTGCATCGATTGTCACACCTTTTTCGGCAACGGTGCATATTACGCCCCCGATCTGACCCGAGCATGGATGGACCCGGTCTGGACGCACTACAGCGGCGACAAGCGCGGAGACAGGCTCGCTAAATTCCTGATGAATCCGCTCCAGCTTGGTGCGCGGCCGATGCCAAATCTCCGCATAAAGCGCGACGAAGCTGAGGCGCTCGTCGCATATCTGAAGTGGATGTCGTCGGTGGATAGCAATGGCTTTCCGGACCGATTCGGCGCCGCGAGCGGGCAGTAGCCAACCACGCGAAGGGAGGAAAGCGCGATGTATCGATCTCAGCGGCTGGGCCTGAAGTATCTCACCGCATCCACGGTGATGTTCGGTGCCATGATCGCATTCGGCGTGCTCTCCTCGATCTACTACATCTGGCCCGGCTTTCTGCTGAACGTGTTCAACTTTAACACCGCGAAGATCATTCACATCGATGGCCTGGTGATCTGGCTGCTGATGGGATTCCTCGGCGCGATCTATTGGTTCCTTCCGCAGGAACTCGAGCGCGAAGTGGAAGGCATCGCGCTGGCCGAAATCCTGTTCTGGGTTTTCTGCGCTGCGGTCGCCATCGTTGTGGTGGTGTTTCTGGTCGTGCAATACGGCTCAGCCACCGAATCGTCGATGTGGTTCATCAACCAGGGCCGCAAGTATGTCGAAGCTCCCCGGTGGGCCGCACTCGGGATCGCGGCGGTGATGGGTGTGTTCGCCTACAACGTGATCGGAACTGCGCTCAAGGCGCGCAAGAGTACCGGCATCCTGACCGTATTGATCGCCGACCTGGTCCCGCTGGTGGTCCTCTACTTCGATGCCTTTCCTGAAATTCGCAACATGTCGCAGGATCTGTTCTGGTGGTGGTGGCTGGTTCATCTGTGGGTCGAGGCGACCTGGGAAGTGCTGATCGGATGCATCATGGCGTGGACCCTGATTCATCTGGTGGGCGCGTCGCGACGCGTGGTCGAGAGCTGGCTCTATGTCGAGGTTGCGATGGTGCTGGGCACCGGCATTCTCGGGCTCGGGCATCACTATTTCTGGATCGGGACGCCGCGCTACTGGTTCGCGATCGGCGGATTCTTTTCGGCGTTGGAGCCGCTGCCGCTGCTCGGAATGGTCGTGCATGCGGTGTATGACGCGGGCAGTCAGCATTTGCGCGCCGCGAATCGTCCGGCATTCTACTGGACGCTCGCCGAGGCCTTCGGAAATTTCATCGGCGGCGGCGTATGGGGCTTCATGATGACGCTGCCGCAAATCAACCTTTATTCGCATGGCACCCAGTGGACCGCCTCGCACGGGCATTTCGCATTCTGGGGCGCCTACGGATGCGGCGTGGTCGCTGTGCTCTATCTCGCACTCGAGAAGAGCCGTGGCTATGAGGGGCTCGACGGTCGCGCGTGGAAATGGTCATTCGCGTTGCTCAACATCGGGATGCTCGGCATGACCGGCGCGCTGCTGGTGGCGGGCATGGATCAGGCTTTCTATGAACGCGCGATCGGCGGCTCGACCTGGAACGCCTTCCTCGCGATGCAGGGACGGCCGTGGTTCAACGAGGGCATGTGGGCGCGCGTGGCATTCGGACTGATGTTCGCCTGCGGCTATGCGATCCTGGTGTACGATCTGCTCGCCGCGAGACGGCGCGAGGCCACCGTCAGAGAATCGATGGCGGCGGCGTGATCATGAGTCCCTCCGAAATGCTCGCCACTGCCCTGCTGCTCGGTGCCTTCGTCACCGCCGCGGGCGCGTACGGTCTGCTCTACTGCGTGGCGCGGATCTCGGATCACAAGATGCTGCGAGCGGGCGGCTATTTGAGTTATGCGGGGCTGTGCCTGATCGCATTCGCGCTGGTGGCGTTCACGCCGCTGCATGTCGGATGGAAAGTGCTGGTCGCGGCGAGTTGTGCAGTCTACCTGACGATTCCGCCGGTCACCTGGCGCTACCTCGCGCGGATTCATCGAGAGGAGAGGATTCGATGATACCCGACCTCATCAGCACGCTGATCGCGATCGTGCTGGTATGCGTGGCAGTGCTCGACAAGCCGCTGCTCGACTCGCAACACGGGCTCCTCCTCGTCGCCGGCATAGCGCTCGCGGTGATGGGAGCCGTCGCGACTCGGGTCAACTACCTGAAATGGCCTGGCGTCGCCGTCGCGGGGGCCGGCGTCGCGATTGCGGTACTGATCGCGTCCGGGCTGTCATCCGCATCGTCTGAGGCCGCATTCTGGGTGGTGTTCTGGAGCGGAAGTATCGCGGGTGTCCTTTCGCTCTGGTCGGCTCTCTACCGCGGCACTGATGTTCGAGCGACGGAATCCTCGTAGAAGATTCTTCTCGTCCAACGCCGTTTCTCCGGATGTGGTGCCATCGGAAACAGGGCCTCCAGCTCTCAAAATTGATACCTTTCGTGCGGAAATATTGCGTCGCGAGAAAACGCGGGACGCCAATGCACGTGTCCGTGTCCTAGTAAAGCCCGATTAAGTAACAATCAACGGCAAGTCACAAACGGTTGCACTGAAGTGAGGTCGTCCCATGAAAAAAGTACTAGTCACTAAGGCAGGTGAGGGCTTTGAATTGACGGAGGAGCGGATGCGTGAGCCTGTCCCACGATCGGTGAGAGTCAGAGTTGAGGCATGCGGCATCTGCCACAGCGACGTTCTCACCAAGGACGGAGTGTGGCCGGGAATCGTCTATCCCCGCTGCCCCGGTCACGAGATCGCCGGCGTCATCGATGCCGTCGGCGAAGACACTGAGCCCTGGAAGGTTGGCGATCGAGTCGGAGTCGGCTGGCACGGCGGGCACTGCGGCAAGTGTGAATCATGCCGGCGCGGCGACTTCATCACCTGCGCCAAATTGCAAATTCCGGGTATCAGTTACGACGGCGGCTACTCGGAGTATGTATTGGTGCCGGTAGAGTCGCTGGCTCGCATTCCCGACGAGCTGGGCTTTGAAGAAGCCGCGCCTCTTATGTGCGCGGGCGTTACGACTTTCAACGCCCTGCGGCACAGCGGCGCTCGGCCTGGCGACCTGGTAGCAATACAGGGAATCGGTGGCCTCGGCCACCTGGGTGTCCAGTTTGCAAGCAAATTCGGCTTTGACACGGTCGCGATAGGCAGGGGAGAAGACAAGAGAGCTCTCGCATTTAAACTCGGCGCTCGAACCTACGTTAACGCCAGGTCTCAGGAACGTCGCCAAAGAGCTGACTGCTCGGGGCGGCGCACGGGGTGATTCTCGCGACGGCGCCCGATGGCAAAGCGATGGGCAGCCTCATCGACGGACTGCGAGTCGGCGGCAATTTGCTTATCGTCGGCGCCAGCTTCGAGCCCTTCGCCGTCACCTGATTGCAGCTGCTGCTGGCTCGCAAGTTCATCACGGGTTGGCCGTCCGGAACCTCCAAGGATTCAGAGGACACGCTCGAATTTGCGGCGGCCAATGGGGTGCGACCCATGATCGAAACGTTTCCGCTGGAGCGGGCCGCGGAGGCTTACGAGCGCATGATGACGGGCAAGGTGCGGTTCCGCTCGGTCTTGAAAATCTGAGGAGAACCCTGACACGGACGGCGAATGAACAAATTGCTTGGCGGAATACTTGAGGCGCACGGCGGTTTGGATCGCTGGCGCGGGTATGAAAAGGTTGAGGCCACCATTGTCAGCGGGGGCGGCTTCTTCGCGCTCAAAGGTCTGCCGCAGGACTCAAGTCCGCGCCGTATGACGGTATGGCTGCACGAGGAACGCTCCTCCGTCGTGCCTTACGGGGCTCCGGATCAGCGCACCATGTTCACGCCAGATCGGATCGCAATCGAAAAGCTCGATGGCACTCTCGTTGCGGAGCGCCGTGCGCCTCGGGATTCTTTCGCCGGCCATCAGATGAGCACGCCCTGGGATCCGCTGCATCGTGCCTATTTCAACGGTGAAGCCCTCTGGACGTATCTCACCACGCCCTTTGTTCTCGCGATGGACGGTGTGCGAATCGAGGAGACCGAGCCGTGGCGGGAGGCCTCGGAGACCTGGCGGGTGCTGCGAGCGTATTTCCCGGGTTCGATCGAGACGCACAGCCTGGTTCAGGATTTTTTCTTCGGCGACGACCTGATGTTGCGCCGCCACGACTACAGCGTGAATATCGCAGGCGGGTTTGCCGCGGCGCAAGCTGACTTCGGAGTATGTGGAGGCTAACGGCATTTGTCTGCCAACCAAGCGTCGCGCCTACGCGCGCGGACCCGATCGCCGGCCGATCCTGGAAATGCTGATGGTCTCGATCGATATCAGCAATGTGAACTTCACGTCGAGGAATCCGCGTTGACATGTTGATTGCCTCACAGCCTCATTGAGGAGTGCGCAGGGTTTCGACGCCCAAGGACAGTTCAACGCAGAGACGCTGTCGTTCGTCGCTCAGACTCAGATAACTCTCGCGTGGAAGGTGCCTAAATGGATTCCAAAGTTGACCGTCCCATCTTGGTCACCGGGGCGGCCGGGCGAGTCGGAGCGATCGGCCGTACCATCGTGGACTTGCTTCGCCAAGGCGGTTTGCCGGTTCGCGCACTGGTCCGCCGCAACGATGAACGCGCCGATGCGCTGCGCGCGACTGGTGCCGATGTAGTGATCGGCGACCTGACCAACCCCTCGGACGTCGTGCGCGCGCTGGCGGATTGCCGGAGCATTTACTTCGGCATGAGCGTTTCTCAGGCCTATCTTGAGGCGACTGTCATCGCGGCAGCCGCAGACTCGCCAACATGGTGAGTTGGAGGCGTTCGTCAACATCTCACAGATGACCGTCTCTCAGATGAGCCTGACCAACATGACCGAATCTCCTCAGCATCGGCAGCATTTCCTGGCCGAGCTGGCGCTGAACTGGTCCGGGCTTCCAGTCGTGCATGTCCGTCCTACGGTGTTCCTGGAAAATCCCTTCTTTCTTGATTGGGCTGCCGAATCGATCGCGAAGGAGGGCGCCATTCGGCTGCCTTTCGGGACAGGACGAACCTCTCCTGTCGCCGCAGAGGATGTAGCGCAGGTGGTCGCCGTCATTCTGACCAACCCTTCACCGCATCTGGGCAAGGTGTACGAGCTGACCGGTCCCCGCTCCGAGGGCATGCACGCGATCGCGGCGGAATATTCAAGCGCACTGGACCGGCCCATCGCGTACCTTGATGTGCCTCTAAACCAGTGGCGCGACGATGAACTGCGCAGGCGCAATCTGCCCGATCACCTGTACCAGCACCTTCTGACGATGGCGCGCCTTCATGCCGCCAACCGCTACGACCGCTTCTCCCGCGACGTGGAGACGATCACGGGACACCCGCCCTTGAGCGTGCGCGACTTCGTCAGGCGCCACGCCGAACGGTTCGTGTCGGACATCACGTCCGCACGCCATGAGCAGCTGACTGATCGCCGTTAGCTTTGTCTGTGGAGCGCTTTTGAACCGACCTCAGACGTGCTCTACCCAATAAATGCTTGAAACAACAAGATTTTCTGTTTACATCAAGATCGCGTGGCATCTTTCGAATGAGGCTCGCGCGGGCGTGTCCGAATTTCGTATTCCTTCGGACATTCCGGCTCAAATGACCAGATCGGTGGGTGATCGCCGGTGACACCGCCGGCCGGTACGGGGCTTGTGCCGCCCGCGTCAACCGCAGGTATCTCGCGTTGGCGCAGCGAACCGTTTCGAATCTTCTTTCCGCTGGGTGTCCTACTCGCGTGGATCGGTGTCGGCCACTGGCTTTTTTACGCGACGGGAGTCACGACGACCTACTCGTGCAGGTTTCACGGGTTGGTGCAGATGCAGGCATTCATGATGGCGTTTGCCATTGGCTTCCTTCTGACGGCGCTGCCGCGTCGCACACAGACGCAGCCGGTCGCCCGGATGGAGATGATGGCGCTGGTGGCGGCACTGGTTGTCACCACGGCTGCGGCGATTGCGGAGCAGTGGGTGATCGCCGAAACCGCCTACGCCGCGCTATTTGCATTGCTCATCGAGTTTGCGCTGCGTCGTTTTCTGAAAGGCGCTGTCGGCCGCCGCCCGCCGGCTGCCTTTGTGCTGTTGCCGATCGCGGCGCTGCACGGACTGGCGGGTGCCGGTTTGATTGCCGCGGCTGAGGCGAAGAATGTAGCCCCGTGGACCAGCGAGCTGGGTCTGCTACTGGTCGAGCAGGGCGTGTTCCTATGCTTGGCAGTCGGCATCGGTGGTCTGGTCTTGCCGCTCATGGGTGGCGCACCTCCGCCTCCCGACCTCGGCTCGGGGCCGCGTGAAACGTGGAAGGCGTTGGCATATGGCTTTGCCGGGGCAGCGATCTTCGCCAGCTTGCTGCTGGAGCAACTCGGCTTCGAGCGAAGCGGCCCGCTGCTGCGAGCGATTGTGGTTGCGATCGGTCTGGGGTTGGGCGGCGGAGCGTGGCGTCTGCCCGGCAAGCCGGGCGCGCATCGCAAGCTGGTCTGGCTTGCGGTCTGGCTCATGCCGGTTGGCTTGATTGTCTCGGCACTCTGGCCTGATTATCGCGTCCCTGCCCTGCACATCCTCTTTATCGGCGGCTTTAGTCTGTTGGCTTTCGGAGTAGCCACCCACGTGGCGCTGAGCCATTTCAACCTGGAGCAACTCGCGCTCGGAAGGCCGCCCGCCGTGATCATACTCGGCGCAGCATTCCTAATTGCGCTATGCGCGAGGCTCGCGGCTGATTCCAGTAACACGTACTTCATTCACCTCGGATGGGCGGCTGCGGTGTGGATCCTGGGCTCGGCCGTTTGGCTGGTATTTTTTGGCTCGAAGCTGCTCCGTTCCTGATCTCGCCATCGGCCTGCGCTTCACGCGCTAGTCCGTTCAGGTCTGTGCATCAGTAGGGTTGAAAAGAGAACAATATGAATGACCCCGTGTCAGACTCAGAGAAAAGTCCGGTCGGCCGAATCCGCCAGTTCCTCACTGACGATCACCGTCGCCTCGACGCGTTGCTCGCCCGAGCCGCCACTTGCTCTTCCGACCATGAACTCGCGGCCTACGACGAATTACGCCGCGGTCTTCTGAAGCACATTGGCATCGAGGAAAAGATTCTGCTCACGGCCGCCCAGCGTCTGCTCGGCAAGCCCCTGGCTCAAGCCGAGAGACTCAGGCAGGACCACGGCGCATTGGTCGCGCTGCTGATGCCGCTTCCCGTACCCAGCGTAATCCGGGCGATAAAGGCGATTCTCGCGGCGCACAACCCGGTAGAGGAGGGGCCTGACGGCGTCTACGATATCTGCGAGCGGCTGGCCAAGGACGAGGCCGATAATCTTTTGGCATCGATCAGGAACGCGCCGGAGGTCCCAACCCGCCCCAATCTGACGAGCCCGAGGATTCTGGATGCGGCGCGCCGCGCAATGGCCCGCGCCGGCTACGACCCATCGCTGCTCGACGACTATTGAGTTCCGGGGCGACGCTGGAGAGCCTGATGCCGGCGTTGACAGCCGTCTGCCTAGCTGATAATGATTCTCAGAGTCGTAAGGACAGGGAATCCGGATGTACATATGTATCTGCAACGGCTTGACTGACCGCCAAGCCCGCTCGCAGTCCAACTCGTCCGTGGCAGAGTTCTACCGCGCGCTGGGCGTCAAGCCGAAGTGCGGCAAATGTATCCCGGCAGTCCGCGAGATCCTCGAATCGGCCAGGGGCGATGAAAGCGAAGCTGGTCTCGGTTCGCGCGAGATCGCGAGTCCCGCCGAGTTAACTGCGCCGTCTGCTTGCCGGGCCGCCCCCTGATCCAGTAGGGAGGTAGGACGAATCCTGAGGAGGTGCAGCCTTGCACGGAGATCCAGCGCTCATCGGGCATCTCAACACCGCGCTCCGCAATGAGCTGACAGCAATCGACCAGTATTTCCTTCACGCCCGGATGCTCGACCATTGGGGTGTGAGCAAGCTCGGCAAGCACGAGCGTGACGAGTCGATCGCCGAGATGAAGCACGCCGAAAGGATTATCGACCGCATCCTGTTTCTCGAGGGTCTGCCCAACCTGCAAGATCTCGATCGGCTTTTGATCGGCGAAAACGTCGGCGAAATTCTCGACTGCGATATGAAGCTGGAACTCAAGGCGCTGGCCGACCTGCGCGCCGCAATCTCGCACGCCGAACTGGTAAAAGACTATGCCAGCCGCGATCTGCTTCAGAGCATCCTGTACGAAGAAGAGAAGAGTGTAGATTTCCTGGAGACTCAGGTTGAGCTGGTCAAACGGATGGGAATCGAGAACTACATTCAGCTCCAGTCAGGCAGCGCAAGCTGAGTTGTCCTTCCTCAAAACCCGATCCGCCTCTGAGCCTTGGCAAATTTGGCCGGCCGTTTTAGGGCTGAGATGAGCTGACCAAGGGTGGGTCGGGACTCCATCGACGGTGACAGCGGCCGGCACAGATGGAACCGTAGACATCGGCCACAAGACTCGCCAATTCGTGGTTGGTGCCACCCTTGAGGATGCGCTGGGATTCGCAGGCGAGGTCGTCGAGCGAGAGGAGTCCAACGAGTTTGCCTTCAGCATCGACCACCGGGAGCCGGCGCACGCCGTTTTCACGCATGATCCTGGCTGCGTCAGCGACTTCATCATCGGGGCCGCAGGAGATTATCCGGCGGGCCATAGCGTTCTCGGCGCGCAGCATGTGCAAGGGTCCGCCCTGCGTGTAAGCCGCCATGGAAATGTCCCTATCGGTCAGAAAACCAACCGGCCTTGAATTTTCGTCCACCACGGGTACCGATCCGCAGACGTGCTCCCACATAATTTGTGCGGCGACGTTTAGTGAATCGTCGGGACGGCAGGTTTTGACATCGTGAGTCATCATGCGGTTGACTTTCACGGGGTGTCCTCCCGAGCGCTGGCACAGCTCTGATGGTGTTTCATTATTGATCCGGGCCGGCTGATTTGTGAAGCCTGAACGGCACTGGCCGTCAGAAAGACCGTGGAGGCTTTTGGACATGGATCATAGCATCACGCGAGAGATTTTGTGGAATGTTCCAGTTGCCTTCATCGTGATCATGTATGCGTTGCTGGCGCTTTTGGCGGTCACCTTCGCTTTTACCGGTAGATACTGGTACCAGCGCATTACGATTGGCAGATCGGAATCTCGCTTCGATCGCCCGCTGCTGCGCGCCTGGTTGATGCTGCGGGACGCGGTTGGCCAGGGCTACGTCGTCCGGGAAACCTGGGGCTGGATGCATTACGCATTTTATGTGGGCTTCGTCGGTCTCTTCATCGGAACCACAATCGTGGTCATTAACAGTGACGTGAGAGCTCTCGCGCGGTTGTTTGGCTTCGATCTGTACTTCTACTTTGGTCAGTTCTACCTCTTTTTCAAAGCAGCGATGGACACCTTCTTTACGATTTCCATCGTGGGCGTCCTGGCGGCCGGTTTTCGTCGTGCGATCGAGAGGCCATGGCTTCTGAGCCGGCCATCCTCTGAGAAGCTGTTGAACAACATGGAGAACCGTCTGGGTTACTGGTACCCGCTGCTGATGCTGGTTCTGGTCGTGGCAACGGGGCTGATGCTCGAAGGTGCCAGGATTAACGCCACCCGTCCGCCGTTCGAGGAATGGGCATATTTGGGAAGAAGTTTGGGGCGTCTGGAAGGAGCCCTGGGCGCGGGGGGCGCATTTCACCGCTGGCTCTGGCTTACCCACATGTTGCTTGTGTACGCGCTTTTGTTTGCATTCCCATTCTCGAAGCTGCGGCACTTCGTTATCGCGCCGGCGAATCTATTCTTCCGAAATCTTGGTCCGCGCGGCCGGCTTCAGCCAATCACCAATTTTGAACAGGCGGAAAGCTTCGGCGTTGGAAGAATCGAGCAATATAGTTGGAAGCAGTTGCTCGACATGGCCGCGTGTCTCGAGTGCGGGCGCTGCATGATCAATTGTCCGACCGCGACGACGGGGAAGGCCCTGAATCCCAAGTACCTGGTGATCGAACAGCGCGAGCATCTTCTGGCCATGGCTCCGGCGCTTCTAGCAAAAAAGGGAAACATGGACTCGGTGGTGACCGCTGGTGAAACGGCGGCGGCCGATGTTGATATGATCCGGGATGTAGTGACAGAACAGGCGGTGTGGGATTGCACGAATTGTGGATGGTGCGAGGAAGGGTGCCCGGTCGGGATCGAGCACGTTCAGCGCATCGACGATATGCGGCGTTATCTGGTGATGACGGAGAGTCGTTTTCCACGTGAGGCTATAACCGCCTTTAAGGGAATCGAGACGCAGGGAAATCCGTGGGGTCTTGCGCAGGAAAAGCGGGCTGATTGGGCTAAAGGACTCGGCATACCGACCTTGGCGGAGATCGGCGACCCGTCGGCGATTGAGGTGCTTTACTGGGTAGGATGCGCGGGCTCATATGACGAGCGGAATCAGAAGGTAAGCCGCGCGCTGGCGAGTCTGATGAAGCAGGCCGGAGTGAGCTTCGCTATTCTGGGCTCGGAAGAGACTTGCACCGGAGACCCCGCGCGGCGTTTGGGAAACGAATATCTCTATGCGTCGGTCGCAAAGCGCAACATCGAGACGCTCAAGCGCTACCGGCCTCGCCGAATCGTGACCCAGTGTCCGCATTGTTATCACAACCTGAAGAAGGAATATCCGGATTTCGGGGCGAGTGACTATGAGGTGGTGCATGAAGCGGAATTTCTCGAGGAATTGTTGCGTGCGGGACGCCTGCGCTTCGGAGCAACAACGAAGCATCGGATAGCTTATCACGACCCGTGCTTCATGGCTCGGCACGATGGGAAGTGGGAGAGCGCTCGCGCGCTGCTGAGCGCGATTCCCGGCTGTGATTTGATCGAGGCTGCCCAATCGAAAAATCGCACCTACTGCTGTGGCGCTGGCGGCGGCTGTTTCTGGAAGGAGGAAATAGGCGGAACGCGAATCAACGAGCGCCTGGCTCGGCCAACTGCAGGAAGCCGATGCTCCGACGCTTGCGGTTGGGTGTCCGTTTTGCATGACAATGCTCGGGGACGCCGTTAAGTCGCGTTCGTTGGAGGAAGAAGTGCAGGTACGAGATTTGTCCGAGATCTTGTTAGAATACGCTGATAAGACGCAGGCACAGCGCGCCAGAGATTGATTCTTGCGCCGGGTCAGGAGGCGGAAGATCGTGGCAGAACGAAGCATCGTCCTGAGGATCAAGCGACAAGACGCCCCTCGAAGTCCTTCCTACTATGAGGAGTTCGAGCTCCTCTACCGGCCAAATCACAACGTGATTTCCATGCTGATGGAAATTCGGCGCAGTCCGCTTAATCGGGCCGGCAAGCGCACCGCCCCGGTCGTGTTTGATGCGAACTGTTTGGAGGAGGTTTGCGGATCCTGCACCATGCTTGTGAACGGTCGAGTGCGTCAAGGATGCAGCGCGTTGGCCCTTGACCTGCCTTCTATCACCACGTTGGAACCGATGTCGAAATTTCCGGTCATTCGCGATTTGTGGGTGGATCGATCGGTGATGTTCGACTACCTCAAGCGGGCTCAGTGTTGGGTGCCAATCGACGGAACCTACGATATGGGCCCTGGTCCCCGGGTGAACCCGAAGATTCAGAAGTTCGCGTATGTATTTTCCCGCTGTATGAGCTGCGGCTGTTGCCTCGAAGCTTGCCCGCAGGTGAACAGCCACTCCAAATTCATGGGGCCTCAGGTGATTGGCCAGGTGTTTCTGATGGCGCAACACCCGACGAGCGCGATGAACCAGGATGAACGGCTGGCCGCGCTGATGGGCATAGGCGGACTTATGGACTGTGGAAACGCCCAGAACTGCGACCGGGTATGCCCCAAGGGAATTCCGCTAACCTACGCCATTGCCGCCCTCAATTGGGAAGCGACTAAGACTTGGCTTCGGAACCTGCCCCGCGAGCGAAGGGCTGCGGTGAACGAGTTGGCGTACAAGCCAAGATCGGGGCAAACGAAGTGAACTCGCTGTGACGAGCTGAGCTTGGAAGGAACTCAGCGCCAGGTTTAGGTTCGGATCAAATTTGTGTTAACGACACTGGTGCATATATGTGACAGCAGCAGGAGGAAACGGCACGATGACGAACCCTCAAAACGAAAAGACAGCCGAGAAGTTCACGGGCGGCAATGCGCTCGAGTTGGTGACCTACCAGGCCGGGGCGGTCGTGAGCCGGGAGATCGTCAAGAAGAAGACCGGCACGGTGACGGTATTTGCCTTCGACAAGGCCCAGGGCCTGAGCGAGCACACGGCGCCATTCGACGCGCTCGTCCTGGTGCTGGACGGCGTGGCCGAGATAACCGTCGGCGGCGTGCCCCACCGCCTCGGCAAGGATGAGGTGATCCTGATGCCGGCCAAGGTGCCCCACGCCCTGAAGGCGGTCGAGCGATTCAAGATGATGTTGGTGATGATCCGCGAGGCGGCGGGCTGACGGGACGCCTGGCGAGACATCTGCCGTGGCGTTCGTAGTCTTGAGGTCGATTCCCGATGCGCAATGACGGTAGTACCGCGCCCCGAGGGACGTTAATCGATTGCTGTAACGAGGATGAGTGCGCTTTCCTCCAAAGCCTCAAGAGAGTGAGGGATGCCGCGGTCCAAACCCACCATCTCTCCAGCTGAGATGATGCGCTGCTCCGGGCCGCCGCTGAAGCGAATGGAGCCGGATACCAGTTGGATGACAATTGGCCCCTTTGTGCGATGCTCGTGCAGGTGGGCGCCCTTTTTGAGCACCATGAGCAGGACATTCAGAGCATCATCCTTGACGAGGCTTACGGCCTGACGATCAGCCGACTTCCATTCGGCGGTGCTCTTGAGACGCGCAATTTCGTCAGCAAATTTGACCGTCATCATTCCGCCCGCAGTGGGACGAAGGGGTTGTCTATTGTGCTCGCTCGTCATTTGAAACGCTCCCATTTAGCTCAACCGTACGCGCGGCCCTGATGCCGGTCGCAATATTTTGGTGTTGCCCGTGGCAAGTCGGGTGCCGCCGTTCGCGCTCAGCTTCTGTACAATACCATCGCGTGGCGAGTTGCCGCCAGGAGCAAGGAGTTGCGTATGGCAGAAGCTGAAACCCTCTCGCCGTGGTGGCGGCGCTCAGCGATTGTCACGATCGTGCTGTGCTTCTGCGTGCTCGGATGGCTCACGAAGCTGACCTATTCCGGAGCGCCACCGATTCCCGAGCGCGTGGTCGGTCCGGACGGCGGGGTACTGTTCACCAACGCCGATATTACCGCCGGGCAGCAGGTCTTCCTCCGCTATGGCTTGATGGAGAACGGCACGATTTGGGGACACGGCGCCTATCTCGGGCCCGACTTCTCAGCCGACTATCTGCACACGCTCGCGCTCGACGCTGAAGAGACCGTCGCCGAGCGCCACGGCTTCGTCATGCAGGCGGCGCTCCGGCCCGGCCAGCGATTGATCGTCAACGCGGAAGTCGCGCAGCTACTCAAACAGAATCGCTACGACCCGGTCTCGAAGACTCTCAGCTTCACGGAGGCCGAGGCCGCGTCCTACCGGCGGCAGATCGGCCTATGGACTAAATACTTCGAGCATCCTGAAAAGAATGGCGGCCTCGCGCGCGATTGCATCAGCGACCCTGCGCAGCTTCGCCAATTGACCTCGTTTTTCGCATGGGCGGCGTGGGCTTCGGTCACGGATCGGCCCGGACGCAATCACTCGTACACGAACAATTTTCCCTATGATCCCGCGGTCGGCAACGTACCGACGGGCGGCGCGGTGCTGTGGAGCGCACTTAGCCTGATCACGCTGCTCGGGGCGACGGCCGCGGTGCTGTTCGCGTTCGGGCGGTTCGACTTCCTTGGATGGCGGGGGCGGCGCGGGCATGTGCATCCGAAGATGCTCCCCGGCGTGGCGACGCCCAGCCAGCGGGCGACGATCAAGTACTTCGCCGTCGTCGCGCTGCTCTTCCTCGCGCAGGCGCTTGTCGGCGGGGGCACAGCGCATTACCGCGCCAGCGCCGGCAGCTTTTACGGAATCGATCTCACCGCGATTCTGCCGAGCCAAATCCTGCGCACCTGGCATCTGCAGCTCGCAATTCTCTGGATCGCGGCATCGTACGTCGCGGGCGGATTATTCCTGGCGCCATCGATCGGAGGCAATGAGCCGCGTGCGCAGAACGTGTGGGTAAACATACTGTTTGCCGTGCTCGTACTCGTCGTCGTTGGGAGTCTGCTCGGCGAATTCGCCGGAGTGCATCAGTGGCTGGGGTGGGCGTGGAGCTGGTTCGGCGACCAGGGATGGGAATACCTAGACCTTGGACGCGCGTGGCAGATGATGCTCGCGGCCGGTCTGGTGCTGTGGGTCGCGCTCCTGTACCGCGCGATTGCGCCGCGCCTGCGCGGCCACGAATCGAGCGAGCTTTCCGGTCTGTTCATCGCCGCCGCGGTTACGATCCCGGTCTTCTATGTGCCCGCGTTCTTTTACAACACCGCGTCGAACTTCACCGTCGTGGATTTGTGGCGATTCTGGATCATTCATCTCTGGGTCGAGAACTTTCTCGAGTTGTTCGTGACCTGCGCGGTCGCGATCATTTTCTACCAGCTCGGGATCGTCTCCAGCACGACCGCGTCGCGCGTCGTCTATCTTGACGCGCTACTCTATCTCGGCAGCGGGATCATCGGCACGGGACATCATTGGTACTTCACCGGCCAGGCGGAGATCACGATGGCGTTCAGCGCCGTCTTCTCAGCTATGGAGGTCGGTGCCGCTCACGCTGCTTACGCTCGACGCGTGGGATTTCGTCGCGCTGACGCGCGGGCGATGCGATATCTGCGGCGAGGATATTTCCGTGCCGCATGGGTGGACGTTTTACTTCCTCATGGCGGTGGGAGTCTGGAATTTCGTCGGCGCTGGTGTGTTCGGCTTCCTCATCAATATGCCGATCGTGAGCTACTTCGAGGCCGGGACGATGCTGACGCCGAATCATGCGCACGCGTCGTTCATGGGCGTCTTCGGGATGCTCGCGGTTGCGTTCATGGTCTTCGCCTTCCGGCAGGTGACGCCTAACGAGCGCTGGCGCGATACGGAAAAGTACATTCGCGTCTCGTTCTGGGGGCTGAACGTCGGGCTTGCGATGATGGTCGTGACCAATCTTTTTCCGGGCGGCGTTCTCCAGCTCCATGACGTGCTGCAAAACGGATACTGGCACGCGCGCAGCGCCGCGTTCGGGCACAGCTCGCTGATGCAGGCGCTCGAATGGGCGCGGCTTCCCGGCGATCTAATCTTCATCGCGGTCGGCGTCGTCCCGCTCGTGATCGCCGCGCTCAAGACATATTTCGGCCTTTACACAACACCGGACGTAACACCGGCACAGGACGGGCCGCGTCCTTCCAGCGGCACGCGGAGCTTCGTCGCTTGATCTCGCCGCCGTAAATGACATTGATAATGTCAATATGTCGATGATCGCCAACCAGCTCTCCAAGCGAGGTGCCCTTTGAAGATCCTGAGAACACCCGACGCTCGATTTGCCAATCTTCCCGGCTTCGCGTTCGCTCCGCATTATTGCGAAATCGCGGATGCCGGCGGGACGGTGCTGCGCATCCACTATGTCGATGAAGGTCCGTCAGCCGCTGAGCCCGTGCTGCTCATGCACGGCGAGCCGTCGTGGTCGTTCCTGTATCGCCGTATCATCGCGAGTCTCGCTGCGCGCGGCCATCGCGCGCTCGCGCCGGATCTGGTGGGCTTCGGCCGTTCGGACAAGCCAGCCGAGCCATCCGATCACACCTACGAACGGCACGTGCGATGGATGAGCGATTGGCTGACGGCGACGCGACTGTCGGATATCACGCTCTTCTGCCAGGACTGGGGCGGCCTGATTGGGCTGCGGCTGGTGACCGCGTTTCCTGATCGATTCGCGCGCGTGGTGGTCGCCAATACTGGGCTGCCGGCCGGCGAGGGAATCACCGACGGGTTCCTGCGATGGCTCGAATTCAGTCAGAACACCCCCACCTTACCGATCGGCCAGATTGTCAGCATGGGATGCCGCCGCAGCCTGAGCGAAGCCGAGAAGGCCGCCTACGAAGCTCCCTTCCCGGACGAATCGTTCAAGGCGGGTGCGCGCCGCTTTCCGGCCCTGGTCCCGATTACGCCGCAACACCCCTCCGTCGCCGAGAACAAGACCGCGTGGAAGGTTCTTGAGGGGTTCACCAAGCCCTTTCTAACCGCGTTCAGCGATTCGGATCCGATCACCAAGGGTGGCGAGCTGCGTTTTCAGGAGCGCGTTCCAGGCGCCAAGGGGCAGAAGCACGTGACGATCGCGGACGCGGGCCACTTCCTGCAGGAGGATAAGCCGGATGAAATCGCCGACTTGCTGCACGGCTTCATCACCTCAACCAGATGAGCTTCGTTCGGATTCGTCCGGATCAACAGGAGCAGAAAGATGAAAGTCGAAAACGCGGTATATCCAACCGCCGATGGATTGCGGGCACTCGCTCAAGATTCCTCGCCAACCCCAATCGCGATGCTGAACCTGCTCAAGTTCCGCAACAAGGCGTTGTACAAGGACGGGCGGCCCGACGATATCTCAGGCTTTGAAGCCTACCAGCGCTACGCCACCGCGATGACCAAAATCGTCGAGCGCGAGGGTGGCAGGATATTGTTCGTCGGCACAGTCAAAGGCGTGGTGATCGGAGACGTGGGTGAGGTGTGGGATGTCGCTGCGATAGCGGAGTATCCGTCACGCGCCGCCTTCCAGCGCATCGCGACCTCGCCGGAAGTGCAGGCGATCGGCGTGCATCGCGAGGCCGGACTCGAGGGCCAGTTACTAATTATGACCGAAAGCCGGTAACCTCCCGGAGCGCGCGCGGCCGCGCCGATCGGCTACCTCGATTGCGACGTTACGCCGCAAAAATACCTGCGCTGCGCCAGTCGCGAGACATCGACCAGCCCGATCATCACCGGAACCTCGATCAAAGGCCCGATTACCGCTGCGAATGCCGCGCCGCTGTCGATCCCGAATGTCGCGACCGCGACTGCGATTGCCAGCTCGAAATTGTTCGAGGCCGCGGTGAAGGACAAGGTCGCGGTCTGCGCGTAGGTGGCGCCGGCGCTGCCGGCTCAGCACGAACGACAACGCGAACATGATCGTGAAATAGAGCAGCAGCGGAATCGCGATGCGGACCACGTCGAGCGGCAACTGCACGATTCTCGCACCCTTGATGGAAAACATCACGACGATCGTGAAGAGCAGAAACATCAGCGTGAGCGGGCTTATCTTCGGAACGAAACGCTCGCGATACCAGGTCTTGCCCTTGCGTCGGGTGAGAGTTCTCCAGGTCGGCCAGGCCCGCGATGAACGGGATGCCGAGATAGATACCGACGCTTTCCGCGATCTTGCCGATCGTGACAGCAACGGTAGCGCCGCCCAATCCGAGCCATCGGGGGACCACCGTCACGAATACGAACGCATAAAGCGAAAAGAACAGCACCTGAAAGATCGAGTTGAAAGCAACCAGGCCGGCACAATAGTCCGTGTCGCCGCCGGCCAGATCGTTCCATACGATCACCATCGCGATACATCGCGCGAGGCCGATGATGATCAGGCCGGTCATATATTCCGGACGATCGCGCAGGAAAATTACCGCCAGTGCGAACATCAGGATTGGACCGACTATCCAGTTCTGAACCAGCGAGAGGCCGAGGATTTTCCAGTCCCGAAAGACGTCGCCCAACTCGTCATAGTTAACCTTGGCCAGCGGTGGATACATCATCAGGATCAGGCCAATTGCGATTGGTATCGAGGTAGTGCCGACACTCAGCCGATCGAAAATGGTCCGCACGCCTGGCGCCGCCGCCCCCAGCACAATCCCGGCCGCCATCGCCATAAAAATCCATAGCGTCAGGTAGCGGTCGAGAAAGGAAAGCCGGCGAAGGACCGGCGTCGGTGCCATCGTCATCGTTGCACTCATTGCGCACTCCTGCGTCTGCCGAGGGAGGAGCCTACTGTTCGCGCCCTTCGGGAAGTTTGATTTTGCCGATTTCTCTCACTTGCTGCCGCAGAGCGAAACTGTCGAGTGCGTCGATTCTCAGGCTCGTGAAGATCTTGATTCGATTCTCGAGTTCCCGGTAGACGCGAAAGAAGAAGCGGCGCGTCTCTTGGTCATTTCCTCGAAACGCCGCGGGGTCGGAGACGCCCCAATGCGCTGTTATCGGCTGGCCCGGCCATACAGGGCACGGTTCCGCTGCGGCCTGGTCGCAGACCGTGAATACGAAGTCGAGCGGCGGACTGTCCGGACGGGCAAACTCGTCCCAGCCCTTGCTGCGCAAGCTTGAGGTGTCGTAGTTCAACTCTCGGAGCAGATCGAGCGTCATCGGGTGGACGGCGCCCTTGGGATGGCTCCCGGCGCTGAAACCTTTGAACTTTCCTTTGCCCCACCGTCCGATCGCGCATTCGGCCATGATGCTGCGCGCGGAATTGCCCGTGCATAGAAACAGGACATTGTATTCCCTACTGGCCACAGCGCGATCGTCCGGCGAGGTTGCGATTCACTGGTGCGCTTTCGATGAGGAATCAAGGTCATCGACCCGGAGGTGAGCGTGAAACCGTCTCATACCGATACCCTCCGATCATTCTTTGGCGTGGCAGTCTGCTGCGGCGCAGATTCGCAGCCTGGCGCGGCGGCGGGACTGCATAGCTCCGGCCGCCCGCCGCAGCAGTTCTCAGTAAGGTACGCGAGCAGATCGTTCATCGCCTTGAAATTGGCGTTGTAGATGATCGACCGGCTCGCGCGCCGCGAGCTCACCAGGCCCGCAAACCTGAGCTGGTTCAGGTGAAATGACAACGTAGGCGAGGGCTGACCCAGCCGCGTGCCGATCTCGCCTGCCGGCAGTCCTTCGGGACCCTTTTGCACCAGCAGGCGAAAGATGTCGAGCCGCGTCTCTTGCGCCAGCGCGCCCAGCGCTGCGATTACCGCTGACCTCTTCATAATTCCATATTTATAGAAGTATTTTCAGAATGAAGTCAAGCTGCCTGTTCTGATTCTGATTGCGCTCAGGATGGAGGGGGAAAACCGGTACAGCCAAACCAGCAGCAGTCGATCGACTGTTGAGAGTCGGAGACGACCGGGACATTGGCGGCGAAGGACGCTCAGCTGATGGCGAAGAGCGAGAAGCTCAAGTTCCAACTCCGCCCTGCTACGGAACCGCTTGACACTGGCGTGGCCTTGCGTTAAAGACAAGTCAGTCTATCGTCTTTATAGACTAATCGGCGTCTGACCAGACGACTGGAGGCCCGCGAAGGAGGTACTCGTGCGCGCTTTCAGATCGTCCTCAGGGGAAGTTCAGCCCTCCCTCACCTCCCGACTTGCTGACAAACGACGACCTTCGTACGGCCGCAACTCAACCGTATCGGGCGGTAGCTACGAAGCTATTTTCATTGACTCTTCCATGCCGGCTGCCATATCGCCGGAGGTGAATTCTCCAGGGATGTCCGACAATCGAGAACTCATTCCTGGCGCGCCCGTCTGGCCGTGGATGATGCGGGACCGGTGGTGCCTGCCGTGATTCTCGCACCAGCACTTGATTCCTCGTTCGAAGGCGCTGGCGTCACGGTTCGCCTTGCGCACGGCGTCTCGGTCACTGTACCGACAAAGTATCTCGTCCACCGAGAGCCGAGCCTGGACGGAAAAGACTAGCCGATTTACGGACAGGAGTGTTAGATGAAAGACGCCCCTCAACTGATGGAGGAAGGAGCGCGTTTGGCTGCCGATTGTGCGCGAGCAGGTCAGGTCGCTGCGCTTCGGGCTGGTGCAGATTGTCGTCCGCAACGGCCAAGTTGTGCAGATTGAACGGACTGAGAAGGCTAGACGCAGCGAAGCCAGCCGTCTTTTGGGGAGGCAATCGGCGGCCAATGGAAGGAATTAACGCCGGCCAGATTCACTGGAGGCAAATACACAACACAAATACACAACACAAATACACAACAGATGATAGCAAGGCTGACCAGACGGCTGGAGGTTTTGTCACAGGAGAGCCATTGCTATGAAATCCAGTCGCCTCGTACTGGCCGCGGTGATCGCGGTCACCCAGTTATTCGTCAACCAGCCCGCCGCGCGCGCCGATGAGAAGGTGATCGCGACGCAGCTCCAGAAAGTGCTCCGACCGGCTCGACGCCGTCGAGCAGCAGAATCGCGACCTGCGCACCCAGGTGCTGGGGTTACAGCAAAAGGTTCAGCCACTTGCGGTTGCGACGCCGTCGGTGAAGGAAGAGGTGAAGGCTCAAGTCCAGCAGCAGGTGGCGCCACTTACGCAACAGGTCACCGCACTCACGACGGCCCAACAGGAGCTTCCCTTCGGCGTGGGTTTCCGCGTCGGGTACTCGGAATCGCCTTACGGAATGCCGGGTGGCTTACGCTACAGCGCCTTTCTCAACTATCGTCTCCTCACTCAGGAGGACGGGGTTCCTTTCGGAGACATAAGCGGCGAGCTTGAAGCTGGGCTGGTCAAAGGCGGTGGCACGGCGACGGTGAACAATCTCGCGACCATCTTGATTCCCTCACTTGGCGCGCAGAAGACCTGGCTCGACACGGTCGAGATCCAGCCGACCGTACAATACCACCTGAACCTTGCTTCGGCGGGAGAGCCGGCGCTCGCGCAACTCAAGCCCTACGTTCTCGCCGGTCCGGGAATTTGGATCAGCATGCTGAGCACGCCGGTGGTCAACGGCGCAAAGGGACCGGGCAGGGGTTCCGTGCTACCGACGCCGACACTCAGGCGGGCGGCGTTTTCGGGTTCGGAGCCAAGTATAGCCTCGCCGGTCTGTCGGTGCCTCCAATCCAGCGCATTCTCAACAGGATTTCGGTTGGTGCCGAATACCGTTTCAACCTGCTCGCCAACGGATGGGGGTTCAACCAGTACACGGGCTCCGTCCAGTTCGGGTTCTAGCCAAGGAGTAACTGCGATGGACCGTGGCCGGGGAGAGATAAATGACCACATCACTGCGCAAGGGGAGGCGGGAACCTCCCCCTGCAGGAGCGGAAAACATGAGTACGCAAAGAATCTTTCAAGAGAATTCGTATTCGATCGGACGCACGCCGCTGGTCAAGCTGAACCGCGTTACCGACGGGGCCAAGGCCACAGTGTTGGCGAAGATCGAGGGGCGTAATCCGTCCTATTCGGTCAAGTGCCGCATCGGGGCGGCGATGATCTGGGACGCAGAGCAGAAGGGCTTGCTTAAACCGGGCCAAGTGATCCTCGAACCGACCAGCGGCAACACGGGCATCGCGCTGGCGTTCGTCGGCGCATCGCGCGGATACAAGGTGTTGCTGACGATGCCCGATACGATGAGCGTGGAGCGGCGCCAGCGTGCTGTTCGGTCTGGGCGCCGAGTTGGTTCTGACCGAGGGGCCGAAGGGTATGCCAGGTGCGATTGCCAAGGCGCAGCAGCTCCTGGACTCCGACCCGCAGCGGTATTTCATGCCTCAGCAGTTCAAGAATCCCGCCAATCCGGCGATTCACGAGAAGACCACGGGACCGGAAATCTGGGACGACACCGAAGGCGCCGTCGATATTTTTGTCTCGGGTGTCGGCACCGGCGGCACGATGACAGGCGTGTCCCGCTTCATCAAGAAGACCAAGGGCAAACAAATCATCTCGGTTGCTGTCGAGCCGAAGGAAAGCCCGGTTATCACGCAGAAAGTTGCGGGCCAGGAACTCAAGCCTGGTCCGCATAAAATCCAGGGCATCGGCGCCGGCTTCATTCCTGAGACGCTGGATCTGTCGCTGGTTGACCGGGTCGAGCAGGTGGATAGCGGCGAAGCAGTCGCATTTGCACGGCGCTTGACTCGCGAGGAGGGCATGCTCGTTGGCATTTCGTCCGGCGCAGCGGTAGCAGTGGCCGTACGGCTCGCAAAGCAGCCCGAGTTAGCCGGTAAAACTATCGTCACCGTGCTGCCCGACGCGGGCGAGCGATACTTGTCCACGGTGCTCTACAAGGAGTGGGCTTGAAAATCCGAGAAGATCAAAAAGGGGCTGGTGGACACCCGTACGATGAATCGACGAAGCTCCGAGGACTAACGAACAAGCATAAACGAAGGAGATCCTGAAGTGTCAGACAACACAGCAAGCTACAGACTCGCCACCCAGGCGTTACACGCTGGCCAAGTGCCAGACCCCACTACGACGGCCCGCGCCGTGCCGATCTATGCGACGACCAGCTACGTGTTCAAGGACACCGAGCACGCGGCAAATCTGTTCGGCTTGCGCGAATTCGGCAACATCTACACTCGCCTGATGAACCCCACCAACGATGTCCTCGAAAAGCGCCTGGCGGCGCTCGACGGCGGCGCAGCGGGGCTGGCGTTTGCGAGCGGCCAGGCGGCGATCACCGCATCTCTGCTGACGATCACGCACGCGGGACAAAACTTCATCTCCGCCAACAGCTTGTACGGCGGGACGTGGACGTTGTTTACGCAAACGTTCGCGAAACTCGGCATCGAGGTCCGGTTTTTTGATCCGAAGCGGCCCGAGGAGATCAGCAAGCTGGCCGACAAGAACACCCGCGCGGTCTACATCGAAACGCCCGGCAACCCGAAGAACGACGTGCCGGATTATCGCAAGATCACCGACCTCTCGCACAACCACGGTCTGCCCACGATTATCGACAACACGGCGCTCACTGCGGCCCTGTTCCGTCCGATCGAGCACGGCTTCGACATCGTCGTGTATTCGACGACGAAATTCATCGGCGGCCATGGCGTCCACATTGGTGGTGCGATTGTCGATAGCGCCAAGTTTCCGTGGGCCAAAGAGCCGCAGAAATGGCCGGAATTCACCGCACCATCTCCCTCCTACCACGGCATGATCTTCGAGGAGGCGTTGCGGCCGATCGGCAACATCGCCTACATTCTCCACATTCGGACCCACTGGCTGCGCGACACGGGTGCCTGCCAGAGCCCGTTTGGATCCTTCCTGACACTGCTGGGACTGGAGACGCTGCCCCTGCGGATGGAGCGGCACTCCGAAAACGCGCTGGCGGTGGCGAAGTTCCTGGAGCAGCACCCGGCCGTGCAGTGGGTGAATTATCCGGGCCTGCCCAGCCATCCTGACTACGCCAACACGAAGAAGTACCTGCCCGACGGGCAGGGTGCAATCGTCGGCTTCGGCATCAAGGGCGGCAAAGAAGCCGGCGTCAAATTGATCAACAGCGTCAAGCTCTTCAGCCATCTGGCGAATATCGGCGACGCGAAATCGTTGATCATCCACCCGGCAACGACCACGCACTCGCAGCTCACACCTGAAGAGCAGGTGCAGACCGGCGTGACGCCCGAGTACGTGCGTTTGTCGGTGGGTGTCGAGGACGTGCGTGATATCATCGCGGATCTCGACCAGGCGCTGAAAGTATCGCAAAGCTGACCGCAGCGTTGCTGCTGAGGCGACGCCTATGAAGTATTTCGACAACCTCCTCGAAGCGATCGGGCGCACACCGCTGAAAGGCGGCGCTGAGGGCACTACCCGATGACTTCGCGCCCGAGCCGAGCGAAATCCGCCGAGGATCTTCTTCACAGCAGCGACAGCGCGCGCTCGGCCGCGCCGCTCGTGCACGTTAAGAGCGTCACTTTTGACGCGCCGCTCAAGCTTGAGCTTGGTGGCGAACTGCCGCAGGTCACGGTGGCATATGAGACCTATGGAACGCTGAATGCCGCGCGGGACAATGCGGTGCTGATTTGCCACGCGATCAGCGGTGATTCCCATGTCGCGTGCCACGGCGATGATGACAGCCCGGGATGGTGGGATATTGTTGTCGGCCCGGGCAAGTTCGTCGATACCAACCGCTATTTTGTGATCTGCTCGAACATCATCGGTGGGTGCCGCGGCACGACCGGACCCAACAGCATCGACTCGTCCACCGGCCTGGCCATACGGCTCCGATTTCCCCACCGTGACGATCGCCGACACCGTGGAGGTCCAACGCAAGCTGCTCGACCATCTCGGGATCGATCGGCTGCTCGCCGTAATCGGCGGCTCGATGGGCGGGCATCAGGCGATCGCATGGGCGATACGCTATCCCGAACGCGTGCGCGGATGCGTGGCGGTGGCGACTTCGGCGCGTCTGAGCAGCCAGGCGCTCGCGTTTGACGTGGTCGCACGCAACGCGATCCTGCACGACCCGCATTATCACGGCGGGCAGTACTACGGGCGGCAGGGACCGGCGGTCGGGCTGGCGCTGGCGCGCATGCTGGCGCACATCACGTATCTCTCGCGCGAGTCGATGACGGCGAAGTTCGACCCGAGCCGGATGCGGCCGCGCGACGTGTTGACCGCGTTCGAGAAGAAATTCTCGGTCGGCGCATATCTCGCACATCAGGGCGACAGATTCGTCGAACGCTTCGACCCGAACAGCTACATCGCGCTTTCGATGACGATGGACTTGTTCGACCTCGGCGACACGACCGAGGCGCTGCGGGCGGCGCTTGCGCCTGCGCAATGCCGATGGCTTGTGATCAGCTTCACCAGCGACTGGCTCTTCCCGGCCGAACAGGGACGCGAGATCACCGACGCGCTGACGGCTCTCGACAAGCCGGTGTCGTACTGCGACGTCGCAAGCCCGAGTGGTCACGACGCCTTCCTGCTCGCTGATAGCGTCGAATCCTACGGAGGCCTGATGAAGGGTTTCCTGGCCAATCTCCTCGAGCCGGCAGTCGCGTCGGCACGAGCAGATGAGCCCCGGCCGTCACTCGAGTCGCCGGGACCGATGTTCCAGGGCGATCGCGCGGATTTGCGGACTATCGTTGATCAGATACCCGAGGGGAGCAGCGTACTCGACCTCGGATGCGGCAGCGGTCAGCTTATGTCGCAACTGGCCGCGCGCCGATGCCGCGTCGTGGGCGTGGAAGTGGACGAGAAGGCGGTTTTGGCCTGCGTTGCGCGTGGCCTCAACGTCATCCACGCCGACGTAAATCGCGGGCAGGCGGTTTTCAGGGAGAAGCAATTCGACGTCGTCGTTCTCTCGCAGGCGTTGCAATGCATCGAGGACACCAAGGGGCTGCTCCGCGAGATCGTCAGGGTCGGAGGGCTGGGAATCGTGAGCTTCCCGAATTTTGCGTATCGCAAGTTGCGCGAGATGTACTACCGCGAGGGACGCTCGCCGAAATCACCGGGCCATTACGGCTACGAATGGTATGACACGCCGAACCGCCGCTTCGCGTCGATCCTGGATGTGCGCGATCTGTGCGCTTCGTCGGGCATCCACATCCTGCGCGAGATCTGCCTCAACACGGAAACCGGCGTGCAGGTGCAGGACGACCCAAACCTCAACGCCGATGTCGCGATCTTTTTCCTCCGAGACTGACCGAGCGCGCGCCTTCCGCATCGGGACAGCACCTCGCATCGCGTCAACGTCCTCAAGAGGCGAAACGCCCCAACCCGGCAAGGCCGTCCGGGACCGATCCGCTCAGAACGCCGAATTCCAGAACTCGCGCAGCAGTACGCTCATGAGCTTGGGATGCTCCTCCGGAAAGAACAAGCGGGCGCGAGGCACGGTGATCACCTTTCTGATCGACGGGACATTTGCCTTGAGCCAGTTCAGCGAAGGCTCGACGTCGAAGAAGGGGTCGGCATCCCCCCAGATGACCTGGGCCGGCGCGCGCAGTTGCCGTAGCATCGGGGCGGCCGCGACCATCTGATCGCGATCGGTTTGCGCTGCGCGCACGAAACGCTGCACGTTCAGCGCGCGCTCGTCGGTGGACAGAATCGGCTCCAGGTAAACCCGAAAAGCTTCAGACGGAATCTGCTCAACGTTTTCATACGCGGTGGCGAACGCCTGCCGCGCCATCGCGGTGTCCTGGACCACCGCCTTCAGGCCCGCCATCGCGCCCTCGGCGCCAAGGCTGTCGAAAAGCGCTCGCAGGGTCGCGTTTGGCCATAGATTGTGCACCTCGCAGTTGGTCAGCGTCAGCGTCCGCACGCGCGAGGGAAAGTGCGCGGCGAACAACTGACTGACTCCGCCGCCGGTGTCGTTGCCGACCAGATCGACCTGCTCGATCGCCAGCTTATCGAGGAACGACGCAACCATCCGGGCCTGATCCTCGAACGTCAGGCTCTGTTCGGCCGGGACCTCACTGTGTCCGAGACCCAGCAGGTCCAACGCGATGCATCGCCTGATGCCGCTCAGATCGTCGAGGGCTCCGCGCCAGTGGAACCCGTTGAGCGGGAATCCATGAAGGAACAAGGCCGCCGGGCCCGAGCCGCGCTCGACATACGCAATCCGCCCCATGGGGGTTACCGCGAACCGTCGCGCTTGATCGAAGTCATGCGAATTCATCGCTATCCTCTCCTCGAAATAGTCCTCTGTCTGGTGAAGCAACTTTTACGCTGTATCGCAAATGCCCGGCACATCGGCGTTTGGCAAACTATGTAGCCAAGCCGGAGGCGCGAGTTGGAGCGGGTCTCCGGCGCTGGGCCTTCGAGGGGACGTACTCCTTTAGGGCCGCCACGAGGAAGTGTCGATTGGCCTCGGTTCGCCACGCTACGACGCCGGGGTCGAACGGCTTTTCCCCAAGCGTTCGAGCGAGTATCGGCTCGAAGATCACGCCGGCAAGGTTGACCGCGACGACCTCCACGGCGAGCCATGCGAGTTGGGAACCGCTCGGCAGGGTCTTCGGATCGCCATGCTGCTCGAGTCTGTCGGACAACAAGGTCTGCAATTCTGACGAAGAGAGCTTGGCCGGCTGGTGTTGCTTCGAGCAATGCGCGTCGCAAATAGCTCCGCAGTTGTGCATCGCCGGCGATGAGCTCGGAGAGGCCGGCGGCGATCTCATTGCTGGCCATCTGCGCGTCGGTCGTCGTCGTGGCTAGCGCTGCGCTGAAGCGTTCGGCCACCATCCCCTCGACGGCCGCAACCAGACCTTGCTTGGTGCCGAAGTGGTGCTGGAGCAGTGAGTGTGACACGCCAGCCGCAGCCGCTACCGCGCGGAAGGTTGCTGCTCGCTCGCCGCCCTTGGCGATGATCTGCATCGCCGACGACAGGATGGAGGCCCGGGCTGACTCTTTGCGTGGTGCCTGACTCAATGAGTTCCGATCTCCGGCTTGAGTCCGTTCGGGAAGTCTACGAATGATGGGAGCCAGACGCCCACACCGATAGGGAGTCCGCGAGGCATCGAGTCTTCGCGCCTGCTCATCCGAATAGGCTCGCGGAGCCGCGCCGGTAGGGATACCTGGCTTTGACCTCGGCGGTGAGTTCGACGCCGAGTCCTGGAGCAGTCGGTGGCAGCAGGTAGCCGTCGGTGATCTTGAGCGGCTCGACCAGGGTCTCGACCTCCAGCGGGTTGTGCATCACTGGCCGCTCGAGGATGAAGCAGTTCGGTTGGGTGAAGCCGAGGTGGTAGTTCGCCATCATGGTGGGCCCGCTGCCCCACACGTGCATCGCGACGCGCACGTGCTGTGCAGCAGCCAGCTCCGCATACCCGGCGGGCCTCGCCGATTCCCCCGACGATCGTCGGGTCCGGCTGCGCGATGTCGAAGGCACCGGCACGGAGCCATTGAGCGAACGCAGGTGCCGTGGTGATGCCCTCACCTCCGGAGATGTGGACCTTGCTGCGAGCCCGCAACTCCGCATAGGGCGCAGGATCGAAGGGGGGCAAGAACTCTTCGGCCCACGCGAGGTGGTGGGGCGCCAACTGATCGAGCAGGTCCAGCGCCTGCTTCACGTTCCAAGGCCGGGGGTTGAAGTTCTGCACGGCGTTAACTGCGAGCAGGCGATCGGGGCCGAGTGCCTTTCGCACGGCGGCAACCCGCTCGGCCTCGACGGCTGGTTGGTACGCAACCGGATTCGCCCGCATCTTGAAGCCGAGGTAGCCATCGCCGACGACTTCTTTCGTGTGGCTCACGAGCTGGTCGAGCGTGAAGGTTGGGACACCGCCGCTCGCGTACAAGGGCAGACGATCGTGGACGGCGCCGCCGAGTAGGGTGTGCACCGGGACCCCGAGCCGCTTGCCCAGGATGTCCCAGAGCGCGCACTCGATCGCCGACAGGGCCATCACGGTGGGACCGGTCCTGCCCACGTAGCTCGAGATCCACTGGCAGTCGCTCCAGCACTTCGCAATGTTGGTGCTGTCGCGGCCGATCAGGAACGGTTCGAAGAACTTGACGGCTTCGATCGCCAATTCCGGCATGTACACGCCGAGATACGTCTCGCCGACACCCACGGTGCCGTCTGCGACCTCCACTTCGACCAAGACCGCGCTGCGTTCGCGGGTCTGAGCGCCGGGCGTTCCGTACGGAGTGGTCAGGGGAATAGCTTCGACTCGAACGATTCGCATGCTTTGACTATACAGTTGTATAGTCCGATGTCAACAGGCCATCCGTCGGCTGAAGTACGCTCTCAAGCGATCGGCCATCGATACTGTCGCCCAAGGCGCTTTACATGTTTCGATCGGACTCAAGCGTCACGAATGGAGTCACTGGCCGCTTCGTTGACTATCATACCGCTGACAGACCCTCTTCGATGAAGCAGGCGGGGACCGATCGATTCTCCTCTCCAGAGGGCGGTTTCGCTTGATTCCCTACGAAGCAGCTTGTCCCTTTCCGCTACAAATGGTTTTGCCAAGTCCCATGCGTCTCACGCCGGAAGCGGCGTTGGCATGGCCGATGCACTCCCCAGGCAGCGGAGTAGAGCAGGGGGTTATCATGCGGTCCAAAGCCAATCGGCTATCCGATGAAGGCAAGAGAAGGCCGTGCATTACTCCGCCCGCAGAGATGCCTGCGAGATGCGAGCCAGCCAGCGTATCGCCGCGCGTCCTGGTGCTGGGGCGCGATCCGGTGCTACGGGCACTCGTGGCCAGCAACTGCGATTTGCCATGGTCGGTCGAAATGAGAGAGAACCTTGATTCGATCTGGGAGTTGGCCGACGGTCGCAACTTTGATCTGGTCGTTGTTGACGACGAGTTGTTGCCTGCGAAAGAACGCGAATTGCTTCTCAATCGGATCAGGCAGCTGACGAATCGAGCCCCACTGCTCTACGTGGCCTCGAGCCACGACGCAGAAGTTGAGAGAGCCGCGCGGTGCAACGGGGCGGTCTGCTACACCGCGAAGCCTCTGGACCCGGTGAAGCTGGGAGACATGTTGAAGGCTTGGCTAAGCCATCTGCTCAATCGCGAACGCCGGGCTCTTTCTCGCGCATAGCAATGAGACCGCGCAGTGGACGGTCACGGCCGCTTTGCGAGCGGTCGAGATTTGTTGAGCCCGAACGCATCACGTCCTTGTAGCGATTTAGACCGCTCTGTTCCGATGCCCCGAACGGAAGCAGTTGATTCTCTTCGCTACATCAGTTTTCGAGCTGATTGGGAACCGCTACACTTGGCTTCAGGTGCGCAGGTCGCAAACGCGAACTCCGCGCGCTATCGCGTCATGTCTCGATCACCGATCCGTGGCTCGATTTCTGCGTTTGAAACCAAAACGTAAGGAGGCTCCCAACCGATGGCCAAGCTACCCGGGCGTTACAATGAGTTCCGTAAGGAGTTCCCGGCGATCACCGGCGCCTATGATGAAATCTCCAGCCTGACTGCCAGCGCTGGTCCATTGAATGAGAAGATGGTTCAGCTCGTCAGGCTCGGGATGGCGATCGGCTCCGGCCAGGAGGGCGCCGTCCATTCTCATGCGCGCAGAGCATTGGAAGCGGGCGCCAAGTATGACGAGGTCCGCCACGTAGGTTTGCTGGCGTTAACCACTCTCGGCTTCCCCAGGATGATGACGGGGCTCGCCTGGATCGACGACATGCTGAAGGGCGGGCTTGGAGGGCGCGGCGGTAAAGGGAGAACCAAACGCGGCAAATGACATCTGGAACGATCAGACGCAGGGCTGTTTCCTTTCGTCGCAGCCGATGCGAAGACCTGATGCACTTCCACCATCCCGCTGATGCAGGTTCGATGGGAGCCGGTTGAAGCCGAGATGCGCGACACCCGGCAGCATCCGCGCGTCGCGATAATCGGCGGAGGAATAAGCGGACTCGCGGCGGCATTCAAGCTCGGCGAGCTCACGGCGGCCGGAGGGCCTGCGCTTGAGGTCGCGCTCTTCGAGCGCGGCACCAGCCTCGGCCATGCCTTGGGTACCGTTCGTGAAGATGGGTTTGTGATGGAGACCGGCGCCGACTCGTTCCTTTCAGAGAAGCCATGGGCGCTCGATCTTGCCAAGCGGCTGGGACTCGAGCCGGAGCTAATCGGAACGCGGGAACAATTTCGCAAGACTCATGTCGTGCGGGACGGGCATCTGGTGGAGATTCCCGAGGGATTCATGTTGCTCGCCCCCACCCGATTCCTTCCCGTCTTCCGAAGCCCGTTGTTCAGTCTGCGCGGTAAGCTGCGGATGGCATTGGAGCCGCTGATTCCGCCGCGCCGCCCCGGCGGTGACGAAAGCCTCGCCTCATTCGTAAGTCGCCGCGTGGGACGCGAGGTGCTGGAGCGCGTGGCGCAGCCGTTGATGGCCGGAATCCACACGGCCGATCCCGATTCGCTCAGCCTTGAAGCGACGATGCCCAGGTTCATCGAGATGGAACGCCGCCACGGGAGCCTCTTCAGAGGGCTAAGGGCAGTAACCCGGCCGGCCGGGTCCAATGGCACCAGTGGTCCGCGATACGGGCTGTTTGTGAGTTTTCGCAGCGGGATGCGGACGCTGGTCGATGCACTGGCGGCGCGGTTGGACGGATGCGTGCGGTTGGGCGCCGACGTCATCGCGCTGGCCCGCACCCATGGCGGCGAGCGATGGCGGCTTGTCCTGGCGGACAATTCCGCCTTCGAGGCCGAGGCGGTGTTGCTCGCGACGCCGGCGTTCGGAGCGGCCCGGCTGCTTGAAGGCTGCGCCCCCGGACTCGCTCACCTTCTCGCTGAGATCAGGTACTCATCGGTTGCGACGGTCAACCTTGCTTATCGGACCAGCGATTGTCCGCACCTGCCCGAAAGTTTCGGCTTCGTCGTGCCGGCGATCGAGCGGCGCAAAATAATCGCCGCGACATTCTCGAGCACAAAGTTCGAGGGCCGTGCGCCGGAAGGTGCAGTCCTGATGCGCGCGTTCCTCGGCGGCGCCCTTCACGCGCAAATGATGGAGTTGAACGAGGAGGAGATGGTCGCCGCGGTGCGGGAAGAGTTCAGCGCGTTGCTCGGACTGAACGCAGACCCGATCCTTGCGCGCGTGCGGCGATGGCCGAACGCGATGCCGCAATACTCGGTCGGCCATCTCGAGCGCGTGACCAGAATCGAGCGCGAGGTTCTTGAGCTTCCAAACCTGATGCTCGCGGGCGCCGCCTATCGCGGCGTTGGGGTCCCGGACTGCGTCCACAGCGGCGAGCAGGCTGCTCAAGTCCTTTTCAAACGGCTTGCGGAAGCCCACGTCTGCTCATCCACCTGATTTATCGCCCGGACCCGGAACGGTCGTTCCGCTATCGCAATCCATAGACGCCATCGGATTCAATCTCGGTGGCTCCAAAGGATGCAACTCCGCCCAGGCGGCTTCCATCATTTCGCCCGACCCCGACGCCTGGCCGCAGAATCGAAACTGGCACGCTAAGTGCTCGGCATCTCTCGCGATCTGAGGACAGGAGACTTTTATGCCCGATGCGACTTATGACGCTGTGATCATCGGCGCCGGCCACAACGGGATGGCGTTGGGGGCCTATCTCGCGAAGAGCGGATGGAAGGTCGCGGTCTTTGAGAAGCGAGGAGAAGAAGGTGGCGGCCTCTGCACAGAGGAGCTGACTCGCCCCGGCTTTCTGCACAACGTCCATGCCAACTATCACACGCTGGTAGGCATTTGCCCGGTCTACGACGACCTCGAATTAATGACCCGTCACGGGTTGCGCTATGTGCAGCCTCCGGTCCAGATGGCCAGCGTTTTTCACGATGGCACTGCGCTCACGGTTCACACGGATCTGGAGAAGACCTGCGCCTCGATGGCGCGGTTCTCGCGCAAGGACGCCGAGACGTTTCACCGGCTTTACGAAGAGACTCGCGGATACCGCGACCTGATCCTGCGCACCCTGATGTATTCGCCGCCGCTCTCGATGCGTGACATCACCAAGGCATTGGTGACTTGGGGCGTGGAGGACAAGAGCCAGTTCCTGAGCGTGCACCTCAGAAATCAGTCGATCAGCGAGTTCCTCGATCATCATTTCGAGAATGACAAGATCAAGGCGCATCTCGCCTTCCATGCAACGCTGGCCGGCGTACGCGATCGATCGGAAGGGACTCGCCATTTCATATCCGCTGCTGCTCAGCAAGATCGACAACTGGCACGTATGCGTTGGCGGATCGCACGCGCTGGCGCACTCCCTTTGGGAAGCGCTGGCGCACGCCGGTGGCCGGGTCTTCCTGAAGCACGGCGTCGATCGAATTCTGATGGAGGGCGGCAAAGCGGTCGGCGTCAGGCTGGAAGACGGCAGCGTCGTCCACGCGCGGCATCTGGTCGCCAGTTCAATCAGCCTCGAGCAGACCTTTTTGGAGATGGTCGGGCGGGAAAACCTGCCCGCGCCGCTGGCCAAAGAAGTCGGCGAATTTCCGCACATGGACTCGACCTTCTTCAGCGTGCATCTCGCGATGACCGAGTTGCCCGCATACCGCGCCGCAGACTTCGACGCCGACGTGAACAAGGCGTGGGTGATCAACGTGGGTTACGAGAGTCCTGGTCAAATCAATCAGGACTGGCGCGACTTGCGCAAGGGCCTGCTGCTCGATCCCAAACCCAACTGCGCAGTCAATTCGCTATTCGATCCCGAGGACGCGCCTGCGGGTTGCTACACCGGTCTGCTCAGGCAGCTGGCGCCGTTCAAACTCGCCGACGGGGGTCCCGAGGCGTGGGACAAGGTAGCCCGCGAGTACGGCCAGCGTTGTATCGACGCCTGGGCGAAAGTGGCTCCCAACATGACCGGCCGCTCGTTCCTGGAGTGGGCTACCTATACGCCGCTGGACATCGTACGCAGGATCCCGAACATGGTTCAGGCCGACTGGATCGGGGGCTTGATCGATCTGGACAACCTTCTCGACCGGCGGCCGGGCCCGGTTCTCTGTGACTACCGCACGCCGATCGGGAATCTCTACATGTGCGGCGCCACGCAGCATCCGCACGGCTTCGTGACCTTCGCGCCGGTGTACAACGCGCTCGAAGTGATCGCCGAAGACCACAAGCTCGAACGCTGGTGGATATGAGACCGGCAAAAGAGCCGCAGAGTATCGAAGTTCGCCTGGTAGGAGGAGCGACCAGCGGCCTCGCCTCGATCCTGCAGCAATATCTCGAGCAGCAACTGGCCGAATCAGGCGACCGGCGCGCGCGAGCGGCCCGGATCAGAGGCCGGCTTGCGCTGACCGCGACCGACTACGGCGTTGCGGTGACCGTGGAATTCGGCCACGGAGAGATCGCCATCCGGGACGGTGCGCTGGAGCCATTCGATGCGAGCATCGCGGGACCATACGCGGCCCTGACGGAACTCATCCAGGGCCACACCAATCCGCTCGTCGAGCATCTTCGCGGGCGCCTCAAGGTCAGCTCGAAATGGCGCAACCTGTTTCTTCCTCTTCGCCTCCACAAGCTGATGCGGCTTGGTCCCGAGCAAGCGCTGTGACGGAGGGTCAGTATGTCTGACGCTACTTATGACGCGGTGATTATTGGAGCCGGCCACAACGGACTATGCCTGGCCGCCTATCTGGCGCGCGCGGGCCTGAAGGTCGGGATGTTCGAGCGGCGGTATGACGAAGGCGGCGGCGCTCATACCGATGAGGCTACGACGCCCGGTTTCTGGCACAACCTCCATGCCCAGTACATGGAGTTCATCGACTACATGCCCTTCTACCACGACTTTGATCTGCTCGGCTTCGGCGCCCGGATGATCAAGCCCGACGCGCAAGTCGGGATCACTTTCGCGGACGGGCGAAGTCCATTGGTCATCTATCGTCCCGAATTGGCCGACAAGACCTACCAGAGCATCGCCCGCTACTCCAAGCATGACGCCGAGACCTTCACCGCGATCCGCCGCACGGTGATGGAGAACGACCGCTATCTGGCTGCGATGCTCTACACGCCTGCGCCTGATGAGTCGCGGGGCGAGGTATTCGACCCAACGGTGGCGGGCAAGATCCTCCAGCTTTGGATCGACCTGGGCTTAAAGCCGCAGGAAATGAACAAGAGTCCGAAGGTGCTAATCGACCAGCTATTCGAGTTGACCGAGCTGCGCGCCACGCTCTATCGCCAGTGCATCGAATGGGGGGCCAACGTGCACTCGGGCAACGGTTTCGGATTCGTCATATCGGTCATTCTGGCTGTGCGGAATCCACTATATGGCGGTGGGCGGAACGCACATGCTCGCGCACGCGATGGCGAGCGCTGCGCTGGCCGAAGGCGTTGACCTTCGCTACACGAGCCCGGTCGTCGCAATACTCACCGCAAACGGACGCGCTACCGGCGTTCGGCTCAAGGACGGGCGCACGATCGAGGCGCGCAAGCTGGTGGCGTCCAACGCCGATCCCAAGACCACCTTCATGGATCTGCTTGGGTGGGATCACCTGTCCCTGTTTCGCAAGGAACGTATGGCGAACTGGCGCTTCGGTCCCGAGCACGTTCTGGGAACGCCCTCGTTCGATATCCGCAAAGCTCCGGACTACAAATCGGCGCGGCACAATCCGGACATCAATCGGTGCTTCTATACCATCGTGGGCTTCGAGAACCATGAGCAGGTCTCCGAGTACATCCTGCAAGCGTACGGCGGCCAAATTCCTGAACGTCCGGGCGCCGGCGTCTGGGTGAACTCATTGTGGGATCCGACGCAGGCCCCCGTGGGTCTTCACTCGATGAACGGATGGTTCTTTTTCCCGAAGGCTTCATGCTTGAGCCCGGAGGAGTGGGACGAAGTGCGCAGCGAATACAACGGCCGTTTCCTCGACCTTTGGGGCAAGTATGCGCCGAACATGACGCGCGAAAACGTCATCGCCGACAAGCTTTACGTCGCCCTCGACATCGAGCGCCGAATGGCGATGCCGGAGGGCGACTTTTCACACGGCCGCCTTGGCCAGATGAGCTTCGGCATGCCTCGAAGTTTTACCTTCCGCACCGAGATCGATGGCCTGTACATGTGTGGTGCCTCGGCCGGGGGCGGCGGCATCAGCGCGGCTGGCGGCTACAACGCCTTCAAGGTCATCGCGCAGGATTACGATTTGCCAAAGATCTGGCAGAAGCACGGTCGCATCTACTGAGGAGAGACACGACATGCCCGCAATCTATAGCGAACAGTGGTACGACGCGCTCAAGAACCTCATCAATGAGAGCAAGGACGTTGAGAAGAACGCGCCGCGGGGCAAATACGACGTGCTGGCGGAAATCAGGGGAGACAGCCGCTCGCTCTATTTGCCGCCCAATGACGATCGGTTCTTCGTGATCCTGTTCGAGGAAGGCAAGTGCCGCAGCTACCGGCAGGTCTCGCCCCAACCGCCGCGGAAGGGATTTAACTTCATCTTCGAGTTGCCCGCCTCGGTGTTCGAAGGGATCGCAGCCGGCCACATAGACCTGGTTGACGCCGGTCTCAAGGGTGCAATCAAGGTCACCGGCGACATGCGTATTCTGATCAGACACGCAGAGGCTCGTGAACGCCCTGTATCGAATCTATGCGAAGGAGGTCGAGACGCTCTGGCCCAAGGGCAAGCCGGTCGCGACTGCAATCACCTTGCCGCCGCAGGGGTTGTAGACGATGTGACGCCAGCGGGAATGGCTCGAAGAGCGTCATCGTGTAACCGAACGCGCCAGACTTTCGAAAGCACATGAAATTGATTCTAACGATCGCAGAAGACCCAAGCGTGACTTGTACCTGTGGCACAAAGGATGCACAGCGCAGACGGCATCGGTCTCGATCCGGAGCATGACAGTTGAGTAGTTGACAATTGCTTTGAAAAGCCAGCCCGCGAAACGGCTGCGAGGTCCCAGCGGAATACGGAATACGAGGTCTCTATGAACAAACGACAGCTCGCGATGGTGATCAACCTCGACAAGTGCATCGGATGTCAGACCTGCACGGTGGCTTGTAGTACCCACCGGCTAGCTCATCCCGGCACCGAGATGCTCCGCTACATATGGTGCGAGACCAAGCCCGGTCAGGGCTGGCCCAAGGGCTGGATGGACATGGGCCGCAAGGTTCCGGACCGGGTGCGTGACTACGGCGGAACCTGGACATTCAATTGGGAGGAGGTCTATTCCTCACCCGTCGGCACCAAATATCTCCATCCCATCGCGAAGGAAAACGCGCAGCCGGTCCAGTGGGGGCCGATCTGGGAAGAAGACCAGGGCGGAGGCGAATGGCCCAATGGTTACTTCTTCTACATGCCGCGCATGTGCAATCACTGCTCGAATCCTCCGTGTGTCACGGCCTGCCAGGAACACTTCGCTAAGGGCGGCGGAATGCCCTCGAGTCAGGGCCACGTGTCCTCTGCGATGCGGAAACGCGAGGAGGATGGAATCGTAGTAATCAACGAGAGATCGTGCGATGAGTGCGCGGTCTGCTCGGCGGCCTGCCCCTACAAGATTCCGATGCAGAACTTGAAGACCAACGCCTTCGAGATGTGCGACTTCTGCCAGTCGCGCGTAGAGCACGAATACGCACCGGTCTGCGCCAAGAGTCTGTCCGGCCCGCGGGATGTACTTCGGCTATCTGGACGACGAGCAAAGCTTCACTCACAAGCTGGTCAAGCAGTACAAGGTCGCTCTTCCTCTTCGTCCCGACTTCGGTACCGAGCCAAACGTATACTATGTCCCGCCATTTGTCCGGCCGACTCGGTTAGAAGCCGGCAACCGGCCCACCGACCAGCCCGACATTCCGCCCGAGTTGCTTCGCACTTACTTCGGGCCTGAAGTTGACGGGGCGCTTGCCACCCTGCGAGAGCATCGCGAAAAGGCCGTGCGCGGCGAGCAGTCGGAACTGATGGATCTGCTGATTATCTACAAGTGGGCCGATGCCTTCGCGCCGCTGAAGGTCGAAGCCCCCACGAATCCGATTGGCTAGCTACGTAGCTTCAGATCGAGGGCGAAGTTGATGGCAAAGCGCAGTGCAGAAGAAGATCCGGTGGCTGGGCAGTCCCCGGCTCAGTCGAAGCAGGACTATTGGCAATGGGACCGCTGCCGTTGGGGCACCCATCGTGTGAATTGCTATCCGGGAAGTTGCCCATTCAGGGTGTATGCGAAGGACGGCAAGGTCATACGGGAGGAAATCTCCTGTACCTATCCGGACTTCACCGACAGCGAGTTCCGGGTGCCCGACTATAATCCACGCGGCTGCCAGAAAGGCTATCAGCACTCGCGCGCGATGTACGGTCCCGATCGGCTGCTCTACCCGATGAAGCGCAAGGGCGAGCGCGGCAGTGGACAATGGGAGCGGATCGGCTGGGAGCAGGCCTACGACGAGATCGGCGAGAAGCTGGCCGAAATCATTCAGAAGCACGGGTCCCAGTCGATCGTTGACGACCACGGCACCAACGGCGCCGGCGTGCTTCGCGGCGGCGGTGAAGGCGCCGCCACCGGATTCGCTGCGCGAGTTGGCGCAGTCAGTCTCGACCTCAACTTCGTGATCGGCGACTTCAATCCCGGTCAGTACCTCACCTTTGGACAGTTCCAGCACGACCCGGGAATTGAAACCTGGTTCCTGGCCGACACGCTGATACTGCTTTCGAATCCGGTCTACGGCAATATTCCCGATATCCACTACATACTCGAGGCCCGTTATCGCGGCGCAAAAGTGGTGGCGATCGCGCCCGACAAGAACGCCACGGCGCAGTTCGCCGACATGTGGCTGCCGGTCAACTGGTCCGCCGACCCGGCGCTGTGGCTCGGGGTTTGCCGCATCCTGATCGAGAAAGGATGGATCGATATCGAGTTCATGAAGGAGCAGACCGATCTGCCGGCGCTGGTCCGCGCCGACAACGGCCAGTTTCTGCGCGAGTCGGACCTGCGCGACGTTGGCGACTTCGAGCAGTTCTACGCGATCGACACCGCCACCGGGCGGCCCGAGCCGCTGCCCAAAGGCACCCTGCAGGCTTCCTGCGACTATGCACTTGAAGGAGTCTGGAAGGTCGATCTTAAGGATCGGAAGCAGATCGAAGTTACTACGGTCTTCTCGCTGCTCAAGAAGCGAGTTGCCGAATACACTCCGGAAAAGGTCCACGAGATATCGGGCGTGCATCCGGCCGACGTTGAGCGGCTGGCGGAGTTGTGCAAGCCGCCGCGCAAAGTTTTCGTCTTTGTCAACTGGAACGCCGGCAAGCTTTATCACGGCGACCTGTTGGAGCGTTCCTACTGCTACATGCTCGGTCTGACCGGCAACGTCGGCAAGCCTGGAACCGGAACCCGGGGATGGTCCGCCGGCGCCGAGTACATCGCCGGCTCCGCGACCGTGGGAAGCATGCCGGAGGAGGTGCTCCAGACCCAAGCTCCGATGGTTTACGCGATCAACATGAGCCAGAAGATCCAGGAAGACTATCGGTCGCAATTCAAAATGGATCCGACGATGCCGCCGATGGAGGCGGCGCTGGGCGTGATGCGCGAGGGGCTCAGGATGAGCGGCGTGCTCGCGCCGCCGGTGTGGTTCTGGTACCACCACGCCGGCTACAAGGAGGTCTGGGAAAAGTTCCTTCAGGATCCCAACGCTCCGAAGACGATCACCGAATATGCCGAACAGTCGATCGCCAACGGCTGGGCGCGTGGTTTCGAACGCCCCGCAAAGGACATCACTCCCAGGGCGCTGGTGGTCTCGGGCTCCAATCCGCTCCGCCGCCATCGCGGCGGAATGAACACCTATCTCACAACTCTGTGGCCCAAGCTCCAGTTGATAGTGGTGCTCGATCCGCGCTGGAGCACCACCGGGCTCTATGCCGACTATGCGCTGCCAGCGGCTTCTTTCTACGAGTACGCGGATTCCAAGTACTCCACGCCGGGCACGCGCTTCAGCACTTTCACCGACAAGACCGTGCCGATGCTGGGCGAGTCGAGGACCGATCGCATGATCACGTTGGGACTCCTGCGGCGCGTCGCCTTCCATCTCAAGAAACTGGGAATCAGCAAGTACAAGGTGGACGACCGCGAGATCGATGTGGAGCAGATGTACTGGCGCACCACGTTCGGGAACCGCTACCTCGAAACCGATGAGGACGAGGAGAAGCTGGTCAACGAGACCTACCACGCGCTGGGAGAAGTCGGTTGGTTTGCAAGCCTCGACGGCGAGGAGCTCAATCTCGCAAACTTGCGCAAGAACGGCAAGGCTTGGCTGACCGGTCGCCCCACCTGGCACGCCACCGTCGCTCAAAATGCGGACATGGTCCAGGGCGACGTGTTCTGGTGCTTCCGCGACCAGCTCGAGAAGAAGGTGCCCTACTCGACCACCACGCGGCGGATGGAGTTTTATCTGGATCATCCGTGGTTCATCGAGGCCAACGAGCACTTGGTCTGCTACAAAGCGCCTCCCAACATCGGCGGTGCCCAGCCGCTTCGCCTGACCAGCGGGCATCTGCGCTGGAGCATCCATTCGAACTGGGTGGTCGCGGACGAGATGCTGAAGCTGCACCGCGGCGAGCCGTTTGCGTTCATCAACGATAGCGTGGCGAAGCAAAAGGGCATCGTAGACAACGACTATATCCGGGTCTTCAATGACTATGGGTCCTTTATCGTAAGAGCAAAGCTCAGTTCCTGCACCAGGCCAGATCAGCTCGTCATCTATCACGCCTGGGAGCCGTACCAATATCCGAACTGGATGCCATATGACGGTCTGCTTCCCGGTCCGCCCAAGGGACTGCACTTTGCGGGCGGCTATCGGCCCTACGAGTACACGTTGTGGAACTGGTCGCCCTCGCAGTCGGATCGCCAGACCAATATCGAGTTCGAGAAGTCTGAATTCCGCGGATGACCGCTGGAGGCGCGAAAATGGCTGTACCGGATCAGTCGCAGAGCTACTGGCAGTGGGAAAGCTGCAAATGGGGCACTCACCGGGTGAACTGCTATCCCGGAAGTTGCCCGTTCAAGATCTACGCGAAGGATGGCAAGGTAATCCGCGAAGAGATCTCATGCACCTATCCCGAGTTCTTCGATCCCGACAATCGGGTGCCGGACTACAATCCGCGCGGCTGCCAGAAGGGATATCAGCACTCCCGGTCGATGTATGGGCCCGATCGCGTCCTTTATCCGATGAAGCGGGCCGGCGAGCGCGGCTCCGGCAAATGGGAGCGCGTAGCGTGGGAACAGGTCTTTGACGAAATCGGCGGCAAGCTCGCCGGCATCATCCAGAAGTACGGGCCCAAGGCGCTGATCGACGATCACGCCGCCAACGGGCTCGGAGTGTTCCGGGGCGCCGCCGAGGGTTCGACCACGGGCATCACCGCTCTGCTCGGTGGAAAGAGCTTCGACCTCGACTTCGTGACCGGCGATTTCAAGGTCGGGCAGTGGCTGACGTTTGGTGAAATGCACCATGCGCCGGGTATCGAGAGCTGGTTTCTGCCCGACACGATGATCCTGATGTCGAACCCGGTATATGCGAACATCCCGGACATGCACTACCTGTTGGAAGCACGCTATCGCGGCGCCAAGATCATCGCGGTATGCCCCGACAAGAACCCCTCGGCCCAGTTCGCGGACATCTGGATTCCGATCAACTGGTCGGCCGATCCGGCGCTCTGGCTTGGCGTAAGCCGCATCCTGATCGAGAACGGGTGGATCGACCGCGACTTCGTGATGGAACAGACCGATTCGCCGGTCCTCGTCCGAGCCGACGACGGCAGGTTCCTGCGCGAGGCCGACCTGCGCGAGGGCGGCGACGCCGAACAGTTCTACGTAATCGCCAGTTCGACCGGCGAACTGGAACCGCTGCCTAAAGGAACGCTCGAACGCACCTGCGACTACGCTTTGGAAGCGCGACGCAAGGTACGGCTGAAAAGTGGAACTGAAGTGGAGGTCACAACCGTCTTCAACCTGCTGAAGGCGCGGCTCGAAGAGTATACGCCGGAGAAGGTTCATCAAATCTCCGGCGTTCATCCGGACACGCTGCGACAGGTGGCGGAGCTTTGCCGGCCGCCGCGCAAGGTCTTCGGATTCATGAACTTCATCGCGGGTAAGCTGTATCACGGAGATTTGCTCGAGCGCTCCTACTGCTACGTCCTTGCGCTCACAGGCAATGTCGGCAAGCCGGGGACCGGAACGCAGGGTTGGTCGCCGGGAACCGAGGCGGCAGCCTCGATGGCGTCGATGAGCGGAATGCCGAAGCAGGTGATGGAAGAGCGGGACCCCATCGCCGCCGCCGCGACCCTCTCCCAGTTGATGCAGGAGGACTACAAGACCCGGTTCAAAATGGACCCGACGATGCCGCCGGTAGAGGCCGCCAACGGGGCGACCCACGAGGGCCTGAAGATGGCCGAGGTTCTTGAGCCGGGAGTCTTCTTCTGGTACCGGCAGTGCGGCTACAAGGAAGTCTGGGATAAGTATCTCGAAGATCCTAACGCCAAGAGGAAGATCAGCGAGTACGCGGACGACGCGGTCAAACAGGGCTGGTGGGACGGCTTTGACCACAAGGAGACGCCCAAGGCGATGTTCGTCTCCGGCTCAAACCCGCTGCGGCGCATGCGCGGCGGCATGAATACCTATTTCAAGACACTGTGGCCCAAGCTCGAACTAATCGTCGTGTTCGATCCGCGCTGGAGCACTACGGGCCTGTATGCGGACTATATACTGCCCTCGGCCTCGTACTATGAGTACGCCGATACCAAGTATTCCACCCCGGACACGCGGCTGCTTTGCTTCACCGATCAGTCGGTGCCGATGGTTGGGGAGTCGAGGTCGGATCGCTCGATTGCGCTGGGTGTGTTGCGCGCCACAGCGAAACACCTCAAGGCGCTTGGGATCGAGAAATATGCTGCGGGAAAGCGCGAGATCCTCGTGGATGACCTCTATTGGAGGGCCACCTACGGCGACCGCTACGGTGAAAGCAACGAGGACGAGGAGCACCTAGTCGACGACTGCCTGCACGCGCTGGGCGAGCAGGGATGGCTGACCAGCCTTGATGGTGAGGAACTGAACCTCGAGAACATGCGCAAGAACGGCAAGGCATGGTTGAGCGGACGGCCGCCGTGGCACGGCATGGTCTGTCAAAGCTCGGACATGGTTCCAGGCCACGTCCACACCCCGTTAAGTGATCATGTCGAGAGAAAGGTGCCCTACGCGACGACCACACGCCGCATTGAGCTCTACATCGACCATCCATACTTCATCGAGGCCGACGAGCACCTGGTTCGCTACAAGGTGCCGCCGAATATTGGCGGACGCCAGGGACTGAGGCTTACGAGTGGTCACGTGCGATGGAGTATCCACGCGAACTGGCACACCTCAGAGGAAATGATGAAGCTGCATCGCGGAGAGCCGTTCGCGTTTATCAACGATACCATTGCGCGGCAAAAGGGCGTCCTCGATAACGACTTCATTCGCGTGTTCAATGACTACGGCGAATTCCTGGTAAGGGCCAAGATGACCGCGTGCGTCAGGCCGGACCAGTTGGTCATCTATCACGCTTGGGAGCCTTACCAGTATCCCAACGGGATGTCCTATGACGGCTTGCTGCCGGGTCCGCCCAAGGGGATACACTTCGCCGGCGGCTACCGGCACTTTGAGTACACTCTCTTTAGCTGGGCTCCATCCCAGAGTGACCGGCAGACCAACATCGACTTCCAGAGAGCCGAGTTCCAGGGATAGGCAATGTCGAAAGTCGGTGGGGCGCTTCCGTCCTGGTACTGGCCGCCAGGCGTACCGCGCCGCGTGCCGGTTGCGCAGCAGCCGCTGGACAGATTGCTGCGTCAGCGGTTCACGAAGGTCAAGGATAGTCCGGCACTCGTGTCGAGTTCCCGGACGATCAGCTACGGCGAGTTGCTGGCGCGCGTCCAGGAAATCGCCGGCGGGCTTCAGGCGCTGAAGCTCGCGGGCTCGATTGCCATCGGCGAGACCGACGCGATCGAGAGCTTGACGCTGCTGTTGGGCGGTCTGTTCGCCGGCCGGCCGGTGTTCCTTGCCGATCCGTCGGCTGGTTCGGAGGTGATCGGCGCTCAGCTCGCGGAGGCCAAGGTCTCGATTGTTCTCACTTCGGGCCAGGTGGGAAAGCAGTTCGAAGGCGCCGGCATCCAGACGGTTCACAAAGAGCAACTGCAAGGAACTTTCAGCGAAACCGGCGGCGCCAAGCGCGCAACCGAAGCTGCGGTCCTCCTCCCTTCGGGACGAGGGATCGTGGTTCACTCTCACTTTTCGTTGTCCGCGATGTCGGCTTCGCTCGCGGCATTCATCATAGGGCTCCGTGAGGTTCCCTTCCTGTGCACGGAGCCGAATGTCGGGTCGTGGGAAACGCTGGCGGCGGTGACCCTGGCTCTGCTCCATGGGATGCCGATCGCTTTTGCTACGCTGGCGGAACTCGAGGCGGGCGCCCGTCTCTCCGGCGCTGAGCGCGCGTACGTGATCCTCGAGCGTCGCGATGCGGACGCGATCTTGCGCGAAGGCCGCGCTCCGCGCGCGATCTCCGAGGCGCCCTACCTGTTTGTTTCGATGGGACCGTTTGCGCCGAAATGGCGCCGCAAGTTCGAGAAAGTCGTCGGCCGTCCGATCTTCCCGCTGTGGGGATTGCCGGAGCTGGGCCCGGTCGTGGCGCCGCATCCCACCTGGATGCCGATCTACGGTCACGGTTTTCCGCTGGTAAATGTCTCGCTGGTTCCAATCGACCCCGGTACCGGCAAGGTCTCGATCGTGCCCTGGGAGCTGCTGGAAGAGGCAGAGGTGGGCGTCGAGACGCTCTCAGTGATGGCCGGATATACCGAAAGCGCGCGCAACGCTTCCGCGCGAGTCGGCACCGCATTGAGGACACACGAAATCGCCAGCATGGATCACGTCGGCGTGGTAGTGCTGCGCCGTCCGGCGGCACGCAGCCAGGAGGCGGCCAGTGCGAACTGAAAAGGCCCGTCTCATCTTCGATGTACCCGACGGCCGTTTGTGCTTCGCGGACGGAGACCTGGACACTTGGGCCGAGCACCTGACCTGGTGTTATCGCTTGATGGGTGTCGAGGAGCGAGCCACGATCGCAGTCCAGGACTTCGGCAGCAGTCCGCTCTCGTTTCTCGGTTCGGCCCTGCTGATGCCGAGTCTGGCGCGAGGCGTGGCAGAGCGGCTGGGTGGCAGGTTCGTGGGGCTGGACGCCTCTCCGGAACGGGTCACGCTTACGCCGGCCGTGCTCGATCAATTGACGGTGGACGTGCTCGTCGTCCGATCAAGCGTGGCAGATCTTCTTCACGAGATGATTCAGAGGGCGCATCGCGGTGTTGAGCGCAGAACCACCCGCACGATCGTCGCATTCCGCGACGATCAGCCGGCCTCGATTCGCGCCGTGCCGTGGCGTTATCTGCTGCAAATCGAGTCCGCATTGCTGCTGGCGCCCGAATGCCCTTCATGTCGGCGGTTTCATCTGCGCGCGGGATTCTACGCGCTCCGCGAAGGCGTCGTGCGAAACTCGCGGCTCCGTTCGGCGCGCCCGTACCGATTGCAAGGCGCCGAGGTGCTTGAACCCGGCCGATGCTCGGCCGGACCCGACGACTGGTATATCCGCTACCCGGGCCGGGCCGCAGCATAAGGTCCCTGATGCAACTGCGTGCCGCATATCAGTCCTCGGGTCCGATCGAATCGTGGCCCGATGCCAGCCTCAGAGCGTGGCAATTGGAGAGACTGCGCGAAGTAGTCGCGCACGCTCGAGCGCATGTGCCGCTATACAGGCGCCTGTGGGCGCAAGCCGGTGTCAACGAAGCAGCGCTCGGCTCGATGCAAGATCTTGAGCGCTTTCCGATCGTGGAGAAGGAGCACCTGGTCAAGGCGGGCGCGAGCTGGATGAATCCCGGCCAGGGTCCGGTCGGTTTCAGCACTCGCGGCACGTCGGGTGAGCCGCTGCTCGTGTGGCTCAGTCCCGCCGAACTGGAAGCGTACATCCGGCCGACGATGCGCGGGTTCCAATGGGCCGGCTTCAAGGCCGGGATGACCGCGCTTCTGATGAGTCCGGTATGGCACCGGCTGGCCGCGTCGGAGGTTCACGCGATCCACCGCTTGGGGGGGCGCGCGGTTTTCTTTTGGGGCAGCATGGGCGCCGAGCACACGGACTCGTTTCTCGAAACGCTGCGCAAGAACCGGCCCGACTTCGTCACGACTACGGCGCCGTTTTTGCTGTCCCTAATCCGGCGAGCGGGAGAGCAATTGCTCCCGCTGCAGAAAATGTTTCGCCGCGTCAATTCAGTTTCCGTGGTCGGCTTGCCGTTGACGCCCTGGCTGCGCGAGTTCCTTCGCGACCGGCTCGAGGTCGGCGACATCTTCGAGCGCGGCGGCACGCAGGAGGGCGCGGCGCTCGACGAATGCGCAATTCACGGCGCGCCGCACGTGCACGAGGACGTCTGCTACCTCGAGGTCGTCAACGGCGAAGGCAAGCCAGTGGCGGCGGGAACGCGCGGCCAACTCGTCGTGACAAAACTCACCGCCGCCGGAAGCGTCTTCGTACGCTACTGCACCGGCGACTTCGCCGCCTTTCAGCCCGGCGCGTGCGATTGCGGCTGCGGCTTCCGCAGGCTCAAGATTTACGGCCGTCCCGAAAGCAGCGTTCCGGTTGGCGATCGGACAATCGCCGCCTATGACGCGCGCCTGTGCGTCGAGGAAGACCCCGCGCTGGTCGGGCGCAACGTCCTGCTCGTCCGGGACGGCAAGCGGCGGAGCGAAATTCTCACTGTTGCGATCGAAGGCGCGGCGGCGAACGAGGAACAACTTCGCCGCCGGTTTCAAGATCGCCTGGCCGTAGGGCGGGTCGAACTGATCTGGCTGGGAAGCCTGCGCATCAATTGGGGCTTTCGCCAGGTGTTCGACAGACAGGAGATTCTTTCGCCTCAGGCCCGCGGGGGTGCCAGATGAAACTCATGCTGCCGACCAACTGGGACCCTGAACTGCTCCCACGAATCGCCTCCGTCCGTCCGGAGTATATTTACGGCAGTCTGCCCACTGAGGCGACCCTCCGTCCGTCCTTCGTCCTCTCTCAGGCCAGCGAAGACGACGTCGCCGCCCACATACGGCAGGCGCACGATCTCGCGATCAAGGTGGTTTACGTGATGAATGCCACCTGCCTTGGCAACCGGGAATTTTCCGAAGAGGGTCGCGGCGAAGTGCTCCAGCGCCTGCAATGGCTGGTCGACGTCGGCGCGAACGCAGTGGTCACCGCCAATCCGTTCGTCATGGAGCTGATGCGGCAGAACTTTCCCGATCTCGAGCTGCACGTTTCGGTGCTCGCCTCGGTCAACGACCCGCGCAAGGCCCGCTTCTTCGCCGAACTCGGCGCCGCGGTGATCCATCTCGATCCCCAGGTGAACCGCGACTTCCGCCATCTGAAGGCCATCTGCGGGGCGGTCAGCTGCCGCCTGTCGCTGGTAGTCAACGAAGGCTGCGTCCTCAGTTGTCCGATTCGCCAGTACCACTCCAATATGATTTCTCACTCGCGAGAGAGTATCGCAGGCCGTTACTATGTTGACTACTGCTACTACCAATGCTCGCAGCAAAGGGCGATTGACCCGGTAGAGTACCTGCGCTCGCCGTGGATACGTCCTGAGGATCTGTCAATTTATGAAGACCTTGGCATCGACATATTCAAGGTGGCTGGCCGCGAGAAGATGGAGGAAGGGCCGAGTTCGCACACCGACTGGATAGCCGCGGTCGCGGACGCCTACCACTCGCGGCATTGCGACGACGTTGCGCGGCTGCTGGTCGGCACCCAGTCTCCGGAATCGGTGTTCGGCCAAAGCATCGAGCCCGTGCGTGTGAAGATCGCGAGCGCCGCACTGGACGGATTTCTGCGCTTCTTCCAGGACGACCGCTGCGCGCTCGATTGTGAGCGATGCGATTACTGCGGACAGTGGGCGAAACGCGCGGTTCGACTCGACGGAGATACCGCGGAATTGGCGCAGGTCATGGAATCGGACCTGGAGAGAATCCGGGTCGGGAGCTATCGGAGTGGCCGGTGATTATCACTTTCGAGTCGCAGATTCTGATCGGACTGCATATTCTTTTCGCCGCGGTCTTCGTCGGTTCCAATGTGTTTCTGGATTTCCTCCTGACGCCGCGCCTCGACGTGATCCCGCCGGGTCAGGCCGCCCGGCTCGGAGACAAGATTGGCGTGGACTTCGCGATTCTGAACTTTATCGCGCTCGGCGGCCTGCCGCTGACGGCCCTTCTTCTGCTGTGGCGGCTTTCGGTGATCGGCCGCCTCATCACCTGGCAGTTCTACGGCACCGGTTACGGAGTCGCGCTGCTGGGCATGATGATCATCTGGCTCTCGCTGGTGGTGACCGCCACGTTCCTCACCTTCTACTTGCGGCCTCGAGTCTTGATAAAAGTGCCTTTCGATACGACCAGGCAGCAGGTGGAGAGCGCCCGGACGGACGCGATGCTCTACGCGACCTGGATGCAACGGTTTGCCCGCTACAACGTTATCGTCTCGGTGCTGGCGATCCTGATTGGCGGCTTCCTGCGTTTCGGCGGGTTCCCGTTCTAGCGCCGTTCGAATTGCCGGAACAGCGCTAACATTGGAGATGCGATGAACGATCAAGGCCCCGCGGGCGGGATCGAGCGGGGGAGTTGCGGCCCGCTCGTCGATCGTTTCGGCAGACCCAAGAAGAAGTTGCGGCTGTCTCTTACCGATCGATGCAACTTCAGGTGTGTGTACTGCATGCCCGAAGAGCCGGCATGGAAGCCGAGGAGCGAGTCGCTTTCCTTCGAGGAACTGTACACGCTGGCCGCACTTTTCGTCACCCAACTGGGAATCGAACAGATTCGGCTTACCGGCGGAGAACCGCTCGCGCGGCGCAACGCGGTCAACTTCATTGCGATGCTCGGCCGCTTGCGGCCCGCCGGCTTGAAGAGAATATCGCTGTCCACCAACGGAGTGTTTCTGGGCCGGGAAGCGCGAGCGCTGAGAGATGCCGGCCTCGACGATGTGAACGTAAGCCTCGACTCGCTTTCCCCCGCGCGCTTCTCCGACCTCACCGGAGGCGGCGACGTTAACCAGGTCTTACGGAGCATCGCACAGGCCCGTGAGGCGGGACTTGACGTCAAGGTCAATGCGGTCGTCATTCGCGGCCGAAACGAGAACGACATCGTGCCGCTGACGCTGTGGGGCTACGAGCATCGTCTTCCGCTGAGACTTATCGAGTTCATGCCACTCGACGCACGGGGCCTGTGGAGTCCCGACAAGGTGTTTTGCGAGAAGGAAATCATTGCGGCCCTCGCGCGGCATTTCGAGGTCGTCGCGATGCCGCACAGCCGCGAGCCGGCGACTTACTACGTCTTAAACCACATCTACCCTCTCGGGATTATATCAACGGTGTCGAACCCGTTTTGCGCCGATTGCGATCGGATTCGATTGACGGCGGACGGAAGGTTGTTTCCGTGCCTCTTTTCCGCCGCGGGCGTTGACCTCCGAAGCGGACTTCGCGCCGGCCAGGCCTCGGACGCGATCGAAGAACTGATCCGTACAGCCGTTTGGAACAAGCCGCGAGGCTTCGTCGATCGGCCTGTCCACGCCGGGCCCCCGGTGCGCATGCACGTCCTTGGAGGCTGACGAGATCGTGCGATTAAAGAGCATCCACATCGCGCCTTTTCGACAGCTCACCGGTTCGCCATCCAGGAATGGCTCGAATGGAGCCGGACCTGCAGCCGTTGGCCACACAAAGTCCGTCCGTTGCAGCGCAAATTCGGATCACAAGTGCGGCATGCTGGATGCTTGTCGTAGCCCACTATTGGAGGACTTTGCGATGGGCTCAAACATGCGCGGGACCCGCCGACCAGGAAGCGTTTCGAGCTTATGTCGCGCAGCATCGCTCTGGACGCTCCTGTTCATTGCGCTCGGTTCGTCCTTCGCCCTCGCGCAAGTGAAACCGGGCGACTTCGTCACCGCAAGCGACGCCCACAAGGTACGAAACCTGGTCTCACCTGGAGTCTATCTGAGAGTGCTGGGCGGCATGTCGATGAAGATCGTGGCCGGCGGGCGCGTCGAGTGGCCCCCACCCTATCGCGAGGCGACCGAAAAATACGCCCCGCAGGTGAGGCTCAGCACCGACGGCAGGAGCCTTGTCGGCTACGTAGCCGGCGAACCATTTCCGTTTGTCGATCCGAACGATCCCGATGCCGGCACGAAGATAATGTGGAACAACATGTTCCGCCCGACTTCGACCGACGACTATGACGTCAGGGACTTCGCTTGTATCAGTGAGTATGCCGGTCTCAACCGGTTGTATCGCCCGATTGACTACTTCGAGATCGGTCATCTGGCAAGCTACAACCTCGTGGGCCGGACCGAAGTCGAACCAATCCCGGTCGATCGCGATTTTCTCCACACCGGGCGCTACGCGCTCACCGCCTTCTATCCGTTTCTCGCACCGGAGCAGGACAGGGGACGCGGCTTCATACGCTATCGTTACGCGAACCCGGCGAAAGGCGATGACGTTTGGTGGTGGATGCCCGGAATGAGAAAGCTGCGCAGGGTCAACGAAGCGTTTCTCGGCAGTGCAGCCGGTGCGATTACGTGGGGACCCGACAACTTCCAGGGCTTTGCCGCAAAAAACGAGAACTACAATTGGCGCTTCCTGGGCGAGAAAAACATGCTCGCCTGCGTGGAGGCAGCCAACGTGCCGGAAGTCACGTGCCGGACCGATGGCGGGGCGAGTGCGTGCCCGGAAAACTGGGAGCTGCGGCATGTTTACATAGTGCAGGGAGTCGCCCGGCGCGACCGGATATCCGAGGAACTCTATAGCCGGCACATTTTGTACGTGGACTCGGAAGAGACACACATCGTGTATCAGGACTTGTACGACCGCAACGGAGAGTCTGGAAGAATTATGTGCGATGGGCGGCGTACCGCGATCGGGCTGCCCCGGACGCGCGAGTTGCCATATATCCATTCAAGCGCGTGTTTCAGGTCGCGGCCAGTATCCAGGACCTCAAGACCGGGTTTGCGTCAATATGCTATTCGCCTGCGCCCCAGACCGTCGAGCGAGACTCCTGGTACATCAACATGGGCGCCGTGGACAAGAGCTTCTTTACGACCCAGGCGTTGGTGGCGGCAGCGCGGTAGATGCTTTTGGGCCGCGCCACGGGAATTGTTCCGATGCGAACTTCGATCGGATGCGAGGAGGAGCTTCGATGAAAGCCTCTGATACTCAATCGTTTGCGGCAAGTGCGCTCGATCAGGCGGTCGCCGGAAGGCGTCTTTCGCGAGAACAAGTCCTTGCGCTCTACGAAATTCCCTGGCCAGAGCTGGCCGCCGGTGCTCACGGGCTTCGCCTCCAAATGGCCGATCCTGAGATAGCCACTTACTCGATTGGGGGCAACATTGACTATACGAATGTCTGCGTCGTGGCCTGCAAGTTTTGCGCCTTCTATCGCGCCGAGCATCAGAAGGGCGCCTTCACTCTTACGTTCGATGAAATTCTTGGCCAGATGGAGGAGATCAGGCGAATCGGCGGCCGCGACGTTCTCATTCAGGGCGGCGTCAATCCCGATCTGCCTTTCGATTGGTATCTCGAACTGTTCCGTCTGCTCAAAGCCGGCTATCCAGAAATTCACGTCAACGCACTCAGTCCAGAGGAGATCCTTGGTCTGGAGAAGCTCACCGGCCGCAACGCCGAAGAGCTTCTGGCCGATCTGAAGGACGCCGGCATGGATGGAATGCCCGGGGCCTCCGCTGAAATCCTGGTGGATGAAGTGCGCGCGCGTACCGCCCCGACACGGCTTACAGTACGCAACTGGTTCAGGATCATCGACACTGCGCTGAAGCTCGGGCTTTTCAACCCATGGACTAGCATGGTCACGGGCTTCGGCGAGACTCCTGCGCAGCGCGTGGAGCACTTGCTTGCCCTGCGCGAGCATCAGGACATCGCGATGGAGCGCCATGGCAACGGGTTTGCCGCATTCAAAGTGTGGCCGGCCCGGCTCGAACCAACCCGGCTCAACGGCAAGGCGCCGGCCGCGCACCCGGACGAGACGTCGCGTGAGTACCTTCGTCACGTGGCCGTGGCGCGCCTGGCCCTGAACAATATCCGCAACCATCGCGCCGTCTGGCGTACCATGGGCTTCGGTGTAGCCCAGGCGGCTCTTCGCGCCGGCGCAAATGATCTTTGCGGGACCGGGTCGATAAACGCGATCACCGCGGCCATGATGGCCACCGGCAAGCAATTCCAGGACCCGACGCAACTCCTGATACAGCAAGTGGAAGGCTGCATCAGCGCCGCCGGCTTCGTGCCCGCGCTGCGTGACGTACACTACAACATTCTGAGCCGCAACTGCGTCAGCCGGCGTTACCCTACATGATAGCGCGGCGGCATCGGGTGTGGCGGCTGTCTCCGGGCGCAAGAATGAAGAAGCTAACGCGTGAGCAGTTCCTGACCCTACTGGCCTGGAGCGGAGTGAGTCTCCCAGTGGCTATGATAGGGGCCGGCTCGCTCCGATTTATGGTGCCGAATGTCACGTTCGGTCCCCCTACCGCGATCAAGATCGGAAGACCCGAAGACTTTCCGCCGGGGACCGAGGTGTTCTTAGGTAAAGACCGGCTGTTCATCATATCGGCCGAGCGCGGCCTCAGGGCGATGTCCGGGACGTGCACTCATCTCGGCTGCGCAGTCACCAGAGTCGAGTGGGGCTACCAATGCCCCTGTCATGGCAGCAAGTACGACGCGAACGGTGTGGTCCTCGCAGGGCCTGCTCCGAGGCCGCTTCCCTGGTTCAGGATCCTCCAGGCTCCCGACGGCGAACTGGTGGTGGACACGAGTTTCAGCGTTCCAAGAGAAGCCTATTTCAAGTTTGTTTAGTGTTTTTCTGTGACCGCTCGAGCTGACTGCCTTGAAGACTTGCGCTAACATTGCGGCGATTGCCGCGGTCTCGATTCTACTCTCGGGTTGCGCCCCGAGTCCCTCGATAGTATCTGAGAGCCCTTCTTCGAGCTCGGACTCCCAGAATCTGTACTCGCAAGGTGATGGAATCCGCGATGCGTTCTCGCGCGAATCGCATGTCTGGCCTGTCCTCCCCGATCAGGGATTGCTGGTAGCTACTATTCGATGGGGTTCCACTACGCTGGCCGCGCTCGATCTTCGCAGCGGGGTGCTGGTTCCGCTCGTCACGCGACCCTCCGGGGAAATGGATATTACTGGTGCCCCGGACCGGGTCGCGTATCTGGTGCGTGAAGGAGTCGATCCGTGCCGGAACCATGTAGAGGTCCTGAATTTTAGGGAAGGCTGCATTTACCGGGTCAAGCCCGCGAATGGACTCGCGATCCTGGGGTTCTCTTTCGGTTCACGCCCCGCGGAATTGATCTTCACCGAGATGAATTTGCGGGAGAGCCGAAGCCGTCAAGCGCACTGGCGCACCGTCCTGGCCGACGTTGGCACGGGCGATAAGCGCGTCGCCATCTCGTCAGATTCGAGGAACACGATCGCAGAGGCGATTCCTGTTCCGCTCGGGCGGTCCGCGGAAACCGGGAACAATTATTTCCTGGGGCTGCTGCCTTTCCGCGGCATGATCCATAGTGGCGTGTGGGCAATGAACTTCGATGGCCAGAGCCCGAAAGAGATCGTTGCGGAGACCGCTTATGTCGGGCGTCCCCGGCTCTCTGCGGATGGCGATTTTCTCGCCTACTTGTCATCGAACCCGGAGTCATTACCGGTGAGCGATATCACAACGCCCGGTGCTCCTCCCGGAAATGTCCTGGTCGTGACGGACCTTCGAACGGGCCGGAACATCAGCCTTGCGGAGAAGCGGGATGCGGCATTTGGCTGCCTGCGCTGGTCCGCGGCCAGCGATGAAATCCTGGTGGTTCGCCGCCACTGGCTGAACGGCCGCTTTCGCGACCAGGGCTTTCTGGCGGGAGCAAAGGAATCAGGCTTCCAGTTGGGGACAACGGGTTTTTCCCCGTCCTCTGACGCCACTGTCACCGACATAGCGAGATGTGAAAGCAGTTCCCTGTTCTGGGTGGAGAAGGGCGTTTGGGGAACCAGGCTGCGCGACGCCGGCGCCGGTCCTGAAGCAAGAACGCTGCTCACTCTTGACGACGGAGAGATCAGAGTCCTCGGCTGCCTCAAGGGTGGAACGCTCAAGCAAGCCCCAGGGTGGGAGGCCGCCGGCCTATGAATCAGGACGAGCCTCAGGATCCGAAGACCGGTGGTCAGATCGGCGCGTTCCAACATCTCGGCCGCGCGCTGAAGGGCTCGCTTACGGCCCCGCACGAGGCGCTTGGCGTCATCTATCGATCGATTTTCCGGGGACCATATCCGTGGAACCCGCGACAGCGGCTGAGCGTAGTAGTAAACAACCTGGTTCTTCATGTCCATCCGACCAGGGTTTACCGCCGAAGCCTCAGTCCCACGCCCACCCTCGGCCTCGGTTTGATCTGTTTCTACCTATTTGTCATCGAGTGGATAACCGGCATCTATCTCATGTTCTACTACGAGCCGTCAACTACCGGGGCCTATGGCCGCATTTTGGACATCGACTACGTAGTAGCCTTCGGCCAGTTGATGCGCAACCTGCACCGTTGGGGCGGTGAAGCGATGGTGGCGGCCGTTGCGCTTCACATGTGCCGGGTATTCTACACGGGGGCCTACAAACCGCCCAGAGAGTTCAACTGGATTCTCGGTGTGATGCTGCTCTTTCTGACCCTGGCGCTGAGCTTTACCGGTTACCTTCTGCCTTGGGATCAGCTTTCGTTTTGGGCTGTGACGGTAGGCACGAACATCGCGAGCTACGCTCCGCTTGTCGGGCCAAAGGTCCGGTATCTTCTGTTGGGCGGCAACGCAGTCGGGGGCGACGCGCTATTGCGCTTTTACGCGCTACACGTGATAGCAGTACCTTGTTTTGCCGGCCTGCTCATTAACTATCACATCTGGCGGGTCATCAAGGATGGTGGCCTGGCCCATCCAAACGAAAATCGTGCGCCGGCGGAGGCAAAAGCTGCCGCAGCTCCGCAAGCCGGCGCGGTAGTCCAGACCTTTCCTACCGTACTCTACGTTGAGCTCGCAGTTTTCCTGGCCCTGATGGCGGCCCTGATGGCCACATCGCTGCTGGTCAACGCCCCGCTCGAGCAACAGGCCAATCCTCTTCAGCCGAACAATCCCTCCAAGGCGCCGTGGTACTTCCTTGGCCTGCAAGAGATGGTGAGTTACTCGGCGTTCTGGGGCGGTGTCGTCGTTCCGGTGCTGCTCACGGCATTCCTGATCGCGCTGCCTTACGTCGATCGGACGCCCAGGGGAATCGGCGTGTGGTTTGCGCGGGAACGCACGCCGATAGTGGTTGTCTGGACGCTTATCTTGACAGTGATTGTGGTGACTACAGTGATCGGAGTCTTCTGCCGCGGCCCTAACTGGAAGTTCTATTGGCCGTGGCAGGCCTGGCCCGGTGCCCCGGTGTAGCGGCCGGCTCTGGATACTATGGAAAAGTGGGTCGCTGTGGCCGGTCTCGTTCTCATGGTCACCTTTGGATGGGCTCTCCGGGGCAATTTCGATCAAGAGTGGGCAAAGTATGAAAGAACTTACTACCATTTGGCTCTTGCTCGGACGCACACCGCGGAACAGAGGATGTGGATCAGAAGCCAAGGGGTCGAAGTAAAGCAAATCCTTCCGACTCAAGTTGGTACGGTCGAGCGCTGTGTGACCTGCCATCTGGCTATTAACAACCCGGCGTTCAAGGACGGCCAGGAACCGTTGAGGCAACACTCTGCGCTATTACGCAGTCATCCGCTGGAGAAGTTCGGTTGCGTCGTTTGTCATGGCGGCGTGGGCAGGGCCGTAACCACGATGGAGGCTCACGGTCAGGGCGAAGGTCTGTTAAATCCGTTGGTAAAGGGGGAATACATTCAGGCCGCATGCTACAACTGCCACGGGTCCGAGGGCATGCCGACTCAGGCCACGTCGGCGGTGATCGGCGGCAGGCAATTGGTGAATCGCTACCTGTGCATGGGTTGTCACCAGATCGAGGGCGCCGGCGGGCAGGAAGGCCCCGAGCTCACTGCGATTGGAAGCCAGCGAAGCTGGCTCTGGCTATATGCACATCTGGCCCGGCCGGAGGCTGTCGTCGTGGGTTCTACTATGCCCGTGTTCGCCTTTTCGCGGGATCAGATAAAAGACATCGTCATTTACCTGCTAACACTGCGGGGCGGCTCGGAACAGTCTCATTACACGATAGCGCCGATGAAGAGCGCAGAAGCCAATTCGACCGGGCTGTCCGGCGCTGCGGCTGAAGCCGGCCGGGAGACGGCCGGGCCGGGCTTGGTGACCTATGACGGAAGGGAGGTCTTCTATGGAGCCGGTTGCATCATGTGCCACTCGATCGGAAGAAGGGGCGGGCAAGTTGGACCGGCGCTGACATATATCGGAAGGAAGCGGGACGCGAAAGACCTGACCAAGCTGCTTCGTGATCCGGCGGAGGCGCTGCCCGGCGGAAAGATGCCCCAGCTCAATCTTACTCGACAGCAAATAGAGGCTTTAACAGCCTACCTGGCCACGCTGCGATAACGGGGTGCTGCACGTGTTACCGCGCAGACCAGCAACTCTTTTCAATTCGCTAATGCTCTTCGCTACGGCCTTGCTCGCGGCAGCTTTGGCGGCCGGTTGCGGGTCCGACCCGCAAAGAGGGTTCAGTTCGACCGAGCGCCTGGGTTATGCGGTCTTTGTTCGAGAGCAATGCCTCTCTCACTGTCACATGTATGGAACTATCGCGGGTGGTCCCTACAGTGCTCGCGACGCTCGTACCGGATTACCTCCTGACCTTCGCAAGACGCCGCAGCGGCCGGCCGACTGGTATCGAGCTTATCTGATCGATCCGGGAGCAGTAATGCCGGAAAGTCCGATGCCGCCTTTTGACAATCTTTCCGGCCATGAGATCCAGGGGTTGATCGCCTTCTTGCAGCGTCTCAACCGGGAATCCGTCACTCCGGCGCCACAACCAGTTTCGGCGAGCTCGATTCCTGAGACTCTAAACAGACTGACCGAGTACGATGGGGGTAGCAGGATCTATGCAAACAATTGCAGAGGGTGCCACGGGGAGTGGGGAAACGGGGCGGGTCCGGTTGGGAGTCTTCTTGCCCCGGAGCCTCGCGATTTTACCGATACCCTTTGGATGAGCAAGCAGAGCGAGGTCTATCTCTTCTCGGTGGTAAGCAACGGCAAGCCAAAGACGGCGATGCCGGCCTTCAGGGATCTTCTGAGTGCCCGGGAGAGAGCACTGGTGCTTCGGTACATCGAGTACTTCGCGAATCCCGTCGGCAAAGAACGGATGGAATTGTCGCGAGTACTGGCGATCAAGCAATCGAGCGCCCCATAAACAGCAGTCGTGCAGGTGGCGTGGTTTGGAGACCGATGATGCGCGACGTAGGTGAGTAGGGTGGTATCGAAGTGCCACGTTACCTCTATCAAGTTATGGATATGGTCCAAAGGTCAATTGATAAGCAAAATATCCCTGGAGCTGATTCGGTCCTCCGAAAGCGGGACCGGCGGAGAACATGATGTGCTGAACGTTGCTAAGGTCCCACACCATCCCGAGATTAAACCCGGTCTGCTCCGGCTGATTTGCCTGTTGCGAGGTCCCGTGAAAGAGTTCCATACCAGGGGCTAGGTTCGAGAGCACTTGGCGCTGGATGACGATGCCGGTGAACCACCAATTGAGGTTGTGAGCGCCGGGATTGATCCAGTAACCGCCTCCTCCATAAGCGGTCCACTTGCCCATGCTCTTCTGGAGCCATATCGGCAGGAACGTCTGCAGATGACCGCTCCCCAAATTCCGATCGTGGGATCCGGTCGGTACTTCCAACAGCGGAAAGGTACCGACCTGCGGAACCCAGTCGCTCTCCTGAATGAAGCGAAACTTGCTCCCAGCTCGGTGTCGCCGTAGCCGTAGCTGGTACCGCCCTCGCTGGGCGCGTAGAAGGCCAGAGGTGCGATCACGTGGAGCTGAACATTTGGAAGCGGCCCGTAATTCACTTCCAGGTGGGGAGCTGTGCTTGCCCAGGCATCGGACTGTTTGGTGAATAGCGATGCCAAGTAAACCTCCCAGTGCCGATATTCGACCGGTTCCGGGTCGTCCGTGATGTATGGAGGTCCTGCGAATACAATGAGTGGAAAGCTCAGCAGAAAGACGACAACCGCTAACATGCGGATGGTCGCTGCCCCAGGGAGACCGGCCTTCATCCTCCGAACCATCGCGTCGTGGCCAAGCCAACCAGCCCGGCTGCGAAGATCAGCCACGCGGAGTTCACCCGAAAGTGGATCAACAGCAGCGCACTGATCGCTGCGACCGTCCCGGTCGTAACGTTGACGAGCGCGGCTCGGCTGAGCTGCAATGTGACAGCGGCCATGAGCGCGAGGGCGCCGGCATTCACTCCATCAAGGAAGGCCCCGGCGATCATCGAACGCCGAATGCGCGGAATCAGCGGACGGCTGGCAGCGACGAAAATGAACGACGGGATGAAAATCCCTATCGTCGCAACGACCGCTCCGGTCGTACCGCCGAGCAAATAGCCGATGAAAGTGGCGGTGGTAAACACGGGACCGGGAGTGACCTGGCCGACCGCGACGGCGTCGAGCAGTTGCGATTGCGTCAGCCAGTGCGAGTGATCCACGAGGTCCGCCTGAAGGAAGGCGAGCAGCACGTAGCCGCTTCCGTAAAGGACGGCGCCAACTTTTAGGAAGAAAAGAAAGAGCCCTAAGAGGCTCAAGGGTACGATCGCAGCCGTTGCACTCACGCTCTTGAGCACCGACAGAACACCCGGCCATCTAATCGCCGCGATCGTGGTAAAGGCCCCCGCAAGGCGGCGCTGATTGATCCACACCGCGGATGCTGCGATAACACCGGCGCCGAAGAGAACCACGAGCGTGTTGACGCCCGAGAGCGCACCCGCGGCAGCGATCAGGCCAATTATAGCGAGGAATTTACTCTTAACTGCGCTGGGAACGAGTCGCCAGAGCGCCTGCAACACGATCGCGATAATGACGGGCTTGATCCCGTACATGATTCCGTGGACCTGAGGAAGTGATCCGAAGCGGACGTATGCCCACGCCGCAACCATCACGATGAGCATAGCGGGGACGATGAAGCATACGCCGCCTAGAACCATGCCTTTCCAGCCGGCGCGTTGATGGCCGATATGAATTGCCATCTCCGTGGAGTTCGGCCCCGGAATCAGATTGGTTGCGCCGAGCATGTCGAGAAATTCTTCGTGAGAGATCCAGCCCCTCCGCCGGACAAATTCCTCCTCCATCATCGCGATATGAGCTGCTGGTCCGCCGAAGGCGGTCGTGCCAAGCCGCAAGAACGAGAGCGCGATTTGCTTCAACTCAGCGCCGGAAGCCCCGCGAGCCACGGTAGCCGCGTTGGCGGCACTCGATTTTGCTACGCTCTTATTGATCTCTGATGATCCCATGACGCAGCTATTCTTCCCTGGATCCGATAAATTTGCGAATCTCGGTGCTTTCTCAACAGCTTTCTAAAGCCGATCGGCCTGTCCGACGTGTAAGCGTGGACATGGCCCTTGGAGGAATTGCGATGAACAGACTTCTCGCTCCCACCTGCAACGCAAGAAGCATCGTCTTCATCCGACTGGCCGTCGGCTTAATCTTCCTCACGCAGGGAATTCTCAAATACATCGACCCTCACATGGGCGTTCTCCGCTTCACGAAGATTGGATTCCCGTACCCCGGCTTCACGGCGCACTTTGTGGGCGCCTTCGAGGTCGCGTGCGGGTTTCTGGTGTTGATTGGGTTGCTGACCCAGCTCGCCAGCGTTCCGCTGCTCGTCGTTATCCTGACCGCAATTGCAACGACCAAGATTCCCGAGCTGTTCCGTCCCGAGCAGGGGTTTTGGCTTATGGTCAGCGATGCAAGGACGGATTTTTCAATGACTATGGGTCTGCTGTTCCTGATCAGTGCCGGCGCTGGCGCATGGTCTCTTGACGCCCGGTTTTGGCGAAAGCAACCTTACGCGCCACAGTAGCGACGCTATCCACTACAACCACCGCTCGGTAGTGAGCGATGCCGCGCCGCGACCCCCGAATTGCGAACAATCGGCCCGTACGAGAGCGAGGACGTTATCGAATTTTCGGTCCCAGCTTCTCAGCCAGCCTCGCGGGCTGCCGTGGCTATCTTCGGCCTGATGGTGACGACCGGCTCCGGCGATTCGCGCACCACCCGTTCAGCCACGCTACCTATGAACAGGTGACTCAGTCCGGTCCTGCCGTGAGTCGCCATCACGACCAGGTCCACATCAAGAGCGCTCACCGCCTGGACGATTTCCGTCGCCGGATCGCCGCTGCGCGTGACTATCTGGCAAGGCAGCTTGCCCTCGAGGCGTTGATCCGCAATGACTTCGAGTCTCTGTTTCGCGGTCTCCTCCGCGACCGGGAAAGGTTCCAGCGGAATCGCAGGGATCTGCGCCGAACCCACGGGCGAGGGAACGACGTTCAGGAGGCAGAGCGTTGCCGCGTTTTCCCGGGCCAGCGCGATAGCGTAATCGAAAGCCGCCAGCGAGTTGGGACTAAAGTCGATCGGGCAAAGAATCTTGTGGAAGAGATTGGCCATCGGCGATCTCCGGCGCTCATGCGCTCAACGATGCAACCGCAAGAAATGCGCCATCGATGGCCCCTTCCGCGCGCCGCATCTGCCTGACATGGTAGCGCTGCTCGTATCACGCGACAATGGCAACACACTCGAAGAGATCGGCTACCCCGCCTTGATGCGGGAGCGGAGATACGAAACGCAGGCGTCCAGCGTGGACATCTTGGCGTAGTCGGCCTCCGGGATTTCCACTCCAGTGGCTTCATGGACCGCGATCATCAGGTTCAGGATGTCCATCGAGTCGAGGTCGATCTGCTCCCGTAGATCGACGGCCGGATCGACCTGCTCCGCTTCGACCTCGGGTGCGATCTTCTTGAGCTCGCGCAGTATGAGCGCCTTGATTTCCTGATCGGTCACAGCTTCTCCGGCTCCTGCAAAATCCGATCGAGCGCCGCGAGGAAGAGTCCGCCCCGATGGCCGTCGCTGGCGCGATGGTCGGCCGCAAGCGTCGCCATGATGATCGGCCGCGCCCCTACCATCCCGTCGGCCGCCCACGGACGCTCGACGACTTTGCCGAAACCAACCAGCGCGACCTGCGGCGGATAGATGATTCCGAAGACCGTCTCGACCCCTTGCTCGCCGAGGCTGGTAACCGTGATGGTTGCGTCTGCGATCTCCGAGCTGCGCAGCACGCCGGCCCGCACCCGTTTCACGAGGTCGCGCAGATTCACCATGATCTCGTCGAGGCTCTTCTTGTTGACGTCGTGAATTGCCGGCGCGATGAGTCCCCCCTGGCGAAGTGAAATCGCGACGCCGACGTGGATAGCATCGCTCGGCTTGAACGCGCCATCCAGCCAGAAGCCGCTCATCTCAGGTACTTCGTGGATAGCGAGAGCGACGGCTTTGAGAAGCGCAACCGAGTAGAGCAGACGCTCGGCGATCGGGCGCTTCAGGTTCCCGGCCTGTAGCCACGCCATCGCCCGGCTCATGTCGATCTGAGTACCAAGATAGTAATGCGGGATTTCGCGCTTGGAACGCGCCATCGCCGCCGCGATCACCTTGCGCATCGCCGCCTGCCGATCCACAGGTGCGATAGCCGGCCGGGACGGTGCGGCGGGCCTGGCGGCTTCCGTCGGGGCCGCCGCCGGACGCGCGGCCCCTTCCGCTGGTGCCTTGGCGGCTCGCTCAACGTCGGCCCTGGTGATGGCTCCATCCGGGCCCGTGCCGCTCACGGTGGATAGATTCACGCCAAGTTCCGACGCGACCCTGATCGCCAGGGGAGAAACGCGCAAGCGAGCACCCGGAGCGGACAGCGGCCTGGCCGACGGCGGCTGCACGCGCGGCACGACTGGCGCTTTGGGCGGCGATGGTGCGCAAGGAACTTCCGGTGGCACCTCAGGCTTCGGTATTGCTTCCTTCGGAACGGCCACTTCCCCTTCCGTTTTGATTTGCGCGAGGACGGTGCCGATCGGGACCTTTTGGCCGACGGGCACCGCGATGCTCTCGATGATTCCGGACTGGAAAACCTCGACCTCGATGTTGGCTTTCTCCGTGTCAACCACGGCGATGATGTCGCCGCGTTTCACCACATCGCCCGGCTTGACCAGCCATTCGACGATGGTGCCGGCCTCCATGTCGGCGCCAAGCGACGGCATTCGGAACTCAGCCACGGACTCCAACCATGTTACGCACGGTCTCCACGATGGCCGGCACCTGCGGAACCGCCGCGTCTTCGAGATGCTTCGCGTAGGGCATCGGGACTTCCGCACCGCAGATGCGCTCGACCGGCAGGTCCAGCTCATAGAACGCGCTCTCCATGATGCGCGCGCTGATCTCGGCGGAGATGCTTCCGCTGCGCCATCCTTCGTCGATGATGACGGCGCGGTGAGTACGAGTGACCGAATTGTCGATCGCACCGGTATCGAGCGGGCGCAGCGTCCGAAGATCGACCACCTCGGCGTCGATGCCAACCTTTGCGAGTTCCTCGGCGGCTTGCAGCGCTTTGCTCAAAGTGCCGCCGTATGTGATGAGGCTCACGTCGGTCCCGGGCCGCCGCACCGCCGCCCTTTCTATGTCCACGGCTCCCGCATCGGCCGCCAACTCGCCTTCCATGTTGTACAGGCCTTGATGCTCGAAAATCAGCACCGGGTCGGGATCCTCGAGCGCCGTCCAAAGCATCCCGCGGGCATCTTCCAATGTCGCCGGCGTGACGATCTTGATGCCTGGAATGTGAGCGTACCAGCCTTCCAGGCTGTGCGAATGTTGGGCGGCTACCTGGCGGCCGGCGCCGGTCGTCATACGGATCACAAGCGGAATGTTGAACTGCCCGCCGGACATGTGAAGGATGGTCGCCGCGTTGTTAACGATCTGATCGAGCGCGAGCAGACTGAAGTTGACCGTCATGATCTCGACGATCGGCCTCATTCCGCCCATCGCTGCGCCGATTCCGGCGCCTACGAACGCCGCTTCGGAAAGCGGCGTATCGCGAATGCGCTCGGGGCCGAATTCCTCGAGCAGCCCTTTGCTCACTGCGAAGCAGCCGCCGTAACGCCCAACGTCCTCGCCCATCAGGAAGACGCGCGGATCGCGCTGGAGCGCTTCGCGGATCGCCTGACGCATCGCCTCGCGATAGGTCGTGCGAATAGTCTTCCCGTCCGGCGTCATGCTCGCGCCCGTTCCGAATAGACGAACTTCGTCAGATCCTCCACCGGCTCCCAATGGCCGGCCTCGGCATACTCGATCGCTTTTGCGATCTCGGCGGCGGCGTCATTTTCGATCTGCGCGAGATCGTCGTCACTCAATAGTCCGTCTTCCCGCAGCCGCACCTGAAAGGTGGAGATCGGATCGCGCTTTTTCCACTCCTCGACTTCCTGCTTGTCGCGATACAACTGCGGGTCGTACATCGAGTGGGCGCGGAAGCGATAAGTGCGAAACTCGAGGAAGCACGGTCCCTCGCCGGAACGCACGGCGAGCGCCGCGCGCTGCGTTGCCTCTTCGCATGCGGCGACGTCCATGCCGTCCACCGGCCATGCCGCCATCTCATAGCTTGCGGCCTTGAGACTCAGATCGGTCTGCGATTGCGCGCGTTTGAGCGCCGTGCCCATCGCGTAAAGATTGTTCTCGCAGCAGAACAGGACCGGGAGTTTCCAGAGCGCGGCCAGGTTCATGCACTCGTGGAATTCACCTTCGGCCACCGCTCCGTCGCCGAAGAAGCACGCCGTCACTCGCATGAGCCCCCGCAGCTTGTCGGCCAGCGCGAGGCCAACTGCGAGCGGCAATCCGCCGCCGACGATCGCGTTGCCGCCGTAGAAACGCGTGGCGGCATCGAAGAGATGCATCGACCCGCCCCGGCCACGGCTGCATCCCTCCTGCTTGCCGTACATCTCGGCCATGATCGATGCGGCGCTGACGCCGCGTACCAGTGCGTGTCCGTGCTCGCGGTACGTCGTCACGATGGCATCGTCGGGCTGGAGCGCCTGCATCGCGCCCACCGCGACCGCTTCCTCGCCGATGTACAGATGGAGGAAACCACGGATCTTGGCGTCGCTGTAAAGCTCCGCGCATCTTTCCTCGAAGCGCCGGACGCGCACCATCTCGCGCAGCAGCCTCAGTGCATGCTCGCGCTCCAACGCGGGCTGGAAGTTCGCCTGGAGAGCCATCACCCGGCCTCCATCGTTGACGTGTCGCCCTCGGGCAGCCCGAGTTCGCGTGCCTTCAGCAAGCGGCGCATTATCTTGCCGCTGCGCGTCTTGGGAACGCTCGCTACGAACTCGATCTCCTTGGGCGCGACGACCGCCCCGAGCCGCTTGCGCGCGAACCCGATCAATTCGCTCCGCAAATCCTCGCTCGAGGAGTACGGCGGCTTCAGCGAGACGAAGGCCTTGACCACTTCACCGGCTACCGGATCGGGTTTGCCGATAACACCCGCTTCGGCCACGGCAGGATGCTCCATGAGCGTGCTCTCCACTTCGAACGGGCCGATCAGATGCCCCGACGACTTGATAACGTCGTCGGCTCGGCCGATGAACCAGAAGTACCCGTCGGCGTCGCGTTTGGCGAGATCTCCGGTTAGATACCATCCGCCCACGAAGCATTTGCGATAGCGCTCCTCTTCGTGCAGGTAGCCGCGAAACATCGAGGGCCATCCCGGCCTCAGCGCCAATTCACCTTCGACGCCGGGTTCCGTCACCGTCGTGAGGGTTCCATCGTCCGACCGGCGCACGATGGCGGCTTCGATCCCGGGCAGCGGGCGGCCCATCGAACCGGGACGAATATCCATCGCGGCGTAGTTGGCGATCATGATGCCGCCGGTTTCCGTCTGCCACCAGTTGTCGTGGATCGGCATGCCGAAGGCTTGCTGTCCCCACACGACCGCCTCCGGATTCAGCGGCTCGCCGACGCTTGCGATGAAACGCAGACGGCCAAGATCGTACTTGCGTATCACGTCCATGCCGGCCTTCATCATCATCCGCACCGCGGTGGGCGCGGTGTACCAGATCGTGATCTTCTGGTTCTGCAAAAGCGCATACCAGCGCTCGGCATCGAATTCGGCCTCGTCGATTATGCTGGTGATGCCGTGGGTCAAAGGCGCGATGATCCCGTATGACGTGCCGGTCACCCATCCGGGGTCGGCCGTGCACCAGAAGATGTCGTCGGGGTGAAAGTCGAGCGCGAAGCGGCCGGTGGCGTGATGCGCGACGACAGCCTCGTGCACGTGCATCGCTCCTTTGGGCTTGCCGGTGGTGCCGCTGGTGAAATGAAGCAGAGCCAGATCCTGGGGATCGGTCGGCGGAATCTCGAAATGGCCGTCCGCCTCGGCCATCAACTTCTGGAGGTCGCAGGTTTCAGGAATCGCGCGAATCTCGTCAGGGCTGCCGATCAAAAGCACGTGCTGAAGTCCGGGAAGCGAGGCTCGCAGCTCAGCCACCTTTCGTTTGTAAAGCGCGACTGTGGTAACGAGCACGCGGCCGTCACCAATTCCGATCCGCTGCTGAATCGGCTCCGGGCCGAAGGCCGAGAAGAGCGGGCAGAATACGTTCCCGTTCTTCAAACTGCCCAGCGCGCTGATGTAAAGCTCGGGTATGCGTCCGGCGAGCGCGAACACGCGTTCTCCCTTCGCGGCGCCGAGGCGTCTGATTACGTTGGCGAAACGATTGGTGAGCTGCAACAGATCCGCATAGGTGAAGTCGCGCACCTCGCCGCGCTTACCCAGCCATCGTAGCGCCAGATGGTCGCGGCGCGGTCCTGTCACGTGGCGGTCAACTGCTTCGTGAGCGATATTGAGTCCGCGAGCGCCGGGCAGGCCGTCGAGTTCGCGGCGCGCAGCCTCCCATGAAAACGCCGCCCGGACCTGTTCGTAATCCAGGAGGTTCGGGACGACCCTCCAACCTGCGCGCGGCTTCTCGATCGTCTTCCAGCTCGTCTCCGGCACTACTCACTCCCAGGGAGATTCGGTTTTGAAGCCGAGCGCCTCAGCGACGGCGAGATGCGTGACCTTGCCCTCGTGAGTGTTGAGTCCCAGGCGGATCGCCGCATTGCGCGTTCCGGCGGCCATCAGTCCGTGATCCGCGATTTCCAGTGCATACGAAAGGGTCGCATTGGTAAGCGCGTAGGTCGAGGTATGCGGCACGGCGCCGGGCATATTCGTCACGCAGTAGTGTACGACGCCATCGTGGATGAAAATCGGCTTGCTGTGGGTCGTCGGACGCGAGGTCTCCGAGATTCCTCCCTGATCGATCGACAGGTCTACCAGCGCAGCGCCGCGCTTCATCTGCGAAACCAGTTTGGCGCTGATCAGACGGGGAGCGCGCGCACCCGCTACCAGGACGCATCCGACTACCAGGTCCGCCTGGCGGACCTCCTCTTCAACCGTCGCCCGATTGGACATCAGGGTGGTTACGCGCCCGTCCATCAGGTCGTTGAGGTATCGCAGGCGGGTCGGATTCACGTCCAGCAGCGTCACTTCCGCTCCAACGCCGGCCGCGACGCGGCATGCGTTGCTACCCGCGATTCCTGCGCCGAGAATCGCCACCCTGCCCGGCCGCACGCCTGACGCGCCGCTCAACAGCACGCCCCGGCCGCCGTTTCGCGATTGCAGGCACCATGCGCCCTCCTGGATCGAGAGGCGTCCCGCGACCTCGCTCATCGGAGCCAACAGGGGCAGACTCGAATCCTCGAGCTGAACGGTCTCGTAGCCCAACGCACTGACACGGCGCTTGAGCAGCTCGCGCGTCAGCGCCTTGGGCGAAGCGGCCAGATGAAGGTAGGTGAAGAGAATCTGGCCGCGCCTGAGATGCCGGTACTCCGACGGTTGAGGCTCCTTGACCTTGAGCACCATGTCGGCGCGCTGCCAGACGTGGGCCGCCGAGTTCAACCATCTTGGCGCCGGCCGCCCGATACATCTCATCGGCGAAACCGCTGCCTGCTCCTGCGCCGCGCTGGACCAGCACGGTATGCCCGTGGCTCCGGAACGCTGCGGCGCCCGGCGGCGTCATCGACACGCGGTTCTCGTCGGTCTTTATCTCGGTGGGAACTCCGACAATCATGGCGCTGATTGTAGGCGAGCCGCGGCCAGGATTCACGCGCTGGCACGCCGATCGAGCGAAGCAGCCTTGTGGAGGCGAGCCAAAAAATTGGCAGGTGGTCATTTTAATCCGGTCGCAGACGCCTCGTTCACCACGGTTATTCTCGCGCGTGGGATGCGCCGGGGGCGATGCCGCGCGAAGGGTACTGGCTTAATTCGGGGCTGAGTGTCTGAATTTCAAAGCGCGAGTGTCTTATTTTGGTTGCAGAGGGATAACCATCCGTGTTGACTCCGGCCCCAGCAAACTGAGACAGGCGCTCTCCGAGGCCAAGTCGCGACAATGCGCGCAAGCGCTCCTAGTGCTGCACTCGGAAGCAGTTCCCGCTACTTGCAAATGACGATCTTGCTGCTCGTCGCAACCGACCGACAGAATCGCCGCGGCGAGCGCGAGCGCGGCGGCGTGGCGGAGCTTCATCTTCACCTCCTCCCGCCCCCGATCCTCCCCCTCCCCGCGCCCGCAATAAAGAGCGGCCCCCGGATCGGGAACCGCCGTCAACCGCGCGGCGCTGTCCTAATCCGCTCGCGATTGTCCTGATTTGACGGGCGGGTGTCTAATTTCGATGACGCGCAGCCTCGTAACGCGAAGGCTGAGGCGACGGAATATATGCGGATGGAATCTGAGCTATGTATGGGCAACTCGTAGACCTATCCAAAAAACCCGTCATGCACAAAGGTTGCTGCCGTTGCTGCTGCTCGTCGCAACCGGCCGTCAGAATCGCAGCGGCAAGCGCGAGTGCGGCGGCGTGGCGAAGCGTCATGAGGTTATTTTTCCTTGAGGCGCGGATCGTCGCTCGCGATGCATCGCTGATATTTTGCTGGCACGTCAAACCAACGGGCGCTCCAATTAGTCTCACCCAGCCCGGCACTCCCACTTTTCACTGACTTTTCGTCCAATCTCTGGACGGTGACCTGCTTCGCCAACTGCCTCTCGCACTGCGCGGCGCTATCAAAAACCTTTGCGGGCGTCCACTTATACAGAGGCGGAGGAGTCTCTGTGCTGAACGGCACGGGCGGCACGATCAGGTACCAGCCCACGAGCGCGAGCGCGGCGGCGTGGTGGAGTTTCATGGCTCTACTTTTCCTTGAGGCGCGGGTCGTCGTCGGCTACGCACCGGCCACGCGAGAAAATATCAAACGCGCCCTCTCCCCATCGGCGGTTCGGATCGCTGTTGGCGCGATCCAATTCGGCGGCTTGGGCTCTTTTCAAGGCAACTGCGGCGACTTCGCATTCATGAGCCGAGTTGTAGCTGCCCTCACGCTGATATTGAGAAAGCGATGCCTCAACATGCAGTTTGTGGTCTGACCCCATGGAAGGCACCATCAAGTACCACCCTGTGAGCGCGAGTGCGGCGGCGTGGCGGAGCCTCACTTTCACCGTCTCCTGCCCTCGATCCTCCCCCTCGCCGCGCCCGGAATAAAGGGCGGCCCCGATCCGGTCTGGGGTCGCCCCAAAGGCCGCCGTCAGGCCCGGCTTTTCGTACCCCTATTTCGGGTCTGTTCCCGTCATCTCAGCGTCGACGCTCAGTTCCTGAAATCGGGTGAAGCTTCCTCCAAGCAGACACGCTTCGATACCGCGAACACACTCGATCTGCGTAGACCATTTGAGAAACTTGGCAGCCTCTTCCGCAGTTGTCCAAGCGAACTCCGTGTGTAGAGTCTCATTTAGCCGCACTCGCTTGTCCGCCAATTGACAACAGGCAGCAGGGACGACCATCACGGTATCGTAGTAGTCGTCGTAGAAGATGTTCACGCGCTCGATCTTAAACATTTTGACCGGGCGTTGACCGGTCTTCTGCACAACCTGCCGAATGAACGCTCTCCGAATTGTCTCGCCCTTCGTGAGCTTACCGCTAATCAACTGCCACGAGTCGGCGAGAACAACGTCATTTCGACGCTTTAGGATCAAGAAGCTTGGGCGCCCGTCGTTGTCGAGATGGTAGGGGTAAACGTCGACGTACAACACGCCCAGCCGCTTGACCCGATCGCCGAAATCCTCGAAGTCCATTTCCCGTTTTGAGTCTCCGCTTCCAGTTCAGCGCGGGTGAAACAGAGCATAAGGTCGTCGCCGGTGGTCTTGATTTCGACGCCGTTATGGCTTGGCGACGGCGGAGCTTCGCCTTCCTTTTCTCCCGCCCCCCGATCCTGCCCCTCGCCGCGCCCGGAAGAAAGAGCGACCCCGATCCGATGACAGGGAACCGCTCAAAGGCCACTGGCAACCGGGGTCATCCGCTGAGAGAATGCGGTCGATAACCGAGAGCGCTTGAATTTCTGCATGGCCAACGAGCTGAACCCGTCGAGAATTTGCCTCCGATTCCGTGTTGCTCGACGGATCGGCTAGGTTGTGATTAGATCAGGGTTGTGTTCGCCTCGCAGAGACGCACCGGGTGGTCGCTCTCGACTGTACTCCTCGTGCTAGCGGTCACCAGTTGGCCGGTTTTCGCCGCGCACGGCACTGGCCTGACGCTCAAAGGACAATATGCGTTCAGTATGGTCGGCAACGCGCTCGTCTCTTCGGGCGGCAGCACGCCGTCGTTGGTCCCCGTAGGTATATTCGGTTCGATTACCTTCAATCCTGACGGAACGATTGGAGGTTCCGCCGATGTTGATGTCGGGGGCCTAAACTGTATCGTGTTTGGTCCCGGACCGGGCGCTACCCAGCTTTCAGGAAACTACAGCGTGCTTGCTAAGGGGCCGACCGGCCCCTTCGCGACCGCGAACGTCGCCATTGCAACGACGACGGGTCAGCCGCCGTCTGCGGGGATCGGCTGCGTTCAACTCACTTTCTCCGCTCCCAATACATATACCCCGGGCGACTTTGGCGGCTGGGTCTTGATGGGCGACCCGAGCGGCAAGGCGCTGGACATCTTCGTCGAGCGCGGCAGCGGCGCGATTCAAGGGTTGAATAACAGCGGCGCGCAGGAAACCGTGTCGGACCTAAGCGGAAGCGGTCGTGCTACTCTGGTGACGAACGCGCAAGGCGGATTTCCAGGTCCGGGCGAACCATAGCTCTCAGGTGCGGCTTTCGGCCAGCCGCCGGGCGGGCGCTTCTTGGAAATCCGCGATCGCGGCGGGTTACTTCTTCGCGCGCTTTGCTTTCTTCGCCTTTCGCAGCCGATCCGTACCGTTCGGGAAAGCACCTTTTGCATCGAGCATCGTGCCGTTTGATGATCGCGTAGCAACTCTCTTAATCAGACAGGAATCGGGCGCTAATAACCGCGCCAAGCGGGCAGTATTATGGACGATAGCCAGCCAAATACTACGCGGCCCACGCTTGCCATGCCGGCCGAGTACCTCCGCCAGCATCCTTGTATCGGCAGCCTCATCCGCGTTCAGCTTGACGCGAGTGCGGCGGAGCCGCGTATCAGGTCGAGAATTTCGTTGGTTACGGATTCCTGGCGGAGGCGCTGCATCAGTTTTGTGAGTTCGCCGGATTTGTTCTGGATGTTCTGATGCGCCGCTTCCATCGTGCGGAAGTGCGTGGAGTTCTCGCTGTAGAATGATTGCATCGCGGCGTTCTCCAGCGTTGCGAAAAAATACTCGCCGACGATGTCGTCGAAGAGGCGCTGCGGCCGCAGGTTGATGATCGGCGGCAACCGCGCGGAAGTCTCGAGCACCACCGGCACTTCGAGTGGCAGCAGGCGATGCCGCTCGATGCGCGGGAGCTGGCCCCCGGCATATTGTGCGTAAACGACCTCGACGCCCGCGATGCGCCGCTCGCTGAACATCCGATACAGTTCCGCCGCGACGCGGCGTGCAGCGCCGGTAACTCCCTCGCAATGGGTCGCCGTCGGCAGCGTCAGGTCCGGACTCAATCCGCAACCAGTCCACCAAGTTCGGCCCTTGCGCGTTTTCAATCCGAGACTATAATGCGAGGACTGTCGCGCGAAGAGGAGGTGGGGCCGCCATGAGCGCTGAACAAACTCGCCGCGAATTCCCGGAAGAGACCGTTCCTCCGCCCACCGGCACGATCTTCGTGATGGGGATGTACATGCTTGTGCTGATGGCAGCCTGGGCAGCGATGTTCTGGCTGCTGGTGGACAAGTCCTGATGGAATCCTTCGAGAAAGCGTTTCTGGGCGCATCAGGGGTGGTGCTGGTCGTCTTCCTCTGCGCGCTCGGCTACAGCACAGCCGGAATGAGTATTCATCTTCCCTCCAGCGCCGGAGCGATCTACTGCACATCCGCACAGAAGCTGCGCAAGGTATTGCGCAAGACGCCGCCATTCGACAATCCGGGAGTGCGGGAAGTCGCGCCGGGAAAGTACGAAGCCGTCGTGATCGGCCAGACCTGGGCGTTTACGCCGGACGAGATCGATCTTCCGGCCGGAGCGGACGTCACTTTCATCGCTACTTCCGCGGACGTGATTCACGGATTTCTCATACCCGGTACCAGCGTCAACATGATGCTGATTCCGGGAGAAATCTCCAAATTTAACTACCGCTTCCGCAAGCCGGGCGAATATATACTCATTTGCCATGAGTACTGCGGCCGTTTGCATCATACGATGTCCAGCAAAGTGATAGTCAAATGAGTACGCCTATAGTCTCGGACCCAGCCGGTTTCCTGGTTCCTCAGAATCAGTTGAACGTTATCCGCTGGAATATCTATTTCGGCTTCGCAATCCTCGCGATTGGCGTGATTATGGGCCTTGACCAAGCCCTCAACTACGCGCGCATCGACATTGTTCAGTACTACCCGGGCATTAGGTCCTACTATCAGGGACTTACGATTCACGGCGTCTTCAACGCACTGGTTCTCACCACTGCCTTCGCAAACGGCTTCGTCGCATTGACCACGGCGCGAGGGTTGGGCCGAAAGCTCAACGGCGCCCTTCTTCAGGCGGCGTTCTGGACGCTCCTTATCGGTTCCCTTCTCGCGGCCTACGCAATGCTCATCGGTAAAGCCACCGTCTTGTACACGTTCTATCCGCCGCTGAAGGCGCATTGGACGTTCTATTTGGGGCTGGCGCTCGTGGTGATCAGCACATGGATAACATCCGCCAATCAGCTCGTCGTTTTGCGCGGATGGCGTAAGGAACATCCGGGCGAGCGCGTCCCGCTGATGGCGTTCATGTCGATCGCGACTTACGTGATGTGGGATATCGGGTCGGCCGGCCTCGCGGTCGAAGTCGTGGCGCTCCTCCTTCCGTGGTCTCTAGGTCTGCTCCCAGGGGCCGACCCGATGCTGAGCCGCACCCTGTTCTGGTTCACCGGGCACCCGATCGTTTACTTTTGGCTGCTGCCGATTTACGTCTCGTGGTACGGGATGATTCCCAAGCAGGCCGGCGGAGTGCTGTTCAGCGATACTCTGACGCGGGTGGCTTTCATTCTGTTCATTTTGCTCGTGCCGGTGGGGTTTCATCATCAGTTCGTCGATCCGGGAATCTCGCAGGGGCTCAAGTTCACCGTTGCGTTCATCACCTTCGCGATCTTTTTTCCCAGCCTCATGACCGCTTTTGCGGTTATGTATGCGCTGGAGATCGCGGGGCGCCGGAGAGGCGGAACAGGCCTCATTTCGTGGTTCTTCAAGATTCCGTGGAAGGATCCTTCGGTAGCCGCGCAGGTGCTTGCGATGCTTGCTTTCATGCTCGGAGGAATCTCCGGTCTGATGAATGCCAGCTACACGATGAACATGGAGATTCACAATACCGCCTTCGTTCCGGGCCACTTTCATCTGACAGTAGGCACCGCCGTTGCCCTTTCGTACATGGGAATTGCCTATTGGCTGATACCATTTCTCGAACAACGGGAACTCTGGTCGCCGCGGCTCGCGCGAATTCAGGCTTTCCTGTACTTCGGCGCCGTCCTGATATTTTCAAGCGGCATGACGGCGGGCGGACTTCACGGGATGCCGCGGCGGACGGATTTGTCGCATGCTTCATACAACCTGCCATCGTGGAGGATCCCTGGAATAGTGGCGGCCGTGGGCGGCTCGCTGATGTTTGTCAGCGTGGTGCTGTTCTTCGTGGTGGTAACGATGACGATATTCGCGGGCAAGAGGAATCGGACGCTGGACATTCCGTTCACGGAAACCGTTCAGGCGCCGGCTGCGAGCGGATGGCAGATCCAGCTCGATCAGCTTCGATACTGGGTGCTCGCGTCGATTGTCCTGGTCGCGGCGGTCTACGGCCCTTTCATCTTCGCGCACTGGCCGCCGAATCTGTCCACTCAGGGTTTGCAGTATCCCTGAGAGCGGCCCTGCTGTCGCTGTTCTGAAAACTCTACGCCTTCACCGCCCGACGAGCACTGACTCCGATCGCGCCAGTTGCGCCGCATTTCGCGACAGCACAGCTCGACAATTCGATCGATAGTCTCGTCCTGCTTCGGTCTCTAAGCTCATCTAAAAACGCTTCTGTAACTGGCACGTGCCGTGCTCTACCCAATTCATGAGCACTCAAGGGAGAAATTCGCCATGCAAGACCAGGCATTCTTCAAAGATGTGATGGGGCGGGTCGGATGTGACCTGCGTCGCGCCGAGGGGCTGACCTTCGCGGTCTTCCAGGAACTGCGCGATCGGATCACGCCGCAGGAAGCGCTGCATGTCGCCGCGCAACTCCCCAAGTGCCTCAAGATGATGTGGATGTCTCTGGAGCGCCCCGATCGCAAGGTCCATCGCGTCAGCGGCGAGCAGTTCATATGGGAAGTGCGCCGCATGGCCGGACTCGTCGATGATGCCGAGGCGGAACGCGCGGTGTCGGCCGTTTTCGCCGCGTTGCAGCAATTGCTCGGCAGCCCAACCGGCCAGGAAGGCGAGGCAGGGGACGTGATGAGCCAGCTTCCCAAGGATCTGAAGAAACTGTGGGTCGAAGCGCAGCGGCAGCATCAGACCGTCAATCCATCCGGGGTTTAGACGTTTCAGTGCTTGAATCAGCGGAAATCGCAAGCGAGGTTCATGCAGCTCTGGGACTCGATCCGCGACCTTCGTTGGCACCCGATTGTTATCGAACACCAATCGGACGGTAGCCGCATCCGCATATAGGAAGACAACTATGGAACACCCGGATGAGCAGGTAAGGATCCCTTCCGATTCAACCCTGCTCGAAGGCACGCTGACTGTACCCGCAGGGGCTCAAGGCATCGTGCTGTTCGCGCATGGAAGCGGCAGCAGCCGGCTGAGCCCGCGCAATACTTATGTCGCGAAGGCGCTGCAGAAAGCCGGCATCGGCACCTTGCTGTTCGATCTTCTCACCGACGATGAGGCCTCCGATCGCGAGAACGTTTTCGATATCGATTTTCTCGGCCATCGCCTTGTCGATGCGACCCGATGGCTCCGTTCACGAACCATCTACGCGAAATATCCGATTGGATATTTCGGCGCGAGCACTGGCGCCGCCGCCGCGCTGGTAGCCGCGGCGCGCGATTCCTCAATCAGGGCGGTCGTCTCGCGCGGAGGCCGCCCGGACCTCGCGATGAAATGCCTTCATCGGGTGAAAGCACCCACGCTTCTCATCGTTGGCGGCGACGATAGCCCGGTCATCGAAATGAACCAGGAGGCGTTCGAACGACTCAGATGCGAGAAGGCGATGAAGATCGTTCCCGGCGCGACTCATCTGTTCGAAGAGCCGGGAACTCTTGAAGAAGTAGTGAGGTTGGCGCGCGATTGGTTTGCGAAACATCTGACAAGTGACGCGGCGGAAGAAGAGGCGTCAGGCGATTGCCCCTACGACGATGAGGACCTCGTGTTCGCTGACCGCACCGAAGCCGGTCGCAAGCTCACCGCCCGATTGCTGAAATACAAAGACCAGGATCCTGTCGTCCTGGGCGTCCCGCGCGGCGGCGTACCGGTGGCCTTCGAGGTCGCTCGCGCGCTCAACGCACCGCTCGACGTAATAATCGTTCGCAAGCTGCGGGCGCCCGGGCAGCCGGAGTTGGGCGTCGGGGCGGTGGTGGACGGCGATCATCCTGAGACGATTCTCAATCGCGAGTTGGTGAGTGCGCTGCGAGTTTCGCGCGACTATCTTGAACGCGAGATTCACAAACAACTGCAGGAAATTCAGCGCAGGAACCTGGTTTACCGCAGCGGGCGCGCGCGTATCGAACTCAAGGATCGCACCGTGATCGTCGTCAACGATGGAGTCGCGACTGGCGGATCGATACGCGCCGCGCTGCGCGGAATCCGGCAACAGGCGCCGAAGAAAGTGGTTCTCGCGGTTCCGGTCGGACCCGCCGATACCATCGAGTCGCTCCGCCATGAGGTGGACGAAATCGTGTGCCTGAGTACGCCGCCGACGTTCTTCGGGATCGGCGAATTCTACAGCGACTTCCATCAGTTGGCGGATGCCGAAGTTATCCGCCTCCTCGAACTCGCACGGCCGGAGCGGCCGTCCGCTGAGGTGCAGCATTAACTTGCTGGGTGTGATCTATGCCCAAAAGGAAACGGGGCTATCTCAAGCTCTACAACAATGACTAGGCTTTTCGAGAATATTCTCTGTCCAATAGATTTCGACGAAAATTCTATTATCGCGGCGGAAATGGCTCGCGATTTGCTGCAGGCCCGGATGGACGCCTTAATCTGCTCCACGTGATGAATTTCCCGTTTGCTCTCACCGATCAAGAGGCCGCGCTACCCGTGTCGGAAGCGAAGCGAAAACTTGAAGAGATCGCGCTTGAACACTTCGGCGGCAAGATTCGCTACGAAGTTCTTGTCGAAAACAGCGACGACACGGCCAAGGCCATTCTGGAAGTGGCGCGGCGACTTCCTCCCGGGTGCATAGTCATGGCGACACACGGAAGGAAGGGAACGGATCGCTTTCTGCTCGGCAGCGTTGCGGAAAGAGTCTTGCGCGAGTCCCCTTGGCCCGTGCTGACAATACGACCGGAACCGCAAACGATTACCGCTCGGAACTCTTGACCCAGCAGATACTAGATGGAGCAAAGGCCTCCCTTCCATCTTTTGGTTACACTTCTGGCGCTGTCCCTGAGTGCGATGACGCCGATCGCAATCGCGGGGCAGGCATCAGCGAGCGCAACGTCCGCGACGATTCTTGTCTACCATCGGTTCGGCCCGGTGGTCGCCGATAGTATGACGGTCACCACCGCGGCGTTCGCATCGCAGCTCAAGTACCTTCATGACAATGGCTACAGTATCGTGCCGCTTCACGATGTGGTGAATTTCGCCGCAGGTCACGGGGAGTTGCCGCCGCGCGCGGTCGCGATCACTGCCGACGATGGCCATCGCACCGTGTTCAGCGACATGAAGCCGTTGGTCGAGCGCTATCGAATCCCGGTGACGCTGTTCATTTATCCATCGGTGATTTCGAATGCCTCGTATGCGATGACATGGGAGCAACTCGCCGAACTCAAGGCGACCGGATTGTTCTCGGTGGAATCGCATACCTACTGGCATCCCAATTTTCACATCGAGAAGCGCAGACTCTCCGCTGAGGATTACAGGAAATTCGTGGACAACCAGCTCAGCAAATCGCGACAGGTCCTGGAACGCCGGCTCGGCAGCCACATGACGATGCTGGCCTGGCCGTTTGGCATCTACGACGATGAGCTGATCGCCGCCGCTGGAAGGGCCGGATACGTCGCCGCGTTCACCATCGAACGGCGCAAGGTCTCGCGTGGCGACAATCTCATGGCGCTCCCCCGCTTCATCGTTATCAATGGCGACGTTGGACGAAGATTCGGGAGTCTGCTCCCCGCGCAGACGCCGGCAACGAATCGGTGATAGTGATGCCGAGACAGATTATTTTCGCGCTGTCTTTGTTCCTCCTCGCATTGTCGTTCAAGCCTCTGCCGGCAATGGCCTACATCGGGACCGTCATCGATGGCGCGACCAAAAGGCCGGTGGAAGATGCGATCGTGACGCTCGATGACGCCGTCGTGCGAACCGATCACGACGGCAAGTTCCAGATCAGCGGCCGCGGCGGCGCGATCGGCTTAAGAGCATACGGCTACCAGCGCGAATCGATCCCGGTTGGTGAGTTGAAAGATCATTCGAGAGAGTTCGTGCTCACCCCGATGGTGCCGAAGGCGCTCTATCTTTCATTCTATGGTATCGGCAGCACGAAGTTGCGCGAGGCGGCGCTCGGCCTCATCGGCAAAGCCGAACTTAATGCGGTGGTGATCAACGTCAAAAGCGATCGCGGAATGATCGCATTCAAGACCTCGCTTCCGCTCGCCGAGCAGGCTCATTCGAACCAACTGACGACGATACGCGACGCGAAAGCACTGCTCGACCGGCTCCATCACGACAACATTTACGCTATCGCGCGAATCGTCGTCTTCAAGGACGATCTGCTCGCGGCCGGGCGACCCGATTTGGCGGTCAAGCGCGCCAGCGGGGCAATCTTCAGGGATCGCGAGCGGGTCGCGTGGACCGATCCTTTCAACACCGAAGTATGGGACTACAATATCTCGATCGCGCTCGAGGCGGCGCGCCTCGGCTTCGACGAAATCCAGTTCGACTATGTGCGCTTTCCCGACACGCCGGGACTGAAGTTCTCGAAGCCAACCAGCATGAAGAGCCGCCTCGCGGCGATCTCCGGCTTCCTGGCCGAAGCGCGGCGGCGCCTCATTCCCTACAATGTGTTTCTCGCCGTCAACATCTTTGGATACGTGGCGTGGAACCTCGACGACACCCATATCGGGCAGCGGCTCGAGGAGCTGGCGCGCATCGTCAACTACATCTCGCCGATGCTGTACCCGTCGTGCTTCCAGTTCGGGATTCCCGGCTATCGCAATCCGGTCGCGCACCCGTATGAAATCGTATTCCTCTCGTTGCAGAATGCGCGCGAGCGCGGAATCCCCTCGATTCGGTTTCGCCCGTGGCTGCAAGCGTTTCGCGATTACGCCTTCGACCGCCGCGAGTTCACCGGCACTCAGATAAGGGCGCAAATCTCGGCCACCGAAAAGTTCGGCTCCGACGGCTGGATGCTTTGGAATCCGCGCAACCAGTACACCGCCGACGGGTTGAAGGCGGAAGATGCGGTCTGCAAGCCTGAGGCGCAATAAGTGGTACAATCGTCACAATGAGAAAAACGGCGGCGTCTTTCGCGCACCGTCTAATCGCGGCACTCGCTTTCCAGTTGCTCGCCGTGATCGCCGCATTTTCCGCGTCTGCTGATCCCGCCTCTCCGGTGCGCCTGCGCGAAGCGGACCTGGGTCAAATCGGCACCATCGTCCAGTCTGAAATCGAAGCGGGAAGAATTCACGGCGCCGTCGTCGAGATCGGGCAAGGCAAGCAAGTCGTCTATCGCCGCGCGTTTGGATGCCGCGAGCTCGAGCCCCGGCGCGCCGCGATGACTCCCGACACGATTTTCGATCTCGCGTCGCTGACCAAACCCGTTGCAACCGCGGTCGCGATAATGCAGCTTCGCGAGCGCGGCAGGATCGGCCTCGACGCGCCGGTCGCAACTTACTGGCCCGCCTTCGCCCGCAACGGCAAGGAACGCATCACGATTCGCGAGTTGATGACGCACTACTCCGGCCTCGCGCCGGATTTGGATCTACGCCGCAAGTGGACCGGCTACTCGATCGCAATGGAGATGATCGAAGATGCGAAGCCGCTTTATCCTCCCGGCACGCACTACGAATACAGCGACATCAATTTCGAGGCGCTGGGCGAGGTGGTTCAGCGCGTCGCGAAGCTTCCGCTCGGCGAGTATTGCCGCATCAACATTTTCACGCCGCTCCGAATGTCTGACACCGGTTTCAGGCCGCCAGCTGGAGAACTCAATCGCATTGCGCCAACCGAATACGCCGGCGGCAAGTTGCGCATTGGCGAGGTCCACGATCCGACTGCCGCGCGAATGGGAGGCATCGCCGGTCATGCCGGCCTGTTCTCCACCGCCAACGACCTGGCGATCTTCGCGAGGATGCTGCTCGACGGCGGACGCGCGGGCGCGGTCACGATTCTTTCTCCGCGTTCGATCGATGAAATGACGATTCCCCAGTCGCCGGCCGGCGCGCTTGAAGCGAGCCACCTGCGCGGGTTGGGTTGGGATCTCGGCGCGCCGTTGTGTGCGAATCGCGAGCAGCTCTTGCCGGCCGGCTCGTACGGCCATTTCGGATTCACCGGGACGATGCTGTGGATCGATCCCGTATCGTCAGCTTATGCGATCATCTTGACCAACCGCACGTATCCGAACGGCGCCGGTGATGCGGGGCCGTTGCGGCGCGAAATTCTCACGCTCATTTCAGATCGCCTCGGTGCTCTGTCCGAGGATCGCATCGTCGAATGTCGTCCTTGCTTGAACTCCTTCTGCGCGTTGGCCAAACGCATCTCCGCTCGCACAATGGTTATGAGTGGCGCCGATGTATTGGCGGCTGACGGATTCGCTCAACTCAAAGGCCTGCGCGTCGGGCTGATCACCAATCAGACCGGCGTCATTCTCGCCGGCACTCGCGATATCGAGGCGCTTTCCGATGCGCGGGGACTCACGCTGCGCGCGATCTTTAGTCCCGAGCACGGCCTGCACGGCGACGCCGATGAAAGCATCGCGCCGGGCATCGAGCCCGTCACGGGTCTGCACTTCTTCAGCCTGTACGGAGAGACGCGGCGGCCCAGCGCCACGATGCTCGACGGCCTCGATGCGGTGGTGTTCGACGTTCAGGACTCGGGCGCGCGCTTCTACACCTACGTCACGACGATGGCCTATGCGATGGAAGAAGCGGCGCGCCGCGGCATCGGCTTCTATGTGCTGGATCGTCCGAATCCGATTTCGTGCGCCGTCGTTCAAGGCCCGATCATGGACGCCGATTTGAAATCGTTCACCGGATATTTCCCGCTGCCGGCGCGCCACGGCATGACGGCCGGCGAGCTGGCGAAAATGTTCAATGGCGAAAACCACATCGGCGTGCGCCTGCACGTGATCGAGATGCGCGGCTACGTGCGCTCGGAATGGTTCGATCAGACCGGCCTGCGATGGACGCCGCCATCGCCGAACCTGAGAACGCTTGCTGAAGCGACGCTGTATCCCGGCGTCGCGATGCTCGAAGGCGCGAACGTGAGCGTCGGCCGCGGCACCGACACGCCATTCGAACTGATCGGCGCGCCGTGGATAGATTCTGCCGCGCTGCTCTCTTACCTGGACAATCGAAAGATTCCCGGCGTTCGCTTTCATCCGGCCGGCTTCACGCCATCGGTCGGCACCTATGCGGGCCGGAGCTGCCACGGAGTGCGGATCTTTCTCGACGACCGCCTCGCGCTTGATTCGCCGGCGCTCGGAATCGAGCTGATTGCCGCGCTGCATCATCTGTATATGGATGATTTCAAAATCGACGCGACGCTCTCAATGGTTGGTTCGCGTCGAACGCTCGAGGAAATCAAGTCGGGCGTGGATCCCAAACAGATCGTTGCGCAATGGCAACCGGAGCTGGAGAATTTCCGCCTCCTGCGCGCGCGCTATCTGCTCTACTAGTCTTCGCCTTCCTGATCACGAGCTTTATCGCCTCATGATGAACTTCATGCACATTACTGCAAGGCGAATCGTCCGAAATCGGACGTGTCGCGTGTCAGGCATGGATGGAACCGCCTCACTCGCGAACAGAAACTTTGGCCGCGACTTGCGCGCGAACCGTCGGAAGCTGCTTTCTCCGGTGCCGCTGAATCATGCGGATGAAACCGCCGGAGCGGGCTATTTGCGCGATTTGAGCGGAGATTCCGCAGAGACGGCACTCGGTGGCGGGGAGGGCGGGATTCGGACCCTCGGTACCGGTTGCTCAGTACGCCAGATTAGCAATCTGGTGCCTTCGACCACTCGGCCACCCCTCCGCGCGCGTAATATCGGCATTATTTGGGCTTTTCCGCAGGATGGCAACCTTTCTGCAGCCAAGGGTGCAGCCAAACCTGTGAGAAAAGCGGGGTCATATCCCCCCCATCCTCCCCCTCCACCGCGCCCGAAATAAAGACGAGGCCGGAAGCCCGAAGGCCCCGGCCCCGAGGCGCGTCGCGAAGGGACAGGACAACAGGACTGTCGAGGCTCACTTGCCGCTGATCGTGACTCCGACGGTCGGATGGACCGGGTCGTCACTGGTGATAGTCAGCGTCGCGCTGGCCTTTTGAGTTGATGTCGGCGCGAACTGCACTGTCACCGGAGTTGACTGGCCGTGGAACAGGATGAAACTGCCTCCCCCCGAGGTCACGCTGAACGGTGCCGCGAGCGTGTCGACGCTGCCGTGCAACACGCCCAGTCCATTGTTGCTCACGTTGAAGGTCTTGGTCGGCGTCTTTCCGATTTTCACGCTGCCAAAGCTCACCGCACTCGGCACCTTGACCTTGCCGGCCACGCCCACCCCGTTAACCGATACATTAGCCATTGGATGCTTTGGGTCGCTGCTGATGATCGCGATGGGCCCCGCGTAAGGGACAGGGTCAACCGGAGCAAACTGGACCGTCACCGACCGGGCCTGGCGGGCGGCCAGACTGAAGGGGCCGCTGCCGCTTACTATGCTTAGAGCGTCGGGGAGCCTGCTCGCGTCGATGCTGCCGCTGAGGGTGCTAGCGCTGGAGTTCTTGATGGTGAAAGAGAGCATCTGGGTCGTATCGGTGCCGACCGTCTTGAAGTTGAGCAGCCTGGTCGAGAGCGAGAGCGTCCCGCCGGGCGCAATCGGCGTTGGACTCGGCGTAGGCGTGGGTGCGATCGACGGAGCCGGAGTCGAGGCCTGGGTTCCCGTGGGGGTTGGACTTGCGGGCGTCGGCGTCGGAGCCGGGCTTGGCGTTGCGCTTGGTGTTTCAGTCGGGCTCGACGTAGGTGTGGGCGTCTGAGTCGGCGCCGGTGTTGGGGTTGGCGTGAGGGTCGCGGTTGGCGTTGATGTCGGCCATTGTTGCGAATACTCCACCAAATAGCCGCCGTTGCCGCCTCCTACAATACTGTCAATCGCCGTTCCAGAATTTGGGGAGAAGCCCGCCTCGTACCAGGAGTTAAGATACAAATAGTACTCCCCAGTCGAACCGTCGATTTGGGCTTGGCTATTGTGCGGATCCCAAGGCGCAATCAACCCATTCTGGACCGAATCACCCGAATAAAAGATCAGTCCCGCGCCGTTGTTTTCAGCTCCTTCCGGTCCAGTAACCCAACTCCAGGTTCCGGGTGCGGCGCTGTCGCTTCCGCCAGCGTACACGTTGGCGGGTATGCCGCTTGGAAAGTTGGCCGCCGAAAAGACCACGTCGTTTATGAAATTAAACTCGTCGGTCGAAGTGACCGTCGCGAGATACCCCGGCAGCCCTGCATAAGTTGACGCGGCAGCTTGCGACTCCGCCTGCTGCCACGTTATCGGAGGAGCGGAAACGTACTGGTAATAGTGCCCGTTCTCAGCGTTGTAGCAAAACGTACATGCGGTAGGCATTGGCGTCGGCGTGGGCGTGGGCGTGGGCCATTGTTGCGAGTACTCAATCAGATAACCGCTGTTGCCCCCCGCATAGACATTGCCAATTGCCGTTCCAGAATTTGGGGAGAAGCCCGCCTCGTACCAGGAGTTAAGATACAAATAGTACTCCCCAGTCGAACCGTCGATTTGGGCTTGGCTATTGTGCGGATCCCAAGGCGCAATCAACCCATTCTGGACCGAATCACCCGAATAAAAGATCAGTCCCGCGCCGTTGTTTTCAGCTCCTTCCGGTCCAGTAACCCAGCTCCAGGTTCCGGGTGCGGCGCTGTCGCTTCCGCCAGCGTACACGTTGGCGGGTATGCCGCTTGGAAAGTTGGCCGCCGAAAAGACCACGTCGTTTATGAAATTAAACTCGTCGGTCGAAGTGACCGTCGCGAGATACCCCGGCAGCCCTGCATAAGTTGACGCGGCAGCTTGCGACTCCGCCTGCTGCCACGTTATCGGAGGAGCGGAAACGTACTGGTAATAGTGCCCGTTCTCAGCGTTGTAGCAAAACGTACATGCGGTAGGCATTGGCGTGGCAGTTTGGGCGCGTGATACCTGCGGAGTCGCGGCGGTAATTACAGCGAACGCGGCCACGCCTGGGATTGCTCTCGCGCTAATCCGCCAGAAACCTGACATAAACCGGAACTTCCGTCCTGAGTCTCCGATTCCACTCCCCTCTGGATCGCGGCGAGCACTGTCGCCAACGACCGGAAACGAACCAAGCTCCTAGGCGACCTCATCTCGTTCCCCTCCTATGATCTGGAGACGAGGGGACGCAAGGCGCGTGCCGCCCGCGTGGGCGCGCGATAACGCGTCAGACAGCTTCGTCGGGGCACCGGTGCAACAGCGAGTGTCGCTTCACCGCAAAGGACCTCGTGACCGCACGGCCCGCCAATCCGACATTTTGTCGCGAGCAACTAACTTTCAGACCGCATTCCCAAAAAACCCGAGCCCCGATCCCTGAGCCCGGCCCCTTGCGACCGTTCCGCGCGGGTGAGCCCTACCTCGTGGCTCCCGCCCTCTTCTTGGCCCGCGCGGCCAATCCGTACCGACCAGAAAAACACTTCCGGCAGCGTCCATCCCGGCGTTTGATGAAGCTCGGGGCCAGATTTTTGGAGCCGCAGCGCGCTACCTTCTTTACTAGTCTTCGCCATCCTCCTCTTCCGCCTCGAGCGCTACCAAATAGACCGAGCCGTCGGGGAGCCGATAGGCGTGCGTGTACGGTGGCCACTCCTCGATGCGCTCGATGAGCTGTGGCTCGGCATCGAGTCCCTCCAGCACCTCGTCCCAGTCCTCGACCTCGGCGTCGGGAATCCGGTGATACTTGCGATTTCGCTCGAAGACCAAAAGACACTGGGCCATCGCCGTCATCTCCATGCGCGAATAAAATTCGCGCTACACCGCGCACTCGCGGCACTCGGAACTTTCCGGTTCCAACAGGGAGAGCACCTGCCGGGGCCGCGAGCCGTAGCGATATACTGTCACGCCTTTCAGCCGCAGTCTCGCCGCGGCGTTGAAGACCTCGCGCACCAGCGCCGCCGGCGCATCGGCGGGCAGGTTGATCGTCTTCGATACGGCCGCATCGATATGCTCCTGAAACGCCGCCTGCACCGCCAGATGCGCCGGCCATGGAATTTCGAGCGCGACCGGAAAGCGCTGCTTCATCTCCGCCGGTATGCCGTCCGCATCGCGCAGCGAGCCGGTTTCCCGAATCACGCTCAACGCGTCGTCCCCGGCGGCGCCGAGCTTCGCCAACTCGCCGCTGACGAGCTGGTTGACCTCGACGAAGCGCCGATCGTCCAGGGTGCGGCGCCGCGTGGCGAGCGCGAAGAACGGCTCGATGCCACCGCTGACGCCCGCGATGATGCTCAACGTTCCGGTCGGTGCGACACAGGTCACCGCCGCATTGCGCATCGAGGAGAACCCGCACTTCGCCCACACGCTGGAATCGAAGGCAGGAAACGACCCGCGCTTCGCTCCCAATTCGTTCGACATCTCGCGCGCGGCCGCCGTAATGAACTCTGCGATCTTTTTGGCGAGTTGAACCGACTCCGCGGAATCATAAGGTGTGCCGGACATCGCGAGCAAGTCCGCCAAACCCATCACGCCAAGTCCAATCTTGCGCGTGTGGCGAGTCGCCTCGGCAATTTCCGCGGTGGGATAGCTGTTCGCGTCGATGACATTGTCAAGGAAGACGACCGCATCGCGGATCGCCTCGCGCAGGCGCGGCCAGTCGAGTCCGCCTTTATCCGCCGCGAAGGCTTTCAGGTTGAGCGAGCCGAGCGTGCACGACTCGAACGGGAGCAGCGGTTGCTCGCCGCACGGATTCGTCGCCTCGATCGATCCCAAACTCGGAGTCGGATTGCGGCGGTTGATCTCGTCAAGAAAGAGCAGTCCGGGCTCTCCAGTCTCCCACGCCGAGTTGGCGATCGCATCGAACAACTCGTGCGGAGCGGCAAAACCTGTGACGAGACCGGTTCGCGGATTACGAAGCGGAAACTTTTCTCCCGTCGTGAGCGAGGCGAGGAACTCGTCGGTGATGCCTACCGAAAGGTTGAAATTCTCCAGGCGGCCGGGACTCCGCTTCGCCTCGATGAATTCCCAAATGTCCGGATGGCCGGCGCGCAGCACCGCCATGTTCGCGCCGCGGCGCCGGCCGCCCTGACGAATTACCGCAGTGGCGCGATCGAAGAAGCTCGATGAAGGAGACCGGTCCCGAACTGATGCCGCCGGTCGAGCGCACGAAATCGTTGCGGGGACGCAGTTTGCTGAATGAGAAGCCGGTGCCGCCGCCGGTCTGATGAATCCGCGCCGCCAGTTTGAGCGCGGAGAAAATCGATTCGAGGTCGTCTTCGATCGGAAGCACGAAGCATGCTGCGAGTTGACCGCCCGCGATACCCGCGTTCATGAGCGTGGGCGAGTTGGGAAGAAACTCCATCCGCTCCATGCGCGAGAGAAATTTCTCCGCCCACCGGTTGACGCTCTCGCCGTACTCGCGCGAGGGTTCCGCGACGTGAGCCGCGACGCGCCCGAACATCGCCCGGGCATCCTCGATGCATCGCCCGCTGGCATCATGCCGGAAGTATCGCTCCGACAGGATCGCCTCTGCGGCTTCCGAGAAAACGATTTCGCGCTCCTGTGCGATGGCCGCGGCCTCCCTTACGATCATGAAGGCAAAACGTGCGCCACGAAAGTCTGCTCATCGACGCTTCTAGTCGCACTCGCCCTTCGTCGCGTTGCGCAAAGCTTTGCGTTGATCTAGATGCGTCCTCGGACTGAATGAGTATAACCCAATTGCATCCCGACTCCTCGATCTGCTACATACGAATATGGGACGGTTCATAAACACGGCCCGCGACAGGTTCATAAAGTAAAGGCGAAGGCCCGCAGGAGTTCTGCGGGCTTTTTCATTTTCGGGAGGCTATCCGATGCAGCATCAGGAGCTTCGTGAAGGGTTGACGTTTGACGACGTGCTCTTGCTGCCGCAGTTTTCCGACCTGCTCCCCTCGAGCTGCGACGTCTCCAGCGTCGCTCACGCCGCGCATCCGTCTGCAATATTCCGCTGGTCTCGAGCCCGATGGATACCGTGACCGAATCGCGCGTCGCGATCGCGATTGCGCAGCTCGGCGGAATCGGCTTTATCCATCGCAATCTCCCGATCGAGCGGCAGGCCGCCGAGGTCGCCAGCGGTCAAGAAGTTCGAAAGCGGGATGATCGTCGATCCGGTGACGGTCCATCCCGATCAACCGATCGGCGACGCGCTCGATGATCATGGAGCGCCACGGCATTTCGGGACTTGCCGGTGGTGTCAGGACGAACGGCTGGTCGGGATCCTGACCAATCGCGACCTGCGCTTCGAGCAGCGGCTCGATCGGCCGGTGCGCGAGGTGATGACCACCCGCGTGATCACGGCGCGGCCCGGGATCACGCTCGAAGCCGCCAAGGAAATTCTGCAGGCCCATCGGATCGAGAAGCTTCCGCTGGTCGATGATCACGACCGGCTGTGCGGACTGATCACGGTCAAGGACATGGACAAGGCCACCCGCCATCCGTACTCCAGCAAGGACCAGATGGGGCGGCTGCGGGTCGGCGCGGCGATCGGCGTCGGCCCGGAGCGCGAGGAGCGCGCGGCGGCGCTCAAACGCGCCGGCGTTGACGTGCTATGTATCGACACCGCGCACGGCCATTCGCGCAACGTGATCGACGCGCTGAAGGCGACCAAGCGTGAATGTCCCGAGGTCGAAGTGATCGCCGGCAGCGTCGCCACCGCCGAGGGCGCCAAGGCGCTGATCGACGCGGGCGCGGACGCGCTGCGGGTCGGGATGGGCCCCGGCTCAATCTGCACCACGCGGATGGTGTCGGGCGTCGGCGTGCCGCAGATTACCGCGATCATGGATTGCGTCGCGGTCGCCGAGCCGCGCAACGTCCCGATGATCGCCGACGGCGGCATCCGCTTCTCCGGCGATATCACCAAGGCGCTGGCGGCGGGCGCCTCGACCGTGATGATCGGCTCGCTGTTCGCCGGCACCGAGGAGAGCCCCGGCGAGACGATCCTTTACCAGGGCCGCACCTACAAGCTCTATCGCGGGATGGGCTCGCTCGGCGCGATGACCGAGCGGATGCGCGATCGCTACGGCCAGCAGCGAAGTGTCGGAAGGCAAGCTCGTCCCCGAGGGGATCGAGGGCCGCGTGCCGCATCGCGGCTCGCTGGCCTCGAATATCGAGCAATTGATCGGCGGGTTGCAGGCCGGGATGGGCTACGTCGGCGCGGCGAATCTGGCCGAGCTTCGCCGCCGCGCGAAGTTCATCCGCGTATCCGAGGCGGCGGTGCGCGAAAGCCACGTCCACGACGTCTTTATCACCAAGGAGGCGCCCAACTACCGGCCGTAGACCTCACCCTGACCCTCTCCTGCAAGGAGAGGGAACGGAGGCCGGTTCGGTTCCCGTTCCCGCGTCGGGAAGGGGCCAGGGGTTAGGTTCTGCGGCCGCATCCGCAGGCGCGGGCGAGGTGTTAGGAAAGGAGAGGAAGCGGAGACTGGTTCCCCTTCCCGCGCCGGGAAGGGGTTAGGGGTTAGGTCTTGCGCTCGAAGGCGCGGCTTCGGCATGCCACAATCGGACGCGAAGCCGGTGGGGGAATCATAACGACATGGCTCGCGGGCGGAAGCTTCGCGTCGGGGTTCTGTTCGGCGGCCGATCCAGCGAGCATGAGATCTCGCTGCGATCCGCGTTGACCGTGATGTCCGCGATGGATCCGGAGCATTACGAAATCGTGCCGATCGGAATCGGGCGCGACGGCCGCTGGTACTTGCAGAGCGACGCGCTCAAGATGCTGCGCCAGGAAACGCCGCGGCTCGGCGCGCTCGAACGCGGCGGCACGCCGGTCAGTATCCTGCCCCATCCGGACAGCCGCGCGCTGGTTCGTGTCGCGAGCGGCGAAACCAAGCACGCGCGGCGCGACGACGCACTCGGGCGTCCGATCGACGTGGTCTTTCCGGTCCTGCACGGCACCTACGGTGAAGACGGGACGGTGCAGGGATTACTCGAACTGGCCGGCATCCCGTACGTCGGCGCAGGAGTGCTCGGCTCGGCGATCGGGATGGACAAGGACGCGCAAAAGCGCCTGCTGCGCGATGCCGGCGTGCCCGTGGTCCGCTACGCGATGATCCCGCGTCACGAGTATCGCGACGATCCCGCAATTGCGCTGCGCCTGGCCGGCGGCCTCGGCTATCCGCTTTTCGTCAAACCCAACGCGCTCGGCTCGTCGGTGGGGATCAGCAAGGTGAAACGGCCCGCCGATCTCAAGCGCGCAATCGAAGACGCGCTCCAGTACGATCGCAAGGTCCTGATCGAAGCGGCCTGCGAGGGGCGCGAGCTCGAATGCGCGGTGCTCGGCAACGATCGTCCCGAGGCTTCCGTCGTCGGCGAGATTATCGTCAAGGGCCGCCACGAGTTTTACGACTACGAGTCGAAGTACGTCGATCCCGAGGGCTCTGAAACCAGGATTCCGGCCGGCCTTCCGCGCGCCGTGAGCGAGCAAATCCGCGCGGTCGCGGTCGCAGCCTTCAGCGCGCTCTCGATTCGCGGGATGGCGCGCGTGGACTTCCTCGCCCGAACCGATCTGAGCGAAGTCTACGTGAACGAGGTCAACACGATTCCCGGCTTCACCGCGATCAGCATGTATCCCAAGCTCTGGGAGGCGAGCGGCCTGCCGCTGCCCGCGCTGGTCGATCGACTGATCGAGCTGGCGCTGGAAGAGCATCGCGAGCGCGCTGCGCTCAAGTTCACCTACCAGCCCAAGGCCGAGCCCAAGTCCGAGCCGAAGCCGCGGCTTCCGCGCCGCAGCACGCGCCACAGCCCGCGCCAAACCCGATGACCCGGCTCCTGATCGCAACCACCAATTTGGCGAAACTCGCCGAGTATCGGATCCTGCTCGGCGATGGACTTGAACCAGTGTCGCTGGCCGAGATCGGAGTCGCCGACCATCCTGAGGAGAACGGCGCAACCTTCGCCGAAAATGCGCTGCTGAAGGCGCGTTTCTACTTCGCGCTGGTGCAGATGCCGACCCTCGCCGATGACGGCGGTTTCGAGATCGACGCGCTGGGCGGCGAGCCCGGCGTGAAGTCTCATCGATGGCTCGGCGAGGGCCACCCGGACGATCAGGCGCTGGTGGACGAGGTGATTCGCCGGATGCGCGGGGTCGAGCCGGGCCGCCGCACGGCGCGGCTCCGCGCCGCACTTGCTCTGGTCTACGCCGACGGCGGCGCGATCCGCGAGCGCGTGGCCGAGGCCGCGCTCGAGGGGGTCGTGCCCGAACGCGCGTGGCCGCACATACGCCCCGGCTTCCCGTATCGGTCGGTGCTGTTCCTTCCGAAGCATGGGGGGGAGCGCGGACGCTATCTCGCCGACCTGTCCGAAGAGCAAGCGGCGCTTCTCAGCCAGCGCAGGATCGCGCTTAAGGAACTGCGCGACGATCTGGCGCTAATCGCGAAGGCGCAAATCGTCCCCCGCGCGCGCCCGGCACGCGATTCGGTACGGTGAGCACGCTCAGAATCGCCGTCACCGGGCTCGCGGCGTCCTTTCCGCTGGGCGGCGTATTCTGGGACTACATTCAGTACCTGCTCGGGCTTCATCGGCTCGGCCACGACGTTTTGTATATCGAGGACACCGCCAAGTGGTGCTACGACCCGATCGCGATGACGTACACGGAAGGCGGCGGGAACAATGCTGCGTATCTGGCGGCCCAGATCGCGAAACTCGATCCCGGCCTGCGGGAACGCTGGTTCTATCGCGACAGCGCCGGCCAGAGCTATGGCGCCTGGCTGGGCCAGGGTCGTTGACTTCTGCCGCTCGGCGGACCTGTTCGTGCATATCTCCGGGGCGTGCTTCATGCGCGAGGAGTACTTCGCAGCGTCGAGAGTCATCTTTATCGACAGCGATCCGATCTACACACAGGCGTCGTTTCTCGCCGCTTTGCAGGATTCTGGCGATCCCAAGGATGCTGGCAGCTCGCGAAGCCCGCACCCGGGCCGAGATGATCGGGCGCACCGATCGCTTCTTCACCTTCGGCGAGAATATCGGCCATCCCGGCTGCCTCGTGCCGAAGGCCGGGCTTGAATGGATTCCTACCCGCCAACCGATCGTGATCGACTGCTTCCAGCGCGCCACCGTGCCGCTGGCCACTCGCCGGCGCGTGCTGACCACGGTCGCTTCGTGGAGCCGGCCGAAAGGCGCCGGTGATCGAAGGCGTGGCCTACGCCGGGAAGAGCGCCGAGTTCGAGCGCCTCATCAACCTGCCCTCGATCAGTTCGATCCCGCTCGAAGTCGCGATCAGCGGGCCGGCGCCTCGCGAGAGGCTCAGCGCCGCAGGATGGCGCCTGGTCGATGGCCATAGCGTGTCGGTCGATCCCTGGACCTATCGCGATTATCTGGCGCACTCGTTCGGCGAGTTGAGCGTCGCCAAGAACGCCTACGTTCGAAGCCGCAGTGGATGGTTCTCAGGCCGCAGCGCCTGCTACCTGGCGCTCGGCGTGCCGGTAATAGTTCAGGACACCGGTTTTACGTCCGGTTCGATACCGGCAGGCGAGGGCCTGTTGACGTTTTCGAATCTCGAGGAAGCGCGCCGGGCGATCGACGCGCTTGCATCCGCTCCCGCGCGCCACGCTTGCGCCGCCCTCGAGATCGCGCGCGAGTATTTTGCGTCCGACCGGGTGCTCGGTCGCCTTCTCGAGCAGGCGATGGCGACCGGTAGCGGGCCGAGACGGCCGCCGAATCGCCCGCGGCGCGATCCTGCCGGGTAGGACCGGGCCGCTCCGTTATTCCCGGTAATCAGGTATGATTCGACGGCGGGCGACGGTAGCGTAACTCGCGCAGACAGCATGCTCCGCAAAGGCAAGCGCGGACACTTTGGAGCGATCGGACTCGCGATCCGATCGCGGAGATAATCTCCCTCCAGGCGAATGGCTCACACCCCGCTACAGAACCTGCTCGAAATCGGGAATCTGGGCCCTCAAGTCACAGCGATTGCCGAAGGCATAGTCGCGCTGGTTGCCCTGCTGTGCGCGTTCGCGATACGCCGGCGCAGTTTTCTGGTAAACGCCGGCAGCCTGATGCTGCTCGGGGTCAGCCTGGCGCTGGACGTCCTTGCACTCCGATCGGGCGGCACCGCGAAATGGCTGGGAGCCTTCGCGGTGATCTTCTTCTACTGGGCGGTGGTCCGGGTGGTAGTGGATCTGATCTTCAGACCGCGCGCCGGCGTCCCCTATTCGAAGGTTCCGCACGACGGCCTGATGCTTCTGCTGTGGATGCTGGTGGTCGCCATCGTATTTTACGCCGACCTCAATTTCGATCCGATGAAGCTCTTCGCCAGCGGAGCGCTGGTCTCGGGCGGGATCGTCTTTGCGCTGCAGGAGCCCCTGCGCAACCTTGCCACCGGCGTGACCTTTCAGGTCACCAAACCGTTCCAGCCCGGCGATTGGGTCAATTTCCAGAACCATCTGGGCCGCGTGAAGGCGCTTAGGTGGGCTACGACCGAGATCGAGAGTCGCGCCCACGAGCGGATCCAGATTCCCAATAACATGCTCATCAGCCAGCCGGTCAAGAATTTCAGCAACACGTCGATCGCCGACGAGATCGCGATTGGGATCAGTTACGAGGACTCTCCCGGCCGCGTGAAGGAGGTGGTTCTCAAGGTAATCCGCGACGTTGCGCACGTGGCGAGCGATCCGCCGCCCCAAATTTTTGCATGGGAGTACGGCGACTACGCGATCAAGTACCACGTCCGCTATTTCCTCGCCGACTATGGAGTGCAGGAGACCGTGCGCGACGCGGTCGTAAGCAGTCTTTGGTACGCGCTGCGCCGCCACGCGATCGAGATCCCGTATCCGACCCAGACGCTTGAGATGCGCCGGCGCAGGGTCCGGCACGGAGCCGACACCGAGTTCGAAAACGAAATTATCTCCGATCTGCGCCGGGTCGATTGGTTGCGCGAGCTTCGCGACGAGGAACTCCGCGTGCTCCTGCCGACCGTCCACGTCCTTCAGTTCGGCGTGGGCGAGATTCTCGTACGCGAAGGCGACACCGGTGATTCGTTCTATATAATCCGGCGCGGCGAGCTCGAAGTCACCGCCAAATCGCCCAGCGGCGAAATCCGCCATGTCGCCGCCCTCTCGGCGGCATCGCCCAGTCCCTTCACCGGCGAAGGCGCGTTCCTGGAGGGCGGGGTGCGCAATGCCACGGTTCGCGCGCGCACCGACGTGGAGGTTCTGGAGATGAGCCGCCAGGGCTTTACGCAACTTTTCAAGGCGCATCCGGAGCTGGCCGAGCCAATCGCCGAAATTGTCGCGGCGCGCGGACGCCAGCGCGGCGCGCTGCTGGCCGAAGAGCAGCGCGGCGACGGCGTGCGAGGCCACCGCCATCGGTTGCTCGCCAAGATGCGCGAGATATTCGACTTCCCGGCCGCGCCGGGAAAGTCGAGATGAACTCTGACGTGACGCTCCGCGCGGTCGGAACTCCCGAGTACGAATCGATCCGCGCCGACGAGCCGAACTTTCACAAGCGAGCTTCCAGCTCGTCGTCACGCCCGAGTTCGCCGTGATCCAAGCGAGATCGAGCCAATCGTTCATGATACGCGCAGGAGGCGGGCTTCGAGCTCGCGAAGGTTGCGCGCCGGGAGCAGGACCCGGACCTCGCGCTGGTAGGCTCCGATCGCGCTGTCGCCGGTACCCCATCGATTCAGTTCTTCGGGATTCAGCCAAATCACCGCGCGACAGCATCGCGCGATCTCGCGCAGCAGGTCGGCTCGCGCGGGGCGGCGGTTATTGCGCCCGTCACCCATGATCACCAGCAGCGTTGCGCGGCCGAGCAATTCCTCGCGGCGCCGCCACAGCTCGCCGAGCACGCGCCCGAAATCGGATCGGGCGTACAAGTCGAGTGCGGGAGTCATCACAAGATGATTTTCCTCGAAGTCGGCGTCGGCGATTCGGTCGATATAAACCAGGCTGGTCACGTGCCGGAAGCATCGGCGCGCGCCTGCCATCAACTCGAGCATCAGGGTGGACGAATAGCGCACCGAGCCCGATATGTCGGCCAGAATAAGCAGATCGACATGACGCGGCAGGCGCGACCGGAAACGGAGATCGAGCAGCGCGCCGCCGTGCTGAATCGAGGCGCGGATCGTGCGGCGAAAGTCGATCCGGCCGCGGTGCGCGAGCCTGAGCCGGCGCCCCATCCGGACCCGGAACCGGCGCATTAGTGGTTTGAGCGCCTCGCGCGCGAGTTCGTAGTCGAGGTCGGAATAATTCGCGAACGGCTTGCGTTCGGCCGCGCGCAAGCGCGCATGAAGCTGCGCCGCGATTTGCGCATCGCTCGCATCGTCTTTGCGCTGCTCGCCGCGAGCTTCGCGCCCGGACTCGCGAGTTGACCGGTCGCTTTCATCGCGCGGGTTCTGACCATCCTCGGTGCTTTCCGCTTCGTCGGGCTTTTCGCGCGCCTCGTCATCGTGAGCCTGCTCCGGGTGGACCTGCTCCAGGTGAGCTTGCTCGGGGCGCTGCGACGCGCTCGCGCCCGGCTTGGCAGGCTCGGGCCGGGAGGGTGATTCGACGATCGATTCTCCACCGTGGCCTCGGCCCTCGATACGATCGTGGCGATCGCGGCTCGTTGCCTCGCGAGGCTCGCCGGCTTCGGCCGCACCGAAGAAATCAGCGAAGGCTTGGTCGAAGGCGGGACGATCGCCTTCATCTTTGACGAGCGTCGCGGCGAGCGCTTCGCGGATTGCGGCGCGCCCGAATCCGGCCGCGGCGACCCCGCGCATCGCGTCCATCGTCTCGGCGGTCGAAATCCTCACGCCGCGCGCGCGCAGATGCTCGACGAAGCGGATGATCTGTTCGCGTATCGAGGTCATAGCCAGGCTGAATTGCGGCCGATCGCGCGTTCTCTCACTCTGCCGGTCGAGCAAATCAAACATCGCCGACGCGGCGCGCCCAGCGGCGCCCAAGTGGTCAGGGCGAGGTTTCGCCGCTGGTCGCGGCGATCATCCGCGCGCGTGTAATCGGCAGGTCACGGATTCGCAAGTCGCACGCCCGCGCGATCGCATTCGCCACCGCTGCGGCCGCAGGGCCCTGCGCCGCCTCGCCCACGCCCAGCGGCGGGCACTCCGGCCGCTGGATCAATTCGACCTTCAGTTCAGGCGCCTCGCTGAAGCGAAGAATGCGATACTCATCCCAGTTTCTGGTAGTCACGCGGCAGCCATCGAAACCGGCTTCCTCTTTGAGCGTCCAACTGATCGATTGCACGATACCGCCCTCGATCTGATTGACGACGCCATCCAGATTGATCGCCAGTCCCGCATCGACTGCACACCAGGCCTTGGTGACTCGCGGCTCCATCTGGACTTCGACCTCCGCGACCACGGCCACGTATGCGGCCGTGTTCTTGTATCGACAGAAGCCGATCCCCTTCGCGCGTCCGGTCCCGCGCGCGGCATCGGGCCGCCATTCCGAGAGCCGCGCTGCGGTCTCGATCACCTGACGCGCGCGAGGATCCGAGAAGCTGACGAAGACGAAACTCGACGGGGTCGGCGCCGGCGGCCAGAGCCAACTCATCCATGAATGACTCGGTGGCGAATACGTTCGCGTAGCCGCCCAGAGTGCGTAGCGCCGAGGTGCGGAAGGGGAGGCCCGGAAGGCTATGCAGGACTATCCTACGATGCGGCAAGTCGTAGGCGGGCTCGGAGTTGCGTGCACCGCCGGCGAATGCGCCGAGCATTTCGTAAGCCTCCGGGAAAGGAATCGGCGGATCGATGTGAGATGCGCCCAGCAGATTGACCGCGCCGCGCGACGGCCGCTGGCCGATGCGGTCCGCTCCAGATCTCAGCGGTCCACTCGGCGATATCGCCGGCCGGCGTCATCGCGCCCTCGATCTTCACGACCATCGGCGACCCGAGCGGCGACCAGGCGAGTTCGTCATCGCGCGTCCACTGGACCCGCACGGTACGGCCGGGAACCTGACGCGCGAGCAGGGCGGCGTCGAGCGCGGCGTCATCGGCGCCGTTATGGCCGTACACTCCGGCGCCTTGTACATGAATCACAGCGATTTGTTCGCGCTTTAGTCCCAGGCCGGCGGCGAATGCGTCCCTCAGCGGAAAGACTCCCTGCGAATGGCTCCAGACAGTAAGCCGAGCTTCAGCGAGCGGATCTTGGTCGAAGCGAGCGATCGCGCACGACGGCGCCATCGAGGCGTGGGCAAGCGGCGGCTTCGAGTAGGTAGCGGACAACTCGCCGCGCGCCGGCCGCAGACGCCGGGCGCGCGCCAACCTCCGCCTCGGAATCGATCGAGCGAAGCGAAGGGAGCAATTCCTTCCAGCTTCTGGCATCCTGAGCCGTCTCGCTCTCGATCCAGTGCGCGCCTGCGCGCAGCGCTTCCAGCGCCTTGACCGCCTGGTATTCCCGTTCGCAGCAGACGCCGACAAAATCGCCGCTGCACCAGATGTTGACCACGCCGGGCAGTGCTTGCGCCCGCGATCGGTCGAGGGATTGCAGGCGCGCGCCGTACGACGGCGGGCGTAGCACGCGTCCGTGCAGCATGCCGGGCAATCTCCAAGTCGTGGATGAATCCGCCGCCGGCGAGCTTCGATGGAAGATCGAGCCGCGCCACGCTGCGACCGATGTGCGTTCGCTGGCGGAGTGAAGGCGATCGCGCCGGTTACCGGGCGCTTCCAATCCACCTCGCGCCGCGACCTGCCAGTAATCCAGGCCCGACGGTTTGCCGTCGAGCAGAATCAGGCCGCCGTCAGCGGTGATTCGCGACGGGTCGGCTTGGAGCAGGCGCGCCGCCTGCTCGACAAGCGCGTGTCGCGCCTCGGCACACGCCATCCTGACGGAGGTTCCGCCGATTTCGATCGACATGCTGCCGACGGTGTAGCTCTCGTTGGGGCAACAGCGCGTGTCGCCCGAGACCAGCACGACCTGCGACATCGGGAGTCTCAGTTCCGTCGGCGGCGATTTGCGCGACCGCGGTGACGATCCCCTGTCCGAGCTCCACCTTGGCGGAAAACACGCGCGCCACGCCGTGCTGGCTGAAGTTGACCCATTGGTCGAGCGACGGATTCTCGTGGATGCTCCAGGGCAGTCGCTGCTCAGTCATCGCTGTGCTTCCTGCCGTGACTTCTTCCACGCCGCCTCTATCGCACCGATGATTCGGCCGTGAGCCCCGCATCGGCAGAGATTTCGATCGAGTGCTTCGACAATCTTTTGCCGCGACGGTTCGCCGCCCGCTTCGATCAGTTCCACCGCCGTCATAATGATCCCGGAGAGGCAGTAGCCGCACTGGCCGGCCTGGAAATCGAGGAAGGCCTGTTGCAATGGATGCAGCCGGCCGATCGCGCCGAGCCCTTCGATCGTCATGATCGACTTGCCCTCCACGGACCAGACCGCGAATTCACACGAGCGCTGGGCGCGGCCATCGATCAGCACCGTGCAAGCGCCGCAGTTTCCCTCGCCGCATCCGAAGCGCGTTCCCTTGAGGCCCAGATCGTTGCGAAGAACGTAGAGCAGCGGCGTGTCAGCGTAGTCCACCGCTACCTCGTGCCGTCTGCCGTTCACATGCAAGCTGTGTGTGGTGCTCATCAGACGCGATTAAAGCACATCGAGCGCCCGATGACTCGCCGGCGATCCCCGGACCGCAAAGCAGATAGCCGGCCGTGCGGATCTGCCATGCCAACGATTCCCCGGCTTTGGTTCGCGAGCTATCTGCCGTGACGACTCGCCAAAAAGACGTGTAGTCTCCGAGGGCGTTGGAAGCCCGTCACTCACTCATCGCAGTCTCGGTAGCTGACAACGTGGTGGGAAATGAGATTCCGAAGAACGGATTGGGCAGCACGATTTTGCCTGCCGCGTTGTAGCTCAGCGTTATCGAGACCGACGTGCCAGTGGTGCGGGGCGCGGTGGTGGGGTTGACCGTGACGGTCAGGTGGCCGCCGTTGTTTTCGTTGATCGCATTCGATGCAGCGCCTTTCACGTAGCTGCTGATAGTGTCGGAAGTGTAGGTCGGATTCACTGCTGCGTAGCGCGTACCCTGCGAGACCAACTGGCTCACCGCGAGAGCCGCATTGGCGATGATCGCTACCTGAGCGCCGACAACGAGGATGAACATCGCGATGGTTGAGACCAGGGCGAATTCGACCATCGACTGACCGCGCGCATTCCCGGAATGGGCCGTGGTTGCGGTGGTTGTCACACTACTCGGGGCGCGTAGCCGCAAGGACTCTGAAACTCTTCCCTTCATGCTATGTGCGTCCATCATCTATTCCAGCTGCCGGTCTGTCCGACCGGTCTCCGCTCCCCTCCGCCTAAAGATGCGCGGCTACTGCATCCTCTACCTGAGGAGCACTGGCATGCCGTACGCGCCGTAGTTCGGCGCGGTCGAATCCTCATTGGCGCCGGGCGGAATCAGGCTGATGAAGTGCGCGCTGGCATTGCCGCCACTTTCGCTATCGACCCAGACCGCCGCGAAGCCTTTGACCGCGACCTCACTTCGTCCTGCGGCGGTGCTCCAATCCACGACCGGCAGAATAATGGCCCGCGGGTCCTTCGGGTTGAAGCTGCTGTAGGTGTCGCTCGGGTAGGCCGTTTTTCCGGCGGTTATCCGATCGCTGAACCCAGAGTCGGCCGGGGCCGCGATCACGAAGGGAAGGACGCCGTTCGAACGGGATATCGCGGCTTGGCCATCGCGAAATGCTTCTGGCCGGAGTCCTTGTTGATCGAGGCCGGAATGCTTAAGCTGGACCGTCTATGGCGGCATCAAGAACAGCGGCGCTTCGGGTGGTGGAGGAAGAAGGCCAGGCATCTCCTGGCCTACGCGAGCGCAAGAAGGCGCGACTGCGGGAACAGATATTCGAAACTGCGATCGGAATGTTCCGCAAGCGCGGCTACCGCACAACCCGGGTCGAAGACGTTGTTCGGGCTCTTGAGATCAGCCAGCCGACTTTCTTCCGCTACTTTCCTGACAAGGAATCAGTTTTGCGCGAGGTTGGGAAGCGCGGATTCGTCCGCATAATCGAACTTCAGAAGTACCTGCTCTCCGTTGACCGCCCCAGCTCTGAGCGATTGAGCATGTTGTACGCGAGCATGGCTCGCGACATTGAGGCCGATCCACATTTGTGGCGAGCGGTAGTTCTGGCCGGAGGGAATGACCCTCTGCGCTCGTCCGATCTGGACTTCCATAGACTCGAGCAGACCCATTTCCGCCTGCTTCGGGAGTCTCATTGCCGGCGGCCAGCGGCGCGGCGAAGTCACGCGGGTCTTTACGCCCCAACACCTCGCGGAGTGTATGGAAGGGCTCGCCGCGACCGCGGTAGTTGAATGGGCGGCGGAACTCAACGGCTCGCGCGAGCTGAGGAGGCGGATGAGCAGTACCGTGCAGTTTTTCACGCGCGGCATCAAACCTTGACCAGCGGGGCGCCGCCGAATCATTCAGGACGGCGGTCCTGCCGCAGATCGATTTTCCCATCTGGCAGCTTCCGCCTTACCTCGCCGGGTATGCTTTTTGTCCGCCCTTGCGGGCTTTGTATAACGGTTTGATGCCCTTGGATCTCGGTTCATCTTTTTCACTCGACAGGCAAGGCAACATCCGCGACGACGACGGCGCGCCACTCCCAACCCAATAGACGAGTTGCGGCAGATCACGCTGTCTCAACAGGAACCGGCCGTTGGACGGCTCCGGGCGCGTGAGCGTAGAAATGGACCCATGCCGCTTTCCTCCAACATTGTAGGAACTTCCTCCAGACCGGTCGTCAGCCAGGTGGATGCACGCTGGACGATGGCGTATGCCGCCGCGCTCGGCGACGCGCTGGCCTGCTATATGGACACCAATCGCGGAGTGCTGGCACATCCACTGTTCCCGGTCTGCTTCGAATGGCCGGTGCAGGTCGCGATGCGCGAACAGTTTGAAAAATCCACGCTCACGCACCGAGAGGCGATGCGCGGCGTGCACGCGACGCATGACATGCTGCTGTATCGCGCGATTCGGCCGCCAGAAACGCTTACTACGCAGTCCACGGTCGCGGGAGTCGAGCGGCGCAGGCCCGGCGCATACATGGTCACGCGCCTCGAAACGGTTGATGAAGCCGGCAACCCGGTTTGCACGAGCTGGTATGGCACGATCTATCGCGGGGTCGAGGTTGACGGGCCTGATTTTCCGGCGAAGTTTGCGCCCATGCCAGCACCGCCGATCGTCGCGGACGGCGAGCCGCTTCTGGAGTGCCGGGTCGAGGTGCCGGCGGGGATGGCGCACATCTACACGGAATGCGCGCGAATCTTTAATCCGATCCACACCGACGCGTCGGTGGCGCGGGCCGCCGGGCTGCCCTCGATCATCCTGCACGGCACCGCGACGCTGGCGCTGGCGGTGTCGCGAATTATCGAGCGCGAAGCGCGCAACGATCCGGCGCGAATCGGAAGAGTCGCGGGCCGTTTCGGCGCGATGGTGACGATGCCCTCGACCTTGACGGTGCGGGTGCTGAGGCGTGATGACAGCACGCAAAGTGCGTCGGTCTCCTTCGAGGTGCTAAACGACGAAGGCCGGGTTGCGATCCGCGACGGATTGGTTGTCGTGCAGGCGTAGCGCGCTCAGTCCGCAGCGGTGGGTCGAGTTTCCGGCCCGATGAACCGGCTTCAGATAACCGCGCCGCCGACGAACCAATTAGCGTGGATCGACGTAGAGGCGGTCAGAATTGAGGGCACGTGGCCGGCAGCGCCGCGGAGTCGATGCCTTCACACTTCAAGTTGTTCACCGTCAAGTTGCCCTCGGCGTCAAGCGTCACCGTCCACATGCTGTCGTAGTCGTCGCCCGGCCAAAGGGGCACCGGTGGTGTGGTGGCGTCGGGCGGGAAATAGCTCGAGACCAGCTCATTTACCATCGGTTGGATGAATTGGTACGACCACGCCAGCAGCACGTTCTGATTGGAGAATTTGCCGCCGTTAAAGAAAAAATCACTGGTTAGCTGGGGCGCGTTCGAAGCGGAGAGGTCGAAGCTCGCGGCCAGACCATAGGGCAAGTTATTGGCGATTGCGTATGGCTCGACGGTCAATGAAGGCGCAACACCCGACCACGAGTAGCCCTCGGTGCCTGGGCTAGGCTGAGCGGGGTCGCTCGAATAGACCTGCTGGGGGCCGATTTTGCCGCGTAGTGCGTTGGGAAGATCCAGCGCGCGCCATTGCCCCGCACAGACATAGTTGCCGTCGCTCCAATATGGCAGCGGATGCGCTTCTGCGTGCCGAATGATGTAAAGGGTTTCGTTGGTGTTGATTCCCGCCGGAATTACGGCGCCCCCGCTACCGCCGGTCACTTCGATGTTGAAAGTCGGCTGCGCGCATCGAATCCTGACCGGCCTCGGCGAGGGCAGCTTAGGGTAGGTGGAACGCGGGTGCAGATTGCTGTTGAAGGTGACCAGGCTGGCGCTTCCCGACGGCCCGATCGAGATCGCATAGATATAGTTGGGACCTGCATAGCTCGCCGGAAGAATCAAGTTATAACCTTCGAGCTTATTGATATTTGCCAGCAAGGCGCTGGTGGTCTCCCAGGGTGCCGAAAAAACATAAAAGCCCGGGACGTTTGCCGCGACGATACCGGTTACCAGGGTTTCGTTGTCGCCTCCCTGGTCGTTGAAATCGAGACCCTGGCAATTCGGGCAGTATGCTGCCGGCGTAGCAACTCCGCTGGGTATCGACCCTGACGCATACGATGCATTGAGCGGGTAGCTGTTGCCGGTATATGGGAAATATTGGGGCGGGAGCGCGCTGGACAGAGTGATCTGGTTGAGAAGGGCGAACTGCTGAATGGTCTCAGGCGCCGCCATATCGGGGTAATTGCTTGTGGTTTGCAGATGGGTCATCGGTTCGAGCACGTAGACGCCGGTTACATTCTTCCTCCCCAGTACGTGCCGTTTCAGGAACGTGGCCATCAGGAGCGACCGCTGTAAACCCTGACTGGTGAGGTTTGCCGTGCTTGGATTGACGTCCCCGGGAGCTTGGTAAGCCAAATCCTCGCTTACCACGAAGATCAGGTTGAGGTTGCCGGCGCTCAGCGGAGCGGGAGTTGGCGGCGCTGTTGCATTGGGACCGGAAGAGCCGCCGCATCCTGCGAGCAGCGTCAGGACAAGGACCAGGAACAGCGGTCGTACAACGGTAATTTTATACAACTGCACGACCTCCTTTGTCGTCCGAAGTGCGAGCACAATAGCTACTTTACGCGCGTGAACCGGGCGGTGGTGCGGTTCTACAACAAGCGCGGCACGGCGGAACAATGCTCCGCTGCAGATTGTCCTTGGCCGGAAGCCGAATCGCGTACTATTAGCTGGCGCTTTTCACCTGGACGAAGTTTTCGGAAGGCACGCCGCACCTCCACACGGCGCGAGGATGCCCAAGTCGTCCCGAACGTGCTTCAGCCTGAATCCCGCGAAAGCGGTTCTACAGATGCTTGATGTAATCGACCAGCGAGTTGATCTGGTCGTCGGTCAAGTCCGAGGCCGGCGGCATGCTCGCTGATTTTCCATTCGCCGCGCCGCCTTCCTTGATTATCTTCTTGATATAGTCGTCGGTCTTGCCCTTGAGCACGGTCGCAAAGTTCGCCGGGGTTGGCTGCAGCATTTTGCCGGCGGGCCCGTCGCCTTTTCCGCTGGGCCCATGGCAACTGGCGCAGTTGTCGCTATAGAGATCTTTGGCATCTGCGGCCCAGACATAGGATGTGATGGCTCCCGTCACAGTGGCGGCGATCGCGCCAACCACGACACCCTTTGCCAGCATGTTTATGACCTTCATTCGATAACTCCCTCCCACGTTAGATAAATCTTTCCCGATCGAACCCGGCGATCCAAAAACCTTATATCACGCCAGGCCCGAATTCTAGGGCGACTGAGGCGCGGCCTCCTTGGACTGCGCCGCGGCGGAACGGAGGTAGGCCACCAGATCTCTGACTTCGTCATCCCGGAACTGCGGCCACGGCAGCCCGCGCTCGCGAATCATCGCTTCCATCTTCGGGGCATGGTTCCACATTGCGGAACAAAGCTCAACCGGCGACGAGATAGCGTGTGAGTGGGAAAGGTCGGGGCCAGTGGATTTGCCGCCGACGGGTGCGTAATGGCACAGTATGCAGCCCTTCTCCATAAAGATGCGCTGGCCTTTTACCGCGTCACCGGGAGGATCGTAGTACCGCAGGAAATAGAGGTAGGCGAGCAGATCCGAAATCTCGCGGTCGGAGAACTGCGGAATCGCGATCTTCATCGCCTGCATCTTGCTCCACATCTGGGGCGCGTGATTCCACATCAGGCCAGCAATCTCCGTGATCCCCTGGTGCAACTCCAACTGTCCCAGGTCCGGGCCGACGTGACCGCCCTCGCCGTGGATGGCGTGGCATTTTACGCAGCCCTTGTCGGCGAAGACCTTTTGTCCTCGGGCGGGGCTCCCCGGCTCCAAGTATACCTTGCTGGCGTCCGCTTCCGAGGATGCTTGCCGAATGTAGGCAGCGATGTTGGCCAGATCGTGCCCTTGGAACTGTGGGCGCTTAATCCCCAGCTCAGCCATCTTGCTGGCCATCGCAGGGCCGTGGCTCCATATCGCGCGGATCATGAAAAGGGGCGAGGCAAACTTCTTATACTTGTCCAGCCTTGGGCCGGCATGGCCACCCGTCCCGCCGATCGAGTGACACTTGACGCATCCCTTGTCCGCGAAAGCGGCCTCGCCGGCCTCGGGATCACCCGGTGAGTCAAGATAATCGAGGAAATAGAGAAATGCCGCCAAGTCGGCCATATCGTGTGTGCTCAAGACCGGCCTTTCAATCCGCCGCTCGCGCATCTTCTCGATCATTGCGGGCGTATGATCCCACAACACGCCCGCCAGTTGCAGTACGCTCAGCCGAACTCCGGAACGCGCCAAATCCGGTCCAAGGTCTCCACCTTGACCCCAGATAGCATGGCACTTGATACATCCCTTTTCCGAAAATACGGCTCGACCGGCAAGCGGATCGGTGGGAAGAATGCCCCCGGCCTGCGCGCCGGCATCCTGGGCGCGCAGCGGCGTTGCCAGGTACAAGACCGTAGTAGCTACCAAGCATGCGATCGCAGCGCGCAATATGAAATTCCGGGCCATCCCCTCGTGCAAACGCATGGCCGAAGTATTGGTAACCGCTGTCACCGCCAAGTTCTTGCCCATAACCGAACTCAAACCGGGCTCAACTTCTCGGCCCCGGGGAGATAACCCTTAATCCTTTCCATGGCTTCATCGACCCCCTGCGTCCTGCCTTCGCGAATCTCCCACACCGAGATGATCGGGAAGACCTTGGAGAAGAGTGCGTACAGCAGAATGAAGCCGGCAAAACAACCGGCAGTGAGCGAGAGCTCCACCCGAGCTCGGATAGTAGACGCCCCGCGGATACGCCAGGCGAGGGTTCGCGAGCGTCGGCACCACGATCAGGTAGCGCTCCAGCCACATCCCAATCATTACCGAGATCGAGGCGATCACGGTGCCCGGGATATTGCGGGTGCGATTGGGGGCCAGAATCGCAAACGGGATGACAAAGCAGCACGCCACCATCGCCCAAAACAGCGGAGCATATGGTCCCCATAGCTTGGCGTCAAACACGACCATGTGCGACGGCTCGCCGCCATAATAGGTGGTAAGGAATTCGGAGAACGTGAAGTAGAACCAGAGGAGCGTCATCACGAGCAGCAGCGCCCCAAGGTTCCTGAAATGGACCAGCTTGAAATACTCTTCGAGTCCATAGGCCCATCGCAGCACCGCCATCGTCACGATTAGTGCGGCGATGCCGGAGAAGATCGCGCCGGCTACGAAGTACGGGCCGAAAATGGTCGAGTGCCACATCGGCTGAATCGTCATGCCAAACACCCAGGAAACCACGGTGTGCACGGAAACCGCAATCGGGAGCACGATGATCGCCATAACGGTGATTGCCCGCTCCAGTCTCTTCCATTGCTTCTCGGTACCCTGCCATCCAAGCGCCAGCGTGCGGTAGAACCAGCGACGTTTGGTCGTGGAGTCGCGGATCATCGCGATATCGGGGATCAGTGGCAGAAAGAGATAAATTGTGCTTGCGGTCAAATAGCAAGTGACACTGATCATGTCCCATAGCAGAGGCGACCGCAGGTGCGGATTCCAGATCATGTTCAGCACGCGATCTTCGCGGCCCAGGTCGAGTAAGACGTTGCTCATGCCAATGAAGAGGACCAGCACCGTCAGCGTTTCGGCGCAACGGGTGATCGCACGGCGCCACTCGGCCTTGCACAGCCGCAGGATGGCGGAGATCAGAGTGCCGGCGTGGCTGAGGCCGATGAAGAACACGAAGTTGGTGATGTAAATGCCCCACATCACAGGGCGGTTGAGACCGGTTACCCCGAGTCCTTCACGCAGTTGCAGCAGCCATACGATCACGGCCCATCCCACGATGGCAAGCAGTACTGCGGTAGTGATGTAGAACCTGCGGCCGGTCTGGAGAATCGGCTGTAGAATCGCACTATCCCGGCCGCCATCATGATGCGTTGACTCGGCCATGCCATTCTCCTTCCCGCAGGTAGTAGACCTTGGGCTCCGTACCCAGTTCCTCAAGCAGGCGAAACGCGCGCGCATTGTCGGCCAGCGCCGCGACCTTGCTGTTGGGGTCGTCCAGATCGCCGAAGTACATCGCGCCGCTCGGGCAGCTCTCGACGCACGCAGGGACATAATCGCCCTCGCGCAACTGCCGGTCCTCGACCGCCGCCTGCTCCTCGGCCTTCTGAAGCCGCTGAACGCAGAACGTACATTTCTCGACCACGCCCTTGGGGCGTATGGCCACGTCGGAATTCAGGTAGTTCTGCATATCCTGCGGCCATGCCGGCAAATACCAATTGAAGTACTTTACCGTGTAGGGGCAGGCGTTGGTGCAGTAACGGCATCCGATGCATCGCGGATAAATCTGCGCGACCAACCCTTCGGGATTCTTGTAGGTAGCGGATACCGGACACACCTTGATGCACGGCGGATCGTCGCATTGCATGCAGGGGCGCGGAATATAGCGTATCCGGACGTTGGGATACTCGCCCTCTACCGTCGTTATCAGGTCCATCCATGAGATCACCCTGCCCATGGCCGCTTGCTCCGGTCCCGTGAAGGGCACATTGTTTTCGACTTTGCAGGCCACGGTGCATGCCTGGCATCCCGTGCATTTGTCGAGATCTATGACCATTCCCCAGCGCGGCATGTGATCACCTAAGCCTTGTAGATCCTGACCCGCGTAGCCTGCAGCGCTTGGGTACCGGCCAGGCTATCAAGCTCCTGCACCACAATCTCCATCGGGTTGACTCCAATTCCTTTCGCCCAGCGGCCGTAAGCGGTGTGCCCCATGTTGGCGGGCATGTTGACGACGTTCGGCATCGCTCCCGCGTACCATTTCGCAACCACCTTCAGCTTGCCGGCTGGGGACTCGACCCACACCAGATCGCCATCCGCGATCCCCAGACGGCGCGCCGATTCCGGGTTGATTTCGGCCCAGGAGTCCCAGCGCATCGCGACATCAGGGCCGAGAATCTCTTGCAGAAAGGGCAGATTAGCGTCGTTCTGATGCGCCTGCGGCATCAGGCGCACGATGTTGAGATGAAACGGGAACTCGCTTTCGCCGCCCTTGAAGGTAGGCTGCTCATAGTGCGGCATGCAGGCGATATCGTCGGACTTTCCCAGCTTTTCCCGCAGGGTCAGCGAGTAAAATTCGAAGGTTCCCGATCGGTTCTGAAATACTCTGTGCCGTTCGCCGAAGTTGTAGATGGGATCCCACCAGCCACCCTTTTCCCGCATCTGATCCCAAAACTCATCAAACGACTTGTACGATGCGTACCACCATCCGCGCTCCTCGAGCACCGTCGTCCAGGACTTTTCGCCCGCGAACTGCTCGACTATTGCGCCTGCCCGAGCCTCGTAAACCCCGGACATGGCTTCGCGAAGCGCGGTGACGAAATCCGGCCACGGAAACGCCTGAGCCATCGGGGCGCCGATGCTCTGGGCAATTTTGATTAGTGCGTCGCCGCTGCTCATGGTGTCGTGAAACGGTTGCACCACCGGCTGCCTCAGACCAAGGAACCGATAGGGGCCGGTGGCGGGTGGCGCCACGTCCTGCCATCGCTCGAAGTAGGTATGATCGGGCAGAACCACGTCCGCGTAAGCCGTGGTCTCGTCCATGCGGGATCCGAAACTGACGATAAATGGTATCTGCCTCAGTGCCGCAATCACCGGCTCCGCCTGAGGCACCGAAAAGACGGGATTGAAGTGGTGGAGGAAGAGCGCGCCCGGCTTGTATGGAGAGCCCGTGGCCGCAGCCTTGATCAGTTGCGGAATCAGGTCGCGGGCCAGCGGAAATTCGCTGCTGGAGGGGCGGTCCAGCCGAGGCTGCTTCAGAGCGCGTGCCGCGGCCTCGTCGGGCTCGACGGCGGCCAAAGCCTTTAACGGCGCGTCCTGCGGGAAGACCACCCCGCCGGGAACGTCGATGCTCCCTACCAGCGCATTCAGAGCATGCACGGCAAACAAGCTGTACACAGAATTAGTTTGGTGCATCTCACCGAGCGCAATCGCCGGTTTTGCGTTTGCAAACTCGTGCGCGACTTCCAGGATCCGTGTGACGGGAGTGCCTGTAATCTGTGCGACCCTATCGAGGTTGAACTCTCTCAGAACCAGCGTCTTGAAACCAATATGCGGCTCGCCGCTCTCTTCGCGCCAGTCGTCGAAGCCGAAAGTGTAACGATCCACAAATTGTTTGTTGTAAAGACCCTCGCGGATGAGCACATAGGCGATGCCGAGGGCCAGGGCACCCTCGGTGCCTGGGTTGATGGGTATCCACTCGTCGGCTCGCGCGGCCGTGACCGACAGCCGCGGTTCGATCTGAATGATTTTTGCTTTGGGGCCAGGCCGCTCCTGGCGCAAATACCCATAGGTGCGCAGCATGCGCACCGTTAACGCGTAATCGTCCAGCAGGGGGGCACCGAACGAAAGAATGCAATTGGTGTTGTCGAAATCGTAAGCCAGCGGCCCGTAAGTACCCTGAGCGCAGTACCGGGAGAGGGACTGGGTCACGACTGCGGACTGGACTTCGCGGATGTCGTTGGGTGTCCCGTACGCGGAACAGAATCGCGCGATCAAGCTACCCATCAGACCGCGCGCTTCCTGGCTGAGAAAAACAAACGTGTGCGCATCGCCCTGATCCCGAATTTGTTTGAGGCGCCGGCCGACCGTTTGCAGGGCCTCGCTCCAGCTAATCTGCTGCCACTTGCCCTGACCGCGTTCGCCCACGCGCCGCAGCGGCCCCTGGATGCGGTCGGGATTGTAGAGCACCTGCACGCCGGCGAGTCCCCTTGGACACACACCGTTGCCATTCAACGGATAGAGCGGATTGCCGGTGAGGTTGACTGCCCGCTCGCCGATCGTGCGCACGCGGATCGAACATCCGGCGTCACACTGGCCGCAAATCGTCGTGACCCATTTCTCCGGGCCCTTGGGCGCCCTTACCTCGGGTTCGGCGAGTTCCAGGAAGTTCGCAATTCCCGTCTCGTTGCATCCGCTGAGCCCGCCAGCAGCCGCTCCCGCACCGCTGACGCCGAGCAGGGTTAGGAACCCTCGCCTGCTGATTTGCGGAGCTTTCTTTTCCACTATGCGACCATCCAACGATAAACGTTCAGTGGTGACAAGTTAGACAATCGGTATCCACTTTTCTCTCTTCATGGCACGCCATGCACCAGCTCATTGTGATAGCGAAGGCCGGACGCGCCTGCGGCGTCGAGGCCGCTCGAAGGTTGCCGTGGCAGGTCTCGCATTGAAGCCCGCCGAGCAAGACGTGGCGGCGATGTGAGAAATTGACGTAGCTCGGCACACGATAGATCCGCTGCCACGGGATTTCCCTGTGCTCTTTGACGAAGGCCCTTACCTTCTCCGCTTCCGCGCTGCTGCTTACCTTGCCGCGATGGCAGGTGGCACAGACCTTGATTGGTGGCATACCCGCGAAGCCGGCCTTCTCTACGTACTGATGGCAGAAGCTACATTGCAAAGCCTTGACGTGGACCGCGTGATTGAATTGGACCGGTTGACTGACGGGAGCCGACTCACATGCGCCGAGCGCTACGAGACACGCCAGCGCCAAGGCAACGTTCTTGGGCTGCCATGAAAACGACGATTTCACCCCGACTTCGTCCCTCCCCATTAGCCTTCGTTTCCATGCGCCGCTCACTGCTCTCGCGCATGTCGCCGAGACCGCGAAATCCGATCCCTACATTAGCTGGCCTTCTTTCTGCCGGCTCGCATGCATAAGCAAAGCACGTACCTAGATCAGCGACCCGGTATTTTGCGGGTTTTTCAGGCTGTTGGCCAAGCCAAATGTTCGAATACCGGGTTCCTTCAGAACTTTTGGAGACACCTTAGATGACTCGTTTGGAAACAGGCGCAGGAAACAGCCCATATCGTCAAGAGGCTGGCCGACTCGAACTGTCGTCTTCGCCGCGAGCCCGTCTAAATTCAGATCGACAAACGCCACCCGCTCCTGATAATCAGCGAAGCATGCATGAAACTCCAGCCGACTCGGAGGATGTACGATGCCCTACGACGGTTATCAGTGCCTGAAGACCCGTGTCGATCGTGGCGTGGTCTGGGTCACTATCGACCATCCGCCAATCAACCTCCTCGATCTCCAGCTCATCCAGGAACTCGACCGCATCGGCGGCGAACTCGAGGCCGACGACGAAGCGCGAGTAGCGGTGTTCCAAAGCGCCAACCCGGAGTTCTTTATCGCCCATGCTGACGTGAACCTGATCCTGGGACTTCCGGAACAGGCCCCGCCCAAAGGGAAAACGCTGGGCATGTTTCACCGGATGGTCGAGCGCTTTCGGACGATGCCCAAGGCAACGATCGGAAAGATCGAGGGACGCGCGCGGGGAGGTGGAAGCGAATTCCTGCTTTCCCTCGACATGCGTTTTGCCGCGCTCGGCAAAGCTATCCTCAGCCAGCCTGAGATCGCACTCGGCATCATCCCGGGTGGCGGAGGCACGCAGCGCCTAACCCGAGTGATGGGGCGGGGGCGCGCGCTCGAAGTAGTCCTCGGCGCGGAGGACTTTCCAGCGGACCTGGCCGAGCGCTACGGCTACGTGAATCGCGCGCTCAAGCCCGAAGAACTCGGCGCGTTTGTCGAGCGCCTCGCATACCGTATCGGCTCGTTTCCGGCCGAGGCGATTGCCCTCGCCAAGGAGGCGCTAATGGCCGGCGAACATCCGACAATCGAGGGCCTGCTCGACGAGGAGCACTGCTTCATGCGCTCGGTCGCGACTAAAGAGGCACGCGAGCGAATGAAACAGTTCCTCCAGAGGGGCGGGCAAACGCGCGAGGCCGAGCTACAGCTCGACAATCTGGCGTCGAAACTCGGTTAGAGTCCAGGTGTCGGACCTTCGGATGCCCTCGATGACGAAGTGCCCGTCGTAGGCGGCGTCGGCGAGCAGTCGCTCATCTAAACGGACCCGGTGTGAGGTAAGCCGGCGCGATGCTTGAGAAAATCCATGACGCTCTCTGGCTTGCCGAGGGGGAGATCGTCAGTTGGTATAGCTACCCCTATCCGACGCGCTCGGTCGTCGCTCGTTTGGAAAGTGGCGCTCTGTGGGTGTGGTCGCCGATCAAGCTGGTCCCGGACTTGCGCGCCGAGCTGGATCGCCTGGGGCCCGTTCGCCATCTCGTCAGCCCGAACAAGTTCCACTACCTCTATTTGCAGGACTGGAACGCCGCCTATCCCCAGGCCCAATTGTGGGGACCGCAATCGACGATACGAAGGCGTAGCGATCTCAAGTTCCGCGAACCGCTGCGGGACAGCGCTCCGTCCGAATGGCAGCCCGACATCGACCAGGCCTGGTTCAGAGGGTCCATCGCCATGGACGAGATCGTTTTTTTCCACCGACCTTCCCGGTCGGTGATCGTCGCTGACCTCATACAGACTTTCAGCGACCGCTTCCTGCGCGAACACTGGCGCTGGTGGCAGCGCCCGCTGGCCCGTATCGAAGGGATCGTGGCTGAGAAAGCCCTGGCACCCCTTGAGTGGCGGTTGTCCTTCCTCAATCGCGCACCAGCGCGTGCGGCTCGGGCCAAGGCGCTAAGCTGGCAATGTGAGCGGGTGATCATGGCCCACGGCGAGTGGCGGCGCTCTGACGGCCACGTTTTCCTGGAGCGTTCCTTGGACTGGCTGGGTCGATGACAGACTGCACATAGGGCCTCGCGCCCACGCGCGGTTGACGGTAGCGGCGGTTGGTAATATCTATCGCGAGCGGCCGGGCCGCTCCGGGGCGGCGCAGGAGGCACATAGAGCTATGGACCTCGGCAAAGAGATGATGCTTCAGATGTACCGCTCGATGCAGCGGATTCGGCACTTCGAGGCCGAGATCCGCGACCTCGCGATCGCCAGCGAGATCCCGGGCTTTGTCCATGTATCGATCGGTGAGGAGGCCAGTGCGACGGGCGTCTGCGCGGCGCTGCGCAAAACCGATCGCATCACCTCCACCCATCGCGGCCACGGCCATCTGATCGCCAAGGGCGGAGATCTAAAGCGCATGATGGCCGAGATCTTTGGCAAGCGCGGCGGCTACTGCAAAGGCAAGGGCGGCTCAATGCACATCGTCGACTTCTCGCTGGGAATTCTCGGCGCAAACGGGATCGTCGGCGCGGGATTGCCGATCGCCACCGGCTCCGCGCTGGCCGCCGTGGTCACCGGGCGCGACGACGTAACGGCCTGCTTCTTCGGCGACGGCGCCTCGAACGAGGGAACCTTTCACGAAGCGCTTAACCTGGCGGCGGTCTGGAAGCTCCCGGCGGTCTTCGTGTGCGAGAACAACGGGTTCGGCGAATTCACGCCGATGCAGACCGTGACCGCGGTCAAAGACATCGCGGTGCGCGCCTCGGCCTACGGGATTCCCGGGCAGATCGTGGACGGCAACGATGTCTTCGAGGTCTATCGATACTCGAGCGAGGCGGTTGCGCGCGCGCGCGCTGGGCACGGCCCCACGCTGCTGGAGTGCAAAACATACCGATGGGAAGGCCACATGGTCGGCGAGCAGGCGATCCTGGGGCATGGATCGTACCGTGCCGAATCCGAAATCGAAGAGTGGAAGAAGCGCTGCCCGATCCTCAGGTTCGAGAAGTTCGTGCTGGAGGGCGGCAAGCTGAGCGGGGCCGAGCTGGAGCGGATCAGGACCGAGACCGCGGCCGAGCTGAAGGAAGCGATCGCGTTCGCGCGCTCGAGTCCGCTGCCGGATCCCTCCGAGGTGTCCGATGATGTGTTCGCGTGAACCAGCGCGCGAGGCTTGAGAGTTATGCCGCAGATTAGTTTCATACAGGCGATCAATCAGGCGCTCGTTGAAGAAATGGAGCGCGACCCATTGACCTTCCTCATGGGCGAGGACGTGGTGCTGGGCGCGTTCGGCGCGACCAGGGGACTGCACGAAAAGTTCGGGCCGGTACGCGTGCGCAATACGCCGATCTCGGAGGCCGGTTTCGTCGGCGCTGCGGTGGGCGCGGCGATGGCGGGGACGCGGCCGATCTGCGAGGTGGAGTTCGCGAGTTTCTTCTATTGTGCCTTCGACCAGGTCTGCAACCAGGCCGCCAAGCTGCGCTACATGTCGGGCGGTCAGGCGCGGCTCCCGATCACGTTCCGGGCGGTATACGGCGCGATGGGCGGCGCGGCGGCGCAACATTCGGAAACCGTCTACGCTCAATTCTTGAGCGTCCCGGGACTCAAGCTGGTGGTGCCCTCGGGACCGTCCGACATGAAGGGTCTGCTCAAGAGCGCGATCCGCGACGACAACCCGGTGATTGTCTTCGAGCACGGTGCGCTTGGCTGGCTTAGAGAGGAAGTGCCGGAGGGTGAGCACCTGGTGCCGCTGGGCAAGGCCGCCATCAAACGCGTGGGCGAGAGCATAACCGCGATCGCGATCGGCGCGATGGTGCCGAAGACGATCAAGGTCGCCGACCAGTTGTCGAAGGAAGGAATCAGCGTCGAGATCGTGGACCCGCGCACGCTGATCCCGCTCGACGAAGACCTGATTCTGAGCTCGATCGAAAAGACCAACCGGGCGCTGATCGTAGACGAAGGCCATCTGCGTGGCGGCGCCGCCGCCGATATCGCGGCGTTGATCGCAGATAAGGGCTTCGACTTCCTCGACGCGCCAGTCAAGCGCGTGACCGCGCTGGACGTGCCGATTCCGTTCAGTCCGCCGCTCGAGAAAGCGGCTGTCCCCGGCGAAGAGCGGATCGAACGCGCGATTCGAGAGCTGGTCGGCCGATAGCAAGGCACTTCGATGAGCATCACGGTTACAACGCGACCCGGACCCGCCGGCGTGCTGCGATGGATTACGCCAACTCACCGGGGCATTCAGCCTGCGACCGCGGCCTCTATCGAAACTATGGACCGAAGCAAGGAAGCATGATCGTTCGGCTGTATTCGTTGCGTGATTCCAACAACGCCCTGAAGCTGCGCTTTTGCTTTGAGGAACCTGGGGTACCTTACGAGGCGTGGAAGAAGGCTGTGCTGTCCCGGCCTGCTTTCGATAGTTCCGCCTGCTCGACGATTTTATCCGGCTGGTATTTTCGCCGTTCTGAGTACTCGCGCTGTTTCAGCGCGGGTTCCCCGCCGCTTTGAACTTTTCATAGGATTGCTGGAATTGATCGGCATACGGATCGAGCGAGATAGCCTTCTGGAACGCTTCTCCAGCTTTGTCGCGTTGGCCCGCAGCCGCATAACCCTGCGCCAGATTCTGCCATACAACGGCGGAGCCGGGATGGATGGCGGCGAGTCGTCGGAAAATATCAATCGCCGGAGCGTATTGCCCGGCTTGGAACATGGCCATGCCCACCTTGTTGGCCAGTACGTCGGACGCGGAAACGATCTTCGGAATTGCCGCGTCCAACTCGGCCTGGCTTACCTGCGACAACAGGAGCCGGGCGCCAAGTAGGTCCGGCCGGTCGGGACTCCTGGCCAGGCCGAGGCCGACGATTTGCGCGGCCTTGGTAGTCATGCCTCTTTTCGCATATTCCTGCCCGATCACGTTGAAAAGGCCGGCCTGCTCCTTGTCGCCACCCCAGGCATCGAATTCCCTGGCGAATTGAGACGGCTCCGCAGCGGCTCGAAGGCTGATGTCGACGCCCAAAATCGTCTGGAAGTACAGGTTGCGAGGCGCGTCGAACTCGAGCCTCAGGTTGAGGTCTGTGTTCATCGGGCCGTGGTCATTGCCCACGAACGCCCGAAGCCCTTCCTCGTCCAGGATCTGACGCTCGAACATAAGCGAAAAGACGTTGGTAGTGCTGAAGTACTTCTGCAGGTCGGCGCGGACCTCCGGAGTCGAATCCACCAGCGATTGCGCCTTGCCGATGGTCTCCTTGGTGGGTCCGATCGGAGAATCGGAAGCGACCAGTAGCGTATCGCCATTCAGGGTGAGCAGCAGCGCGGCGTGCGGGAAGACGCCCATTACGGTTCTCACGACCATCGCGTAGGTCTCCGGCGTGAACGAGTACAGTTGTATCCACTGCCCGAAAAGACCTCCAGGCTTAAGCCTGCGATGGACCGCCCCGTAGTATTGCGTTGTGAAGAGATTGGAAACTCCCGCCATCCAGGGATTGGAGGGTTCCGATAGAATCAGGTCGAACTTGCTGTCGGTCTCCTGAAGGTAGCTGCGCGCGTCGTCAAACGAGATCGAAAATCGCGGCGAATGTTCCGGATTGTGATTTCCCGGCGAAAATTGCGACGACGCGGCGAAAACCGCCGGTTCGATCTCCGCGCACATGACCTTGGTTCCCGCAAACAGCAGGCTTGCTCCTGACGTCGTCCCGCTGCCGTATCCGATCACCAGCACATCGGCTGCGTCGGGACGAAGAAAGCGGGGGAAATATGCCATGCCAAGTTGCGTAGGCATATCGCCGGAATCGGTGGCGTCAACCTTGCCGTTTACGCGCAGAGCCTTGGAGCCCCCATCAGTAGCGCGAGTGACCAGCACGTCGGCGACCGCGCCTTCCCGGAAAAAACGCAACTGGGCTGCTTTCTTCCACTCGACAGGGTCCAGGTAACGATACATGTACATCCCCGCGTTGGTGATCATTGGATCGAATACCGGCTTGGCAACCAGCGCAATGATGAGCGTGACGACAGCCACGAGCAGTCGCGGAAAAGTGATAGCGCGTGAACTGACAAGGACCAAGGTGATCGCGATCGCCGCATAGATCCAAACCGCAAGCGCGAACGCATTCTCACTTCCCCAGGTCGGAACGATCACCAATGGCGTGGCCAGCGCACCGACGATCGCGCCAAGGGTATTCGCGGCGTAGATCTCGCCGACATCATTGCCGACCTCGCTGGCGGCGCCGCCATTGAGATGGACAAAAAACGGAAACAGCACGCCCATCCCAAGCGCCGGCACCAGTTCGAGCACGGCGCTTGCAGCTACGGAGATCGCACCGTTAAACGGCTGCGAGGCGCGCAAGTCGCGCACCGCTCCCAACAGATAGGTTAGCTGCGGAATCGACCTTTCGCACAGTGCCGCCGCGACGATCAATCCAATTACTACCACGGCGCCACCCAGCGCGGTCGGCGAGGTTTCCATCCACAAGTCCGCGCAAAGACTGCCCAGCGCGATGCCGATCAGGAACGTGAACAGCACCGCCGAAAAGGCATACGTCGAACCGCCGAGGACAAGAGCGAGTTGTCTGGTCCAGACCATCTGGAGAATGAGCGAGGCGCATCCCGCGAGCGCCGCGACTGCGCTGATCACCCATCGCGGGATCGGCCGCACTGCTGACCCGGTCGCCTGCGGCGTGGTTCCCGTCGCGACCACCGCCGAGCCGGGTGACGAAGCCAATATCTGACCGAGCCGTATCGCGATCGCGGCGATTACCAAATCGATCCCCGCCGCGAGCCCGTTGGTCCATCCCAGCCCAATCGCTGGCAGCAAATGAAAGCCGGTCACATAGCAGCCGGCCGCCGCTCCGACTGTGTTGATACCGTAGAACCACGCGGTGTATCGGTCCCGCAGAACAGTTGACGACGCGAACGAGCGAATCAGAAGAGGCAACGTGCCGCCCATCAGAAAACATGGGGGTCCCAAGAACACAAAGGTTGCCGCGGAGCGCATCAATGACAGGGCCAGCGGATTGCCCCCGGACAGCCGGAAGAAGATCGAGCCTGAGCGGACCGACCAGGCTGATCTCGAAGGGAAGCGCGACCGCAAGGACGGCGATGGCTGCTTCACAAATCGCGTACCAGAACATCGGCGAGTGCAACTTGTCGGCACGCCGCCCAATCCAATGCGCCCCGGTGCCAAGGCCAAAGAGAAAGGCCGCCACCACCGCGCCGGCAGCCAGAGCCGAGTTCCCCCATACCTGAGAGAATCGCTTGAACCAGATGACTTCGTAGGCGAGGCCTGCCGCCCCCGATAGGAGAAACAGGGCGGAGGCTACCCAGAAGACCGGGGTCTGCGAAGAGGAAGGTTCGACCCGCTCAACTCCCCTGATGGTGCTCCGTCCTTTTGCGCGCTTCGCTTCGGCCATGCCGCCGATACTTATACCACCGGAACGCCACGCCGGTTAACCGTCGAAAATTTTGTGGCGATACAATTTTGCGGCAAGGCGGAGCAGATTTCGGTCACCACATATGAGAGGGAAGGAGAAGTGTCTGCGGAGTCGATTGAAAAAATGATATTTCCGGGCGTTGCGTGCCGAGTCCGCCAACTCACCGGGGCATTCAGCCTGCGACCGGGGCGGATTCGGCCGCACCGACCGCCTTGAGGCTGGTCAGCAGCGTGATCCCGCACATCAGCGTGGTCGCTCCGCAGATCAGCACCGCTTCGCGTGGCCCCAGCACCGTGCCGAGGTAGCCCACGGCGAGCGCTCCAATTGGCGCCAGGCCCACCGCCGCCAGTTGATAGGTGCTCATCACGCGCCCGCGCAGATCGTCGCTGACGAACAGTTGCACGAGAGTGTTGTTGCTGGCACGGAAGTTGGTCAGTCCAGCTCCTATAATCAGTTGCGCAGCAAGCGAAAGACTCATCCACGGCGACAATCCGAAGGTCACGATTCCAATCGCCGAGATCAGCAGCCCCGCGATCAGATTGATGCGGATTCCGCTCGTGGTTACTCGCGACGCCAGCGTCGCGGCGCCGATCACCGATCCCAGCCCCTGAATCGCGACCAGAAAACCGTAGGCACTCGCGCCCCCATGCAGCACGTTGCGGGCGAACACGGGGACCAGCACCAGGTACGTGTACCCGAATCCGTTGCTGACCGCGGCCAGCACCATCTGCTGGAAAATCTGCCGATGCCGCCAGACGTACTCGAGCCCCTCGCGCAGTTGCTTGAACATCGCGGTGCCCGCCCCCGCGATCGTGCGCGCCGGGACCACCATCAGGTAAAGGCTCCAGATGACCGCGAGAAAACTTACGCCGTTTAAGAAAAAGCACGTCCCGATTCCAAGCCACGCGATCAGAATTCCGGCCGCGGCGGGACCGAGCATCCGCGCGCTGTTGAACATTATTGAGTTCAGTGCGATCGCGTTGGCAAGATCCTCGTATCCAACCATCTCGACGACAAATGACTGGCGACCGGGCATGTCGAATGAGCTGACGGTCCCGTTGAACGCGGCCAGGGCAATCACGTGCCACACTTGCACGGTGCCCGACCAGGTCAGCCCCGCAAGCATGAAGGCGCTGAGCATCAGCAGCGTCTGCGTTCCGAGCAGCATGCGGCGGCGATCGATTCGATCGACTACGACACCGGCAAACAGTCCCACCAGCAGAATCGGCAGGAATTGCGCGAACGAGACCACCCCCAGCATCAGCGAGGAGTTGGTCAACCCGAGAACCAGCCAAGCCTGCGCGGCACTCTGCATCCAGGTGCCGGCCAGCGAGGTCAGCTGGCCGATGAAGTAGAGTCGGTAGTTGCGATGGCGCAGCGCGCGGAATGCGCCCATTCGGCTGCGCGTCTCATCGCTGACCTTCTCGTTATCTTCGGAACGGTCCGACTCGGCGTCGCGGCCAGACTTCTTAACCGGAATTTTCATTCTGAATCCTGATTCAGACTCGCACCGGTACCAGGTGGTTTTCAAACGCGATGTTCGAGACTCGGTTTTCCAAGGAGCAGAGCTACGATTTGCAGCGACAAGGAGAAAATGCTTGCTCCAGCCTCCGGAACTGGGCTATGAGCGTCCCAAGGCAGGTTGGTGTGCCGTCCATCCGGGAAATATCGGTTCAATCCGTTCGTAAGCACCAGCACTTTGGTTTACTCGCAGGTTTACTCGAATGATTCGATGTCGGAGTGCTGCGCAGGTTGTCAGTAACAGATTTGAGGCCATGCCGCACATCCCGAGGCGATGGTCCGCGCTGTTGATTCTGGCGGTGGTCGCTGCCGGCGGATGCAGCCACCCAGTGCGCGAGCAACGCGTGCTCGATCCCGCATCGCGCCGAGTTACGGCATCGGGCACAGTCGTCGGCTTCGTTGGCGAATACGGCAGTCACGCATGGCTCGGCATTCCGTTCGCCAAGCCGCCGCTCGGGGCGCTGCGATGGCGAGCGCCGCAGCCGGCCGAACCATGGACCGGTACGCGCGAGGCACTCGATTTTGGTTCACCGTGCACGCAGTTCCCGAGCCCGATCGGCGGGCTCGATACCGCCAAAGCGGGGCAGCCGGTCGGCAGCGAGGATTGTCTCTACCTCAATGTCTATGCGCCGCGGGTTGCCGAGTCCGATGTGCCGACGGGCAACGCGCGGTGGCCGGTGATGGTGTGGATACACGGCGGCGGTAACACCGTTGGTACAGGGGCGTTGTACAACGGCGGTAACCTGGCGGCGACGCACAAGGTCGTGGTGGTGACGATCAACTATCGCGTCGGCCCCTTCGGCTGGTTCCGTCATGCCGCACTGCGAGGTGAGGGCACGAATGAACTCGACCGATCGGGCAACTTCGCCATCCTCGATATCATCCGTTCGCTCCAATGGGTACGCGACAACGTGGGAGCTTTCGGCGGCGATCCCGGCAACGTCACCATCTTCGGCGAGTCGGCAGGCGCCAACAACGTGTACATGCTGTTGTTGGCCCCGCAAGCGCACGGCCTGTTTCACCGCGCGATCTCCGAAAGCGGCGGCCTGATGACGAATACCATCGCCGAGGCCGAGCACTTCACCGACGATGCCGAACCGGGCCGCACGAACAGCTCGAATGAAGTGCTTGTGCGGCTGCTCATCAAAGACCAGCGCGCCGCCGACCGCGCCGCAGCCAAGACCCAACTCGCCGCGATGAGCGCCACAGATATCGAGCGTTACCTGCGCGGGAAGACGAATTACGAGATTCTAAACGCCTACATGCCGACGCCCACAATGGCCATCATCGACATGCCGAAGGTCTTTAGCGACGGCGTGGTGCTGCCACAAGACGATCCGCTGCAACACCTGGCGCGTGCCGACGGGTACAACCGGGTCCCCGTGATCGTCGGAACGAATCGCGAGGAGAACAAGCTGTTCCTGTTCGGCGACCCAAGGCGGGTGCAACGCATTTTCTGGCTCGTGCCGCGCCTGCGTGACGAGGCGCGTTACAACCTCAGTGCCGAGTACATGTCCAGGCTATGGAAGGCGGCCGGCGCCGACGAGCCGGCGGCAGCGATGCGGACGAATCAGGACAACGTGTTCGTTTACCGCTTCGATTGGCACGAGGAGCCGCATGTGATGGGCGCGGATCTATCCATCATACTCGGCGCCGCGCATGGTTTTGAGATCCCGTTCGTCTTCGGCCACTTCGATCTCGGACGCCAGGCCAACGTCATCTTCTCCAAGGACAATGAACCAGGCCGCCTGGCGCTCAGCAAACAGATGATGTCGTACTGGGCCGAGTTCGCCTATCGCGGCGCACCCGGCCGCGGCCGCGACGGTCAGCAGCCGGAATGGCCGGCGTGGGACAACAATTCGCCCACCAATCCGAAGTTCATCATCCTGGACACACCAGCCGACGGCGGCGTACGGATGACGTCGTCCGGCACTCAAACGGCTGCGGGCGTGCTCGCCGCGGTCGATACTGATCCGCGTCTGCCAACGCAGCGCGACAAATGCATGATCTTCCACGATCTGGTGAACCGATCGCGCACGTTTACCAGGAAGGAGTATCCGACCGCCGGAAAGAGCGGGTGCGCGGCGTATCCGTTCGATACGTATCCGTGGGACGGCTGAGGCCGGCGCCCGCCCTCCTCATGATCAGCGCGCGCGATGCCCATTGAACTGACGATGCCCAAGTTTGGGCTGACGATGCACGAGGGCACGGTCCAGCGCTTTTTCAAGGCCGTCGGAGAACCGGTGCGCGCCGGCCAGGCGCTGTATGAAGTCGAAACCGAAAAGGTCCTCTATGAAGTCGAAGCCCCCGCCTCCGGGACGCTTGCGTTGAGATTGTGCGAAGACGGAGAGACGCTGGCGTGCGGGCGCCTGGTGGCCGTGATCGCTGAGCCCGGCGAGGACATCGGCGCGATCGCGGCGCGATACCGGGCGGCGGGATCGCCGGCGCCCGGCCCCGCGCCGCCGCTCCCGCCCGCGGATGCCAGCTGGCCGGCCGCCGCAGGTGCGGCCGGCGCAGAGCGCCGGCCCGTCAGTCCGGTGGCGCGCAAGCTCGCCGCCGAGCTCGGCGTCAAGCTTGACGCGGTTACCGGCACCGGCCCCGGCGGCCGCGTCACGCGCGAGGACGTCGAGCGCGCCGCGGCCGCTCATACCGGGACGGCGCACGCGCCGGCCAAGCTTGCGCCCGCCGGCGCTGCCATCGCGCTGCGCGGGATGCGCAAGACGATCGCCGAGCGGATGTATCAGAGCCTCCAGCACTCCGCCCAACTCACGATCGTCCGCGAGACCGACGTGACCGAGGCCGTCGAGTTCCGCGCCCGGCACCGCGGCGAGTCCGATTTCACCTACACCGACCTGATAATTCACGCTGTAGCGCGCGCCCTCACGCAGCATCCGAGGATGAACGCCCGGATGGCGGAAAGCGAAATCCGGTTGAGCGAGCGGGTGAACGTCGGGATGGCGGTGGCGCTGGACGAGGGCCTGATCGTCCCGGTGATTTTCGGCGCCGACCGAAAGAGCCTGCTCGAGATCGCCGCCGAGACCAAGGCGCTGGGCGAAAAAGCGCGGGCCGGAACGCTCAGGCTCGAGGACGTCACCGGCGGCACATTCACCGTGACCAATCTCGGGCTGTGGGGCGTGGACGCCTTCACGCCGATTCTCAATCCGGGTGAGACCGGCATACTCGGGGTTGGAAGAATCGTGGAAAAGCCTGCAATCCACCGCGGAGAGATCGTGCGCCGCTCGATGATGGCGCTGTCACTCACGTTCGACCATCGTGCGATCGACGGGGCGCCTGGCGGCGCGTTTTCTAATGACCGTAACTGAGTCTTCAACCGTCCCGAGAGTCTGACACGCCCCGACCGTGAGCAACTTGCTGCAATTGCCGTGATTCTGCTGTTCCCTTGTGGCTCCTACGGCCCGTACAGGCCGCAGCCGCTGCTTATGGGCGGGGTGGCTCTCGATGTCGTTATCTCGGTGGCGGCTTTACGGTCGGTCGCGATCTGCGCGCGAAAGATAGAACGTTTCTGGCCGCCGGCGCGAGGAGAGAGCCGGCGAGAAACTCAGGGCGGCGAAATCAAATCGCGCGAGATTACAGACAGCAGGTCGGAAGTTGGGTGTGTATCAAGGCTATGGTCATGACGGTAACTCCGGTCCGCGAATTGGTTAAATCTGGGGTTGGCCAACTAAGGCGAAAAGGGACCAAAATGCAACAGCGCTCGCCCTTTATCCGTCAATCCACCACCTGGGAGGGTATGGTAAAAGCGTGGGATCCATGGCGTCAACGGCTGTAGCTATGGTAACGGCAACATCTGCGATCCACTCCACGCGGAAATGGATCAGGCGACTACGTATGGCCTCATTGTTGGAATAGATGACCTTATTGTGGTAGGAGACCGGAGCTTCTTGGACGTTCAAGGGCCACGATTCAGCGCGCTTTCCCGGAGAGTATGCGTGGGCGTAGCCACACCGAATTTCTTCATACAACAAGTTTGCGTAGCTAAACTGCCGTATTTCTTTGGGTTTCAGGCGCGGGCATAAGCGGGCAATTTCCTGCTCGCTCTTATCCACTTCGTCGCCCGTGAGCACCTGAGTTGGGTCGAAGTTGAGGAACGCAGTTCCCAAGGTGTCTGCGACTTCCAAGGTGTCTGCAACTTTGGAATCTGGCCCCCGTAGGAATGCTACCAACAGCGGGATGCTTATGCGTGTCGTACCTAGCCCACGAGCTAAGGCGGTTAGGGCCTCTACAAATTTCCTTCGGTCGTTCTTGTCATTGTTTTGGCGGGGCCAAACGTCCGCAGCCAGTGCGCTAATCGCAGCGCACAGAATGATGACTGCATCGCCGTAGGAGCCTGCACATTCCCCAGATGCGAGCCGCAGCGCCATACTCTGTTTTGTCCTCGTGAAAGTGCTTCGCCGATTCCCCATGTTCTTGCCCTCAGAGCTTGATGCACTCGATCTCGTCAAGCGTAAGGCGTTTTGAAAACCCGCTCAGCGGAACAGATTGATCGGGGTCAATCCTTGGGGGACTGCTGTCCAAGGGCACGCAAAGCTTCTCGGACTAGGAGCACGTCCTCAGCTTCGTGAGCCTCTTTGCCGTTGCCGGTTAGGAGCACGACCTGAAAATTCGTCGGTGCAACCCACCTTTCAAATATGTACCTGCACTGGTTGGCGGCCTGCCGCGCGTCGTTCTGATGTCCGGCAATTACGAGGAGTAGTTTGCGCGGGTATGGGTGGAAAATCAGGTCCAAGACTGCACCCCTGATCTGTTTGGGGGTGCGAGATTCCACCTCTACGGCGACTGTGTCGCCAACGACTCCATCGATGCGTGCCCGTGCCGCATCGTCCCCGAAGGCGACGATGCAAGCTGGACCGCCGTCCGCGAATGCTTCACCGGCGGCTTTCCGCATGATGAGCCTGCCGTAGGCATCGTGGACCAGTCCCCTTCCTGCAGCCTCGGGCTCCCGCAGTGATTCCGCATCGTTCGCAAGCGGCCGGTCGGGGAGGGTTGGAGGCTCTGCCCCTTGCTGCGAAGCACGGGGTAAAACGTAGCGCACGGTCTGGCGGGGCCCCTGGCCGCTCGGCGGTCCGTTGACCACGCGGTCTTCAGGATGACTCATGAGCCTTTTCATAACTTGGCAGACTTGCGGCACTCGCCCTGTGCCCCCAAGCTGGCGATGAATGTCGCCCGCACGAATATCGACGTGTGGGACCCTCTTCGCTAGAGCTTCCTCCCACTGGCGTCGAATCTCCTCCTCGACGTTGTGTGCGCTGAACATTTTGCGTCGGGCTCCTTTACTTGGACGCCTAATTTTCGTTAGCCACCGCTCCTTAGCGCCCGGTTGGCACGGAGTTTCGCACAAGCGACGGCCGACAATCCATCGGGCCGCGTGTGCCATTTTCGCCCCCGCCGCGATGGCGCCCCGAAGTGAGACCGTTCCCTCGAGGGGGGCCGGCAAACGCGCGCGGTCGATCTGCGGCTCGACGATGTGACGTCGAAACTCGGTTAGGGCCGCTGCTCACCAATTCGTCCAGACCGGATCGCGTCGCGATGCGCAATGGCAGGCATACGTAAAGCCGCCTGGCTTCGCCGTGCTTGACAGGTCTTCTGGTCGGTATTAGGTAACACCTTGTACATGGAAGCGGACGGAGCACGGCCAGAGCGAGCCCGAGAGCTTGCGGGCAGGCGCCTGACGATTCGGCAAATCGTCCGGCAAGCCGGAGTCACATCGCCAACGGTCCATCACTACATAGCGATGGGCCTGCTTCCCACTCCCGAGCGGCCTCATCGCAGGATGGCGTTTTACGATCCGGCGTGCGTCGAGCGGATCGCCCGGATCAAGGCGCTTCAAAAGCGGTTCCTGCCTCTGAGCGTGATCAAGAAGCTGCTTGACAGCGGCGGCGCCCCCGGCTTGCGGGAAGCAGACGCGAGATTGCTGGAACAGATGGATCTCGCCGATGTGCGGGAGACGCGGGAAGAAGTATTGCGGCGCTATCCCGTCGGCGAGCAGACATTTGCGCAGTTGGTGAAGCAGGGCCTTGTCAGCGCAGCCGCGAGGCTTTCGGCGGACGAGGTCGCGATCGTGGCGGCGGTTCATGCGATGAGGGAAGCCGGCCTCGATGAGCGGATGGGTTTTTCTCCCGAACAGCTCGGCTTCTACCGCCGGATTCTCGACGAGTTGATCGACGCTGAATTCGCCACCTTCAATGAAAAGGTGCTGGGGCGGGTGCCCCCGGAAGAACAGGTCCGCCTCGCGACCGCGTCCATCGAGGCATCCACCAAGCTGATGACAGCGCTCCACAGGCGAATGGTCAGAGAGCGGCTCGCCGAGATTCTCGGCGCCGGCTGGGATCGTCTCGCAGGCAAACGCACAGACCGTCACGCACGAGGAAAAGAAGATGAAGGACAGCTACGACGTTCTGATCGTCGGCGCAGGCATCAACGGACTCGCGTGCGGAGCGTACCTGGCCAAGGCAGGGCTCGAAGTGGCGGTGGTCGAGAAGCGAAATGAGTGCGGCCCCTTCGCCCTCACCGAGGACATTTTCGGTGCGGGCGTGCCGGTCGATACGCACGCCGGCGTTTGTTTCCTGCCGATGAGCCCGGTGTGGGGCGATCTGGAGCTTGGAAAATTCGGCCTCGAGATCTTGTTCCCTGAAGTCGGCGGCGGAACGGTGTGGGCGGACAAGAACCTCATGTACTACTCGTCCAACCGCGACAAGACTGCCGAAGCAATCGCTCAGTTCTCGCCCAAGGACGCGAAGACCTTCCTCCATCTGGCCAACCAATTTGCGCCCCGCGCGGTCGAGATCGCGGAGCGCGCCGTCTTCAGCCCGCCCACCGCGGAGGGCGAGGATTACCTGTTCTCACTTGGAGAACTGGTCGGCTTCAAAGCCCATGACTTGCGGACCATGAACGGCATGGAGTTCCTCGAACTGCTGTACGAGAACGAATTCGTGCGCACCAGCCTGCTTGGGATGGCCAATATCGGTGTGTTCGGAGATCCCTCGGAGAAAGGCGAAGGAGCCGTGATGACGTTGCTCGGCTGGATCGAAGCGATCGGAGTGCCGCGCGGCGGGATGCACAACCTTGTGCACGCTCTGGTCCGATGCTTTCGTCATCACGGTGGCACGCTCCTGCTCAATTCACCGGTGGATAAGGTGACCTGGGGTGCGGGCAGGCCCGAAGGAGTCGTTCTGGCGGAAGAATCGGTTTTCGGCGCCCGCGAGCTGAAGGCGCGCAAGGCGGTCGTGATGCACACCAGCCCGCCGATCGCGCTGAAACTGCTGGGCGGCGACGAAGTCGCCCGTCACGACCCGGAACTCCAGCGCAAGATGAAGAACTGGGACATGACCGGTCACTGCGCGTTCACCTCGTACTTTCTTCTCAAGGAACCTCCGCGATGGGGCTCCGCATCGTGGAATCCGGACGTGCAGAAATGCCCCTACCCGGTCAGGGCATGGGACTCATGGGACCATGCCGCGCGCTCGTTCCAGTTCACGAAGAATGAAGAGCTGTTCGCAGTAGCCGGCGATGTCGGCGAGATGTACAACCTTTCGGTGGTCGATCCGAGCCGCCGTTCGCCCGACGGAAAATGCGCGATGGTGTTCGAGATCGAATACCCGGTCAACCTCAGACGTTACGGCGGAATCAAGGCCTGGGACAATCGCGAGCTTACGGACAATTTGCACGAGGACCATGTCAGGCAGCTCGAAGCGCTTGCGCCCGGCTTCAGAGACAGGGTCCTTGCCAGCAGCTATTCGACCCCGATCGACAATTGGCGGCGTAATCCCTCCGCGATCTACGGGCACGAACTCGGCGGCGACGTTAGTGGCGCGCAGTGGTACATGGGCCGGATGCCGAATCGCAGCCGAATCTCCGGACTCTATTTCAGTAACGGAGTCTGGCCGGCCTCTCTGACGCACCTGGGCAACGGATATGTCACGGCAGGGTGTGTCGCCGAGGACTTGGGGGTGCGGAACCAGGATTGGTGGCACCATCATCCATACGAAATGCTGCTGGCGCGGGCTGCCTGACCCGGCGGAAGCCATGGAGAGATTCGACGTAGTGGTGCTGGGTGCGGGCCCCAATGGGCTGGCCTGCGCTGCCTATCTGGCGCGCGCGGGCGCGCGAGTGACCGTCGTGGAGCGCAACGTGGAAACCGGCGGTGGGCTCGTGACGCAGGAGATCTCCGGTTTCAAGATGAACTTCCACGCCACCTACATGATGCTCGGTGAGCTGATGCCTCCGTATGCCGATCTGGATCTCGGTGCGGAAGGCGTGCGCTTCATATATCCCGAAGCACAGGTGTCGTTCCTTTTTTCGGACCGGAAGTCATTTACACTTTTCACCGATCCGAAGCGCTCCACGGAGAGCATCGGAGCACTCAGCGCGGACGACGCGAAGCGCTACGCCGCGCTGCGCGACGAAGTGGACCGCCTGTGCGATGCAATACTAATCCCGGCGACTTTCGTCCCGCCGGTCGAGCCCATCGAGCAGATGATCTTGTTCCGGGAGTCGGGGCCGCTGGGGGAGCGGATGGCCGAGATCTCGGAGCTGACGCCGCTTGAGTATCTCGATTCCTTCGGTTTCCAGGATCCGCGGGTCAAGGCGGGGTTGCTCTATCTGATCGCGATGTTTGGGCTCGAGCCGGACGAAGGCGGTATGGGCTTCATGGCTCCCATCTACCTGTCGCGGCTCACGCACAGCGCGTTGGTGCGTGGCGGCTCGCATCAGCTCTCTTCGGTGTTGCGGCGCCGAATCGAGGAAGCCGGCGGCCGCGTCGTGGTCGCCAGAAGTGCGCGCCGTCTGGTTTTCCGCGATAACCGCGTAAGCGGAGTCGAGCTCGAAGACGGGACTGTACTTGAAGCGCAGGCAGTGGTGAGCACCCTAAATCCCGAGCAGACGTTCCTGGAGCTTCTCAAGGGACAACCGATCGCTCCTGAATTGCGCGAAGGAGCCGAGAACTACGAATGGGAGAAGCGCAGCCTGTTTGTCGCCAACTGGGGCGTGCTCGGAGCGCCACCGCGTTACGAAGGCTACCCCGAGCTGGTGGACCAATCGCTCATGGTCGTGATGGGCTACGAGACGGCCGACGACGTGCTGGCTCACATCCGCGAGGTTCACGCGGGAGATTTTTCCCGAATCGCGGGGCACGGAACCGTTTGCTCGTTGCATGACCCGCTGGCCGCGCCCCGTCACGTCACATTTGGCACGCCGCACACTCTGCGATGGGAGTCATGGGCGCCGTTCGACGCTCCCTGGGACAAGGAACGCGAATCCTACGCGGCCAAGGCGCTCGAACTTTGGACCCGTTACGCGCCCAATCTGAAGGAGGCAAATATTCGAGTCGCCATCGCCTGGTCGCCAAAAGACATCGAGGCGCAACTCCCGACTATGAAGCGGGGCTCGATCAAGCACGGCGCCTATACCTCTCTTCAGATGGGCTACAACCGGCCGTTCCCTGAATGCTCGAGTTATCGGACGCCGATCCAAGGGCTTTATCTTGGCGGCTCGAGCGTTCATCCGGGAGGGATGGTGCTGATGGGTCCAGGCTACAACGCGGCGCGAGCGGTCGCCGAAGACCTCGGTCTCGAGGTCTGGTGGCAGGAGCCTAACTTCGTGACCGGCGCCCGCCGGGCGGGATACCTGCCAAATATCGCGCCGTCCTAGTGGCGCATCTTCATGAAACTAGCGTCAAAAGGCCTGGGTAAGATCGCGTTGCCCTTCCGCTTTACCGAAGCGCGCCTCAGCGAAGCCCCTGACTGCCTCGTCCTCGAAGGCATCATCAAGGAAAAGAAAGTCAATTGGACTTATCGAGCAGAGTTGGAGGACTCGGACCTCATCAAGCTTTCTGATCCTCGCGCGCAACCCGGCGATCGTTTCGTACCTGGCCGATCGCCTCGGGCTGGCGCTCTTCGGCCGGTTCTTGCGGTCAGCCTTGACGCTTGTGCTCGATCTTTTCCGGACCTCCCGGATCGCCGAGTCGCGGAGCAGTGATGCGGGCCCCGGCGAGCCGGGCGTGAGAACCGAAGCAGGTGAATCATGAGGTTCTGGTCGAAGGGCTTGGGCAAGCGCTGCCTTTCGATGGATTGCGGCAAGGAGTCGGCGCGCGTCGAAGGCTCGACCGTAGTGCTGGCCGGAACCGTGAGACCGCCGCTGGGATGGGCTTACACGATCACGATGGACGAAGCGGACTGGCTCGATTTTGTCGAGCTGGCGCTTAATCCGACGACGGTCCGTTATCTGATGCGGAGACGGAGGCTCGTTCTGGCGCTCCGCGCCGGCTGGCATCTCGGATTGCTGTTCGCCGCGTGCGCGGTCCGCTTGCCGGCAATCTGGATACGGCGCGCTGTTGGCGCCTTCGATCGCTCGCCGGCTCAGACCTGACGTGCCCTCCAGAGTTCGGTGCGAAGCAGAGGGGAGGCGCGCGAGAATTCCCGAAGCGTTCGCGAACTGAATGGACGGTCTTCCCTCGCGGCCTCACGCAATGACAGACTTTCACTAACTGGTTCCTCTTCCAGCGTAGCGAAGGGGCCAGGGGTTAGGTCCCAGCGGATTCCCGTTCGAGCATTCGGACCGTCGGCCAGAGCGCGGCGGCAGCCACGAACGGGCCGCACGCTCCGATTACCAACGTGAATCTGAGACCCAAGAGCTGGCCAATCGCGCCCCCGGCGATCGAGCCGGCCAGCGCGCTCACCAGTCCGATAAATCTCAGGCTCGCGCTCACCCGCCCCAGGATGTGCGGCGGAGCGATCATCTGGCGCAGGCTGGTGGCGTTGATGAAGTAGATCGTCGCGCCGCCGTCGCCGATCAATTGCTGCGCCACGAGCAGTGCACCCGCCAGCAGCGTCGCCCCGTGCGCGAGCGGCACCAGGATCGAGCCGACACCCCATATCACCAGCCCGAACACCATCGAGCGTCCGGCGCCGAAGCGCCGCGCGGCGTGGGTCGCGACCATCGCGCCGCCGAGCGAACTCACTCCTCCGACCGAAAAGATCATGCCGAGCAGGCCGGGCTTGAAGCCCAGCGTGTTCACGGCGAACAGCATGTACACGATCGAGGTGACGGCATACGAAAAGCTCGTCGCGACGGCGCTGAGCAACAGCGCGCGAAGCATCGGATGCTCCCATACGAAGCGCGCACCTTCGGCGATCTCGCGCGTGACTGGCAAGCGGCGTGCGGCCGGCGCGGGCGCAGGCTCGGGGCGCCGTATGTTCATCACGCAGAGCGCCGAGAACGCGAACGATACCGCGTCGATCAGGATCGCGAACGGCGCGGTCAGCCATTGCACCAGCCATCCCGCCATCGCGAACGCGCCCACTTCCGCGGCCGACGAGCTTGCGCTGAGCTTGCTGTTGGCTTCGACCAGATCGTCGCGCTCGACGATCGATGGAAGATACGAGCGGTATGCGACGTTCGAAAAACGAGCTCAGGAGCCCGGCGGCGAACGTGACCGCATACAGGTGCGCCAGTTTCAGCACGCCGGCGAGCGCCGCGATCGGTATCGTCGCGAGCAGTATCGCCTGGCCGAGGTCGGTCGCGATCAGAATCGGGCGGCGTCGCAGCCGATCGACCCACACTCCCACGAACAGCACCGTGAGGATTCCGGCCCCGATGCCGGCCGAGCGCAGCAGCGCCATCTGGAACGGCGCCGCGTCCAGCGTCAGGATCGCAGCGAACGGTATCGCTACGCCGCTGATCAGCGATCCGAAATCCGAGACCGTCTCTCCGCTCCAGAGTTTCAGGAAGTCACGGTTGCGCCACAGTCGCGCCGATCGGGGCTGTGAATCAGACATCGGAGGGCTTCGGAGATCCTGGTTGAGTGTAAAGCGGGTCGCGTTTGTTGCTGACAGGGCTCAGGACGATGACGAGGCAGTTCTGTCACCTGTGGCGGGAAGCGCGTGCGCGAGACGCTCGAGTGGCAGGGCGGCGTCGAAGCGCCTCAGGCATGCCGTCATGGGGTCCCATGCGCCGCTTCGGAACATCTTCCCACCATGCGCTCCATGGCATGTCGTTGCGGCGTTTAGGGTGCAGCGGATAGTAGATCCGGCTGTCGCGCCTTGAAGCCTCGCCTCCCACTAGTAACACGGCCTCGTGCTCGCCGTTGTTTATGAAGCAATGGCAAATGCCGGTACCCGCAGGAAAAGCCGCAAAGTCTCCGGGCCGCATCGCGTGAAGAAAGCCGTCTACCCACGCGTCCACCTCACCCTCAAGAACGTACACAAACTCTTCTTCTTTCTCCTCGGCGTGGGGCCAGGAACTCCGCTCTCCCGGCGGCAATCGCATCAGGTTCACGCCGATCTTGAGGAGGCCAGCAGCTTTGCCGATGCTCCGTTGATAGCCGATGTATTCGTCGCTGTTCGGATACTGGTGGCGCGTCTCGAGACACGACGCGGCAGCAATGATGAATGGTGGTCGTTGGTGGCGATTGCTCATGCCGTCCTGTAACACAGCCGGAGAGCAGAGTGTAGACAACTGTGCGGTGTCCTTTAGGCATTTCCTTTTGCGGGAGCGATTGGAGAAGGGAGTGCGGTATGACTTTTTGGGGGATATGTTCCTTCGCAAGTCCATCTGTTACGGCTTTTGATTGACTCCTGCACGGTGTGCGCGCGCACCGGAGTGTGAGCCTTTGAGTTCGGCGGCCTCGCGATCGCGGGCGCGAGGCGCGAGGCGTGCGGTTGCGCGGGCGCTGGTTCCAGAGCAAGCTGCAACGAGGCCCGTCTCACTTTGCGACCTTCGCCAGCGGCTGGACAAGCACATCCTTGCATTCTTCGGGAAAACCCGTTCACCTATTGCGCCGATGGAAGGAGAACGAAAATGATTGACCTCTACTATTGGCCTACGCCGAACGGACACAAGATCACGATCTTTCTCGAGGAAACCGGGCTGGAATACCGTATCGTTCCGGTCAACATCCGCGAGGGCGATCAGTTCAAGCCCGAGTTCCTGAAGATCAGTCCCAACAACCGGATGCCCGCGATCGTCGATTCCGACGGACCCGGCGGCAAGCCGATTTCGCTATTCGAGTCGGGCGCGATCCTGCTCTATCTTGGCGAGAAGACCGGCAAGCTCCTGCCGTCCGAAATGCGCGCGCGTTATGAAGTTGTTCAGTGGCTGATGTTCCAAATGGCGAACGTCGGTCCCATGTTCGGCCAGCGCGGCCATTTTCTGCGTGCGGCACCCGAGAAGATTCCGTACGCGATCGAACGCTACACCAACGAGTCGCGGCGGCTGCTCGATGTGATGGACCGGCGCCTTGGCCAGTCCGCATACCTGGCGGGCGATTACTCGATCGCCGACATCGCAACCTACCCGTGGGTAGCCGGAGTCCGGCGTGAACCGGAACAGCTCGAGAGCCGGCCCAATTTCAAGCGCTGGCTCGATGCGATTTCAGAGCGTCCCGCGGTAAAGCGCGGCCTCGCGGTGATGGCCGGCCTGCCGCAACAGCCGCTCGACGACAAGGCGCGATCGATACTGTACGGCGCCAAGCAGTTCGAGCGCCGCTGATTATCACCGGGTCGCGGCAGCGTGCCATCGGCTCTCCAGTTGACTATCGAGCGGCGTCGTGTCTTCACTCTGAGACCGCAGGAGCTGTCTCGATGAGCGGCACAACAAAAGGGGGAGGCTTGCCAATGGAACAATCCCGCGGCCCGGTGCTCACGGTCTTCGCGGTCCTGTTCGTCGTCCTAGCAATCTCGAATTTTCTGAAACCGCTCCATCTCGGCGATCCCAGCTCCGGCCTGGTTATTTTCGGGATCAAGACGGTCGGGCTGGCGAACGCGATCCTCGCACCGCTGTTCGGAATTTTCCTGATCGTCTATGCGGTCGGGATCTGGCGGATGCGGCGATGGGCGCTGCCGATCGCGTACGCTTATGCGGGATATGTGATCTTGAACATGATCCTCTTCAGCGTGTTCAGCGCGGGAGCCTCCAACCGGCCCTCAATCGCCTTCATCGTTTTGTCTCTCGTCGCCGGAATTGGTGTTCCGGCCGCAACTGCGATTCTGCTTTCGCGCCGCAAGGCGCAACTGACCTGACCCTCCGCGATCGTTCGCACATCTGCGATCCCGCACGAGGCGCGAGGCTGAGAGGCGAAATGAAAGTCGACGATTTTCTAAGAGCAGTGGAATGCCTCACCGGCAGCAAACTCAAGCAGGTCAGCCAAGCCGACAAAGACTGTCTTCGCGACCTGTTAGCGAATGACGATGCGCGCATAGACTGTTCCCAGTTCAACGAACTTTTACTTCTAGTCAACAAGGATAGGCTCGAGCTGCCGTTCTTTCTGTACTTCTTCACGCAGAAGTGCCGGGTCAAGGGCATAGCTGCAGCAGTCAGCCGGTTTCAACAGGCCGCGATGCTCAGGTACGGCAATTTCATTTGGGCGTATCGAACTCTTTCCCGCATCAAGGAGCGATCGGCCCTTATGCTCGAATTAGGCGAGTTCGGGCTCCAGCCGAACGCGGAACTCAAGAGACTGAAGAGCCGACGCTCCAAACTTTTAGAAATCGATTCTGTGGATCGAGAACAGACAGTTCTCCTCGGCTATCTGTCCTCGGTAGATATCGCCGCCGATAAAGAGAGAAGCGAGTTCTTGAAACGAGTTGAAGCCGTTCTTGGCCCAAAGGCGACGCTTGGCTCGTTGAGATCAGCGGTAGCGAAATTTGCTAGGCCGGACGCGCGAGCAGATCTACTCGGATTGGTGGCCAAGTTCGCAAGGATAAGGAATACTAACTCGATGGAGCGTTTTCGCGACTTTCTAGACGAATCGGCCGTGAGGATTGAAGCTAACCGGGCAACGTTGGAATCGGTTCAATCGAGAGGTAGGCGCAACCAAGAGATTTACCTCACTTGGGATCATATGGATATCTACTTCGCCACGTCGATGCGAAAACCATGGGAGTTTCGTGATCTTTATGACTTCATTAAACAGCTAATGTCTACGAGGAGATTGAAGCAACTGAAATTACGCCATTTCGATCCAACACAAAGTTTCACGCCTCACAGGATTAACAAGGGCCTGCTCGAAGCTTTGATGCTAAAAAGGGCGAAATGCACAGTCTACTCTGTCCAAGATGCTGATACCCTGGGCAAGGATTCGGAGTTGGCGGCAACGCTGGCGCAGGGAAAGCCGGTAGTCGCATACGTGCCCGAAGTCCACGTCCAAAAGAGGTCGATCGAGTTGTCGAAGGAGGAGCCAACAACGATTCTCGAGCGTCTGAAGTTCGTACTATACGCTGACGAATCTTTCAGTCGTAATGTGAGCTCCGCCGACTACGAGTTTGTGAGGGGGCTCGATGAGGAGAAATTGGCCGACTCAAGAATCTGGAGGTCTGTTCCGGACTCTGACGCCACGAGCGAAATCCGCCGGAGGTTTCGGCAAGAGATCAGGCGGCTTTGCGACATAATTGCGTCCGCCGAGAAGAGAATTTATGATGTGAGAGCAGGGACGCTACGACAGTTCCATCCATTGGCGCTTCAGGTTAATCTCGACACCGGCGTCGCCAACGGTGTTCTCGTGGTCAGAGAAGTCGAACAGTGCTCAAGGCTCCTGTGGAACATCGTGACCAGGACGATGGATTTCGAGCTTGAGGAGGATGGGGATCTCTGGTACCTTCGCGAGCGCATCAGCAATTGCGTTTACCGCGTTGTTACGAAAGACCGGAAGTTGAGCAATTGCTTCTGGAACTTCTACCTGCGTTGATGGATGAAGATGAAGAGGAGGATGACCTGTGGCTCGTGACAGCAAACTGATGCTTCGCCGGCAGGTTCGCCAAGATTTTTTGAGCTTTGACGAGCGCGCATCATATGATCTTGACCAGATTCGTGCGGAATTTCGCAAGAAGATCTATTCGCGCGAAGGACTACGCCTCGTCAAGCAGCCAGGGAGCAAGTCAAAGAAGCGCGGTTGAATACGGGCAGTTTCCAGAACCAAGATAGAACCCGCTGCTCCGCGGTTCGCCTCGTCCTCTTCTGATCTCAGCTTCCTACCTGGGAGAATGGTCTCGTGATCTGCTGTATCGGTGGCCCTATCTGTGCCGGTCGTGAAAATCCCGCTTTCGACACCGACAACGATAACCCCTTGGGTCGCCCCCCAAATCTGTTACCCGTGACGGCGCCGGATGCGATACGCTGTGTGGCGGGAGCACGACTATGGCCAAGCAAGGACGTTTGAATCTTGACCGATGCGGCTATTCGATGCCCGGCGGATGCGCCGGCGTATCAACGGCCGCCATTCTACTATCGCGGCGCGCGCTCGATCGCAGTCGCCTTCGAGACCGACGTCGATGCTGCGTTGGAGGTGCTTCCGTCGCCGCTTGCTCTGAGCGAGCCGGCGATCGCGGCGCTATCGTTCTACGAATATCCCTGGAGCACCTTCGGCCCGTACGACGAAGCGATTCTGTCGCTGATGGTTGAGCACCAGGGCCGGCCTTTGCTCTATATCCAGCAGATCGCCGTGACGACGGAGCCGCCGATGCTGGGCGGACGCGAGATCTGGGGCTTCCCCAAAAAGCTCGCGGCAATCGAGTTCAAGTCCGAACGCGACATGCTCTTCGGCACGCTGGAGCGGCCGGCGGGACTGCGACTGGCAAGCGCCGTCGTCCGTCCCGAGCGGCCGGCCTCGCAGTCCCTCAGCGCGCCACGTTCGGCCGTCAGCTTGCGGCTCATCCCGTCGCCCGAACAGCGTGCCGAGCGGCCGTCATGCGCCGAACTGGTCGAATGCGAAGCCGAGCAGAAAATCATCGAGGCGTGGGAGGGCGAGGGTTCGATTTCATTTGCCGAACACTCCTCGCTCGATCCGTGGGACCGCTTCCCCGTCAAGCGCGTGCTCTCGGCGAGCTATCTGGTCTACGACATGACGCTCGGCTTCGGCAAAGTGATCGCCCAACTGCGCTAGACCTTGAACCGGACGTGGATGATGTCTCCGTCCTGCATCACGTAGTCCTTGCCCTCGAGCCTGAACTTGCCGGCCTCTTTGACCTTCGCCTCCGAGCCCGCCGCAACAAAGTCGTCGTAGCCCATCACCTCGCATCGGATGAACCCGCGCGCGATGTCGCTGTGGATCTCGGCGGCGGCTTCCAGCGCGGTCGCGCCGCGCCGCAGCGGCCAGGCATGGGCTTCGGGCTCGCCGACGGTGTAGAACGTGATCAACCCGAGATGGCGGTACAGGGCGGCGATCAGGCGCTCGCGCGCCTGCTGCTCAAGGCCGGCTTCTTTCAGCAATTCGTGCTGCGCGCCGGGATCGAGCTCCCATAGCTCGGACTCGAAGGCAGCCGCGAGCCTGAAAACGTCGAGCTGATGAGTGCTCAGGGCTGCGCGCTCGGCCTCGCTCAGCTCCGCGGTCGCATTCTCTGGGTCGCAGTTGACGGCCACCATCGCGGGCTTGCGCGAGATAAAGCCGAAGCTCGAAAAGGCCTGCAGCTCCTGCGCCGTCATCTCGAGCATCCTGAGCGCCTTTCCGGTCTCCAGCCACTTGAGGCATCGCTCGAGCGCGGCGCGCTCGAAGTCGCTGGTGCCCTTTTCCTTCTTGAGCCGCTCGTGACGCCGCTCGGCCTGCTCGAAGTCGGCGAACACCAATTCCGCCGCGATCGCCTCGACCGCGGGAGCAAGCGCGACCTGATTGCCCGCGAACTGCGGAATTACGATCAGCAACGCATCGAGATCGCGAATCAGCGGAATGAGGCTCAAGTCGAGCGCCGCGCCTTCCTTCTGTTCCTTGGGATTGGGCGCGAAGTCGAGCATCGTCAGTTCCGCGGGGACGAGTTTCTTCGAGCGATGGGCGACCGAGAGGAAATCGAGCCGCGGATCGGAAACCTTGATCTGCCCCAGCCGCGCGCGATTTTTCTGGTCGCCCTGCCCAGGCAGCGGCGCAAGGCCCGTCAGCGCGTGAAATACTGTTGACTTGCCGGCGCCGCGCGCGCCGATGATTCCAGACTTCAAGGCCGATGCTCCAAAGCCTCAGAGCGTGCCACATCGCGCGCTGGCGAGAAAGCGATCGCCGGGCGCGGTACTGGCCGGTTCCGGCCAATCGCCCCCGCCCAAATCCAAAACCAGCCAATCGCGCCGGAATCGAGCGGGATTCATCGCGTGCCCGCTGGCGGTCCTGTTGTGGCTTCTATTGGGGGCAGTTGCGGTTGATTGCACTGTCGCAAGACACTCGCCGTCAGGGATCGGAACTCGTGCTATTGCCTTCGTTGGAAGGGTGCAACCAGTAATTGGGGTCGGTTTGACCCGCTCTCGGATCGAGTTCGTAATTAAAGCGGGTGCGGTACCACTGGTCGTCGCCCCCCGCATAGTCGAAACAGCCACGCAGATCGAAAACCGAATCGGGCGGGGCGGTCGGCATTGGCGATGGCACGGGCGATTTCAACAGTTGTCGGAAGTAAGTAATCGTCTTTGGGTCTACGGGGGGGTCGCTCGTCTTCCTCGACAAATAGGGCACTCCCGGCAGCAGCACGAACCCACTCTTTTCGTGGAGCGGCTTGCCTTCACAATTCTCTCTGGCTTTATTGTCAGCTGGAGAATTCTTCGGATTGAACTCCATGTATACACTCAAAACATAATTTGCGGGCGAGTGACCGCCATTTTGGATCAGAACCCCTACACCCACGTGGTCATTATCTACCAACGGTCGCAGCACGGCCTGAATGACGCCGACCCAAGGCCGCTCGACAGCCTCCGTCAATCTGTACTGCCAATAGGCCACGAGAAAGAGGGCGAACGTCGCGAACGCGAGTGCAACACTCCAGAATTCTATCGCATTCTTTGGCCAGTACCGGCGAACGCAATTCCAGGGCCAGAGGAAACACTTCATTGGGTCACAGTCGGCTTGTCGATCATTAGCATTTGGGTCGGCGTCCTTTCGGTTGCGCGGGAGGAAAGGGTCGAACTGGCCACCCTCGCCGTTATCGTCGGCGGGTTGCTGCTCCTCTGGTCTCTGGGGTGATGGGACATTGTATTTTATCAGAACGCAGATTAGCGCTCCCAGGGCGTCGAGTGGCGGGATCGCACAGACGATCAACCAAATGATCACGGGCCATTGCATCTCTCCGGGTCGCCCCCTTTCCTGCGTAATACGTACATCACAATCAACCTCGGCTGCTAACGCTTTGGTCGTAGCTTCCCGCCCAATATCACGGGCGGCTTGAACGGCGTGTATCCGGGCCGCAGTGTCGTCGGCTGCGTCGGTCTCGGAGGCGGCGGCACTTCTGACGGCTCAAGTGCGGCCTGCACAAGCTCCGCGATGCTCCAGATATGATCCGTCACGCTCCACCGTGTTTACGATCGCCAGCGACCGCGTGCCTGGAGTAAGAGAATTGGGGTAAGGGAGAAACCCATATGCCTTCAGGACTGATCTCGACTGATAACGATCCCGCAGTCGCGATCGTGCGCATCGTTTTGGGAGCGGTAATTCTGGCGCACGGGTCGCAGAAAATGCTCGGCTGGTTCGGCGGCGACGGGTTCAGCGCCACCATGGGCTTCTTCACGAAGGTGATGCACATTCCGGCGCCGCTCGCGTTGCTGGCCATCTGCGCGGAGTTCTTCGGCGGCCTGGGGCTGATTGTGGGGTTGCTCGCGCGCGTCGCCGCGCTCGGTATTGCGGCCAACATGGTGGTGGCGATCGCCACCGTGCATTATCAGTTCGGTTTCTTCATGAACTGGTTTGGCAAGCAGAAGGGCGAAGGTTTCGAGTATCACCTGCTCGCAATCGCGATGGCGGTGCTTGTGGTGATGAGCGGCGCGGGAGCCTTTTCGCTGGACCGCTGGCTGTCGAATGTCGCGGGCTAGAATGCGATAGCCATTTAGGGACCATCCCGTTGGACCATCCGGATTGGGAATTCACCGCATGGAGAGAAACCTGATGCGAAAGTTAGTTGCCGTGACCACGATGCTGCTGATTGTCAGCGCTGCACCGAACGCGCGCGCCGCCGACGCGATAAAACTCTACCAGGCGCTGCTCAACAAGCAGCCGGAGCAGATGCCCAAGGGATTTTCCTCCGCGGCCTTGGGCTCGATCAATCTAAATGCAGCGTCCCAGCGAGCCGGGATGGTTGGGATCGCCAAAATCACTTTTGCGGGCAAGAACTCGAGCGGCGAAGTACGATATGCGGTGTTTTCCACCAAGGAAGATTTTGAAAGCTATGTCAGGGATTTCAGCATGCCAGGGAATCCGATATTTTTCCCCTACTTTCCGGAAGCGAAGTGCACCTCTCATGGCAACCAGCAGGCGTGCGAAGTTGAAGATGGCACCGTCATGATCATCGCGATCACCCGCGACCTGACGCAGGGGGTTCACGGAACGACCGCGGGTATTTTGGGGAACGCCGCGCTCGATCATCTCCGGAGCGTCAGGCAATCGATTGGGCAAGCCGCGCCGCCGCCGGAGTGAGCGGATCGCCGCCCGGCGCGAACGGATCGGTGCTATTAGTTGCGCGGTTGGCTCTGGAGCGACCAGCCCGTTGGACCATCCGGAGCGAGAGAAGTCATCGACCGCCAAGGAGTCCCCGCGATGCCGCAAGCGCCTGCCGATTACCAGCTTCGCTACCCGATCGATTTCGGCGATATCGATTCGGGCGTGATCCAGAAAGTCGTGCAGCTTTACCCCGCCGACGGCGGCAAGTCGAAGGGAATCCTTTACAGGCCCGCGCGCGGCACGCCCAGGACGGCCGTGATCATGGCGCATCCGCGCGCCGACTTCGCGCATCATTACTCGATCCCGTTCTGGGTCGAGGCCGGTTTCGCCGCGTTCGGACAGAACACGCGCTACCTGAACAACGACTCGACGATGCTCCACGAAAACCTGCTGCTCGACCTGGCCGCGGGAATCAGGTACCTGCGCGAGGAGGAGGGTTTCCTAAACCTCGTGATGCTCGGCAACTCGGGCGGCGGATCGCTGTTCGCCTACTACGATTGGCAGGCGCGCCTGCCCAAGGGTGAGCGCGTCGCGTCGCCACCGGGCGGCGGTGCGCCCGATCTGAACAACTTCGAGCTGCCGGTGGCCGATGGATTCATCGCGCTCGCGGCGCATCCGGGACAAGGGATGGTTCTGATGGGCTCGCTCGACGCCGCGGTGGTTGACGAGAGCGATCCGTTTGCGACCGATCCCGCCTTCGATATGTACGATCAGCGCAACGGCTTTCGGACGCCGCCTGAGTCCAGCCGCTACGAAACCGGATGGCTCGCGCGCTATCGCGAGGCGCAACGCGCGCGCGCCGCGCGAATCGACGTCGTCGCGCGCCGCCATATCGCGGAGGCCAGAATCGCCAAAGAAGCCGCGCGCGCCAAGGATCTCGCCGCCGCCCATCGGGATCACTTCATGCGCCGTGCGATGGCGCCGCGCGTGATGGTCGTCTACCGCACGCAGGCCAATCCGAACTACCTGGACTTGAGCCTCGATCCCTCGGAGCGCGCGCCCGGATCGATCTTCGCGCCGCGCCCCGATCTGTTCAACTATCATGTGTTCGGACTCGGCCGGGTCGTCACTCCCGATGCGTGGCTGTCGACCTGGTCGGGCATCTCGTCACACGCTAATTTGTTACGCAATATCGCCAAGGTGACGGTGCCGACGCTGGTGGTCGGCGCGATGGGCGACCAGGACATCTTCGTCTCCGACGTGCGCGCCGAGTTCGCAGCCTCGGGCGCGGCCGACAAACGAATCGAGTTCATCTCGGGCGCCGATCATTTCATGCGCGCAGGCGGGGTCAAATCCGATCAGGGCGACCCCCGTCCGCGCCTGATGAGCATGCTCGCGCAATGGACGCGCGAACGCTTCGCGCCGTAAGCCGGCGCCTCAGTAGATTCGCGCGCGCAGGATCGCGCAATCGCCGGCGGCGGCGTGATCGCTCTCGAAGCTCGCACGAATGCCGGCGAACCGTCCCGACCGAAGATCCCCGGCGAGCGCGGCCAGCCCGCGTTCCACGGCCCGCGCGCCAAGCCGGCGGAAACCCGAGGTCGCCTCGCGGAAGCCCGCGTCGAACAGCAACTCGGGACGGCTCGACGCCGACTCGAAGGTGAGATCGCCGCGGCCCGAATAGAGCACCGGCGCGGCCGTCACCGAGTCGAACCCTGCGCGCAGAAACGCGCCAATCAACGCCCCAAGCGGCGGATGCAGCGGCATCAGGACACGGTCCATCTCGGGAAAGTAATGCCGGTACCAGAGCGTCGCGAGATTCTCGCGCACCACGGCTTGCAGCACCGCTCCGGCCCGCACCACCCGTCTGCAGCTCGGCCAGCGCCGCGCCGGGCTCGCCAAGATGATGCAGCACGTTCACGCCCACTGCGGCATCGAAGCAGGCGTCCCGAAGTGGAAGCTCAAGCGCGTCGAAGATCATCCATCGAGCGGCGCGGGCCTTCGCCCGCCCGCGATCGATCATTGGCGCGGAGTGATCGCCCGCGACTATTTGAAGGCCGTGCTGGAAGCCGCGCGCCGCGATCGCGGCAGTGTAGTTGCCGGTGCCGGCGCCGATCTCGAGCACGGTCCGGGCGCGGATCGCGTCGAGCGCGTCGCATAACGCAGCCGCGATAGCCGGTTCGGCCCGCCGTGAGCGATCGTAGTTCTCCGCGACTGTGGCGTAATCGATCCCGGCTTGCGGCGTAAGCGCGGTCATTGTTGGGCAGGTTTCAGGGCGCAGGTTTCAGGCCGGTGCGGCGTAATGCTCTTCGAGCAGGTACTTAACGTCGGGACGGCCGAGCACCTCGATAAAGCAAATCTCGTCGGCCGCGTTGAGGTCGATAATCAGGAAGCCTTCCATCGCCTGCAGCTCGACCACGCGGCTCACCTTCACCTCGGGCGCGGTCGCGAAGCTTGCGCAGTTCTCGTCGCCGCAATCGCAGATCGATTCGATTCTGAGCGCGCGCAGTTGCTCCTCGAGCCCGGCCGCGTCGGTCTGCCGCACGACAAAGATGATCTCTTCGAGCAAATCGGGCAGGATTTCGCTGATCAGTGGGGCAGCCATCGTGGACGAGCCAATACTATCCAACGCAACTCGGTAATCTAACCATAACGATGTGAAGCGACCAAGTCGCGAGGTCGATTCGGCAGTGGGTCCGTCTGACGGGCGGAGCCGTCTTGCGCCGATTCAACTCATCGTATGTCCGAAGCCTCGCTGGTGTCATTCTCGCGCGTGGCTGCCGCGCGAAGAATCCCGGATTCCGGTTGCGGCTTTTGCTACTCCTCGCGCAAGTCCTTGCGCCCGAAAACGCAGCGCTCAAGGTCGTTGGTGGCGCGCACGCGAAAGGCTGCTCACAATGTATTACGCAGAAGGTCCAGTCGTGCATGAAAGCACTTCAGCGGAGCAGATCCGGGATTCTTCGCGCGGCAGCCACGCGCGAGAATGACAATCGTGAAGGCCCCTTTTACGAGCGGATTAAAATAACCCACTACCGTCAATTCGGCGCTTCACACGCCGCGGGCGCCGGGCGGCCATATGTGCTTGTGGATCTGAAGCTGCAAGCGCGCCGGAATACGATCTTCGAGTATCCAGGCGGCGAGCCGCGCCGGCTCCAACCGCCCGAACGCGCAACTGAAGAGTATCGCGCTAACGCGTTCAGCAAGCGCGCGGCTTCGGACCACGTCGCGCGCCCATTCGTAGTCGGCGCGATCGCCGATCACGAACTTGACCTCGTCGTGCGCGCTTAGATGGCCGAGGTTGCTCCACAGATTTTTTCCGCACTCGCCGCTGCCGGGACATTTGAGGTCCATGATCTTGATGACGCGCGGATCGATCCGGCTCACGTCGCTCGCGCCGGAGGTCTCGATCATCACGCTGAGTCCGCGCCCGAGCAGCGCGAGCATCAGCGGATGGACTGCGTCCTGCAACAGCGGCTCGCCGCCGGTTATCTCGACCAGCGGACAGCGATGCGCCTCCACCTGCGCGACGATCTCGGCGACGGTCATCCGGCGCCCCTCGCTGAAGGCGTATTCGGTGTCGCACCAGTCGCAGCGCAGATTACACCCGGTCAGCCGCACGAACACGCACGGGCGCCCGGCATGCGTCGACTCGCCCTGGATACTGTAGAAGATCTCGTTGACGAGCAGCGTCGCGGCCTGGTTGGTTTCAGCCAAGCTGCTTGCGCGCCGCCGCGAGCGCGTCCTCCATCACCCGGCGAAGCGGCACGCGATGCGCCAGCGCGGCGCGGCGGCAATCTTCGTACTCGGGCGCGAGCGTCGCGGGTGCGCCGCCGTCGGGGCCGGAAACCTTGACCCGTATTTCACCCCATCGGGTCGCCAGCTTGACGATCTCGCGATTGAGCTTGAGGCGCGCCACCGGATGGAACCGGATTCCGATCGTCGAAGTCTCGGCGAACAGCACGCCGGCGAGCCGCTCGCGGATCGCGGCCTCGGCGATCAGCGCGAGCGTCACGCCCGGCCTGCCCTTTTTCATGATCGTCGGCGTAATCGTCACGTCGCGCGCGCCTGCGGCGAACAGCCGCTCCGCCAGGTGCTCGTAGATCTGCGGGTTGAGGTCGTCGATATTGGCCGCGATCTCGACCATCTCGTCGGACGCGAAGGCCTGCCGCTCCTGGCCGATTATCATGCGCAATACGTTAGGCCGATCGCTGAATTCCTTGGTGCCGGCGCCGTAGCCCACTTTTTCGATCTCGAAGGCGCAGGGCACTGGAGCGGGACGCGCGAGCGCCTTGATGACCGCGGCGCCGGTCGGGGTGACCATCTCGGACGATCCGTCGCCGAGCCGCACTGCGAAGCCGGCCAGCAGCTCGGCGGTGGCGGGCGCCGGAGCCGGAATCACCCCGTGCGCGGAACTGACGAAGCCCGATCCCATCGGGATCGGCGACACCAGGATCTGACCGACGCCGAGCTGGTCGAAACCCCACGCCGACGCGATCACGTCCACGATCGAATCGACGGCTCCGAGCTCGTGAAAGTGGACCTCTTCGGCGCTGGTATGATGGATTTTCGCCTCGGCGTCAGCGAGCACGCCGAAGATCGCGTTCGCGTCGCGCTTGACTGAATCGGGCAGGTCGCCTGCGTCGATCATCGCGCGAATCTCGCCGAGCTGGCGCTCGGGCTGCGGCTCGAGCACCTCAACGTCGAACTTGGTCGCCGAGATTCCGCTTACGATTTTGCGGCGGGCCGCAACCCGATAGCCGCGTAGCGGCATCGAATCGAGCGCGCGCTTTAACTCGGCGAGCTCCCCGCCGCAATCCAGCAGCGCGCCGGCGATCATATCGCCGCTCAGCCCCGAGAACGCGTCGAGATAGGCGGTTTTCATAGTCTCTTCTTTACACGAGAGTATGCCACAAGTTAGGATCGAAGACCCGGTGGGATTCCGGCTTACACATGAGGCAAAGGGAGCAGGAACTCTTCCGCCGCCTGCTGGAAACGCGCAGGCGCGAAATCCTGAGCGAGGCCGAGCGGGCGGTGGGCTCCATGAACAGCAAGCCGGAAGAGGCGTTCGCCGATCCGGCCGACCGGGCCACGCTCGAGTCCGATCGCAACTTCCAGCTTCGGCTGCGCGATCGCGAACGCAAGCTGCTGGCCAAGATCGACGGGGCGGTGGACCGAATCGGCGACGGCAGCTACGGCCGATGCGAGGAATGCGGCGGCGAGATCGGAATCGAGCGGCTCAAGGCGCGGCCCGTGACCACGTTCTGTATCGGATGCAAGTCCGACCAGGAAGCGCGCGAGCAAAAGCGAATCGCCCGCTAGCCAGCGCCAACCCGGGAACACGATGAAGGTTCGTAAGGCCGTTATCGTCGCGGCCGGCTTTGGCACTCGCATGTTGCCGGCCTCGCGGGTGATACCCAAGGAGCTGCTGCCGGTGGTGGACACTCCGGCGATCCAGCTAATCGTCGAGGAAATCACGTCCTCCGGAATCGACGACATCGCAATCGTGATCAGCCCCGGGCGCACGCTGGCGCTGGATCAGTTTCGTCCCGCGCCCGAACTGGAGCAGTATCTCGAAGAGCGCGGCAAGGGCGACTTGCTCGCGATAGTCAGGGCCAGCTCCAAACTCGCGCGAATCACGCCGATCGAACAGCCCGCGCCGCTCGGGCTCGGCCACGCGGTGATGCAGGCGCGCGATTTCGCCGCCGGCGAGCCGATTGCGGTAATCCTGCCCGACGATATCGTTGACGCGCCGCGGCCGTGCCTGAGACAGATCCTCGAGGTTGCCGAGTATCGCAACGCGCCGGCACTTTCGTTGCTCAGGGTTCCCGAGAGCGAGCTTTCCAAGTACGGCATTGTCGAGGTGAATCGGGTCGAGGGTCGGCTCTACCGGCTGACCGGGATGGTCGAGAAGCCGCGGCCCGGCGATGCGCCGAGCGACTTCGCGATCATCGGGCGCTACGTACTGATGCCGGAAATCTTCGACCTGTTGCGCGACACACCACCCGGAGCCGGCGGCGAGATTCAGCTCACCGACGCATTGCTCAAACTCTGCAAGCGCCGCGAGGTTTATGGCTACGAATTCGAGGGCACTCGCTACGACCTGGGCGATCGGGCGGGCTTTGTGATCGCGCAAATCGGTCTCGGCTTGAAACGGCCCGATCTCGCTGATAGGTTGCGGGCTTATCTGAGGTCGATCAGCAACTCGTAGAGTTTTCCCTCATTCGGTGGGGCAGTAGCTCAGCTGGGAGAGCACCACGTTCGCAACGTGGGGGTCGAGGGTTCAAATCCCTTCTGCTCCACCATTTTTCTCGATTTCGGCGGTGTTCACCCGAGTACGCTTACGGTAGTGGGTCATTTGCTGAATCGGCGCCAGACGCCTCCGCTCATCAAACTGACCCACTACCCGCCGCTGCATTTCGCTTGACAAGTTCCGCGGAAAGCGCTTTTTGAGGCTGTCGCGAAGCAGGGCGTCCCGGAAATCGCGGCCACGATTCCGGGCTACGTTACCCCGCGCACCGTAACACGAGAAACACGGAGATAAATCGATGGAATACAAGGAACTCATCGGCAGCCGGCGATCGATCCGCTTCTTCCAGTCGTGGCGTCCCGTCGAGCGCGAGAAGGTCCAGATAATGCTGGAGGCGGCACGGATCGCGTCTTGCGCGGTGAATGCCAGCTTCTTTCGCGCCATCGTCGTCTTCCGCGACGACCTCGATCGCGCCACGCTCGACGCGCTCAAAACGCCGGTGTCGGGGCTCAACATCGAGCTGGCTCCCGTGCACATCTACTGTTTCGTGGACATGGGCGCCTACAAGGGCGCGCAAGCGCGGCTCAAGCAACTGGTTGACGTGGGCGCGCTGAACGCGACTCACGGCTGGAGCCACAAGTTCGTCGATGACTTCGTCTGGCCGAACATCCTGAAGCCGCTGGCCGACAACGCCGGTCAGGCGCAAGTGGCCGCCGCAGCCGCCTCCGATGCGGGAATCGCGGTCTGCCAGGCGATGCTCGCCGGAGTCGATGAGGGACTCGGCGTCTGCCTGTCGGCCTTCGTGTACGAGCCGATCAGAAAGATCCTCAACCCGCCCCCGGAATGGCTGCCCCTGTTCGTGCTGCTGGCCGGATATCCGGCGGAATCGCCCAAGGCCGGCGGGCAGCGGCCGCGGCCGCCGCTCGAACAGCTTTACTTCGAGGGCAAGTACGGCAATCCGTTCAAGTCCGACCCCAAAGTTACCGAGCAGTTGCGCGCGAAGAAGATGTTCCAGGCGCCTGCGCCGCTGCCTTGGCGCAAGGAGGAGATCAAGGCGCTGGCGCGCATGTTCGGACTGCCCGAATGACTGCTCCGGCCAAGCCGCTCGCCGACTACGAATCGGTGCAAACCTGGTTCCGGGGACTCACCGAGCAGTCGGGCGTCGATCCGCAGGCCGATCCGTCGAGGCTCGAGTTGCTGGGCGAGTTTTGCGCCCTGGTCGAGCTCGATCCTGACGAGATCGTGACCGCCTGCCTGCTGCACAAGGAGGGAGCCGAGACCAAGATCAGCATCAAGGGACGACGCCGGATGGCTGACAAAATCGCCGAGTTTCAGGCGCAGGACGTGAGCGGCAGCTCGCGCGATCGTGCGCGGCGCGGCAACACGATTCGAAGTTTCCTCATTCACAACGGTATCCTGTTACAGTCCGGAATCCAGGCTTAGATCGATCGGGAATTTATTCTGATGGCGGAACGTTTCGACGTAGCGATCGTGGGCGCCGGACCGGGCGCGTCGATGGCCGCATATATCCTCGCCAAGGCCGGCCTCCGGGTGATCGTGTTCGAACGCGGCGACTTCCCCGGCTCGAAGGCGATGTTCGGCGGCGTGCTCTACACGACCGTCCTGAGCAAATTCTTTCCGGACTTTACCGGCCAGGGATGCGTCGAGCGGCACGTGGTCGAGAAGCGTTTCTCGATGCTGTCGCGGGACGACGAGCTCGCGCTGTCGTTCAAGTTCCTCGGTTTCGAGCCGCCGTACTACAACCATTCTTTTACCGCGTTGCGCGCGCACTTCGACCGCTATCTGGCGCAGCAGGCCGAGAACGCCGGCGCGATGTTCGTCACGCAGACCGTGGTGGACCAGGTCCTTATGAAGGATGGACGGGTGACCGGCGTGCGTGCGCGCCGCGAGGGCGGCGAGGTCGAGGCCAACGTCGTGATCGCGGCGGACGGGGCCAATTCGCTGATCGCTCAGTCGGCCGGGTTGCGCGGCGAGCTGCCGCTTTCGGTGATTCTCGGCATCAAGGAGATCGTCTCGCTGCCGCGGGCGATTATCGAAGACCGCTTTTCGCTGGAAGGCGACGAGGGCGCCGCCTACGAGTACATCGGGGGCGAGGCCGTAAAGGGCGCGATGGGCGCGGGCTTTCTCTACACCAATCGCGACACGATCTCGGTCGGGCTGGGCGTGTCGCTGAGCGCGCTCCAGACGCTGGGCATTCAGCCCGACGAATTGCTCAACCAATTCAAGATGCATCCGGTCGTGCGCAGGCTGCTGCGCGGCACCACACCCGAGGAATACTCCGCGCACCTGATCCCCGAGATGGCGCCGCAGCATCTGCCGCGCTTCGTCGGCGACGGCATCATCGTGATCGGCGGCGCTGCCGGTCTGGTGAATGCCAACCCGATGTTCCATGAGGGAACCAACATGGCGATGGCTTCGGGCGTGCTGGCCGCCCAGACGATCATCGAGGCCCACAAGGCGGCCGATTACAGCGCGCAAGCGCTGGCTCCGTACGTCACCCGGTTGCGGCAGAGCTTCGCCTGGAAGGATTACGAGCGCTACGAGCGGTTGACCCGGATGGCGGAAACGCACCCCCAGCTCTTCAACAAGTATCCGTACGAATTTACCGCCATGGCGCGCAAGCTCTTTTCCGTGCTACCCGGAGAAGATGGTATGCAAGTACCCAAGCGCAAGCTCGAGCTGGCGGTGGCTGACCATCTACTGGCCGAGCTCGGCCTGATGACGTTCGCGACTGACCTGCTCGATATCGCCAAGGCCGCCGTGATGTGAGCGTTGCGTGGGCGCGAGACGCGAAGCCGGCCCCTCCCGGCGCTGCGGGAAGCGCCTTGCACTCAAAACCGGGCTTGAATTTTCCGTTTGCCGATCACCTGATGCCGGTGCTAGTCCGAATCAGGATTCAAAATGGAAATTCCGGCTTCAAGCTGGCGACCGGGGTCTCGCTCAGGTGAGGCGGCAGAGGGCTGTCGCTTGGGGATGCGGAGGGGTTTCCGATGACGCGGCCAATAACGATAGAGTGCAGGCGCCTCCGGTCCGGCGCGGCGCGACCCCTGTTCCTTGTCGCGATGGTGGTGGTGCTGGCGCCCGTTTGCGTAATGCTGGTTCAGTCAGCCCCGAAGGCAAGCGGCCCGATAATCGTCAACACGCTCGGCGACGCGAGCACCTCCGGCGACGGCCTTTGCAGCCTCCGCGAAGCGATCAACAACGCGAACAGCCCTGAGACCGACACCACGGGCGGTGACTGCGTAGTCGGCACCGGCGCGGACACCGTCAACTTCAGCGTCAGCGGCACGATCACCCTGAGCGACGTTCTTCCTACTATCCGGCACTCTCTGGCGATTGATGGGAACGGGCAAACCGTCACCGTTGACGGCGCGGGCAGTCACCAAGTGCTGGTGCTAAACTTTAACGCCACAGTCAGCCTGAACAATCTGACTATTGCCCACGGCGCCGGCGGAAACGGGGGAGCCATCAACGTCGGCAATGGGGCAACTCTGACCGTCACGAACACCACCTTCTCCGGAAACAACGCGGGCGGTTACGGCGGCGCTATCCTTTTTGCCTATGGCTTTCCGCTGGTCGTCAGGAACAGCAGCTTCTCCGGCAACAGCGCGGGCATCGGAGGCGGAGCCGTCTTTTTTAACGGAAGTGGCTTCCTCGTCAGCAACAGCAGCTTCTCCGGCAACAGCGCGAGCTTCGGCGGAGCGATCGCCAGCGGACAAAGCATATTCTATGATGGAAGTGCCTCGCTGACTGTCGTCGGCAGCACCTTCTCCGGCAACAGCGCGGGCAGCGGCGGAGCCATAAGCAACGCAAACACGCTAACGATCAGCAAATCCATCCTAGCTAGCAGCTTCGGTGGAAACTGCTTCCCCGAGCCGCCCAGCCCGACTGCCAACGGCGGCGACAATATCTCCGACGATGCGTCATGCGGGTTTGGCAGCAGCACGGGTGCCAATGGAAAAGCCATAGGAGACAGCGTCAATCCTTTGCTCGACCCCAATGGGTTGCAGAACAACGGCGGACCTACTGAGACGATCGCGCTTCAATCAACGAGTCCGGCAATCGATGCCATCCCGGCCGCTCAGTGCCCGAGCGGGAGTACCGACCAAAGGGGCTTTGGCCGGCCTGCTCCCGGACACAGCGCCTGCGACATTGGCTCGTTCGAGTTCGGCGCCGTTGCTCCAACGCCGACACCGACTCCATCGCCGAGTCCAACGCCGACGCCGACTCCGACCCCGACACCTACCCGGACGCCGACACCAACTCCGACCCTGACTCCCACTCCGACTCCTTCGCCGACGCCTACGCCTACCCCGACACCTACTCCGACTCCTACACCTACTCCTACACCGACCCCGACGCCTACGCCAACCGCCGCGCCGACCTTCGCCGCCGGCGGCAGGCTCTCTTTGTCGGCGAGCGTGATCGCATTCGGGAACGTCGGCACCGGCACCACCGCGAATCGCACCCTCAAGATCACGAACAGCGGCAAGGGCACTCTTTTGGGCAACGTCGATATCAGCGGGCTGCCGAATCCTCCTTTCACCGTGACGGCCGGATCCGGCCCGTTCAGCTTGGCCCACACTCATGTGAAGTCGGTGACGATCGTCTTTGCGCCCGGCGCGCAGGCCAGCCCGACCGTGGATTTCTCCGGCCAGATCGTGGTCACCAGCGGCGACAGCCACCATCCGACGGAGTCCGTCGCGGTAAGCGCTACGGGCGAAACCGGCACGCTCTCGGTCCGGGCCGCAATCAGCCTGACCGTGCATCACGGCAAGAAGAAGAGCGTGAACCTGGTAATCAGGAACACGGGTCTGGGTGTGCTGCATGTCAGCGCAGACTTCAGCGGGCTCGGCCCGCTATTCAGCGCGGCACCCACGACGAACCCATTCACGCTGGCCCATAACAAAACCCACACGCTGAAGGTGAAGTTCGCACCGCCGGCGGCCGGGTCGTTCAATGGCACGATCACGTTCACTGCCGATGACCCCGCTCATCCTTCGGTCACCGTGATGGTGACGGGCACCGCGACTTAGCCCACAGGCATCGGGCGGGACGATCGTGCGCCGGCTGCGCTCCGGTTTCGCTTCCGCAGCCTCGGAGGCTTGGAGGCAGGTAGTGCCTCAGTTTGAAATTGGGGGACGCCCGGACGAGACGAATCGCTCCGCGTAGATTCCTCGCGGAGTTTACCCTGAGAGTTTGTGAGCTTTCGTCGTTGCAAACATCAGCACCCTCACCAGTCGCCCACGGCGCGCGCTCGCGCGCGCCGGGAGCGACGCCCTCTCCCGCAACCAAGCGGGAGAGGCGCTGAAAGAGGCGCGGAGCGCCCCGAAACACTTCTCCCGCTCTTTCGCGGGAGAAGAGGCGCGGGCCGTTCGGCCCGTGCGGATGAGGGTGCCTGCCTCCAGTAGACACGGCTGAAAAAATCACAAACTCTGAGCGAAGGCGAAGGGCTCGGAATGACGGGGAGGGTGCGGCCCTTTTGTCATCCTGAGCCGCAGGCGAAGGATCAACGCGGAGCGATTTTTTCAAACTGATGCACCGCCTGGCGGCGATCACCCTTGACTTGGAAAATGGAAATCCGGGATAAAGCCTCGATGACCATGTGCAACGCGAAATCACATGACTTTATCGCAGGCCCAGGAAGGTTCGATGGCGATTGATCCGGCTGACTTTCTGGCGCCGCCCAGACTTCTGAATCGGGACGACAAGCTCGCGACGCTCTCGATCAAGGTCAACGAGGCTGACCCGCACCTCAAGATCATCGACCAGCAGGTCTGTCTCAAGTGCACGGCGAAGCCTTGCACCGTAACCTGTCCGGTCGAGAACTACCGGACGGAGGCCGACGGCCGCACGACTATCTACTGGAGCAACTGCATCGAGTGCGGAACCTGCCGGGTGATCTGCCCGTACCAGAACATCTCGTGGAAGTACCCCGCAGGCGGTTTTGGCGTAAGCTATCGCTACGGATGAACGCGCGCGGAATCAGGCTGGAGGAGTTATTCGATGCGAATCAGGTCGCGGGCAGGCAACTTCAACATGACGATCGAGGACGTGGGCGTCGAAGACGGCAATCTGGTCATGACGGGCAAGATGGGCGTCTGGTCGGCCAAGACCCTGCTGAGCGTGGACGAGTTGCAGGAAATGCTGAAGACGATGAAGATCAGCGCAACGGTGGTGGATTTTCTGGCGCTGTTCGCTTTTCGCTACGCGGTCAATCTGGTCGAGCAGGATCGCGCTCGGCGCGAGCAAGGGTCGTTGACCGGCACGCCTCGATGATGGAAGAACTCACATATGCTGCGACGGGCGCATGCAGGAGGTTACGCAAATGAGTGACGAGATCAAAATCTCCGAGCTGGAAGAAGTGGACGAGGCCTGGAACTTCCCCCTTCTCGAAGCGATCTTCAACCGCCGTTCGCGGCGGTTCGGCTGGGGCATGGAGATCAAGCAGGGCCCCAACAAACACAAATCGCTCCATCCGCCGATGCCGCTGGACGAGATCGAAGAGGCGTTGCTGCTGGGCGCCGCAACCGGAATCTCGGGCCTGAACCTGGCTGACATGCCGCACACTCCGCGTCCCGAAAGGGCCGACCAGCTCGCCGAATGGGATGGAATGTGCAACACGATGGTGGAGCATGTTGGCCGTACCTGGTCGAGCCCCTGCGGAAATCACGGCACGGAACTGTTCTATACCAACGACGACGGCGTCTACATGCTCAAGCTGCGCGAGGCGCAGCCGGTCAAGTTGCAGGACTTCGCCGCCAAAAGCGATCGCGACAAGCTCATCGATTTCGTGCGGCTCAACCGAGTCAAGCTTTCCGACGGCCGGCTCGATCTGCCGCGCAACACCGGCGCGATCATGTCGTTCAACCTGTGGAACGCGAACATGCCGGGTACCACGATGTTCATGCCGGTCACCGATATGACCGAAGAGATGATCAACGCGATCATGCTCAACGCCGATCTTGGCGCCTATCTGGCCGACGATCGCGCGGGAATGCGGCCCTGCATAAGCGAAAAGTGGATCAAGGAAGGATGGGTCGAAACTCCGATGCCGATCAGCATGTTCGAGATTGCGATCATGAATGCGGTGGGCGCGGAGGCGGCCTTTATCGCACACAACATCGTGCTCGCCGAGCAGGCCATGGGCCTGGGCGGCTGGATGTTCGGCGGAGTCACGGGCTTCGTGGCGCTGGGCGGCACGCCGATGGCCAAGGGGTTGGGATTCCGGTTCGAGTCGAATGCGAAGAACCCGGCCGCCTTTCCGGCGCCGCTTGGAATCGACGGGACCTTCGAGACCTTTCGGCCGCCGTACTACAAGGACATGGACGCCGCCGTCGATGCGATCGTGGACAAGAAGTTCGGACCCAACGGCACCTTCAACGCTTTCAGCAAGAAGCCGGCGCCGTACAAGAACCGGGCTGATTTTCTGCAACAGGTGCCGCGCACTCCCGAGAAGACGATCCAGATCTGCAAGGAAACCTGCCGCTACATCTGGGAGAATTACGGAACCTTTCCGGCCCTGGTGCATCCGATGGTGCTCTATCTCTACATCCAGGCGCAGCACATCGAGACCGAGTTCTATGACAAGTTCTACCAGCCCGGCGCCTATCTGAAGTCGCACAAAGAGCACATGAGCAAGTGGCACAAGAAGTCGGGTGCGATGCGGAAGGTGGCCTGAGCCAAACGCGCGCGCGTCCATAGCAGGGTGTTGAGAGAAGTGGCGAGCAACCAAAGTGGATTTCATGGCTCTAAACACGCTGCCTGAAAACCGGCTCTGGCTCCCCTTCCCGTCTTTAGGGAAGGGGCCGGGGGTTAGGTTGCCCATCCCACGCTTCTCCCCCTGTCCAGGGGGAGATAAGCATGTCCTGAGCGAAGCCGAAGGAAGAGAGGGAGCAGGCTGTTGAGGCTTTCCTCAACGGCCTGCCAAGAGGTATCTGCCCCAAATGCGCATCCTCGAAGAGGGTAAAGGCGAGTATCTGAAAGTCGACCCGGACGGCCACCGGGCCTATGTCCGCGATTCCAAGCCGCATCAGATGGTTTCAAAGCTGATGAGCGAGAAGGACGCGGTCGAGCGCTTCGTCCGCGACGGTGACTATCTGGCCTACGACTGCAACTACTTCCAGCGCGGGCCATCGTCGCTGATTCGCGAGATCATGCGGCAGCGCAGGAAGCGACTCTGGGTCTGCGGCAAGTTTACCTACGTGGCCTGCGCGTTGATGGTCGAAGCCGGATGCGCTAACCGTATAGATCTCGCGTTCATCGGCTTCGGCCCCTGGATCGCGCGCGCAGTCAAGGAAAAGAAATGCGCGATCTACGAGTACTCCAACGCGATCCTGACGCTCAGGCTGAAGGCTGGGGCGATGGGCTTGCCGTTCCTGCCGGCGCGCAGCTTCGGCGGCACCAGCGGCTTTGCATACTCGGGATGCAAGCTGGTCGAAGACCCTTACACGGGCCGTCCGGTAATGCTCGTGCCGGCGCTCAATCCCGACGCCGCGATAATCCACGTGCATCAGGCGGATGAGTTCGGCAACGCGCGCGTCTTCGGCACCGGCATCGCGCATCAGGAGTGCGCGCTCGCTTCGCGCCGCGTGATCGTCTCCGCCGAGGAAATCGTTTCGACCGACGAGATCCGGCGCGATCCGGCCCGCACCTCGATTCCGCACTTCGCCGTTGACGCCGTCGTTCACGCTCCCTTCGGCGCCTATCCGGGAACCGTCCAGGGCTATTATGCCTCCGACCCGGCTGGCGTAATCGAAGCGATGGGCGCGATGTTCCGCGGCGATTTCCGCGAGTACCTCAACAAGCATGTCTATTCGGTCGCGTCGCACGACGAGTACCTCGAAAAAGTGGTCGGGACGAAAAAGCTCGCCGAGCTCCGCCGCCGCGAAACGATCCGGGAGGGTTACGGCCCATGAGCACACCGGCCGCGAATTTCAACGAGCGCGAATTCGTCATCTGCCAGATCGCGCGCCTGGTCGAGGACAAGTATGTCTACTGGGTCGGCGGCGGCGGCGAGCCGCTGAGCGCGGCGTTGCTGGCCAAGCGCACGACTGCGCCCAATCTGCAGTATGTAACCGAAGATGGAGTCGTCGGCCCCGAGGCAATCGTGCCTTTCGACCCGTTGATGAATATGATCAGCTCGCGCGCCAACTATCGCGCGCTCCAGTGGGGGACGATGAACTACGCGGCCGACCTGGCGCATCTTGGCTACGTGGACTGCGGGATCCTCAATACGCTCCAGGTCGACCGCTACGGAAACATCAACTCGACGGTGGTCGGCAAATATGAAGGCGGAGAAGGGCGGCGCTTTGGCGGGCCGGGCGGCGCCGACAGCATCGCCGCGCTCGCTTGGCGCACGATTCTCGTTACCGATCAGCAGAAGCGCAAGTTTGTCGAGAAGGTGGACTTCATTTCTTCGCCCGGTTTCCTTGACGGACCGGGCGCCCGCGAAAAACACGGCCTCCCTCCGAACACCGGCCCCTGGAGGGTCTACACGCCGTGGGCGATGTACGGCTACGCCGAGAATTGCCAACTGATGCTGCAGGCGATCGCGCCGTACGTCACGGTCGAGCAGGTGCTCGCCGAGATGAGCTTCAAGCCCGCGATGGCGCCGAAGATTTCCGTCCTCGACGTTCCCACCGAGGAGGAGCTGCTGATCCTGCGCACGCAGATCGACGTGGCCGGACAAGTCACCGACCGCGGGCGATGGATCGAACTAAAGGACGGCAAGTACCGCTTCGCTGAGTGACAGCGCGCTCGGGAATGCAGGTCAGGGGAGGGTAAGAAAAGGGGAGTAGGTCGCTTTGGTTTGGGCGCAAAAGGGCCTTTACGATCGTCATTCCCGCGCGCGTGGTTGCCGCGCGCGAGGAATCCCGGATTCGGAGATCGGGATTCTTCGCGCGCCAGGCAGACAGACGCGCGAGAATGACATCAGCGAGGCTTCGGACACACAACCGTGTGTTGTGCTAAATCGGCACCCTCGCGGCCCCGGTGAGCGAACGGCCTGTTCAGTCTGCGGCAGCAGAGCACGGACTGGAACATAGGGCAGCAGCCAGCCCTCACCGCTCGCACCGCCCGCCGCCTCTCCCTGGCTAGGGAGAGGCCGGACCGTCTTCGGGCCGGGTGAGGTTTCCGGCCGTCGGCGGCGCCCTTCGCGGTTACACGCCGAGGATGTGGATCGACAGGGCGGCCGCCTCGTTGCGGACCATGCCGCCGCCGTTCTCGGTGAGCCCGATCTTCGGATTGGAGACTTGGCGCTTTCCGGCCTCGCCGCGCAATTGCCAGAAGATTTCGCAGATCTGCGCCACTCCCGTCGCTCCGACCGGATGGCCCTTTGCGAGCAGGCCGCCGGAGGTGTTCACCGGTATGCGTCCGTTGATCTCGGTGATCCCCTCGTCGATCAGCCTGCCGCCCTCGCCCGGCTTGCACAACCCTAACTCTTCGTAGGTCATCAGCTCGGCGGGCGCAGAGGCGTCGTGCAGTTCGATAACGTTTAGGTTTTCGGGACCGACGCCGGCCCGTTCGTAAGCTTGTTTGGCCGCGCGCGTCACGACGCCAGGCTCGTCGGCATTGTGATCGCTTCCCGAGGCCAGCACGGAGGCCATCACTCTAACCGGCTTGGCGCCGAAACGGGGCGCGATCGAGGACGCGCATAGAATCGTCGCCGCCGCGCCGTCGCCGATCGGCGAGCACATCAGCCGGGTAAGCGGCTCGGCGACCACCGGAGAACTCAGAATGTCCTCCAGCGTGTACACCTCCTGGTATTGCGCATGCGGGTTGAGACTGCCGTTGCGATGGTTCTTGACCGCGATCCGCCCGAACTGTTCCTTGGTCGTGCCGTATCGGTTCATGTGGGCGCGCGCCCCGGCGGCGTACAAGTCCATGAACATCGAGCGCGACTCGCCCGCGCCGCCAGCAGCTGGCTTGGGTTGCTCACCCCTTGCCGCTCGCTCGGCGCGCAGCCTCTCCTGCTGCGCGTTCATCTGGGCGACGATCTGTTGCATCAACTCCACGTCCACGGCCGAGCCGATCGCGGCGAAAGATTTCCTTTTGTCGGCGTGGTACAGCTTCTCCATCCCGAGCGCGAGCACCACGTCGTACATTCCCGATGCGACGTAGAGCCATGCGATGTGAAACGCGGTCGCGGAGCTGGCGCACGCATTCTCACAGTTGATGATCGGGATGCCGCCGAAGCCCATGTCGCGCAGGACGACCTGGCCGCGTATACACTCCTGCCCGGTGATCAGGCCGGCCATTGCGTTGCCGACCACCGCCGCTTGAATACCAGGCAGGCTCGACTCGCGCGTTGCCCATCGCGTTTTGCACCGCGTCACGGGCCAGGACCTTCATGCTCGTGTCGATGTATTTGCCGAACTTGACCATTCCGGCGCCGATTATCGATACCTCTCGCATCGTGGGTTCTCCTTGGTGGGATGGCGGCAGGCCCCGTCAATGCAACCATACCCCGCTCTTGTCCTGACAGGCAAGTTCGCCGCCGCAAGCCGGCATTAGTTCATTAGCTCAGTAGGAGCGACGCTGGTCCGCTCCCGAAATCCCGGTCTCAGCCGTGGCGCTGGTAGGTGCCCATGAGCGTGGCCTGCGCGAGGATATGGCCCTCCATCGCCTTCTCGAGCTTCGCTTTGGTCGGCCGCCCGAGGTCCGGCACCGCACCGCCCAGAGCGTACAGTTTGAAGAAATAGCGATGGCGTCCGATCGGCGGGCATGGGCCGCCGTATCCGGTGCGCTTCCAGTCGTTAAGCCCCTCGCATGTGCCCGGCGGCAGAGAGTGGGGTTTCACCGCTCCGGGAAGGCCGGTCGCGGTGGCCGGGATGTTGTAAAGGACCCAGTGAACCCAGGTCATGCGCGGTGCCGCCGGATCGGGCGCGTCCGGGTCGTCCATGATGAGCGCCAGGCTTTGCGCCGCCCTTGGCACGCCCGACCATTCGAGCGCAGGCGAGGCGTCGGTCTCGTCGCATGTGTAAAGCTTCGGGATTTCGCCGCCGTCAGCAAAAGCCGGGGATGTTAGCTTCAATGCCATAAGCTTGTATGCCCTCCCTGCGGCCGCAACCATGGCCGCATCATTTGCACGAATTACTGTTGCGCCAGTACTAAGCAAAATTGAAAAGCAGCTACTCCCATCAGCATCTTCGCGCAAAACCTCCCTTCTTTAGGCGCAGTTGGCTAGCACCGAGGGATTTTCTATCCGCCGCCTACAAGGAAGAAATCCACGGGCCTGTGCCCTCGGTGTCGGCGCTGCCAGGCCTTTGGTCGGCGCCGTACCGCTGGTGATAAGGAGCGATCAGGCATATCGCTTCCGCCTTCCCTACTGGCGAGCCTGTCTCCTGGTAAACGGTCGCGATGCAGCGTGGGCACGCAGATGCGAGGGAACAGCCCTGACAGCCTTTGAACGATCCATTACGGAGACTGCGAATGTAGCTCACCTGCTTGTTCGAATCCGCGAGAATTTCACGAAGTGGTTGCTCTCGGACGTTACCGAGCTCCCATGGGAAGGCGACGCATGGCCGCACGTTGCCACGCGCATCGATGGCCACGACAGTGCGGGCAGCGCCACAGACACTGGAGTCTGGATCGTCAATCGGACACCGCGAGAGTCCGTATCTTGCCCCGTTGGGCTTTCGGATCTGGGCCGAGCCTCGGAAGATAATGTCGGCCATGATGCCATGTCGATCGAGCCATTTCAGGTCGTCAGGGAGAAGGCGCTCCTCGAGGGAGCCTAAGGAGCCGTCTAGCTGCCGTGTCACGAGCAGGTCGAAACCAATTGGGGCATCGATGCTACGGGCAAAATCTACCAAGCCGTCAAGGTGATGGAAATTTGAACGCATGACAACACAAGACAGACGGCAGCGCTGACCCGCACTGTGGCAGCGCTTGAGCGCGTCAAGTGTCTTCGCGTGGCTCCCGCTCCGCCGCACGATGGCATCGTGCACGGACGGATCCATGCTATAGAGGCTGACTTGGACCTCGGTTATGTGCATGCGTCTAAACGCGGCGAGAACCGCGTCGTTTAACAAGGTTGCGTTCGTCTTGATGATGACCGAGAAGCGGAGGCGCCGTGCATACTCACAAATGCTGAGCAACCGCCGTTGAACAAGCGGCTCCCCGCCAGTGAAGATCAACTCCAGGCAACCGATTTCTCGAAGCTCGTCCAGGAGGCTCCAAAACGCGCGAACGTAGCCCCGGTAGCCTGATGCCTTCGTGGCCGGGAGATAGCAGTGCGTGCAACGCAGGTTGCACGCTGCCGTCATTTCGATGTAGGCCTGGAACGGGACCGCTGCCTTCGTGCAATAGGACTTGATAGATTCACGCAGATCTGTGTCGCTCTGTGCTGGCCGCTCGCGAGGGAGTTCGTTTACCCGGAGAGCCCCTTGGCCCCGCACGAGGAGCCCGAGGGTAAGAAACGATGATCGAAGGAAGGCATAGTCGCGTTCGGCCGTGACGCTATCAATGCCGTACCGCCGACACATCTCTCTGGGAACGTCGCGGTCCGCTACACCGCGATCGAGGGCTTCAACGATTTCGCCGGCGGTCTCGTTGAGAAAGACCATGCGACCGCCGTCCGTCAGGACGACGAGGTAAGTATCGGCAAATCGCTGGTAAGCGATCGCGTCGTTCAGCCTCGCATCGCTAAACCCGACCGACTCTTCGAGGCATGTCCGCGGTGCAAATTCCTTCGCCATACCCGAGTTTCTCATGAGACGGTAGCCATCTCCCTTGCGACAGTCTGCAGCCCAGAGTGCTCGGGGCCCCGAATCCAACGCCTCGCGGTTGACAAAACGGGATGCGCGACGGAAGAGGTGCAACAACCTCAGACTTCATTGCACGCGTGGCAGCCGCCGGGTGCGATTTTGGAAACCACCGCTTCCTTACTGACGAGCCTTCCTCACCAGGGCTATAGACGAGCCGGACACGGCTAGGGGAGCTAGCACTTGCACGTAATCTGCTGCCAATGGAAGTTAGTGGGGCAGGCTGCGCCAGACATGGAGACTTTGGCGGTAGTGCCACGGATTTCAGGAGCCTTGTACTGGAGCCTTTCTTCGACCGTGGTCTCCCGGGTGTTCCTTTTCTTCTGGAGTTCCCTCACCACCATCTTCTTCATCGTATACTCCTCTTCGCGTGATGGGTTAGAGACCGAGCGCGGTCATATGCGGCTTGGCGGCGTGAGCGCATCATGCTTGGTAATCATGTTCCGGTCGACCTACCCGAGTTTGCCAGGGTTTGCCTGAGACCCCGCATTTTCCATGCAAGGCCCGTACCCGCCCGCTACGAGGCGCTCCAAATGATTTCGGCGTGTTCGGATGGCCCGTTACGCACCAGTTGCGTCCTACGGAGACACGACTAGGCGGTGGCAAGGATCCCGAAACGGCGTACACCCCGTGGACTTCTCTTGAAAAGGGCACCGGCGCTCGCTGCCGACCGCAGCGGGCGGCGCTTCGCCCCTGCCAAACTATATATCCAGCTTTTCCCAACGACCCTGTGTCTTACGAAACACGATACCGCCTACACGGTTACCCCCTTGAGCCGGTTCAGAGTCGAAGAGTGAAAGAACGAAGTCATTTCCATTGCCCCAACCCAATATGCCAAACGCGATATGCGTATTTCCTTTGCTGGTCACAAAAAATTCCCCGAGAGCCGCGAGATCGCTTCTAGAAAAAAAGTCGGAGTTTCCTTTTTCAAGCGCGGACAATATGACCGGCGCTAAGAACAAAGCACCCGCCTTGGCCAGATACTTCAGCTTGATCCTGCCAAGCAGCTTCTGAACACTCCCGGGTCTGCTCTCCTCCAGCAAGTCTGCGACGGCATCGAGGCAGGAACTTGTGAGATCCGCACACTCGTCGGGAATGTAACTCTTCAGGACAGTGCGCGTTTTCGTTCGCCGCGCGGTTTGAGCTTGTCGAAAAAATCGTGCGGGTCGAATTTCAACGTCCTCCTCGTACGTTTCCGACTCCTCGAAACGTGCCTTTTCGCACGCCAACCGATATTCGGTTAGCGATTTCTCGGCCGCTGCCAGTGCGTCGCCATCCTTGCCTACACCGCCGGCCCTCTTTTTCACGACATTGGCGTGCGCGACGAAGTAAAGGAAGTGCGGGATCCAGCGCACACTTTCCGGCGCCTTGGGATCATTCGCGGCCCGCGCCAGCAAGTCAATTTGTGGAAGTGCCTTCGCCGGATCCTCCAAGGACTGCCGCAACAACTCTGTGATCTTGGCGCTGAGCCATTGCCCCGATTGCTCCTCTTTCAGATCCGAACCATCGCTTGGAAGTCGCGTCCCGCATTTGCCACAAAACATCGCATCTAACCGAATGCCCCGACGGCCGCATCCTGGGCACGATCGTTCGCCGGCTGTCGTTGGCATGTCCCAACTACTCCGCTTTCGCCATCCGCGCCATCACGCGGGGCCCTCCAGAGCTGCTAACCACGGGCTACGCCACCCGGCCAAACTCCACACCTGTCGAAGAACGGGCACCCTCCGCGAAGATCGTGGACCCGGCATTGCGGACACCTGGGGGTGCCAGATGCCGGGCCATCTTGACACGCGTCCACACCTATGGAGCTTACCGCCCTCCCTGCGACCACAACGATGGCCGCGTCACGCAATTCGTGCTTATACCTGCAGCATCACGCCGTTGTGTATGAGAAATCCCATCACCGCCGCGGCGCTTCGTCGCGGCTCGGGCTGATGGTCGCGATCGCGAAACTCCTTGATCTTCTCCGCATAGAAGGAGCGCCATTTCGCACTGATTACCCGTTCGCCATCCGACTTTCGAATCCTGAAGCAGTGCTCGACAATCACATCTGGGTCTTCGCCGATGAATTGGCAGAATTGCTGAAGTGCAATGAGTTTCGCGGGATCTTCGGCGAACGGATCGCCACCCCATTCCCGGCTCAGCGCGCTCCTCCAGGTGCGAACGGATTCATATTCCTCCAGCGGCCGCATCGTCACGGTTACTACTCCGGAAGGCCCAATTGCCTCGCCAGCCGCCGAATTTCCTCTTTGCGGCCGGGCTGCGGCGCCGCAGCCTGGATCAACCTGGATTGGCGCAATTCCTCGACGACTTTCGGGTCGCGCGGGAAAGGTTTGCCGTACTGGCCAAGGAAGTATTGCTCCTCGAAAGGGGGACGCGGCCGTTGCCCGCCCGCCTCGCGCGATTCAAGCGAATAACCGACGTTCAGCACGTAGAGCGGCAGCCAATCCTGAGGCGGCTTGACGATTTCATTGACCACCGGCGCAAGGAACGCGGTCAGGCACGCGCCCAGTCCCAGCTCGAACGCCATCAGCAATCCCTGGCAAGCGGCCACTCCACAATCGAAGGCCGCCATCACAGGATAGTGCGGAGTCTGGGTCATCGGCTTCAGGAGATGCGGATAGACGATCTCGTCAACGAACTTGTGGCTCCATCCGTGACTGGCTGCCACGACGTTGGCGTCGTAGAGTCTCCTTGAGCCGCGCGCCCTGCACGCGGTTCACCACGCCGAGGTCGGCATAGAGATAGATATGCACCGGAGCCAGTTCGATCACGACCGCCTGCACGGGGGTCTTCATCTTTTCGAGCTCGGCCTTGGGTATCTCGTCGCGCTTGACCACCACGGCGCGCAGCCAGTGGGCGTTGACCGCGCAGGACGCCCGCAGGAAGGCCTCGAGAATCTTCTGGATCTTCTCCTGCTCGACGGGCCGCTTGGGATCGAAAAAGCGAATCGAGCGCCGCGTTCCGACCAATTCTTGGAATTCCATCGTGCCTCCTCAGAGCGGGAAAATGTGCACCGACATCAGAGCGACAAAATGTGCACCGACATCGCGGCCGCGTCTCTGCCGAGGAAGCCGCCGCCGTTTTCCGTAAGTCCGACCCGCGCGCCGTTCACCTGCCGCGCGCCGGCACGTCCGCGCAGATGATCGACGATCTCGAAAATCTGCGCGATACCGGTCGCGCCGACCGGATGCCCCTTGGAAAGCAATCCGCCGCTGGGATTGACGACGTGCCTGCCGCCAAGTTGAGTGGCTCCACTGGCGAGCAGCGCCGGTCCTTCCCCTCTTCCGCACAGTCCCAGTTCCTCGCAAGCGATCAGTTCCGCCGGCGCGGCCGCATCATGGACTTCGATCACGTCCAGATCCGCCGGGCCGATCCCCGAGACTTCATATGCGCGCTTGACTGCCCGGTCGAGAACGTCGGGCTCGCCGGGTTCGCGGTCGCGGCCGGAGAGTACCACCGACGCGCGAATCCGCACGGGCTGCTGGATCGCCCGTTGCCGAGCCATCTTTTCCGACATGAGCACCGCGGCCGCCGCACCATCGCCGATCGGCGAGCACATCAGGAGCGTCAGCGGCGGCGAGATCTCGCGTGAATTCAGGACCTGCTCGCGGGTTACGGGATCGCGGTATTGCGCTTTCGGATTCAAGGCCGCAAACGCATGGCTCTTGACCGCCACGTCGGCGAAGGTCTCGGCGGTCGCGCCGCTGATCTTCATGTACTCGCGCGTCGCCGCGGCATAGATGTCCATGAAGAGCGACTTGGTTGGACCGGCGCCGTGCCCGGCGGCTTCTCCGCTTCCGCAGCTCGTGATTTCCCGCAGCTCCTCCAAATCAACCGCCGCGGCAGTGGCGCGAAAGGCGCGGGTTTTATCCTCGGACGTCATCTTTTCGGCGCCGACCGCGAGCGCGATGTCATACATGCCCGCGACGATGGACATGTACGCGAGGTGGAAGGCGGACGACCCGGAGGCGCATGCATTCTCGACATTGAAGAGCGGGATGCCGAGGAGTCCGGTTTTGCGAAGCGCGACCTGGCCGCGAATCATCTCCTGTCCGGTGATCAACCCGGCGGCCGCATTCGAAAAGAAGACGATCTCGACATCCTTTGGCGCGATCGCCGCGTCGCCGAGCGCATCGTGCACGGCCTCCTCGGCCAGCGAGCGCATCCCGCGATCGGAGTATTTGCCGAAGCGGGTCATTCCCACTCCGGCGACGACTACCTGGCCTGCGTTCGACATCGGGAAACCTCCTGCTCAGGCGCGCGCGACCTTCACGCCGGCCTTCTCGCGATCCCAGGCACGGCCGGCGCCACGCTCCTTGAGCGCCGCGTACTGGATGCGTTGCGTGCCGGTCTTGGGAAGCTCATCGACGAACTCGACGTAGCGCGGCACTGCATAATACGCCATCCGCCCGCGACAGAACTCGATCAGCTCCTCGGGAAGCAGCGCTGCGCCCGGCTTCAGAACGACGGCGACCATGACTTCATCTTCACCGAGTTCGGATGGCACGGCGAAGGCCGCCGACTCGAGAACCGCTGGATGCAGATCAATAGTGGTTTCGATCTCCCAGGCAGAGATGTTCTCGCCGCGCCTGCGGATCGATGCCTTCTTGCGGCCGCAGAAGTAGAAAAAGCCTTCCTCGTCGGTTTTCGCGAGGTCGCCCGAGTGAAACCATCCGCCACGGTAGGCCTCGGCGGTCGCGTCGGGAAGTTTGTGATATTGGCTCAGTTGCCCCTTGGGGTGGCGGAAGACCAGTTCCCCGATCTTGCCTGGCGGGAGCGCGTTGTCGTGATCGTCGACGACGCGGAACTCGACTTCACCGACCGGCTTGCCCATCGATCCGACCTTGCCGACATCGTTGATCAGGAAGCCGGGCGAATCGACCATCGCGTAGCCTTCGATGATCCGTACACCGAAGCGCTCTTCGAACTCGCGCCAGGCGGCGGGAGGACAGGCCGCGGAAAACACCGCGCGCACATGATGGTCGCGGTCGTCGGGACGGGGCGGCTGCTTGAGCAGCATCGAGATCATCGCGCCGAGCGTGTTGAACTCGACCGCGTCGTACTTGCGGCAATCGTCCCACAGCCGCGACGCGCTGAACCGCTCTGCGACCGCGATTTTCGCGTCGAGGAGAATCGAGCTAAAGCACGAGAGCATCAGCGCGTTGCCATGGAAGAGCGGAAGCGCGGTGTACATCGTCTCGCCGGGCTTGATCTTCAGCGCGCCCAGGATCGCGAAAAGCGCGGAACTGTCGGAGCCTTTGGGGACCACTCCTTTGGGAGGGCCGGTGGTGCCCGAGGTATACATCATGGCGCCGCCGCCGGCGTTGTCGCCGATATCGGCCTCCGGTTCGCGGTCGGGATGATCGAGGAGACGCTCCAGCGTCCAATCCACGCCGTGCCCCGCTTCGCCATCGGCGACCACTGTCGCCCTGAGCGTCGGCACCCTGCTCTTGACCGCCAACACGGCAGGCCTCAGCGGCTCTTCGAAGATCGCGGCAACCGAGTCGGAATCGCCAAGGATGTGTTGCAGCGTCGCGCCCCGTTGCGAAGTGTTCACGGGTACGCTCACGGCGCCGATGAAACCGATCGCAAAGTGAATCCAGAGAAACTCGGGACGATTGCCCATCATGATCGCGACCCGCTCGCCGGGCCGAATCCCGAGGTCGAGCAAGCCGTTCGCTGCGCGCTGGATGTTGGCCAGCACCTGATCCCAGGCGAATTCCGAATCCTTAAACTTGAGCCAAACCTGGCGCGGATGCTGGGCCACCCGCTGCCGAATGAGTTGTTCAATCGCTCCTTGGACTCGTGCCATCGCCGCTCCTCTGCCCGGTTCTCTGTTGGTGGCGTGCTAGGCCACGGCGCGTGACCCGTTGGCCGCTTTGGCGAGGATGTGACGAGCGCCGGCCAGGCTCAGGACCTCGTTGGTGCCGTCCTCGATCAGTGATGCGCGCGCGTCGCGAAACATCTTCTCGACCGGGTATTCCCGGCTGAGCCCATTGCCGCCGAAGACCTGGAGGGCGTCGCTGGCAACCTCGAACGCCGCTTGCGTACAGAAGGTTTTCGCGGCGATCGCATGTTCCAGCGTGGGAGTCAGCGAGTCATGATTGTAAATCGCCACCGCCCGTGAAAGCGCCCGGCACGCCTCGACCTTCGTGAACATCTCGAACAGCCGCTTCTGCACGAGCTGGTGCTCGCAGATAGACACGTCCACCCTGCACGCGCTCGCGCGAATAATCGAGCGCGGCTTCGAATGCGGCGCGAGCCAGTCCGGTGAAGGCCGTGGCCATTCCGCCATTGGCGCCGGTGAGGGTCCGCGTCACATAGAACTCGTACTGGTCGCTGCCCACCACCATGTAACTGCGCGGGATGCGGACATTGTCGAAGAAGATCTCGCCTTGATTCAGGCCGCGCTGGCCGAGCTTGTTCAGCGGCTTGCCCTTCGAAACGCCGGGCAGGTTGAGCGGCACCACCGCCACTCCGCCACCGGCCATACCCATCTGGCGCGAAGCCTCAATCGATAGATAAAGCGCGGCGTGAGTCGCGATTGTCCCGTTGGAAACCCAAGCCGACTTCTGGCCGTTGATTACGTAAGAATCCCCGTCGGCGCGGGCAACCACCTCGCCGGTGACTTTGGGGTTGTTATATTCGGGCGTACCGAGGGCTAGGTAATCGGACCCGTGGTTCGGCTCCGTTATCGCCCAGCATCCGATGAAGGTGCCCTCGCGATCCTGAATGTATGGCTTGACGAAGGCCTCGTACAGTTCAGGGTTCCCGGCGCTCGCAGCCGCGAAGGTGGGAAACCCGGAGCATCCGATACTCAGGGCGAGGTCCACCGCTCCCCACGCCAACTCTTCGTGAAAGATATGCATCCCGAGCGCATCCAGCCCCAGACCGCCAAGCTCCGAGGGGAGCCCTGCGACATGATACCCCAGCTCGTAGGCTTTTTTGAGCACCTTTCTCAGCGGTGAGCCTGCGGCGATGACATCGTTTGGATCCGCCATCCGGTCCAGCGCCATCGCCGCTGGCCGCATGACCTCCGCTGCGAAACGATGGACCGTCTCTTTCATTGATTGAAGCTCTTTCGGGAGGCCGGGAGTCAGCTCTCTGGTATGTATCCATCGCTCGTTCCTTTATGAATCTGAAGCTCGGAGAATCCCTCGCATATTCGATGCCAGCAAAACTCTGCGGAGGCGATTTGCTCGGCCTTCGCGCAATGCCGCGAACGGATGCAGTTGATCCCCTTCGCTCCAGCGAGTCTCCTGCTGTCCTACTTCCACCGGCCGAGGAACTTGGTCGTAACCTGCTAATACTCATAATGCTCAGCGGCTCGCAGATGACGCTGATTTCGTTGTCGGTCATTCGCTCCGGGTTCCTTCGACTCGCGCAGCGCTCGCTCAGGATGAAAGGGAGAGAGCTGCGCTCATTCCCCTGGAGGCAACTCCGCGGGGCGCCGCTTGAGCTGCGCGCGGTCCAGATTATCGCCGCGCGCCAGCGCCCACGCCATCGCGGTAAACCAAAAGTGCGGCGTGGCTATCGGGCAGGGCCGGCAGGGATGCCGGCCTGCTCTGGTGTCACTGCAACGCGGCGGTGCAACTCACGCCACCTGCGCAGTCGGTCGTCTGGCACGACACTCCGAAGCTGAAGGAACTGTTCCCCGCCTGGGCCGAGCATCCGTCGTTGCAACCTACCGCGAGGCCGACCGAGGCGATGCTCGAGCACAGTTGCGATTCGAAAGAGGAAGTCGAGGTTCCGCCCGGCACCTGGATGTCGGTCGAAGACACCGGCACGCTAACCGTCTGGCATCCTGTATCCGGGTTGCAGCATGTCTCGCTCGCCGAGCAGCTTATGGCATATGTGCCGGGCGTGACCTGGCCCGGCGTGGACTTCGGCGTAGGCGTTGCTTGCGGCGTCGGAGTCGGCGAAGGCGGCGCCGGGGGCGCCGGCGGTGCCGGAGGAGGCGGCGGCGGGAAGACCGGCGGCGTGGGAGGAGCCGGCGCCGTAGCGCCGAAGGCGTCGAGAACCTGCTTCGTGCCGTCGAAGAGATCCTTGAGATTCAGCGCCGTGCTAAAGTTCTCGATCTCAGGCAAGACCCCCTCTAACAGCCCTTGGAACGCGCCGTTGAGTTGCGCCAGTCCGGTCTCGATGATCGCGATCGCGCCGGGGTCGGTCGGCTGCTGCGTGCCGCCCACCAGAATCAGTCCGCCGCCGAGCTCGAGTCCAAGCGCGATGAGCGCCGCAGCCGGCAGCGCCAAGACATAGGCCGGCGCTCCTGCCAAGGCGAGCAGCGCGATTGCGATCCCGCCGGCTCCGAGCACGACTCCGGCGGCGGTGTCGGCGGCTTGTGCGACCTGGCAGTTCGTCGAACTGGCGGACGCAGAGAAAGCCTGCGCTATGCCTGCCGAGAAGAGCGATGCGTCGCCGGTGTTTTGCAACGCACTCGAAGCCTCGGCGGACATGCATCCGGCGCTTTGCGCAAACGCCATCGACGGTCCCAGATAGGGCCACAAGCCGCCGGACTCGGTCAGCAGCGTAGGCGAAGCGTTGGCCAGCGAGCTCAGCGCCGCGATCAGCATCTGATCCGACTCGGCCAAATTCTGACTGGTCACGGTCACCGGCGTGCCGCTCACGCTGCCGAGCGTCACGCTCGCCTCGCTGCCGTCTTGCACTGGCTGGAGCAGCGCTATCAGGTCGTCGATCGAGGTCGCCTGTCCGGCGAGTGCGTCCGAAATTTGCGGCTCCTGCGCCGAGGAGATCTGTCCTTGAAACTGGCTGTTGACCTGCGCCAGCGCCTGCAGGTACGCAAGCGTCAGGCTCCCGGGCGCAACGCCGGCGGGGAGGGCGGGAAGCGCGCCGACCTTTAACACCGCCGCGTTCGAAAGCGCGCTGCCTCCGCCGGGAAGTGTCTCGACCAGCCGGACGTTGAACTTTCCGGCGCCGGCGCTTCCGGTCCTCCGCAGGATAAACGGCGGCACCGAGACCCTCACCGTCTGCGAGTCGGCCTGCAAAGCGGGAACCTGTATCGGCGGCGATCCGGCGGCAGCGAAGTTCACCGAGATTGCCGCGCTGGGCGATAATCTGGTTGCGCTGATGCTCAAGACGTCGAAAGGCGCCGCTGAGCGCACGCCGAGGCTGTTGAGCTTCGGAGCAACGCCCGTGCCGGTCAGGTGCGCGATTACCCGCTGGCCGGTGTCGGTGGCAACAATCAACGATCCTTTTCGCGTACCCGCGGCCGAGGGCGCGAATATCAGGTTGAAGTTGCACTTGGATTTCGGTGGTAAGTTTAGACCGCCGTTAGGACAAAGGCCCGTGGCCTGGAAGTCTCCGGTGGTCGAGGTCGAGGTGATGGAAACCGGCCTCTTTCCTGTGATCTGATAGGTGAACAGGCGAACGCCGCTGGCAGTGCCGACCGCCTGATTGCCGAAGGCCAGCGTCGCGGTGCTCGCGGTCTGGGCCGAATCGCGCGGCTCCGCGAGCAGCGGATCGAAGCGCCCGGCCAAGGCCGCCACGGCCACGGCGAGAGCGACAACGATCGGCAGGACTCTTACGATTATGCGGCCGCGGCGGCTGCTGAAAATTGACACGAAGCGACGGCGGCTAGCTGCAAACTGTTCCCACCCCACTCGACCCTCCATCACGGCGCCCTTTGGCGCGCTGCAACTGCTGCGTCGCAATCTTAACTTCATTATCTGTTCAAGCGAGTTTGCCCGCAAATGGAGCTGTTGGCACTGCGACCGGCGATCCGCGCCTCAAGGGCAACCATGACAGCTCGCGTTTCAAGTTAGGCCCGATGGTCGAGTTGGTGCAAGGACCTTTGAAGCTGAGGCGGGCTAGGGCTTCGATCAACCCCAAGCCGTCGGGCCACTATGAATACGGCCTGGTGAATCAGGGCACTAAGGTCCTCGCTCAGCGTACCTTTCACCGATTTGCCTTATCGTCCAAACCGAGTTCGCGAAGCACCTTGAACAGGTACCCGCGCATCTCCCGGGCGGTGCGCTCACCCGGCCGGATCAGCAAATGATACATAATCGCCCCGCCGATCAGGTCGAGCAGAATCTCCGGGTCGGAGTCTTCGCGGAGTAAGACTTGGGCACGCGCTCTCTCCAGAAGCCCGCGGACCATTTTGCGGCGCGGGACCAGATAGTTATTCCAGTAGGCCCGCATCAGGTCCGGACAGCTTGGGACGGAACCAGCCAGTCTAGCCATCAGCTTGCGGTAGTCGGGCGCGGCGACGGTCTCTGCCAGTGCATCCACCAGCCGCCGCGCCAAGCCGCGCAACGCGACCCGATTCGCCATCGCTTTCTGCTCAGGAGCGCCCCTTGCCACTGCGATTGCCTGCGCGAGCAGCGCTTCCTTGGAGGACCAGCGCCGATATACCGTGGTCCGCGCGACTCCGGCGCTCTCGGCGATCTGCTCGATGCTCGCGCCATCGACGCCGTGCTCGATGAACAGTTTCAATGCAGCCTGCAGGATCGCCCGATCCGCGGCTGGGCTCCTCGGCCGCCCCGGACCGTTCGCTCTCGGATCATTCGAGCATTTAGCGCCGCGTGGCTGCTGCATCAGAGTGGATGGGGGAAAGTTTATCGTTCGACCGCGTGGTAATTGCTGACGCGCCTACCAGAGAAACGGAATCAAACGGTATCTTACTTTCTCGGAGTACGTATCGTACCCTTGCAACTCGCGGCGCAGAAACCGTTCTTCAAAAAGGATCCGCAAACCTATCGTTCCAATCGGAACGATGGTGAGCAGGGCCGCCGCATACGATCCCAGCCAGATCGACGCGCCGATCCAGCCGAGTGAACCGCCCGCATACAGCGGATGCCGCACGAGGCCGTAGACTCCGCTCGCGACCACCACCTGCTGTCTTTCTTTCTGATGCCTCACCACCGATGCGGCGAAAGCATTCTCCTTGAAGGAGAGATACATGACCCACCAACCCACAACGACCAGCATCAGTCCCAGAAGCGAGGCGAGGAATGCGGGCGTGTGGAGCAAATGAAACCGGAATACGTCGAGTGGAATGAAGACCATCAAGCCGCCCCAAGTGGCGAGACACAGGAGCAGGATGATTTTGTCCGCCAGCGGCTGGCCCTTCTGGAGAGGAGACTTAAGGCGTTGGTCAAGCAGGCCCTCACTATGGGCCAAGACGTTAACGGCCATGGCAAACACGGCGACAAAAACCACAGCTATGAACACCCATGCGCGCCACCATTCTATAGTGCCTGGCACGAACAGCATCAGGCCGAAGATGCCTACGTTGAATACGATCCAGGCGAGTAATTTGAAGACCCGCATGGATAAATACGATACGCTAATGTAGCGATAATGTAAACGGTCCTACAGAGCGTTGCCTGCTGTCACTGCCTCAACGTCTGATCCGCAAAATCCCGAAGCCCGTGCGACTGATGAATTGGCACGACGCGCCGGTCCGCAATCCGGTGCTACTCGGGCGTATTGGGGGCTCGTAGGCCAGGTCAGACAAGCTCTCGCGCGTCAATGCCGATGTGACCTGAAAAGTTCGGCGGTATTGAGCGTGCCTTCGGCCTGCTCTCCGCCGACGATCAACACGGCGCCGACGAGCGGTCCGGATACGACGCTGGGATCGAGAAGTGTGGCGGTATGAAGCACGCGGCCGATCGTCATACTCGCGGTCGCCGTGAAGCTTCCGATGCCGCCGTTGCCCTCCGGATTAAAGAGTTCCGCGCTGTTCTCGGGAAACAACTCGCTTCTGGCGGTGAAGAGCGAGCCTCCAGCTATCAGCACGTCGCCGCTGTCCAGCAGCGTAGCGGTAGCTATGCAGCGAACCTGCGTCATCGAGGAGTTGCATCCGGACCCGCTAGGGCCCGCTCCCCCGACGCACGAGAAAATTCCGGTTGACGGGTCGTAGACCTCGGCGCTCGAGTCGAACGATCCGCCGGCGATCAGCACCCCGCCGGCGAGTGGCCCAGCGGCCGAGTTCGGCTTCAGATAGGTGGCCGTATGGGCGGCGCGCGGAGTATTCATCTGAAGCGGGTTCATATTCGGACCTGTCGCGGTGAACGCCCCCTGGCCGCCGTCCGCCGCGGGATCGAAGCGTTCGGCGCTGGCCAGGACCTTGCTGCTGTTGTCGAGACCGCCGGTAAGCAGCACGGTGCCGTCCGGAAGCAGCGTCGCCGAGTGAAGCACCCGCGGGGTCGTCATGCTCGAATTGCACGCCGGCGGATTGCCGCTCTCACCGCCCACGCAACTGAATGTCTGCACGGCCGGATCGTAAATTTCCGCACTGGCCAGCACCGCGACGGGTTTGCCCTGGCTGTCAACCTGCTCGCCGCCCGCGATTAGCACACGTCCGTCGCTGAGCGCCGTCGCGGAAGCCGCGTCTCGCGCCGTAATCAATGACCCGGTGTCGCTGAAGGTCTTACGCGCCGGGTCGTAGAGTTCGGCCGCGGCGAGATCGACAACGTCGGTCTGGTTGGCGGCCAAGCCGATACCTCCGGCGAGCAAGACCTGCCCGTCGGGGCATCCGCCGGTTGCGCAGTTCAGCAATGTCGCGGTGTGCGAGGAGCGCTGAGTATTCATGAAGATAGGCAGCCCCGAGAAACTCCGCTTCGCCGGACTATAGATCTCACGGTCTGGATCGCAGGCGTCTGGTCCGTATCCTCTCCTCCCACGATCAGGACGCGTCCATCCTGCAGCAGCGTCGCGGTGTGCAGAGCGCGTGGCTGGATCATTCCTCCCGGGACGGCAGCGAACGCCTGGCCGGGGGTTTTTGAGCCGAACGCGGGTTTCGGGTTGAATACCTCGGCCGATTCGAAACCGTATGGCCGGGAAGCCGGCTCCTGCGGATTGCCACAACATTCAGTTCCTCCCGCGAGCAGAACCTTGCCGTTCTGAAGCAAGCTCGCGGTCAGGAAGTTGCGGGGCTCGTTGGTCAATGCCGGAATCGTCACGAATGCGCCGCTGAAGGTCTTGGTCGCGGGGTCGTAGATCTCCGCGTGGCGGTTGAAATTGGGATCCTGCTGATTCGCCGCGATCCCGCCGGTGATCACCACCCGGCCGTCTTTTAGTATGCTGGCGGCGTGAAAGGCGCGCGGATACGTCATCGGCCCAGTTGCGGTGAAGGTCCCGGTCTTCGGGTCGTAAATGTCGGCGCTGTCGAGCAGGTTGTTGTTCTGATCCAGTCCGCCGGCGATTAGCACGGTGCCGTTCTTCAGCCGGGTTGCGGTGTGGCCATATCGCGCCGATTGCATCGAGTTGCCGGTCGCTATGAACAGCCCGCTGCTGGCGTCATAGAGCTCGGCCGAAGATTCGACGCCGCCCTGCAAGTTGACGCCTCCCGCGATCAGAACCGCCTTGCCGTGGTCGATCGCCGTCGCCGTATGCATCGCGCGCGCGACCAGCATCAGGAAGAGTCCGACGCTGAACTTGTGTTTCGATGGAATGAAGAGCTCGACGGTGTCGAGCGGCGAGAGCGGAGAACCAATTCCGGAACTGCCTCCGGCGATCAGAACGCTGCCGCTTTTGAGCAGCGTCGCGGTATGAAAGGTGCGCGGCACCGCCAGACCGCCGACCGGGCCGAAGAGTCCGCTTGCCGGATCGAAAACTTCGCCGGTTGCCGTCACCGCCTGACCGTCGTCGCCTCCCGCGACGAGCACCTTGCCGTCGCCAAGGATGGTCGCGGTGTGATCCTTACGCGCCTGTTTCAATGGCCCCGAGCGCGCGAACGCATTGGAGGCGGGGTTGTAGATCTCGGACCGGCTCAGCACCACAGGCCTCTTCTGACCTCCGGCGACCAGCACGGTACCGTCGGGAAGAAGAGTGGCGCTGTGCCCCGCCCGCTCATACACCATCGATCCGGTACTTACGAAGTGCGCCCGATGAGCCGGGTCACGCGCAGAGCCGGCAAGCGCGCGCCCGCCCCATGCTCCGAAGACGCCCGCGGCGCACAATACTGCTGTCAGTACGATGCGAGGTCCCGCGCCCGGTTTGCGATCTACTGTGCGCATGCCGTGCAGGTTGTCGGCGAGTCCGAAAGCATGAACAGCTCGGTCCCCGCCAGCGTCGAGTTTGTCGAGGCTCCCCCGGTGACCAGCACGTCTCCCGAATCGAGCAGCGTCGCGGTCTGCAAGGCCCGCGCGCTGATCATCTCGTTCGCGAGCACGAAAGTTCCGGAAGGGGGATCGAAGATCTCCGCGATCGGCTCGGCGACGAAGCCGGCGCCGTCGAGCAGCGCGAAGAAGTTATTCGAGCCTCCGCCTGCGATTAACACTCTTCCGTTCCGGAGCAGGGTGGCCGTATGAAACGAATGGACCGACTTCATATTCGACGTCAGCAGGGTGAACGTGCCGGAGCCCGGATCGTAAGTCTCGGCGCTTAAATCATCCGTGCCGCCGGCGATCAACACCTTGCCCGCGAGCGAGCCGGTGACAAACTTCGGGTCGAGAAATGTTGCGCTGTGTCCGGCGCGGGCCTCGTGCATCGGTCCGGCGGTCGGCGCGAACGATCCCTTCTGCGGATCGAAGATTTCGGCGCTCGTGGTGCTGGTGGTCGAGCCGTTGGAGTTGACCACGAACCCGCCGGTGAGGAGGACCGTGCCGTCGGCCAGGGCGGTCGCGGCGTGAAGCGCACGCGCGGCGCTCATGCTCGAGTTGCACGAGGGCGGATTTCCGCTGGTACCTCCTACGCAGTTAAACATCCCCTCGATCGGATCGTAGATCTCGGCGCTGTCCAGCGCCGAGAGCGATTGCGTGCCGCGGTCCGCGGTCTGGACCTGCAGGCCCCCCGCTACGAGCACCCGTCCGCCCGCCAGAGCGGCCGCGGTGGCCGAGAATCGCGCGGTCGTCAAAGCGCCGGTCGCGCTGAAACTGCGGACCGCCGGGTCTGGATTATAGAGTTCGGCGCTCGCGAGACTGCCGAGTGCCTCCATACTGAATATGAATCCGCCTATAAGTAATACTTGGCCGTCGGGACATCCTGCAACGCCGGGGCAGTTCAACACGGTCGCGGTATCGAGCGCGCGCGCCTGATTCATCGCGCCGGTACCGGAAAACGTCCCACTTTGAGGATCGTAAAGCTGTGCGTCGCCGTTTGTCATTCCGGGAGGATTGAGACTCTTGCCGCCGGCGATCAGCACCATGCCGGACAGCGGCCCCTGAACGAAATTTGGATCGAGAAAAGTCGCCGTATGATAGGCCCGCGCAGTCACCATCGATCCCGTCGCCAGGAAGGAACTGCTGGTGGTGTTGACCAGCTCAGCTTGCGGGCTTGTAGGCTCGACGTTCGAGCGGCTGATCGGACGGCGAGAGCAACTGGAAACCTCCGGCTACCAGGACGTCGCTTCCGCCGAGCGAAGTCGCCGTCGCCGAGAGCCGTTGGGTGCCCGGCCCCGCGATCAGCGTGAAAGTCTGACTTGCCGGATCGTAGATCTCCGCGCTGTCGTCGCCGCTGCCTGCCGCGATCAGAACGCGGCCGTCGCTGAGCATCGTGGTTGCGGGCGACTGGCGCGGCTCGTTCATCGCGTTGCTCGTCAAGGTGAAGGTCTTGCGGGCCGGGTTGTAGATCTCCGCCGACGCGAGCACGTTGTGCGCCCCGTCCACTCCTCCGACGATCAGCACAGTGCCGTCCGGCAGCAGGATCGAGCCGTGGAAGAAGCGCTCGCTGTTCATTACTCCGGCTGGAGCGAAGCGAACCGACGGGCTTCTGAAGATCTCCGCCGAGGCCTGGACGAGTCCCTGCTGGTTGACTCCGCCGGTAATCAGGACGGTCTTATCCGCAAGCAGAACCGCGGCCTGTCCGCTGCGCGCGACGTTCATCTGGAAAGGCAGTTGCTCGAACTGGCCGCCGCTCCGCGGATCGAAAAGTTCCGCGCTGGCCAGCGAGCCGGTGAAGACCCCCGTGGTCGGATCGAACGAAGGGCTCCCGCCGGCGATAAGCACGCGGCCGGGAGCATCGTCAAGTTGGGTGGCCGTATGACCGGTGCGCGGCGCGATCATCACCGCCGCAAGCTTGACGAACGCGCCGGTTGAGCCCATTGCGGGATTGAACAGCTCGGCGGTTTCCAGCGCGTCAAGTCCATCGTCGCCGCCCGCAATCAGTACCTGGCCGCTGTTCAGAAGCGTCGCGGTGTGCGATTGACGCGGCTGGACCATCGCAGGACCGGCGACGAACTGGCCCGTGGACGGGTTGTAAATCTCCGCGAGGTCCACCGTGGCGCTATTGGTTACAGCGCCGGCCAGACCTCCGGCGATCAGCACTGTGCCGTCCGCGAGAAGCGAAGCGCTCTGGCCGAATCGCGGCGCGGCCATCGATTCGGCGGAGGTGAATGAGCCGGTCGGAATTCCAGTCGTGTTCGTCTGGCATGATGGGCACGGGTCGCATCCGGTATTCAGCAGCGCACCCGCAATCGACAGGGACAATACTATGGCAAGTGCGAAGAGCTCGCCGAGGAGCTTGCGACGACTAGTCAATCGAAATCGGGAGCGCGCAATGAACATTGCAGCGTGCGGTTGGTGTGGTGCAAACCTTCTGTCACCGGACTGAGTAGCCTCGTTGCATTGCCCACATTGCTACTAGGATCGCGATGAAACCGCAAGACTGCCGGAGCGTAGACTGCCGGGGCGCAGCGGAGAGCTCTGGAACTTGACCATTCCCGGTCCAGTGCTATAACTCACGTTGCGCTACGGACTGAACCGCCGAAATGCTGCGCCCGATGTTGCCGGGAGCAGCTTTGGCACGGAGTAAAACTTGAGTCGTCGTCTGCGCATGTTGCAGCGGCCCATCCCGGTGGGACTCGCCGCGCTGTTTCTCACCTTCCTGGGCATCTCGGGCTGTCCTTCCGTATTCAAACGGTTCGAACTTCAAGTGCAGGACCTGCAGGTTTATGCGTACGGGCGCCGCGTGCCCAAACCGTTGGGCAAGGTCGTCATTGCCGCGATCGACGACTATAGCGTCGACGATAGCGAACTCGGGCGCTTTCCCTGGCCACGACGCGTCGAAGCAGATCTGATCACGGCGCTCACTGACTACTACCACGCCTCGGTCATCGGCCTGGACCTGATTCTTACTGAGTCCGACCGGGGCACGAGCGCAGACGCGCACGGTCAGAGCATGACCAACGATGCGCGCCTGGCAGACGCCATCAGACGGCACGGCAACGTATACGTCGGCCTTCAGTTTGCCAGTTCGCAGCAACGCCAGGCCGCGCTCGACCACCCTGATCACTTCACGAAAACCATCGCGATGCCGGCACCATCGACCTTTTCGAGAGTAGACATGGATCCTCATGCGGCCCCGCTGAGCGATTCGGATGATGAGTACAAGCCGCCGGTGCCGATAATAAACTCCGCGGCAAGGGGAAGCGGCTTCGTGAATATTGAACCCGACCCCGACAACGTTTACCGCACCGTCCTGCTGGTCAAAACGTTCGATCACATGTATTTCCCTTCCCTCAACCTGCTGCTGGTGGGTGCCTATATGCAGCAGCCGTTGGAACTGCATCTCGCCGAGTACGGTGTCGCATACATCTCCGTGGGTAACAAAGATATACCAGTCGACGAGACTGGTCATATGCTGATTCATTTCCGAGGCCCCAGCGGCACTTTTCCAACCTACTCAATCGCGAAAATCCTCAAGCACCAGTACGCTCGCGGCGCGCTGGACGGAAAGATCGTGATGGTCGGAGCAACCGCGACCGGTCTGGGCGACAAGCCTGCGGTGCCCGGCTACTCCGATCTTTACGGGGTCGAAATTCACGCCAATATCATTGACAACATCCTGCAGGGCGACGTCACCCGCCGTTCGCAGGTGACCGGCTTCGAGGAGCTGGTCGCCTCGATTCTGCTCGGCCTGGGCGCGATCGCGGCCGCCTCGCTGCTGCAGGGAATATGGGCCATCGTATCGGTGTTGCCACTCGTGGCCGGCTACATCGTCTACGCCCAGCATCGTCTCGACGAAGACCAGATCCTGCTCGGCATGTTGGTGCCGCTGGCCAGCGTCGCGGTGCCTTATCTGGCCGTGGTCGCGTATCGATACGTCGGTGAGCGCGCGGAGAAGAGCCGGGTGCGTTCGGCTTTCGAACAGTTGGTGGATCCCAGCGTGGTCAGGACGGCGCTCGACGAACCCACCGGGTTGAAGCTCGGCGGTCAACTGCGTCACGCGAGTATTCTCTTTGCGGACATAGTCAATTTCACTTCGCGCGCGGAGAACACAGCGCCCGAGACCCTCGGCGAGCTGATCAATACCTTTCTGGGCGCGATGACTAACGTCATCCACAACAGCGGCGGCGTGGTCAACAAGTTCATCGGCGACAAGGTGATGGTCTACTGGTTGTGGCGCGACGATGGCCCCAACGCCGCCAAGGCCGCGATCGATTGCGGGTTGGGGATGCTGGCGGCGCTCGAGCGGCTGCGCCGCACCGACCCGCGCTTTGCCGACCTCTACATCGGGGTTGGCGTGCACGACGGTCAGGCCGTCGCGGGGAATTTCGGCGGAGCGAGCCGCTTCAACTTCTCACTGATCGGCGACGCGGTGAACTTCGCCTCCCGGCTGCAGGGACTTGCCCGCCAGTTCAGGGTCAAAATGCTGGTCAGCCGGCAGGCCTATGACGCGGCGCACGGCGATTATGTCGCGCGCCCGATCGGGTTGGTGAGGGTCAAGGGCAAGACCGAACGTCTGCCGATCGTCGAAGTTGCGGGCCACGCCAACGACGGCGTCAACCCGACCTTCTGCCGGCGCTTCTCGAAGGCGGTGGCGTGCCTGCAAAGTGGCGAGGCCGGGACAGCGCGCGCGGCGCTGCGCGAGTTGCACAAGGAACGGCCCGATGACTACGTGACGGAGCTCTGCCTGGCGAAGCTGGAGTCGCCCGACGCGGGCGCGATCCGCGAACTGGTGTTCGAGTTCGAAACCAAGTAGGTTTGTCGCGGCCAATCGAGCCGCGGCCCCACGGGCGGCTCAAGTCATTGGCCTGCCACCGGCGGGCACCGCGCTGGCGCCGGGTTGACGCCGAGACGACATGAGCAAATATTGCGCGCTCCTGCTTGTAGCAATTGCATACTTGGGCGCCGCCGGGCTGGCGATGGCCCAGGTGCCGATCGGTGAAGTCTCCGAGATGCGCGGGCAAGCGGAGTTGAAGAGAGGGTCGGTCATCAGTCCGATCGCGGTCAAAACCCGGATCGAGTTGCACGACCAGATCACCCTGATGGCGAACTCGTATCTGACGATCGCGCTGGTCAACGGCCGGCAGATTCAGTACGAAGGCGCTTCCACCCAGGTCCTTGACGAAGCCTCGATCGGTCCCTCCGGGACCATCACTACACTCGTGAGTCGGCTATTCAGCGGCCGCGTCCGCGCGATCGTATCATCCGCGCTGGGGGGTGTTTTTGACTACCAGGTCCATACCTCCAACGCGATAATCGCCGTGCGCGGCACCAACTTCGAGGTCGCGTTCAGCGCCGGCGCCGCGCGGCCGGGCTTCGCGGGCTGCGGCGTGTTTACCGATGTGAGCGTCTACACCGGCGTCGTCGCGGTCGCCAACGCCGCGGATCCTTCGCGAACCGTGATGGTCGACGGAGGCTACGCGACCACCGTCCCCTGCCTGGGTGCGCCGCTCTCGCCGGGACCGCTGGGTCTGGCTGGCAACGGCGCCCAACCGGCGCATGCGGCCGCCCTGATCGGGGCGCCGCCACCGCAATGCCCACCGTGTACGATGTCGGGCGGGTCGCATCACTAGCAGGGTGTTGAAAAGGTAAGATTGGGTGAGTTGGAGAAATGTACACTCTCAACACCATGCATGAAAACTGGCTTCCTTCCTTAATCTTCTCTCCCTCTGGGAGAGATAAGAGTGAGGGAGCAGGCTGTGAAAATCCTTTTTCAACAGCCTGCTAGACGCTTTCATCCGGGTAATGACCAATGAGAGTGAAGCCGCTCCCGCTCCTGATCGCGATCCTGTCAATAGCGGGGCTCGGAACCGCTCGCGCGCAGACCACTTCGCAGACTGTGGCTCCGGCCTATGCCGACTTCCTTACTATCCAGCGGCCGGGCGAGTTGAGCGTGAATCTTTTCGGCGGCGGATTCGGAAGCGACACGTACGGCACGACGGACCAGGGTATCGAGCTCGACCAGAGTATAACGCCCTATATCGGCACGGTCGGACGAGTGACTGGATATCAGCTTTATGTGGGCGGCGGATTCGACAATCCGCTCGATCCCGGCACCGGCCACAACGCGCGGTTTAATTTTGTGCGCCTGCAGGGTGGTTTCGATGTCCAGCCCTATCCGCTTTGCCATCTTTATCTGCTCGGCGGTTCGACGCCGGCGACAGCAGCGCCGCGGTGGTCGAGGCTGACTTTTCCGCCTGGGTGAAGACTTACTCGCGGCATCCGGTCAATCTCTCGGGCGACGTCAGTTACGACTACGAAAACCACGTCACCAACAGTGAGGTCGATCTGCGCGCGGTCGTCCTGTCGCGCGAGAAGTACATGCTTTTCGCCGGCGCGGGTGGATCGATCTTCGGCGGCGGAAATCTCGCGGGCATCCAGGGACAGGGCGGCCCGGAGCTCGGCGGCTATTTTCGCCCGCTTCAGGCCGGTCTCGATGTGGTTGCCGGTTACGGAACTTCGGGCGCCTTCATCCAGGCAAATCTCCTGAAAGTGTTCGGCTTCCGGGAGTAGCGTCAGGACGCCGGTCTGTCTGCTACGCTCGCAAGCTCAGCTTCTGATGAAACAAGCGCAGACAAAATCGCCGAAGGTGCGGCGCCGCGACCGACTCATGACCGCGGCGGCCGCGACTGCCGCAACCGAGCCTCGCGCAGGAGAACAAAGCTATGCGGAAAGAGTCGGCGGATTATAGTGCTGGTAGCAGCGACCTACCGCAAATCACCAGGATCATTGACACGACCAGCGGTCCGGTGCGGGGCCTGATCAACGACGGCGTGCATACCTTCAAGGGTATCCGGTACGGCGCGCCGCCGGTGGGTCCGATCCGCTGGATGCCGCCGCAAAGGCAGGCGCCCTCCAAAGTCGTGCTGGACTGCTCCGACTACGGAGCGCCCGCGATGCAGATGGCGTCGGGCGCGACCGCAGCTCCGGCCGGCGATTACGGCATGTTGATGGCCCGTGTGTTCACGACCCCATCGGAGCTGAAAATCCAGAACGAGGATTGCCTATTCCTGAACGTGTGGACGCCTGCAACCGACAATAAGAAGCGGCCCGTGATGTTCTGGATTCACGGTGGCATCTTCGCCTACGGCTCGGGCGGGCAGCCGATCTACTGCATGGAAGACCTCGCCCGCGATCACGACGTCGTGGCCGTCAACGTGAACCATCGCCTCAACGTTTTCGGCTATCTCCATCTCGGCGACCTGATGGGCGAGGCCTACAAATCGTCCGGCACGGCCGGCATGCAGGATCTGGTGCTCGCCTTGCAATGGGTGAGAGACAACATCGCGAATTTCGGCGGCGACCCCGGCAACGTAACCATCATGGGCCAGTCGGGCGGTGGTGCGAAAGTCGCGATTCTGATGTCGATGGATTCGGCGAAGGGACTATTCCACAAGGCGTCGATTCAGTCGGGTCCGGGCCTGACGGTCGGCCGTAGAGAGCCCGCCACCGCAGCCGCCGAGTCGCTCCTCGCGGAACTCGGCATCCAGCCGGGCGACATCAAGTCGCTCCAGGGAGTGCCCGCCCAGACGATCATTGCCGCCGCCTTCGCCGCGGATGCGAAGAACACCGCCGGGCCGCGCGTACCCGGCATGCGCCGCCCTGGTGGTTTTGGCTACGGACCGATCATCGACGATGTCGCGATCACGCGCGATCCATTCACGCCCGATGCGCCTGCGGTGTCCCGCGATGTTCCGGTGCTGGTCGGCTACGTGAAAGACGAGGTCACCATCTTCACCGCGGGTGAGCCGTGGTTCCGAACCATGACCGAAGCCGAGCTCGAACAGCGTATCGCGATGCTCGGCCCCAAGGGTAAGCCGCTGGTTGACGCATGGCGCAAGATCAGGCCCGACTACTCGCCGACCTATCTATTCACCGCGGCAATAAGCTCGATGTTCGCGATGGGCGGATCGATCGCGCTCGCCGAGCGCAAGGCCGCGCAAGGTGGCGCGCCGGCATACATGTGGTATCTGACCTGGGAAACTCCGGCCGCAAACGGGATGTTCAAGACCCCGCATACCATGGAGATTCCATTCATGCTCGATTCCTATCGCCGGGTGCGCGCCTTCGCCGGTCCGGACCCCGGAGCCGCGCGGATGGAACAGCAGTTAGCGGGCGCATGGGTGGCGTTTGCCCGCACCGGCAAGCCCGACTGTCCTGAAATTCCGCACTGGCCGCCCTACGATGCCGTCCAGCGGTCCACGATGGTGTTCAATCTTGAAAGCCAGGTCGTGAATGATCCGAATTCCGACGTACGAAAGATAATTCAGGGCGCGTGATAGTTGCCGCTTTTTCCGTTTGCAATTGTCAACTCGTTGCGGTAGCGTGCGGCACCTTTCAGATAACGCCTAACAAATCGTCGAGGGGGCTGCGGCCAGATATGATATTCCGCACCAGCGTTCGGATCGCGATGGCGGCCGCGTTCGCCGCGATGCTGCTATGGCCGCGATTGGCTTTGTGCGCCACCGAAAGCTCAATCGTCGCGCCGGAAACCCTGAGTTTTCCCAACCAGGTGATCGGAGTCTTCGGCTCCACGAGTGCTCCGAAGCACCTGAAGATTTCTATCCGCAAGCACAGTGCCGGAGCGGTCACGATTCAGAGTGTATCGGTCGGCGGGCGCAATTCGGGCGATTTCACGGTTGAGCAACCTAACGGCTGTATCGGCGCGACAAGCTGCACGGTCGAAGTGACTTTCACACCCAGCGCGATGGGTCGGCGGACCGCGACGCTGACCGTCAGCGACGGCTCCGGCGACAGCCGGACGGTCGCGCTCTCCGGCCGCGCCCTGAAAGGCCTGCTGCGGCTGAGGCCGCGCGATCTTTCGTTCGGGCGCGTGCGGATTGGCGGCTCCAGGAGTTCGACCACCGTAACCGTGAGGAACGACAACCCCGTGCCGCTGAACATCAGCGCGATCAGTGTCGCCGGCCGCGGCTTCACCGCCAGCCAGAACTGCTTGGGCGAGCTGGCCGGCGGCGGTGGCTCGTGCCGGATTTCGGTCGGCGTATCGCCGGCCGCCGCAAAGCGGCGGAAGGGAACGCCAGTCAGCGGGATGCTCGAAATCGCCGACGATGCGGCGGGCAGCCCGCACAAGGTGAAACTCTCTGCGATCGTGGTCGCGGCGGACGATCCGGCGCCCGCTCCAACGCCGACACCCGCGCCGGCTCCGGCGGATCCCCTGGCGGCCCAGATTCTGGTCACGAACTCCGCGTGCAACACCGTGACGAGCTACGCCATCGGTGCGGCCGGCAACGCCGCGCCGATCGTTGCGCAGGCCGGGCTGTGTAATCCCACTGCGATCGCGGTCGGCTCAACGGGGAGCATCTACGTCACCAACGTCGGCAATAGTAACGAGCCGAGCTACTCGATCGCGATTTATCCGCCAGGAGCCGGCGGCAGCACCCCGCCCAGCGCCATTATCAGCGGGTCCAACACCGGGCTTGTGAATCCCAGTGCTATCGCGGTGGACGGGAGCGGGAACGTCTACGTAGCCAACAACGGCAGCAACGCCGGTGGGATCGACACGGTGACGGTCTATCCGGCGGGGAACACCGGCAACGTCGCGCCGAGCACGACCATCGCCGGGGACAACACCCGCCTCAACGCTCCTTCAGCCATCGCTGTGGACAGCAGCCTCAACATCTACGTGGCGAACAAGGGCAGCAGCACGGTGACGGTCTATGCGCCGGCGAGCAGCGGCAACGCCGCGCCCAGCAAGACGATCGGCGGCTACGACACCGGCCTGAGCGCCCTCTCATCCATCACGGTGGACAGCAGCGGGAACATCTACGTCACCAATGAGGGCAGCCTTGACGGTGGCAGCGACACGGTGACGGTCTATCCGGCCGGAAGCAGCGGCGACGCCACGCCGAGCGCCACCATCAGCGGTCCCGATACCTTGCTGGGCTCGCCCGTCGGCATTGCGGTAGACGGCAGCGGAAAGATTTACGTCGCGAACGAGAATACCTCCGACGGGTTTGGCGATTTCTTCGGCCCGGCCGTGACGGTCTATCCGGCCGGCAGCGACGGCAACGTCGCGCCGAGTTCCACCATCGACAACTCTTTCTTTCCTACGGGGATTGTCGCTCCCATCGGCCTCGCGCTGGACAGCAGCGCGAAAATCTACGTCGCGAACGAGGCTGGTTACGACCCCAACACAGGTAATTTCAGCGCCGCCAACGTGACGGTTTATCCGGCGGGGAGCAACAGCGACATCTCGCCAAGCTCGACTATAGATGGCTCCAATACGGGTCTCAACGATCCCTACGGCATCGCGGTGGACAGCAGCGGGAAGATCTACGTCGCGAACAAGAACAACAACACGGTGACGGTCTATCCGGCCGGGAGCAGCCCCGGCACTCTGAACGAGTCTCCCACCGCTACCATCGGCGGTTCCAATACCGGCTTGAGCGAGCCCGTGCACATCGCGCTGGACGGCAGCGGGAACATCTACGTAACCAACCAGGGCTACGACTATGCTACCGGCTCTTACTACTTCGTGACGGTCTATCCGCCAGTGGGGAGCAGCACCGGCACTCTGAACGAGTCTCCCACCGCCACCATCGGCGGTTCCAATACCGGCTTGAGCGAGCCCGGGGGCATCGCCTTCGACGGCAGCGGGAACATCTACGTAAGCAACTACAACAACAACACGGTGACGGTCTATCCGCCAGTGGGGAGCAGCACCGGCACTCTGAACGAATCTCCCACCGCCGCCATCAGCGGTTCCAATACGGGCCTGGAGGGTCCCGCGCGCATCGCCTTCGACGGCAGCGGGAACATCTACGTCACGAACCTCAACAACGGCACGGTGACGGTCTATCCGCCATTGGGGAGCAGCACCGGCACGCTGAACGAGTCTCCCACCGCCGCCATCGGGGGTTCCAACACCGGCCTGAGTTATCCCACCGGCATCGCGCTGGACGCCAGCGGGAACATCTACGTCACGAACTTCTACAACGGCACGGTGACGGTCTATCCGCCATTGGGGAGCAGTACCGGCACGCTGAACGAGTCTCCCAGCGCCGCCATCGCGGGTACCAATAGCGGCCTGAGCGGTCCCAGCGGCATCGCGCTGGACGCCAGCAGGAACATCTACGTAGCCAACGAGGGCTACAACGGTAAGACCAGCACGTACGGGTCCGTGACGGTCTATCCGGCCGGGAGCAACGACTTGCTGTTGCCGCTGGCCACCATCGGCAGTCTCGATACCGGCCTGAGCGCTCCTGTCGGCATCGCGCTGGACAGCAGCGGGAACATCATTGTCACCAACGACGGCGGCAACAATGGAGGCGGCGACTCAGTGACGGTCTACGCGCCCGGGAGCGACGCCAGCGGCGCGCCGCTGGCCGTTTTCAATACCGGCCTCATCACCCTCGTTGGTATCGCCGTGGACGGCAGCGGAAACTTCTACTTCGCCGACCAGAGTGACGACTTGGTGGCGGTCTTTCCGCCGGGGGGCAGCGGCACGCCAGTCGCGCTCGCTGTCATCCGCGGAGACAACACCGGCCTGAATGCTCCCACCGGCATTGCCCTGGACGGGGCCGGGAACATCTACGTCACTAACGAGGCCACCAACACGGTGACGGAATACCCGGCCGAGAGCGGCGGCAATGTCGCGCCGATCGCCACTATCGCGGGATCGAACACCGGGCTGGGCTATCCGTCCGGCGTCGCGATTGACGGGGCCGGGAACATCTACGTCGCGAACAAGGCCACCGACACGGTGACGATTTATCCGCCTGGGAGTAATGGCAACGCCGCGCCGAGCGCCACTATCGGCGGGTCCAACACCGGGATGGACACGCGGGCTGGAATCGCCCTGGATGCGAGCGGGAACATCTACGTTACGAACGAAGGCGGCTTCGAGGGCGACAACGCCAGCGTGACGGTCTATCCGCCCGGGAGCACCGGCAACGCCGCGCCGGGCGTGACTATCGCCGGACCGGCCACGCAACTTGCCCGGCCGCAGGGCATCGCGCTTGTTCCATAGCAGGGTGTTGACAAAGTAAGACCGAGTGAGTTGGAGAAATGATGCTAGTGCATGAGATTCTTCGCTCCGGCAGCCTCCGCTCAGAATGACAATAAAACCGGCCATTTCCGTCATTCTGAGCGAAGCGAAGAATCTCATTCCACGCCAGGACGTTCCTCAAGTTATTTGCGCGACACCACACTTGGGGGGCGCGAGATGCAGCCGATAGCGGGAAGGAGTCTTCCGGTGACGAAAAGAGTTTTGGGCTTGGCAGTGTTTGCCGCCGCGATCGCGTTGGCCTCGGCAAATGCCAACGCCCAGCAGAGCCTGAACCAGGGTCAGAGCGCGGTCTACCTGGCGTGCGTCGCAGCGGCGACCGGCGGAAATCTCTCCACCAATATCACGCCCAATTCGCTTGCGGCGCTGCTGCTGCTCAACCAGCAGGTCGTCAGCCAGGCGAATTCATTGCCGGCGCTCCAGGGTATGACTTTCACCCAGCTTCAAGAGTTGGTCTCCGACTCGGTCAAGGAATACGCGAAGAAGCAGCTCGGATGCACGAAGAACTGCACCAAGGCCGCGATGAACCTGTTCGAGACCCAGAATCAAAGCTCGTGCCTTTCGATCGCGTCGGGCTTCACGCCGTGACAGGCCGTTTGGCGAAGCTGCCGCAGCGTCAGGATTTCCGCATCGCTTGCCGATCCCGAACCAGGCTTCGATGAGTATCAAAGGGGACACTCGGCGGCGCGCTCTGCTTCCGGCTGAATGGCTGATAGCGGCCTTGGTCGTCATTCTCCTGAGCGTGGGCCTGTGCTCGTCCGCCAGTGCCGCGCAACTTGGGCTCTACACGGCCAACGGCAACAGCAACGCGGTGACCGGGTTTGCGCCGATTGCAGCCGGTAACACAACGCCGGCCGCGGCTATTTCCGGCTCGGCGACCCTTCTCCTCTCGCCGAGCGCGATCGCGCTCGATTCCGGCGGGAAAATCTATGTTGCGAACTTCGCGAGCGGCCCGTTTGGCACCGGCAGCGTAACCACCTTCGCGCCCGGCAGCACCGGCAACGCATCGCCGTCTGCGGCGATCGCGGGCGTCGATACGCAGCTTGCCGGACCGGAGGGTGTCGCGCTCGACGGAGCGGGCCATATATACGTCGCCAGTTTCTCCAACCTCGTGACGGAATATGCATCCGGAAGTAGCGGCGATGCCGTCCCGATGGCCTCGATTTCCGGCACCGGCACGCAGTTGGCGGCTCCGACGGGTATTGCAATCGACGCGAGCGGCAGAATCTATGTGGCGAATCTGATCGGGGGCGCGTCCGCAGCCGGCAGCGTAACGGTCTACGCGGCGGGCAGCAGCGGCAATTCACCGCCGTCCGCCACTATCGCAGGTTCCAATACCGGCCTTTCGGGCCCGGAGGGAATTGCGATAGACACCGCCGGCAAAATCTATGTGGCGAATCTGGTCGGCGGCAGCTCGGGTACCGGCAGTATTACGGTCTATCCGCCGGTGGGGAGCAGCACCGGCACTCTGAACGAATCTCCCACCGTCACGATTTCGGGCGCGCAGACGGCACTGCAAGGCCCGCAGAGCGTCGCAATCAACGCCAGCGCCAATATCTATGTAGCCACCTCGGCAAACAGCATCCTCGAATACACCGCCGGCAGCAGCGGCAACATTGCCCCGGCGTTCGTGATCGGCGGCGGCAACACCGGGCTGAACGCGCCACGCGGAATCGCGTTCGGGCCACTATCAGCGTCTCCGACGCCCACGATTGCGCCCACTCCAACCGCGACCCCAACTGCAACTCCAACCGCGACACCAACTGCGACCCCGACCGCGATAGCAACTGCAACTTCGACCGCGATACCGACTGCCACTCCAACCGCGATAGCGACTGCGACTCCGACCCCGATATCGACTGCGACTCCGACCGTGGCTCAAACGCCGACTCCGACTCCGACCATCGTGTTCGGATGCGGTACGCCGCCGAGCGCTGCAGCCGAGGAGTCCTTATCGATCGCGGCGAAGGCCAGCGGCAAGCCGCCGACTATCAAGGCGGTCAGCTTCGGCAAGCAGGCGCTCGGCACCTCCAGTACTCCGGTAGTCAGGACCCTGACCAACAGCACCCGCCAGCCCTTGACAATCAGTAAGGTCGCGGCGAGCGGCGATTTCACCGAAAACGATGGCTGCGTCAACAACGGCAACGGCGTCGAGCTGGCGGTGGGCGCAAGCTGCTCGATCTCGATCGTCTTCACGCCCAAACACACCGGTGCGCGCAGCGGGAAACTGACCGTCACCACCAGCGGGCCGAAGGTAACAGCGAAGCTCGCGGGCAGCGGAGTGGCCCCCAAAGTTGCGTCGCTCAGCTCGAAGTCACTGGCGGCCTTCAGCCAGGTAACGCTCAAGGGTTCGGGCTTCGCGCCGAACGCGCCCGTGCTGGTCACCTTCACCGAAAAGGTCAAGGGCAAGACGGTGCTCTCGATTCCCGAAGCTGCGGTGCAGAACAACGGCGCGTCGATTTTGGTTACGGTGCCGCCGGTGATCGATCAGGCCACCGGCGACTTGGCGGCGGGCAGCGCTGCGCTCAGCGTGCTGGAGACGCTGACTTCAGGGACGACATTGAGCACCAAATCGCCATCGCTCAAGATAACCGTGCCCCCCACGAGCAGTAACCTGCCGCCGGAGCAAATCGTACTTGCCTTTCTGCAAGGCGAGGTTGGCTTCGCCACGACGCTCAAGACCGACGTGGCGAACACCACGCTTAGTGCGCTTGCCGAGCCGCTGGGCACACTGGTCGGCGATCTCAACGGACTGATCTCCACGCTCAGCCAGAGCACCACCACTTCGCTTGGCAGCATGGGAGGGGTCAACGTCACAGTCGGCCAGGCCCAGTTGACGACGGCCGAAAACCAGCTTCTCGCGATGCTGAACACGCTGGCCGGCGGGGGCGGATCGCAATCAATCGTGCGAGCGATGCCTCCCGCCGGGGAGATAGAGGCGCAAGCGGTTTCCGGCGGATGCCTGCAGAGCGAAGCGCTCAAGGCGCTGAGCGACGACAACGACGCGGCGGCATTCGCCAATGACATCGCGCAGTTGTTCAACGCTTCGGTGTCCTCGCCGGCCTGTCAGCAGCCGGGCGCGGCGGCAGCCGCAGCGGAGATTATCAACGGCGCGACCGGAGTCGCGCTGGGGATCATCGCGCAAGCCGGCAGTGCTTCAGTAAATCCGCTGGTCCCCGGCGAAGCGCTGGTGTACGCCGACCTCGGTCCCGCGGGCCAGTTGCTCAGTATCGGGCTGGTGCTTGCACAGACCTCCGACGAGACTCGCCAATCGGTCGAGGATGCGGTGAAGATCTTCAACCTGGGCTCGAGCAATCAGGTCGCAACGGTTATTTCGCTGGCTGGGGGCTCGACTTTAGTGAATATCTACACCAGCGCCGGCGCGACCGCCACTTCATTCGGTGAGGCCACGCCGCCGCCGTTGGACGGCACTTACTCGGGCACTTTCACCGGCATGCAGTTCTTCAGCAGCGGGGCTCCCTGTTCGATAAGTGGCGCGCTCGGCCTCGGCGTGGCTGGCTCGACAATCACGGCGACCGCGCCCGGAGCGGGCAGCGGCACGCTCACGCTCAGCAACGACGCCGGAATCTTCACGATCGCCGGCGTCGGGGGAGCCGGAGTCTCGTGCTCGTTTGCGGGAAGCTTTTCGATGGACACGACGGGAGCGGCCACGGCGAACGGCACCTGGTCGTGTGTTGCGCCCGCTTCCTCCTCCGGCTTCACCTCCGCCAACGGGACGTGGTCGGCGTTGCGTCAATAGCGCAGAGCCTTCTTGCGCACGCACTCCTTCGGATTCCGGCATCGCGTGCGCGCAACGCGGCGGCCAGGGTCGCCATCGCGCGATAGCCGCGTCGCAGCAACTTTCTGTCGCAGCCAGGTAATCAGAGCACACCCAATTCCGGCCGAATTTGCCCAACATTCGTGGCGGATCAAGTTTTGCGAAACGACCAGTGGGCAATGTGCTATATTGATTATGTTACCGGGTGTGCGCATCGGTGCTCATCCCGGAGCGAAACATGGAAGAATGTTACACGACACCATCGCCACGCGGTCCGGATTCGGTGAGGCCAACGGCGCTCAAGGCTTCGAAATGACCGCGGTCGAACAGAGAACCGACAGCTTGCAGCGCCGTTACGGCGCCCTCCGGTCAAAGCTCCAGCCGCCCGGGCAAGCGATGCTCGATCGGCTTTTCCGTGAGTTTCAACATTACGGTGAAGCAAGCTGGTTCAATCGCCACCTCGATTACCTCGAAGATCAGGCCAGTCCGAAGGCTGAGGAGCTTCGCCGGCTTAAGAGGAAGGCCCTCGGGGCGGCATCGTCGAGGCGCGCGCGCTCGCGGCGCCGGAGAGAGCAGAGCGGCCTGAGAAAGCAGAGCGGTTTGATTGAGGCGCGAGTTGACCCGCCGACCGCGGGGAATTCGGCGCTGGGCTTCCGCGCGCGGCGTGCCATAACAGCGACGCCCACGTAACCGCAGCTCATCTGAACGGAATCGAACTGCGCTGGCGCGGTCCTTCCGAGCCGTCCTTCCAGGCCTCGGCCCTTTACTTCCTGCTGCATTAGGCATAGCGTACGAACATCACGCTCGGTTGCGGCCTCTCACCTAAGCCCGGAAATGATTCCGGGTTTTCTGTTCGGAAGCTTCCCGGCCATTACATATGGAGGGCTATAATGCCCAGTAAGTTGTACGTTGGCAATCTTGCCTATACGGTTACGAGTGACGATCTTCAGGAACTCTTTTCGCAAGCGGGAAAGGTTGAGAGTGTCGCAGTCATCAGCGACAAGTTCTCCGGCCAATCCAAGGGCTTCGGGTTTGTAGAGATGGCTTCTGGCGGTGATGCGGCCAATGCGATCAAGACGTTCGACGGCTCCGAACTCAAGGGCCGGAACATCAAGGTGAACGAAGCCAAGCCCCGCGAATCGAGCTTCGGGGGCGGGAACAGTGGTGGTAACCGCGGTGGCGGCGCGGGTCGCAGGTACTAGAACGACTGACGGGCCGGCCGCGCTCTTCGCGTCAGGCCGGCCCTGTGACCTCAAAGGGGCGCCGTAATGAATCCCCGCACATAGCGCTTCGCATGACGGCGGCAGCGTCGATCAAATCGCAGGGACCCGGGATGCATGGCGCTGCACCCGCGCTCGACGTGAGGCTCGTCGTGGCCTTCGCCGTCGGCACCGTGCTCGTCCATTTCCTGTTCAACGGCCGCTACGGCTACTTCCGCGACGAGCTGTACTTCCTGGCCTGCGGCGAGCATCTGGCGTGGGGCTACGTCGATATGCCGCCGATGATCGCGCTGGTCGCCAAGGTCAGCCGCGCACTTTTTGGCGATTCGTTGTTCGCGATCCGCTTTTTTCCCGCGCTCGCCGGCGGCGCGACGGTCGCTCTCACCGCGTTGCTGGCGCGCGAGTTGGGCGGACGCGCCTTCGCGCAGGCCCTCGCGATGCTCACGGCCGCAACTGCTCCGCTGCTGCTTGCGACCGGCAACTTCCTCTCTATGAACGCATTCGACCCGCTGCTGTGGACGGGATGCGCGTACGTACTCGTGCGTATCCTCAAGGGCGGCGACCGCAGGCTCTGGCTTGCGTTCGGCACGATCGCGGGGCTCGGACTTGAGAACAAGGAATCGATGCTTTTCTTTGGCTTTGCGATCGTGGCCGGGCTGTTGCTCACTCCGGAGCGCGAAGTTCTGTTCAGCCGATGGATGTGGCTCGGCGGGTTAATCGCCTTCCTGATTTTCCTTCCTACGCTGCTCTGGCAGGCGGCGCATCATTTCCCGTTGCTCCAGGAACTTGCCAACGTCAAGGCGAGCACGAAGAACGCCCCGATGGGACCGCTCGCGTTCCTGAGCGCGCAGATTCTGAACGCCGGTCCGGCTGCCGCGCCGGTATGGGCACTCGGTCTGTGCTACTTCTTCTTCGGAAAAGCCGGCCGGTGGTTCCGCGCGCTTGGATGGGCATACGTCGTGATGGCGGCCGCGTTCATAATCCTCCACGGCAAGGCGTATTACATCGGTCCCATCTACCCAACGCTGTTCGCGGCGGGTGGGGTGATGATCGAGGAACTCACGGCTCGAACGGCGACGTTTGGTCTCAAGACCGCGATCCTCGCAGTGCTGTCCGTGTCCGCTTTGATCGTCGCGCCGATGGCGATACCGATTCTGCCGGTCGAAGCCTTCATCAAGTATCAGCGGATGTTGCATATCGAACAGCCGCGCACCGAGACGCGCAAGCTGGCGGAACTGCCGCAGCTTTTCGCTGACATGTTCGGATGGGAGAACATGACGGCAACCATCGCGCGCGCGTATGACAGCCTGCCTCCCAATGAGCGCGCCGAAGCTGCGATTTTTGCCTCCAATTACGGAGAAGCAGGCGCGATCGATTTCTTCGGGCCACGCTACGGGCTGCCGAAGGCGATAAGCGGACACATGAACTACTTCCTCTGGGGACCACGCAACTATTCAGGCAAGGTCGTGATCGCAATTGGCGGCGATGAACAGCGATACCGCCGGCTTTCGGCAGCGTCGAGCAGGCTGCGACGATTCGCAGCCGCTACGCGATGCCCGACGAGAACAACCTGCCGGTGTTTGTCTTGAGAAACCCGAAGCTCCCGCTCAACCAACTCTGGCCGCTGACCAGGCAGTACATCTGAAAGGCATCGGGCGTTTGCAGATTCATCACGAACATCGCGGCCGCGTCACACACCCTTTCAGGGAGCAGCTTTAGCCATCGCCTGGAGCGTGAAGAACTGTTTGTCCACTGCGCCCATGTTGATGTACCAACTGTCGCGTTCCGCCGTATTCTGAGCCGGGTGGTAGCAAACGCTGCTGAAACCCGACTGCACGTCGGTCGTGGAGGACCCCACCTGGAACTCGCGCTTGAACGGATAGATGGCGATCCGCGCGGCGGGCACGGGACGGTCCCTGTATGTCATCCAGGAAGTATAATTTTTCCACAAGCTGCCACGACGATCGTACAGGTCGAGGTACATCACGAAAATCGCTTCCGAATCGATGTACAGGACGCGCCTGGAATAGAGCTCTTCCGGCACGCGGTCGCGCCGCGCCTTCGCCTCGACGATATACAAGTGGCGCATCTCCCACCGCTCCGGACATACGCTTGCGCCGCCGTCGGTCTTGCAGGTCACTTCCGGCACGTGCTCGGCGTTGACGCTTGCGAGCATGTTCTTTTCGCCGATGAACTTGAAGTCGTAATTCTCGTTCTTGGCGCTGAAAGCTTCGTAATTGTCGGGCGAATACTCCTGCGCCCCGGTCGCAGTTCCTTGGAGGGCTTCGTTGAGCCTGCGCAGCCGCCGTGTGCCGGGCGTCCAGCTCCAGTCATCGTCGCCTTTGACCGGGTCGGCGTATCTATAGCGCAGAATGCCTGTACCCCGCGCTTGCTGAGGCGCCAACACGGGATACAAACCGAACAACCAGTAGCGTCCCGAAATCTTGAAGTCGGGATCGATCGGAATCGGTTCAACCTCGGTCCGGCCAACCAGGTTGTAGCCTGCGTAATGACCGACCTCGATATAGTCTACCATCTGGTACGGCTTGTCCTTGCCCCAGTACTCGCTCGTGCAGGCGAAATCGCGCAGATCGTAGTCGTCGCTCGAAATCGGCCGGAAGGTGTTGTCCCACATTATCTTGGTGCCGACAGCAGGGTCGTTCGGGTCGATTATCGGGAAGGGCTGCCCGGCGGCGTATGCGACGAGGCTGCGGCCGTCCGGCGACAGGCGGACCTGCGCGGAGTACTTTTCCGTCGCCTCCCTGTAGGGCGGAGGCCAATCGATCCGCTCGGTCGGCACGATCTTCATCGTCATGCCGTGCAAAACCCTCGCGTACACCCCGGGTGAAACGAGGTCTTTGACCTTTGTCTCATTGTCGGGATTGATGAAGTCACCAGGGCTGACCTGCGCAGACGCGGTGCCTCCGATGCCCATCAGCGCGGTCAGCAGCACGAATGCGCACAGCTTCCATGAGAATCGCTTTGAGAATCGCTTGATGTTCCACATAAGCTTGCCTCCCCCGAAGCCCGAACTTCTTTGGAAACGCATCAATTGTGCCCGAAGGCTGTGGCTACTGAACTGGAATTTCCATTTTGAATCGTGATTCAGACTCGCACGACACCAGGCGGTTTGCAAACGTGAAGTTCGAGCCCGGTTTTGCACGTCTGATGTTCCCGCAAAGATCAGCAGCCCGACGCTGACGGGCCTGTCAAGGCGGCTGGCACAGTGGATGATCGGGTCGCTTAGGAATGACTGAAGCAATCGCCTGATCGCCCGAATGGCTTCTCATGTTGCGTGTAGGCGATTTTGTGCTATAAGGCGTCCCGTAGGAGGAGCGCTTTTCAGGCCTTGGAATCGACAAAGACACGCAGGAGCGCATCACGATGGCCGTGAAGAAAGAAAGCTATGTTTGTTCGGCTGGCTGTGGCGGAACAAAGCAGGTTGCGAAGGGGAGCCGAGCTCCTTCATGCTGCGGCAAGCCAATGAAAAAGAAGTGACAAACCGCTGCTCCGTCGGCTGAAGGATCGCTACCGAGCTGGCGGATCTGACGGCTCGAGATCAAATGAGACTGCGGTGCTCGGGCTTGTAGACCTGCGATTCGATAAAAGCGCCGAGATCCTCTGGCTCATTGGCGCCGGCGAGGCCTTGCGCAAAGATCGATCGCGATAACGGGCAAGCAACCGGAACGCGTCGGCCCTGAACCAATGCTCGAACTGGATGGAGCAGTTCGGGAACTCTTTTCCTACCGCCGGCACGTGCTGCGCTCGCGTTTCAAATCTCGCGCGAGACTCGAAGCCGAGCAACCGCGCAGTTGGCACAGCCAATACGTGTCGAAACCTCCAGATTTGAGGTGAACTATGGAACGCCCGGTTCAAATCACTTCGCGTGACTTTCCCCTGACCGAAGCGATGGAGGCGGACATTCGCCGTCGCGCCGAAGCGTTGGGTGTCTATTTCGAACGGCTCACCGGATGCCACGTCGTGGTTGAGGCCCCCGTTCACCACCATCGCAAGGGTGGTCCATTCAAGGTTCGCATCGACATGCGCGCGCCGCAGGCCGAGCTATCGGTCACCCAGCAGCACGCCGAGGATCTGGCGGTCGCAGTCCGCGAAGCGTTCGACGCGGCGCGCCGGCGCCTCGAGGATCATGTGCGCAAACTGCGCGGCAGCGTAAAGGCTCACGAATTGCCCTCAGTCGCGCGAGTGGCCCGCATCTTCCCCAAGGACGGTTATGGGTTCCTCGAAACGTCCGACGGCCGCGAAATTTACTTTCATTCCAAAAGCGTGCTCGACGGACACTTCGATGACCTGCAGCCGGGGACCGCGGTTCGCTTCGCCGAGGAGGAAGGGGAACAAGGTCCGCAGGCCAGCACGGTGGCTATTGCTGGAGGAAAACGCCAGCCAGCCACGAGCCACTGAACGTCAGAGGAGATTTGCCATCAAAGTGGAATAAATCATGACTCGCGGCCGCGAGGTAGGAGTGTCCTGAATCCCTGTCCGATCCGGATTGGCCCTGGAGCCATCCGGCGCCGTTGGTCTTGAGGCTCGAAATCGAGCCGTTGCTCGGCGCCGGTCGGTCCATTTCGCCAGCGGCGATCGTGGGCGAGAGATCCACGGCGATGCAACCGGTGACTGCTCTTGCCGGTATTGATCGGGCGCGAGCGACGGAGTCGAGGTAATTGCAGGCCGCAGCCGCCGGCCTGCAAAGAGGGCCAAGGCCGGCCGATCGGGCGAACAGAGCTTACGGCGCGATCCTCAAAGCCACGACGGCGTTGCAATCAGGTTGCGCTTGCAAAGCGGTTCGATCTGGACTACAGGTCTGCGAACCTCGCGGGGAACTCGCGTTGACATCGGCTACGCACGGTTTCCGGGGGGCAAGACTTTGGTGTATCTGCGTAACATCCGTCGTGGCTTAATCAGCACCGCAGTTCTTCTCCCGGCGCTTCTAAGCGCGGCTCTTCTGATCGTCACGCTGCCACTGGCGGGATGCCTCGATCCCAGTTGCCCCAAATGCGGGGCGCCCACAGCCACCCCCACGCCGATTCCCGTACCGCCTGCGACGCCAACACCACCCCCGACGCCAACGCCGACTCCGGCGCCAACGTCCACACCGACACCATCGCCGGCTCCCACATTGACGCCCACACCGACGCCAACGCCGACTCCGGCGCCGACGCCCACACCGACACCATCGCCGGCGCCCACACCGACACCCACGGCCACGCCAACGCCAACCCCAACACCGACGCAAACTCCAACACCGACGCCAACTCCGACGCCAACCCCAACCCCGACCCCAACCTCAACTCCAACGCCCACACCGACACCCACGGCCACGCCGACGCCGACGCCGACGCCCACGCCGAGTCCGACGCCGACACCGACACCGACTCCTACGCCGACACCGGTATTCTCGGGGCAGGTGGTCGGGGGCCTGACGCCGATAGCCAATTCTTCCGTCGCGCTGTACGCGGCGGGCACCACCGGCTATGGCTCGGGCGCCACCATGATCGGGACAGCCGAGACGGCCGCTGACGGCACCTTTACCGTAGCTTCGTACACCTGTCCGGCTGGAAATCCCCAGACCTATATCACTGCAACCGGGGGCAACGCCGTTGCGGGCGTACTACCGCCAATTCGGCCATCGGACTGATGGCGGCGCTGGGTCCGTGCAACAGCCTGACACCCTCCACCACCGTCACGATCAATGAGCTGACCACGGCCGCGGCCCAATGGGCGCTGGCGCAGTTCTTCGATTCGACGGGGCATACCATCGGCGCGCCGTCGAGCAACGCCACCGGGCTGCAAAACGCTTACTACGGCGTGGCCAACCTGGCGGACGTGAATGCGGGCAACTTTTCAGTGAGCGGCAATGCGTCGAGCTTCCTGCCCAGCGTGGCGGCGTGTAACGCGGCCTCGCCGCCGGCGAACTGCGACGGGCTGCAGCGGCTGAATACGCTGGCCAACATTCTGGCGGGATGCGTAGAGAGCTCCGGGGCGTCGTCGATCGCGTGCGCCCGGCTTATGTGCTATGCGACCCCGGGACTGACGTACAGCCCCGACATCGGCTGCTCAGCAACGCCCGCGCCCAATGAAACGATGGGGGCGGCGTATCTGATCGTCACCAACCCGGCGAATAACGTAAGCGCGCTGTACGGACTGGCGGCGGTGAGCGCGCCGTTCGGCCCAACGCTGGCAGTGGCGCCCGACGGATGGGAGATGGCGCTCACCTTCGCACCCGCGGGCGCGGCGTTCGGCGCTCCCTCCTCGATAGCCCTGGACGGGTCTGGCAACGTCTTTGTAGCGAATGAAGGCTCCGAAATCAGTCCCGGCAGCGTGAGCGAACTGACGGCGGCGAGCGGTTACGCTACGGGCCTCAACTTCGCTCCCGCGGCCGCAGCGTTCGACGTGCCCTCCTCGATAGCGCTGGATGGGTCGGGCAACGTCTTTGTGGGGAATTACTACGGGAACAGCGTGAGCGAGCTGACGGAGGCGAGCAGCTACGCTACGGGCCTCAGCTTAGCGCCCGCGGCCGCAGTGTTCAACGCCCCGCAATCCGTAGCGCTGGATGGGTCCGCCAATGTTTTTGTGACGAATTTCTACGGCAACAGCGTGAGCGAGCTGACGGAGGCGAGCAGCTACGCTACGGGCCTCAACTTTGCGCCCTCAGGCGCGGGGTTCAGCAACCCCAACTCGATAGCGCTGGATGGATCCGGCAACGTCCTTGTGGCGAATGAAGGCAACAGCCTGAGCGAGCTGACGGCGGCGGGTGGTTACGGCACGGGCCTGAACTTCGCCCCCTCGGACGCGGCGTTCGATTATCCCATCTCGATAGCGCTGGACGGATCCGGCAACGTCTTTGTGGCGAGTGAGAACAACAACAGCGTGAGCGAGCTGACAGCGGCGAGCGGTTACGCTACGGGCCTCAACTACAACAACAGCAACACGGGCTCGCCGGGCGCGTTGTTCGGTAGTCCCATCTCGATAGCGGTGGATAGATCCGGCAACGTCTTCGTGGCGAATTGTGGCAACGAAAGCGTTGCCGGCAGCGTGAGCGAGCTGACGGCGGCGAGCGGTTACTCTACGGGCCTCAACTTGGCCCCCGCGGGCGCGGCGTTCGAGTCTCCCTTGTGGGTAGCGCTGGACGGATCCGGCAACGTCTGGGTGACGAATTCCCTCGGCAACAGCGTGAGTGAGGTCCTGGGTCTGGCCGCGCCGGTCGTCACACCGCTCCAGGCCGCGTTGCCGCCGGCACCGACGCCGGGCGTGGTGACCTCGACAAACGCCGACACGAGTTCGAACGGGAACACCAGCGTTACCGGAAACCTGCCCGATCAGGTGCAAGCTGGCGAGTTTCTGCTCGCGGCGGTCGCCATCGAGAGTGAAGACAGCACGCAATGCACAGCGGCTGCCACTCCGTTCGCGTGCTGTACGGGAGCGGGGATCGGGACCTGTCCGCTGGCATCGGCAGCCACGATCATTGCGCCCTCGAACACGCAGTGTGTTGCCGCCAATAGCCCGAACTCCTGTTGCACGGGTGCGGGGACGGGAACCTGCGATTGGAGTCTGGTTGACAGCGGGACCTGCGGTGGCCTGCAAACCGCGGTCTACGGCAAGTTCGTCCAGGCAGGTGAAACTGGGACGACCCAATACACATGGAATTTCCAGGCGTCAGGCAATCCTGCGAGTTACCTGGGCTCGGCCGGCATTACTTTGTTTGCGAGCGTCGGCGCGACCCCGGTGGAAAACTTCGCGCATTCCTGTACCACCGCAGCCACGAATCTGAGCGCACCGAGTATAACTACCACTCAGAATAACACGCTCAATACGCTTTTCTGGTCAATCACGAATGACAACTCAGTTACGAAGCCGGCTGGATACCAACGGGCTTACGAGCACAACATTCCAGGGACGGGCCCGGACGTTGCGAACGATGCCGCGCTCATCGCGCCGAGTGGAACGAATACGGGTGTCCAGTCCTCGACTGCCGCTGTTGCTGGAGACAGCCTCGGGTTTCAACTCAACCTGGCGCCGCTGACACCTTAGGCTCCGGCGCAGAGGAGGGCGCGAACGCAATGACCTCGAATCGGCAAATCGCAGCCGCCAGAACCATCGCAGTCGCTATTGCGTTGCTGGCGCTCTGCGGCGCGGCGCTCTTGAGGCCCGGGTTCTCTTTTGCCGATCAGCCAGCGAGTGACATTGCGGAGTCGCGGCCGTTGATCGAAAGCGGAATAACCTCGTACGAAGCTGGCGACTATGCCAAGGCGGTCGCCGATCTCACGCGAGCCGAAAAGCTCTACCCTGTGAACAGCTCGATTTCACTCTACCTGGGTCTCGCCTATCTCAAGCAGAACCGGCTCTCCGACGCGATCGCCGCCTGGCAGCGCTATATAAAGTTGGCTCCCTCCACGGCAGCCGAGCAGCAAAACGACCTCAAGGAGAAAGTGCCGCAATATCTTGGTATCCTGCGTGAGCAGAACGATCGCGACGAGGCCGAAAGGGCGTTGAAGCACGAGCACACGATCGGCCCCGGCGATCCCAATGCGATCGCGATCACCTATTTCCGCAATCTCGGCTCGCCCGATTTGACCCCGCTGCAGAAGGGATTGACCGCGCTGTTGATCGACGACATCTCGAAGTTGCCCGGAGTCAAGGTGGTCGAGCGGGAGCAGCTACAGGCTCTGCTGTCGGAGCTGAGCTGGGCAAGAGCGGGTTGGCCAATCCCAATACGGCCGCACGGGAGGGACGGCTGCTCGGGGCGGGCAAAGTCGCCACCGGGAGTTACCTCGATCCGTCCAAAGGCGCGCTGGATATCGATTCGGTGCTGGCCAAGACCGCGCCCGGCAGCGCCGAACGGCACGTTCAGATCGCGCAGGGGCAGGTCGTGCAGTTTTACGATCTGGAGAAAGAGCTCGCCCGGAAGATCATCGCTGACCTCGGTTTCGACATGAACAAGCTGCATCCGGAGGTGGTTGCGAGCATCGAGCAGCCGCAGACCAGGAGTCTCGATGCTTTCACGAACTTTTCGCGTGGACTCGACGAACGCGACCGGCAGCATCCCGCGGTTGCGAGGGCGCTGTTCCAGCGCGCATTGAGCTACGATCCGAACTTCAAGCTGGCTCAGGAGGAACTCAGGTTCACGCCGATCACCCGGTTTACCGTCGCGCAAGTCGAGAGTCAGACCTCGGCTGATGCCCCGTCAGCGAGCGCCGCGGCGGCGGTTGTCGCGGCGGCGGTCGCCTCAACCGCTGCCGGGACTGGTGGTGGCAGCGGCGGCGGGACCGGCGGCGGCGGGACCGGGGGACCACCACCGCCCCCGCCACCACCACCGATAGCAGTCTATCCGCCGAGTTTCACCAGCCCCCTTCTTCCGGCGCCACCGGCTCTCGGGTGTCCACCTTGCCCTGCTTGTATCGCAATTCACAAGTGACATGTGGACCATGCGTGAGTCTAAGCATCGATTGATTGCCGTATTGGCGCAGATTCTGTTCTCGGCGCTGATCTTTCTCACCGTTACCTGCGGGTGCGGATGGTGCCAGAGCACATCCACGCCACCACGCACGTCACCCGCGCTATTTTCAAACATGTTCGAGTCTCAGAGTCCCGGGCAGTTGAGTCTCCTGGTGTATGGGGGCGGCTACTGGTCTACCGAATATGCGAGCACTCAGGAAGGATTCCAGCTCGAGCAGAGTCTTACCAAGGGTATCTCTTTGGTGGGTCGCGCGAACGGATATCGAGCTCTACGTCGGCGGCGGGTTTGACGATCCTCTCGATCCAGGCACGGGGCATGAATCGCGCTTCAATTTTGGCCGCTTCGAGGGCGGAGTTGGCTTGTCCCCAATGCAAGGAACCTACCTGTATCTATTGGGCGGCGCCGATGTTGCCGACAGCAACGCCGGCGTGTTCGAAGCCGATTTCTCAACCTGGATGTTTCGGGAGCGCCCACATCCGTTCAACCTCGTGATGAGCGTCTCCTACAACTCCCAGAACCTGATAACCAGCGGCGAAGTCGATCTCCGCCTGCTTTTGCACTCGGATCAACAGGTCGTGCTGACGGGCGGCCTGAGCGGGGCGGGCTTCGCCGGTGGTTTTGTCCACGGCTTCTCCACCCAGGCGGGAGTAATTCTGGGCGCCTACTCTCCTCAGTGGCAGATTGGGCTGGACGGGCAGTTCGGCTATGCCAGCACGAGCGTCTATGCCCAGATTGCCATCTTCAAGCGCTTCCAGTGGACTGAGTAAGATAGTCCCAAATGGTCTCGGGAGCGGGGAGGGAGATCCCAAAATGGCTACGTTCGACAGGCAGAAATTCGCTGCCGCATTGAAAGGTAAGGCGTTCCCGCCGTTCGGGAGGGGTGTTTGCGCGGCCCACGTACGTATGGCTCTGGAAGAGGCGGGTTTGAACACGACTGGCCATCCCTATTATGCCAAGGATTGGGGTCCGACGCTCGTGCGTCTCGGCTTTGTCTTGGTTGCCGGGGCACAGAACGCGCCGTGGGTTGGCGACGTAGCGGTTATTCAGGGTACCTCAACAAGCGCCCCGGGACATATCGAGGGTTTCGACGGAAAGAATTGGACCTCGGACTTCGTTCAGCCCGCGTTCTGGCCTGGGCCCAGCTACCGGGCAGAAAAACCAGCTTATGCGACTTATCGTTGGCCTTATTAGCCTCGGTTTCGGGGCCGTCGCGATCGCAGCGGCAATCAGTCCGCAAGCGGTAGATCCGATCTTCGGTCTAGCGTATGTCCCGGAAAAAATACAATTCGAGCCTGCCCCATCCGGATTGCTCGCCGCCTGTCCGGCACTGACCAACGGACACTGGACCCGCCGGCTATGGATTTACGCCCAAGATCGGACTCAGGACGGCACCTATTTTGTTATCGGGGGATTCTATGCGGCACAGCCTCCCGCGCCAGCGAAGCTGGAGACCGATCCAAAGGGTGCGGTAATTGAGATGAATGCATCGGGCTGCACGCTGCTTGGTCCGGCACGGGAGGTGTTTCAATATCCAGAGGGTATGATCACGCCGTCCGTGCTGAACGCGCTCGCCACCGATTTAGTGGGCCGCTATCGCGCCGCCTTCGGCGGAGCGGCGGCGCTGCAGGCGGCGTTACGTGCCCAGCACGCCGAACCTACAGGTCCGCGCGACGCCATATTGCGAGATGCCCTAGCGTCAACGCCAAGGGCCCCCTGAGCGCACCCTCCAAACGCTTCTGAACCCTCCAATTTGGAATTCGAGGATTACTCCCGAAGATTAAGCGCTTACCCTCTTGTCGTGATGCTGGTGATACCCAGCGGCGCGCTGCTCTTGTTGAGGAGTGTCACGGACTGTCCTTGGCCGTGGCACGGGTCGAAGGAGAGCTCGCGAGGACTACACGACAACACCGTTAAATGCCTCCAGGTGGTTTGATCTTCCGCGCTCTCGGCTAAGGCACAATTGCCAAAGTCCGACAAGAGAAGATGACACGCGTTTCTAGCCGATTTCCTTGAGCCCGCGAATCATTCGCGCCACCGAATCGACCGCGGTGCGCGCGTTGTCGATTCGATCGAACGCCTGCGCTTGATGCACGGCCCCGTTACTGACTACCAGATGCCACCGGTCGGCAGCAAATCACTTTTGGGGGTAGGATCAGGGACTATTTTCAACCCAGTCGTGCGGAGCCCGGGCGCTGAACCGGCTGTCTGGAAGTTGTAGGTCCAACTCGTCTCAGGCTGGGTCGAGTCCATTTTGATGTGCTGCCAAGCCTTGACGCGAGGCCCCATTCCCGTCACGCCGCAGTTGAAGCTGAGCACACGCTCCTTTTGCACCAATTTGCCTGCGACCGGCTTGAGAATATTTGGAATGTCGTGCACTTCGATCTCGAGTATCCCGCCATTCCTTTTCAGGTAGTCTTGAACCGCCTTGTTCTGTGCTTGTTCGCCAACGTGCGTGCCCAATGCCTGACCCCCGACGGGGGCGCCGTTCTTGTCAAAAAGCTTGGAGTGCCCTTTCTGTCTGCCAAAGGAATCGCTGAAGGGTTGATTGTGCGCGTTGAGGTAGGCGCGGAAGTAACGCTGCGCCCAGACCGCCATCGTCGGGCTGTCCGGCTTTTGCGTGTACATGTTTCCGACGAACTCCCAGCGCTCGCCTTTGCCGTAGTCGTTGAACAGGATGACTTCGTCCCAGGCCATCTTGGGCGGCTCGACGAAGCTCCCGATGAGTGTCGAAGTGTACTTGAGCTTGAACGTTACGTACCAGTTCGTGCCGTACTCCGTGGGACTGTTCAACGGCGTGTGGCGGCAAGTAACCGATTGCACTGACCAAGTCCCCATAATACGCACTCCCAAGGAAAGTGTTAGCCGGAATTTCCGTCTTGACTCTCCGGCTCCAGTTCGCCGTGTAGGCCAAATCGCCTCGCTCTGCAAGGTTTTAGCCGGTTTTGGTCCACGGTGTTTCGGCGTCGTGTGTACCGAGACTCCGACCGGCTATGTGGCCTCGCTCCCAGGCGACAGGCCAAAGTCCGACACGACAAGAAAAGATGACACGCGTCCCTAGCCGATTTCCTTGAGCGCGCGAATCATGCGCGCCACCGAATCGACTGCGGTGCGCGCGTTGTCGATTCGATCGAACGCCTGCGCTTCGGTCATGCCGGGGCCCGTCACGCCCAGCGCCACCGGCTTGTCGAATTGCAGCGCGAGGTCGCTCGCCACCCGCGCGGTCACGGCCGAGATCAGCTCGTCGTGCATCGTGTCGCCCTTGATGACCGCGCCAAGGATCACCACGCCGTCAACGTCCTCGCGCTTGAGCAGCTTCTTGATCGCCAGTCCCATGTCGAAGACGCCCGGCACATGAACTTCATGACTGACCTCGACGCCGAGCGATTCAGCGTGTGCGCGCGCCCGATCGCGCATCAGCGCGGTCACTTCGCCGTTGAAGTCGGACACGACCAGGGCGATTTTCACGGCGCGCCCCGCTCGATACTTCGCTTATCGATCGTGTCGATCGTGATCTGCTCGCGGACCTCGACCCCATGGGTTCTCAGGTAGCTCTTGAGCGCGGGAATCGGATATGTGCCGTAATGGACGATCGACGCGACGATGGCCGCGTCCGCCGCGCCGATGGTGAACGCCTGGCGCAGATGCTCGGGCTCTCCGGCGCCGCCCGACGCGATCACCGGAATCGTCACCGCCTCGCTCACCGTGCGCGTAAGCTCCAGCTCGTAGCCCAGGTTGGTTCCGTCGCGATCGATCGAGTTGACGCACAGCTCGCCGGCGCCCAGCCGCTCGCCCTCGCGCGCCCATTCGATCGCGTCCTTGCCGGTGAATTGACGCCCGCCGTCGATCACGACTTCGTAACCTGATGCCACGCCCGGCCGCTTGCCGGTCATCTTGTCGATGCGTTTAACTTGCATCGAGAGCACGATACACTGGCTGCCGAAGGCGCGCGCGCCCTGCGAGATTATCGCCGGATTGCGCACCGCGCCCGAATCGATCGAAACTTTCTCGGCCCCGGCCAGCAGCACCGCGCGCATGTCGTCGAGCGTGCGAAGCCCGCCGCCGACGCTGAACGGGATGAAAATTTCGCGGGCCACGGCGCGCACCACGTCGAGCATGATCCCGCGCCGCTCGTTGGACGCGGTGATGTCGTAAAAGACGATCTCGTCGGCGCCTTGCTGGTAGTAATGACGCGCCATCGCGACCGGATCGCCCACGTCGGCGTTGTCCAGAAATTGCACGCCCTTGGTCACCCTGCCGTCGCGGACGTCGAGGCAGGGAATGATTCGCTTGGCGAGCATCGTCAGAATGCGAGCCGGCAGAAATTGTCGAGCAGCTTAAGCCCGGCCGCGCCGCTTTTCTCGAGATGGAATTGCGTCGCAACAATGTTGCCGCGCGCGATTGCCGCGACGAACGTCACGCCGTGGTCGCTCTCGGCGATCGCGACCGCAGGATCGTCGGGAATCGGGTAGTACGAATTGACGAAGTAGAAGTGCGTGTTGTCAGGCACGCCTGCGAACACCGGATGCGGCCGCGTCTGGCGCACGCGGTTCCATCCGATCTGCGGGACCTTGAGCCGGCGTCCATCGACGGAGTTGGGATAGCGCGCCACGTGCCCGGCGACAAAGCCGAGGCACTTCGCGCCGTCTTCCTCGCTGCGATCGAACAGCACCTGGATCCCGATGCAGATGCCCAGAAACGGCTTGCCGGCCTCGAGCACCTGCTCGCGCAGGACGGATTCAAGCCCGAGCGCACGGAGGTTCTCCATCGTGGCGCCGGCCGCGCCGACGCCGGGCAGGACGATCCGCTCAGCGGCTCGGATCCGCTCGGGGCGGTTGGTGATCTCCGAGCGATGGCCCAGGAACTCCAGCGCGCGTGCTACGCTCGGCAGGTTACCGGCCTTGTAATCGACGATGGCTATCATCGGCCTGAGTCAAGATCATAGCGATAATCCAAAAGCCATCACAGGAGCAGGACCTGCGCGACTGGAGCGGAAAAAGTGGCGGCTCGAGCGCTGCGGCGCCTAAATCTCTGCTCTGATGTCGCGATCGTCGGACAGGACGCGGACCTTCACGTGACGCTCGTCGTCGCCCAACGATCCCCAGTGCATCGCGAAATTCTCGAGCTGCACGTCGGGTGAGAACTTCGCCGAGACGCCCATCACGACTTCGTCCACGCCGAGGCGAAATGCCGTGTTCGCGATCGCGAACTGCTGGTCGTTGGAGATCACCACCAGCGGCGTGACCGCGCGCCCATGGTCCTCGCAGACCTTGACCACCCTGCTGAATAGCTTGCCCTCTTCGGGGGTGAACGGCTGCGCGCCCTCGCTGGAGGCGAGCCCGCGCTCGTTGCGCACCGTGAGCGCGATCAGATCGGCGTCATCGCGCTCGCTCAGGTAACGATGCAGATGGGCGAGGTTGCGCGGGTCGCGGATCGCGATCAGCTTCCTGGCGTGGCCGTCGATCCCGAGCGCGGCTATATCGAGCGGCTGACCGTTCTCTATGATATGAAGATTGAACTTCTCGGGTTCTTCGCCGTATTCGTGCGGCGCCGCGCCGTTAATCCGCTCGGAGATGGAGAAGACAATGAACAGGCCCGCGGTGAACGAAACGCCCCAGATCGTCGCGACCTGCTTGGTGAAGAGATTCACTATCGCGATGGCGAGCAGCACCAGAAAAGTGAGCGCGAGACCGAGCGGAAAATCCTGGCCGCCGGGACGAAACCAGGTCAGGTTGAGCGGCATCCGCCACAGCCGCTTGTACTTCTCGCGATAGCGCAGCATCAGCACCGACAGGCTCTTGAACACGAAACTCCACACCACGCCGAAAGCGTAGGCCTCGCCCAGCACGTACATGTCGCCGCGCGACATCACGATCGTCGCGATCTGCAGGCCGTGACCAGGTTGATAATCCGGTAATTGGTTCCGTAGCGCTTGTGGGGATGGCGGAACCAGTCGAGCATCACGCCGTCTTCGGCGACGCGCTTGAGCACGCCGACCGAACCGACGATCGCGGTGTTGACCGCCCCCGCCAGGATCAGGAATCCGACGAACACCACGAAGGCGCGCAGCGCCAGGCGCGCCCACAGCGGCCCGACCACATACATCGCGAGCCCGCCGATCAGGTTGTCGCTGTAGTTCGCCATCCGCACGCTGTCCGGAATGATCATCACGGCGAAGAAGGAAACCAGTCCGGTCAGCAGCAGGCTGTACATAAAGATGACGAAGCCGGCGCGAAGCAGGTTCTTGAGCTTGGGCGCTTCGATCTCGCGGTTCACCTGCGCGAGCGATTCCTCACCCGACATCGCGAGGATCGAATGGCCGAACGCGATCAGAATGCCGAACGCCCCGATGGTGCGGGCGGCCGGCAGATGCGCGAGCCATCCCAGCGACGCATCGGGCAGCTTGAGCTCGAAGGGCGGCAGATGCGCGCCGCGGAGGTACATCGTCATGCCGCACCATGCGATCATCATCACCGCCATTACGGTGGTGACCTGCATGATGCGCATCGCCTTCTCGCTCGACTCCTCTATCCCGAGGATGTTCTGCCACCAGAAGTAGACCGTTGCTGCGATCGCGAACGAAGCCGCGGTCACGTCCGGCGGAAAGACCAAGTTGACGTGCGCCAGATGCAGCAGCTCGTTCATCAGCCCCGTGATGTACTGGCCGGCCGAGACCCCGCTGATCGGCCCAGTCAGGATGTAATCGAACATCAGGGCCGACACCGAGACTTTCGCGAGGGTCGAGCCCATCGCTTCCTTCACCACCCGGTACACGCCGCCGCGCGTGAACATCGAGCACGACTCTACGTACACGGCGCGCACCGCGTACGAGAACAGCATCACGCCCAGGATGAAGTAGGGAGCCGAGCGGCCCACCGCCTGCTCGACGATTCCCCCGATGTAGTAAGCAGTCGAGGCGAGATCGCAAAGCACCACCGCCGATGCGCGCCAGAACGAGATGAAGGTCAGCATCCCGGTGGTGATTACGATCACCCTGGTATTCTTTCCGATGGTGCCTTCGGGCTGCGTCGGCAGCGCGCTTTCGTTGATGGACTGAATTCTGGGATTGGCGGCCAAACGATCCTCCGTCGCTATTTTCAGAATGAAATGCCTCGACCCCTCTTTTCAGATTGCAAAGTCTGCGCCCTCGAATTTCGCCAGTGATTCCAAAGCCGGCTCGGCGGTAGATTGCGGGCCGCAACGGCGCGCGCCCATTTCGACCGTGCATTTTGCAACGACACATGCGGCCCTACTTGCCTGCCGCGCTGGCGTGGGCGTTAAAATGCGGTCATGACCGACAGCGCGCGCGGCGCGAGCGGCGGCTTGTGGTGGTCGCTCGCCGGCCGCGTATGGCTGACCAACCTGATCCTGGTGCTGCTGATGGCGGCGCTGGGCGTGCTCGCCATCTCGCGGCTCGCGGTGCTGGAAAGCTCCGTAAACCGCATGCTCTCGCAGAACTACCAGTCGATCCGGGCCGCTCATCAAATGTCAGGCGCGATTGCCGCTTTCAGAGCCGGCGATCTGGGCGCGTCAGAGGCGCAAGCGGACTTCCGGAAATGGCTAGGGATAGAACAGGGCAATGTCACCGAGCCGGGACAGGATCGTCTGGCCGCGCAAATCGCGGCCGACAGCGACCGATTCTTCAGTGCCCCCTCATCCGCAACCGGCCAGAGTGCTGCGCTCGTGCGTCGGCTCGCTGCCGAAATGGACGCACTCGTAACGATGAACGAGCGTGCGATGTTCAGCGCCGATCGACGTACCATGGATGTTGCTCGCAGGCTGCGCACCGATGAGCTGGTCATCGTGGCGCTGGTGGTCGCGATGCTTGCCGCGTCGAGCTACTTCTTCGCGCGCACGCTGGTCGTCCGTCCGTTGAAGCAACTGGTCGATACGCTGCGCGAGATCGACAACGAGCAATCGCTGCGCGCGATGTCGCCGCTGCGCACCGCCGAGCTGGCGACATTGGCGGACGAGTTCAACGCGATGGTGGGACGGCTGGAGCGCGATTACCGCCTGCGCCTGGACGAGCTGATGCGCGAGCGATCGAAGAGCGCCGCGATTATAGAGAGCGTCGATGACGGCTTGATCGTGCTCGACAATCAGGGCGCGATCGTACACATCAACGAGGTCGCGTGCGCGATTCTGGATCTCGAGCCGCAAGCCGTCGCCGGACACAAGCTCGGCGAGCTTGCCGCGCGCAGCGCTCACGTCGGGCGCGTGCTGGCGGCCAGGAGCCGCGAAGCAAATCACGGCCAAGCAAGTCAGGACCCGCGCGCCAACGGTTCCACGCCGGCCGAGTTCAAGGTCTTCGTCCGGGGCCGCGACCATACCTACCTGACTCGCGAGCCTGCCCTGGATGGGGCCGCGCGGCGAGCCGCTGGGAACGATCGTTCTGCTTCAGGACGTGACTTTCATCCGCGACCAGGAACGCGCGCGCACCAATCTGATGGCGACCTTGTCGCACGAGCTCAAGACTCCGCTGACCTCGCTTTCGATCGGCGCGGAATTGCTGAGCGAAGCCGCGGTGGCGGAGACCGGCGCGCGCCAGCGCGAGATTCTGACCACGATCCGCGACGATGTGAATCGCCTGCAGGCCATCGCGGGCGACTTGCTCGACGCCTCGCGCAACAGTTCAGCGCGAATCGGGGTCGAGCGGCGTCCGATCATGCTCGACCGGATAGTGCGCGAAGTCAGCGCGGCGTTTAAGATCCAGGCCGAGGAGAAGCATCTTGAACTCAAAGTATGCGCGGGCGCGTCGCCAATACCGATCTGGGGCGATCCGATCAAGCTGCCGTGGGTAATCACCAACCTGCTGGGCAACGCGATGCGCTACACGCCGGAGGGCGGCAGGATCGCGATCGAAATCCAGCCCGAAGCCACGACCGTGCGCGTGATCGTGACCGACACCGGACCCGGAATCGCCGCAGACGTGCTGCCGCGGATCTTCGAGCCGTACGCGCAATTTCCCAACGAGCCGCGCGCGCCGGCTCCGCAGGCCTCGGCTTGTACATCGCCAAGGAAATCGTCGAGGCTCACAACGGCCGGATTTTCGCCAGTAGCCGGCGCGGCGAGGGCAGCCGCTTCATCGTCGAGCTTCCGATCAGGGAGGAAGTGATTGGCTAGTATCCTGGTGGTCAACGACGACCGTAACATCCGCCGCATGATAGTCGCGACGCTCGAGCCCGAGGGCTTTTCCGTGATCGAGGCCGAGAGCGCCGAGCGCGCTCTGGAGCTTCTCGCCCGCAGCGGCGCCGATCTGATCGTGGCGGACGTCCGGATGGCGGGGATGGACGGCTTCAAGCTGCTCGACGAGGTCAAGCGCGTCAGGCCCGCGACCCCGGTGATCATGATGACCGCGTACAGCTCGATTCCCGACGCGGTCGAGGCGGTCCGCCGCGGTGCGAGCGATTACGTCCCCAAGCCCTTCAGCGCCGAACACATCCGGCAGGTCGTTTCGCGCACGCTGGAATTGCAGACGCTGCGGGTCGAGAACCGCACGCTCAAGAGCAGCCTCGAGCGGTTCGCGGCGCCCGGGGCGTTTTTGACCCCCGGGCCGCACACCAGGAAGGTGGCGGAGACTGCGGCGCAGGTCGCGGCCAGCGACGCGACGATTCTGATCACGGGCGAGACCGGCACCGGCAAGAGCATGCTGGCCAGACAGATTCACGAACTCAGCCCGCGCCGCACGGGACCGTTCGTCGAGGTCGCCTGCACCACGCTGAGCGAGCATCTGCTGGAGAGCGAACTCTTCGGACACGTTCGCGGCTCGTTCACGGGCGCAATCAAGGACAAGCCGGGCCGGCTCGAAGCCGCCGACGGCGGCACGGTCTTCCTCGACGAGATTGGCGACCTTTCGCCCGAGCTGCAGGCCAAGCTGCTGCGCTTCCTTCAGGACAAGACTTTCGAGCGGGTCGGCGGCGCGGCGACCTTGAAGATCGATGCGCGGATCATCGCCGCCACCAACCAGGCGCTCGAACAGGCGGTGCGCGAGAAGCGCTTTCGCGAGGACCTGTACTATCGCCTTAACGTGATCGAGATTCGCATCCCGCCGCTTCGCGATCGGCCGAGCGAGATCGTGCCGCTGGCCGAGCATTTCATCGAACGCGCCGCGCTGATGCATCACAAGCCCGGCCTGGCGCTCGCGCCCGAGGCGCGGGCGGCGCTGGCCGCCTATTCGTGGCCCGGCAACGTGCGCGAGTTGCGCAACGCGATCGAGCGCGCAGTAATCCTGAGCCGCGCCGACTGTATCGCCTTGAGCGACCTGCCCGACAAGATCGTGGCCGAGCCGCGGCGCAGCGACGGCGCGCAGTCGCTGGAGGATTTGGAACGGCGCCATATAGAGATGGTGCTGGAGCAGGCGGTTACTCTGGAAGAGGCGGCCGACATGCTCGGGATCAACGTCGCAACGCTGTGGCGCAAGCGCCGCAAGTACGGGTTGGAGTAGGATGCCACGCGACGCATGAAGGTGCGCGAACTTGGGCGTTGGCAGATGACGCGAGGGAGTCACAGACAATTCAAGCATCCGAGAAGGCTGGGCGAGTGACGGTCGCTGGCAAGCCCAATGATGATTTGTCGCCAGCAACCCCTGCAGAGCATTCTCAAGCAAGCTCGGCTGCCACGTATCAGACCAACGCGAAGGAGACAGTCAATGCCTGATCGAGAATCGGCGTTAAAGAAATACCGCGAGGGGCGCGCCAGAACGGTTTACGATTGGGCAAGAGAGGCTCCAACCGATGATTCCACCAGCGGGAAATACTCAGCCAATTCATCGACTTCCGCCAGCAATGCGTCGCCAAGCTCGCCCTGAAGCTGGGCGAGACAGTTCTGGACGTGGGATGCGGTACTGGCTTCAGCTTTGCGGATCTCGAAAGCGGTGTGGGCGCCGAGGGGCGGATAATCGGCATCGAGCAGAGCCCCGAACAGCTCGCTGGGGCTCGCGCGCTTATTGAACAGAGCGGTTGGCAGAACATCACGCTGATCAACTCGGCGGTCGAAGACGCTAAGATTCCTGTGACCGCGGACGCGGCACTCTTCTCCTTCACTCACGACATAATGCGCACGCCGCGCGCGGTCGAGAACGTCGTCAAAAGCCTGAAGCCGGGGGGGCGAATCGTAGCGATGGGTGCCAAGTGGGCACCATGGTGGGCGCTCGCCACCAACCTGAGAGCTTGGCGCGGGGTGAGGAACTTCATCACGACCTTCGAGGGATTCGGCCGACCATGGAGCCATCTCGAACGACTGGTCTCATCCATTGACGTGGAGTCGCTGACTCATCCCATGCCCCCTGTGGGACACGTCGGCATGTACGTCGCGGTCGCGCGAAAGTAGGTGGGGTCGCGGATGATATACAGGCTGCTTGCTTTCGTGCCCGTTCTCTCGCCGTTAGCGCACCTAGCGCTTGGGCGGCCGAAATGGATTTGTTATTCTTCGCGCCCAGCTTTAGCGGAGGTCGAGCGCAAGCGACGAGTACCGAACGACAGGCATGGCTGGTCGTCGGCAGTCTCTTTGTCGCGCTCTTCCTGGTCTTCGGCTCGGGTTACAACACGCGCAGCCGTTCACGCGGGCGCGCCATTCCCGAACGCGTCGAAGAATGTTCTGATGCGCTTGTAATTGACGCCGAAGTCGCCGATGCCGTCGCGCGACTTGGATCTCATCTGGATCAGACTGCCCGTTCCGCCGGTCGCCGGACGGACCTGGATCACAAAGTCATCGTGGAAGTGGAACAGCGCTGAGGTCGCGATTCCCTCCAGCGCGTGCGCCTTGGGATCGTCGGCGGTTATCAACCAGGCCGGCATCTGCTTCGCCGTGGCCTCGACCTTGGCGAAAGTCGCGTCCGAATCGGTCGCGACTTTGAGCGGCGCGAGCTCGCCATAACCGGCGGTCTGGCGTTGCGCGTACCTCAGCTTGTTGTATTTCATGTCGCGGCCCTGATTGGCGACCAGCTCGGTCGCGTGAGTGAATTCGGGCGGATTGTCGAAGTCGGTCGTGATGTCGTTAATCGCGGGATATCCGCGACCGCTGAGAGCGAGCAGGAATATGGGCAGCGCGACGGCCAGGCTGGCCACTGTTCCGAACACGGCGCGCGGGCGGGCGACCGCGCGCGCCGGCGAGCGGGTCATGAAAATTCCGATGAGGCCCGCGACGAAGCCGACCAGGCTGAGCACGAATCCGAACGCGAAAAGCTGAAAGCCCTGAAACGGCGCGAGATAGTAAAAGTGCGCGGCCAGGACTCCCACCGTTGCCAGAACGATCGCCAGTATGGCATCGAAAAAAGAGAGCCAGGCCGGAATCATGATTTTTCCCCCGTCATCTTTCCCATCAAGGCTTGAGCCCGATGCGTCACGGCTTGATTCCGCGCGCCACGAATTGCGGCAGGACGAACAGATAAGTGTGATTTTCGATCGCGCGCTCGACCTCGCCAAGCCATCGATCGACCTCGCCCGCCGCGATCGCTCCCGAATCGCGCGCGTATCGCGCGAAGCTGGCGCGGAGCATCGGGAGCGAGCGCCCATAGGTGTCAGCGCCGGCGAAGACCTCGAGCTTAACGTCCTCAAGCTGCGCGACACGGAACAGGCCGTAGAGTTGCCGCCCGATCTGCGGCTCTCTGATTGCGATCGACTTCGCCGCGGCCATTATGCTGTTGGTCAGCGGGCGCGCGGCAGCGCCCAGGCCCATTTCGATCGCGATCATGTCCCAATCGCTGTCCACCGCCACGATCACCCCGCCGGGTTTCGTCACGCGCGCCATCTCGGCGACGGTTTCGGGCGCCGAATCGACGTATTCGAGCACGTTCTTGCAGAATACGCGATCGAAGCTCCGATCGGAGAAAGGCAGCGGCGGAAACGGACCGCAGACGAATCCCGCGTTGAGGCCCGCCGCGCGCGCCCGCATCGCCGCGCGTTCGACGAATTCGGAGTTGATATCCACTCCGGTCACGCGCCCGGCCGGTCCGACCCGTCGCGCCAGCTCAAGCGTCGTGTGTCCCGGTCCCGAGCCAACGTCGAGGACGCTCATCCCCGGCGCGAGCTCGAGCGGCCTGATAAGCGGCTCCATCGCCGGATGGAAGCCGAGGATCTGATCGTAGGCCGCGTGGCGATCGGGGTCAACCTCGATCCAGTGCTGCTTGTAGTAGGGCTCAGCCATAAGCGATGAACGTTCGATATCGCATCTTGACGGCGATTACAAAGCCATGCAGGGCGCCGGTTGGTTCCCTTTCGCGATGAGGGAAGGCGACCCGGCGAGCGAGATCATTTTGGAGAGATCATCTCGGCGAGGCCGGCCTCGATCGTCACCTGCGGCGACCAGCCGAGGATATCCCGCGCCCGCGTGCGGTCGGCCAGCGTGCGGCGCACGTCGCTCTGACGCGCCGGCATCGCGATCGTCGGCCCGCCGAACATCGCGGCGATCTGGTTGACGCTGGTCTCTACGCCCCGTCCGATATTGATCGGACTCCCGTCCGCGATCGCGCAATCCATCGCGAGCAGGTTGGCCCGCACGACGTCTCGCACGTGCGTAAAGTCGCGGGTCTGCTCGCCGTCCCCGTGAATCGGGAGCGGCCGCCGCTCGCGGCGGGCGCGCACGAAGGCCCCGACTATCGTCGCGTACGCGCCTTCCATCGCCATCCGCGGGCCAAAGACGTTGAAGTAGCGAAGGCACACCGCCTGTATCCCGAACATCCGATGAAACATGCTCGTGTACTGCTCGCCCACCAGCTTCTGCAATGCATACGGGCTGAGCGGATCGGGGACCATCGTCTCGACCAGCGGCATCCGCGGCTGATTGCCGTAGACGGAGGACGATCCGGAATAAACAATCCGGCGCACTTTCGCGTCGCGAGCGGCGAGCAGGACATTGAGCGTGCCGATCACGTTGACCATGTCGGTCTCGACCGGGCGCTCGATCGAGAGGGGTATGCGCGGAAGCGCAGCGACATGAAAAACGCAATCGACTCCGGCAAAGGCACGCTTGATCGAATCGAAGTCGCGGATGTCGGCCTCGGCCAGCTCCGCAGCGCCATTGAGATACTCGCGCCGGCCGTTCGCGAAGTTGTCGATCACCCGCACTTTCGTTCCCGATGCGACCAGCGCATCGACCAGGTGGGAACCGATGAAGCCGGCGCCTCCGGTGACCAGCGCGATCCGTTCCGCTTGGGCTGTATCCCGCGGGTTCACACATTTAGCCGCTTGAAATAGACTCGGGAATCCGGGTTCCGTCCGTGATGCGGAACCTCCAAAACAATGGCTACCGATACGGACAGGATCAAGCTCCTCAAGGATGTTCTCGCCGAGCGCATCGTCGTGCTCGACGGCGCGTTCGGCACGTATATCCAGGGGCTCAATTTCGGCGCTCAAGATTTCGGCGGGCCGGAGCTCGAGGGCTGCAACGAGAATGTCGTGCGGACCCGGCCCGACGCAATCCGCGCGATGCATCAGAGCTTCCTCGACGCCGGCGCCGACATTATCGCGACCGCGACGTTCGGCGCAACCTCGGTGGTGCTCGCGGAGTATGGGCTTCAGGAGCGCGCGAGAGAGATCAATCGCCTCGCCGCCGCGATCGCGCGCGAAACCGCCGACGCCGCCGGCACGCCGCGCAAGCCGCGCTTCGTGGCAGGCTCGATGGGTCCCACGACCAAGAGCATCTCGGTGACCGGCGGCGTCACCTTCGATCAGTTGGCGGCGTCCTATCAGGAACAGGCCGAGGGGCTGATCGAGGGCGGCGCGGACATCCTGCTGATCGAAACCGTGCAGGACGCGCTGAACTGCAAGGCCGGACTGGTCGCCGTCGAGCGCGCGGCCGAGAAACTCGGAGCGCGGGTCGCGGTTGCGGTGTCAGGCACGATCGAAACGATGGGCACGCTGCTCGGGGGCCAGGATATCGAGGCGTTCTACACTTCGATCGCGCATCGCGACCTGCTCTGGATCGGGCTCAACTGCGCCACCGGTCCCGACTTCATGACCGACCATCTGCGCACGCTGTCCTCGATTTCGCGCTTCCATGTCGCGTGCGTTCCCAACGCCGGGCTGCCCGATGAGGAGGGACGTTACAACGAGACGCCTGAGTTGCTCGCCGGAAAGGTCGGGCGTTTCGCCGAGAACGGATGGGTGAATCTGGTCGGAGGATGCTGCGGGACTACGCCCGAGCATATCCGCCTGCTCGCCGGCGCCGTCGAGGGCAAACGGCCGCGCGGGCCTTCGACGCTGCGCCGCTCGATCATTTCGGGAATCGAAGCGCTGGTCATCGACGAGAACACGCGGCCGGTCGTGGTCGGCGAACGGACCAATGTGCTCGGCAGCCGCAAGTTCAAGCGGCTGGTCCGCGAGGGCAAAATCGACGAGGCCACGGAAATCGGACGGCGGCAAGTGCGGCGCGGCGCGCATGTGCTCGACGTGTGCCTGCAGGATCCCGACCGCGACGAAATGGCCGATGTGACCAGCTTCCTCGAGCTGCTGGTCAAGAAGGTCAAAGTCCCGATCGTAATCGACTCGACCGACGCGCGCGTGATCGAGGAGGCGCTCAAACGCACTCCCGGCAAGTCGCTGATCAATTCGATCAATCTCGAAGACGGCGAGGAGCGCTTCCGCAAGGTAGTGCCGCTAGCCCGCCGCTATGGCGCCGCGCTGGTCGTCGGATGCATCGATGAGGACAAGCAACAGGCGCAGGCGGTCACGCGCCAGCGCAAGCTTCAGATCGCCGAGCGTTCGTTCAAGCTGCTCACGGAAAAGTACGGCGTCGAGCCGGAGGACATGATTTTCGACGCGCTGGTATTTCCGGCCGGTACCGGCGACCGCAATTACATCGGCTCCGGCGTCGAGACTATCGAGGGCATCAGGCAAATCAAGGCCGCGCTGCCGCGATGCAAGACCATCCTGGGCGTGTCGAACGTCTCGTTCGGATTGCCCGAGGCCGGGCGCGAAGTGCTGAACTCGGTGATGCTTTATCACTGCGTGCAAGCCGGACTCGACCTCGCGATCGTCAACGCGGAGAAGCTCGAGCGCTACGTTTCACTCCCTGAGGAAGAGCGGCGCCTCGCGGAGGATTTGATCTGGTGGCGCGGCGACGACCCGATCGCGGCGTTCGCAGCCTACTTCCGCCAGCGGAAGGTCAAGCCGACGGTCGAGCAGCGCAAGTCGTTGCCACTCGACGAGCGGCTGGGGCTTTACATCCTGGAGGGATCGAAGGACGGGCTCACCGCCGACCTCGATGAGGCGCTGAAGACCCGCGCGCCGCTCGAGATCGTCAATGGCCCCCTGATGAAGGGGATGAACGAGGTCGGAAGGCTCTTCAACGCCAACCAGATGATCGTGGCCGAGGTGTTGCAGTCGGCAGAAGCGATGAAGGCCGCGGTCGCCTACCTCGAGCCGCACATGGAGAAGGCCGACGCGGCTGACAAGGGCAGGATCATCCTCGCGACGGTCAAGGGCGACGTCCACGACATCGGCAAGAACCTGGTCGATATCATTCTGTCGAACAACGGCTATCGGGTGATCAACCTGGGTATCAAGGTGCCGCCCGAAGAGCTGATCAAGGCCTATCGCGAGCACAATCCCGACGCGATCGGGCTCTCGGGGTTGCTGGTGAAGTCCGCCCAGATGATGGTCGTCACCGTGCAGGACCTGAAGTCGGCGGGTATCCGATGTCCGATCCTGGTCGGCGGCGCGGCGCTATCCTTGCGTTTCACGCGGATGAAAATCGCGCCCGAATACAATGGTCTGGTGGCCTACGCCAACGACGCGATGACCGGACTCGACCTCGCCAACCGGATCATGAACCCCGAGCGCCGCGAGGAGCTGACGGTCGCGCTGGCCGCCCAGACCGATAAGCTGCTCGCCGAGGCGAAGCGGCCGGCGCCGCGCCAAAGTTTCCGCGCGGACGATCGTCGGTGCGCACCGACGTCGATATTCCGGCGCCGCCGGACTTGAGGCTCCACGTACTCGGCAATTACGGCCTCGACGAGGTCTTCCGGTACATCAATCCCGTGATGCTCTACACGCGGCATCTGGGATTCAGGAATTTCGAGAAGGCGATCGCCGATCGCGACCCGAAGGCGATCGAGTTGAAGCGCGAAGTCGGCGCGGTTGAGGAGACGATGCTGGCGCGGCCGGATATCAGCGCCCGCGCAGCGTACAAGTTTTTTCCGGCCGCGTCCGACGGCGATCGCGTGCTGATTCTGAGCCCGGACTCCGGGACGGTGGTGCAGACTTTCACCTTTGGCCGGCAGAGCGCGGAGCCCGGCCTCTGCCTCGCCGATTATGTGGCGCCACGTTCGTCCGGCCGGATCGATTACCTCTGCATGTTTGCAGTCACGATCGGCAACGGAGTCCGCGCACTGGCCGAGCAATGGAAGGACAAGGGCGACTACCTGCGTTCGCATATCCTGCAAGTGCTCGCGCTGGAGGGCGCCGAAGCGTTCGCCGAGTTGCTGCATCTGAAAATCCGCCAGATGTGGGGAATCGGCGATCCGCCCGGGCTCACGATGAGGGATCTGTTCCAGAGCCGCTATCGCGGACGGCGTTTTTCGTTCGGCTATCCGGCCTGCCCGCGGCTCGAGGATCAGGAGCCGCTCTTCAAGCTGCTCGAAGTCGAGAAGAGCATCGGCGTGCAGTTGACCGAAGGCTACATGATGGACCCGGAGAGCTCGGTAACCGCGATCGTGTTCCACCATCCCGAGGCCAAATACTTCAGCCTCTCGCCGGCGGACGCGGAAAGTTTTGATCGGGGTCTCGCCGGCTGAGCACGGCACCGATCACTAAAGCGCCCGCGGCGCGATTTCACTGCGCCGCCCACGTCTGATTCCAGACCAGCATGGGCGGCTACCGCGGTGGCGGATATTCCGCGTGCTGCGGCAGGTCGTCCGTGATCTCGTGCCAGGGCGCTTTGGAGCCCGTGAAGATGTGATACGTGGCCCGGACGCCGGGATCGCAATCGAGGGCGCCCGCCGGTACGACGATGAAGTCCCGCGCTGGAACGGCGCGCGGCATCGGGCTGCCGCAGGCGCGACAGAAGGCGTTTCCGAAGCGTAGCGCTCCCGGCAACCGGTAGCTCACGAGCAGATCCTCACCGCGCAGCCATCGGAAGTCCGCGGGTTTGACGAAGATGTTGGCGGCGTAGGCCGCGCCGCGCGCCTTGCGGCATCGCGAGCAATGGCAGTTGCGGAACTCGATCTGCTCGGTGGCCTCAAAGGCTATGCCTCCGCAGAGACAGCTTCCCTGGATCATCTGATGGGCCTCCTTACGTCGCGGTTTGCGTCTCGCGTTCCCTGGATCGCGATCGCATAGCGCCATTGCAATCTGCGCGCAAGAAACGGCCGCGCTAACTGATCGCAGCCGCGAAGGCGGCTGTAACCGGAGAGGCTCGCCCTTCGTATCTGCGATCGGGGTTTACCTACCCAGATGAAATACACACTGGCGATTCTCCTGGCCACTCTCCTGACGGTCGCGGGGGCGGCCTCTGCCCAGACCAACCCGGCAGTAACAAATCCGGGTGCCGTGCCGCCGGCTGCGAATGCGCCGCAGGGCAAGCAGGCCGGCGCGGCGAGCTCTGCGGACGGAGTCGAGCAGAAGGTCGAGGACGCAGTGACCAACAAACTCAAGTCGACCGGGGTCAAAGATCTCAAGTCGGTCGAGACCAAGGCGCTTGAGAAAGTGCTCGGACATCACAAACACAAGAAGGCCGCCAAGAAGGCCCCGCAAGGGTAGCAGGCCGCGAAGGGCTGAGCGTCTTCCGTGTAGAACGCCGCCAAATTTTTATTCCATCTCCCAAGGTGGCGCGAACGGACGGTTGAAATCGGGTCGCGGGGGATTTCCGTAGTCCGGCACAGTCCCGGCCCGATCGACATAGCCGGCGTAGTACGACAGGATTCCCGCCCGCTTCAACAACGAATCGAGAGCGTCGCACCGATGCTCCACGTAGCGCGCGAGCAGCACGCGGCGTGCTTCGCGCAAAAACGGCGTCGCGGCTATTTCCACTCGATCCCCGCTCTCGAAGATGAGTTCGGCCTTGCCGTCCACTGCTGCGCGGCTCACCCACGGCAGATAGAGTCTGCCCAGGTCCGCGAGCACCGCGATGAGTGTGCCGTCGCCCGGCTCCGACCAGTCTCCAAACTCCTGATCTTCGGGCTCATCCAGGCGATGGGTATGCGCCACGATCAACGGACCTTCGGCGTCGACCCAGCGCCGGCACTGCGGATCGTTGATGAAGTGTGCGGCGTTGCCGCCGAAGAACGCGAAGTCCGCGAGCGAGGGCCGGGCGCCAAAAAAGTAAGGATGCGTCGCGAGATGCGCGCTCGTCACGCGCAGCCACGGCTTCAGGACTTCCTTGATCCACGCCCCGACGTTCGCGGCGCTGACGCCGAAAGGTTCGCAGGTGGCTGTGACATAGTTCTTGACCGTCGCGTAGGCCTGGTCACCTGCAACCTGCGCCTCGTGCGTGATGTCACGAGCCAGCTCCCACCCGCCGACGCGCCGGTTCTCTTCATAGAACCATCGCGAGCCCACCGCGGGACGGTAGAACCACTCGTCGAGCACGTCTTCGATCGCATAGCAGAGGAAGCGCCGGACGGGATCATCGGGCAGCACCGAGCGCTCCGGGAAGCCCAGTTCGAGGTGGTGAATCATCGCGGTGGTATCCCACATGTACTGGCCGTCGGGCGTCATCACTACCGGAATTCCCCCATGCCAGCCCGCGGCGCGCGCCGCCGGGTTGGCGCCCGCGAACCGGCGCAGCAGATGCGGAATGCCCTTGTACGCCAGGTAGCCCGTCATCTTCCGTGTGAAGTAGGACTGGCTCATTCCGTACACCCGGTAGGGGCGCGAACTCGTGAGATGGTTAGAAGGCATCGTTCACTCCTGCGGTTGCGAATCTGACCAAAGCTAGAGGATAGAGGATAATAGGGGATAGTAGATAAGAGCCGGGAATTGCGAAACCGGACGATGAATGAGATTATACGGCCCAGCAATCATCGAAAGCCGGGGGCAAGGAGCAAACGTTGGACATAGAGACAATCGTGGCAGACTTGAAGCAGGAAAGAGAGCGACTCAGCCGAGCTATCGAAGCGCTGGAAGAAATAGAACGTCAGGCGCTGGTCCCATCAGTGCTGCCGCTCCGCGCCAGGCTGCTTCGAAGGCGAAGAGGCGCCATCGCCTAACCCCGGAGGGGAGAAGGCGGTTGTCGGAATCGATGAAGCGGCGTTGGGCGGAGCGCAGAAAGAAGGGCGCATAAGACTCCTTCAATGGACACTGCATAGTCGTCGAAACCCAACCCGTTAGGTTTTGCCGACCAAATGACCGGCGAGACGCCGGTCCTACTTCGGGAAAGGCACCGGCACGGAGGCCGGCGCTACGGGAACCACGGCGCGATCCGAAGTAGGGCCGGCGTCCTGCAGGCCTAGTTGATAACTTTCTCGTCGCGGAGTTCCTCTAACTGCGAGCGTTCGAGGCCGGCCTCGCGCAGGATCTCCTCGGTATGCTCACCCAGGCGCGGGGGCGTACGCCAGATCTTCATCGGCGTTTCCGTGAAGCGCGCGCCGGGATTCGCGACCCGCACGTTCCCGGCCTCGGGATGTTCATAAATCGCGAAGCTCTCGTTGGCGACGATCTCGGGGTCGTCGAACAAAGTGTCGTAATTGTGTACCGGACCGCAGGGAATGTCCGCATCTTCGAGCGCCTTGAGCCACAATCCGGTGCCGCGCTCCGGGAAGACCTTGGCCAGCCCGCGCATCACGCCGCGCGCCCGTTCGACCCGGTCGGGCACCGCGGTCCACCATTCAGGATGGCCCACCGCGGCGCATAGCCGCTCGTACTGCGCGTCGGTGAACGGCGCGATCGTCAACCATCCGTCGGCGGTCCGGAAAGGATCGAGCGAAGTGTTGCGGGGCGCCTGACTCTTGAGCTCGTCTTCACCGACGAAGGTGTAGCCGTAGACCGTGTCGTTGGCCGCGAACGCCAGCATCGCTTCGAGCATCGGCACCCTGACGTATTGGCCGACGCCGCGGGTGCGCGCCGCGTGCAACGCGCTGACCACGCTGAGCGCCGCCGTCATGCCGCTGACCTTGTCCGCCAGCGCCATCTTCACCACCGCGGGCTGGCCGCTCTTGCCGCCCTGCACGTGCGCGATTCCGGCGTAACCCTGGATAACGGGATCGTACGCCGGATGGTTGGCGAGGCGGCCCTTGGGACCGTAGCCGCAGATCGAGCAGTAGACGATTTTCGGATTGGCGCGGCGGATATCGGCGTATCCGATTCCGAGCCGGTCGGCCACGCCGGGACGATTGTTCTCGACCAGTGCGTCGGCGCGCACCGCCAGCATCCGGACCAAATCACGGCCGTGTTCTTGCTTGAGATCGATCACGACGCTGCGCTTGTTGCGGTTGAACTGGACGAAATTCGCGGACACGCCGTTCTTCTTCGGCCGCCCGAAGATACGCATCGAGTCGCCCTCGGGCGGTTCGATCTTGATCACGTCGGCGCCGAGGTCGCCGAGCAGCATCGTGCAGAACGGGCCCGATACCACTGCGGTCAAATCCAGAATCCGGAAGCCGGCTAACGGTCCTTCAGCCATCTGCGTGTTTCCTCTCTGCCGTTTCCTTCCGCCTGCTCCGAATAGGAGGCGGACAGGATCGGAATCATAGGAAATAGTCGAGAGACAGTCTTTTGGCTAGAGCGGCCGGAGCGGAACAAACGGACAGACGAGCGGCCGCGATCGTTGTCCGCCGCGCGCGCCGTTCAGTCGGGCTTGCGGCGCATCTGATCGTGCATTTGGCCGCGCATCTGATCGTGCCGCAGCGACGGCAATTCGCGGCGCACCCGTGCCAGGTATTCGAGGTCGATCGGCGCGACCACCACGCCCTCCTGGTCGGCGGCGCGGGCCAGCACCCGTCCCCATGGATCGACGATCATCGAGTTGCCGTAATCGTTGAAGCCGTGGACGTTGGGCCCGAATTGCGCCGGCGCGATCAGGTAGCATTGGTTCTCGATCGCGCGCGCGCGGATCAGCACCTCCCAATGCGCCTCGCCGGTGGGGAAAGTGAACGCGCTCGGCATCGTGATAACTTTCGCACCGGCGTACGCGAGCTCGCGGTAAAGCTCGGGAAACCGGAGGTCGTAGCAGATGGTGAGCCCGAGGCGGCCAAGCGCGGTATCGGCCCATATTACTTCGGAGCCCGCGAGCCTGGCGTCGGACTCGCGAATCGTGACCCGGCCGGGAAGGTCCACGTCGAACAGGTGGATTTTGCGATAGGCCGCCAGGCGCGCGCCGTCGCGGTCGAGCAGGACCGAGGTGTTCCAGGTTTTGCCCTGACCCGGCGCTTGCTCCGTGATCGATCCTGCAACCAGATGGATTCGGAGCTCGTGCGCGAGCCGCGCCATGACCGTGATCGTCGCGCCGTCGAGCGATTCGGCTGCCGCAGGCTCGTCGATACGCTTGCCGCGCCAGTTGAAGACTTCCGGCAACGCCACCAAGTCCGCGCCGCGCGCCGCGGCCAGGCGGATGAGACGCTCCGCGCGGTCGAGGTTGGCCGCCTTGTCAGCGGTCGCGCTCATCTGGATCGCTGCAGGCCAGGAAGGTCATTGGGATTCGGGAAGCACCCCTTCAAGCACCTGCTTTCAACCGGCTTGGGGGCTTGTTCTCCCTTCGTGCGCGGGCGATGCGTGGGAGCACGTTTGGGTCCCGGAGCCAGAGAGAATATTCCTCTTTCGACATGCCAAGAAATTCATAGATCTCCCGACCGCCCGGATTCGCATGCCACTTATCAACATAGTCGTCGATGTCCCCGGGCAGAACCTTTCCGCTCAGGTACAATTCGATAAACGGGAGCTGCTTTTCGTGCTTGCTAGACATCGATCGTCCTCCCTTGAACAGCGGCCTTAATCATCCCGCCTGTCTGCGGGTCCATCGCTCCAAGGTGCTTGCCCCGGCGGTTGAAGACTTCGACCTCGCCGTGCAGAGAATCCCAGGTGTAGAGCCGTCTGCCATCGTTGCTGCGCCAACGTCGCTCTCCGCTGATTATTCCGAGGTACTCGAAATCGTCTAGAATTGACGGTCTTGGTATCGGCTTTGCCATCTGTGGCGTAGGAGCCTTTCAGTTCTTCCGGTGCGGTGCTCATCGATCACCAACCCGCTCAGTCTTTATCTCATCATACCACAGCGTATGGACCCATGAGATTCGGGGTGGCCGGAGGAAGGGCGCTCAGTAGCGCGACACCAATTGATCGACTTCCATCGACCATGCGTCGATTCCGCCGGCCAGATTCAGCACCCGCTCGAAGTCCATCCGCGCGAGGTAGCCGGCGACCTGAGCGCTGCGCAACCCGTGATGGCATACGACGACGATCTCCGAGTCAGGATCCAGCTCGCCGATTCGCGAGGGGATGTCGCCCATCGGGATATGAAGCGCACCCGCTAAGGACGCGATTGCGATTTCCTCGGGCTCGCGGACGTCGAGGACGACTAGCGGCTCACCGCGCTCCAGCCGATGCTTCAGCGTTCGAGGAGCGATTTCACCGGGTTCCACCATCATCGCGCGCCGCCGCAATCCATACTAAGCCGCTCGCGTCGCGAGGCAAACCCGATCCGGAGACGCTATCCCTCTCGATTCGCTTTAGTCGATTCGCGCTGGCCGGTTCGCTCTGGCCGATTCGCCTTGGCGGTTGTGGAGGCGCGCACGGCCTGGGCCGAAATGGCGGCGGACTTGTAGCTCGGGATGAGCGGCATCGGGATGCTGAAGATGAAACTGTCGGTGGTGCCGGGTGCGATTGGATCGAAATGCGGTTTTTCGTTGAGCAGCTTGGCGATCTGCGGGTCTTCGAACAGGGTTATCGCTCCGTGATTGTAGGTGTCATCGCTGTAAACCGCGCGCCCGCCGGCATCCCGCATCGTGATCACCAGCCGGATATAGTTAATCGGGTGCGCCGCCAAATTTGTCACTTTACCGCTGACGATCAGGTCCGGGGCCTTGCAGCAGGAACGCAGAACTTCGTCCGCGGCGATCTCGATCCTCACTTCTGGATTCGCAACGGGCTGGGTGAGCGGATGGCCGTCGAGGCCGAGACGGGTGTCCGACATGGGCGAAACCGAGGCGGCCGGAGCAGGCTGGTCGCGCATTCCGACGCGCACGCCGGCTGCAGCGAAAGAAACCAGACCGAGAATTGCGGCGGGTACCATGAGCAGGGACTTTTTCATTGGCGACCAGCCTCCAAGCGCCGATATTGATAGGGTGGGCGGGTAGTGTCAACGTTCGCTTAACTGCGAGTTTATCGGCGAATTGGTCAGATGCTGAAGCGGGCCGGCGATGAGGCTTTCATGGCCCTTGCGATCGAGCAGGCCCGCAGCGCGGCCGGGCAGGGCGAGGTTCCGGTCGGTGCGGTCGTGGTGGTGGAGGACCGCGTGATTGCCGCTGCGCACAACCGTCCGATCTCGCTCGGCGATCCGACCGCTCATGCCGAGATTCTGGCGATCAGGCACGCCGCGAAGGAGCTTTCGACCTATCGGCTGACCGGCGCGACTATCTATGTGACTCTGGAACCGTGCGTGATGTGCGTGGGCGCGATGGTCCACGCGCGGCTGGCGCAGGTCAAGTTCGGCGCTCGCGACCCGAAGGCCGGCGCGCTGGGCTCAGTCTACGACCTGGGGCGCGACGGCCGTCTGAACCATCGCCTGGAGGTCAGCGCCGGCCTGATGGAGCCGGAGTGCGCGGCGATCCTGCGCGAATTCTTTCGCGCCCGCCGATAAACATCGTACGATTCGCGACTCCAAGGCCGCTTTCCATCGTGACTGCCAAGCACTAACCTGAACGCGCGATGCCGAGCGAAAAAGCCAAGGAGAACAAATCGCTGACCGCCATCTGCGTGGCGTGCAACAAGCCCGGCTCAACCGAAACGATGGTGGGTCTGACCGGCCGGGACAACGGGCGGCCGAAGCAGTTTACGGTCTGCATCCCCTGCGCGAACAAGGGTTGGCGCCCTCCCGGCTTCGCCGGAGTCTATACCGTTCGTCCCGCGCCGTAGGCGACCGCCTGGCGCGCGGCCACGCGCGATTCGAAACTTCGCAGCCGCCTGAACCATAGGAGCTTGTCGGCAAACCCGGGGAAAGCGGCGTTGAGCCCGCTCGGATTCGGCAGCACGAACACGCGCGCGCCGTGGATCGTCTCCGGTTTCGCGCCGGCGCCGCCGCTGGCCGCGAGGCCGAAAAAATACCGGTACAGCGTGATTCCCACGAAGGCCACGACGGCCGGGCGCATCCGTCGAATCCTCGCGTCGAGGATGCGCAGTCCGGCCTTCATCTCATCGGGGCGCAGTTCGGACGCGGCACGCGTCGCGCGCGGGCACAAATTGGTCAGCGCCATCCCGAACTCGGCGAGCCTTTGGTCCTCGGCAAAGCTGAGCGGTTCGGGCACCAGGCGCGCAGCATACAGAAGCCGCCAGAACGGATTTCCCGGACCCGCAAAATGATGCCCGGCCGCTTCGGAGCGCAGACTCGGGTTTATCCCCACGAACAGGATGCGCGGGTTGGGCGCGATCACGTTGCGGAGCGGCACGGATTTATCCAATTCGATCGAAGACCATCGCACAACCCTCACACAGTTGTGATCGGGATGCCTCCGCCCAGCGTAACATCGCGGATTACAAGGGGAAATTCGAGGCGCGACGGCATTCGGCCCCCGCCTTGCGCGGCCCGGAAGCGCTCGTTGATTTAAAAATGGCCCTCGGATAGCTTGAATATTGGGCCGGCAGTATGGCCGGCGGTAAGGAGGCGTGGAGATGGAGTTGCCCAAGTGCCAGAAATGTAACAATGGCACCTTAATCCCACTATCGGACTACGGACAGGAAGGCGCCTCGGTCATATTCAAGGCCTGGGTCTGCGCCAATCCTGACTGCGGTTTCAGCCTTCGCGTGGATAAGGGCGAAGTCTCCTACGGCAAGCGGATCGAGACCAAGCACTAACCGACGCGTAATCCGACAAAAAGGCGGTCCCGGCTCGGGCCGCCTTTTTTCTTTCCGGGAGGGCAGTGCCAGCGCGACGCCGTCAGATAGGCTATGAACAGACGGTGAATTCGGCGCGCGCCGGGCGGAGTCCCGGTCGCTTCGCTGGAGACTCGGCCCCGCAACGGCTATTCTCCGTGCACCGGACTTGTGCCGGACTTGCGCTCTCGAGCGGAGGCGCCCCCGATGCGAACTGTAATCGTGCTCCTGATCGACGGATTGTCGCGCAAGATGATCGACTCCGTCCCGACTCCGAACTTTGCGAGAATTCGGAACGAGGGTGCCTCGACCGACCATCTGGAACCGGTTTTTCCATCGATATCCGAGCCGAACTGGGTCTCAGCTTCGACCGGATGCTGGCCCGAAAATCATGGCGTGGTCAGCGCGCAGTTCATCGACCCCGAAATGGGGTTCTTCAATCATGATGTGGACGCCGACTGGCTCGGCGGCGGCGAGCTGCTGCATCAGGTGGCCGAGCGCCAGGGCGTAAGGACCGCGGCGCTGGGATGGTACGGCCGATACTCGAAGAGCCGCGGCGCGCTCGCCACTTACGTGTCGCACGAACGCAAAGTGCCGTGGACGCTCTCGGAGTACCCGAGCGAGCGCCAGCGGACCGACGATATTATCGAGTACCTTCGGATGCCCGGCGATCGGCGCCCGCGCCTCATCCTGGGATACTTCGCCCAGCCGGACGAAGTCGTTCATGCCCACGGGATCGATTCGCAGCAGGCGCGTGAAGCGATCGTCGGCGCCGACGCCGAAGTTGGCCGCCTGATCGATACGATCCAGCGGCTGCCGTATGGCGGCGAGGTCACATTGCTCGCGATGTCTGACCACGGCCATCTTCCGGTCACGCACCTGATCAATGTGCGGCGCGTTCTGACCCGTCACGATATTCGCGCGCGCGACGTGACTACCGGTACCACGAGCTTCCTCCACTTCGAGGACCGGTCGCAGATCGATCGCGCCTGTCAGGCGCTCGCGGGGTATCGCGAGTTCAGCGTGATACGGCGCGACCGCCCGCCGCAATTCGCGCATCTCGGAACGGGCGGCCGCGTGGGCGACCTGATTCTCTCGGCGCATCAGGGCTATTACATGGTCGATCCGGTGATGGCGCCCTGGTATCTGAAACCGCTGGCCACGATCGGCCGCGATATCTATCCGAGCCCCTTCATGGGCGTGGGACTGGTCTCGGCGCACGGCTATCCTCCCGACACGCAGGGCATGCAGGGAATTCTTTATGCGTGGGGGAGCGGAATTGCCCACGGACGCGAGATCAAAGGCGCGCGCATGATCGACATTCATCCGACCGTGACGCGTCTGCTGGAAATCGAGCCGGGCCGCCCACTCGACGGCGCCGCGCTTGAGTCCCTGGCGGCTTGACTGAAGTAAACTGCCGCGCCACGGGCGACGCTTGCGTAGAGCAGGTTGCACCCGTTCGGACCGCGCAGCAATGATTGCGAGGTGGCCGCTTGCCTGGCCTCACCGAGAAGCAAGTCCTTTATTTTCTGACTCAGTTCATCGTGCTGGTGCTGACCGCGCGGATGCTGGCCGACGTGATGCGTCGAGCCGGGCATGCGACGGTAATCGGCGAGCTGATGGCCGGACTGATCTGGGGTCCCTCGGTGCTGGGAAAGTTCCTGCCCGGCCGTGCAACACGCGATATTTGCGCCCGATCCGATCGTCAATCATCTGCTGGAGTCGTCGGCATGGATCGGCGTGATCATGTTGCTGCTCTGCACGGGACTCGAAACCGACCTCGATACACTACGCGGGATGCGCCTGCCTGCCGCGATGGTCTCGGCGCTGGGCATCGCGATACCATTGGCTGGCGGTTTCGGCCTGGGATGGTGGATGCCGGCAGCCTATTTGCCCGCCGGGAATGAGCGTCTGATCTTCGCGCTCTTCATGGCCGTGGCGATGTCGATTTCCGCCGTCCCCGTGATCGCGAAAATCCTGATCGATCTCGATCTGATGCGGCGCGAGATCGGTGTCCTCATTCTTGCAGCCGGCATGGTCGACGACCTGATCGGATGGATCCTTCTGTCGGTTGTGGCGGGACTCGCCACGCGCGGCGCCGTTGACCTCCGCACGCTCTCGAACACGGTCTTCGCGGCCGCGGCCTTTCTTCTGCTCTGCTACTTCGTGGGTTTTCGGATTGTGTCGCGGGTTCTGCGATGGGTTGACGATCACGCTTACGTGGAACATGCCGGTCTGACGGTGATGGTCGGGGTGGCATTCGTGTGCGCGGTGATCACCCAGGCGATCGGAATCCACGCGGTGTTTGGCGCGTTCATCGGTGGTCTCATGCTCGGCCGCTCGGCACGACTGCGGAAGACCGATCGCGAGCAGCTGCAGGCCGTCACGATGGGCGTTCTGGCTCCGCTCTTCTTCGCGTACTCAGGGCTCAGGGCGGACATCTTCGCGATCACGGGTGTCGGCGTGCCGGCGCTGGTGCTGGGCGTGGCCTTCGCCGGCAAACTGGTGGGCTGCAGCCTGGGCGGAATTTTGAGCGGGCTCAAGCGGCGCGAGGCGTTCGCAGTTGCAGCCGGCATGAACGCGCGCGGCGGAATGGAAATCGTGGCCGCAATGATCGGTCTCGCGCTGGGCGTTCTCACCCCTGAGATGTACACCGTGATTCTGATGGTGGCGATCGTGACCTCGCTGGCGGCGCCGCCGCTGCTGAGCTGGTCGCTGGCCGGAGTGCCCGAACGGCCGGGCGACGCGCAACGTAGCGAGCGCGAAAAAATCCTTGGGAAGTTGCCGTTTACCAAGGAAGGCGCGAAGCTGCTGGTCCTGGACGCCGGCGGGCCGCACGCCCAGATGGCGACTCATCTGGCTGCCGCACTCGGCAACCATGGGGAAGCCAGCATCACGATCTTCCACGCCCGTCGCGCGAGCCCATCGCCCGAGGCCGAAGCGCAACTCAAGGACCGGTTCGCCGGCCTCAAGGCGATTGCCGAGTTGTGTGGCGCGCACAACGTCCGCCAGCGCATCGCGCTCGGCGATTCGATCGCCGAGTTGATCTTGCAGGAAAGCCGCCGCGGCTACGATGCGATTTTCATGGGGGCGTCGCAGTTCCGGCGGCGCGATCGGCTCAGCAGTTCGGTCATCCGCGAAATCCTTGCGGAGGTCCTGGTGCCGGTAATCATCGCGCGCAGCTACGGCCAGTCGATGCCCTTCAAGCGGGTCCTGGCGCCAACCACCGACGCCTCCTATTCGAGAGTAGGTATCGCGGTTGCGATGCTATATGCGCAATCGATTAAGACTGAGGTGAGCGCGCTATACGTAATAGAAACCCCGTCGATGCTCCACGGAATATTCAAGGGGCGCCGGCCGATACAGCCTGGGGGCGAGATAGCCTGCCAGGTAAACGACCTGGCTAAACAACTGGAGCTCAAGGTGGATACTCAGGTCGGCTCCGGCAACCGAGCGGAGAAAGTCATACTGCGGGCGCTGGATAACGGCAAATTCGATCTGCTGATGATGGGCGTGTTGTACAGGTCCGTGGACCAGCGCGTCTACTTCGGTCCCAAGGTCGAGCAGATCCTCGACAGCGCGCGATGCGCAGTCGCCGTGGTAGTGTCCCCGTCCGCGACCTGAGATATCGGTGAAACGGCGGGATCAGGGACGCCGCAGCGGAATCATCGCGGTCGTCCTAGTTCACTTCCGTCTCGCCGCGCAGTCAAAGGCATTGGTACAGCGCTTCGATCAAGCCGCGCGGCCTCGAGTTGCCGTATCGCGGTCCCATAGCGTTCATTACGTAGCCGAATGCTACTCGCGCGTGCGGGTCCGCGAAGCCGACCGAGCCTCCGGCCCCGATGTGGCCGAAGGCGCCCGGATTTGGACCGGGCGGCAAGTAGCCGCCGGCCTTCTGATCTGGATGCTCGCGCGTGAGTGGAATCCGAGCCCAAATCGTGATGGCCGGGTCAGGACCGCATCGGTGCCGACGGAGTGTTCGACCACGGCCTCGCGCAGCGTATCGGTTCCGATTATCCGAACGCCGTCGATCGAGCCGCCTGCTGCGAGTGCAGCGTAGATTCGCGCGATGCCGCGAGCGGTCGCATGCCCGTTGGTGGACGGGATCTCCGCCGCACGCCACTGGCGCCGGTTGGTCCATCCGATGCCCGACAGCCCGGGCGGATTCGCGTAGGCGTTGCGGATCATCCTCTGTTGGTCGCGCTGTTCGTCGGACGCCCGGCTTGCTTCTGGGAACTGTGGGACTTCGCCCCAAACGAACTCGGCAGTGCGCGCGTCTTCATGCTCCGGCGTCCCGACCTGGAAATCCGCGCCGAGCGGACCGGCGATCTCCTCGCGAATCACCGTCCCGATCGAGCGGCCAGTGATGCGGCGCACGACTTCGCCGATCAGATAGCCGAACGTGTTCACGTGATAACCGTGGCGGCTCCCCGGCGGCCACCAAGGTCTCTGGTTAGCCAGCGCGAGGGTCATCGCGTTCCAGTCCAGCATCGCAACCTCCGGCAGAGTCTCGCGAATCGCGGGAAGGCCGGCGCGATGGCTCAAGATCTGGCGGACGGTCACGGCGTCCTTTCCGCACGCCTCGAAGCCCGGCCAGTAGAGCGAAACGCTCGCGTCGAGATTCAGCACCCTGCGCTCCACGAGCCGATGGGCGGCGAGCGCGGCGAACGGTTTTCCGACCGAGAAGACTGCGACCAGAGTGTCGGACCGCCACGGGCGGGTCTTTGCGGCGTCAACGTGCCCGCCCCAGATGTCGGCCACGACGCGGCCATCGGCCCAGACGCACAGCGCCGCTCCGATCTCGCCGTGCTCCGCGAAGTTGCGCCGGAACGCATCGCGGACCGCCTCGAAGCGCGCATCGCAGCGCCCCTCGATCGTAATCTTGCGTTCCGGCGTAATGCTGCGTTCGGGGAACGTCACTCCTAGTGACATTACCCTGACGGATCGATTTCAGGAACTGTCGCACCGCGAATGGCTGCACGCGGAATGCCGAGCGCCGGTCCTGCTTCGGAAAGGGCACTGGCACCCTTCGAGCAGCCTCAGGGCAGGCTCCGGCCGGCGCTACAGGAACAGAGGCGCGATCCGAAGCAGGACCGGTGCCGTATCCGATCATTTAGTCGGTAAATCCTACCGCGCGGAGGTTTGAGGACGGCGCGTTATCATTGACAACTTGACGGCTGGTGCTAGGCTCCGCGCAGCCTGGAAACTTGGATTCGCGCCTCGGGGGGAGCGTGCGATGGGGGGACTGAAAGGGGTGGCTGCGGATGGCTCTCGCCGTGGGCCGCGAAAAGAGGTTTGGCCGATGCGGCAGCGGATCGCGCGAGTATCGTTCATCACAATCGCGTCCGCGGCGGCACTGTTCTGCGCGCTCGCGGTCGCGTCACCGGTTTCCGTATCTGCTGTGCCAGGGTGCAGCCTGGCCCTGATCACCACCGATTCCTTACTGAACACAGGTACCGCGAATAGCACGACCTACACCGCGCCGGGCTGGTGCTGTCAAATCCGAAGAACAAGAAGCAGAACGCAACGATCGTGATCGAGAGCGTGACGGCGAGTGGCGATTTCCAGGTGCCAGCCGGAGCGTGTGTCGGGCCGCTGGCGCCGGGGCACAAGTGCGCGGTGCCGGTGGAGTTTGCGCCGGGCAGTTCGGGGTCAAAGTCGGGAGCGCTGACGATCAGGTCGAACGCGAGCAACGGAACGCAGACGATTACGCTCGAAGGCAAGGGCAAGGAAGGGAGCAAAGCCGCTGGCGAGTAAAGAACTCCGCCGAAGCGTATCGCTCAATCGTCGCGTGCCGGTGGGATACCCTCACCCGGCGCGTCGTCTGCTAACGCAGACACGCGCCGACCTCTCCCTGGTCAGGGAGAGGTGAAATTGGGCACCCCGCGATGAAGATTTCTCTCTGGTCTGGTCAGGGAGAGGCGCTGGAAGAGCGAGGCTCGTCGTCGCGCGCAGTTCCCCCGACCTCGCGTGCTGGCCGCGGGGCCGGCGATCGGCGGGTCAGCCGGAGGGTACCAGTTCGACGCGGCGGTTCTGGGCGCGTCCGTCCTCGGTGTCGTTGGGAGCCAGGAAGCTGGTCCTGCCGAGGCCGCGCGCTATCACGCGGCTGGCCTCGATACCTGCCTTCACCAGGTATTTGGCGACCGCCTCGGCGCGCTGCTGGGACAGTTTCTTGTTGTAGTCGTCGGTGCCTCTCGCGTCAGTGTAGCCATCGACGTAGATCGTCACGTTCGGATGCGCCCGCAGGGTGTCGGCGGCTTCGTCGAGCAGCGGCTCGTCTTCCGGCCGGATATTCGACTGGTTGTAGCCGAAGTGTACGCCACGTAGCGTCAATTTCTCCTGCGGCGGACGGGTTTGAGGCGTCGATCTCGCCGAGCGCCCCGAGAACGGACCGCCTCCGCTGAGCATCAGCTTTTCCTTGTCCGACAGCGGCGGCGCCGCCGGTTGCGGGAAAACTACGTACGGCGCCAATGCGGCGCCTATCGCCGCGCCCGCGATCAACCCTGCGCCGCATCCGAGCACGTCCACGATCGGCTTGTGTTCGTGGATGAAGACCCCTTCGGTGCAGCCCACCGCGGTGCCGAACGCCGCGCCTGCAAGCGCGCCGCGAACGACCTTGTCCCGCGTGCTCAGCGTAGCCCAGTCAGAGCATCCTGAAAGCGGGAGAAGCGCGGCCGCCACAACGAAGGAGGCGATCGCGCGCCGGACCGCAGCGGACTGGCGGGTGGCTTCGTAAGGGAACTTGGCGCAGCTCATTGGCCGGCGCCGCCCTCGCCGGCGATAAAGAAGGAGGCCCATGCGAACGGATGCGCAAAGTAGGCTTGGTTTCCTTTGGCATCCTGGGTCAGAAGCTCGCGCATCCCCTCGCGCAGAGCGTCGGCCCGCGAGGCTTCCGGATGCGAGGCGTAGTAGCGAAGCACGCTGCTCATGAGCTGTTTGGTTGCGGCGTCGTCCACGGCCCATTGCGAGACCAGCAGCGACGGCGCTCCGGCGTAGAAGAACGCCCGCACCAGTCCGGAAAGTCCTTCGCCGTTTTCTCCCGCCGCTCCGGTGTTGCACGCCGACAGGATCACCCACTGCACATCGACCAGCTTGAAACCGAGGATGTCTTCCACGCCCAACAGCCCCGAATCTTGCTGGTTTCTCGCCGGCGTCAACACCAGTGCCGGTTCCGTGCAGGTTTCCATGTGCCCGCCGGTCAGCGCATGAGTCGCGAATGCGATTACCCTGGCGTTGCCCAGTCGTCCCGACGCGTTGAGGTCCATCACGCTGGAGCGGGTCGCATTGAGACCGGTGAACAGGTTGCTCGCGCGGTCTGCGCCCAGCGCTTGCGCGTCGGTCACGAGCTCGGGCCGGCGCCGGGAAGCGGACAAAGCTGCGCCACCGCATTGGCGGCGCACGAGTTGATCATCTCGCCTCCGCGCTCGCTGCCAGCACGCTCCTCGCCGCAATCCGCGCCGCCCTGGAGCGTCGGGTCGCCGATTCCAAGGAACGGCTCGGCGCTGGCGGTGACGACCGCGGGCGGAGTCTGGGTGCGCAGCATCCGCAGCGCAGTGGCCGAAGGGAGTTCGTTAGTCGCGAACTCGGCATTGAGCAGCCACGGGACCGTCGGATACACCTCGCTGAGTTCTCTGGGCGAGGGTGCGAGGCCCTTTTTGTAGTCCCCGGCCAGGGTTGCATAGGCGTCGCCGTTGGCGGAAGTGATCAGCGCCGCAAACGGCACCGGCAGCAACGCGTTGTCGGGAACCACAATCAGATGACGCGTGCCGGCCACTCACTCTCCAGCGGCTTCAGCAACAGCGCATAGAAGCCGTAGGCGTCGGCCGCGTCGAAAGGCGGAATCTGGCAGTGCGGGCTCGCAATATCGCAAGGCGGCACGATGCTCGCCCGCAGGCGCGAGACCATCGCGCTGAGCGCGCTGCGGTCGATCGGCGTGTCGCGGTAGGCGAGCGCGCGGCCGGGCCTGACGAGCCAGGCCAACAGGCGATCGCCAACCAGGTAGTAGCCGGCCAGCGCTTCGCCGGGACGAAGCAGCCGTTGCGTCTCGGCGGCCGTAATCGGGTCCGGCGCGACGAGTTCCGCGTATCTGGGGAACTTGCGATAGAGCTCGCCGGTGGCCGCGGCCAGCGATTGGTTGAGCTGGCTGTAGCTCTTTTGCAGGCTCTCGATCAGCGCCGGATCCTGCTGTTTGGCGGGTTGTGAGTACTGAATGTCGATCTGCGCGCCGACCGCCGCGTACTGCGAGGCTCAGATCCTGGACGCGGCGCACGAGCGCAGCGATCGCCGGGTCGCCCGAGGCTGCGCGCGCGCCCGCCTGAGCCATCGCGGCCTGCTCGGGTCCGCCTCTGATCTGCTCCGCTACGAGGAACGCGTCGGCCGAGGCCCGAGTCTGTCCGTTGTCGAGCTGCGGGTCGCGCGCGATCGCCGCCAGCAGCGCGACGTAGCGGGCCAGTTCGGAATTGAGCGGCTTCAACAGCGAGCGCAGTCCGGCCGCGCCGAGGCCGGCATTCACCCGGCGCACGGCGAGCATCGTCTGCCGCGCGCGCTCGAACAGCTCGCGCGCGCCGCGCAGGTCACCTTGGGCCTGTTTGGTTTCGGCGAGTTGCGCGAGGGCCTCGGCTACGTCCGGATGGTCGCGGCCGAAGATCTTCTGCCGAATCGCCACCGCTCGCTCGAGCAGCGGCGCCGCCTCGTTGTAGTGATTCTCGTCCCGGTACAGCGCGGCCAGGTTCCTGAGGCTGGTCGCGACCTCCGGATGGCCGGGCCCGAAGGCCTGCTCGTCGATCGCCAAGGCCCGTTTGTAGAGCGGTTCCGCATCGGCATAATGCCCCTGCTGCATGTAGAGCCCGGCCAGATTGCTGAGACTGGCGGCGACCTCGGGATGGTCAGGACCCAGGCTCTGCTCGCGGATCGCCAGCGCCCGTTTGTAGAGTGGTTCCGCTTCGGCGTAGCGGCCCTGATCCGCGTACAGCAGCGCAAGATTGTTCAAGTCGGTCGCGATTTCGGGATGATTGGCGCCGAGCGCCCGCTGATCGATCGCTAGCGCGCGCTTGTGAAGCGGTTCGGCCTCGACGTAGCGTCCTTCGTACCGGTAGAGCACCGCGAGATCGTTGAGGCTGGCCGCGACCATCGGATGATCGGGGCCCAGCAGCTTTTCGCGGATCTTAAGCGCGCGCTTGTAGAGCGGTTCGGCCTGTGCGTAGCGGCCCTGATCTTCATAGAGCTGCGCCTGCTCGCTGAGGCTTTTCGCTACCGCCAGATTGTCCGAGCCCAGCGCCTTCTCTCGAATCGCCAGTGCGCGCGCCTCGAACTGCTCGGCGTCGGCGTAGCGGCCCTGGTCTATGTGCAGCACGGCCAGATTATCGAGGCTGGTCGCAACGCTGGGATTGTCGGGGCCGAAGGTCTTCTCGCGGATGTCGAGCGCGCGCTGCTCGAGCTGTTCAGCATCGGCATACCGGCCCTGCTGCCAGTAGAGCCCGGCCAGATTGCTCTGGCTCATCGCGACATTCGGATTCCGATCGCCCAGCGCCTGCTCACGGATCGCCAGCGCCTGCTTGTAAAGCGGTTGCGCGTCTGCGTAGCGGCCTTGATCCTGGTAGACCAGCGCGAGGTTGTTGAGGTTGGCCGCAAGTTCGGGATGGTCGGGGCCGAGCGCCTTGAGGTTGATCGCGTTGGCCTGCTTCAGCAGCGGCTCGGCGTCGGCATAGCGTCCCTGGTCGTCGTAGAGGAGCCCCAAATTGTTGAGATCGGCCGCCACTTCGGGACGATCGGGAGCAAACGCCTTGCGGTCGATCGCGAGCGCCTGCTTCATCAGGGGCTCGGCCTCGGCGTAGCGTCCCTGCTGATCGTACAGCATCGCGAGGTTGCTCAAGTCGGTCGCGATTTCCGGACGGTCGGGACCGGCCTTCCGATCGATTTCGAGCGCGCGCTTTAAGAGCGGCTCGGCGTCCGCATAGCGCCCTTGAGCTTCGTCAAGGATTGCCAGATTGCCCAGCGCCACCGCTAAGGCCGGATGGTCTACGCCGAGCGCCCTTTCCCAGATTTCCTGCGCGCGTTTGTACCGCGGCTCCGCCTCAGCGTAGCGGCCCTGACGGAAATAGAGCCGCGCGAGTTTGTTGAGAATCGCCGCGGTGCCGGGATTGTCCGGGCCGAGCGGCTCTCGCTGATTTCGAGCGCGCGCTTGTAGAGCGGCTCCGCATCGGCATAGTGGCCTCGGGCCACCTGCGAATCGCCTTCCTTTGCGTATGAGGCGGCCGCCGAAGTTTCCTCGGACGACCCCTGAGCTTGCGCGGAAGGGATCGCGGTCAAAGCCAATCCCACGGCGAACACGAGACTCAGCGTGCGGCTGATCGCAGCCGCGCGCCTATCACATGCGCCGCGTGCGTCGCGTGCGCACGATGGCAAACCAGGTGTCAGGACAAGCCTCATTGCAACTCAGACATCATCGGGCCGCGGCGGACGCGAAACTTCCTCAGATTGCTGGTCATCATTCACTTCCGGGTGGGTTACGTATACACCGTCCCAGCCAGCCGCAGGAGGACGTGCGATCAGTCCACGCGCCCGACGCGCCATCGCGGCGGGCGGATTGTCCTGCGCGGCACCGTTGGAACGGTCCCCGGATACATCGCCTTCGCTTTCGTTGCGCGCCAGGTCCTCCCATATCGATACCGCCTCCTCAAAGCGTCGAGCCCGGTAACGGTCGAGCGCCTCGGCGAACTTCTCTGCTTGCGCGAGCTGCCCGGCAGAGGCGACCGCGCGTTCCACTATCGGCTCGTAAACCGCCAGGCGCGCGCTGGCGCCCTTGACCAGGAGCCAATCCAGCTCTCGCAGCAGAAATTCGCCCGATACCAGTTCGGCAGTGCGTGGGCCAATCACAACGCGGCAACTATAGATGTCGGGCGCGCGTTCGAGCCGCGAAGCGAGATTGACGGTTTCACCGACCGCCGTATAGTTGTAGCGCTTCTCCGTGCCGACATTGCCGACCAGGGCGGGGCCCGAGTTGATTCCGATCTTCACCGCGAAACCTTCGGCGCCGCGCGCCTCGTCTTCAATCCGGGCGCGTTGAATCTGCTCCGCGGCCGCGATCGCTGCGCGCACTGCGTTGAGCGCATGATCGGGGTCGGCGGCCGGCGCACCCCAGAACGCCATCACCGCATCGCCGATGAACTTGTCAACATAGCCCTCGGTGCTCTCGACCTGCTCAACGATGTAACCGAGGTAGCGGTTGACGGCGGCGGTCAGCGCTTCAGGGTCGAGACGGGCCGACACCTCGGTAAAGCCCGTGAGATCGGCGAACATCACGGTGATCTCGCGCAGCTCTCCACCGAGCTTCAGCGCCGATGGATCATCGGCCAGGCGGTTGACGATCGCGGGAGCGAGATAGCGGCCGAAGGCGTGCTGAACGTGGCGGCGCGACCGCTCCTCAACCAGATACCTGATGCTGTAGGCGACGCCGGGAGCGATCATGAGCGCGACCAGCGGGATCGCGAGCGGTATCCAGTAGTCGCGCTGCAACGCCACGACCGTCGAGAGCGCGAGCATCACGGCCATCGCGGCCACCGCTCCGACCGCGGTCCACGGCGCCAATATCAGTCCGGCGATCGCGCCCAGGCCCGCCGCGATCGCAGCGGCCAGGGCGACGATCGGCGGCGGCGCGGACGCGGTCAAGTCGCCCGTCGCGACAGCTTCGACCGCGGCGGCATGCAGAAAGACTCCGGGCACGGTATTTGACGACGGGTCCGACGCTTCCATCCGCCTGAGTCCGCATGCCGCGAGCGGCGAACCCGCCAACGGCGGGCGGAGAAACCGTGCGGCGGTCGGCTTGCGATCTTCCTCCGGCAGCGTGCCGCCGAACAGCACGATCTTTCCGCCGAACGCGTCGTGCAAGGCCGGCGATCCGCCGCGAGCGCATCGGATGACGTCGATCATGGAGTAGGTCGGGATACTTTCGAGATGGCGGCGCGGAGCCACCAGTACCGAAGGGGGCATCGTGAAGCCGGCGCGACTCAGGACCAGCGCGGAAAGCGTGGGTTGCGGCCCGGCGCTGGTATCGATTCTGGACTCGAGATGACGATAGCGGCCGTCCGGATCTTGCGAGATCTCGGCCAGGCCGAGCGAATCGTAGCCCACGCTGAAGGCGAATGGTCTGGCCGGCAGCGTCGTCGCCGAGCGGGCCAGAACCACGCGATCGCGGCACTTGTGCAGCGTGGCCAGAAAGGGCAGGGCGAAATTCGGACCGATGCCGGGAAAGGTGTTCGGATCGTACGCAAAGATCTCGTCGAAAGCGGCCGCCTTTGCGCCGGCTTCCATTACCGCGGTGAGCGCGGCGGCCCATCCGGGCTCCAAGAATACCCTCGGGTAGCTGGCCAGTTCGGGCGCGTCGAGGCTGCCCCGATCGAGCGCGACAACTGCAACCGGTGACTGCGCAGCCGCCGACTCGTCAACGGGGCCGGGCGGAAAAAGTCTCGCGCGCGCGGCGATCTGGAAATCGAGCAGGGTCGCATCGGGCGCCAACGGCTGCGGTATCGCGATGCAAGCCGCGGCAGCCGCCAGCGCGCACCCGAGCGACGTGAGGTACCTATAGGCGAGCCGGCGTCTGGCGATTGCGTGCCTGGCGGACACCTGCGCGTCCTAATCGACGCGTATCACGAACAGCGAACCGACCTGCGATCCTGCGACCGCCATGAAACGCATCGTAGTTACTTTATCCGAGGGAGACTTGGGTATCAGCGCCAGTTCGTAACGGGTACCGGCGTTGAGCGGCTGCGCATCGGCGGGCCAGTCGAAGCGCGGTCCAGCCAACTGAATCGTGCGAATCTCGGCGCCCTTTTGCGTGACTTTGATGGCGGCGAAGGATTGGCTGCGCGCACCCGCCAGCACGAAGCTGGGACGGATTCCAAGCCGGGCGGGCCGGGCCATTTGCTCCAGGCCCCGCATCAGGCCGGTCGAGGCCTCGCCACCTTGCTTTAGCACCACCTCCTGTTTGCATGCCACCCGTTGTTCGGAGGCTTTTGCGCCCGAGGAGGCTTTGTAGCCCTTCGACCCGAATTGGATTTGCCCGCCGGTTACGGTGACCTCGCTGCAACTGTAATAGTCGTCGAAGACCAGCTTCGCGCCGGCGCCAAGGTTCAACACCGTGCCCGCAGCGACCTCCGAGAATGGCGACACCTCGGGAGTAATCGAGCCTGAAGTCTCAACGATGAGCGCGGCAGGCGCCTGCGGCGATGCGGATTGGGCTGGTATCGCGATCGAAAGCAGAACGAAAGCGGACAGCACCATCAAATGTTTGGCCATGTTTCGCCTCTTCGCGTTCTCTTGCGGCGCACGATTTGGCTTGAGATCCGACAACCCACCCACCAAATTCGGTAAGCAAAAAGGATAGCGAAACGGCCCGAATGATGCAAAATGAAATCCACTTTCGGGTAGTCGGTGACAGCTTGCAAACTGAAACAACGCCGTAGTGGTCAGTCTGATGTGAGTCTTGGAGCGGCGGGTCGAAACCCTCCGACCCGGGTTGCTACGTGCAGCTCGCTGCCCCTACGAAAGGAAACCGGCCATGAGGCTCAAAACCACGAAACAGAGGATCAGCAGTGCGATGCCGGTGCCGAGGCCGATCTTTGCCCATTCGCGGCTGGTGATTCGCAGCCGGCTCGCAGCAACGATGTTGGGAATATTGCCGGGAACAAGCATCCCTCCGCTGATTAGTAGAGCGAGCAAGGCCGAACGCTGCTGATTCACGCTAAGCGTGGGCCCTATCTCCACTGCCGCCAAGGCCGAATTATTGACTACTGCGGAAATGGTGTTGAGCCAAAATAGCGATCCACCCGGGAGACGGGCAATGTACGCACCGACCACCGGCCTGAGGCCTTCCGAAAGTGCGACCAGTCCAGCGATAAAAGCATACACTTTGCCCGGACGATCGAGGAGGATCACTCGCCACGACTCCCTCGGTTGAATCACTAAAGTTGTATGCAGCTCTTTGGACGCGAACCGCAAAAACAAGACCGGCGTCGCAGTGAGCACAACTCCAACCGCGACCAAGGGACCAAGTAGCCGGGCCAGGTACCAAAAGTCCGCATGCAAAGCGTGGAGAACCACCGCAAATCCGGGCATGCCCACAGGCGTCAGGCCGGCGCCAAGGCCGATTGCGAAACACGCAAGTACCGTTGCGGCAATTTCGGTCGAGCGCTCAAAGCGCAGGGCGGAAATCGCCTCCACGAAGACCAGGGCCGAAACCACCGGAGTTATGAAGGCCGCGAGAAACCCGAGGACAATCGTTAGCCCAAAACAGGCCACCGGCAGGTCGAGCACTTGAACCGCAGAGGCAAACAGCCGATCGAGGTAGTCGCGCAGAAGGTGAAATCCGGCGCCGAAAACCAGCACGGCCAGCGTGAATGACAGGGGCTCGCGCAGGCATGCCCGGATGAGCGCCGTGCTGAATTGCCCCATCAGACAGGCGGTCAGCACTCCGACCACCAGAAAAAACATTTCAACGTTGCGTTCGATCGGCCTTATAACGATCGGTCCGATCAGGACTCCGAAGATCGTCAACGCGGCCAGGATCTCGGTCAGCATCTTTCCGCAACTAATGAAGCAATAAGGTGCTTGTGTAAACCCGGCGAAACCGGAACCTGCCGCTCGATTGAAGATCGAGCGCCCGGCTCATAGAGCGAATCCGCCCATGATTCCTGACCCGCCGCGCGCGATGCGGCCACGTGGTGGTGGGTGCTATCACGAGAGTGGACTGAATCTTACGTAACACCCGGTCTTTGCCACACAGGGTACTGCCTGTGTACTTTGTCACGGCTCCCAACTATCGACCTTGAGTCCGTCAACTCGCGCGAACTCATCGCGATTCCGCGTTACAAGCGTCGCGCGTTCGTGGACCGCATGGGCGGCAATCAGCAGGTCCATCGCGCCGATCGAACGGCCCTTCGCCTCCAGCCCGGCCCTTATTTCGCCGTAGGCGTGTGCCGCCTCGGCCGGCCAGTCGAGAACCACGACAAAGTCGAGGAACTCTTTCAGAGCCTGCTCATTGCGCTGTCGCTCGCGGGATTTCATCACCCCGGTCCACAGCTCGGCCGCTACGATGCTGGAGATCGCCACATCCTCGGGACGGGTCTTCTCAAGGCGCCGAATCACCTCCGGCGCATTGCGCTTGATCGCATGAATGCAGATGTTGGTGTCGAGCATGAGACGGCGCATCAAAGTTTCTCGCGCTCCTGCGGTGATGCGTCCTCGACATGCTCGGGATAGTCGTCGCTGAAGCGCGACGCGCGAGCGAAATACTCGCGCCAAGACCGCGGACGCGGCGTCAGGATCACACGCTCGCCTTCCCGCTCGATGAGCACCTCGTCGCAGGCGAAGCGATATTCCTTTGGGATGCGGACTGCCTGGCTGCGCCCGGTCGTGAACACCTTGGCCGTCGCGCGTTTGCTGATCTTCTTAGCCATATATCATTGGTATATAGCAAGTCTAGTGCAGATGCAAAAGTGACCGATACCGTCATCGTGGCCGCGACTCGCAGTCGCCAGAAAGGGAGCGGCGGTGCGTCAGACCACAATCTCGCGGCGATACGCCCATCGCCCGGAATCGGCCATTGGGTTGAGGCCGTTGCGGCGGGCGAGATGGATACTGTAGAAGACGTGTGCGCCGACCGGCGCGATGATCGTGCCGCGAAACTTGAGCGGCAGCTCCAGACCCTCCGCGCGGGCGCGGATTCTCTGCTCGCTTAGCGCGTGACCGGGCTGCTCGGGCCATTCGGGCGCCGGTGCGGGCGCCTTGGGCGCGCCTTCCAGTTCCATCGGCGCCACGTTGGTCCATCCGTGCTCGCCGACGTTGTAAACCAGGGTGGCATGACTGAACTCACCGCTGGGATCGAGATATTCGACCGGCAGCGCGCCGAGATCCTCGAAATAGGCCGGGCCGCTCTGCCATACGCCGTGGCGGACCCAATCGAAGAAATGATGCAGCGTCCAGGGGCCGTCGCCTTCGAGGTCGAGCTCGAGCACGCCCTGGCGAATCGACTGGCCGTCGCGCTGGATCGGCTGCAGCGCGAGCGCGCGCGCGGTTTGCCAGTCGGGCGCTGCGCCGATTCGCGTCACCGTCCAGTGCACGACGCATAACTCCAGTCCGTCCATCTCCGAGAATTCCTTGACCAGATAAAGCTGTGGCATTTCCCTCACCTTGCTCCTCTCCCTGGAGAGCGAGAGGGCTGGAAAATTTCAGCCGAAAAATTTCAGCGCGAACATTTCAGGATGACATACCTGCGGTGGCTCCGCGCGCGGCGGCGGCGGGCGCTGTCACGGCGCTATCCGAAGCCGCCGGCATTTCGATGGCTGCGGGACCGGCCTCCCGGACATGGAACTTGCCCCGCCAGAAGAGGTTGAGATCGAGCTCGGGGAAGACCGCGTCGCGCGCGCAGGTCTCGCGCACGTAGTTGCGTTCCTCGGGGTTCAACTGCGCGCCCGCGGCCATCCGTCCGGCCATTTCGGCCATCCGGCTGAAGTCGTCGAAATGCGAATGCGCGCGCCGCTCGGCGTGATCGCGGGTTCAACCAGTTGTTGATCATGAAAGTCCAGTCCGAGGCCTCCAGGATCAGCAGCTCCCTCATAGCCTGGCGCAGCACCTGCGCGAGCAAGGGTGAAAGCTCGCTGCCGTCGAGCAGGTACCCAAGATGCTGCAGCGTGGTCTCCGCCTCATAGATGTCCCACCACACCCACTTGCCGTCCTCGCGCGTCCATACGCTGTGATCGTTGTTCAACCCCCACGACGACTCGCGCAGCTCGACGTGCCGGTTGGGCGGATTCGCGTCGAAGTACCGCCCCGGCGTCTCGATAGTCAGCGGCTCGTGCGCGGCGAGCCGGACTACCTGCTCGAGCCACGCGACGCCCTCGAACCACCAATGGCCGAACAATTCAGCGTCGAAGGCGGCGACCACTACGCCGCGCTCGCCGGTCGCGCGATGATGAGATTTGAGCGCCTCGCGCAGCGCGGCCAGGAAGTGGCTCGCATGAGTGCGGACCTGATTGAAGGCGCGCACCGGATCGTACTCGTCCTTGCGATCGAGCTCGGCGCGCGCGTCGGTGATCCGCCACAGCCTGAACTTGCCACTCTCGGTTCTTTTGTGGAAATCAAGATAGAGAAAGTCCCCCGGATAGCCCGCGTCCGATTGCCAGACCAGCCGGCTGAGCATGAAGTCGCGAGTATAAACCCCCAACGGTCGCCGCTGGTCGTCGAGCTGGCCCTCGCGATAGAGCCTGAGCGGCGAGTTGTCCTGATAATCAGGCGGGCTCATCTTGAGCTGCGGCTGGTCGGCGAAGAAGTAGTCGATGCCGGCCTCGCGCAGGAAATCGTCCACGCCCCGGCGGTCGTGATCGCCGAGCTTGCCATGATGAACCGGCGGCCACCAATGGCCCGCCGGACGGAAACCGCATTCGGGGATCCAGAAGCCGCGCGGACTTAAGCCGAAATGACGCTGATGGGTCGCAATCGCGAGCTCGATCTGCGCGCGCACGTTTTCATCCAATCCGATCAGCGGTAAGTAGCCGTGCGTCGCCGCCGAGGTCATCAACTCGAACGCTCCGTCGCCGGCGGCGCGGCGAAACGCGCCCGGCAGGTCCTCGCCCAGCGTGTCGGAGAAATAGCTGAGAGCGTTCGAATAGTAATCGCGCCACATCTGCTGAAGCCGCACGAGGCCGCTCTCTTTGCGGCGCCCGCGAATAAGCCGCTCTTCCTCGGCGACTCGCGCATGAGTCGCCAGGTAGTTCTTGAAGCCGCGCTTGAAGCGGGGGTCGGCCAGTTGATCGAGCAGCACCGGCGTAAAGCTGACTGCGAATCCGGGGAGTATCTCGGCACGGCCCAGGCGCGCAGCCATGTCGAGCAGCGGCAGATAAGTCTCGACCGCGGCTTCGTAGAGCCAGTGCTCCTCCATCGGATCGTGCCCGAGCCCGCAGGGGAGATGCGAATGCAGGACGATTATCAGGCTGCCGAAATTATCCATGCGAAAACTATCGATGCGAAACCGTCCATGAAGGTCGCGTCAGCGCTGCATCGCCATGAAGATCAGCGGCGCCGCGTCGCTCATCACTTCGCTGACAATTTCGGACAGCGGTTTGCCGGGCGTCTCGAGATGCCGGGTCAGTGATATGAGCACAGTTACGTAATGACCCTTGGTCTCGTCGCTGATCGAGGGCAGCCGGTCTTCCATCGCCGCCACGTAACGGCGATGGAGATCCTGGATTTCCAAATCTTTCGGGTTCGATAGTTTGTTCGCTTGCGCCATGGGTTGTTCCTGCGAGCTTGATAACGCGCGTCGCTCGCGTTACGCAAATCTTAGCAAGCCGCCAACCATGCGCGAAGCGCCACCGGCAACGCTCCGAACGCCTCGCCCGCTCAGTTGCGGGAGAGGAAGGCCCGTCTACGGGCCAGGTGAGGGTGACTGGCGCGTGGCACCCTCACCGCTCGCGATGCTCGCCGCCTCTCCCCCAACTGAGCGGGCGAGGCGTTCGGAAAAGGACCGGGAATCTGCGAGAATCTCTCCGAGATGGACCCTCAGGCACAGGACAAACCGAGCGAGTGTGCCGGCGGCTTCGCCGGGCTGCGCGTGGTCGCGTTCGAGAGCCGGATGGCCACCGAGGTTGCCACGCTGATCGAACGCAACGGCGGGGTCGCGATCATCGCGCCGTCGATGCGCGAGGCGCCGCTCGAAGACCATCCGCAGGCGCTGGATTTCGCCGCGCGGCTGCTTGCCGGGCGAATCGACGTGGTCATCTTCCTGACCGGGGTCGGCACGCGCACGCTGTTTCAAGTGATGGAAACGCGTCATCCGCGCGCCGCGATCGTCGCCGCGCTCTCGCGCCTCATCACGGTGGCGCGCGGCCCGAAGGCGGTGGCCGCGATGCGCGAGAACGGCCTGACTCCTTCTATCGTGATTCCCGAGCCCAACACCTGGCGCGAGGTGCTTACCGAGCTCGCATCCCGGATGGAACTTTCCGGCAAGCGCGTCGCCACGCAGGAGTATGGCGTGCCGAATACCGACCTGGTCGCCGGGCTCGAGGCGCGCGGCGCGCAAGTCTTGAGCGTTCCGGTCTACCGATGGACGCTGCCGCTCGATCGCGCTCCGCTGCGCGCGGCGCTCAAGGCGATCGCGGGCGGCGAAGCCGAAGTCTGTCTCTTCACCAGCTCCAACCAGGTGACCAACGTGATGCAGATGGCGGATGCGGACGGTCTTGGAGCGGCGGTCCGGCGAGGGTTCGCCGCGATGGTCGTCGGATCGGTCGGGCCGGTCTGCTCGGCGCAACTGCGGGCGAACGCAATTGCAGTGGATTTCGAGCCCGAGCATCCCAAGCTCGGCCATCTGGTGAAAGGAATTGCCGCGAAAAGCGCGTCTATCTTGAACCAGAAGCGCCTGAACCGCCTCAACCTGAAACGCACGCGCGAAGCAGCGCCGCAAATCCAGCTCTCCGCCCGGGCGCCTTTGCGCGCCGCCGAGATGCCCGAGCACAGCGCCGCGCTACGGGACCATCCGATGATGAGAGCCTGCCGCCGCGAGCCCGTACCGTATACGCCGATCTGGCTGATGCGTCAGGCGGGGCGCTACATGCCGGAATACCGGCGCGTCCGCGAGCGCTATTCATTTCTGGAAATGTGCCGGCATCCCGATCTGGCCGCCGAAGTGACGGCGACCGCGGTGCAACGGCTTGGCGTTGACGCCGCGATCATCTTCGCCGATATCCTGCTGCCGTTGGTCCCGATGGGGGTGGGACTCCATTACGAGTCTGGCGACGGCCCCGTGATCGATCGGCCGCTGCGCTCGGCCGTAGATTCGAGCGTATCCCGCCGATTAACGTGGCGGAGTCGCTCGGCTTCGTGGGCGAGGCTATCGGACTCGCGCGCGCGGCGCTTGGCGGCAAGGTGCCGATGATCGGATTTGCCGGTGCGCCGTTCACGCTCGCGTCATATCTGATCGAGGGTGGCGGATCGCGCCAGTACCGTGCGACCAAGACCATGATCTACAAGCAGCCCGCGCTGTGGAATCGGCTGATGGAGTTGCTGGCGCGGACGACCGCGGATTATCTGAACATGCAGATCGGCGCCGGCGCCGATATCGTGCAGCTCTTCGACAGTTGGGTCGGCAGCCTGGGCCCCGACGATTACCGCCGCTTCGTGCTGCCGCATACCGCCGCGGTGATCGCCGCGATACGGCCCGGTGTGCCGGTGATTCACTTCGGCACGATCACCGGCAACCTGCTCGAGCTGATGCGCGAGGCGGGCGGCGACGTGATCGGGCTGGACTGGCGCGTGGACCTGGGCGAGGCGTGGGCGCGTCTCGGTGACGGCGTCGCGGTGCAGGGAAATCTCGACCCGATCGCGCTGTTCGCCGACGTGAGTGAGATTCGCACGCGCGCGCAAGCGATTCTGGACAAGGCCGGCGGGCGCCCCGGCCACATCTTCAATCTTGGCCACGGCATTCTGCCCGAGACTCCGGTCGATAACGTGATAGCGCTGGTCAACGCGGTCCACGAATTGAGCCGCCGGTAATTCCGTGAGCGCGCAAACTTCCGGCGAAGCTGTCCCGTACGAAGCCGTCTTGATAATCGGCTTTGGCGGTCCGACCCGCCGCGAGGAGATTCGCCCGTTTCTAGACAACGTGCTGCGCGGGCGTCCCGTTCCGAAAGAGCGCTACGAGGAAGTCGTGCGCCACTACGAGCATCTGGGCGGCCGCTCGCCGTACAACGAGCTCACGATGCGCCAAGCCAGCGCGTTGCGCGCGGAACTGGATCGCAACGGCCCGCGGATTCCGGTGTTCGTCGGGATGCGCAACTGGGAGCCGTATCTCGCCGACGCGATACGCGAGATGGCCGCGCGCGGAGTGCGCCGAGCGCTCGGCTTTATCATGGCAGCGCATCGCAGCGAGCCGAGCTGGGATCGCTACCAGCAGAACGTTCCGCGACGCGCGCGAGCAGGCCGGCGGCGCGGCGCCGGAAGTCGATTACCCCGGCCCGTGGCACACGCACCCGTTGTTCATACAGGCTACAACTGCGCGCGTGTCGGAAGCGCTGGGGCGTCTCGACGCGCACTCGCATCCGCACGTTCATCTCATTTTCACCGCTCACAGCATCCCGGTCGCGATGGCGGAGCGGGCCCGGTACGTCGAGCAGTTGAGCGAATCGGCGCGGCTGGTCGCTCGCGCGGCTGGCATCCAGTCCTGGACGCTCGCCTTTCAGAGCCGCAGCGGGAACCCGCGCGAGGCCTGGCTCGAACCCGATATCGGTGACGCGATTCGCAACCTGGGCGCAGGACGAACCGCGATCGTCGTGCCGATCGGCTTCGTGTGCGATCACGTCGAGGTGCTCTACGATCTCGATGTCGAAGCCGCGCGGATCGCCCGCGAGGTTGGGGTGTGGATGGTCCGCGCGCCGACCGTCGGCGGCCATCCGCTCTTCATAAAGATGATCGCGTCGATCGTCCGGAGGGAGACCTTCTGAGCGAGCCCGGATCAAAGCGTGTCGCCGTCATCGGCGGCGGAATCGCCGGCCTCGCCGCGGCGCATCGCCTGATGGAGCTCGCGGCGGCGCGCGCAATGCCCCTCCAGGTCAGCCTTTTCGAGCGCGGCAATCGGCTCGGCGGCGCGCTCGAGACGATCCGGCGCAACGGCTTCGTGATGGAAGCGGGCGCCGATTCGTTTCTCGCTGAAAAATCCGCCGGTGCAAATCTTGCCAAACGGGTAGGGCTCGAGGGTGAGTTGATCGGAACCAACGACCGGTTCCGCAAGACTTGCGTCGTGCGCGGCGGACGGCTGGTCGAAGTACCCGAGGGCTTTTCGCTGCTCGCGCCCACGCGGCTCGGCCCGCTTATGAAGAGCCCGTTGCTGAGCCCGATCGGCAAGCTGCGGGTTGCGATCGAGCCGTTGATCCCGCGCCGCCGCAAATCCGGCGACGAGAGTCTGGGAGCGTTCGTGAGACGGCGGATGGGTCGCCAGATGCTGGACCGAATCGCGCAGCCATTGGCGGGTGGAATCTACACCGCCGATCCGGAGCGGCTCAGTCTCGGCGCGACGATGCCACGCTTCATGGACATGGAGCGCAAGTACGGAAGCGTGATCCGCGGGCTCAGAGCGGCGAGCCGAAATCGCCCGGAACAAACCGCCGGCGCCAGCGGCGCGCGCTGGAGCCTGTTCCTGAGTTTTCGCACCGGAGTCGGCGCCCTCGTCGCCGCGCTCGCCGCGCGGCTGGGTGAATGCGTGCGGATGCAAACCGAAGTGCAGGAACTTTCAGCCGGCGGGGGCCGCTGGAAGCTGCGCCTGCGCACCGGCTCGGAGTTCGAGGCCGACGCGCTGGTGCTCGGCGCACCCGCGCATGCCGCGGCGCGGATGCTCGCCAAGCGCGCCCCCGAGCTTGCCAAGCGTCTTGGCGAAATCACTTACGCGCCGGCTGCGACGGTGAATCTCGGCTATCGCGAAAGCGATTTCCCCAACCCGCCCGAAATGTTCGGTTTCGTCGTGCCGATTATCGAAGGCCGCAGGATAATCGCGGGCAGTTTTTCAAGCATCAAATTCCCCGGCCGTGCGCCGAATGGAACGATCTTGCTGCGGACTTTCCTGGGCGGCGCGTTAAGCGCTCAGATGATGCAGCTCGACGACGTTGCGATGATCGGCGCGGCACGCGAAGAGCTTGCCGAGCTGCTCGGCGTACGCGCCACGCCCATGATCGCGCTGGTCCGCCGATGGGCCAACTCGATGCCGCAGTACGCGGTCGGCCATCTGGAGCGCGTGGCGGAAATCGAGCACCAGGCGGCGGAGATTCCCGGGCTCGCGCTGGCCGGCGCGGCCTACCGCGGCGTCGGCATCCCGGATTGCATCCGCAGCGGCGAGCAAGCCGCCGAAGCGGTGGTTTCATTTCTGGCGGGAACCGGGCCTGCCGAGTAGATCATAGAGCTCTGCCCGGCTCGCACGGAGAGATTGAGCGTGCGGTCTTCCGGCCCTGAGATAGAAGTCGCGTGCGAGCCCTGGGCGCGCATCATCGCGCACGCCGACATGGACGCGTTCTACGCGTCGCCCGCCGTTAGGCCAATTCCAGCCGTTTGAGTTTCAGTCGTCCGGTGCGGACATGGGCGAGGTCGTATTGAGCCTGTTGTATCAGCCAGCTTTCGGCGCCGCCGCCGAAGACCTTGGACAGCCTCACCGCCATTTCAGGCGAAATCCCGCGCTTCCCGTTCACCAGTTCCGATAACGTGGTGCGGGTGACACCAAGCGCGGAGGCGGCGTCCGTGATGCTCAAGCCCAAAGGCTCAATGCACTGGCGCAGCACGAAGCCGCCGGGATGGGGTGGATTCTTCATCGGCATGGCTCAGTTCTCCCTTTCAGTGGTAATCGACATAGTCAACGTCCAGTACGTCGTGTTCGGCAAAGCGGAAAACCACCCGCCAGTTTGCGCGAACCGTCACCGCCCAAAAGCCTTTTAGCTCACCCTTGAGCGCATGCAAGCGCGGCAAATCCATATTCGCAACGGCGCGGGCTGCATCGAGCCGCACGAGAATGTCACGCAACTTTTCCGCATGCTCGGCAATCACGCCGCGCGGGTCGTCGTCTTCGTAAAGGCGCTTCAATCCCTTGTGGCGACTTGACCGTATCATTTTCAACCGTAACCCGTTACATTACGGACGTTCAAGAAAAAGAGCTACAATCGGCGATGTGAGCGTGCGGTCTTCCGGCCCTGAGATAGAAGTCGCGGGCGAGCCTTGGGCGCGCATCATTGCGCACGCCGACATGGACGCTTTCTACGCGTCGGTCGAAATTCTCGACCATCCCGAGCTGCGCGGAAAGCCCGTAATCGTCGGCGGAAACAGCCTGCGCGGCGTCGTGACCTCGGCCTCGTACGAAGCGCGGAAATATGGCGTGCGCTCCGCGATGCCGGCCGCGCAGGCCCGCAAGCTCTGTCCCGATGGAATTTTCATCGGCGGCCGGATGCGCCGCTACGTCGAGGTCTCGCGCGAAGTCCGCAAGGTCTTCGAGAGTTTCAGCCCGATCGTCGAGCCGCTCTCGCTCGACGAGGCCTTTATCAAGACCACCGGGGCCCGAAGTAGACTACATAACA
>CAWBYV010000011.1:0-21576 GCA_963793115.1 uncultured delta proteobacterium
AGACCGGCGCGGCGCGGATCAGGAGCTCTTGCCGTAGTTGCTTGCGCCGAACCAGTCGATGACGATCACGGGCTCGTCCCCGACGACCCAAGCGTCGTGGCCGCTCGGCAGCGCGGTGACGTTGCCGGGGCCGGCGACGAACTCAGTGCCATCGTCCATCTTGATCGCGAGCTTGCCAGCTAGGTGGTACTGGAAGTGGGGAGCCTCACAGCTCGAGGTCTTGGCGACAGGCTTGACGTCCTTCGACCATCGTCACCCCGGGTTGAACACGAGGCGGCCCACAGTTCCACCACCGATTTTGAGAATCTCGGCCTTCCCATGGGGAAACACCCGGGTCTCGTCGGGCTTCGCAAAGGTCTTGTGCTCGCTGCTGGCCGTCTTCGGCATGGTGAACGCTCCTTTCGCGTGGTGCTTACCAAATTAAGACCGGCGCGGGCGCTGCCTGCGGTCAGTTGCTCGCGGTCTTGACCGACGGCTCGGATTTGCGTGCGGCGCGGACCAGCTTCTCGCGAGGCGGCGCCTGCTGCGGCTCTCCGTCCGAGGCGAAACGGCTGCTCAAAGCGCCGACGATCCGCGTGCCGACACTCAGGAACAAGTCGGTCGTGGTCGGGAACAGCGCGGCCAGCTTCTGGACCACCCCCGCGCCAGGCGGCACGCCGACTTCGGGAAGTCCGAAGACCGCGGCGGCGAGCACCGCCCATGTAACCCATCGGACCGGCATCGCCGCGATCGCGGGCATCGCGCGCAGCATCTTGTTGTTGCGGGCCTCCTGCGCCATCGGCGTGTCGATCACGCCGGGCATCACCAGCGACACCCGGACGCCGCTGCCGAAAAGCTCGACGCGCAGCGCCTCGGTGAGGCCGACCAGCGCGAACTTGCTGGCGCTGTAGCCGCCGAGCGGGCTGATCCCGCGCCGTCCGGAAAGCGACGCGACATTGATGATCCGGCCACTGCGGTTGCTCTTCATTTCGGGCAGCACGGCCTGGATCGCGTGCACCGTCCCGTAAAGATTGACCGCCATCATTCGTTCCAGATCCTCGGGGCGCATCTCGTCGAGCGTGTCGGGGATGAGCAGGCCGGCCGAGTTGACCAGGATGTCGATCTGGCCGAAGGTGCGAACCGCCTCGTCGATCGCGGCGCGCACCTCGGCGCGCCGGGTCACGTCGCATTGAAGCACCAGCGGATGTCCGCCGGCGGCGGTGATTCGCTCGGCGAGTTCCTCGAGGTTCTGCTTGCGGCGCGCAATCAGTCCGACCTCCGCACCCTGGCGCCCGAAGGCCATCGCGACATCGTAGCCGATTCCGCTCGAGGCGCCCGTAACTACGACCGCACGGTCGCTGAAATAGCCGCGGGCTGTTCCCTCTGAATTCTGCTTCTCGGGTTTCTGTTCGCTCATGATTTCCTCTTGAGGTTCAAAGTAGGAATCGCGGCTGCGGCCCGCTTACCAGAACATCCAGCGGCGCCGCGTCAGGTTATCGTCGAGCGCCTCCTGAATTCGCATCCTCACCCGCTCGGTCAATTGCTGCACCACCAGCGTGTCGAGCGCGGCCTCGGGACCGTAGGAGGAAAGGTCGATCGGCTCGCAAAACTGGATTCGCCATTTGACCGGCAGTGGGAGCAGGTTGAGCAGCAGCGGGAAGCTGTCGGTGCGCTCCAGCGGCATCAGCCGGTTGACGATACTGGCGAGCATCCGCGAGTTGCCGAGCGAGAAGTGGAGCTCTTCGCCGCCCACTACCGCGACCGGGATGATCGGCGAGCGCGTGGTGAGAGCCAACTGCACGAAGCCGCCGCGTCCGAAGCGCTGCACGCGATAGCGGCGGTCGCTGGGCTTCAGAAAGCCCTTTACGCCCTCCGGGAAGACCCCGACCAGGCGATCGTGCTCGAGCAGCCGGACGAAATCCTCGCGGCAGGCCAGCGCGGCGCCCTTCTTGCGGTTGTCATAGGAGAGGAACGGGTAGTCGTAGAAGAATTCGGTCGATACATAGCGCACCATCCGGGGACGCGGATGCTCGAGGTGAATCGCGGTCGAGATCATCACCGCGTCCCAGGCATAGCTGCCGCCCGAATGGTTGGCGACGATCATCGCGCGGCCGTGATCGGGCACGTTCTCGACGCCGGTGGTCTCGACGCGCCAGTAGCTGCGGTAGAGCCGGGTGAAGATCGGCCACCACATCGCGCCGTAAAGCGGATCGCAGCCGAACTCGTCAACTTCGTAGTCGCCGCGAAACCGGCGCTGGAGCATCTCGAGGAAACCGGCGAGACCTGGTTTTTCAGTCTGCGGCAGATCGGCGTCGAACCGATCGAGCGCGGGACCTGCGTCGAGCTCGGTAGCGCCCTCCTTCTTGGCCTCGGCCACCAGTTGCGCGACGTTGCCGATCCACTCGCGCTCGTCGTGCGGACGCTTGGGAAGCGCGTTCCCGTCGGACGGCATAGCCACCGGCGGACGCTCCTTCTGCACTGATGCTGATTGTCGGTCCATCACATCCTCCCGATCGAGCCACAGCTCGGCTTGACCCCCCAATTATGACCCGGTGGGTAATGGGCGCCGCAGAGTTCTAGGCCGCGGCAACCTTCTCGTCGCTTGAGTCTTCCGCCTCTTCCCAGCCCGCCCGCGCGAGCGCGCTTTTGCCATGAAGGTCGAGCACCGCCTCGACCGAACTATAGCGCGGCGTGAACCCGAAGCGGCTCTTGAGGCGCTTGGTATCGACCACCCGCCCGTAGCGGAGCATGAGGAGATGATAGGGCTGCATATCGGCGAGGCCCAGCGTTCCCAATCCGGCAAAGACCGTCGAGACCAGCGCCGGAGGGATCGGTACATGAACGCCGCCGCCGAGCCGGATCGCACGGCTCAGATAAATCACGCCGTCGCCGGCGACATTGAAGATACCCGGCAAGTCGAACAGCGCGGCGCGCTTCAGGGCGGCAACCGCGTCTTCCTCATGGCAGAACTGCAGGCGCGGATCGAAGCCCATCACGGTCGGTACCACCGGCATCCGCAGGTATCGCGAGATGGCGTTGTTGACTTTGGGGCCCAGAATATCGGCGAAGCGCAACAGCGTCAGCACCATCTTGCGCCCGGTGCGCGCCAACTGATTGAAGGCCGACTCCATCTCGGCGAGGTCGCCGGCGTATTTGGTCTTGGCCGGCAGGCGCGGCTTGATGTCCTCGGTAAGGACCGCCGGGTCGAGCGGATCGGCACCGTAGACGTGCAGCGCCGAGGACAGCACGAACTTGCGCACGAAGGGCAGGCTCTGCACGGTGGCCGCCAGATTGATGGTGCCCATCACGTTGATCTCGTGCGTCTCTTCGGAGCTGCCCGCGCCTGCCTGATCGGAACGCAGCCGCTGGAGATGGATAATGGTGTCGGGCTTGATGCTTTCCAGCAGATGCTTGAGGCTCGAGACTGCGCAGATCCGCGCTGATTATCTCGGCGCGCTTGAAAGCGCGGCGCGGCTCGCGAAAGTCGAGCGCCGCGATATGCTCGACGCTTTCGTCCGCTTCGAGCTCGCGGACCAATTCGGTGGCGGCGAAATCGGTCACGCCCGTCACCAGGATTCGTTTGCGTTCCGTTTCAGGAGCCATCGTCGTTACTCCTCCACGGTTAGATTCGGTCAACCACGAGACGCGCCCCTTTCACCCAGTATTCGAAGGCTTTGCGCGCGAAGGTCTGCTGGAACTCGATCAGTGGGTAGAGCGGCGTCTCTTCGACCCGTTCGGCGAATTTTTCGCCCGCGTCGAACAGACGCGACGCGACTTGCTCGTTCAGATCGATATAACCGCTGGCGGCGCGCTTGACGGCCTTTCGAACCTGCCGTGCCGCTTCCTGCGCGCGATCAGATACCGCAGTCTGGACTGTTGCTTGTGCTGTCATTGCCAATTGGAACAACCTCCCGCTCTGGACTTTGAATTACCCCTTTGCCTTCGCGCCCCTTGCGCGTTTGGCATTCACCAAGCACAGCATCGTTGCCCATCACGCAAACCGTGTGCCGAAACCGGGCGCCGATCACTTCCTGTTGGGAATGGCACCAACATAAACATGTTGTTGAGCCGACACAAGCCCTTCGGATGCATTTCCCAAGATAAAGTAGCCGCGATACGATTGACGGTCCGCGCAGTCGCGACCCTACCCTACTTTTACCGGTCGTAAAAAAAATATACAGCCGATTGTGAGAATTCCTGATGCCTAACTGGTTAGCAATTGATGACTAAGTTCATTGCAGCGAAATCCGGACCAGCAGAGGAACCGTGCGAGAGGTTGAAGACGCGATCGTTGCAATCCGCAACGCTTTGCGCCACAAGATGAAAGGCGTCATCCACTTCCACATCCACACGCATCACGGACTCTCCCGACCCCCCGGCGTGCGAACTCGATTCGATCCCATTCGGCGTTCCGCACGCCTGCCGTTGCAGACACCCTACTGAGAGTATTGACAAATGATCCGCCATACTGCACGAGGCGTCAAGAAGTTCTGGCTAACCCGCCAAAAATTCTTGCGTGAGCCCGTCGCCGGCGAAAACCGAAGCTGAGCGGCGCGAGCGGAAAGCTTGCCGCGCTGCCATCTGATGCTTAACCTATGGAGCCGTGGCTAGATCAAACACGCCGGCACACGCTCAGAAGAAGATCGTGTTCATCCTTGGCGGCGGCGCAGCCTTCGGCGCCCATCAGGCGGGAGCGCTCGACTACCTCATAGGTGCGGGAATCCGCCCCGACGCCATAATCGGCAGCTCGGTGGGAATCGTCAACGCGCTGTTCTACGCCGCGGGTGGGGTTGAGGGGATGATCGAGGCCTGGAACAGCATGAACTCGCTGCAGGTCCTGCTCGGACCCTCGCTGACCCGCAACCCGATCATCGGGAACTCCCTGATGTCGATGGACCGGATGGTGCGATGGGTCGAGCGCAAAATCGACCTCGCGCGCGCCTTCAAGAGCAAGACCGAGCTCAAGTTCGTGCTGCTCGATCTGTCAACCGGCCGGACCTTCCTGCGCGGCAACCGCACCGAAAAAAACGTCAACGACTTTCGCACCGTCTCTCACATCGGCTACCGGATTCCGATCCTCTACCCGCCCATCAAGTTCGAGGGACACTACTGGTGCGATGGCGGTTTCTCGTGGAATATACCGGTCGAGGCCGCAATCGAGATGGGAGCCGGCACGGTTTACATCCTGTCCGTCATCCGGCGCCAGCTTCCCGAAGCGCGCAACTTTCCGACCCTCGCGCACGTCGGGTACCGGATGATGGAAGTGATGTGGGCGGGCCAGGGAAACTCGAATCGCGAGCGCGCTCTGGTGGATCGCGGCACCTATCACGGCGCCCGGATTGTGGATATCGAGCCGCGCGAACACCTCGGCAGCGATCCGGTGAGCATCCTGTGGACCTCGCCGCACAAGGCCAGGCGGCTGATCGAGATGGGGCGCGAGGACGCCGCGCTGGCGATCGAATCACCGAGGGTGCATAGCAGCGCCAAGACGCCGGCCTGAGAGCCGCGCACCATCCAATCAAGAATCAATCAATCCAATCAAGAATCAATCAATAATGAGGAACCAAACCCTCTTTCGGGAGCTTACCGCGGCAGGCCTTTTGCTTGCGTCCTATCCACTGAACTGGGTCGGCGAGCGGGCCGGGCTGTGGGGAACGGGGCAGGGCGGGCCGGTGATTCTAGTCCACGGCCTGGGCGGAAATCGCGCCAATCTGCTGGGCCTCGCGACCTACGTGCGGATGGCGGGATTCTGTAATGTCTACTTCTTCGAGTATCCGCGCGTGCAGTCGGTCGCCAATGCCGCCGAGCATCTCGCGGCCCTGGTTGACAAGGTTAACACCGGCAGCGGCGTACATCTCATCGGCCACAGCCTGGGAGGGACGATCGCGCGCCGGTTCTGCGCCGAGTCGCATGACACCCGCGTGCGCTCGCTGATAACCCTGGCTTCGCCGTACCGATACGATCAACGCAGTCCTCACGAGTTGGCGATTTTCGGCGACGAAGACCCCATAGTTCCGCCCCCGCTTCCGGGTCGCTTGCGTCTGGGCGCGGTGAGACGGGCGGTCATCCTGCCCAAGACCGGGCATCTCGGCGTGCTCTACCATGCCGAATCGCTTCGATTGATCGAGTTCGAGCTCACTGCCGAGAGCGAAGGCAACTAGGTCCGATCTCCGATTTTGGCCTCTAAGTCCGGGGCCGATAGATGACCGGCGGGACGCCGGTCCTACTTCGGAAGGGGAACGGCGCGCAGGTCCACGCCGCAGATCCCGATCCGAGGTAGGGCTGGCGTCTCGCCGGCCCCTCGCGTCTCGATCGTTCAAAAAAAAGGCGTAGGCTCTGAGGGGTAGTTCGATGCCCTTCAGTACATCTACGTTCAATACCGAAATCAATAATCTTGATTTACTACTTGACAATCTCAATTCCAAAGCCTATACAAATGATATGCGTCCGATGCTCTTGAAATGCCCGTCATGCGCAGGGAATCTGGCGGTTCGGCGTCTCGAATGCCCTTCGTGTGCGATGTCGATCGAGGCCGCCTTCGAGTTGCCCCCAATCTTGAGGCTTGGCCAGGCGCAGCTCGACTTCGTCGAAGTCTTCATCAAGAACCGGGGCGTGATTCGCGACGTTCGAACGAGAGCTGGGCGTTTCCTATCCCACCGTTCGCGCGAAGCTCGACGAAGTCGTCGCCGCGTTGGGATTCCAGGCCAGAAACGCCGCGCAGGCCTGGAACGCCGCGAACGATGAGCCCGCCGGCGACGAGCCCATAGTGCATCAGCCGGACGGCGAGAGCGCGTCGCGGCGCATCGTGCTCGACGACTTGCGCCAGGGGCGAATATCCCCCGAGGACGCGTTGAGCGCGCTTCGTGGCAAAACCGGCACTAGCGGGAGGTCAGAGTCATGATCGAAGGCAATCTTGACGGCATCGAAATGCTGCGCGTGATTCGCGTGGCCGGCAATCTTTCCATCACCGGCATCGAGGCGGCGGCGGGTCCGCTCCGCATAATGTCCGACCACGAGCCTGATTTGCGCCGCGAGGGCGCCACCGCGGAGGTGAATTTCGATGGGAATGCCGAGCTCTCGATCGCGCCGGGAGTAGCCGTCGAGGTGATCGAATGCGCCGGCCATCTCGAAGTCGAGGATTTCACCGGCAGCCTTAACCTCCATCGCGTCGCCGGCCACTTCAGCGCCAACAACGCCGGATCGATTGCGATCCGCGGCAACATTGAGGGGCGATGCTACGTGGAAGGCGCCGGTGCGATCGCCGGCAAATGCGTCAAGGGCGATCTGTTCGTCGAGAAAGCGCGCTCCGTCAGCTTCGATCTGGTCGCGGGCAACGTGACCTGCATCGAGGTCTCCGGCGAGGTTACGATCGAGCAGATCGGCGGCCGATTCAGCGTCCAGGGAATTGAAGGCGACGTGCGCGCCGCGACGGTCGGCGGAAAGGTCGAAGCCGAGCGCGCGCATTCGCTGAAAGTCGAGACCGTCGGCGGCAAGCTCAGGGCGCTCAAAATCGCGGGCGGCGTGACGGTCGCGACCATCGGGGGCAAGGCGAGCATCGACGGCGCAGGCAGCGTCGCGATCGCCACGGTCGGTGGGCAGTTGAGTCTGCGCGGCATCGCCGGCGATGTCGAAGTCGCGCAGGTCGGCGGCGCCGCACGCTTGGGCGGCGATTTCGCCGCCGGGAGCAATTGGCGCGTCAGGTCGGGCGGCCGGATGCTGGCCGAACTGGCGAGCAACAGCTCGGTCGCTCTCGAAGCCGTCGCGCGTCACGGGCGAGTGCGGGTCTACGGAATCGACGGCGAGATGCGCTTTGACGGACGCGATCGGCTTTCAGCCCGATTCGGCGCGGGCGAATGCAAGCTTGCGCTCGAAACCAGCGGCTCGGACATCATAGTCGAGGGCGAGGATGCGCGCGGCCGCGCCGGCGCGAGCGCGCGCTTTCGATGGCGCGACATCGGCGCGCCCTTCGAGACTCTGGCCGAGAATCTCGGCGAGGAGATCCCCGAGATGGTGGCCGGAATCGTCGGCGCGGCAGGCCGCATCGTGGCCGAGACCGGCTCGCTCTCGGGCGGATTCGTCCGCGGTGTCAGCAGGAGCGTCGCTGAGGCGATGCGCGAGGTCGAGCGCGAGATCGGCGACCTGAAGCGCGAGGTTCCCGAGCAGACCGCCGAAAAGCTCGCGAAGCTCGGCGAGCAGATTCACCGCCTCGTGAACGAAGCGCTCGATCAGCGGCGCTCGCGCTCGCGGGCTGACGCCGAGCGGATCCGTGAGCGGATTCGCGAGGAAGCGATTCGGATGCGCGAAGCGGTGCGCGAGGCGCGGCGCGCCCGCACCGCCGCGCGCTCGGCACGAACACCCGCCGCCGAAACCGAAAACGACTTGCGCGAGCAAGTTCGCCCGCAGGGCTCGCAGCCCGCGCAGCCGCAGCCGGCAGAGACTGCCGCCGATGCGGCCGATCCCGACGCGACCCGGCGGCTGGTGCCCGATCAGGAAATCCTTCGAATCCTCGCCTCGGTCAAAGCGGGCGAGCTCGATCCCGAAGAGGCCGACGATCTGATCCGCACGCTGCTGGAGGTCGAAGGCGCCGAGCGCAGCGCTAAACCGCTTGCCTGAAGAGCGCGGCAACTACGTTACGTAGGAGTTTCCTACATCAAGGACGGGAGGAGAGACAGGTGAAGCAATCTACCAGGGAAAATGGACCGAGCGCGCAAAATGGACCGAGTGCGCAAAATGGACCGAGTGCGCAAAATGGACCGAGTGCGATCGTTCTGGCCGGAGGGCGCAGCCAAAGGATGGGCCAGGCCCAAGGCCACACTCAGGTTCGGCGAGAGCACCCTGCTCGAAGTAATCGTCGGGCGGCTCAAGAATGCCTTCAAGGAAGTTATCGTCGTGGCGGCGCCGGCCACGCTCGCCGAGGCAAACTTCGCTGCGCCCGCCGGCGCGCGCGTGGTGCACGACTCGACGCCGTTTGAGGGACCGCTCGCCGGCCTGGGGCTTGGGCTCGAAGCCGCGACCGGCGATCCGATTTTCGCCTGCTCGTGCGATCTGCCGCTGTTGAGCGTGAACGTCGCGAGCGAACTGTGCTCGATGATTGGCTACTACGACGCGGCGATTCCGGAGGTCGGCGGGATATTGCAGCCGCTCCACGCCGCGTATCGCAAGCGATGCGCCGGCGCGATCGCCGGGCTGATCACGAGCGGCGAGCGGCGCGCGATCGCGCTCGCGGACGCAATCAAGGTGCGCAAGATCGGCGAGCAGCATCTGCGCCGGCTCGATCCGGGCCTGCGGAGCTTTTTCAACATCAACACGCCCGACGAATATCTGGCCGCGCTCCAGATCGGCGGGTTTGCGAATTACGGCGCGACTGTTTCGGAGCTTGAGCATTGAGTTGAAATCATACGCGCGGATTTCTTCATCGCGCACAAGTAACGCGAGGCGCTGCTCCGGGGTTGTAAGCGCCAAGAGGAGGAAATGACCATGCAAGCTACCGCCAGATTCGAAAGGCTTTCAGGATTATTGGGCCAACCGGCCGGACCCGCGAATCAGTACGCAAGTCATTACTATGTGGATCGGCTGGTGATGAACGCGTTCCTGAGCGAGCTTCCCGGCCTCGCGTTCGCGGTGGTCACCGCTTTCTACCTGGCGACCACGTTCGCCTCGCTGCTGATGTGAGCGCCGCTGTGCCCGTCGGGGAAGCGCCGCGCACTCAAGACCGGGATTGAATTTTCCGTTTGCAGATCGTTTGGTGCCGGTGCTAGCCCGAATCACGATTCAAAATGGAAATTCCGGCTGAGTGGTCGAGGAAGTCTCCCGCAGAGCGGAAACTGCGTCCCAGCGGGCTGGCGAGCTTGGGGCGCAGCGTAACGCGGACGCCGGATTTATGTCGGTCGCGGGCGAGAGTAATGTCACGGAGGAACTCGCGAATCGGGGGCGCGGGTGCTACGCGGCTGGCGGCCGAGGTCAGGGCATCGCACGCGAGGCGTTCCGCGCGCGGCGCTTTGGTGAGAAGACCCATCGGACGCGACGCGAGCGCAAACATGGAGAAGACCGTGGGACCAACGCTCAGGCATTTCATCGACGAGTGGATGCAAATAATCGACGTGCGGCTCGGCCATGAGCATGTTCCGGTGCCAGAGAGACCGCTTAAAGCAGCGTTCCTTTTTGTCGGTCTGGCGGTAAAAGAAATTAAGGGCGACACAAAGGAGAACTTCTTCAACAAAACTTGGTTCACGCAAGTGTACCAAGAAACGGAGGCTTGGTATCAAGAAAAGTACCGAGACGCGCTTCAGCGACAACGCAAAGCCCTCGCTGGCGTCTGCATTCACTCCGGCGTTCCTTTTGAACTATACATCCCCTCAACCGTGAGCCGTGTCGAGAAAGAGGGCGAGACTTGCTGGTTGATCTTTCCCGTCGAGGTTCAGGAAGGCGAGAGCCCGATGACCTGGATTGTGCGCCCCCCAAACTTGTCGACTATGCAAGTTCGTGAGAAACGTTTGTTGCAGAAACAGGTCGTCGAAATCGGAACATCTCTCCGCTCGATTCACTTGGACCTCATGACCGCGGAGCGCCCGGACCCCACGAGCGACAGACAAGCAAGCGACATCTTAACTCACCTCCAGACCTCGGCAACCCACATAAGTGATCCGGCGCGGGCAAAACTGGGACTGGCGTGCTGGGAGGCGCATCAGGCCGCAGAGACGTCGCTCAAGCTCATTTCTCGTCAGAAGACAGGTGACCACAAGAAGTGTCATGAACTGAAAACTCTTCACCAACAGGCGTCCCAGCTCTGTAATCCTCCTGTCAGTGAAGAGTTGATCCAGCGCCTGCCCAGCAAGAAGCGCGTGCTTGAAATGCGCGCAGGCGAAGGCCCGACAGTTACGTTGCCCGAAGGATTTCGCATTTACCGCTCAGCCATTCGATACGTCAAAGAATGTGCGGCCGCTATGCCTCGCAAACTGGGTATACGCAACGCAGCCTTCCTGATCCGCAAGCCGCCCTTTGTCCAGTGATGACGCTGCGCAATCGACGGCGTCGGGCTTGGTGCTAGGATAGGGGCATTACCAAAATGGACATTTCGGTTAATACGGCGCGAGTCGTACCAGCGGGGGAGATTTGACGCGCACGAAATCCGATTTGCAGCGATGGGGGGTGCGCGTCGGCGCGCTGCTCGCCGGCGGCGCGATCGCCGGAGCCATCGCGATGCTTGCGTTTGCTCCCCGCTTGGCCGCGTCAACCGGCCGCGCGACCCGCCTGAGTCTCAGCAGCCCGACGGCGACGATTTTCGTCACAAACACCGGTTGCAGCAGTGTCGCGACCTACCCCGCCGGGGCCAGCGGCAATGTTGCGCCGATTTCCCCCGTCACGGGGCTTTGTGACCCCAGGGGCGTCGCCGTCAACTCCAGGGGGAACATCTACGTCGCGAACTCCAACAACAACACGGTGACGGTCTATCCGGCCGGCAGCGACGGGAACGCCGCGCCGAGTTTGGTTATACGCGGTTCCAATACCGGGCTTAGCGGACCTTGGGGCGTCGCCTTGGACGCCAGCGGGGACATCTACGTCACGAACATCGGAAGCGACACGGTGACGGTCTATCCGGCGGGGAGCAACGGGAACGTCGCGCCGAGCTCCAGTATCACGGGGCTAAACGCCCCCGTTGGTATCGCCCTGGACGCCAGCGGCAACATCTACGTTCCGAACGGCAACACGGTGACGGTCTATCCGGCCGGCAGCAACGGGAGCGTCGCGCCGAGTTCCACCATCGGTGGTCCCGATACGGGCCTGGACTCTCCGGGTGGTATCGCCTTGGACGCTAGCGGCAACATCTACGTCGCGAGCTACTACACCGGCACGGTGACGGTCTATCCGGCCGGGAGCAAGGGAAACGTCGCGCCGATCTCCACCATCCGTGGTTCCAACACCGGACTGGACTATCCCGATGGTATAGCCCTCGACGCCAGCGGCAACATCTACGTCGCGAACTTCGGAAGTAGCACGGTGACGGCCTATCCGGTGGGGAGCAACGGGAACGTCGCGCCGACTCCACTATCGCTGGTTCCAATATGGGCCTGTACTTTCCGAGTGGTATCGCCCTGGACGCCAGCGGCAACATCTACGTCGCGGACTACGGCAACTCGGTGACGGCCTATCCGGCGGGGAGCGACGGGAGCGTCCCGCCGAGTTCGACTATCGGTGGTTCCGGCCGCCTCAGCGATCCCCAGGGTATCGCCCTGGACGCCAGCGGCAAGATCTACGTCACGAACCTCGGGGGCAGCACGGTGACAGTCTATCCGGCCGGGAGCAACGCGAACGTCCCGCCGAGTTCGACTATCGGTGGTTCCAATACCGGCCTGTACTCTGCCGATGCTATCGCCCTCGACGCCAGCGGCAACATCTACGTCGCGAACCACGACAGCAGCACGGTGACGGTCTATCCGGCCGGGAGCAACGGGGACGTAGCGCCGAGCTCGACTATCGCTGGTTCCAATACCGGCCTCGACGGCCCCACTGGTATCGCCTTGGACGCCAGCGGCAGCATCTACGTCGCGAACCTCCTAAGCGACACGGTGACGGTCTATCCGGCAGGCACCAACGGGAACGCCGCGCCGAGTTTCATTATCGGCGGTTCGAGTACGGGCCTCGCCTTTCCCTCCGGTATCGCGCTGGATGCCAGCGGCAACATCTACGTCGCGAACAACGGAATCGGCACGGTGACGGCCTATCCGGCCCGGAGCAACGGGAACGTAGCGCCGAGCTCGACTATCGGCGGTTCCAATACGGGTCTCAGCTATCCCGCGGGCATCGCCCTCGACCCCAGCGGCAACATCTACGTCGCGAATGACGGCAGTGAAGGAGGGGGCACCGATGCGGTGACGGTCTATCCCGCGGGGAGCAACGGGAACGTCGCACCAAGCTCCACCATTGCCGGGCCCGCCACGGAACTCGCCGGACTTGCGGGGATAGCGATCGGCCCTGAACAGCCCCTAAGCCAAACGGCAACCCCAACGCCGACCGCGACGGCAGCTCCGGCCCCGTCGCCTGTGGCCCCCAAGATCTCCGCGAACCCGACTTCTCTCACGTTCGCTAAGCGAGCCGAAGGCAAGACCAGCAAGGCTCAGGTTGTGACACTGACCAACGCCAAGAAAAAGAAACAAAATCTGACGATCACTGTTCTCGGCATTGCCGCTTCAGGCGACTTCGCTGTGCCGTCAGGTCAGTGTATCGGCCCGCTCAGCGCCGGTCACAAGTGCAAGATATCCGTCACGTTCACACCGACTGGCACAAAAACGCGCAAAGGAAGCTTGACCATTACGAGCAACGCCAAGAATCCGTCGCTGACAGTCTCGCTCAAGGGCACAGGCAAGAAGTGAGCGACGCGGGAGATGAGCCTTGTGTACCCGGCACGGACAACCCTCACCCGGCGAGGCATTTGCTGACGCAAATGCTCGTCGGCCTCTCCCTGGTCAGGGAGAGGCGTAAGAAGCTGGTGCTCCGCGACTCTTAATCCCTCTCCTTGACCAGGGAGAGGGCAAGCGGCGCGGCGTTTGCTCTTCCTCTTGCAAACGCTGTGGCGCGCGGGTGAGGGTACTAACTGCGGCGAATCAGTACGCTGCGCATGAAGCGCGGGTCGATCGGCCGTCCCGGCTCCAGGTCGGCGAATTCCTCTTCGAGAATATTGAGGCATGACTTGACGAAGTCCGCGCTGCGGGCCCGCAGCGTTTCCTCGAGCCGCTTCGCCATCACCTCCGCCACGACCTTGTGGAACGATTCGGCGAGCCGCGCGGGCGGGGCGCCGGGCGTCATCAACGCGGCACGCATCGCGTTCAGACGTTCCGGCTCGATCGGCAAAATCACCAGCTTTCCGTCGAGCGCCTGGCGAACCAGCGCGGTGAGCAGAATCTGACTCAGCATCACTTCGTGTCCCGCGATCTGCGAGCGGAAGCTCAGCGAAGCGATATCGAGTCCGAGCAGCATGCGGAACAGTGCGGGGATCGAGTCGAGTTGCTCGAGCATCGCGTAGCAAAGATGGAGATCGCGCATCGCGCGGAAGTCGCGCATCGCCGCCGGCCCGCCACGATCCAGGCCGCCGAAAAATTGCGGCATCCGGCCCAGCAAACCGGCCAGCGCCTCGCGATAGGGTGAGTCGAGATAGGGGATCTCGCGCTGCCGTCCGGGCGCCAGCCCGAATGCGGCCACGGTCCGCTCGGCCCGCTTGCGCAGATCGATCGTGAGACTCACGCCGAGGCGGAACAGCAGCTTGAGCGGCGTCACGCGCAGGTTTTCGATCGCCGTGCTCAGGTCGCCGCCCGCCAGATGCTCGAGACCCAGGTTCATCAGGTTGTGGGTCATCTCGACCGCGAGCCGAACCGCGTCGAGATCGCCGAAATCCACCTGGCGCGCCACCAGCACCTGGTTGGCGACCATCGCCATCTCGCTGCGCAACTGGCGCGTACCCTGGGCGGCAAAGCCGGCGGTCAGCGCCGCGTTGAAGAGCGAATTGTCGGCGTCGAGGATCGCGGGGGCAGCCTCGGGCGGCAGTTCGTTCCCGCCGGGTCCCTCGTCGCGAAACGGAGCGACGTAGTCTGCCCGGATCTCGCGGAAGTGTTGCGGATCGAGATAGGCAAACACGTCCTGCGCGCTGAAGAAATCCGGAAAGCCGCCATCTTCGAGGCGCGCGAGCCGATAGAGATACGCCTGCTCCTCGAGCTCGGCGTCGATACCCCAGTAAATCTCCTCCATCAGGCCCGCGTAATATTGGTAGTCGCGCTCGAAGGCCTCTTCGATAAAATCCTGCACCAGCGCAAGCGTTGCGTCGTGGCGGATGAACTCGATCAGGTAATGCTCGTCGAACTGGACGAAGCTCTCGGAGGGGAAATCGGTTGCCTCCTGCGGCTCGTCCACGCGATGGACCTTGAGATACTGGCGCAGCAGAAGCGCGACCAGCTCCAGGTCGCACTCCATCAGCGCGTCGGTGATCCGCTTGCGCCCGGCCTCGGCCATCGATTCGAGCCAATCGCGCAGCCGGTCGAGATTGGGGCGGTCGCGGTCCCAGCAGTCGAGATCGAACAGGCCCTTCACCTGCTCGGGTATCGCGAGGCTCAGGAGATCGCCGGCGTCGGCGTGGCCGATTTCCTTGAGCGTATAGAAGAGGGTCTCCGGCGAGAACGACTGCACCAGCCGCTCGGCCTCGGGCGCGGAGAGAATCAGGTCGCGCTTCTGCCGCGCGGGCAGTCCGTAGAGAAAGTCGAGCTTTCCCTGGAACGGAAGGTCAAGAAATTTATCCTGTCCCCTGACTGCCATGGTCGTGCGTCGCTAGACATTTTGGCGGAAAATCCAGGCTAGCTCCATTGCCGATCGGCGCGAAGTTGCGCGGCACACAAGTTTGCGAGTTTCAATTTTGCAACCGGACCGCTTGACGAGTCCCGCGCGAGGCGATAAGGCGCTGACAACTTCCGCGAGTTGATTTGCGATTGGTGAAACGGCCCAGACCGCGCGCGACCCCGGTCGCCCTGACGATCGCCGGCAGCGATCCGTCCGGCGGCGCGGGAGTGCAGGCCGATCTCAAGACTTTCGCGGCGCATCGGGTCTACGGCTTTTCCGCGATCACAATCGGTAATCGCGCAGAACAGCGCGCGCGTCGGCCGAGTCGCGCCGGTCGATGCGGCGCTGGTCGTCGAGCAGATCGCCGCGGTCGTCCGGCAATGCCAGGCCCGGCGCGATCAAGACCGGCGCGCTGGCCAACGCGGCGATCGTCGCGGCGGTCGTCCGCACGATCCGCAGGCTGCAGGTCCGGCGCCGGTGGTCGATCCGGTGTTGATCTCGTCGAGCGGAAAGCGGCTGGTTGACCGGGCCGGCGAAGCCGCGATTCGCTCGCGGCTGATCCCGATTGCCCGAATCGTCACACCCAATATCGCCGAGGCCGAGGCGCTGACGGGGATCGCGATTGACGATGCCAGTGCGATGCGCGCGGCGGCGCGAGAGCTGATCGCGATGGGTGCGCACGCGGTCGTAATCAAGGGAGGCCATCTCGGCGCGAATCAGCCTGCGCTCGATCTTTTTTACGACGGCCGCCGGTTCGCGGAGCTCATCGCCAAGCGAATCAAGGGCGGCGCAGACGTGCACGGCACCGGCTGCGCCTTCTCGGCGGCGATCGCCGCGGCGCTGGCGCGCGGCGAATCATTGGAGAACGCGGTGCTGGACGCGAAGGCATTCGTCATGCAGGCGCTGAAGCACAGCGTGACGATCGGCCGCGGCCCCGCGATGCTCGGTCATTTTGCTTCTGGTCTGACCCCTCTCTCTGGAAAGCGGGCGGGACGGGACAGAGACCGCGGCGGAATCCGGTAAGCGGAGAGAGACCGGCGGAACTAACGCCGAAGATCGCGATGGCACTTCAGCATCGAAATCGTGCAGAGGGCGCCGGTCTCAGGAATTCCGATCCTCGCCGCGGTCTCGGCGCCGTCATCGCTCGCGGTGGAATTGGCCGACGAGGCCGGCGTCACGCTGGTCGGCTTCCTGCGCGACGCCGGCTTCAACGTGTACGCGCATGGCCTTGAGCGGACTTTGCGGACCGGAATAAACTGAAAATTTACCACGGGAGCCTCGATGTTCATCCGAAAACGCGCGCTCGAGCGCATCGCGAAGGAAAGAGTGCTCTTCGAGCGCGGGCGCGGCGGCGACATCGGCACCTGTCTGGTTTATCCGAACATCTACCGGCTCGCGATGGCGAACCTGGGTTTCCAGGCCGTCTACCAAATCTTCGACCGCGATCCGTCGGTCTCGGCCGATCGCGCGTTTCTGCCCGATCCCGACGAGCGCGAGGCTATCCGCGCGCGCCGCGAACCGCTGCTCTCGTTCGAGCACGGCCGGCCGCTCTCGGACTTTGAAATTCTCGCCTTCTCGATCTCATTCGAAACCGATTACCTGAATCTGGCCGCGATTCTCGAGATGGCGGGAATTCCGATCCGGCGCGCCGATCGCGCTGGACGCGGCTATCCGCTCGTGGTCGCCGGCGGCTCGGCCGTATTCCTGAATCCCGAGCCGATCGCGGACTTCGTCGATCTGTGCCTGATCGGCGAGGGCGAAGAAATGATTCCCGAGTTTCTCGCCCGCTACCGCGATGCGCGCGGCCTGGGTGCGTCCGCGATGCTCGACCGGCTCGTGGGCGTTGATGGCGCTTACATTCCCGAACATTTCGCGCCGGTCTACGGCGAAGCGGGCATGCTGGCCGAAGTGAAATACCACGGCCCTGCGCGCGCACGGGTCCGCCGCCGCCTGATCAAGGACCTCGATCAGTTCCCGGCCAGGTCGCAGATTCTGACCGAGGAATCGGTCTTCGGCGACATGTATCTGGTCGAGGCGAGCCGCGGATGTCAGTGGGGATGCCGCTTCTGCGCTGCGGGCTTCATGTATCGGCCGATCCGTTACCGAAGTTCCGAGGCGCTCATCGCCGACGCGCGGGCGGGACTCGCCGAGCGATCGGTGATCGGCCTGGTTGGCGCGGAGATGGCTACGGTGCCCGGCGTCGCGGACATCGCCGGGGCGGTCGCCGACGCTGGCGGGCGTCTATCGCCCTCGTCGCTCAAGGCGGATTGCATCTCGCCCGCACTCGCGGCGGCGCTCGCCCGCAACGGTAATCGTAGCGTGACAATCGCGCCCGAAGCCGGCAGCGAGCGGATGCGCAAGGTGATCAACAAGAACCTTACCGAGGACCAGATTCTGAACGCCGCCGCCATAATGGTGGGCGAGGGCGTCGAGAACTTGAAGCTTTACTTTATGTGTGGCTTGCCCGAGGAGCGCGACCCGGACGTAATTGCGATCGCCGGCCTGACCGCCAGGATTCTCGAGCGCGCCAGGGCGAGCCGCCAGCGCGTGGGGCGGGTGACGGTGTCGCTCAATCCGTTCGTGCCCAAGCCGTGGACGCCGTTTCAGTGGGATCCGATGGAAGACCCGCGCAGCATCAAGCGCAAGATCGCGCTGGTTCGCACCGCGCTCGGGCCGCTCGGCAGCTCGGTCGAGGTTTGCGCCGAATCGCCGCGCGAGGCGTACTTTCAGACCATGGTTTCGCGCGGCGATCGCCGGGTCAGCAAGATCCTCGAACGGCTGAACGAAAAACGTTGTGAAGGCGCCGGCGAAATCTGGCAGGAGCTCAAAGACATCGGGCGCGAGGCCGGGCCGGCGGCTGCGGGTTGCCCGACCCCGATTCATTCGTGACGCGCAGGTACGATCCCGGCGAGCTTTTGCCCTGGGATTTCATCGATCATCACATTGACAAATGGTTTCTGCTGTCCGAGCGCAAGAAGGCGCACTTCGAGCATCAGACCAACCCGTGCGATGTGACGCGATGCACGGTGTGCGGAGCCTGCTGAGCCAGGCGAGCGGAGGGAAGCAGAATGGTGAGCCGCTCGTCACGGGTCGAAAGCCGCCTCGCGCGCTTGATTGCCGCGATAGTGGTTTGCTCGACGGTGGGAATCGCTTCGGGAGCCGTTGCGCAGGTCCCCGCCGCTACGCCGGCGCCTGCGGCACCGGTGCCTGCCGCACCGGCCGTCGCTGCTCCTGCTCCGGCGCCCGCTCCAGTCGCCGCGCCCGCGGAAGCTCCGATTACGACCACGGCCAGGCCGAAGCCGAAGCCCAAGGTCAAACCCAGGCATCACATAGTCGTCGAGACCAGCGACGAAGTGGAGCCCGCTCATGCCCTGGTGAAGCTCAAGGACAACACCTGGGTATACTCGCGGCCCAACAAGTGGAGTCATAATGTGGGGCAGGTCCACATGGACAAGTTCATCAACGTCACCGGCTCGACTCACTATTACCTGCGAGTGAAGTTGAAGAACGGAAAGGTGGGTTACATCACTCCGGAGTCGGTGGAGTTGGTACGCCCGATGGATCGGACCTTCTTTCTGACCTCGGACTCGCCGGTGTATGACAAGCCGAATCGATGGGGCCGAAAACTTTCGGAAGTCCACAAGGGCCACGCCGTCCATGTGATTGGGATAGCGCTGGAGTATATGAAGATCAGGATGAAGGACGGGCTGGAAGGCTTCATCCCCAGCGTCGCACTCGAGTAGCTACTGCAACAGCGCGTGGCGTGGGCCGCTCACAGTCCCCGTTCACAATCCAATAGCGACGCACAACGATGCGATGTCGCCGATGCGCTCGCCCAGCGCGGCCGGCACGACCGCGCAGCATTCCGCAGCGGAAGCCAGGGCTTCGCGCCGCATGACTTCGCGAGCCGGCGCCAGAATAGCTTCGCCGAGGCGCAGAGCCAGACCGCCAATGACTATCCTTTGCGGATTCAGGATATCCACCAGGATAGCCAGTACCTCGCCCAGCCGTTCGCCCGTTGAACCGAATGACTTGAATCGCGACCGCGTCGCCCTTCGCCGCAGCTATCGCAACGTCGCGCGCCGTTAGACCGTCCTGCAGAGGCTTCGCGAGCGTCGTTTTGATTCGTTGCCGGCGAGCCTCGCACACTGCGCGGCGCGCGACTTGCGCGATCCCGCCGCCGCTCACCCATCCCTCGACCGAGCCCGTCTTGTGGTATCCGACCGGACCGCTGCGCGTGAGCCGCACGTGCCCGATCTCTCCGGCGGAGCCGGTGGTCCCGCGGTAAAGCCGCCGGCCGATGATGATTCCCGCGCCGAATCCGGTGCCCATCGTCAGGAAAATCATGTGGTCGCATCCGCGCCCTGCGCCGTAACGATGCTCCGCGACGGCGCCGGCGTTGGCGTCATTCTCGACCCGACAGCCAGTATCGAATTGCTCCTCGATGATCGCTTTGATCGGAACGTCGATCCAGGTCGAGAGGTTGGGCGGCGCCTGGATTATGCCGCCCACGCGATCGAGCGGGCTGCCGCAGCTTATGCCGATTCCCCTGAGCGCGGAGATTTTCAGGCGCTCGCTGCGGAGAAGCTCTCCGATGCTATCGCGGATCAATCCAAGCGCGCGCTCCGGTCCTTTTGCCGGGATGGTGGGGAATTCGATTCGACTCTGAATCGCCGGCGGCTTCGCTGAAAGAACGATCGCGGTCTTGGTGCCGCCGATGTCAACGCCGATCCATACTCTCGCAGCCACCAGGCTACCCTCACCCGCGCCGCTTCGCGGCTCGCCCTCTCCCTGACCAGGGAGAGGGATTAAGGAGCGGACAGCGCGCCCTTCAACAGGGTCCTACGCGCCGGCCAGGGCGCGCATCGTCGCGGGATAGTCGCGCGCGTGGGTGGACGCGGGGCCGATGGGGAATACCACCGGATGCGTTATGCCGGCGGCGCGGAAACCGGCCACGAACTCGCGTCCGGCCTGCTCGTTGCCGAAGGTCGCGATCTTGCGCGCGGAGGCGTCGCTGATCGCGTCGGGCGCCAGCTCGCGCTTGCCCGCGGTCCACAGTTTTCGGACTTCCGCGAACTCTTCGGCCAGCCCGTAGCGGGCGAACATCTTGTTGTACGAATCGACGAAGGCGTAACTCGCCAGCTCGCGCTTGAAGGCGTGCACCGCCTGGTCTTCGTCGGGTGTGATACAGATCCGCGCGTAGATTCCGACCTCGATGTCGGCGGGATTGCGGCCCGCTTTTTCGGCCCCGCGGCGAATCTCCGCGACCATCGGCGGGATCGCGCCGGGCGGCGAATAATTCATCAGCACGCCATCGGCGATCTCGCCCGCCAGGCGCAGCATCGGCGCGTTGAGCGCGGCGAGATAAATTTTCGGCGGGCGCTTCGCCGTCCGGGGCATGGTGAGACGGAAGTCGCACTTGTAGACCTCGCCGGCGAACTTCGAGCGGCCCTCGGTGAAGAGCTGGCGCATGATCGTCACGCACTCGCGCATCGCCGTGACCGGCTTGCGATACACCGCACCATGCCATCGCTCGACGATAATCGGGCTGGAGACGCCGAGTCCTGCGATTACGCGGCCGCCGGAAAGCTCGTTGATCGTAAGGTAGCCCATCGCCATCGCGGCCGGGGTGCGAATCTGGATCGGCACCACGCCGTGAGCGAGCTCGGCGCTGGAGGTCCGCAGCGCCACCGCGGCGAGGCTCACGAACGCGTCGGGACCGGAGACCTCGGCGATCCATAGCGAGCTGTAGCCGAGCGATTCGGCTTCTTTGAGCATCGCCGGAGTCTGCGCATTTCCGCTTAGATGGAGTCCGAGTTTCCGCTCAGCCATGAAGGCCTCCCGCGCAATACGCGAACAAGGTAATCGGAGCGGGATTTTGCACCGTTCCGGCCGCGGCCGCAAGTTGCGGCCCTCGTTGCGCGCGGGATGGTAGTCAGACTAAGAGAGGACGGAGGGACATCTATCTCTATCGCACCGGCGCACCGACGGAGTATCAGACATGCTGGCTTTCGATTTGACCGACGAGCAACGCGAGCTCAAGCAACTGGCGCGCAAATTTGCCGAGCAGGAAATAATCCCGCGTGCGCGCGAGTACGACCAGAAGGAAATCTTTCCGGTCGAGGTATGCGAGAAGGCGTGGGCCGCCGGCCTGATGAACTTCGGCGTGCCCAAGGAGCTTGGCGGTCCCGGCCTGGGAATCCTCGACACTTGCCTTATAATCGAGGAGCTCAACTACGGATGTTCGGGAATATCGAATGCGGTGGGCGCCAACGA
>CAWBYV010000012.1:0-19797 GCA_963793115.1 uncultured delta proteobacterium
AAGGAAGGAAGCCAGTTTTCATGCAGGGTGCGGGTGCAGCGGTGAAACGATTCCGGTCTGAACCCTTTTCCGCACCCTGCTAGGTCCCGAGTTGGAGATGGGTTGAAGATGTTCGTTCTCATTCGTGCGATCACCTACTCCACCCTCTTTATCGGCTTCTTGCTGGTGTTCTTGCCGGCCCGCCTTCTCTCGTGGTCCGGGATCGTCCAGCCCGTCGGCATCGGCGCCGGGCAAGTCGCCGGCGTGGTTGTTGTGGCGAGCGGTGCCATGCTGGCGCTGTGGTGCATCGTCACCTTCGTTGTGATCGGCCGCGGAACGCCGGCGCCATTCGACCCGCCGCGGCGCCTGGTCGTTGTCGGCCCGTATCGGCTGGTTCGCAACCCGATGTACATTGGCGCGGTCCTCGCCTTGGCCGGGGCGGCCCTGTTCTACGAGTCCTGGGCGCTCCTTGGGTACTGTGCCGCCTTCGCGTTCGTTTCGCACCTGTTCGTCGTAGGGTACGAGGAACCCACCCTGCGGGCCAGTTTTGGCGCCTCCTACGTGGATTACTGCGAGCGAGTCCATCGATGGTAGCCCGGGTTTCGGCGGCCAGGCGCCACCTGATTGTGCCTAGCATGCGTTAGATTAGGAACGGGACTCAAATGACCGGCGAGGATTGTCACCTGGGTGGCAGATTCGGTCTGCCGGGCGAGCGGGAATTTCAATCCTGAAAAAAGCCTCACCTTGTTAACTCTGAGATGGCAACTTAGTGTTGGCCTTTGCGACAATGCTTCGTTTGCGTCTTTTGCGCTCCAGGGAGTAAGGTCAAAGCGTCAATAGAGGGGATACCCTATGCCCCACACAAAACAGTTCGATTTTCTTACCGTCATATTGGTTGCGGCTTTTCTGCTTGGCGTGTTTCAGCGATCGGCGCGCGCCGATTTCGCCGGGCCGCTGGTGCAGTGCTCGTCCGTCAAGCCTTCTTTGCCAGCAGGGGACTGCGGAAGCGACCCTCTTGCCCACGGTGAGTTCAGAATCGGCGACGACGGCGAAGCGGACGTAGTGATCACAGGAGCCGCAGCCAACGAAACCTACTCGGTTATATTTGAGGCACCCACGGGGTTCACTTATTGGGTGCCGCTTGGCGCAGGGTCATTGACGACCGACTCCGAGGGCAACGGGAGTCTGCGGGCGCTCCCGGCGTTTCCCGTCGGAAAGGCGGGTGGGGGCCTCGTCGTGCTTACCCGAAATTCGCTGGATCAGTATTACTCCGGATCAAGTATCGCGCCGGGCGGCTCGGGCGGAGGGCCGGATTTCGAAGCGGACCTCATCCAGTGCAAGAGCGTGAACATTTTTACGCTTAACTCCACGGCTGGCTATATGCTTGACTGTGCGGTGTCGCAAGACCCACTCAAGACTGGATCGGTAGTTGTTGACGCGAACAGCGGAGACTTGACGATCAAAGTGCAGGGCGCCCTGCCTAATACCGACTACATGGCAGGCATTATATTCAACATAGCCTACGAGCGTCTGCTCGGGACCGGGCTCATATCAACGGACAGCAAAGGTAACGCACAAGAGACAGTGAAAAATGCGATCGCGGCTGGCACGAATGCGGCTGTAACCGTTGAGCTCAGCCGCATGGGCGACCAGTTCGTAACCGGCTTCAAGGTCGTTCGCGCGCCATTGCCTCCGGTCCAGTCGAGCCTCGTGCGCTGCCTTAACGTGAACTTCGGGCAGGCTCTGGTCGGCTGCGGCGTTGATCCGCTCAACTATGGGTCAACTATGTTCGCTGCGAATGTCGGGAACCTTACGCTCAGCCTGAGTGGCGCTCGGCCCAACACGGCGTATGAGGCCTTCTATCGCCCGCTAAACACCAGCGGCAGCGCCGATGTCGATACGAAGCTCGTAGTCACGACCGACGCCAATGGCAATGTGAACTCGAGTCTCTATCCGGTTTGTGCCAACGGGCAAAGGGACGGTCGGCGCGGGTAGCTTTATCGTGAAAGAAAAAGGAGACAGCGCCGACCAGTTCGAGGCCGGGTTCCTTGTGAAGTAGCGCATTCAGCAAATCTAGCCGACGGTCCCGATATTCCTGCTGCAAATCATCCGAGTCGTGGACCAATTCGTTCTCGGTATCTTCGAGCAGGTTGGGTGGATTCCTTCGCTACGCATGGCGCGGCGGGACTGTCACCTGGGTGACAGATTCGCTCTGCAGGTCGAGCGGGAATTTCGACCCCGAAAAAAATTGTGCGAACGGATCGCGTCCCAACCGGCCGCCGTTTCGCCTGGCTTCGATTTGCTTAGCTTAATTGCGCGCGATCGCCGGGCCGGAAGCGCCGAAGCCGCCGCACGATGCGCGCGGAGTGCGAACCGTGCCAGCTCCGTTTCGATACGTGCAGCAAAGCCTATTGGGGCTTGGCGGATCGAATCGCCGCCGCGATTCGGCGACCGATCAGAGTCCGGCGGATTCTCGCCGCCCCGATCGCAGGCCATTAGGCGGACTCATGCGCGTGCGGATCGCGATTTTCAGGGCGTCGCGCGCAACTCATCTCGCGATGTGGTTGTCAAGCTCAGTCTATGGGGCAGCACGTTGCTCGACGGTTGCCCCACGCGATGCGACGCGATAGATAAGGTTCCGGTCTGGGAGGTTCACGTTCGTTGACGCGGCATGGCTGCGTGGCACCGGATTAGAGTTCCGGGCCGGGGCCGACGGAACCATGCCTCCAACCATCGAGCCGAAGCTTGGCTCCGATGTTGGGTTGGTGCTGCGGGGTGGTTCGCTAAGCTGGCCGGTGCGCTATCGGGGTGTGCCCCTTGCGCGTAGCGCTGGTTTGCCCGGTTACGAAGTCCGGCCAGTATTCTTTCGCTTCCGAAGCGAGTTGCGATTTCTATTGCCATAGCTCGTGCACCACGCGGTTGCGCCGCGCGGCCGGGAATATCGACGTTTTCGATCTGCCGGCGACGGTGTCATTGCCGCCGCTCCAGGCCCCGTCGCCGGCGGAATTTCGATCGATCTCGCGATTGTATTGTTGAGGAGGTCATTCACTGTGCGACACGGCCCAATGGTGCGTAGAAGTCCCAACACCTCACGGCTAACGCATGGTGCGACCACACCTCTGGCGCGCCTTCAATCGATGCGCGGGCTGGCGGCGCTGCACGGCTCGAGAGACTCGCGCAACCGGAACGACGATGATGGCCTCGAAAGCAATCGGCTCAACCTGATGGGGATGCTGCCGATCAACCTGCGAAACTTTCTGTCCGACCGTCTCGGCGCGATGCTCCATATCGACGACGAATCGAATCTCGAGTTCGACTCGCGATGCGGCGACCGGGCGATCCGCGAGCTTGCCCGCGCCATCCGGCGCTTCTCTGCCGAGCGGGCGCGCGAGTCGTGGCTGGAATGCGCCGTCAAGCTCGGCCGCCTCGCGAGCGAGCTTGCCAGCATGCCGTCGGGACAGCGGCAGGTAGTGCTGTGCCTCAAATGCGCCTTGATCGGACTGGGCCCCGACGCGCTCAGCCGGCACGGCGAGGCCGCATGTCTGGCGCTCGAGTTGGGAGGACCGATCAAGCAATTGGTCTTCCGCACCAGCGCCGCCAAGTCGCCGGTTGACAGCGTCAGGCGGGCGATCGAGGATTTCCGGGTGAGACGCGCAGCGTCGGGGCTGCCGCACTTCGATCTCGACTGCTACCTGTCCAACGAACAAATGGTCTTTACGTGGCGCCCGCTGACGGGGTGCGAACGCCCCGCCACGCAGCCCGCCGGCCTGCGCGATACGGACGCGGCCGTCGCGGCACGCGCCGCGCGGATCGATTAAGCCCCGCGATTGAGCGCGGCGGATAGCTGCCGCGATTAGCCGCGGCGGTTAGCTGCGAACTAGAAGTTCGAGGCGCGGCGGCGACGCTGTTCTTTGCGGCGCCTGCGCTGTGCTTCGGAGCGCTTGCGTTTACGGCGGACGCTGGGCTTCTCGTAGAAAGCCCGCTTCTTCATCTCCTTGAATACTCCCTCCTTGGCGAGCTTGCGCTTGAGCACGCGCATCGCCTGGTCGAGGGAGCCGTCAACCCTGATCTCCATAGTCCTCCGTCGTTCCGCCGATTAACCCACCGAGCTTAGGTCCAGCCCTTGAGGCTGTCAACCTGCTCGCGGGCTCCGATGCTGGCCGGTTAATAGGCCAGTATCCGGGCTCCGGTAGTGGGCGTTTCTGCGAAGAGGGCCGGCACGAGAGGCCGGCCTCCTACCCCACAAGTGATCTAATTCAGGGTAGTGGCAGGCGTCCGCGCCGGTGGCGACCCTGCCGGCCATCCGATTCTCAAAACCGCCCACTACCCGCAAAGGCATACCGATGGCCATCGCCGCCGGCAAAGCCATCGCCGCTTGAACGAATGTGATACAAGCGCGATGCTTGTTACACTGGTGCGATAGGAACGGAAAGCGATGGCTATCACTGTCTCCCGCGAAAAGCTGTTGTTTTACTCTGCGGCGGGCGGACTGGGCGGATTGGCGGCGTGGGGCGCGTCCGAGCCGTTTGCCTACCTGAACGGTCTCATCGTCGGCATCCCGGCCTTCTGGCTTCACGATGCAGTGCTGGGAGCGCTGGTCGGCCTTTTCATTGCCGCTTTTCTTGCCGCGATCGAGTCGCTCAGCGTGAGCCAATGGAAGCGGGCTATGCAGGGCCTGCGATCGGGCGCGATCATAGGCGCGGTCGGCGGGATGTTCGGGGGACTTGTCGGTGAAGTCGCCTTCGGCGCCCTGTACGGTCTCACAGGCCGCGTGCTCGGGTGGGCGGTGCTCGGCCTGGCGGTCGGCTTGGGCGTCGGATGGGAGTCCGGCTCGACGGCCCGCCAGCGCAACAGCGCGATCGGCGGCGTACTCGGCGGAGGGTTGGGCGGCCTTTTTTATCAGAGCCTCACGTCGGCTTCGTTTTTTCCCCAGGTGGTCGGCAGGGGAATTGCGATTGTCGTGCTCGGCGCGCTGATCGGATTCTTCATCGGACTCGTCAGCGAGCTGCTCAAGCGGGCCTGGCTGATGGTAGTGCGGAGCCAGAGCCGCAACGCTCGCGAGGGGCGCGAGTACCCGCTGGTCAAGCCGGTGATGATCATCGGACGCGCCGAAGAGAGCGACGTGGGGCTGTTCGGCGACGCCAGCGTGCTGCCTCATCACGCGATAATCCGGCGCGAGGGCAGGAACTTCTTCGTCAACGCCACCGGCGGCGGTCAGGTGATCGTGAACCGCCAGCTTGTCAACGGCCGCCAGGCGCTCAAGAGCGGCGATCGGATCGAAGTCGGCGGCACGCTGTTCGTGTTCCGCGAGCGGGCGCAGGCCGCGGGAGGCTGAGCGCCGTGCGGACTATCGGTTCGGCAGCCGCACGGACGGCAGCGCTCTGCGGGCTGGGGCTCGCGATCGGCGCCTGCTCGACGCTGTTCCAGAACAAGGTGAACCTGCCGCCAGTCTCGAATCAAACGCTCGAATATTACCCGCGCCAGGTAAAGGGCTATCAGAATAGCTATCCGCCGCGGCGAATCGTGATCCTGCGGACTGCCGATGCGCGCGAGTTCAAAGATCCGAGCGCCGTCGATCACGTGCCCGACGCGGATGGAAATCCGCGCATCGGCGTGGTGCTCGATCGCGAGCGCCAGCCGATCCAGCGCGTTTACGGACAGCCCCTGGGGCCGCTGGTTCAGAACGCCTTCGCCAAGGCGGCCGAGGAAGCCGGGATGACTTCGTTCGCGTCGGACGAATCGCTCGACTCGGCGCTGAAGCAGACCAACCTGGACTACGTGCTGCAGAGCACGCTGACCCGATGCTGGGTCAGGAAGCAACGCGGTCCCGACGGCCAGTACGCCCCCACCTGGGCGACGTCGGCCGAATTCGCGGTCGAACTGGCGCTTTATAAGCCGCCCTTTCATACGCCCTTCTGGCAGGCGAGCAGCGCCTCGGCTTACGACGATCCTCCGCTCAACAATTTCCTCTCCGGTCCCGAGGACGACACCAGCATCTACGACGAACCCGGCGAGGTATTGTCGGTCGCGCTGACCCGCGCCGTGGCCAACACCTTCCGCCGTCCCGATCTGCGAGCGCTGGTGCTCGGCGATATTGTGCTGCGGCACTGAGCCCGCAATCTTTTCGCAAGTGCGCCATACGCGATCGCCGCCACTCTGGCGTGCGCGAGAATATCGGCGTAGGCGTAGGTGAGCAATTCAGGAGGTTCGGCCGGCCCATGACCAGGCGCGTAAAGGAAATTCTATCTTGGTACGACGCGGCGAACGCGGGAGTGCGCACCAACCTCGCCCGGATCATGAACCACGGCAAGCTGGCGGGCACGGGCAGGATGGTGATCCTGCCGGTCGATCAGGGCTTCGAGCACGGACCGGCACGGAGTTTCGCTCCCAACCCTCCGGCCTACAATCCGCTCTATCATTTCGGGTTGGCGATCGAGGCGGGATGCAACGCGTATGCGGCCCCGCTGGGCTTTCTTAAGGCCGGCGCGGCGGAGCACGCCGGCGACATCCCGCTTATCCTCAAGCTCAACAATCACGACGTGCTGCTGGAGGAAAAGGATCCGGTTTCTGCGGTCACCGGCAGCGTCAGGGACGCGCTGGAGCTCGGATGCGTCGCGGTCGGCTTCACGATCTATCCGGGCTCGTCGTTCAGGCGCGTGATGTACGGAGAGCTGCGCGCGATCGCGGAGGAGGCCAAGGCGCACGGGCTCTGCGTGGTGGTGTGGTCGTATCCGCGCGGTTCAGGGCTCTCCAAGGCCGGCGAGACCGCGCTCGACGTATGCGCCTACGCGGCGCAAATCGCAGCGCAGCTCGGCGCGCATATTATCAAGGTTAAGGTGCCGAGCGCGCATCTCGAACAGGCCGACGCAAAAAAAGTCTACGAAGAGACGCACATCCCGCTGGAGCCGCTCTCGGAGCGCGTGCGCCATGTCGTGCAGAGCTGCTTCGACGGCCGGCGAATCGTGATCTTCTCGGGCGGCGCCAAAGAAGATGACGCGACCCTGCTCGATGAAGTGCGTGCGATTCACGAGGGCGGCGGGTTCGGCTCCATCATCGGACGCAATTCGTTCCAGCGGCCGCGCGCGCAGGCGCTCGAACTGCTGCGCCAGATTATGGCGATCTACGCGAGCTGAGCGATCACCAGCCCGCACCCGCCCAACTGTTGCGAAGGCCGCACGGAAGTGCGAATCTCTGAAAACTAAAGTGGGGCGAGAGGCACAAGGCGCTTGCCGGCGCGCGGGACAACCCGTGCGGCCCAATTTCTTCATCGTCGGCGCCCAGAACAGCGGGACCAGTTGGCTGTACAGTTGTCTCGGGCAACATCCGCAAGTGTTTCTGCCCGCGCTGAAGGAACCGCATTTCTTTTCCGGTCTGCGCCCAGCCTCCCGGATGCAATACCCGATCGCGCACGTCAGCCAACAGCAGGCCTACCTGAAGCTTTTCTCGCGAGCCGGCGAATACAAAGCGGTCGGCGATGCCAGCACGTCGTATCTGTGGGACCCTGCCGCGCCGTCACGGATTCACGCGGCTAACCCGCAAGCGAAGATCGTGATTGTGCTCCGCGATCCGGTGGAGCGCGCCCATTCGCATTACCTGATGGACGTGCGCGAGGGGTGGCAGCATTCATCCTTTTACGATGCCTTGCGGCAGGACTGGCAGCGCACCGAGAAGGGGTATGGCATCTCGCGGCTATACGTTGAGCTGGGGCTCTATCATCAGCAGGTCAAACGATACCTCGATGCGTTTGGCCGAGACCGCGTGCAGATCCTGTTTTCCCGGAATCTCGACGGGCCGCCCATCAACGGCAAGAGTCATATGCTGGCCGAGGTCATCGACTTCCTTGGCCTAGACTCCACCTGCCTGAGCAGGATCGATGCCTCGCGCCGGGAGAACGCCTTCGGCGTAACGCGATGGCATTGGGCAAGCCGGGTCGCGGGCTCGCGCTGGGCCCGAAGGCTTGGGCAAATCCTGGTTCCCGCACGACTCGGATCGACGTACCGGATAAAGAGAACGGTCTTCGAGCCGTTTTTCGTGAAACGCACCGAGCGGCCTTCAATTCCTGCCGATGCCAGGGATTGGCTCGTTTCGCTGTACAAGGAAAACGTCTGTGAGCTCGAGGGACTTCTTGGTCGCAGCCTTCCCGAACTGCGTAGCTCATGGTGATGCCGGGCCTCGAGAGCGGCGAGCGATCGAGCGGGGAAGCACCGCCCTGGTCGCGCGCCGACACCACGACGCTTTCTATCTTGTTGATACTCGCTGCGATTGCGCGTTTCTGGCGTCTCGGCATTCCCGGCCAACCGGTCTACGACGAGAAGACCGTGCTGCGCCAGGCGGGAAGCTACCTGCGCGGCTGGCCGTTCTTTCTGTCAATGCATCCGCCGCTGGGCAAATTGCTGGTCGCATTCAGCGTCGGAATCTTCGGCGATCATCCCTGGAGCTGGCGTTTCGTGAACGCCTCGATCGGAACCGGACTGGTCGCTATCACATATCTCCTGGCGCGCAGGATGTTCAAGTCGAGGGTGGCCGCTGCGATCGCGGGAGTGCTCATTCTGTGCGAGGGGATTTTCCTCGTCGCCTCCCGGATGGCGATGATCAACATCGTGTACGTGACGCTGGCGGCGTGGGCGTACCTGATGCTCTTTCGTTTTATCCAGACCGCAGATTGGGCGGGGCGCAAACGCACGCTGCTCGCCATCAGCCTGCTCCTCGGCCTCTGCCTCGGAGCAAAGGCGGCGATTTCGGCCACCGTCCTGCTACTGGTTACCGGTTTTCTCCTGTTTTCGATGGTCCGCGGCCACAGCGCGGGCCGGGATGGAAACCAATCCGATTCCACAACCGCCCGCGACATCTGCGGGGTGCTCGCGATGCTCGCGGGGATCGTGACGATCGCCTACATCGCCGTGTTCTCGCCCTACTACTGGTTTGGATGGTGGAACGGGATTGAAGACCTGGTCGCGTACCACCGATGGGTGCTCGACGCCAACCTGGTGCTGCCATCGACATTCGCCGGCGCCTCGCCATTCTGGAGCTGGCCGCTGCTTTTGCGCCCCTATGCATACTGGAAGCAGGTCGGACCGAGCGGCAGGGTGTGGGTCGTATGGTGCGGCGGGAACCCGGCCGTGTGGTGGGGGATCCTGGTGGCGGTTCCGATTGCCGCGCTGCGCATCCGGTGGCGCAGCGACCTTGCCTGGGCGTTCGTCGCGCTCGGATATGTAGCGCACCTTGCGATGTGGATTCCGATCAGGCGCTATATCTTCATTTACGACTATATGCCCGCACTCTACCTGGGATTGCTCGCGTTGGCGGCCGTGCTTGCCCGATGCTGGGATGGCAGCGCTCGGCGCTGGGAGCAGCTTGTACTGTTGATGTCGCTCGGTCCGGTGCTCGTTCTGTGTTTCGGGGGTCGTATCGCCGCAATAGCCATTCTGGCAATCGCGATTACTCATTTGCTGCTGGTTCAGTCGGGTAGCGATCGCTCCGGCAAGTTCACCTGCGCCGTATTCGTATGCACTGCGATCACGGTCTTCATCTACTTTTTCCCGCTCTGGACATGCATGCCGATCACCCAGGCGGGTTACGACGCGCGGATGTGGCTGCGAGGTCCGGGGTTGGTGAATTGGATTTGATCCTGTGGCTCAAAACTCCGGCCCCGGCATGGCGCAGTTTCGGGGCAATCGTGGCAGTCGTGGCGCTGCTGTTTGTCTCTCCGCGATCCGGCGAGTGCATGGCGGGATTCGGCCGCAACGCCTTGGTAAACGGCGACTTTGTGAAGCTGCATGGCAAACTTCCCGCCGCCTGGCGGGCTTCTGGAGTCCCAGGCAGCATTCGCGCCGAGCACCAGCCCTCCGCTCTACAGGAGCTCGAGATCGCCAATGTCCAACCAGCCGCCGGGGGACTCGCACAACGAGTCTACCTGGACGACGGATGGTACGTGCTCGACGGTGAGGTCAGGACCGAACAGGTCGGCGCAGCGGGCGCCGGCACGCAGCTCAGGGTGGAGATCCAGAACCGCACGGTCGTTCCAGGTCCCGAAATACACGGCAGTCACCGTTGGCAGGCGATCGAGGTCTACTTCAAGATGGACCATTGGGACCGTCAGGCGACCATAGCTTGCATCCTGGGCCGCCAGGGATATCCCAGCGCGGGCCGCGCCTTCTTCAGGAATATCCGGCTCGTGCGCGTCCGCACGCGGCCGCCTCCAACGGCGGCGCAATTTGATCTGCACAACCTGTCCGCGCTCAGGCGCCAGCCTTCGTCGCAGACCGGCACGCCGTGGAGTGTGGTCCTGGCCGTCCTGGCTTCGGGAGGCGTCGCCCTCACAGGATGGAAGCTGATTGGCTCACGGCCGGGATCGATCTCCCTACGTCCCGAGTCCGCGGACGGAGCGGGCACGTATGGCAACGAGCCGCGAAATGGATTGGCAGTGATGTTCAGTCATCAGGCGAGTGTCTCTGTCGAGAGATCGGCAGCCGAATAATCCATTGAGGTAATTGTGGCATATCGCAGAATATATATAATATATATAGTTGATAGTGGACTGACGTTCGCGCTGGCGATTCTCGCGCTGGCAACTCTTTGGGCTGCATCGCCCGCGCGCTGCCAGGTTCCGGACCAGGCAATCGGCGCCTTCGGTCCGGGCGCCACGGCCATCGATGCGTTTGGCCAGGCTTCCGGTATCATTCGAGGAAAACCGGGGACAGACCGACCCGAGGGTCAAGTTTCTTTCGCATGGGGTTGGCGGAATTCTGTTCCTTACTCCTGACGAGTCAGTCCTCGAGTTCAACCGCACCATTGCGTCCGGCAAGCGAGCGCGCCACGACGCCACGCCTGGCGAAGCGGCGGTCGTACGGATTCGGCTGGAGGGTTCGCGTCCAAATCCCAGAATTTACGGGCTGGACCGAATAGCCGCCACTTCCAACTATTTCTCGGGCAGCAATCCCGGACATTGGCAGACGGGACTGCCGCACTACGCGCGAGTTGAATACGAGGGCGTCTACCCGGGCATAGACCTGGTGTATCGCGCCGGCGCCGAAGGCCGCCTGGAGTTCGACTTTCAGGTCGCGCCGGGGGGCGACCCCGCCGCAATTGCGCTCAGGTTCTCCGGTGCAGATCGGCTCGAACGTCATGCCCGACGGTGGCCTGAGAGTTCGCACCGGGGCGGGAGATCTCATTGAGCGGGCTCCCGTTACCTATCAGGTGATTAACGGTGCGAGCCAGAAAGTAGTCAGTGGTTATTTCATCCGCGATGGAGCCGTGCGCGTCAAACTCGCCGCTTACGACCACGCCCGGCCTTTGACTATCGATCCGCAACAACTCGTATACTCGAGCTACCTTGGCGGCAGCGGTTCCGAGCAGGGCTTCGGCGTAGCGATCGACAGTTCCGGCAATGCCTACGTCAGCGGTCTTACTTTGTCTGCGGACTTTCCGGCCACTACCGGTGCGTACAAAACGTCGTGTCCGACGGTTCCCAGTGGCACCGTGACCGGCTGCAGTACCGGATTCGTGGCCAAACTCGATCCCTTCGCCAGCGGCGCCGCTGCTCTCGTCTATGCCACGTATCTGGGCGGCTCCGGCGGCGATCAGGCCAATGGAATTAAAGTTGAGGGCTCTGGCAACGCCTATGTGATCGGCAGCACCCAGTCGATCGACTTTCCCACAACTGCAAACGCCCTCAAGAGAAAGTGCATTCCGCCTGCGACTCCCAGCACCTCCGGCACTTCCAGTAGCTTTTCTACTTCCTTTACTCAGTGCCCTTCGACGTTTTCGTTTCTGACCAAGCTGAACTCCTCGGGCAGCAAGCTTCTGTATTCCACATATCTCGGGGGTAGAAACGGGGGAAACCAGGCGCAGGCGCTCGCGATCGATTCCTCAGGCGATGCGTACGTCGCCGGACAGACCGAGTCGAAAAATTTCCCCGCTACGGCGCAAGCTTTTCAGAAAAAGTGCCGTTCGGCGGAGTCCTTCTCTTCGGGAAACGAATGCATAGGCTCGGGCTTCGTCACGAAAATCAATCCTGCTAAAAGCGGGGGAAGCTCGCTGGTCTATTCGACCTATCTGGGCGGCAAGGCGGGTGGCGACGAGGCCTTCGGAATCGCCGTGACCGGCTCGGGCAAGGTCTGGGTAACCGGACAGGCCGGGTCGGCAGATTTTCCACACACCGGCGGCGCTTTTCAGAAGAAGTGCCCGGGCAGCTCCTCGAGCAGCGAATCAAGCGGATCATTCGGTACCGATGTTGCGGCAAAGGGCGAAAAAACAGGGGGCGGCGGCACAAGCGGAACCGGTACCGGTGGTGGTACCGGCGGCACAGGCGGGAGCCGTACCAGCACCAGCAGTATACCGTCGTCGTGCAATGCCGCGTTTATAACCGAGCTCGACCCGTCGCAGTCCGGCAGCGCGTCGTTGATTTACTCGACCTTCCTGGGCGGCGGCGGCGGGGATGAGGGTTTCGGCATCGCCACCGACGCGTCTGGCAAGGCCTACGTCGCCGGGCTCACTAATTCGGCCAACTTCCCGACCACATTGGGAGCGTATGCGACCAGTTGTGCCAGCGCTGTAAGCGGATGCAGTGCCGGGTTTGTCGCCAAAATCAATCCGGGGGCGCGTGGCAAGAAATCGCTCGTCTACGCAACTTTCCTCGGCGGGAGCGCTCCGGATCAGGCTCGCGCAATCGCGGTCGATCATTCCGACAATGTGTATGTGACCGGGCTCGCCACTTCGACCGACTTCCCGACCACCTCGGGAGCGTACGCGACCACCTGCCCCAGCGCTGAAAGCGGATGCAGTGCCGGGTTTCTGACGGAATTTGCGCTGTCGAAGACGGGAAGCAGCCTGCTCTATTCGACCTACCTCGGCGGAAGCAGCGAAGACGAAGGCTTCGCGATCGCGGTTGACGGCGACGGCGACGCTTACCTCGCGGGGCAGACCGGCTCGATCGATTTCCCAAGCACCAACGGCGCGTTTCAGACAGCTTGCCCCAGCACCTCGGGTACCTCCGGCTGCACTCGGCGTTCGTCACCGTCATCGCAACTCTTCCGGGAATTCTGTCGGCGCCGGGCAAACTCCCCTTCCCGAAGCTCAAGAGTGGCAGGGCCAAGAGGCTCGAAGGTGACGATCAAAAACTCCGGCAAGGGATTGCTGGTCGGCACTGTGGGTGCGATCCAGGGTCAGAACTCTGCGTTCAGCATCACGGCGGGCTCGGGACCGTTCGCCTTGAAGGCGGGAAAGACCAAGGCCGTGACGATCAAGTTTGCACCCCAAACGTCCCATACCAGCTTCAACGACGCTTTCACAATTTCGGTGACGCAGACCACGGCTTCGCCGCCCTCACCCGCGTCGGTAACGGTCAGTCTGATAGGCTCGAGTCGATAAGGGCAGCCACGGGGTTGACTGTCGCCGAAGGCGTGCGGGCCGTCGAGGAGAAACGCGCGCCCGCATTTCCGGGCCTCGGCTCGAAGTGAGTCGGCGAGGAAGGGACTCCGCTTTCCGCGCAGATCGCGACCGCAGACAAATCGCTCCGCGATGTTCTCCTGCTCGGGGTTACGCAGAGATTACTTGTCGAGCGGATGCTTGAACTTGCGATCCGGATGCCGGACCGTCAGGACTGGGCATGCAGCCTTCTGCACCACGCGCTCAGCCACGCTGCCAAGCAGAACGTGCGCGAGGCCGCTGCGCCCATGCGTGCCCATCACGATCAGGTCGGCGTTCTCGGTCTGTGCCGCGTTGATAATCTCAAGGAACGGCGCTCCGACCCGCAGCAGGCTTCGTGCCTTGAGTCCGCCGTCGCGCAATCGCCCGACGATCTTGTCGAGCTCCTTCTGCGCGAGCAGGCGTTGCTCCTCCGCTATGCGGCTCATCACGCCGGTATCGATCGCCGGACCGAACTCGGCGGCTCAGCATCACGGGCGCCAGCGGCTGGTCAACGTGCATAACCACGATGATCTCGGCGCCGAAGCTGCCGCGCCAACTCCTCGGCGTAACCGAGCGCGCGCGTCGGAGTCATGCGGAGAAATCAGTGGCGGCGAGAATTTTGGCAAGGTTGGCACGATGCGAACGATACGCCGGGTACCATGCTTCTCGCAAGCAGGGGCCAAGTCGCGGGCGGAACGCCTCGCGTCGCGGCGGGTCGGCGATGTGGCCGCGCGAGGCTCGACCGGCACGATGGAACGAACTGAATCGGGCGCAGGATTTTGGCTGTGCCAGCGAAACTATGGCATCCGCGTTCGATGATTTCGAGTCGCGCATTCGACGAGTTCTTCGACAACATGTTGGATCGCTGGCGGATGGCTGGGCGCCGGCGAGCTCGGCGCACGCGATCGTCCGCGACTACGGCGACCGCTACGAGATCGTGCTGATCGCGCTCGGCGGGGTCGATCCCGACAAGCTCGATATCCGGGTCGGCGGGGTCGAACGCTCACGGTGCACGTGCCGGACAACGTGTCCGGACTATGCGAAGGATCGTTCGCGTTTCCCGAGCCGCTCCAGCACAATGCGGTGACGGCCAAGGCAACCGGCGGCACGCTTGCGATCGTGCTGCCCAAGCTCGCCCGTTCGCGGCGCGTGCGGGTAGAGTAACGGCGCGCGCCCGGCGGCCGAGTGCTTTCCCCCCTCGACGAATTGCAAGGCGGACTATCAGGCATGGCCGAGCAACCATCCAAACCGGAACCGAAGCTCGCTGAAACTCAACTGAAACCCGCCGTGCCCGCCGCGCAACTCAGCGCGGCGGAGCTGCGTGGCGCGCCACTGGAGGCGCCCGAGGCGCTCGCAAAGGTGCGCGACGGTGATTCCGACGAGAATGCTCGGGCAGGCCCGCGCGCTCGACGCGATCCGGCTGGCGATCGGGATCGACGCGCCCGGCTACAACGTCTACTCGAGCGGCCTGCGCACGCGCCAGGAGCGCGCGGCGATCCTGCGGCTGCTCGCCGAAAAAGCGGCGACGATGCCGACGCCCGGCGATTGGGTCTACGTCAACAACTTCCGAGAGTCCCGAGGCGCCGGTCGCGATTTATCTGCAGGCCGGGCAGGGCCGCGAGCTGCGCGACCAGATGCCGGAGCTGGTCGACTTCGTGCATCGATCAACTGCCCAAGGCCTTTCGCCGCGAGGACTTCGATCAGGAACGCGCGGCGTTGCGCGAGAAGTACAACAAGCGCGCCCAGGAACTGTTCGGCGGCTTCGAGACTCGCGCCCGCGAGCGCGGCTTCGCCGTGCGGGGCGCGCCCACCGGCCAGTTGATGTTCATCCCGCTGATCAGCGGCAAGATGCCGGAATCGCCCGAAGAGCTGGCAGCGCGAGATGCAGGCGATGACCGCGAGGCCGAGCGCGAGCGGCTCGGCGAGGCGCAGACCGAGCTGCAGGGCGAGCTCGCGAAGCTGATGATGCGCCAGCAGGAGATCACCCGCGAACTGATCGAGGATATCCGCGCGATCGAGCGCGCCTTTGCCGCGCGTCTGATCACCCCGGCGATCGCCTCGCTCAAGCAGCACTTCGACAATCCCGCCGTGGCGCTACGTATCTCGACGAGGTCGCCGGAGCACATGCTCAATCATCTCGAGCGCTTCCGCGAACCAGCCGAGCAGCCGGCGCCGGCGACATGCAGCCCCGCTTCGCCGGCGGCGCCGCCGAGCCGGCGCCGTTTCGCCGAGTACCAGGTGAACGTGCTGGTCGATAACTCCGGGCGACAAGCGGCGCGCCGGTGATCAGTGAGGACGCGCCGACCTATCGCAACCTGTTCGGCACGATCGAGCGCTGGATCGATCCGTTCGGCCGCGCCGGCGACCAACTTCATGCCGTATCATGGCCGGGCTCGTTCCTCAAGGCGCACGGCGGTTTCCTGGTGTTCGACCTCGAGGACGCGGTCGTCGAGCCCGGGGTGTGGAAGACGCTCAAGCGCAGCGCTCAAGACCGGGCGGCATGACGCCCGAGACGCTGGAGCCGTTTCCGTTCTTTTCGACCAGCGGTCTCAAGCCCGAGCCGATCGACACGCGCAACAAGGTGATCGTGCTGGGCGGCGCCTATCTCTACAGTTGGCTGTATTTTTACGATAATGAGTTCGCCGAGCTGTTCAAGGTCAAGGCCGAAGATTCGGCCGGTGGTGGCCGCCGACGCAGCCGCGGCGCGCCATTATGCGGCCCGGGTGGCAGCGCTCTGCAAGCGCGAGAACCTGCCGCCCTTCGACGGCGGCGCGCTCGCCCGAATCGTCGAGTTCGGCATGCGCCAGGCGGGCGATCGCCAGCGCCTGCTCGGCATGATGGAGCCGATCGACGATCTCGCCCGCGAGGCCGCGTATTTCGCCCGCGCGACGAGCGGCAACGGCACCGGCGCTGCGGTCGGCGCCGCGCACGTCGAGCGGGCGATCCGCGAACGGATTCTGCGCCTAGACTTTATCGAAGAAGAGATCCGCCGGCTTATCGCCAACGGCACGCTGATCGTCGAGCTTGCACGGCGCGCGCGTTGGACAGGTCAACGGGCTCGCAGTGCTCGACGTCGGCGGCTACGCCTTCGGGCGGCCGAGCCGCGATTACGGCGACGGTTTCACTCGGGCAGGCGGGCGTGGTCAACATCGAGCGCGAGGCGCGGCTCTCGGGCTCGACCTATGACAAGGGGATCATGATCCTGAGCGGCTTTCTGCGCGCGCGCTTCGGTCAGCAGACTCCGCTCGCGATGACCGCCAGCCATCTGCTTCGAGCAGTCGTATTCGGGCATCGACGGCGATAGCGCCAGCTCGACCGAGCTTTACGCGCTGCTCTCGGCGCTGAGCGGCATGCGCGATTCGGCAGGATCTGGCCGTCACCGGCTCGGTCGATCAACACGGCCGGGTGCAGGCGATCGGCGGCGTGAACGAAAAGATCGAGGGCTTCTACCGCGTGTGCAAGGCGAGCGGCCTGAGCGGAACCCAGGGCGTGCTGGTGCCGCGCTCCAACTTGAACAACCTGATGCTCGATCCTGAAACGGTCGCCGCCGCCGAACGCGGCGCGTTCCATATCTATCCGATCGACAGCATCGACCAGGGCATCGAGCTTCTGACCGGCGTGAGCGCGGGGACGATCGACCAGCCCGGCACGATCAATTATCTGGTCGCGGAGCGGCTGAAGCGAATGGCGGAGCTGCTGCGCGCGCAGCACCCGCAGGAGACCCGTGTCGTGCACGAACCGCCCGAAAAGCCGCCGCAGCCCGTGCCGCCCGGCCCAGGGGAACCACCACGGTGAAGGGAAATGGGGCGCCACCTGGAATGAGCTTTCAATCTGCGTGAGCTCGCCGAAAGCCGGGTCGCCGTCGATTGCGAGCAGATGGTCGGCTGGACTTCCCGGATGTCGAACGCTAGCGGACGGAGGGCCTTCAAAATGCGCGCATATGACTTCAAGGTCTTTCTGGAACCGGACGAGACTGGCGGCTACGTCGTAAGCTGCCCCGCGCTTGTGGGCTGCTACAGCCAGGGAGAAACGGTTGCCGAAGCGATGGCGAATATCAAAGAGGCGATCGAGCTTTGCCTCGAGGACATGCGCGCCAGGGGTGAGGCGATTCCTGATCCCGCCGGCGTCATAGTCGGCAGCGTGGTGGTAACGGCCGAGTGAGCGGGAAGCTCCCGGTAATCTCCCGCAGCGGGCATTTGCGTCAGCAAATCGGCCTGCGGGTGAGGTCCCCGCTCCGCATCGTGGCCACGAGTCTTCTTTGTGTAGCAATTGCCGCCTTTTCGGCCACTCAGGCCCTCGCCCAGCAAACGCCCGCAGGCGCCGACGCGCGAATCGAGGCCGAGGCCACCAACCTGCGCAACAGCAACGGGTCCTTTGCATGCAGTCTGTACAACTCTCCGAAGGGTTTTCCCAAAACCGACGACTCGGTCGTGGGCAACTCGCGAGTCAAAATCAAGGACAGGCATGCCACCTGCATCTTCAACAATCTGAAGCCCGGCAGCTACGCGGTGGTCGCGATGCACGACGAGAACGGCGACGGCAAGATGCACTATAACTTCCTGGGAATTCCGACCAAGGGTTATGGGTTCTCCAACGGCGCCACCGCCATTTTCAGCGCGCCGAGCTTCGACGCCGCGAAGTTCCAGTACAACGGCGGCGTGTTGAAGATTCCGATCCCGCTCAAGTATTAGAGCATGATTCTGATCGGCAGTGTGGCCGCGGCGATGAAGGCGAGCCAGGCGGCCTCGACCAGCGCGATCGCGACGATATTGCCGCACGCCTGGTAGATCGAAGCGGCGAGGAGCTCGAATAACACGAACAGCCCGCCCAGAATCGGGAGCATCAGAGTCATTCCGGCCGGCATCACTCCCGCCAGGATGCCGCCCGCGAGGATCACCACGATCAACATCCGGCCCAGCATCGCGAGCAGCGTGGAAATGGCCGCTCCTCCCCGCCGAACCAGAACTTCGAAGGCGATGAAGAAGGGCGCCAGAACCAGGGTCGCGAGTACGCTCGCAATCAGGCGCTCGGGCGTCAGGGCGAGCCGATGGAAGGCCGGGCCGAACGGGGCCATCAGCACGTAGATCGCGCCGATACCCAGAAATGCCGCGAGCAGGGTTTGCATCGGCTGCTCGAAAAGACGCAGGCCCTTGAGATTCCCGCCGATCGCCAGCGCCGCGAGCAGCGCGCCGCCCGCAATACCGAACCACGAAAACGCGACGCCGGCGAGCTCGAGGCAAAGAAAATCGGCTGGCGGCGGTGGCGCCGCCAGCGGCATCGCGAGCAGCAGCCCGGCGACCAGCGCAAGCAGCCCGAGCAGGCCGCCGACGCCCGCCGGCGGCGCTCTCGCGACGGCGCGATCTTTCCGAGCGCCTCGCCAAGCGGCATCAGCAGAACGCAGAAAGCCGCGAAGGCGATCGCCGCGCTTGAAAGCCGCGGAGCGCTCAAATCGGGATCCCCGCGCGGCGGCATCCCGAATACGCCGTCGAGCCATCCGATAATTTCGCGCGCCGCGCCGGCCGAAAACAGAATCGTGACGTGATTGACGTCCTCGACCTCAAGCGCCTTCACTCCCGTGCCCGCCGCCTGGTCTCCGTAGCTGCGGCCCAATTCCACCCGATCAACACCCGCGAGCTGCGCGGCGATCGCCGGCGAGTTGCGGCGCACGATTTCGGGATCGCCTGACGCGAAGATAAATAGCGTGTTGCGCGGACGCTCGGAACCGTCGAGGCTCCATCCACCGGAGATCAGCACCGAGCCAATGACGTTCGGGTCGTGCGAGACGTAATCAAGCGCGGCTTCGGCGCCCATCGAATCGCCGACGATGGCGAGCCTGGAGCCGTCAACGTCAGGCGTGGAACGCATGAAGTCCACCGCCTCCTTGACGTTCCGGGTAGAGGCTCTCATTGCCGACAAACTCCGCGCGGAATGGATTGCGGTTCCCGCCATGGCCGCGAAAGTCGATCGCGCAGACCGCGAAGCCGTTGTTCGCCAGGCGCCGCGCCAGCACGCTCATCACCGAGCGATCGGCCGCAAAACCGTGCAGCAGCACCACCGCCGGCGGGCGAGATCCCGAGCTTCGCGGCGTGACCGGATTGTAGAACGGATTGCCGGTGCCGGGGAGATAGAGCGTCGCGGGCAGGCCGTTGGGCAGGACGAGCTGCAGATGGGGCGGGTCGCCCATTTGCAGCCTGTCGAGCCGCGCTACCGCGCCAACGAAGACCAGAAGTGCAAGAGCCGCGATCGCCCGCCCCACGATACGCATTGGCCGCGATTGAAGCGGTTTGCCCACGCTGGGGCAAGCCCCCCTACTTGAGACGGCGGCTGGGCGCGGCGCGCTCGGCCCGCACCATCCCGCGCGTGAGCGCCTCCTCGCCGAAGCGGCGCGCCACTTCGTCGATCGCGCGGTTG
>CAWBYV010000013.1:0-188901 GCA_963793115.1 uncultured delta proteobacterium
GGTATCGCGATCATCCGCTCGACGGCAGCGTCCTGAATTCCGCCGCGGTGCAGGCCGCATTCAGCCGCAACGGCACCTGCTTTGTTCCCACATCCTATCCGGAGGGAAGTCCGCAACACCCCTCTTACCCGTCGGGGCACGCCACCGTGGCGGGCGCCTGCGTGACGGTTCTCAAATGGTTCTTCAGCGAGAGCTACGTCATGCGGAATCCTCTGGCCGCGTCCGATGACGGTAGCGGGCTCGTACCCTACACGGGCGCTGACGCAGATCAGATAACGGTGGGCGGTGAGCTCAACAAGCTCGCGGCCAATGTGAGGATCGGGCGCAATTTCGCAAGTATCCACTGGCGCCGCGCGGACTATCAACAAGGTCTGCTTCTGGGCGAAGCAGTGGCGATCAGCATGCTGCGCGACCAGGAACGTATCTTCCACGAAGCCTTCAAGAGGTTCAGTTTCACGAAATTCGACGGGACCAGCATAACTGTGTAAAGTTGCGGCGCGCGGCTCTTGACGCGGATGTAGCAGAAGTGCGACTAAGAGGACTCAAATAAGGGCCGTGTATGATTGAGCCCAAAAAGAGGCAAGATATTTTTTTTGCAGACCCGAAAATCCTTGTCGGTTGGCGGCAGATAGGGTACAAAGATGTCGCTGAGGATGCTTTTGTCGGCACTTGAGTTGTCGGCACTTGAGTCGAGTCGGGGGACACGGGACGCTGTGGTGTTCAGGGCCGCCGAGAACAACGCACGGCGAATTTGAGCAGGCAACGAAAGGAGAACGTGGGAAAATGAAAAGAACGATCGTCGCTCTCGCCGCGCTCGGTATGCTGGCGACCGCCGGCTCAGTTCGTGCCGGGCAGTACGCAAACTATAACCTGTACGGGACCTACGTCGAGACCTTCCAGGGTGCGACCGCCGCCGGAGCTCCAATAACCGGCATCTGCCAACTCACCTTTGACGGCTCGGGGCTGGGCGGCACGGGGCATCTCGTCCTTGGTACAGCGTCGAATCCGGCATCGTACTGTTTCACCGACAATGGCATTGCGGCCGGAGAATGCTTCCAGACTTTTGCATCGGGAGGCTACAGCGTCAAATCTGACGGCACGGGATCGATCACCGGCACGCTCGCCACGGGAACGGGATGCACCAGTACGACATTCTCTGAGACCCTGTTGATTCAGAGCTTGGGCCGCGGTTCGCTGGCGGAGAACGTGCTGGTCGCGCGCACGGACGCGGACGCGTTCGCCGCAGGAGATCTCGTCCCGCAGGGTGGCGGACCGTTCAGCAATAACGCTCTCTACGGCAACTACACGGAGTCGTTGGGCGGAACCATCGGGGGCAATGTTTTCGCCGGCGTCTGCAACGACTTCTTTAACGGTGCCGGCAGCGTGTCGGGCAAGTGCACGCTCAATACCGCAACGATCGGAAGCTGCCAGTATGCGCTCTCGGGAGGCTATTACGTTTTCGGCCAAGGCCTCTTCGGCCCTGGCGGCGGGCTCATTTACAGTGCCAACCTCACGGGAACATGCGGGACTATCGCGCTCGGCGAGTTCTTGAAGATCCTCAACGGAAGCGGCTACGGTGGGTCGTTCACGGCGGGTCAGGTCGCAGCCGTAAGCTACGAAAGCGGCACGATCGAGACCGGAACCTATCTGCTACAGAACTAGCATCACCATAGCGAGGCTGCGCGGCTTTGCGGCGCAGCCTCGCATGTCGGTATCGAAATCGCCCGGGCTGAGGCCGGCTTGTCGGCATCAGCCCGGGTTTTCTGTTTTCGGGCTCTCCTGACGCGACATAATTCCCCGCAGATCGTCGGCTTGAGCCCTCCCCCGCTCGCGCGGCTATCAGCGGCTAACAATTGAGCCTATCAACGGGCTCTGGATGGCCGCTATAATGACGCCAGATGCCCGTTGATTTGACCGAAGCGCGCGCGAGGATGGTGCTCGAGCAACTCGAGCGCCGAGGTATCAGCGACGCCCGCGTCCTGGCCGCGATGCGCTCGGTCGCGCGCGATCGCTTCCTGCCGCCGGAGTACGCCGAGCATGCCTATGACGACGGGCCACTTCCAATCGGCGCCGATCAGACCATCTCACAGCCTTACATGGTGGCGCTCACCTCGGAAGTCGCCGCGCTCAAGGGACACGAACGGGTGCTCGAAATCGGGACGGGTTCGGGTTACCAGACCGCAGTGCTCGCCATCCTCGCGGCCGAGGTCTATTCGGTGGAATGTCTCGAGCCGTTGCACAACCGCGCGCGCGGGCTGCTCGCCTCGCTGGGGTTTAGGAATTGCGTGCTCACGATCGGCGATGGATCCGAGGGGCTGCCCGAAGCCGCGCCGTTTGACGTGATCGTCGTAACCGCCGCGATGCCCGGAATACCGAGGCCGCTGGTCCAGCAACTGAAGCCCGGCGGCCGGCTGGTAGCTCCGATCGGGCTCGGCGATCTCCAGACGCTGGTGCGAATCTCGCATCAAAGCGGCCATTGGCATGAAGAGTATTTCGGCGAATGCCGTTACGTGAAGATGGTCGGCAGGCACGGCTTTCCCCGCGACTGACGGCGAAGACTGAAAGGCTCTAGGGCGCGCGGGCCTAGCGCGGGCGCGCCAATCGGACAGACGCGCAGGCGGTGTTGGCGGAGCGGTGGTGGAAGCGAATCTTGTCAGACGGCTACGGCTGGCCCTGATGGGCTGCGCGCTGGGCGCGGCGATTTGCCTGTGGGGATGCGCTCAGGCTAGCCGGACCGCTCGCGGCGGCTCGCCCGACATTCCGGTTCGCCGCTTCAGTTGGCCGGTTCCGGGCGGCATGTTGTCCTCGCAGTTCGGGATCCGCAATGGCGTGATGCACGACGGAGTCGATATCGCAGCACCGGCCGGGACGCCGGTGCGCGCCGCCGATCAGGGCGTGGTGATCTTTTCGGGCAGGCTGCGCGGTTACGGCAATGTCGTCATACTCCGCCACGACGATCACTACGTCACGGTCTACGCTCACAACCGCCTCAACTCGGTGCGCGAGGGCGACCACATCGCGCGCGGCCAGATTATCGCTGAAGTCGGAACGACCGGCCGCACCACCGGGCCCAATCTCCATTTCGAGGTGCGGCACGACAATCTTGCGCGTAATCCCCTGAATTATCTGCGCGCGATGCCGGCGGTGGGCGGCCAAAGCTTTGCCCGCAGCGACGCCTCCTAGTATCTTCTGGTTTCGGCAATCAACATGAAAAGTGACGACCTCAAGAGGCTCATTCGCGACATCCCGGACTTTCCCAAGCCCGGCATTCTCTTCCGCGACATCACGCCGCTGATCGCCAATCCACGCGGACTGGCTGCGATCGTCGATCAGATCGCCGCGCGCTATCTCGGCTCGGTGGACGTCGTGCTGGGAATCGAATCGCGCGGCTTCATAATCGGCGCGCCGGTCGCCTATCGGCTGGGCGTCGGACTCACTATCGCGCGCAAGCAGGGCAAATTGCCGTACGAGACCGTGAGCCAATCCTACGATCTCGAATACGGCACCGCGGCGCTCGAAGTCCATCGCGACGGACTCCCGGACGGCGCGCGAGTGCTGATCGTCGATGACCTGCTCGCCACCGGCGGCACCGCAGCCGCCGCGGCCCATCTGGTGCGCAAGCTCGGCGGCAGCGTGCTCGGATGCGCCTTCGTGATCGAGCTCGCCGGGCTCGGCGGCCGCGAGCGGATCGCGCCGCTGACTGCTTCTCGCTCGTCCGGTATGATTGACGGAGCATCGCCTGCCCGCGCGACGCGCCGGCGCCAGGTTAAGCTCCGACACGTATTCGATCGTGCCGTCCACTGACAATAAAATCACCGTGGCGGCAGACCGCAGGCGCCTCTTTTCGGTGCTGGCGGTCACGAGCGCCTATTGCGCCGCCGAATTCGCCGGCAGCGCGTATACGGGGAGCCTCGCCCTGCTCTCCGACGCGATTCACATGTTCACCGACGTCGCGGCGATATGCCTTAGTCTGATTACCCTCTGGATCTCTTTGCGGCCGGCGCGCGGCGGCAAGACCTACGGCTATCTGCGCGCCGAGATCCTCGGAGCCCTGTTCAACGGACTGTTCCTGTGGCTGCTGGTGATCTTCATCTGGATCGAGGCGGTCAACCGGCTGCGCAATCCGACTCCGGTGGCCGGGCTCGGCGTGATGGGAATTGCGACTATCGGCGTCGCGGTCAACAGCTTCTCCGCCTGGATGACCTACGATACCGGCGAGACCGGCCGCGCGGGTATCGCCGTCCGTGCGGTTTTCGTCCACGTCATCTCGGACCTGATCGGCACGCTGGGCGTTCTCACCGCGGGCGCGCTGGTCTTTTTCACCGGTTGGCAGCAAGCCGATCCGGCGGTCAGCATGCTGATCGGATGCCTGATCGTGTACAGCTCGTGGGGTCTGGTGAAGGAAGGCGTGGATATCCTGATGGAGGCGGTGCCGGCCAATATCGATCTCGACGAGTTGCGCAGCGACCTGCTCGCCGTGGCGGACACCGAGGAGGTTCACGACCTGCACGTGTGGTGCCTGACCAGCCGTGAATTCGCGCTCTCGGCGCACGCGGTGGTCACGCCCGGCGCCGATCAGGATCGCGTGCTGTCAGAGATGTCGCAGGTACTGGAGCACAAGTTCAAGATTCGCCATATGACCGTGCAACTGGAGCGCGACAACCGTCGCCCGCGCGAACCCGAACATTTCTAGTTCCAGCGTCAGCCGCGCGGCTTGCGCATCACGTAGAAGACATAGCCGTATGCGTCAGAATGCGCGCGGAAGAGATCGTACTCGCGCCGGACTTCGTCGAGGATCGCGACCGTGCCGGAATCGCCCTGATGGCGCGCGCGCACTTCGAGCAGGCGCGCCTCGCCGGGCCCGTAGTAATTGCTCCACCAATCCTCGGCCGGGAGCGTGAAGGTCCGGACCTCTTCGTATCCTGCGTTGGCGGCGATCCGCCGGTTCTCCGCGAGCGAATGCATGCCAGGATAATTCCGGGCCCAGTACTCACGGGCCGCTGCCGGCGGGTCGGGCGTGAGCCACGACAGCTCAGACACGACGATCGAGCCGTTGGGCTTGAGGAAGCGCCGCCAAGCGCGCAGGCCGGCGCCGAAGCCCATGATAGATGGCGCCCTCCGACCAGATGAGATCGAACTCCCCGTCCGCAAACTCCATCGCGGACATTGACCCCCGAACCGTCGTGATTCGATCGGCAAGCCCCGCTGCTTGCGCGCGTGCCGTAAGCTCGCTCAGAAAGCGTCCGCTCAGGTCGAGCGCGACGATCTGGCCGCCGGATGCGCGCGCCAGATCGATCGTCTGCGCGCCGGGGCCGCATCCGACATCGAGGATTCGCGGACGCGGCGCTAAGCCGTCAACCATTCGCAGCGCGCGCAACGTCGCTTCAGACGAGCCGGGGCCCTGCCGCGGCAAGCCTTCGGTGAGTTCGCGGAACAGGTCGCCCGATGGGATCATCTTGCTACAACAGTGTCCCGCCGGAAGGAATATACCGGTCGAAGCGGCCGAACGTCCGCGACGCCATGAACTGCCCGACGTGATCGATCCTGAATCCGGTAGCAAGTAACGCGCTCAGGGCGGTCATGTTGATTCCGGGGATTCGGAACTCGATAGTTCCGGCGGATTGACCGCCCATCGCGTCACCGATCGCGCGCAAGAGCGCAAGCTGGAGCCGTGCGCTTCGCGCGGCGACCGGCCCGACGTGGCGCGGCTCGCGGTCCCGAGGCGCGCAGCTGGCGGCGCTCGAATAGTAGGCGTAGGCGAGCAGCCCGCCCGACGCATCGGCGATCGCGAGGCACGTCAGCCTAGACTCGCCGAGCCAGAAGCGATGCTCGCCGTCGCGCCGACAACCCCAAATCATCTCATCCAGATCGCCCAGCCTGCGAATCCAGATCCTCGATAGCGACGCCTGCCTGATCGTCTCCTTCATCGGCGCCCTTAGCGGTGGTAGATCGCCAAGCCCCCGCGCCGGTCCTTCGATTCCGAACACTGCGAAGCGGGGAACTATTCCGGCCCGGATGTAGAGTGCCTGGGCGCCCGGATCGCTGCTGGAGAGAACCGAGCGAATGCGCGCGCCGCGCTCCAGGCCGCCCGCGAGGCATCGTTGCAGCAGTTCGCCGCCGACGCCCTTGCCGTGGGCCTCGGGAAGCACGAAAAGATCCGAAAGGAACCACAGTTCACGGCGCACCAACCCCACGCTGAAGCCGATCGGCCGCCCTTCGCCGATCGCGAGCCACGCGAGCTTCGGGTCGGTCCGCAGCACGTGGCGCATCTCGGCGCTCGGCTGGTCAGTGATCGGCATGGCAGAAGGGCGCTTGCCTTCCCGCGTGACGATCAGATGGCGCAGCGCCGTACCCTGTATCACCCGCATCGCGGAGAGATCGTCTTCGCGCGCGAGCCGATAGTTGACGTCGATACTCAAAACTTTACTCTGAATCGTTTCACGGCTCCGAAATCGTTTCAGGCTGCCGCGCGTTCCCTCTAAAATCAACCTTATGGCCGGGGACGACTTCTTCCGCGAGTTCGATCACACCGGCGATCTCGGAATCATAGTCGAGGCGCCGTCGCGCGCCGAACTGTTCGCGCGCGCCACGATCGCGATGGCGCGGTTGATGGTCGAGCGCGGCGGAGTTCGCGCGCTCGAGCGGCGAGAGATCGCAGTCCGCGCCGACAGCAGCGCCGATCGGTTGCACGATCTGCTCGCCGCGGCGCTCAATCTGTTCATGATCGACGGATTCATCTGGTGCAACGCAACGGCAGTCGAGACCGATGGCGAGGTCGTCGCCGCCCTGCTGGGCGAACGTTTCGATCCGAAGCGTCATCAGCTGATCACCGAAATCAAGGCCGTGACGTATCATCGTCTGGCCGTCGAGCACGATCGCGGCGGGTGGCGCGCGACCGTCCTCTTCGACATCTGACGGAACTCAAACGCATCCACGATTATCTGTGGGAAGTCCTTCGACGCCGACACGCAAGGCAGAAATGGCTGACGAGTCTGCCATAGAGGAGACGGCCGGTCCCGGCGCGCGAAACCTGGTCGAGGCCGGCGCTGCTCCGTGGCGGCCCCCACCCGCGCAGCCGGCCCGATTCGTTCTCGCGCTGGCGCTGATCGCGGCGGGCGCGACGCTCTACGGCTTCGTCCTGACCGAGTTCTGGTCGTCGCCGAGTCTGGGAATTCACGAGCGCATCCCCTACCCCGCCTACCTGCTGATCGCCGGCTCGCTGATGCTCGCGATTGCGGGCTTGCGGCTGTCGCTGGGAATCTGGTCGCCGCACGCCAAGCTGGGAATCGCCATGCTCGGCCTTTTCACCTGCGTAGCTCTCGGCGTCGGCGGCGGACGCTTCGCGAGCTACACCTTGCGAGGCACGCTGAACCCGGCCTTCACACTGCATCTCGCAATCGGCGATCGCTTTCCCGGCTTCACGCTGCCCGACCAGCGCGGCGCGATTCACACGCTCCATGATTCGCTCGCACGTGGCCTCACCTTGATCGTCGTCTATCGCGGCGACTTCTGCCCGTTCGCCCGCTTCGAGTTGGCCGAGATCACCGCGCACGCACGCGAACTCGACGCCGCGGGCATTCATCCCATCGCAATCAGCACCGACCCGCTCGATCGCTCAATCAAGCTCGCCGCGTTTCTGAACACGGACATCCCGTTGCTCAGCGATCGATCCGAAGCTCTGCTCGGGCCGCTCGGCCTGATCCAGCACCATCGCAATGGCGAACCCGACAACTCGATTCCGGGGTGGTTCCTGGTTGACTCGAGCGGCGTGGTGCGATGGGTCTTTACGTCGCCCTACTATCGTGAGCTGCCCCGAATCGCGAGCGTAGTCAACGCGGCTCGGTCGCTCAGCGCTTCGCGCTGAGGGCTGCGAGCAGCGACTTGACCGCGCGCGCCGGGTCATCGGCGCCGAAAACGGCGCCGATGACCGCGACGCCCGCGACATTGCCACCGGCGCGGTCGCCACCGGCGCGGGGTGCGACGCGGTGGCGCGGCCCCACGAGCATGTGCGCGCGCTCGGCGGTGATCCCGCCGAGCGCGAACACCGGCATCCCGGCCGCCGCGCTCGGCCCCGCCGCGTTCGGCCCCGCCGCGTTCGGCCCCGCCGCGTTCGGCCCCGCCGCGTTCGGCCCCGCCGCGTGGCACGCGGCGCGCAACGCCGCGATGCCCCGCGGCCGACCGTAGCCGGTTTTCGACAGCGGCGCGTACACCGGCCCGAATACGGCGAAGTCCGCACCCGCGGCACGGGCGCGGACTTCGCCGATCTCGTGCGTCGATACACCGATCAGCCGCGACCGGCCGAGCAGACGGCGCGCGTCCGCGATCGCGAACGAGTCGGCGGGCAGATGTACGCCGTCGGCCCCGGATGCGATCGCTATGTCGATACGATCATTCACGATCAGCGGCGCTCCGAATCGCACGCATAGCTTGCGCATCGTTCGGGCAAGCTCGTACAGCTCGCGCGCAGGCAGGTCTTTCTCGCGTAGTTGAATCGCGATCGCGCCCTCGCCCGCGGTTTCGTTGGCGGCGCGCAACGCCGCCGCGCAGATCGGGAGGAGGCCGCCGTGCCGGGCGGCCAGCTTGCGATCGGTTATCAGGTAGAGCTTGAACCCGACGCGCACACTCACAAAGGCCGGCGGACGCCGGCCCTACTTCGGAAAGGCAACCGGCACGGAGGCCGACGCTACAGGAACAAATGCGCGATGCCAAGTAGGACCGGCGTCCCACCGGTCGCCATCCACGCAAACCCCAAGCTTCGCGGCTCACCGTATCACTCCCGTGAGCGGGCTCGAGGCGCTGGCGTAAAGCTTGCGCTCGATTCGGCCGGCGCGGTACGCCAGCCGGCCGGCTTCGACGCCAAGCCTCATCGCACGCGCCATCGCGATCGGGTCCTTCGCGCCGGCGATCGCCGTGTTCATCAGCACGCCGTCGCATCCGAGCTCCATCGCTTCGGCCGCGTCGGAGGGCGTGCCGACACCGGCGTCCACGATCACCGGCACCTTCGCCTGCTCCAGGATTATCTGCAGGTTGTATGGATTGCGGATTCCCAGCCCGGAGCCGATCGGCGCCGCCAGCGGCATCACCGCGACGCATCCGATCTCGGCGAGCCGGATACACGCGACCGGATCATCGGTGACATACGGCAGGACCCTGAAACCCTCCTTGACCAGAATCCTCGCGGCTTCGATTGTCGCTGGAGTATCAGGGAAAAGCGTCTTCTCGTCGCCGATCACTTCCAGCTTGACCAGGTCGCCGGCGCCGGCTTCGCGCGCCAGCCGGCAGGTCCGAACCGCCTCGTCGGCGGTGTAGCATCCGGCGGTGTTGGGCAGGATCTGATAGCGCTTTGGATCGATGTAGTCGAGCAGGTTTTCCTTCTTGCGATCGGTGATATTCACGCGGCGCACCGCAACCGTGACGATCTCGGCGCCGCTCGCCTCGACTGCCGCGCGGGTCTCGGCAAAGTCGCGATACTTGCCGGTGCCGACGATCAGGCGCGACTTGAAGACTTTGCCGGCCAGTTCAAAACTATCTTCCTGCATGATTCTCCCAATTGAACTGAGTAAGCGCGGTAAGCCGGCGCGTCCCTAGCCGCCTCCGACGAAGTTGATTATCTCTACCTTGTCGCCGTCGCTGAGCCGGGTCCGCGCGTAATCGGCCTTCGCTACGACCATCCGATTGATCTCTACCGCTATCCGGGTCGGACGCAAATCGAGCTTTTTCAACAGCGCCTCCAGTCCCGGGTCGCCTTCTATCGTGAAGGGTTCGCCGTTCAGATCGATCTTGATCGGCTTTGGCGCGCTTGAGTCTGGCGAGGCTGACACTTAAAAGCCGCTTCTCTCATGCCAGAGAGAAGCGGCTCAGGTGGGACCCGAACGTTCCACCGATTGGCTTCCCTACGCCGGCATTACCCGGATCAGGTTCGAGGGGTCCTCTCGTCGGAGGTCTCAGTGCTCCCGGTGTGCACTCCCCCAGCCAAGACTGTTTATATCAAACTCGCGACGTATGTGCAAAAGTGCCGAGCTTCATTGACTGCGCACGCCGCCGATGGTTAGCTGGGCTCGCTCCCACGACGTTCCATTGGAAAAGCATTCTTTCGACAGCCTGGCGCCGCCCAGCACAAACTCGCAGCGAGATTTGTCGCTCTCGACGAATATCCCGGCCGGACGGCCAACCGTCGCCGAGATCGATCTGACGGCGCTGAGCGCGAACTACCACGCGATCGCGCGGCTCGCCCACGGCGCCGAGTTGATGGCGATCGTCAAGGCCGATGCCTACGGCCACGGCGCAATCGAGGTCGCGCGCGCGCTGGCGAGCGATCGATGCGGTCACTTCGGGGTGGCCACCGTCGAAGAGGCGCGCGAGCTGCGCGGCGCTTCGGTACGCGAACGGATCTATCTGATGGGGGGCTTCTTTCCCGATCAGGCCGCCGAGGTCGTCGCGCTCGACTTGACGCCGTTCGTATTCGATATCGCTTCGGTCGCGGCGCTCGACCGGGCGGCGCGCGAGCAATCGCGCAACTTCAAGGTCCACATCAAGATCGATTCCGGCGCCTCCCGGCTCGGGATCCGCCCCGAGGAGCTGGACGCGGCGATCTCCGAGCTTAGGCGCGCCCGCTCGATCGAGCTCGAGGGCGTATGCACCCTGCTCGCGAACGCCGGCGAACCCTCGGCAAACGAGCAGCAACTTCGGGTCTTCGCCTCCGCCCTCGAGCGGCTTCGCGGCGCAGGCTTCGCGGCGCGCGTGGTTCATGTCGCCAACTCCGCCGCCACCGTGCTACGCCCCGATTCGCACTTCAACATGATCCGGCCGGGACTCGCGCTCTACGGGCTGCCTCCGGTGGCGGCCGTGCGCGACGCCGTCGAACTGGTGCCGGCCATGACCTTCAAGACCCGCGTACTGCAACTCAAGCGGATACCCGCCGGGGCCGCGGTCAGCTACGGCCACACTTTCGTCGCCGCTCGTCCGAGCGTAATCGGCGTGCTGCCCGTGGGCTACGCGGACGGCTACCGGCGCGGCCTCCAGCACGGCGGCGAGGTGCTGATTCGCGGCCGCCGCGCGCCGGTCGCCGGTGCAGTCTGCATGGACCTCACGATGGTCGACTTGACTGAGGTGCCGTCGGCTGCGCCCGGCGACGAGGTGATTCTGTGGGGCGGTTCCGGCGCCGCGGCGATCAGCGTCAACGACGTGGCGCGGCTGGCGCAGACAATTTCATACGAGATGCTGTGCACGGTCGGCAAGCGCGTGCCGCGCGTCTACCTGAGACGAACATGATCGATCACCCCGTCACGATACGGCGCGCGCTGATCGGCGTGTCGGACAAAAGTGGCGTCGCCGAGATTGCCGCCGCGCTGCAGCGCCACGGCGTCGAGATCCTGTCAACCGGCAACACCAAGACGGCGCTCCAGCAGGCCGGGATCGAGGTCAAAGCGGTCGAAGATTTCACCGGCTTCCCCGAGATCCTCGAGGGCCGCGTAAAGACGCTGCATCCGAAGATTCACGGCGGAATTCTCGCCCGCCGCAAGGCTTCCGTTCATCGCGCGGAGATGAAGCTACACGGCCTCGAGCTGATCGACCTGGTGGCGGTCAACTTCTATCCGTTCGAGCAAACCGTCGCGCGAGAAGGCGTGACTCTGGAAGACGCGATCGAGAACATCGATATCGGGGGACCGGCCCTGGTTCGCGCGGCCGCCAAGAACTACGCCGACGTGGTGGTGATCGCCGATCCCGCCGACTACGCCGCGATCGTCCAGGAACTCGACGCCAATCGCGGCGCGATATCGGCCGATACCCGATGGCAATTGGCGCGCAAGGCCTTCGCCCGCGTCGCCGCCTACGACTGCGCGATCGCGAACTACCTGGGCGCCCGCGCCGGTGAACAGCCGGAACCGCTCGGCGAGACTTTTTCGATCTCGCTCGAACGCGCGCAGAAGCTGCGCTACGGTGAGAACCCGCATCAGGCGGGCGCGCTTTACGGCGGCTTTCCCAAGATCGCCGAGCAACTCCACGGCCGCGAGCTTTCCTTCAACAACGTCATGGACATCGACTCGGCGATCGGTTTGATGCTCGATTTCGCCGATTACAAGCAGGCGGTGGTCGCGGTCTTGAAACACAACACGCCCTGCGGCGTCGGCGTCGCCGGCACGCTCAAGGAGGCGTGGGACAAGGCCTTCGCCACCGATCCCGACTCGCCCTTCGGCGGAATCATCATCAGCAATCGCTCGTGGGACCTGGAGTTCGCGCGGGCGGTTGACGAGTTGTTCACCGAAGTTCTGATCGGCCCTGACTTCCAGCCCGGCGTGCTCGACTTCCTGCGCAAGAAAAAAAACCGCCGCCTGATACGGTTCCATCCGGAGGCGGTCACGCGCGGCGAGATCGACTTGAAGCGCGTGCTCGGCGGGCTGCTCGTGCAGACCCCCGACTTGAGTATCGAGGATGCGCGCGAGGCGAAAGTGGTAACCAAACGCCCTCCCACTGAGACGGAACTGCGCGCGATGAATTTCGGAATTCGGGTTGCGAAGCATATCAAGTCCAACGCGATCGCCTTCGTGCTCGAAGACCGCACGCTCGCCGTCGGCGGCGGCGCGACCTCGCGGATCGATCCGGTCTACGCCGCGCGTGAAAAGGCCGCCCGGCTCGGCGTATCGCTCAAGGGATCGATCCTGGCGTCGGAGGCGCTGTTCCCGTTCCCCGACGGCCCCACGCTGGCAAGCGAAGCGGGAGCGACCGCGATCGTGCAGCCGGGCGGCGCGATGCGCGACAACGAAGTGATCGCGGCGGCGGATGCGCTCGGGCTCGCGATGGTCTTCACCGGAGTGCGCCACTTCCGCCATTGACGCGCCGCGATGCACTGACAGGCTGCCATGAAGGTCCTCGTCATCGGCAAAGGAGGCCGCGAGCACGCTCTGTGCTGGCGGTTGAATCAGAGCCAATCGGTCCGGAAGCTCTACTGCACGATCGGCAATCCAGGAATCAATCAGTTGGCCGAGCCGATTCCGATCGAGCCTACGGACATCGCAGGGCTCGCGCGCTTCGCGCTCGAACAGAAGATCGATCTGACCGTGGTCGGCCCCGAGGATCCGCTCGCGATGGGAGTCGTAGACGAATTCGAGCGCCACGGTCTCAAGATTTTCGGACCATCCAAAGCTGCGGCGCAACTCGAAACCAGCAAGGCATTCGCGAAGTCCGTGATGGACGAGGCGGGCGTGCCCACTGCGGCGTACAAAGTGTTCGAGCACGCTGACGCCGCGCGCGATTACGTACGCGCGCGCAATCGGCCGGTGGTGGTAAAGGCCGACGGACTCGCACTCGGCAAGGGCGTCGTGGTGTGCGACGGCGTTGACGCCGCGCTCGCGGCGATCGCAGACGCATTGGACCGGGCGCAGTTCGGCGCCGCCGGAAAACGTATCGTGATCGAAGATCGGCTCGGCGGCGAGGAGCTTTCCTTCTTCGCGGTATGCGACGGCAACGACGCGGTGAAGCTCGGGGCTGCGCAGGATCACAAACAGGTCTTCGACAGCGACTGCGGTCCCAACACCGGCGGGATGGGCGCGTATTCGCCGGTGCCGCAATTCGATTCGACGCTCGAAGATCGAATCATGAACGAGGTCGTGCGGCCGACGCTCGCGACGACGCGCTTGCGCGGCACGGCGTTTCGCGGCGTGCTGTTCGCCAACCTGATGATCGATCGCGGGAACATTCACGTGCTGGAATTCAATGTGCGGTTCGGCGATCCCGAATGCGAAACTCTGATGATGCGATTCGAGGGCGACCTGGCAGAGGCCCTGCTCGCAGCCGCTGAGGGCAGGCTCGGCGCCGCGAGCTTCAAGCTTTCGCCGAATAGCGCAGCGACTGTGGTGCTCGCCTCGGGCGGATATCCGGGCGAATATCGAAAAGGCCTGCCGATTAGCGGGCTCGAAAAAATCGAAGGCAGTCAAGCCTCGGACTTGAAGGTGCGATGGGCGTTACGCAAGGTTCGCGTCAAAGTCTTTCACGCCGGCACTGCGATGCGCGGCGGGCAATTGGTGACCGACGGCGGCCGCGTGCTGGCCGCGACCGCGATAGCCGGCCAGCTCAAGGACGCGGTTGACGCCGCATATCAGGCCGCTGACATGATCGAATTCGAGGGCAGGCACATGCGCCGCGATATCGCCCGCAGAGCGTTGAGCTTACCATGACCTCGCGAGCGACGATCCAGCGGACCAGAAGACCGAGCGAGTTGCGCCCGGCCATGTTCGACAAAGGCCTCGACCAAGCTATCAGCAAAGCTGTCGATCGAGCCGTCGAAGCGCTTCGCCGCGGCGACCTCGTCGTCTACCCGACCGAGACGCTCTACGCGCTGGGAGCCGACGCGGCATCGCCGGCGGCGCTCCGCCGGCTGTTCGCCGCAAAGGCACGCGAGCCCGGCAAGCCCGTTGCGCTGATCGTGGCCGACCCCGCGATGGGATTCGCGATCGCGCGCGCCATTCCTAGGGCGGCGCGACGGCTCGCCGAAGCCTTCTGGCCCGGTCCGCTCACGCTCGTGATGCCTGCGAAAGCGGGACTGCCCGCAGCTCTGACCGGCGCGGACGGCGGCGTTGGAGTGCGCGTGTCGTCCCATCCGATCGCGTGCGCGGTCGCGCGCCGCCTGGGACGGCCGATCACCGCGACCAGCGCCAATCTCGCCGGTAGGCCGCCCTCGACGACGCTCGAGCAGGCGCGAGCCGCCTTCAACGGCAAAGTTAAAGTTTACCTTGAAGGCGGTGTGCTCAGCGGGTCGCAGCCCAGCACAGTGGTAGCCTTCGGCCGCGAAGGATTCCGCGAAGGAGTCAAAGTGCTGCGCGCCGGCGCAATTCCCCGGCGCCGCCTCGATGCGGCGCTCACGGTGGCGAGATGAACGCTCTCAACGAACGCATCGAACTGATTGGGCGCGTCGAACCGTTCCGTCCCCTGGTCTACGATCGGCGCTTCGACGGCGCGCTGGCTTCGATGGTTGCGCCGCCCTACGACCTGATCGGTCCCGAACGCCAGGCGCAACTCTACGGGCGGTCGCCCTTCAACGTGGTGCGGCTCGAATTGAACCGTGACCCCGATCGCTACGAGTCTTCGGCCCGGCTGCTCCGCGATTGGCTTCGCGAAGGAGTGCTGGTCCGGGCGGATAAGCCGGCGATTTATCTGTACACGCAGAAGTTCCGCCATCAGGGGCGCACGGTCGCCCGCGCCGGGTTGGTCGTGCGATTCCGGCTCGAGGAATTCAGCCGCGGCCGGATTCTGCCACACGAGCGAACGTTTCCCGCGGCCAAGATCGATCGCTTGCGGTTGCTCGAGGCCACCCGGACCAACCTGAGCTGGATCTTCGGATTGTATTCGGGAGCGCCTCCCAGCTCGACTTGTTGCGCATGAATGTTGCGCGCCGGGCGCCGATAAGACAGGTGACCGACGACCTCGAGATCAACAACGAGTTGCGGGCGATCGAGGCGCCGGACGAGATCGCGGCCGTGCAGCGCGCGCTCGATTCGTCCCGCGTGCTGATCGCCGACGGGCACCATCGCTACGAAACCGCACTCGAATATCGGCGCCAGATGCGCGCCGCCGAGGGAAACCCCGCCGCACTCAAGCCCTACGACTACGTCATGATGACGCTGGTCGCGTGCGACGATCCAGGCCTGGTGATTCTCCCGACCCATCGGCTGGTCCGTCGCCTGCCCCGCGAAGCGATCGAGTCGTTCGATTCGCGCGCGCGCGAGCTTTTCGTGGTCGAGTCGTTCGCCGATCCCGCGCAGTTCCGCACGCGGCTCGCCGAGGCCGGGCGCGGCGCGCTCGGCGTGGCGCTTGCCGGCCACGGCGCGCTCTACACGATTCGACTCAAGGATCCGGGCGCGATCGCGGGCGTTCCCGAACCGGTGAGAGAGCTCGACGTATCGATCCTGCACCGGCTGGTGCTCCAGCCGATTTTCGGGCTCGACCCGGACGCGATCAAAGCCGGCGGCAATATCGAATATACGATCGACGCCGAATCGGCTCTGGAAGCCGTCGCGAGTGGAAGGGCCGACGGCGCGTTCCTGATGAATCCGCCCTCGATCGCCGATGTGGTGCGCGTCAGCGACGCCGGCGCCACGATGCCCGAGAAGTCAACCTACTTCTATCCGAAGCTCCTCACCGGGCTGGTGATGAATCCGCTCTTCGATTAGCGCCGATGAGCCACGCCCTGAGCCAAACCCTTATAATGGTCCGCCACGGAGAGACCGAGGGCCAGTCCAGTATCCGCTATTACGGCCGCACCGACCTCGCGCTTTCCGCTCTAGGGCGCGCCCAGATGGTCGCGGTGCGCGACGCACTCCGGCGGCGGCACGGCGAGCCGGATCTCACCAGGGGTATCGCGAAGGTTTTCGCAAGCCCGCTTCGCCGCGCGCTCGAAGGCGCCCGGCTTATCGCCGGGGAGGACGCGCCGATCGTCACGATCGGCGAATTCGTCGAGGTCGATTTCGGACTGTTCGAGGGGCTGACCGCAGATGAGATCCGTGCGCGCTATCCCGATGAATTTGAACGCTGGAACCGCGATCGGCTGGCGCCGGACTATGCGTACCCGGGCGGAGAGAGCCGCAGCGCGTTTGCCGCTCGGGTCGGACGCGGCGTCGATCGGATGGTCGAGCTATGGGAGAGCACGGCGGAAAGCGGATGCGCGCTGCTGGTGGCGCATCGCGGAGTGATCCGCGCGATCGCCCGCCGGCTGGCAGGCGCCGAACCGGCGATCGATCTCGGCTCGATCAATATCCTGACCCGCCGCGATTTGTCGCAGCGCGATTCGTGGCAATCGGAGATCCTCGACGCCGTGGACCATCTTGCGGGCTTGCCTTCCTCTTAGGGTCGTTTCAGGCCTGGCTTGCGTATTTTCGAGCCGGACTTTTACACGCGCCGCAGCACTCCAAGCCAGCGATCACATTCACCAAGCGGCGTGACGAACGACAGGTCTGCGTACGCCGCGACCAGCTCGAACATCCGCGATGCTTTGGCCGCCATCTCGAGCGTGCACGGCAACGTGTATCGGATCGGGACCAGGTCGCGCGTGACAACCGTGCGATCGGGAAACACGATCTTGCACTCCAGCTCGAAGATCGAGTGAATTCCCGAATCCCACGGCATCGGGCGCTTGAACGCGCGCACTTCCACGATCGCGTCGCCGACGCGAATCGTGCGCCGGCGCCACATTTGACGCGGCCGCACCGCCCTGGTGCCGTCCTGCCGATCAACGTCGATACAATAGAGCGCGCCGCGCCGCAGCAGGCGCCCAACGGATTCGAGATGCGACAGGATCTCGGCGTTGCGCGTCATCACCGGAAAAGTCTCGGACATGAAAATCGCTGCGTCGAACGGGCGCTCGGGAAGCGCGAACTTTCCGATCGGCCGCCGGTAGAAGCGAATGCTGTCGAGTCCACGCGATTCGGCGCGTCCCGCCGCGATCATAGTTGGCGAGCGATCGATTCCGGCCACGTCGCACCCTGCGCGGGCGAGGATCTGGCCGTGGGGAGAATTGCCGCACGCGATGTCGAGCACGCGCCGGACCGGACGCTCCAGATGGCGCCGCCATACTTTCCTGAGGAACCACACCTCGGCTTCGATATCTCCCGGCCGTTCCTTATGGACGCGCCGAAAGATCGCGGGGAACTCGTAGATGCTCCGCTCCATGAGTTGCGAGCTTAGCGGCCAGGCCGGGCGATCCCAAAGCGCGCCACGGCCCTTTTTCCTTCTGGAAGCCGGGTCGTCAACAAGGAACAATACGGCGATGAGCAGCAAACCGCTCGACGGGATCAAGGTGATCGAAATCGGTCAGGAGATTCAGGGGCCGTTCGCGAGCCTGTTTCTCTCGGACCTGGGCGCCGCGGTCGTAAAAGTGGAAAATCGCGAGACCGGCGATTTGAGCCGCTACATGCTGGCGGCGCTGATCGGCGGGCCGAACGTGAACAACCCGCAGGTCTCGCACTTCTTCATCGCGATGAATCGCGGCAAACGCAGTATCACGCTGGACTTGAAGAAACCCGGCGGGGTCGAAGTCGCACGCCGGATGGCCGCGCGCTACGACGTTCTGCTCACGAATTACCGGCCCGGCGTGCTCGATCGCCTCGGTCTCGGCTGCGAGGAGTTGTATCGTCTCAACCCCCGGCTGGTGTATGCGCAGGGCAGTTCGTGGGGACCCGCTGGACCGTGGGTGACGCGGGCGAGCCGCGACACGCTCGCGCAGGCCGCGAGTGGGCTGATGGCAAAAACCGGGTTGCCCTCGGATCCCCCGCTGCCGGCCGGGATGCTGGTCGGCGACCATTGCGGAGGGCTGAGCCTCGCCGGGGGAATCATGGCGGCGCTGTTCGCGCGCGAGCGGACCGGGCGCGGGCAACGCGTGGACGCTTCGATTTACGGCACGCTGATCGCGATGCAATCGATGGAGATCGACTACACCTCGATCAGCGGCCAGGAGCCGGAGCGCGCCGGCCGGGGCCATCAGTTCCTGCGCGGCGTGTGGGGCGCCTTTCCGACCAGCGACGGGCACCTCTGTATCGCGGGCGTTGACGACCAGCGATGGCCCGCGTTCTGCCGAATCCTCGGCATCCAGCATCTCGAGAACGATTTCGAATTTTCTCACAACGTCATCCGTAACTTTCACGGCGACAAGATTCAGGCGGTGCTCGACGAAATCTTCCCGCGCAGGACTACCGCCGAGTGGCTCGCCGAGCTGAACGCCGCGGACATCCTTGCCACCGAGGTCGTGGATTACCGGCACGTGCTGGCGAGCGAGCAGGCGCAAGCCAACGGCTACGTGCGCACGATGGACCATCCGGCGGCAGGACGCGTGACGGTGGCGGGCTCGCCGGTTTCGATCGACGGAGAAGTCGATCACCAGGCGGCGCCACCGCCCGAGTTCGGACAGCATACCGAGGAAGTGCTGCTGGAGCTCGGCTACAGTTGGGAGGAAATTGCCGCGTTGCGCGACGCACAGGCGATCTGAGGCAACTTCCGTTTGGCCGGAAATCCTGCTTTTGTTGGGCAATGGGCTTTTCTTCGATTAGCGGCATCAAGGCGCGCGAGATTCTGGATTCGCGCGGTAATCCTACAATTGAAGTTGACGTTCGGCTGACCGGCGGTGCGCTCGGGCGGGCCGCGGTTCCGTCGGGCGCTTCGACCGGCGTTCACGAGGCGATTGAGCTTCGCGACGGCGATCCGAAACGCTACGGCGGCAAGGGCGTGCTGAAGGCGGTCGCCAACGTCAATGAGGTGATCGCACCCAAGCTTAAGGGAATCGAGGCGACCGCGCAGAAGGAGATCGACGAGCGCCTGATCGCGCTGGACGGCACGGCGAACAAGTCGAAGCTTGGCGCCAATGCGATGCTCGGGGTCTCGCTCGCGGCCGCTCACGCCGCGGCCGCGGCCCGAGATCTGCCGCTCTACCGCTATCTGGCCGCCGACGCGCACATCATGCCCGTTCCGATGATGAACGTAATCAACGGCGGCAAGCACGCCGACTCCAGCGTCGATATGCAGGAGTTCATGATCGTGCCGCAGGGCGCGCCGTCGTTCGCGGAAGCACTCAGGATGGGCGCGGAGGTGTTTCACACGCTCGCCGCGGTCCTCAAGAAACTAGGGCACTCGACCAACGTCGGCGACGAGGGCGGCTTCGCACCCAACCTCAAGAGCAACGAGGAACCGATTGAGGTGATCCTGGAGGCGATCGCGAAGGCCGGCTACCGCCCCGGCGGCAACGTCGCGCTCGCGCTCGATCCCGCGTCCAGCGAATTCTATGAGGACGGAAAATACGTCTTCGCGCGCTCGGACAAGAAGGCGCGTACGGCCGAGCAAATGACGCGACTCTACGCCGACTGGATCGGGCGCTATCCGATCGTCTTCCTCGAAGACCCGCTGGCCGAGGACGACTGGGACGGATGGGCGCTGCTCACGCGCGAGCTGGGCGATCGCGTCCAGATCGTCGGCGACGACATCTTCGTCACCAATCCGAAGTTTCTGGAACGCGGGATAAAGGAAGGCGTGGCGAACTCGATCCTGATCAAGCTCAATCAGATCGGCACGTTGACCGAAACCCTCGAGACGCTCGGGATCGCGCGCGATGCGGGCTACAGCGCGGTCATCTCGCATCGCTCGGGCGAGACCGAGGACACCACGATCGCTGACTTCGCGGTCGCGACCGGCGTCGGACAGATCAAGACCGGCTCGCTCAGCCGCAGCGAGCGCATCGCCAAGTACAACCGTCTTCTGCGCATCGCCGAGGAGCTGGGCGCAGCCGCGACTTATCCGGGCCCGAGCGCCTTCAAGCGCATCGCGCGGCGCGAGAGCGGCAAGCGATGAGCCGGCCGCCGGTCGCGGCACTGATAATCTTCGACGGTTGGGGCATCCGGCACGAGCGCGCATCCAACGCGATCGCGATGGCGCGCACGCCCACGATGGATCGGCTGCTCGCGAGACAGGCGCATACCGAGCTCGAGGCCTCGGGCGAAGCGGTCGGGCTTCCGCCGGGCGTGATGGGCAATTCGGAGGTCGGTCATCTGACGATCGGCGCCGGCCGGGTTATCTATCAGGACCTGATGCGCATCACCAAGGCGATCGCGACCGGAGCGTTCGCGCGCAATCCCGCGCTGCTCGGCGCCATGCGAACTGCCGCATCGAGCCGGCGCACGCTGCATCTGTGGGGACTGCTCTCGGACGGCAGCGTGCATAGTCATATCGAGCATCTGTTCGCGCTGCTCGAGCTGGCAGCAAAGGAACAGGTCAACGATGTCGCGGTTCACGCGATCCTCGACGGGCGCGACAAGCCGCCGCGCTCGGCGATTCCGTTCGTCGAGCAAACCGCAGCCAGGCTCACGCAACTCAAGTGCGGACGTATCGCGAGCGTGATCGGACGCTACTACGCGATGGACCGGGACAATCGATGGGACCGCATCGAGCGGGCGTGGCGCGCGATCGCCGAAGCCGAGGGCACCGTGGCGCGCGACGCGAAGAGCGCGGTGGATGACGCCTACGCCGCCGGTCAGGACGACGAGTTCGTTGAGCCGCGAGTGATCGCAGGCCACGCGCCGATCGCAGATGGCGACCAGGTGATCTGCTTCAACTTCCGCGCCGACCGCGCCCGCCAGATGACCGCCGCGCTCACGCTGGAAAATTTCAACGGCTTCAAACGCCCGCGTTTTCCCAGGGTCAAATACGTGTGCATGACCGAGTACGATCGCAGCTTCGGCCTGCCGGTCGCGTTCGGACCTGAAGACGTGCCGAACACGCTGGCCGAGATGCTCGCGCGTGCGGGAATTCGAAACCTGCGGCTCGCCGAGACCGAGAAGTACGCGCATGTAACCTATTTTCTGAACGGTGGCGTGGAAAAGCCGTTCCCGATGGAAGAACGCGCGCTGATTCCGTCAGCCAAGGTCGCAACCTACGATCTTGCGCCGGCGATGAGAGCCGCCGAGATCGCGGAGCGCGCAGTGCAGGAGATTGACGCGGGGCGCTTCGGCGTAATCGTGATCAACTTCGCCAATCCCGACATGGTCGGCCACACCGGAAAGCTCGAAGCGACGGTGAAAGCGGTCGAGGCGACCGACGCGGCGACCGGGCGCGTGATCGAGGCGCTCGCGCGCGCCGGCGGCGTCGCGCTGATCACCGCAGATCACGGCAACGCGGAGTTCATGGCCGACCCGGCGACCGGCCAGCCTCACACCGCGCACACCACCAATCCGGTGCCGCTGATTCTGTTCGACCCGTCGTTCAAGGGCCGCCTGCGCGGCGGCGGCACGCTCGCCAACGTCGCCCCGACGCTGCTCGCGATGCTGGAAATCGCCGCGCCATCCGAGATGACGGGTCGCGACTTGCGCGAGCGAAGCTGACGCGGCTTGCTCTTGATCCCCGAGCGACGCTCGGTCTAATGTGGTCACATGAGAGACCACTTAAACCATTCGACCCGTGGCGGACCGACCCAGAAGCTCGTCGGCGTTCGAGAATTGAAGGCGAACGCGGCACGCATCTTGCGCCACGTGAGAGATTCGCGAACGTCGTACATCCTGACGCATAGGGGGCGTGCCGTGGGCGTAATTCTGCCTTTCGACCCGATGGAGAGCTATTCGCAGGCGGCGGACGATTCTGACGCTGTCGCGGCCTGGGATACATTCATGCGCGCCGGACGCCGGCTCGAACGCCGGTTCCGTCCCGGCTTGAGCGGCGTGCGTCTACTGTCGACAATGCGGCGCTAGAGATGACCCCCGCTACCGCCGTCCGCCGGCGTTCTCGCCGAGGGGCTCACTCGAGGGGTTTCCGATACACCATAGACACGAGCGTGTTCGTGAATGCGTTCAATCCTCACGAACGAGGCCATGCCGAGAGCCTCCAGATCCTTGCTGCTATTCAGGAACGAGGCGACCCGATAATTGTGCCCTCGCTTCTCGTTGCCGAAATCGCCTCCGCCGTGGCTCGTGCCAGCGACGACACCATCGGCGCTCTGCAGTACGCTAACGCGACAGCCGCACTTCCGCATCTGACCCTCGTGAGCCTCACGCCGGTGATGGCAGGACGGGCGGCCGAGTTGGCAGCGACCCATCGGCTACGCGGCGCCGACGCGGTATATCTCGCGGTCGCCCGAAGATACGCAACTACACTCGTATCTCGCGATGATGAACAGCTCAAGCGCGCGTCTGAGGTCGCGGTATGTAAGACGCCAGAGGCAGCGCTCAGCGGTCGCTAACCGTCAACCGGGAGTCACGCTCTGCCTCACCACCTGACCACCTGCTCGTAGATCTTTGGCAACTGGCGCGGGAGCGAGGTGATGTCCTCGATCACCAGGTAGCGCGACGCCGAGCACATCTGGCGCAGGTAATCGTGGCCGGTGCGATCCACCGTGATGCAGAACGGCAGCACGCCCGCACCCTCCAGCTCCTTCAGCGCAACCATCGTGTCCTGGATTCCGTAGGCGTTGGAGCGCCGATCGTGGCCGTAGTCGAAGTCCTGCGGGAAGCCGTCGCTCAGCAGGATCATGTGCCGTGAGCGCGACGTGACGTTCTTTGAACTTTTCGCGCACGTGCCGGATGGCAGCGCCCATCCGGGTCGAGCGCTTGGGCTCGACCGCGCCAACTCGCGCCTTCACTTCGTCCGAGAGCGGGGCCTCGAACTCCTTGATGACGTAAAACTCCACATTGTCGCGTCCGTGGCCGGAGAAACCCATGATCGCGTACTGGTCGCCGATCTCTTCGAGCGCCTGGGCCATGATTACCAGCGCTTCCTTGTTGACGTCGATCACGCGGCGAGGCCGCTGGGCCGCCTGCGGACGGCGCTGCCAGGCCTTCATCCAGTCGTCCAGTTCGTCATCGTCGCTCTGGCGGCGGACCTCGCGATGGATCGGTTCATCGGTCGAAGCCGACATGTCGAGCAGGAAGAGCGTGGCCACATCGCGGGATTCCTTCTTGCGCGCCTTGTAGAGCCGGCTGTCGGGATTTTCGCCCATCAGGCGCGCGACGCGCGCTTCGATCGTGCGATCGAGATCGATCTCCTCGCCATCCTCGAGTCCGCGCACCATCCGGTAGGAAGCGGGGCGGATTCTCTGGAAATGGCGGCGCACCTGCGGCAGCATCTCGGCGTAATGCTCGAGCGTGCGGTTGTAGAAGTCGCCCTCGTCGCCCTGAAGCTGGATCTCGCGCAGCCGGCACCAGTTGCGCCGGTAGTCGCCGAGCACGTAGTCCCATTCGTCGTAGGCGTAGTAGGCGTCCTGGCCGTGGCCGCGGCCGATTACGAGCCTGCGCTGGCCCGCGACCGCGCCGATCTCCGCGAGCTGCTCGCGCAACTGCTCGAGCTCATGGGCCTGCTTGGCCTTGAGCTGGGTGAGATACATGCCCTCGCCGCCCGAGTCGCCGCCGGCGGAATCGGAGGGCTTGATCTCCGCGCCCTGCTCGAGCATCCGCTGGATTTCCTCGGGCGAGAGCGCGCGGCCACCCTTACCCTTGGGCGATTTTCCCGACACCTCGAGCTGCACCTGCTGGTTGGGCTCGTCGCCGGGATTGATCGCACCCTCGTCCTCGCCCTGGCCGGGACGATCGGTCCCCGGGCCATGCGTCATCGCCAGATCGTCGCGCATCCGCGAGGCTTCGCGCACCAGCGGGTCGTCCGGGTCGGCGCCTTGCGCAGTTGCGATCAGCTCGCGGAGCCATCGATAGAGTTCGATCATCTGGCGCGCGCTGGCGGCTACGTCTGCGCCCGGCCTGCGCAGCGGCGCGAAGAACCAGGCGGCGCGACCGGCCAGCGCATGCGCACTTCGGACGTCGCCACCGGGAACGTCGCCTGCCGGTTCGAGGGCCGCGCGGATCAAAAGCGCGCTTAGAGTGGTGCTGTCGAGCGGCCCGGCCAGAGCGCGATTCATGCTCGCGATGCGCGGCGCCAGGCCGCGTATCGCCGGCAAAGTTCGGCTTCGATCCGCGCCGCCTCGCAGAGCCTGAGCAGCGCGCCGGCAAGGGTCGGGTCGTCGAAGGAGGAAACGAAGCTCTCGAGTCCCTCGGTTCCGGTCTCGGCACGCTCCTCGAATCCCGCCATGTCCGCGAGTCTGAAAGCGAAGGTGCCGAACTCGTGGCGGCCGGCGAGGTGCGCCGCGGCGAGGAAATAGTAGTCGCCGGCGAGCGCGGCCTCATCCAGGTTGTCGATCTGTTCGGGCAAATAGATCATGCCGCCCGAAAGGAACGGGTAACGGAACGGAAGCAGCGCGTCGCGGCTCGACAGCGAGTCGATCCGAAATTCGAGCGGAAACAGCATCCGCATGAACTTCGTCAGCACGCCCTTGATTTCGTGCAGGCTTTGCGGGTTGGAGAGAACGTGACTCATCGAAAGCTGCAAGCTCTTATCATGCTTGTATCAAGGGCGCGAACAGCGACGCAAATTTGAACTCGCGCGCAATCCAACTTGACAGTGCCGGACCGTGCTGACTTAACTGTGGGGAGGTCTATGGATTTCATCCGGTCTGTTACCTGCCGCCGAATCCTGCGTGCGCCGAGCATCTCCGCCATGCTCGCGGCCGGCGTGCTTGCGGCCGCTCTGCTCGCGATCCTGCCTGCCGGCGCCGCCCTCGCGGGTATCACGGACGAGGTCAAGAGCGCGACGCTGCCCAACGGAATCCAGGTGTTGGTGCTCGAGAATCACAAGGCGCCGGTAGCGACCTTGAACGTCTTCTACAAAGTCGGGTCGCGCAATGAGCGGACCGGCAAGACCGGCCTCTCTCATCTGGTGGAGCACCTGATGTTCCGTGGCACCAAGAAACTCAAGCCCGAGGAATTTTCCAACATCATCCAGGAAAACGGCGGCAACGACAACGCGTTCACCGCGAGCGATCTCACCGACTATTTCGAAATCATCAACCGCGACCACTTCGATGTACCGATCTCGCTGGAAGCCGACCGGATGGCAAACTTCGCGCCCAAGGGCTTCGACTCCGAGAAAGCAGTCGTGATGGAAGAGCGGCGGATGCGCACCGAAGACAACCCCGAGGATGCGCTGGGTGAGATCACCGCGGCGCAAGCCTATCTGGCACACCCCTATCACTGGCCGGTGATCGGCTGGATGAACGACGTGGAGGGACTGACGCTGGAAGACGCGCTCGAATACCACCGGATTCACTACACGCCGAAGAACGCGCTCATAGTCGCGGTGGGCGACTTCGATGCCGACCGGGTGCTCAAGCAAATCAGGGAGTCGTTCGGCGCGATCAAGGGCGGGCCGAAGCCGCCGCAACCGACTGAAGTGGAACCGCCGCAGGAAGGCGAGCGGCACGCGGTGCTGCGGCACGCCGCCAACCTGCCCGCGTTCACCGAGGCCTTTCACGTGCCCAACTATGAGAGCCCCGACGCATTCGCCCTCGAGGTTGCGTCCGACCTGCTCTCCGGCGGCCAAAGCTCGCGACTGTACAGGAAGCTGGTCATCGAAAAGCAGATGGTGGTCGGCGTTGACGCTAGCTATGACATCACGTCGTTCGACCCCGGGCTTTTCACGGTCGCGGCGCAGATGCGACCGGGGGTGAAGGCCGAAGCAGCAATGGCGGAGGTTGACAAGGAAATCGCCGCGCTACGCGATAAGCCGCCCGGCGCCGAGGAGCTTCAGAAGGCCAAGAACGAGGAGCAGGCATCGTTCGTGTTCGGCCAGGATTCGATTATCAACGAAGCGATGATGATCGGGACGTACCAATTGCTCGGCGACTACCGGATGCTCGACAAATACCTGGGCGGGATCGACAAAGTCAGGCCCGAGGATATCCAGCGTGTCGCGCGGACATACCTGGTAGACACGAACCGGACGGTCGGCGTGCTGGTCCCCACCGGCATCTTGCCGCATCAGCAAGGCGGCGGGGGCATGCACGGCCCCATCAGCCACGCTGCCGCGATCGCCGATATCGGCGAGGTCTCGCGATGAGGCTTCGAGCCGCGACGGCTGCGGCGATCGTTGCGGGCTTGACGGCCTTCATCGCTCTCTCGTCGCCCTGTTCCGCGATCGAGATACAACGGATGAAGCTCTCCAGCGGGGCCACGCTGCTGGTTTCGGAGCAGCATCAGTTGCCGATGGTCACGATCGCTATCGCGTTCGACGCGGGATCGCGGCGAGACCCCGCGGGCAAAGAGGGCCTCGCCGCGTTGACCGCCGATTCCCTGACCCAGGGCACCAAGGATCTCACCGTTGACCAGCTCAATGAGAAGATCGATTTCATGGGCAGCTCGATCTCGGTGGCGGACGGCCGCGATTTCGCCGAGGCCGGCCTGACCTCGCTCACGCGCTATCTGGACGACACGCTGGCGCTGCTTGCCGCCGTACTGCAAAATCCCGGGCTGCGCGACCCCGATATCATACGGAAGCGAGATGAGCAGGTCGCCGGGATCAAGGCCTCGGAGGAACAGCCCGGCTACGCCACGCAAGTAAGGTTCGCGAAACTGTTGTACGGCGACACCCCGTACGGCCATCCCGGATCGGGCAGCGCGGAGTCGGTCAGCAAGCTCATGCCGGATGACGTACGAAATTTCTACCATCAGTATTACAAGCTCGGGAGCGCGATAATCAGCGTGGCCGGCGACGTCAAAGCCGGCCAGATCCGGGCGGCGATCGAAAAGCAACTGGCGGGACTGCCCGGCTCGGTGCCGGCGCAGAGTCCGCCGCCGACGCCCGAGGTCGCGCACGGGCTCCATCCGACGATAATCGATCGCGACCTCGCCCAGGCAACCCTGATCCTCGGCTTCGGCGGAATCAGGCGATCCGACCCGGACTACTACCGATGTCAGGTGATGAACTACATATTCGGCGGCGGCGGCTTCGCCTCGCGCTTGACGAAGGTCGTTCGGAGCAAGGAAGGGCTTGCCTACTCGATCGGAAGCGGATTTGAGGCCGGCCTGTTTCCGGGCTCATTCAGCGTCGGGCTGCAGACCAAGAACAAAAGCGCCAACGAGGCGATCCGGCTCGTCATCGAACAGATGCGCGAGATAAGAGACCATCCCGTATCGGACGCGGAACTCGACTCGGCAAAGAAGTTTCTGGTCGGGAGTTTTCCGCTCAAGCTCGACCATCTGGGGGCGATCGCGAGCTTCATGCTGCAAGTCGAATTTTACGGTCTGGGTCTCGATTACGCCGATCGCTACCCGAAACTGATTGACTCGGTCAGCAAGGAAGACGTGCAGCGGATGGCAAAGCAGTTCCTGCATCCCGACGCTGCTCTGGTGGTCGCCGCCGCCAACCAGACGGAGGCCGCCATCAATATCGCGGGGCTCGAGCCGGTCAAGCCCGGCGGCAAATGAGCGCGCGATGAGGGAGGACGCGCGCGTCCTCTATACGATTGGTCATTCGACGCATCCGATTGAAAAGTTCCTGGAACTCCTGAGCGAGCATCGGATCGCGGTCCTCGCCGACATCCGATCCTTCCCAAGCTCCCGCAAATGGCCGCAGTTCAATCAGGGCGAGCTGGCGCGATCGCTCGGCGGCGCCGGGCTCGAGTATCGATGGCTAAAGCGGCTCGGCGGGCGCCGCCACGGCGTCCGTCCCGATTCGCCTCATACGGCGTGGACCCATCCGGCGTTCCGCTCGTACGCGGACTATATGGAGAGCGACGAATTCGGCGCAGGCATTGAAGAGTTGTCGGCGATCGCGGAGGCCGCCAATACCGCGATCATGTGCTCGGAAGGATTGTGGTGGCGATGCCATCGCCGGCTCGTGTCGGACCAGATGCTGGCGCTTGGATGGAACGTGATGCACATCCTGCCAACGGGCAAACTCGCGCGGCATTCGCTGACGGAGTTCGCGCGTCTCGCGGACAGGCGTCTGATCTACGACGCCACCTAGAGAGGGCTCGGTCCATGCTATTCTCTTTGAAGGCCCTTATGTGGTGGAACCGCCAAAAGAAACAAGCCACGAGTATCCGGAAGTCAACCGTCACCCAGGCCTCGCCTGACCAGGCCAGAAGCGATCCTGCCGACGACCGACTGGCCCATGCGACGTTCGCCAAGAATCTGGCCACCGCAATCTGTCAGATGACCCCTCCGGACGGCCTAGTGCTCGCCTTATATGGCCCTTGGGGAGCCGGCAAAACCACTATCTTGAACTTCGTGAAGTACTATCTGGGCAAGGAGCCGGAGGACCGCCAACCCATCGTTGTTGACTTCGCGCCTTGGTGGTTCTCGGGTCAGGAGGATCTGACGCAGCGCTTTTTCGACCAGTTGCTGGCACGCCTGAGGAACGCCAAGGGGGTGTCGACTCAATCGTTGCGACTGGTCGAGGACTTCGCCGGGTCGATTGCCGATCTGCCGGTTCCACTCGTAGCCCAATTAGCGAAGGCTAGCTCGGATGCCTTGAGGCTGATTCGCAACGCGCGCCAGAAGGACCTTACGCTGTTAAAAGGCAATGTTGAAGACGCTTTGAGGCAGCAGCATCGCCACATTCTGATCGTAATTGACGATCTTGACAGGCTAACGGCCGACGAAATCCAGCACGTGTTTCGGCTTATCAAAGCGGTCGCGAATTTCCCAAATACTATTTATCTTCTCGCATTTGATAAACAGGTTGCGATCAAAGCAGTCGAACATACCCATGGCAACTCCGGTCGGCAGTATCTTGATAAGATCGTTCAAGTGAGTTGGGAGGTTCCGCCGCCTGATCGTCTGTTGCTATTTGGTCTTCTCTCTCCTGTTCTTGAGGCGGCGTTCGCAGGTACGCCTGACGATCTGTTCGATCAGAACGACTGGAACAACATGCTCGCGTTGCTGTTAAGATTCCTCAACACCCCGCGCGACGCGACGCGGCTCGCGAACGCAATCGTAACGACGTATCCCGCTGTTCGAGGAGAGGTCAATTTCACTGATTTTGTGGCTATGGAGGCGCTTCGCGCTTTCGTTCCAGCGCTATATGAACTCATACGCGCTGAGCCCGAGCAATTCGCCGGTATCTCCGCGAGAGGCGAATCGGGTCGGGAAGCGAAGGAGTTTCACCAGAGATGGCTCGATAACTCCGAGATGGTGCCTCGGGGCGAACGAGAGATCGTTCAGGGCGTCATAGCGCGGCTCTTCCCGAGAGCACGGTCCGCCTTCGACAATATCGGGCTCACATATAGTTTTCTCGAAACGTGGCGCAAGGAATGCCGTGCGGCAAGTCCAGATATTCTGCCGATCTATTTTCGATTGGCCGCTCCGGCAGCGGGAATCAGTAGAGCGAGGGTTGTCGAAATCCTAAAGTCGGCCGCCGAGCCTGCACATCTGCGGGCTACGCTCCAGAGACTCCTTCTCGAGAAGCTCCCGGACGGAAGGACATTGTTGAGTTCGTTCCTTGACAAAGCGCAGGATGTGGCGCAGGTCGTTGAGCCTAGCGCAGTCGTTGCGGTGCTTGGGGCTCTCCTCGACGATCCTTTCTTGATCCCATCCGACGTGTTCCGGGGGTTCGGCTATCCGATCGACAACACACTGAGGATCTTTTGGTTTGTTCAGGGGCTGCTGCGTCGCTTCCCGCAGGAGGAACGTGCAGGCTTCGTCACGGCCGCTCTCCGCGAAGCCAAGGGTTTTCCCTCGGTGGTCGAGTTAGTCGGTTCGCTTGCGGCTCAACATAGCGGACGCGCATCAGTTGACCCCGTGTTGCCGAAGGCCTGCTGTGACGAGTTGCAACAGTTCGCACTGGACCAGATTCGTCAAGCTGCTGCTAACGGAGTATTGGCCGACACTCCACTGCTGGCACGGGTTCTCTACCTATGGAAGCAGTGGGGTCCGCCTGGGGAGGTAAAGCAGTTTGTCGACGAATTTGTCGGCAGCGACGAAGGACTTCGCCGACTTCTTGAAATCTCTACCGGGGAGGGGCGTCAGATGTCGGGGCACAATCCCGTCCCGAGCAGCTTCCTGACCCTGAATCTAAGAGGACTGACCGAGTTTGTTGATATGCAGACGCTGACGTTGAGGGCGAGGCGGTTGCAAACACGCACAGACCTAACAGAAAAACAAAAGTTCGCAATATCGGAAGTCTTGAACCCGAGCCAGCCGGCTGAGGTTCCCGAGGCTGGCGAAACGCCGAGTTGAAAGCACTCGCTCATTCAAACGGCAGCGCCGATCTCGGTAAACATCCGAGGGTGTCTTGCACCCTAACGCCGGCGTCAGGCGGCGGCGCGATGGCTCAGCACCTCGCGAAGAAAACGGCCGGTGTACGACGCCTTTACCGCCGTGACTTCCTCGGGAGTGCCCTTCGCCACGATCTCGCCACCGCGGTCGCCCCCCTCAGGCCCCAGGTCGATGATGTAGTCGGCGGTCTTGATGACTTCCAGGTTGTGCTCGATCACGATCACGGTGTTGCCGGCGTCGGCGAGCCTGCCCAGCACGCCGAGCAGCTTCTTGACGTCGTCGAAATGCAGGCCCGTAGTGGGTTCATCCAAAAAGTAGAGCGTGCGGCCGGTCGCGCGGCGGGCCAGCTCGCGTGAAAGCTTGATTCGCTGGGCCTCGCCGCCCGAGAGCGTGGTCGCCGATTGGCCGAGATGTACATAGTCGAGCCCCACGTCACGCAGGGTCTCGAGCTTCTGGCGGATCGGCGGCACCGAGCCCATGAACGGGAGCGCGTCGGTCACCGTCAGATTGAGAACCTCCGCGATGTTCTTGCCCTTGTACTGAATCTCGAGCGTGTCGCGATTGTAGCGCCGGCCGCCGCAGACCTCGCAAGTCACGTAAACGTCGGGCAGAAAGTGCATCTCGATTCGGATGATCCCGTCGCCCTGACACGCCTCGCATCGCCCACCCTTGACGTTGAAGGAAAAGCGCCCCGGCCCGTAGCCGCGCATCCGCGCCTCCGGCAATTGCGCGAACAGGTCGCGGATGTGCGTAAACAGGCCGGTGTAGGTCGCCGGATTCGATCGCGGCGTGCGCCCGATCGGACTCTGATCGACGTGGATCGCCTTGTCGAGATGCTCGACGCCGTCGAGGCTGCGATGGGCGCCGGCACGCTCGCGGCTGCGGTTGAGCTTCTGCGCGACCGCGCGGTAGAGCGTGTCGAGCACCAGCGTCGATTTGCCCGAGCCGGAGACGCCGGTGACACAGGTGATCGCTCCGAGCGGGAAGCCGACCGTCAGATCGCGCAGATTGTTTTCGTGCGCACCCTTCACGGTGAGCCATCGGCCGCCGACCGGACGGCGGCGGCTCGGGACGGGAATTTCGACTTCGCCTGAAAGGTACTTGCCGGTCAGCGAGTCCGGGTCCCGCATCACTTCGTCGGGCGTACCCTGCGCGACGACGTAGCCGCCCTGCGCGCCCGCGCCCGGCCCCATATCGACGATATGGTCCGCCTCGAGCATCGTCTCGCGGTCGTGCTCGACCACCAGCACGGTGTTGCCAAGGTCGCGCAGCCGCTTGAGCGTGGCGAGCAGGCGCGCGTTGTCGCGCTGATGGAGCCCGATCGACGGCTCGTCGAGAATGTAAAGCACGCCCACCAGGCTCGAACCGATCTGGGTCGCGAGCCGGATGCGCTGGCCCTCGCCGCCCGAGAGACTGCCCGCAGTCCGATCGAGCGTCAGATACTCGAGCCCCACACCCGCCATGAAGTTCAGCCGCTCGCGAATTTCCTTCAGGATCAGGCGCGCGATTTCGGTTTCCTGCGCGGTCAGTTTGGGCGCGGCGAAAAACCCGATCGCCTGCTTCACCGACATCGCGGTGACCTCGTTGATCGGCTTGCCATTGAAGCGGACGAACAGGCTCTCTTTCTTGAGCCGCGCGCCCTTGCAGACCGGGCACGGCCGCATGTTCATGTACGCTTCCAGGACTTCGCGCACCGCCTCCGACTCGCTCTCCTTGTAGCGGCGATCGAGCCACGCCAGCACGCCCTCGAACGGCCGGGCATACTCGGCCTTATGATGGCCGCGATTGTAGGAAAACTCGACCTCCTCGCCGCCGGAACCTTGCAGAAGAGCGTTGCGGATTTTGGGGGAAATCGTGCGCCAGGGCTGATCGAGGCTGAACTTGTAATGCGCCGCGAGCGAATCGAGTATCGGCTGAACGTAGTTCAGGGTCGCCCACGGAGCGATCGCGCCGTCGGTGATGCTCAGGTCATCGTTCTGAACCACCAGCTCGGGGTCGAAATACATTATCGAGCCGATTCCCGAGCACTCGGCACAAGCGCCGTGCGGACTGTTGAACGAGAACATCCGCGGCGTGATCTCGGGATACGAAATTCCGCAATCCACGCACGCGAAGCGCTGGCTGAAGTAGATTCCCGGGTCGTTCCTGGCGTCCGCGCGCTCGATCTTGAGCAGGTCCTGCCCGTGCTTGAACGCCACCTCCAGCGAGTCGGAAAGGCGCTTTTCGATTCCGCTGCGAATCGCGAGCCGGTCGACTATCACCTCGATCGTGTGGCGCTGGTTCTTGTTGAGCGCGATCTCCTCGCCCAGCTCGCGAACCGCGCCATCGACCTTGACCCGCACGAAGCCGGCGCGGCGCAGCTCGCTCGAGCTCCTTGCGATATTCGCCCTTGCGATCGCGGACGATCGGCGCGAGCACGTGGATTCGCGTCCCCTCGGCCCAACTCATGACCCGATCGACGATCTGCTGGATGCTCTGCTGCGAGATCTCGCGGCCGCAATTGTAGCAATGGGGGTGGCCGACGCGCGCGAACAGCAGGCGCAGGTAGTCGTAGATCTCGGTGATCGTGCCGACGGTGGAGCGCGGGTTGCGCGAGGTGGTCTTCTGCTCGATGGAGATGGCCGGCGACAGCCCCTCGATGGAGTCCACGTCGGGCTTCTCCATCTGCTCCAGGAACTGGCGCGCGTAGGCGGAAAGCGACTCGACGTAGCGGCGCTGGCCTTCGGCGTAGATGGTGTCGAAGGCAAGCGAGGATTTTCCCGAGCCGGAAAGCCCGGTGATGACGACCAGCTGGTCGCGCGGAATCTCAAGGTCGATGTTCTTGAGGTTGTGCTCGCGCGCGCCCTTGATGACGATCTTATCGGCCACTGGCGACGCCCGCAGTCTATTCGTCCTGCCGTAGAACTGCCGCGCGCGATGCGTACTCGATCGCGATCGGGATCCGCGCGGTGGGTCTTCGACGCGTCATCGAAGGTTAATAGAACGACTCGATGTGATGGTTCTTGACGAGGTCCTGATCGACGAACTGCCGGAAGTTTTCCTTCGCCTTGGCGTCGGTAAGCTTGTCGCGAATCTCGTCTTCAACCTCGGCGAAGGGCTTCGGTCCGACCACGTCGTGCTCTTCGACCTTCAAAATATGGAATCCATGGCTGGTCCTGACCACCTTCGAGATTTCTCCGGGCTTCAGACCCGCGACGCCGGTCTTGATCTCATCGATCATTTCGTCGGGGGCGAAGTAGCCAAGCTCGCCGCCTTTCGATTTTGAATCGTCGTCGGAAAGTTGCGCGGCGAGCGCGTGAAAATCCTCGCCACTGGCGGCTCGCTTGCGGATCATTTCCGCCTTGTCGCGGGCCGCAGCTATGTCAGCCGAAGGCGCGTTCGGCGAGACCGCGACCAGAATTTGCGCGAGCTTGTAGCGCTCGCTCTGGTTCGTGAATTCGGCCTGATGAGACTTGTAATAGGCCTTAACGTCCGCGTCCGGGACCTTGACCTTGGAGCGCACGTCCTTGTCGAGCATGACCATCTTCTCGACTTCGAGCCGCGCGCGCTTGCGAAACTGCTCCCAGGTAGTGCCCTCTCTGAGCAATTCCTCCTTGAACTGCTGCTCGGTCAGGTTGTCATGCTCCCTCATCCGCTCGATGAACTTGTCCACCTGGGATTCGTCCACCTGGCTGGCGAAGGTTTTGGTCTCCGATTCGAGCAGCTTGTCCTCGATCAGCGTCTTGAGCGCCTTGCGGATCATATCGGGAGCGCGCGGGTCGGACTCATCGGGAATTGGCGTGCCGCTCGAAACGCTGAAGGCCTTTACGTCGTGCATCGTGATCGGCTCGCCGTTGACACTCGCGATCACGCGATCGACGACCTGCTGCGCTGAGGCGGAGCCCGAGAGCACGACCATCGCCGCCGCCAGAAGCGCGGCCGGAAGGCTGATGTTATGAATCCGAAGTTCGTTCAACGCGACTCTTTGTTTCGCCGGAAATATCTGATCCAGCGTAACCCTCAGCAATTGGCCGAGTACGCCCTCACCCGAGCGGCACGGCGTTCGCAGAAGAGGATCAAACGCCGTGCCGCTCGCCCTCTCCCGGAGGGAGAGGGAATCTTCGGAGTCTTTTTTCTATTTCTCAAGGGAATATTTCTCAAGAGAAGATTTGTTCTGTTCCCTCTCCCTTCGGGCGAGGGTTAGGGTGAGGGCGCAATCACCTGTCCGAGTCGGGTCGTGCATGTCTTCGCAAGATCTTGGCAAGCTCTCGGAATGGCGCTACGGAGACGTGGCTCGGGGCGCTAATTCACCGGCGGACCGGCGGAACGGTCCGGCTGAATCTCCAATTTTTCACAGGCCGCCAGCGCCTGCAAGACGCCATCTATCTGCGCGAAAGTCTGCGGGTACTCGCCCGCTTCGATCCGGGCCAGGATCTGGAAGGCGGGTGTGACCCGAATTCGTTTGCGGTTGGCGTCGGCGAGCGCGGCCAACCGTGCGGTATCGACCGGCGCGTCGGGATGGAACTTCACTTCGAGCTGGTTCCCTTTCACGATCGCGCTCACGACCATCATATCTTTCATCCGCCGGCGCATATTCATCGCCGCCGACAGATTCTGGATCAGCGTCGGCAGCGGCCCGAATCGATCGCGCATCTCGTCGCGCAATTCTTCCATCTCCTGGTCCGACCCGGCGCGCGCGAAGCGCCGGTAGAGTATCAGCCGCTCGTTTTCGTCGGGCACGAAGCTGTCGGGAATGTAGGCCGGGATTCCGAGCCTTAGCTCGGGCTCGAAGTCCGGCCGCTGGGGCTCGCCGCGCAGCTCGTGGATCGCCTGCTCCATCATCTCGGTGTAAAGCTCGAAGCCGACCTCCGAGATTTCGCCCGATTGCTCGCGCCCGAGCAGATTGCCCGCACCGCGCAAGCTCGAGGTCGCGCATCGCAAGCTTGAATCCGCCGCCGCTCTCGCCCTCGACCAGCTCGCGCAACGCGTCGATTCGCCGCTTGGCGTCGCGGGTGATGATGTGCTCGCCTGGGATCAGCAGGTACACGTAAGCTTTCTGCCGCGAGCGCCCGACGCGGCCCCGAAGCTGGTAGAGCTGCGCGAGGCCGAAGTTGTCGGCCCGATTGATGAACATGGTGTTTGCGTTGGGGATGTCGAGACCCGACTCGATGATCGTCGAGCAGAGCAGCACGTTGATTTTCTTCTCGATGAAGTCGCGCATCACCTTTTCGAGCTGCTGACCCTGCATCTGGCCGTGAGCGACCGCGATTTTTGCCTCGGGAACCAGCGACCGCAGATGGCGCGCCATGTACTCGATATTCTCGACCCGGTTGTGGACGAAGAACACCTGCCCGCCGCGGTTCAGCTCCCACAGGATCCGGTCGCGGATCAGGCCGTCCTCGAAATGCGCGACGAAGGTGCGAATCGCCTGCCGATCGGGCGGCGGCGTCTGGATTACGGACAGATCGCGGATTCCGATCATCGCCATGTTCAAAGTGCGCGGAATCGGAGTCGCAGTCAGAGTCAGCACGTCCACCAGCTTTCGCAGCCGTTTAATCCGCTCCTTGTCGGCGACGCCAAAGCGATGCTCTTCGTCGATGATCAGAAGTCCCAGCCGCTTGAACTCGACATCGCTCTGGAGCAGGCGATGAGTTCCCACCACGATATCGACCGTGCCGCGCGCGACGTCCGCGAGCACCGCCTTGTTGTCCCGCGCGGCGCGAAAGCGCGACAACATCTCGACCCGCGCCGGATAATCCTTGAAGCGCGCGCTGAAAGTGTTGAAGTGCTGTTCCGCCAGAATCGTGGTCGGCACCAGCACCGCGACCTGCCGCCCATCCATCACCGCGATAAACGCGGCGCGCAAGGCGACCTCGGTCTTGCCGAAACCGGCATCGCCGCAGATCAGGCGATCCAGCGGTTTGACGCGCGTCATGTCGCGGATCACGTCGTCGATCGCGGCGAGCTGATCGGGCGTCTCCTCGAACTCGAAGCGCTCGGCGAAGTCGTGATACGCGGCCCCTGGATGCGGAAAGGGGTGACCCTCCATCACTTCGCGCGCGGCATAGATTTCGAGCAGCTCGGCGGCCATCGAGAGCACCGCCTGCCGGGTGCGCCGCTTGACCTTTTCCCACGACCCGCTGCCCAAGCGGTCGAGTTTCGGTTCGGTGCCGGAGCCGCCGATATAGCGCTGGGTCAGGTTGATGCGCTCGACGGGCACGTACATCCGCGCTTCGCCGGCGTACTCGAGGTCGAGAAAATCGCCTTCGATTTCCGCAACCTTCATATGCTTGAGCCCGCGATATTTTCCGATCCCGTGGTCGATGTGCACCACGAAGTCGCCGGGCTTGAGTTCTTCCAGATTGAGCAGGATGCCCTTGGGCGACGGGCGCGATCGGCGGCGCACGCGCGGCTCGCCGAAAATGTCTTCTTCGCTGTATACGTAGAGCCCGTCGTGTTGCAGCACTGTGCCGGTTGAGATCTCGCCTTCCAGAATCACCGGCCGATAGTCAGGCCAATCGAGCATCGCGGGAAAGCTCTTGCACTCCAGATTCACGTCGATCTCGTAGGCTTCGAGATGGCGTCTGAGCCGCGCGGCCTGGCTCGGCCCTTCCACCACCATCACCGCCCTGCCCTGCCCTTGCCGCACGGTCTTCAGCTCGGCGGCCAGCGGCTCGAATGAACTAGGCTGGTGCTTCTCGCCGAGGCCTGCGCCGGCAAGCTTCAGACTCGGCTGGCATTTGACCTCGATCGGAAGCGCGTAGCCTTCGCGCGGCCGCGCGTAGGTGATCGACGAACCGACCTCGACCGCGATCATCTGCGAAAAGGCTCTCTCCAACTCCTCCATGCCCATGTAGAGCGCCTCGGGCGCGGGATAGAAGCTCGGCCTGGATTGCGCGGCGGCGGCCTCGGTGGCGATCCGCTCGGAAAACCGCTCCGCCTCCCCGAACACCCGGCCCGGCTCGACCAGCCATGCGACCGTATCGGGCGCGAGATAATCGAAGACCGCGTCGAGCGGCAGGCCGAACAGATACGGCGTCAGCAACTCCGCACCTGGAAAGAGCAATCCGTTTTCGAGCGCATCGGCAATTTCGGCGACTTCCTTGCGCACCATCCCGATTTCCGCGCTGCGCAGCGCAACGCGCTCGCGCACCTTTTCGTCCTTCAGAATCACCGGCGGCACCAGGCGCGCGCGGATGATGGTGCCCTCGGCAATCTCGGCGGCCGAGCGCTGGCTGGCGCCGTCGAAGGTCCGGATCGAAATGATGATGTCGTCTTCGAGCTCGATTCGCAGCGGATGGCGATACAACGGCGAGAAACGTCAACGATACCGCCGCGTACGCTGAAATCTCCCAGCTCCTCGACCTGCGGCACGCGCTGGTAGCCGAGCGAGGCCAGCGCCTCGACCAGCGCGTCCAGGTCCACGCGCTCCGCCGGCGCCATCCTCATGATCGATTCGTCGAATAGCGCGCGCGGAATCGTGCGCGCAATCAGCGCCTCGACCGAGGCGACCAGGATCGGCGCCTTGAGCCGGCGCATCGAGAACAGTGCCGCCATCGAAGCGGCCTGCGCGTCGTGCGGCGGCGACAGATGCGCAAATGGTTTCAGCTCCCAGGCCGGCAACAGATGGACCCGCCGGGACGGAGTGTCGGACGCCAGCGTCTCGCCGAGGAAAAAGGCCACCTCCTGTGCGAGCGCCTCGGCTTCGGCGGCCAGCGGCGTCACCGCCAGGATGGGACGGCCGAGACCGATCGCCGCCTCGCGAAGCATCAACGCTCCCCCGGCTCCTTTGAGCCCCATCACGGGGAAACGCCGTTCGCTGTTCGCGCGAATGCGAGCCTCAAGCTCGCTCGCCGCCTCTTTGAGACTCCGTTCCAAATAGCTAGACGCCCAAATAGCTACACAGGCGCCCGCACAGGTATCGAGACCGACACCTGCGGGCGCAATAGCCGACCGCCTCGGAGTGCGCTGCACGCCGCGCCCCGACGCATCCGGTCACGTCACCTCATGATAGCAGAGAATGAGCAGGTCACGCCCCCGACGCGACGCTCTGGTAGCGTCCGCCCGTTCCAGCCGCGCCGCAATCGCGTCGCGGTGGCCTACTCGTGCTCTAGTTCGATACTGCCGCCGCAGGGGTACTAAGCTTCACGCGAAGTTCGCCAACCTTGCCCCCCTCAACCCCTGAGAATCCAGCGGCGCCCGCGATCCAAGCAGAGTCGTTTCCAACCCTTCTGCCTCCCTGAACTATGGAGAACACGACCTCCCGTATCGCGCCCGACGACAGCGGGAAGAAGGCACTGGCGACGAGTGAGCCCCCGGCTGCCAGCGTGGCACGCTGCACTTGGCGCGACTGGTACTCGGCGCTTATTTTCCCGCAGTCTTCAACCTGCGCTTGCCATTGTTGCATTGATGTCGAAGCTGCCGGCCAAGCTTTCCCTCCCATACAAGAGACGCCTGGCACGGTCGGCATTGGGGGGTAGGAGGGGCGGCCCGCGCCGACCTGGTTGACGAATACTCCCTGCTGGTTTACGGCTCTGATGCCCGTGACCTCAGTGTCGTCTTTAGACAGGTTGCGGAGCACGAACGCCACCTTGTACCAAGTAGCGTCCTTCGTCCACGAGCCAGGGCCATTCGGCACAATGAGAGCCCGGATGGTCACCTCCGCGGCGTCCGAAGTTGCGGACCCGAGTTGCCCTGGGGCGACAGGGTCACGCGATGCCCCCTCAATGTAATGGGGCTCGTAGGGTTTGCTTGTCTGTGGTAGTCGCAGAAGGTTTGGCACGGACGCCGCCGTAGGAATCACGAGGGGGATAAGCGCTATTCCCTGGGCACAGGAGGAGAGCAGGAGGCCCAGCGCGCAGGCCGTCGCCGCGCATCTTGACGCCAGCGGCAGCCTTGGTTTGTGCCGGGGCGTTTCCTCGATGTTCGGAACCTCGCTCTGAGCGACACTACGCTTCATGTCCCCTCCTCGTCGCGGGAGTTGCCGATGGACGCGCAGGGCGTCCGCGGCAGTCGTCAGTCTATCGCTCTCCGTGCGCGGCGGTCTTGAACGACCAGTTATAGGTCTGTCCGCGTGCAGTTATCGATACTGTGTAGCCGGCATCTGCCTTCAGCGGTTCCCGTGGAATCAACACGATCGCGCCGAGGTCCCGCAAAATCTTGCGCGCGTATTCCTGAGCGGAAGGGTTTGGATGGACATACATTGCATTGTCGAAGGCACAGTTCGCGATCGGATTTCCGTTCTCCAGCAACGAGTGAGCGGAAAGCTGGCCGTGGATCCGGCGTCCGAGTTGAAGAGTTATGGGAAGCCCGGCGGGCTCGGTGTAGCCGGGGCAGCTTGAAAGTGGATCGGGCCATTCACCCGGAATCGCTTCCATAGGTACAGTCGCGCCGTCAGGGGGAAATTCGATCGGTTGATCGAAAACCTTAGGGTTGCTCGAAGGCACGGGCAGCCGGATGGTCGCCACCCAGCAGTCACTGTCAACATAACTGCCCAGCCCCGCATGATCGAGGTCCGGGCTCAGAATCGCGAGGCGATGAAACGGGCTGGCCATAAAGTTGTCTATCTGGTTCGCCGCACTGAATTGGCCACACCCGTAGGAATCCTGGCTGTTGCGGGCGACCGCCGCCCCATCTGTCGAGTACCCTGGCTTGTCGGGAACCTCTTCGAGGTCATCGCCTCCAATGATGGCGCCTCCGCTGCGGATGGTGTCCCCGTAGTTCAGCATCACATAGCGCGCATGCTTGGCGTCGCTCGCGCTGACTACAGGATCTTCTTTTACCGAGGGGAGCTTGGCCATCGCCCGATAGTAGTTGATTCGCTCAAGCCAGTCCGGCATCCCCGCCATACGTGCGGGCGGCGTGGCCGCCGCGCGCGGCGATTCGGCGGCTATCGCACTGACGCGGGCCGCAGCACCGGCGGTGGAGGGCCGCCCTGCGTTCGGCGTCGCGATGGCCGTTGCAGGGTCGTGAATCGCAATCTCTTTGCTTCCCTGGCGCGCCAGTCTGCGATTGAGCCAGTACTCGGTCAGGCCAAACCCCGCCGCGAAAATTATCAGGGCAACTTCCATCATGCGGACGATGCCCAACCGGTTCTTGGGATCGCGAACCGCGCGAGCATCGAGAAACACAAAGGCTACTGCCCCGAAACGGACGTGGTCACCGTCTTTGAGCGACGCGACATCGTTGACACGTTGTTCGTTGACGAACGTGCCGTTTGTCGATTTCAAATCCCGCACTTGATAGCGAGGGCCGCGGAACCTGATTACGGCGTGGCGGCGCGAGACGCTTTGATCGCGCAGGAGTAACGCGTTTCCCTTCTCGCTACCGACCGTGACCTCGGCGCTCGCGAGCTTCAGTTCGCGCGTCTTCCTATCAACCGGATTTATCGCCAGCAGGCGAGCCCCCGCCATTGAGACCCCCGTTCGTGCTTGTAGGGGCTTGTAGCGCCGCGGCGACGAACCCGTCAAGCGCTCGCGCCCATCCAGCGCCGGCCTATTTCCTCGCTGACCGCCTGAGTCTCAGACCGCGAACGGCTTATTTTCCGGCTAGCGGATGATCACGGGCAGCGTGCTGCGTCGAGATCGATTCGATTATAGCGGAGAGCGAACCGGCGAGTGGTCTGCGAGCGGCGCGCGCCGTCAGTACGCGTACTGCTCGGCGTCGGGCGAAGAGTTTGCCGCGCCGGACCCGGCCTCGGCCATCGTCTCGCCCGGCTCTCCGACCTTGACTGCGATCTTCATGGTCTTGTGATTACCGCCGGGAAGCGGCCGAATCACCGTCAGATACATCGTGTCGCCGGGCTTGAGTTTCGCGAGTTCGTCTTCGAGATCGAGTTGGCTGCGCACGCGATGGTCATCGACCGCGACGATCAGATCGCCGTCGGTGCCGAGTTGTCCCGCGCGCGCGAGCAACGGCATCACCAGCGGCGCGAGCATCAAGCTGGCGGTCGCGGCCGCCGCGCCTACCGCGCTGGGGCTCTTGCGCCCGTTCAGTCCCGAGCGCCACGCCGGGCTGTTGGGATCGACATTGATAATCTCGAGCCCGTGCTCTTCCGCCCCGAGGTAACACTTGAGCGTGTACTGCACCGACACGCCGAGGTACGGGAGCTTGCGATGCTTGTCACCGTTCGAATTGTTACCGCCGGGGTTGAAATTTCGATCCAGCGAACGTCGTATCCCGGCGCGGCGCGTAAGCCTTGTCCGAAGGCAACTCCTCCACACCGCTATCGGGCGGAAGCGGCACCGTTTGCGGCGCGATTTCGAGCGTGCGATCGTCTCCGTGCTGGCCGCCGATATCAGCCGACGGCGGCGAATCGCCCGGCTGGGCGGCGATCGATGGCTTGCCGGAATCGTCCGAAGACTGGGCGCGCACGCCGCCGGGTGCGGCGATCAGGGCAAGGATCGCAAGCCAAACGGCACAGCATCGGGAGAGCCCCGCGACCGGGGTCTTCCGCGATGATGAGACTCGATTCACGCTCCTGGCCTGCATTTAATGATAAGCTTCCGCTCTGAAAGTGACAATGGCAAAAACGCCTTGAAGAGTTCCGAGCCCGCGCGTGAAGTGATTCAAAGGCCGTGAAAATCGCCTGCGCCGTACCGCTTACCCCGTCCCAGCGCCGGACGCTTCAGCAAAGCTCGCCGGACGCGGAGATTCGCGACCGGCTTTGCCGCTCAGCCGGCGAAACCGCCGAGCTGATGCGCGACGGATGCGACGTGCTGCTGGGCTTTCGGATTCCCGAGAATCCAGAAGCCGTCGCGCCCGATCTGAAATGGATTCAATTGCTGAGCGCGGGCGCCGATCGCGCACTCGGCGGACCATTGCGAGACGCCCCCATCGCCGTGACGACCGCGAGCGGAATCCACGCCACGCCGATCGGAGAATACATCGTTGCCTCGATGCTCGCGTACGCGCATGGGCTGCATATCGCGATCCGCGCGCAACTCAAGCGCGAGTGGATTCGGCAGGGCGGGTTCGCCGCAATCGTGGACGAACTGCGCGGAAAAACCCTGGGCATAATCGGGTACGGATCGATCGGGCGCGAGGCGGCTCGAATCGCCGATGCGCTCGGGATGAGCGTGCTGGCGCTGAAACGCGAGCCGGATAAACGCGCCGATCCGGGATGGATTCCCAAAGGGCTGGGCGATCCCGAGGGGCGTATCCCGGAGCGATTCTTCGGGCCCGGCCAGCGGGTTGAGATTCTCGCCCAGAGCGACTACGTCGCCGTCACGCTGCCCGGCACGCCCCATACCCGCGGCTTCATCGGCGCACGCGAGATTGCCGCGATGAAGCCGGCGGCCTACATCGTCAACATCGGGCGCGGCGAGGTGATCGATCAGGCTGCGCTGATCGAGGCACTGAAGGCGAAACGGATCGGCGGCGCCGGATTGGACGTTTTCGCGCGGGAGCCGCTGGAAGCCGAGAGCCCGCTCTGGGGGCTGGACAACGCGATCCTGACGCCGCACATAGCGGGCGCCAACCGCGGCTATATCGACAAGGCGTGCGAACTGTTCGCGGAGAACCTGCGCAGGTTTCGCACCAGCACGCCGCTGCTGAACCTGCTCGATCGCGAGTTGGGGTACTGAGTTCGCGTCTGCTTAGAATGAGCAAGCGCCCACCATGCATTGACGCCCAGTGGTCCGTCTGGTACGTTTAGGTCTGTTTGGTCGGTCCAGCGACATCCGGGTGCATTTAACAGGTGGTGACTATGATGGCAACTTTGGAAATTCTGGAAATCAAACTGAAGCGCCGAATGCGCGACGCGGTCGAGCGCTTGGACAACAGAGAGATCAGCCGCCTCAACGCTATGGCGGAAAACCTGATCCGAGCAAGAGCAGCGTTAGGCTCGATTGAGAAGGGCCTTCATTCGAGTGAGGACGAACCTGCCGCGCACGACCACCCGCCCGACACGAGCGTGCCCGATTGGATTGTGGACGACCTCGATCTGGAGACTCGTCCTAGAGCGATCCAAATCGAGATAACCGCAGGTGATATCCGGCAGCGCCTTCTTCGTCTCGCAAAGCTTCGAAAGGCCGGATTCCATCTTCCAGAGGGGAGGCAGTTGACGGTCGAAGCCGTAGCCTCGACAGGAACGACGCGCTTCAAGACCACAGTGGCTGAGCCTCCAAGGCTCAGGGCGCGGAGCGAGGTCGCGGCGTTCTACAAGGGGGCGGGCGTCCGATCGGGCGATCTGATCCTGTTTGAGGAAGTCGGACCCGACACCTATCGAATCTCAAAGCTTCCATCTCCGAAGCCGCTCGACACAGAGTTTCTCTCCTCTCTCCAAGGCACGCTCTCCGAGTGGAACGGGGATATCGACGACAAAGCTTATGGTGATTTGTAAGCGCTACGACGTTGTCGTAGTTCCGTTTCCCTTCACCGATCGACGCGCGAGCAAGCGTCGCCCGGCGCTCGCGCTTTCAACGCAGGAGTTCTCTGCGCAGACTGGTCACTCAGTTCTGGCGATGATCACCAGCGCGGCGAACCTCGCATGGCCTTTTGATATTCCAGTCGATGCCTCGCAGGCCGGGCTGAGTTCCCCGTCCAAAGTTCGGATGAAATTGTTCACCCTCGACAACCGCCTGATCCTGAGAGTTGTAGGAACGCTCGGAGAGATCGATCGAAGAGCAGTGACACAAGCCGTTCAACGAGTCTTCATGTCCTGACTGGGCCGCTTTCCTTCGCGCTCCTCGAGCGCGGCCAGTAGCCGGCGCGGGAGGTTGTCGAACGGGCCGTTCGACATGAACAACGCGACGTCGCCGGGGCGCGAATCTGCGAGCATCCGCTCCAGAATCTGCCCATTCGACTCGCAAGCGGCTGCGACCGGTCCGCGCGCGCCGATCGCGCGTGCCAGCGCCTCGGTCTGAAGCCGCTCACCCTCGGGAATCGGATCGTTCGGCTTGAAGTAGACCGGCCCCAGGTAGACTCGCGCCGCGCGATCGAATGCGCGCTCGAACTCGGCCTGAAAGACGATCCGACGGCTGGTGTTCGAGCGCGGCTCGAACGCCGCGAGAATCCGCCGGCCCGCAAAGCGCCCGGCGATCGCCTCAAGCGTGGCGCGGATCGCCGTCGGATGATGTGCAAAGTCGTCCACGACCGCGATCCCGCCGGCTTCGCCGACAATCTCCTGGCGGCGCGCGACGCCGCTGAACGACGCAAACCCATTGAGAATTTGCTCGTCCGCAAGTCCGAGCGCGCTGAGCAGCACGTACACGCCGAGCGCGTTCGCAACGTTCATCCGGCCGCCGATCGGGAGGCGCGCGTTCTCAACGATACGGCGGCCCGCGCGCGCGATCGCGAATCGCGCTCCGCCCGAATCGACGCTGAGATCCGTCGCGCGAAAGTCGCCCGCGCCGAGACCGAAGGTCAGCCGGCGCGCTTTGGTTGCGGCCGTGGCCTCGATCGCCGCCGCCGAATCGGCGCATACCGCGAGCACGCGATTCGCGTCGAGCTGATCGGCGAGCATCCGAAACGACGACTTCACGTGGCCGAGGTCGCGGTAGATGTCGGCGTGATCGAACTCCACCGAAGTCACGATCGCGCCGTGGGGACGGTAATGAAGAAACTTGGGGCCCTTGTCGAAGAAAGCGGTGTCGTACTCGTCGCCCTCGATAACGAAGTCGCCGCCCGCTCCGAGGCGGTAGTTCGACTTGAAGTCGAGCGACATTCCGCCGACCAGCATCGAGGGGTCGCGCCCGGCGCTCGCGAGCACGTGCGCCATCATCGCGGTTGAGGTGGTCTTGCCGTGCGTCCCGGCGACCATCAGAACGCGCCGCTCGCGCAGGAAAAAATGCCACAGCGCTTCGGGCATCGACAGGTACGGAATCCTGCCCGCAAGCAGCGCCTGCGCTTCGGGATTCGCGCGCGGAATCACGTTGCCGACCACGACCAGGTCCGGCGCGGGCCACAGGTTTTGCGGACCAAGGCCGAGCGTCACCTCCACGCGGGAGCGCCGGAGGATCGACGCGGCCGGCTCGTACAACTGGTCGTCCGAGCCGGTGACGCGAAAGCCGCGCTCGGCGAGCATCCCGGCCAGCGCGGCCATCGCGGTTCCCGCCACGCCGATCAGATGGATGTGGCGAATGGCGGCCGGGATTGACGTTCAGGCGCAGATTGGAATCGGGCGAGACTTCGGTCGGCATCAGGCGGGCCCTTTGGCAGTTCTTGGCAGCGACGCTACAGCTCGGCGTGGCGGATACGCAGCGCGTTGGTGACCACCGAAACCGAGCTCAGGCTCATCGCGGCGCTGGCGATCATCGGACTCAGCAGGATCCCGAATGCGGGGTACAGCACGCCCGCCGCGATCGGGATTCCCAACGCATTGTAGATGAACGCGAAGAACAGGTTCTGCCGGATGTTGAGCATGGTCGCGCGGCTGAGCCGGCGCGCTTTCGCGATTCCGCGCAGGTCGCCCTGCACGAGCGTCACGCCCGCGCTCTCCATCGCGACGTCGGTGCCGGTGCCCATCGCGATTCCGACCTGCGCCTGCGCGAGCGCAGGCGCGTCGTTGATTCCGTCACCCGCCATCGCAACGATTCTCCCCTCCGACTGAAGCCGCTTCACCACGCGGGCCTTGTCCGCCGGCATCACCTCGGCCTCGACGGCGTCGAGCCCAAGCTTGCGCGCCACGGCCTCGGCCGTGATCCGGCTGTCGCCGGTGAGCATCACGATTCGCACCCCGTCGTCGCGCAGCGTCCGCACCGCCTCGTAGCTCGATTCCTTGATCGGATCCGCGACGCCGAGGAGACCCGCCGCACGGCCGTCGATCGCAGCGAGCATCACGGTCTGCCCGTCGCGCCTCAGCGTGTCCGCCTTTGCCGCCAGTGCTTGCAGATCGATCGCGCTCTCGACCAGGAGCGCCTGATTCCCCAGCATCACGGCGTGGCCGTCGATAGTGCCGCTTACGCCCCTGCCGGTGAACCCGCGGAAGTCGCGCGAATCGGTGAGCCGCAATCCCCTGGCGGCGGCGCCCGCAACGATCGCTCCTGCCAGCGGATGCTCGCTGCCGCGCTCGAGGCTTGCCGCGAGGCGCAGAAGTTCGTCGTCGCTGTGGGGCGCAATCGCGGCGATAGTCACGAGGCGCGGCTTGCCCTCGGTCAACGTGCCGGTCTTGTCGACCACGACGGTATCGACTTTCTCCATGAGCTCGAGCGCTTCGGCGTTCCTGATCAGCACTCCCGCGGCCGCGCCGCGGCCCGTCCCGACCATGATCGACATCGGCGTGGCCAGTCCCAGCGCGCACGGGCAGGCGACGATCAGCACGGCGACCGCGGCGACCATCGCGTGCGCGAGGCGCGGCTCGGGCCCGGCAAGATTCCATACCGCAAATGCGATCGCGGCGGCGAGCACGACGCCGGGTACGAACCACGACGATACGACATCGGCCAGGCGCTGTATCGGGGCGCGGCTGCGCTGCGCATTCGCCACCATCCTGACGATTTGCGCGAGCAGCGTATCGGCGCCGACGCGTTCCGCGCGCATCACGAACATGCCGATCCCGTTGACGGTGGCGCCGATAACGCGGTCGCCCGGCGCTTTCGCGATTGGAATCGGCTCGCCGCTGATCATCGACTCGTCAACGAGGCTCGACCCCTCGAGCACCACGCCGTCTACGGGAATTTTCTCGCCGGGGCGAACGCGCAGCCGGTCGCCCGGCGTGACCCGATCGAGCGCGACGTCCTCGTCAGTTGCGTCGGCACGAATCCGGCGCGCCGTGCGCGGCGCAAGGCCGAGCAGCGCGCGGATCGCCCCTGCGGTGCGGCTGCGCGCGCGCAGCTCCAGCACCTGGCCGAGCAGCACCAGCACGGTTATAACGACGGCCGACTCGAAGTAGACCTGCGGCGCCCCGGACATTGGCTGCGCCGATTGCGGCAGCGCATCCGGTGCGAGCATCGCGATCAGGCTGTACGCGTAGGCGATTCCCACGCCGAGACCGATCAGCGTGAACATGTTGAGGCTGCGATTGATTATCGATCGCCAGGCGCGGGCGAAAAACGGCGCCGCGCCCCAGACCACGACCGGCGTGGCGAGAATCGCCTGAATCCAGACCACGGCCGCCGGACCAAGCGCGCGCGTCACGGGCAGGCCGGGAATCGAGTCGAGCATAGACAACGCCACGGCCGGAGTCGCGAGCGCCGCGCAAATCCAGAATCGGCGGCTCATGCCGGCGAGCTCGGGATCAGGCTGCGCGTCGGCGGTGATTGCGATCGGCTCGAGCGCCATGCCGCAAAGCGGGCACGGACCCGGCACGTCGCGAACGACTTCGGGATGCATCGGGCAGGTGTATCCCGATGCCGCACCGGTTGGAGTCGCGGTGGCTGAAGCCGCGCTGGCGGCTTGAGGGCTCGCCTGATGCGGCGCGACCTGATGCGCGGGCTTGCGCGGTGCGTTGAGATACTTCGCGGGATCGGCCGCGAACAGGTCGCGGCATCCGTCGCAGCAGAAGTGGTAAGTCGTGCCCTCGAAAGCGCTCGACCATTGCGCGCCGGCAACTTTCATCCCGCACACCGGATCGATCGCAGGGCTGGTGTGCGGGTGGCCAGCCGACTGAGTCATTAACCCAAGGTCTCCATGACCAGGTCATGAATCTTCGGGCGGAAGTCGCGGATCGCCTGGTTATCGCGCCGGGGATGGACCCGGTTGGTGAGAAGCGAGACCGCGATTTTGCGCTCCGGCTCGATCCAGATCGAAGTGCCGGTGAATCCCAGATGGCCGACCGCGGCAGGCGAGAAACGGCGGCCCGAGCTCGAGTACTCCGGCGACGGCGTGTCCCAGCCCAGCGCCCAGGTCGAGCCTTCCACCGTCGTGTCGCGGGTCCAGAACTCGCGAAGGACTTTCTGCGGCACGAAATCGGAGAGCCCCTCGTAGCTGGCCAGCAGCTCGCGCACGATTCGGTCCACCTCGCGCACCGGCGCGAACAATCCGGCATGTCCCGACACCCCGCCCATCGCGTACGCGTTCTCGTCGTCCACTTCGCCGACCAGCAGGCGCTTGCGCGAGGGGCAGACTTCGGTTGGCGCGAACATTTCGGGTACCGGTTCGAGCCGCCGCGTGCGGACCATCGAGATGTCGATAAAATCGGTCGTGCGCAGTCCGAGCGGCCGATAGATTTTCTCGCGGCAGAAGCGGTCGAGCGCGACGCCGCCGATCTGCTCGATCACTTCGCCGAGCAGCATGAAATTCAGGTCGGAGTAGATGGTCGTGGTGGCGGGCGCGGCTTGCGGCTTCTCGCGATGGATCTGTTCGTAGACGTATTCCTTGGCGCCGCGGCTGGCCATGAAGTTGACCTTTCCGCCGCGCTCGATATCGGCGATCTGCTGGTAGAAGGGACGCCAGGCCGTCAACCCCGAACAGTGCGAAAGAAGATTGCGGAACGTGATGCGTCCCTTGCCGTGCACGCCGAAGTCGTGACAGAAGCGCGTGACGCGATCGTCGAGCCGCAGCTTCCCGTCGCGCATCAGCATCATCACCGCGATCGCGGTCGCCAGCGGCTTGGTGAGCGACGAAAGGTCGAAGACCGTCTCGAGCCGCATCGGCTGGCGGTCCGGCTGGATGGTCCGGAAGCCGAAGGCGCCCTCGAACGCGACGTCGTCGCCGACCCGCACTACGATCGTCGCGCCCGGGATGACCTGCTGCTCGACCGCTTCGGCAAACCCCCGTTCCACTTTGGTCCAGTCCAAGTCAGTAAGACTCCACTTCAGATAACCGGAGATTCCGCAAACGACAGTTTCATCGCGCGCGAATCGAGCCGCGCGCGCAATCCAAACGGGATCGCAAGATTCTCCGTGGTGTGGCCGGCCTCGATTCCGCACAGCACCGGACAATCCAGGCCGGCGGTCTGCTCCGCGATAAAGCCGCCGATCAGCCGGCGCTCCTGCTCGCCGTCGGCCGCCGGAAGGCCGCCGAAAACGATTCCGGCAACTTTGCCGAGCGCGCCGGACTGTCTGAGCTGCACCAGCATCCGATCGATCCGGTAGGCCTTTTCGCCGGTCTCTTCAAGAAAAAGGATCTTGCCGGCAAAGTCGGGCGCCCACGGCGTGCCGAGCATCGCGACCACCACCGACAGGCATCCGCCGACGACCTCGCCCTCGGCCGCCCCGGACCGCACCACTTCGCGCGCATCGAGCGCGAAGCTTTCCATCCCGCCGCCGAGCAGGCCGACCAGATGGTCGAACGAGCGGCGCGAGAGTGCGTACGCCGGGCCCGCCATCGGGCCGTGAAAGCAGACCAGGCCGGAGCGATTCACGATCGGGTTTAACAGGAAGCTCAAGTCCGAGAAACCGACGAAGATTTTGGGCGTGCGCGCGATCGCGGCGAAATCGAGCAAGGGCAGCAAGCGGCCGGAGCCGTATCCGCCACGCGCGGCGAAAATCGCCTTCACCTCCGGATCGGCGAAGAACGCGGCGACTTCGCCGGCGCGCTCGCGATCGCTGCCCGCCAGAATCCCGCTGCGGCTGAGCGCATGCGCGGACACCTTGACGCGGAATCCCCGCGCGCCGAGCGCGTTGACGCCGCGCTCCAGGAATTCGGCGTCGATCGCCGCGGCCGGCGCGACGACGCCGACGGTATCGCCGGGCCGCAGCGCAGCGGGCTTGATTGGGCTCCGATTCACCTTGTCCGTGACCAGCCTACCACGAGCGGGCGCAGACGTTTAATGGTAGCAACGAGGTTTTGCCGTAGCGCCGACCTCCGTGCCGAGGGGCGGGTCTGGATCTTCGCCTCTCCCTGACCAGGGAGAGGCCGGCGCGTTGCGCGCCGGGTGAGGGTTTGCTGGACCGGCGAGACGCCGGTCCTACTTCAAAGTAGCCGCGCTACAGTGTGCGGCCGACGGCTTCGGCGACGGGTTTGAGCCGAGCCATCAAATCCACGAACGTCGCCGGCCGGAGCTGCTGAGGACCGTCAGAGAGCGCGTGCTCGGGCGATGGATGAACCTCGATCAGCAGGCCGTCAGCGCCGGCCGCCACCGCCGCCAGCGCCATCGGAGTGACCAGCGACCAGATGCCGGTGCCGTGGCTGGGATCGACGATCACCGGCAGATGCGACTGCGCCTTCAGCAGCGGCACTGCATTCAGGTCGAGCGTGTTGCGGGTTGCGGTCTCGAAGGTGCGAATGCCGCGCTCGCAAAGCACTACGTGGGGATTTCCCTCCGACAGTATGTACTCGGCGGCCATCAGGAATTCATCGAGCCGGGTCGCCATGCCGCGCTTGAGCAGGATCGGCTTCTTGACCCGGCCCAGCCGCCGCAGCAGCGAGAAGTTCTGCGCGTTGCGCGCGCCGACCTGGAGCATGTCGCAGTGCTCGGCGACGAACTCGATATCGTGGGGATCCATGATTTCGGTGACGACCGGCAATCCGACTTTGCGGCCGGCGGCCTCGAGCAGCTTCAGACCTTCGTTTTCCATCCCCTGGAACGAATACGGCGAAGTGCGGGGCTTGAAGGCGCCGCCGCGCAACATATGGGCACCGGCGCGCTTGACCGCCTCGGCGGCCAGTCCGATCTGATCGGCGCTCTCGACCGCGCATGGACCGGCGATCACGGTGATGCGCCGGCCGCCGATCTCCACCCCGCCGGCGCGGATTCGCGAGCCCTCGGGACGCACCTCGCGGCTCGCCAGTTTGTAGGGTTGTACTACGGGCATGACGCGCTCCACGCCCGCGACCGACTCCAGATGACCGAGCTGACGCCCTCCTCCGCGTTCCTCGCCGACGCAGGCCACGACGGTGCGCTCGATGCCGCGGATGATGTGCGCGCGATACTCGAGCTCCTCGACCATCCGCACGATCTGCTGAAGCTCGGCCTCGGTGGCATGGGCCTTCATTACGACGATCACGGCAACACGTCTCCCAACCGGCCCTCAGTCTATCGATTGCGAAACGGAGTTGGAATGAGCGGCGCAACTCCAGTATTGGTAGCCTTGCAGCATATGACTCCGCCCAGAACGCTCAGGATCGTCCACACCTCCGACGTGCATCTCGAAACCGACAGCGTCGGCGAGGGCGAGCGCGGCGAGCGGCTGCGCGGCCTGGTGCGGCGCGCCTTCAGCGAGGTGATCTCGATCGCCAACGGCCGGAGCGCCGACCTGCTGCTGATCGTCGGCGACCTGTTCGACTCCAGCCGCGTGAGCGCAGAGGCGCTGAATTTCGCGTTCGCCGAGATCGGACGCGCGCGGATGCCGGTGGTGATGATCCCCGGAAATCACGACGCGCACGACGAGCGCTCGATATACGCAGCGCTTCCCGAAAGCGCGAAGCCACGCAACCTGCATCTCATACTGGAGCCGGAGGGCCGGCTGCTCGCCTTTCCCGAGCTGGCGGCGCGAGTCTGGGGACGAGCGCTGATCGAACATTCGCCGGGTTACCGGCCGCTCTCGGGATTGCCCACCCCGGAGCCCGGACTGTGGAACATCGCGCTGGCGCACGGCTACTTGATGGAAGACGGCGACATGCCGCGCTCTTCCCCGATCACGCCGGCGGAGATCGAAGCGAGCGCTTACGACTATATCGCGCTCGGCCACATGCACGTGTTCCGGGACTTATCGCAGGGCGCAACGCGCGCGTTCTATTGCGGCACGCCGGCGCCGCTCTACACGAGCGATCACACGGGGTGGGTGGCGTTGGTCAACTGCGTGCCCGGCGATCGGCCGGGCGTCGAGCGCCTGGCCGTGCTGCCGCGCGCCGGCGCCAGTTAGCTTGGACAGTTAGCCTGGATCGGCGGCGGGCCTGGCCGCGGCGGAGCCGGCGGGACCGGCGATCGACATCATGAGCGCGATCTCCAGCGCATGGGCGCTGGCCTTGAGCCACGACTTCACGCACATCGAGCTCGCGCGGGGCAGCAACGAGCATACCGTGCCGGCCAGCGGCATCTCGGCTGCCATCGAGGGCAGCGAGCATCCGGTCAGGCCGAGGTCGCGGCCCAGCACCGCCATACAGCTACCGGTCACGATATGGGCGGTTTCCTTCAGCGCGTCGATCTCGAACGAATCGAATCGCGCGCCATTCTGTGCCACTGGGTCTACAGATGGTAGGAGAGATGCTCCATGCCGTCCCATCAGCAGGTCCAGCATGCGGCGAGTCCGGCTCTCCTCGATCACCAGCGAGACCTCGACCGGCTCCGCGCCGAAGACGGTCTGGGTGATCGTCACCAGAGCGCCGCGGCCTTGCAGACTCTGTGTCAGCGCCTCGCGCCAGTCGCCGTGATAAAGCTGGCAGCAGCTTACGCGGACTTCCGCGTTCAGCAGCCGGCCGAGGGCGTACGAGGCACCGTCGGCCGTGGCGGCCATAAGCTGCTCGAGATTCCTGGCGACGACGTTATATCTCATAGATTGGTCTTGCCGGCAGGAACCTGCGCCTGCGGCGCGGGAGCGCCGGCGCCGAGGTTGGGGAAGACGGCGGCCAGCTTACGTTTGATTCCCTCGAAGACCGAATTGTCGAAGGGCTTGACGACGTAGGCCAGCGCACCGGCGCTCATGAAAGTCTCGCGGCTTTCGTCAAACGGCAGCGCGGTCATCAGGATGATCTGGGTCTCGGGCGCCTCCTCGCGCATCGCGCGAAAGGCGCTGAGCGAATCGATTTCGTCGGTCTCGGCCATCACGATATCGAGCGTGACGAGGTCGGGCTTGAGCGTCCTGAACAGGCTCAGAGCCTGGGAGGCGTTCTCGGCCTCGGCCGCCACCGTGCATCCGATCCGCTCCAACTGACGGCGGATAAGGGCCCGCATAAAGATCGAATCGTCTACTACTAGAGCGCGTACTGGCATATTCCCCGCTTCGAGTGCCTCACCGATAGCTCCTGCGCGCGGCCCGGCGCGAGTGATGTCGTGCCGCGCGAATGATGTCATCTACTGAGCGGAGCAAATGGCAGGCCAAGGGCGGGGTCGCGAGGCGGGTACAGAATTATCGCCGCAGACCCGCGTGGCGCGCTGCGGCGGATGCCAATGCACGGAAGCTGTCGCGAACTAAGACATCGGCGCGATTCGATGCGCGCGCACGCGACAGGCGCACAAACGAAGCGGCGGCCGGTTGCCCGGCCGCCGCTCCTTCAACACCGCATCACCACCTCAACGCGAGGCGGTTCTTACATCATGCCGCCTGGAGGCATTCCGCCGCCCATTCCGCCACCGCCGCCGCCCTTCTCGTCGGGCTTCTCGGCCACCATGCACTCGGTGGTGAGCAGCAGGCCCGCGACCGAAGCGGCGTTCTGCAGCGCGCTGCGGACCACCTTGGTCGGATCGATAATGCCGGCCTTCATCAGGTCTTCGAATTCCTCGGTGGCTGCGTTGAAGCCGAAGGCGCCCTTGTTGTTCTTGACTTTGTTGACCACGATCGAGCCTTCCCATCCGGCATTGGAGGAGATCCAGCGGCAGGGCTCTTCGAGCGACTTCTTGATGATGGCGATCCCGACCTTCTGGTCTTCGCCGGCACGGATGCCTTCCAGCGCCGATGAGGCGCGGATCAGCGCGACGCCGCCGCCCGGCACGACGCCTTCTTCCACGGCCGCACGGGTTGCGTGCAGGGCGTCCTCGACGCGGGCCTTCTTTTCCTTCATCTCGATCTCGGTCGCAGCGCCGACCCTGACTACCGCCACGCCGCCGACCAGCTTCGCGAGGCGTTCCTGCAGCTTCTCGCGATCGTAGTCCGAAGTGGTCTCTTCGATCTGCGCCCTAATCTGCTTGATGCGTCCTTCGATATCGGCCTTCTTGCCGGCGCCGTCGATAATCGTGCAGTTGTCCTTATCGATCACGATCCGCTTGGCGCGCCCCAGATCCTGCAGCGTGACGTTCTCGAGCTTGAGCCCGAGCTCTTCGGCGATCACCTTGCCGTTGGTCAGGATGCCAATATCCTCGAGCATCGCCTTGCGGCGGTCGCCGAAGCCGGGAGCTTTCACCGCCACGCACGACAGCGTGCCGCGGATCTTGTTCACCACCAGCGTCGCGAGCGCCTCGCCCTCGATATCCTCGGCGATCAGGATGAACGGCTTGCCGGTCTTGGCGATTGCCTCCAGGATCGGCAGCAAGTCCTTCATCGAGGAAATCTTCTTCTCGTGGATCAGGATGTAGGCGTCCTCGAGCTTGGCTTCCATCCGCTCCGGATCGGTCACGAAGTACGGTGACAGATAGCCGCGGTCGAACTGCATCCCTTCGACCACTTCGAGCGTGGTCTCGAGGCCCTTGGCCTCTTCGACCGTGATCACGCCCTCCTTGCCGACCTTCTCCATCGCCTCGGCGATGATGTCGCCGATGGTGGAATCGTTGTTCGCGGAAATCGTGCCCACCTGGGCGATCTCCTTGCGATCCTTGGTGGGCTTGGAGAGGTTCTTGAGCTCGGCGATCACGGCTTCGACCGCCCGATCGATTCCGCGCTTGAGCGACATCGGGTCATGCCCGGCGGCGACCATCTTGGCTCCCTCGGTGAAGATCGCGCGGGCGAGCACGGTCGCGGTGGTGGTGCCATCGCCGGCCACGTCCGAGGTCTTGGAGGCGACCTCCTTGACCATCTGCGCACCCATGTTCTCGAACTTGTCTTCGAGCTCGATTTCCTTGGCGACGGTCACGCCGTCCTTGGTCACGGTCGGAGGACCGAAGCTCTTTTCCAATACGACGTTGCGGCCCTTGGGGCCGAGCGTCACGGTTACGGCGTCGGCGAGAACGTTCACGCCTTTGAGAATTTTCTCGCGCGCCTCCTGTGAGAAACGAAGCATTTTGGCGGGCATTATTTGATGTCTCCCTAACTTGACCTGAGGATGTGATTGAAAAGGATGGAGCCGTTTACTCGAGCACGCCGAGGATATCGTCCTCGCGCAGGATGAGATGGTCTTCGCCTTCGATCTTCACTTCGCTGCCGGAATACTTGCCGAACAGGATCCGGTCGCCGGCTTTTCACGTCGGGCGCAAGCAACTTGCCCTGCTCGGTCACCTTGCCTTTGCCGACCGCCACCACTTTGCCTTCCTGGGGTTTCTCCTTGGCGGTGTCGGGGATGATAATCCCACCCTTGGTTTTTTCCTCTTCCTGAATCCGTTTGATCAGAATCCGGTCGCCCAAAGGCCTAATCTTCATGGCCATGAATCTCCTCCTCAATGGCGTTAGTTTTGGTTAGTCTTGGTTCGGGCAGAACCTGCTCGCCAACTTAATCACATCCGGCGAGAAGTCAACTGGCACTCTCATGACGAGAGTGCCAGCCGCAAATTTACACCTATCTGCGGCCGATGCAAACGAATCTGCGGCCGATGCAAACGAAGAAGGGTCGGCACGGAGGCCGGCCGCTACCCCACAGGTGATCTCATTCAGGGTAGTGGCCGGCGTCCGCGCCGGTGGCGACCCTGCCGGCCATCCGATTCGCAAAACCGGCCCCTATCGAGTCGCGACCCCGCGCTTACCGCGGCGGGCCTTTCTTGCGCAGTTCCTCTTCGCGATAGCGGCGGTAGAGGATATTCCATTCGGCGCCGCCTTCGACTACGCCGCGCTTCAGCGACGCGATCTTGCGCCGCACTATCGCGTCGACCGCATCACCCTTCTCGACAAATTCCGCGATCAGCGCGCGCGCCTGGCGCAGCGCGGTGGCGAAGTTATCGATATCGGCCAATCCCTCGCTGCGAATCCGGCTGAGCGATTCGCGCGCCAGGTAGAGAATCCGGTCTTCGCTGAGCTTCATCGGCGCTCAGAGGGTGAAGCCGCGCTTCTCGGCCAGGCGTTGGCGGATCATCGAACGCAGGCGGGTTACATCGACTCGCGAATCCTTGCGCGCCAGATCCTCGGCCATCTTGTCCGCCTCGTCATCGATCGCGGCCTCTTCCTGGAAGTTCGCGGACATCATCTCGACCACGCAGGCGAGCAGATCGCCCTCGCCGGCTTTAGGTTTGACGGCGCCCTGCGCGATCAGCCCGCGAACGAGGTAGCCGGCGAGTGCGTCGATTTCAGCTTCTCTGACCATTGCCCTGCCCGCGCATCTTGTTCTCCAATTCCTTATAGAACTTTTCGATACTCGGTTCGACCGCCTGCTGGAACTCCTTGATATGACCGATGTTCGCGCCGAAGTCACCGGGAAACCATCGTGAGCGCGCGCGCGAACAGACGAAGATGCGGTTCTTCGTCGTAACCACGATTCGGATGTCGTCCTCGGAGCGAAGGATGCGCGACGTGTAGACGCAATCCAGCGTGTCGTTGTCGCGATCGACGTTCGTGATTTTCCATCCGCCCAGCGAGTTGACGGCCTGCTGCGCATCCGCGAACGACTCCGCGCGCGAAATCCCCGGATAGCCGTGCAGCACCAGCTCGGGATAGTAGTCCTCGTCCTGCGCCGCCGGCCCGGCCGGCGGCACCGGCGCGTGCTTGCCGGCTGGGCCCTGCTCGCGCTTGCGGTGCGCTCCCCGGTGGTCGCTCTCGATCGGCGGCATGGCCGGCTCGCCGGGCCATCCATATTCGCACTGCGCCGAGCCCAACCCGCGTTCGCTGGTCGCCGCCCAATCGACCGTCAAAAAGCGCCTGATTCGCGCCAGCGTCCCGGGGCTGTCGAAGATCGTCACGTTGTTCAGCAGCACGGCCGTGCCGCCTGGCCGCGACCGCGATCGCCACGATCGCTATGACGACTCCGGCCACCGCGCTTGCGGCCCGCCTCAGCGGCGGAACGAAAAAGATCACGCCGAGCGCAATCGCCGCGATGACAATTGCGGCCGTCGGACTCACGATAGCAGGTTCGCGATGCTGGCCGGCGAAATTCGTACCGGCCCGAAAGGCAACCGGCGCGGCCAATACGACCGCGCCGGTCCAGGTGCTTCGATTTGAACCACGCTCAGGCCGGCGCGGCTGCGAACTCTCCGCCGTCACCGCGCAGGATCGCGTCGAAGCGGCCGCCAAGGTAGTGGCGACGCGCCTCTTCGTCGGTGATCACGGCGCGGCGGACGTCGCGGCGGCGAATCTGCCAGATCCCGCCGACCATCGGATGGCGTCCCATCCGATAGCTGAAGAAATAGTAGAGGAACTGACGCATGACGGAGAGCCGCGCCTCGGCGCCGAGATTACGCCCTGACGAGACCGTGAAAACCGTGTGCAGCAGCCGGGGCAGCGTGTAGAAGCCCATGAAGGCGTCGCGATAGGCGCGCATCCAGGATTCCTTGTCGAGCAGATCGTGCTTGAGCGTGACGTGCTGCGAGTCGAGCTGGTTGAAGTCCCAGTCGATGATCGCATTTTCCTTGGTGAAGCGAACCTGGTCTTCGGTGCCGGGCAGCGGCGTCATGATGAAGAAGGAGACGATATCGAATCCGATCTTGCGCAGCACCCGGGCCGCCATCCGCCCGCAATCGGGACCATCCCACGGAAAGCCCAGCATGTAGCCGGCGTGGGTCGAAACGCCGGCCCGATGCCAGTTGTCAACCACGCGGCGATACTTATTGTAGACCCGCTTCTGCGCGTCTTCGAAACTGAAGCGATGGCGCCGGTCGTCGGTGTTCTGGTATTTCGTCGCAGAGTTAAGATTGTCGGGATTGAGCGATTCGATTCCGATGAACGCCGAGTAGCATCCGGCCTTCGCCGCCAGCTCGACGAAACGGCGGCTGCGCTTGTGCTTGGGGCTGTCGGTCTCGCCCTCGGCGATATTGGCGTAGCACGAGGCGTCAACATCGACCTGCATCATGAAGTTGAGCTTGGGATACTCCTTCTTCAGCTCGCCAAGTCCGGTCAGGATTTCCTCCCATCGCGGACTGCGGAAGAAGTCGTCATCGACCAGGAACAGCGAATGGATATTGTGAAAGCGCGCGGCGTCGCGCACCCAGCTCACCACCGTCTCGGGCTCGCGCGAGCGCATCGTGCGCCCCATCACGTTCTTCACGCTGCAATACGAGCAGGTGAAGGGACATCCTCGCGAGGTGTCGAGCGTGGTCATGTTGGGATTGACGAAACGGGTCAGGTAGCGGTCGTCCAGCAGCGGCAACTGCGCCTCGGTGATCATCGGCACGGTGATTTCGTCGCGGCCGGTCTTGGCCCTGATGCCTTCGGTCACCGAGTAGTGCAGCCTGAGCTCGCCGCGCAGAAAGTCCTCGACGATACCGCCCCACAGGTTCTCGGCTTCGCCCGCGACGGTCGTCACGCCGCAACTGTTGAGGAATTTGCAGGAGTCCGGAAAGCCGCTGACGTGGAACCCGCCCATTATCGTGGTGACGCCCTGGGCGACGAACTGCAGCGCGAGGTCGCGTCCGCGCGGATATTGGTTGGACTGCACGCCGGCCAGTCCGATCAGCAGCTCGACCCCGTCCTCGCGGGCCTTGTCCTTGATCGCCTTGATGGTGTCGGGGCTGACTACGCCGTCGCAGACCTCGTCCCACAGGACCGTTTCCAGGAAGACGTTGCGCTCCGCGGAGTAGCGCTTGTTGAAGGTATCGTTGAGCGCGGACAACACGGTCAGCGTGTTATTGGGCTGCACGCCGTATCGATAGAACATCACGTAGCCTTCCTCTTCGTAACGGGAAGGCTTCATAAAATACACCCTCACAATCCGGTACGGCTCGGGCTTGAGCGAACCGTTTTCGAGCGCGCTCTGGCTGGCCGTGAGCTGAAGGCTGGGCGGCCGCTCGCCGCCGTAGCGGTTGCGCCCGAGGAACATGTAGCCGAAGATTCCGAGCCCGATGATCACGGCGGATAAAAGTGTAAGTAGAAGCATAGTTATTCCTCTTTCCCGACCTCAGCCGAGGTTGCAGGCGACCTCGAAACTCACCTCGCGGGGCCGTCTAACCGAGCGGTCAACGCCCCCGAGTTCCCACCAGAGATACCGAATGTGGACCTCCGGAGTCAACCTTTCGGGTCGGGCATCCGAGAATCGATCAACGCCGCGGCGGTCGGGCCCGCGCAAGCGGCTATTTTAGCAGTAGATTCCGACGATTTCTACCAGCTCGACCTGTTCGCCCCGCTCAGCTTCAAGGCTGGTACTGGCACGGTGCACGACGCGCCGAGGCGCATCGCCGCAGCGGTGCGCTGGTCAAGGTGCTTTCCGCACACCATGCCGCCCTGCTAGTTTCGCCCGTGAACGTAATTCCAGGAGACGCGGTGCCAGGCCAACCAGAAGCCTTTTCGCGAATCCTCATCGATGAGGAACTTCGGTTCAGCGGCTGGGACCTCCTGAACCCCCAACAGGTCCAATTCGAGCTGAACACGGCGAGCGGTCGAGCCGACTACCTGCTCAAGGACAGTCTAGGCAGGGTCCTGTGCGTGCTCGAAGCCAAACGCGAGGATCTCGACCCCTACGACGCCAAGGAACAGGCCCGCGGTTACGCCGAGAACCTCAAAGCCCCGTTCGTTCTCCTATCAAACGGTCGCGAACACTGGTTCTGGAACTACGAGCGCGCCGACCAACGTGACGCGTACCGAATCGAGCGGCTGCCCTCCCTGAAAGATCTCGAACGAATCCGCCTGAAGAATCTCCAGCCGCCACGCCCGCTGCAGACGGAAGTCGTCCGGCCCGAGTATCTGCGCAGCCTCCGCGCAGACCTCATCCTGCGGGGCTATCAGATCCGTGCACTCGACGAGATAGCGAAAGGCTACGATAACGCTCGCCGCCGAAAGTTCCTCCTCGAAATGGCTACGGGCACTGGCAAGACGCTGCTCTGCGCGGCTCTGATTCGTCGCTTCCTTGTCACGCGCAACGCCGAGCGTGTGCTTTTCATCGTGGACCGTATCGAGCTTGCCAAGCAGACGATGGAGGACTTCGACGTCGTCCTCGGCGAGTACAAGCCCGTGATCTACAAGACCGCCCGCCGCACTGGCGAGCTGCTCGGCTCCTCGCGTGGTCGTTGCGACGATCCAGTCGCTCATGGCCGACCGCCGTTACCGCGAGGAGTTCACGCCGTTCTACTTCGATCTCGTCGTCAACGACGAGGCGCACCGGTCCATCTATGGCGATGCGCGTGAGGTGGTGCAGTTCTTCCAAGCCACCCGCATCGGCCTCACCGCTACGCCAAAGGCGTATCTGAAGAACGTCAACACAGACGCAGCTTGCCGCGGAAGATCCCAAGGCGCTGGAGGCTCGTCAACTCCGCGACACCTACCATTATTTCGGCTGCGAACCGGGTGAACCCACATTCCGCTACGATATCATTGACGCCGTGCAAGGACCCGGAAGGCCCTTTTCTGTGTCTGCCCAAGATCATCGACTGTCGCTCGGACATCACCACCCAGGCGCTTGCAGGAGGCGGGCTGGACCGTCGTCATCAATGAGCAGGAGGAGAGCTTCAAGATCCAGGACTTGGAGCGGAAGATCTTCACGCCGCATCGCAACCGCGTTATGTGCGAAGCGTTCTTGCGCGAGTCGCAGCGTGACCCAACAGGCCAGATCGGCAAGTCCATCATCTTCGCCGTCAATCAGACCCACGCTACTGCACTCACCAAGATCCTGAACGAGATCAGGCCGGAAATCGCTCTCACGATCACGTCGCGCATTCCCGACGCCTCCTCCTTTGCGAAAGAGTTCCGAGACGGCAAGCGCAAGGAGCGCGTCGCCGTTTCGGTGGACATGCTCTCCACCGGCTACAACTGCCGCGACCTGCTTAACGTCGTGCTCATGCGCCCGATCTTCTCGCCGACGGAGTACATCCAGATCAAGGGACGGGGTACGCGACGCTTCAAATTCGTCGTAGGGAACACCGAATACGATAAGAAGCACTTTCTTCCTGCTCGACTTCTGCGCCGTCGCGGCGTTTTTCGAGGAGAAGTACGACTACTCGGCGCCCCTGAAATTGCCCTTGCCGAAGACAGCGGAGCCACCAAAGCCACCCGTCGGACCAGGTCAACCGCCCGGAGAAGATGGTGGCGACGAAGGGCCGCAGCCATCACCCCCTCCTCGTGACATTCCAGTTTGGGAAGGCACCGACCGCATCGTCAGCCAGGAGGTTCGCATCATCGGCCCCCATGGCGAGAAGGTGGACGTGATGACCTTCCGAGGTTCCTTTGAGCGCGATTTGAAGGAGTTTGCTGAGGATGATCCCGACCTCAAGGAAGCTGTCGAAAGCGAGGACGACGATGCCATCGACACCATTCTGCAAGAGCGTTTCTACCATCGCCCGGAGATGTTCTACGCGCCCGACAAGCTCATAATCTCCTACGGTGTACCGGCTCCCACGCCGGCCTTTGTCTATAACGCCTTGGGCAAGCGCCCGTTGCCGACCAAGGACAAGGTCATCGCGGACACCGTGGACTCCATCGCCGCCCGCTTCAACCTGCGCTACGGCGATCAGAAATGGCTCAATGCGACGGTCGAACTGGTGAGCGAGGACCCGCAGGCACTCTCCGACTTCTTGGCCGGCCGCTATCAGCGGCTCTTCGAACGCAGTCAGTTCCGCACGCTGGGTGGACTCTCGGCGCTCGCGCGCTTCCACGAACGAGAGGCGGTTTTCGAGGCGCTGCGCCAGTCATCCCTGGTCCAATGCACCCAAATTGCCGTGAGAGAGGCTGCCTGAAAACATGAGCAGATCCGAAACCCAAAGCGGCACTGTCGCCCAATTGAGTCCGAGCAACGGCTCGAACTTCTTCTCCTCGGGCCTCCGCCAGAAGGTGGACCAACTCATGAACATCCTCTGGGCGGGCGGCGTGAACAACCCGATGGACTCCATCGAGCAGCTTTCCTATCTGATCTTCCTGCGCCTGCTCTCCGAGCGCGATGAACAGGCCGCGCTCGATAGAGAAAGGATACCGGCGCATCTTCTCCGGCAAATGGGCGCGCTACGCTTGGGGCAATTTCGTTACCCTTACCGGCAACGAGCTGTTCGACACCCTGCGCGGGGCGATCGAAAAACTCCACGAGCTGCCCGATCTCTCCGACACCGGCCAGCAGCTGTTCCGCAACGCCACGCTCAAGATTTACGACCGGCCGACGCTCCGCGCCGTCGTGCAGGTCATCGCCGAGATGGACCTCGCACCCCACGAGGGCCACGACCTCAAGGGCGACATGTATGAATACCTGCTCGAGCAAGCTGTCTCAGTCCGGCACCAACGGTCAGTTTCGCACGCCCCGCCACATCATCGACCTGATTGTGGCGCTCGTGGACCCGCAGCCCGGCCAGCGCATCTGCGACCCCGCCTGCGGCACCGCCGGGTTCCTCATTTCTGCCTTCACCCACATCCTGCGGCAACATACCAAACCCGCCGACCTCGCCCGCGGTATCGTGGACGGTAGCCTGCTCAAGCCCAAGCAGTGGGAGTTTCTGGAGAATCACGCCTTCACTGGCTTCGACAACGACGCCAACATGGTGAAGATCGCCATCCTCAACCTCTACCTGCACCAGCTGGAACGTGCCCGCATTGAGCACCACAACCCGCTCACTACCACCCAAGGCGGCCAGTACCCAGGCCCGCACTACGACATCATCCTTGCCAACCCGCCGTTCGCCGGCCGCGTGCAGAAGGAGAGCATCCTCGCGGATATCAACCTCGACACTCGCGACACCGAGCTGCTTTTTCTCAAATGGTTCCTCGACCACCTCACCGACACGGGCCGTGCTGGCGTCATCGTGCCCAACGGCGTCCTCTTCGGATCCGGCAAGGCCGACCGCAAGGTGCGCGAACTGCTGCTCACGACCTGCGAACTCCAAGCCGTAATCGCGCTGCCGTCCGGCGTGTTCAAGCCGTACTCCGGAGTGGGCACGGCGATCTTCATTTTCCAGAAGGGAAAAGCCACCCAATCGGTCTGGTTCTACGAGATCACTGCGGACGGCTTCTCGCTGGATGACAAACGCACACCCATCGAAGCCAACGACATCCCCGACATTCTTGCTAAGTGGCCGAATCGCGAGGAAGGCCCCAACAGCTTCCGCGTGCCGGTGGAGAAGATCCGCGAGAACGGTTGGCAACTCACGCCTAGCCGCTACAAGCCGATGCGATGGGATGCCGTGGAGCACGATGCCCCGGCGGACATTCTGGCCGACGTGATCCGAATGGAGACAGAGATCGCCGAGCGAGCGAAGGCGCTACTGGAAAGGGTCGCGTCGAAATGAGCAGGTGGCCTTCAAAGGCCCTTGGCGAGCTTTGCGAAATCAACCCGAAGCACAACGGTGCCGAGCGCCTCCCGCCCGCCGCGGACGTCTCCTTCGTGCCTATGGCCGCCGTGGACGAGTCGAACGGAGCGATTGTCGGTGCAGAGATTCGCGCGCTTGGCGACATCTCGGGCAGTTACACGCCGTTCCGAGACGGTGATGTTCTCTTTGCCAAGATCACTCCATGTATGGAGAACGGCAAAGCTGCCATCGCACGGGGACTGGCGAACGGGTGCGGATTCGGCTCGACAGAGTTCCATGTCCTGCGATGCCGCAACGAAGTGCTACCTCAATGGATCTTCGCATTTGTTCGGCAACCTTGGTTTCGAGAGATTGCGAAAGCCAACTTCACCGGCACGGCAGGCCAGCAGCGGGTGCCCGTTGATTTCCTGCGGACTGTTCTAATTCCCCTCCCTCCCCTCCCCGACCAAGCGCGGCTCGGGCGGATTCTCGACGAGGCAGAAGCGCTGCGCCGGCTCCGTGCGAGCAGTGATCTAAGGCAGGCAAAGGCTCTACCCGCTGTTTTTTTTGGACTATTTGGCGATCCAAATGCGAACTCCAGGAACCTGCCGACGGTAAAACTTGGTGACATTGCAAGACTTGAACGCGGAAAGTTCACACCCCGTCCTCGGAATGATCCAGCTTATTGGCGGTGCCTACCCGTTTATTCAGACGGGAGATATAAGCGCCAGTGGCGGATTGCTGTCTAAGTGGCAGCAGACACTGAACGAGCGCGGCAAGGCGGTGAGCAAGCAGTTTGCCCCGGGTACGATTGTATTCGCTATCGTTGGCGCAACGCTCGGAGCCACCGCAATTCTGCAGATTTCCGTCTATTGCCCGGATAGTGTCGTCGGAATCCAAGTGGACCCAGAGCACTCATTCCCCGAGTACGTGGAATTTGTGCTCCGATGTCGGCGCCCTTTGCTCCTCGCCCAAGCCCCTGATGCAGCGCGGGCGAACTTCAATCTAGAGATTTTGCGGGACCTCCAAATCCCGCTCGCTCCACTTGGCGATCAAGAGAGGTTCGTGCGATTTATTTTAGAGATCCGCGAATTAGAGGCGGCGCAGGCCGCCGGCCGCAAGCGCCTTGACGACCTGTTCCGGTCCCTTGTAAACCGCGCGTTCCAAGGCGATTTATGAGCGGCAGCCTGCGCCACGCTTGGGAGTACCTCGCGGCGGAGTTATGGGAACCCCTTGCTAACTACGACGCCAAGGACGCCGTCGCGCCTCCCGATCTCTTCAGCGACCTCTTCTCCGCTGCGGACGAACTCCTGTCCCCACGCCCGAGCGACACTGAGCTGCAAGACGCCCGCAACGACCCCGATAAGGCACGACAGCGCTTCCTTGCCCTCAAGGGCACCGACTTCGCCAGCGAGTCCGCCATCGTGCACTTCCTCGAAGAGGTGCGGAACGTCATAGCCAACTACGAGATCGCCGCCTTTGAGGACCTCTACTGGCGGCTCCTGCGCGAGGCGCTCCTCAAGTTCAACCTTCGCTACCGCTTGGACGAACCCTTCACCTTGCGCATTCTGCTTCCAGGCTCCTTCACCAATCTCTACGCCGAACTCCGTCGGCTGAACTCCGGCAACCCAGATCTGGCAAGTCTGTGGACTGATTTCGAGTCGGCATTCGATCAATATGCTCGCACACAAAATGACTCCGATTTGAGAGGAAGCATAGCAAGAGCCAGCAACTATCTCGAAGGTCTCGCTTCGGCAACGAACGGGAAGGTAGGAACGCTCGGAAAGTTGTGCGATGGTTTGTCGGACTGGCCACATGACAAGGTCAAAGAGGCGGTCAAAAGCCTCTATGGCTTCTGTTCCGATTATCCCGGCATTCGCCACGCGGGCACCCCTGGGAACCGAAAACGGCAGCTTGACAGCAGAGATTCAGTTGCTATCAATGTTTCGCTCATGGCGCTGGCGGCGTACCTGAGCAAAGGGCTTGATCAAGAAGCGATGTTGGGAATCGGTGGGATTGGCACTATCCGCCCGCGCCCAAATGCGTCACCACTGCGCCAAAGTGACGATGGCAAGGGATTCATTCGTAGGCTGCTCTTGAAGTTGGGACTATAGCGATCGGACGGAAGCACCAGCTCGGACCCTTTCCAACACTTAAAGGATGGGTCAACCAAGCGGCTCTGACGATGAACGGAGACATACTATGGCGCTGACACGGAGTTTCAAGGAATTGGTGCAGAAGCACGTCGTCGAGGATGCAGCCTTTGGCGAGGCCCTCCTGCGTGAAGGAATCAACCTGATGCTGGCCGGCGACGTGGACACCGGCAAGGCGATCCTCCGCGACTACATCAAGGCAACCGTGGGCTTCGAGAAACTCGGCCGGGCCACCCGCACCCAGCCCAAGAGCCTGATCCGCATGTTCGGCCCTCGTGGCAACCCACAGGCGCGCAATCTCTTCAACGTCATTGGCTACCTTCAAAAGCACGCCGGCGTCGAGCTGCACGTTGCGCCGGGGCGGGGGTGAAGGTCTTACAGAAAGTAGTATACAGTAAGGACTCTGTAGGGACCCTCACCCGCGCCGCGTTTTTCGCCCCGGGGCTCGCTTCGCTTCCGCCCCACGACCGACGGTGGCTAACTTCGACCGCGCGGCTTGCCCTCTCATGCGCCGGGGGCGACCGCGGCAACGCGGGCGAGGGACAGAAAGGCCTTCGCTGCGCACGCTCTGGCGCCGGCTCGGTTCAATGTGGGTCTATGTCCGGGAAGCCTCGCCGGTGTCATTCTCGCGCGTCCTTTTGCCTGACGCGCGAAGAATCCCGCTCTCCGAATCCGGGATTCCTCACGCGCGCCGTCGCCCCCGGCGCATGCCACGCGCGCGGGAATGACAATCCTGAAGGCTCCTTCCACGACCACATCAAAATGACTCACTACTCCTACCGGTACATCTCGACCATCTCGATGATCCCGAGATCGCGGTAGCGCTCGATCAGGTAGCCCTTGATTTCCTGCGCAGTCGCCATCCCCAGCACATCGCGCGCGATCAGCCGGGCGCTCTGAAAGTCGGTCTCCCGCACCAGCTTGCGCACCACCGGAATAAACAGCGGGCTCATGCTCAACTGGTCGAGTCCCAAGCCAACCAGCAGCAGCGTGCAGAGCGGATCGCTCGCCATCTCGCCACAGATGCAAACCTCCTTGCCGGCGCCCTTGGCGACCGAGGTGACTTCGGACAGCGCGGTGAGGACCGCCGGATGGAGCGCTTCGTGGAGCTGGGCGACCTTGGGATTGTTGCGGTCGGCGGCCAGCACGAACTGGATCAGATCGTTGGTGCCGATCGAGAAGAAATCGACCTCGCGCACCAGCCGGGGCGCGAGCCAGACCGCGGCCGGAACTTCGATCATGATCCCGACTTCGATATTGGGATTATGCTCCAGCCCTTCCCTGTAGAGTTCGCTCTGCGCTTCCTGCAAAATTTCGCGCGCGCGCCTGATCTCCTCGATGCTGGAGATCATCGGGAAGAGGATGCGGACGTTATAGCGCGCCGCGGCCCGCAGGATAGCCCGCAACTGCACTTTGAACAGGCCGGCCATTTCGAGCGAGATCCGAATCGAGCGCCAGCCGAGGAACGGATTGTCCTCGCGCGGCACCCGCAAGTAGGGCGGGTACTTGTCGGCTCCGATATCGAGCGTGCGAATCGTCACCGGCCGCTTCTCCATCGGCGCCAGCATCCGGCTGTACAGGCTCAGTTGCTGGTTCTCGTCGGGAAAGTCCTCATAGGTAAGGAACGAGAACTCGGAGCGCAGCAGGCCCACGCCTTCAGCCCCGTAGCGCAGCGCAAGCGCGATATCGGCATAGAGCGCGATATTCGCGAGCATCTGCACGCGATGGCCGTCGCGGGTCGCGGTCGGTCCCGGCTTGACGGCCATCAGCTCGCGCCTGAAGGCGTCGTAGCGATCGCGCAAGCCCTCGTACTCGCGCTCGACCTCCGTGCTCGGATTCACGTAGATGATCCCGGAGTTGCCGTCGAGCACGAGATCGTCGCCCTCGACCACCGATTCGATCAGATGGTCCACGCCGACCACGGTGGGAATCTCGAACGAGCGCGCCAGAATCGCCGCATGGGAAGTCACGCCGCCGGATTGCAGCGCCATCCCGACCAGATTCTCGTGGGAGACCAGCGTGAGCTGCGCGAGCGTCAGCTCCTCGGCGACCAGGATGGTGGATTTGGAGAACGCGGTCTTGCGGTCCTCCTGACTTAGATGGCGCAGCAGGCGCTGCCCGACATCGCGGAAGTCGGAGGCGCGCTCGCGCAGGTAGCCGTCCGCCAGCGCCATCATCGAGGTGCTCATCTCGTCGACCACCCGGAACAGCGCGCTCTCGGCCGCGTAGCCGGCGCCGATCGTGTCGCGGATCCGTCCGACGAAGTCCGGGTCTTCCAGGATCAGGCGATGGCCGTCGAAGATCTCGAGGTCGGCCGCGGCCATCAGCGGCGCCATCCGGGCCTTCAACGTGTCGAGCTCGCTGCGCGAATGCGCGAGCGCTTCGTCCAGGCGCTTGAGCTCGGCCTGCCGATCGCGGGCCCGTTGATTGCGGTCAACGGCGGCGAGGAATGTGCCGACCACGTGGGCGCGGCCGTGCGCGAAGCCGGGCGCCGCGCCCAACCCGACCAGCCGCGGGCGGCGCATCTTGACCGGAGTAATCCGGCGGGGCTTGCCGCCGATCTTTTCGTAGTCCTTGAGTTGGCGGTTGGCCTCGATCATCCGGCGGCGGTACTCTTCGCGCTCGCGCTCCTTGGTGGCGAGGGTCTCGCGCAGCCTGAAATGGGAAAGGATTTGCGCGACCTGGGCGGCCGCGGTGGTCAGCAGTGCGATCTCGTTGCGGGTGAACTTGCGCCGGCGCAGCGTCTGCGCGACCAGCACGCCGATCGGCTGGCGCTTGCCGATTCGCATCGGCACGCCCAGGAACGAGTGATACTTCTCCTCGCCGGTCTCGGGAAAATACTTGTAGCGCGCGTGGCTGATCGCGTCGGGTACGGCCACCGGCGCCATGCTCTCGATCACCATGCCGACCAGCCCCTCGTTGGTCCGCATCGAGACCTTGCCGACCGAGTCGCGATCCAGCCCGATCGTGGCGCGCAGCACCAGGCGGTCGCGCTCGGGGTCGAACAGGTAGACCGAGCAGACCTCGACCTCCATCCCGGCGGCGATCGCGGATACGACCCGGTCCAGCGTTTCACGCAGATCGCCCCCGGCCTCGGTGCCGAGCGACGATATGTTTTCGATTAGGGCAAGTCGGTCGCGGGTCGCGGCCATCTTTCGCTCTTGGAAATGAGTTTGCGGGCCGATTCTATCGCAGCGCTCTTCGGCCAGACAACCGTGGTCGAAGCATCGGCAGGCTCGACCGGCGGGACGCCGGTCCTACTTCACACCAGGCACCGGCCTGAATCAGAGTGCGAACGTCTCGATCGCGTTGCGTAGCAAGCCGCGGCCGGCGGCGCATCGGCGCGATTTGATCGCCTCGATCAGCCCGCGCTCGCTCGTCACCGGAGCCTCGAGCAGCGTGGTCACGCATCCCACCGAGCGCTCCGAATGGGAATCCGAGCCCGCCACCTCCGCGAGTCCAAGCGCGCGCGCGACCTTGAGCGCGAACCGGTTTTCCTCTTCGGAGCAGGCGCCGTTGAGGACTTCGATCGCGTTGACCGAGCGGAAGATTTCGAGCTTCGCTGCGTGCTCGGGATGCTCCGGGTCGATCGGTTCCGAGTCGGGATTGATGAACGAAAAGCGCGCGTCGAGCTTGTAGCGGAACGGATGGTTCGCGACCAGGATTCCGCCTGCGTCGTTGGCCACGCGCCGGAGCTCGGCGAGCTTGTAGATTCCGCCGACGTAGCGCTCGAGGCCGAACACGCCGATATGGCCGAAATCGGTGGTCACTTCCATCCCGCGCAGGAGCAGCACGCCTGCCGACGCCGCCAGGTCGCCGACTTCGCCGAGATCCCACATGTGGTCGTGCTCGGTGATACAGACCGCGCCGATTCCGAGCGCCTGCGCCCGCGCGATCAGCTCGGCGGGCGACATGTTCGAGTCGGCGCTGCCGCGATTGGTGTGCAGATGGAGATCGACGGTGAAGTAGGGCCCGACGCGGTGCCCGCGGCCGGATTCCATATCGTCAGGGCCGCGCAATCCCGGTCAGCGCGCGGCCGATGCCGTCACTTCGGCGGCGCCGGCGCCAGCGTGATCTTCTTCATGTGGTCGCCCTTCTGAATCTTGTCGACCACGTCCATCCCCTGGATCACGCCGCCGAAAATCGTGTACTGGCCGTCGAGGTTCGGCTGCGGTTCGAGGCAGATGTAGAACTGGCTGCCGCTGGACTCGCGCTTGGGATTGACCTGATCGCCGGTGCGAGCGGTCGCGAGCGAGCCGCGCAGGTGATGCTCATTGGCGTCGATCTCGCCCGGGACCGTGTAACCGGGTCCGCCCATCCCGGTGCCGTCGGGGTCGCCGCCCTGCACCACGAAGTCGGGGACCACGCGATGGAACGTGAGTCCAGTGTAGAAGCCCTTGTTGACGAGCTTCTCGAAGTTGGCGACCGTCAGCGGCGCCACTTTGGGATAAAGCTCGACCACGACGGTGCCGCGATCGGTCTCGATAGTTGCGTAATGGCCGGTGTTGCGCACGGGTAAACCATCCGAATTGGAGCCGGTGCAGGCCGGAGCGATCGCGAGGATCACCGCGGCGGCAGCCAGGAAAGAGGAACGCCACAATTTCATGTTCAACCAACCCCCGTACCGTGAATCCCCATTCAACTATTGCACGCGCCGCCCGCGCGCAAGCCCCGGCGCGCAAACTCAGCCCCTGAGTTCCGCTTCCAGCCGTTCCGCCACGAACATCTTGAGCAACGACTGGTAAGGGACGTTGCGCTTGTTCGCGAGAAGCTTGAGCCGCTCGATCATCGGTTCCGGCAGCCGCAGGGAGATCGTCCGCAGAGTCGGGCGCAGATTGGGCAGCACGACGCGTTTGCCCCGCCGCCACTCCAGATAATCGGCGGAGTCACGGCTCGCCCAGAATTTGCGCTCCTGCTCTTCGCTCTTGAACTTTGGCAAACGCTTCAGCAAGCGCTTCTTCATAGCGAACGACAAATCCTCCTTTCGTTCCTGCATAGACTACCAGACCGCCGACCGTTCCTCTCGTCCGTTGGACCATCCGGCGCGCGATGCGCTAGAAACCCAATCCATGAGCAACTGGTTCGAGACCGCGCGGTTCGGAATGTTCATCCATTGGGGGACCGTTAGTCAGCGTGGATGGGAGTCTGTCATGGCCGCTGGTCGGCGGGCTCGGCGCCCTGCCCGAAGGCCAGAGCATATCGATCTCCGACTACTACGCCACCGCGAAGACCTTCAACCCGGTGAAGTACGATCCGCGCCAATGGGCGCGGCTCGCGCGGCGCGCCGGGATGCAATACGCCGTCTTCACGACCAAACATCACGACGGCTTCGCGATGTTCCACACCCGCGAATCGGACTTTTCGATCGAGCACGCCCCGTATGGCAAGGACATCGTGCGCGCGTACGCCGAGGCGTTTCGCGCCGAGGGGATGCGGGTGGGATTCTATTTCTCGCTCTGCGACTGGCATCATCCCGACTATCCCGCCTTCACCGACGCCGACCGGCCCTACAAGTGGGGAACGTGGCGCCGCTCGACGCCCGATCAATGGCAGCGGTTTCTGCGCACGATGTTCGGCCAGATGCGCGAGCTGCTCACCAATTACGGCCAGATCGACTTGCTCTGGTTCGACGGCGGATGGGAGCGCACGCCCGAGGAGTGGCAGTGCGCCGAGTTTGAGCGGATGATCCGTTCGCTCCAGCCCGACGTGCTGATCAACGATCGTCTGCCGGGTTTCGGCGACTTCAGAACCCCCGAGCAGGCGGTGCCTCCGATCGCGCCGCCCGAGCCGTGGGAGACCTGCCTCACGATCAACCATAGCTGGGGCTACAATCCACGCGACCAACACTTCAAGTCTGCGCGCGCGCTGGTGCATACGCTGTGCGAAGTCGCCGGCAAGGGCGGCAATCTGCTGCTCAATGTCAGCCCGATGGGCGACGGGCAGCTTCCCGCGGAGCAGATCGAACGGCTCGAGGAGATCGCGGCCTGGATGGGTCGCAACGGCGCGAGCATCGTCGCCACCCGGCCCGGCTTGGAGCCGTGGCAGTTCTATGGCCCCTCGACCCGCCGCGAGAATCGCATTTACCTTCACCTTCTGATGCGGCCGTACGAAACTGTCGCCGTGCGCGGCGTGCGAATAAAAAAAGTTGCCGGCGTGCGCACGCTCTCGCCCGATATCGAGCTCAAATTCAGGACGAGCTGCGCCGCGGCCGACATGCTCTTCAATCCCGATCCGATCGGCGAGCTTTCGATCGAAGTGCCGGAGCGCGTGCTCGATCCGCTCGCGACGGTGATCGCGGTCAACTTCGCATCAAGCGGCCAGTGAGGAAAAGCGTTTGCTTCGTCAGGGATGGCCCAGCCCGGCGGCCGGGATGATCGATTGCTCGGACGATCCCGCCTCCGCGAGTTTCCATCCGTACTCGAAGGCCGTAGCGCGCTGGTCGCCGGTCCCGTGGCTGTCTTGCGCGCCCATGAAATCGTCGCCGACCAGCCGGTAGTAGGTCGTCAAGTCGTCCGCCTGGATGCGCAGGAAGGACATCGTGTAGCCGGCGAAGCGGTCGGCTTCGAGCTCGCGCTCCTCACTCGACAAGTTCGCGCGGCTCGAATCGAAGTCGCCGTGCACCTCATGGCCGATTTCGTGCGCGAAGATCGCGTAGACCATCGGCTGTTCCTCGCGCGCTTCCTTGATATTCATCCAGCCCTTCAGGAGCCCGGCCATCACCCCGGGATGGTAAAAGATGCACCCGCCCGGCCGCGCGTGCGGACCCGAAGGCTGGACCGACTGGTAGACCTTGACGCCGGAATGCCACACGCGGTTGATCTCCGCGACCACCGCCTTGACCTGATCGCTGGCGGAAACCGCCTCCTCGCCGCAGGCGATCGCGGGTCCGACCCCGGCTTTGGGAGCGCTCGCGGCCGGCCGCTCTGCCAGCGCCGGCGCGGCTGATTGCGGCTGCTCTGATTGAGGTTGCTCCTGCGGCGAAGTCACCATCTGCCAGTCGCCATCGCTATCGCTGTCGGAGCCGCCCTTCGCCGTCACGGCGAATCCGGCGGCCACGACCACCAACAGCGCCGCCGTCAGAGCAAGAGTCCGTGCGGATGCCATCGCAGAACTCAGTGTACATATCGTAGGTAAATAAAGCTACCAGACGGTACTCCGGCAGTGTATCAATTTGATTTGTCATAGGAATGTCACAGGGTTTCCCTTGTCATAAAGGCTGGCGATGGGGCACATTGCCCATGGGCGCGAAGTGGGCAGGTGGACTATCAACATTGGTTCGCTGGCCAATCCAAAAATCCCACTTCGCCGCCCTTTGATCCACGCGCCTACACTCCGGGACCGGCTTGCGCTCCAAAACGGCTCAATCGCGCGGTTGCGTGAGCGATACGGCCGGGCGGCAGCGACGGCGCGGTTGTTACGATCAGCCCCGCGATCCACAATCGCCGTGGATATTCCGCCATGGGTGCTCCTGCGATGAGCGGCTACGAGGCGATTCGCGGCCAGTTCCACAATAACCGCCTGCTGTTCGGCGATCCCGCCGAGCCCGGGATCGTCGCGCTCGAGATCGCTCCGCCCAAAGAGGCCGAAATCTTCCGCCGCGTCGAGGGAAAGCCCGCCGGGACAAAGATAGTTCGCGAGCGACGGCCGCTGCGGCTCTTCGCCATCGTGAGCGACCGCGAGCTCCTGCGTGGCTTTAAGGCGCCGCACGAAATCTCCGAGCTCAGCGGCGAGCTGCGCTTTCGCTACCTCGCGACGTTTGATTCCCTCGCCGCGCTCGAGGCCGCCAAGCGCCATCTGCGCAACGTGACCGGCAAGCCGCCGGGCGTTCCCGACGCGCCCTACTTCGTGCTGGCCGATCTCGTCGAGCAACATCTGATGCTCACCGGGACGACTTTCTTCATGGGAATCCAGTTCGGCGATCTGGTCCGGATGCAAATCGACATCGAGACTTACATCAGCGAGGGCTTCGAGTTTCCGTCCGCCGCGCGCGAGGGCGATCGCGTGATCGCGATCGCGATCACGGATTCGGCGGGCTTCGAGCGCGTGCTCTCGGGCGCCGAGCTGGACGAGCCCGCGATGCTGAACGAACTCGTGCGGATCGTCCGCGAGCGCGACCCCGACGTGATCGAGGGACACAACCTGTTCCGCTTCGACTTCGAGTACCTGCAAGCGCGCGCCGCACGCCATCGCGTGAAGCTTGCGCTCGGCCGCGACGGCAGCCTGCTCAGCGCGCGCGCCTCGCGCCTGCAGATCGCGGAGCGCACGATCGCCTACCGCCGCTACGACGTTTACGGCCGCAGCATTATCGACACCTGGATCCTCGCCCAGCATTACGATATCGCCAGCCGCGAGCTCGAAGGATTCGGCTTGAAGGAGCTCGCGCGCCATTTCCATCTCGCGCGCCCCGGCCGGGTCTACGTCGATCCGGCGCGCATCAGCGAATGCTTCGACCATCGCCGCGACGAGCTGATGGAGTACGCGCTGGACGACGCGCGCGAGGCCGGCGCGCTCGCCGCGACGCTCTCGCAGAGCTACTTCGTGCAGGCGCAGATTTTCCCGTACTCGTATCAGAACGTGGTCCTGCGCGGGAACGCGACTAAAATCGACGCGCTGATGACGCGCGCCTATGTGGCCTCGGGCCATTCGATTCCCGCGCCCAACGATCCGTCCGAAGTGATGGGCGGCTACACCGAGATTCGCCGCTGCGGCGTGGCGCGCAACGTGCTCCACTGCGACGTCACCTCGCTGTACCCCTCCTTGATGCTCCTGTACGGGCACGCCCCCGCCGCCGATCGGCTGGGCGTGTTCCTGCGGATGCTCGCCGATCTCAGGAGCTTCCGCGTCCAGGCCAAGGCGCTCGCGCGCGAGCTCAGCGGCGTCGAGCGCCGCAACGCCGAAGCGTTGCAGCAGACTTTCAAGATCCTGATCAATTCGTTCTACGGCTATCTGGGCTTCGCGCTCGGCCATTTCAACGATTTCGGGCAGGCCAATGCGGTGACCGCGCGCGGGCGCGAGCTGATCAAGCGCGCGGTGGCCGAGCTCGAGGCGCGCGGCGCGATGGTAATCGAGGTCGATACCGACGGGATCTATTTTGTCGCCCCGCCGGGCCGCGGCGGCGCCGCCGATTCCGAAGCGCTGCTCGAAGAGATCGGCACGACGATGCCCGAGGGAATCAGGCTCGAGATCGATGGCCGCTATGCTTCCATGTTCAGCTACAAGATGAAGAACTACGTGCTGCTCGACGAGAGCGGCGAGATGACGATTCGCGGCTCGGGGCTCAAATCGCGCGGGCTCGAGCGCTTTCAGCGCCGCTTCATGGAGGATATGTTCCGGCTCCTGCTCGAGGAGCGGCGCGCCGAAATACCGGCGCTGGTCGCGAGCTACAGCGAAAAGCTCGAGCAGCACCAATTTGAGATCGCCGACCTGATGAAGACCGAGACGCTCCAGGACTCGCTCGAAGCGTATCGGGATAAAATCGGCGGCAAGCGCCGCAACGTCTCGGCGCCCTACGAATTGGCGCTCAAGGCCGAGCGCCCCTATCTGAGCGGCGATCAGATTTCCTACTATGTGACGGGACGCAGCGCGAAGGTCAAAGTCAACGCGGCGGCCAAAATGGCCGCCGATTACGATCGCAGCGCTCCCGACGAGAACGTCGAATACTACCAGGCCAAGCTCGCCGAGCTTTACGCCAAGTTCAAACCCTACGTCGATCGGCCGGGCCTGTTCGCACCATCAGAAGTGGAAGCCAAACCGGGAGGACAACGCGAGATGTTCGCCGAACCTGCCCCGGATGGTAGCGAGTGATAAGCGCGGCCCAAAGCATCCTTGATCGCGCGGCGCAAAGCATCTTCGATTGAAGGAGAAGTCATGGCGGACGAAAAGCAACCGCTCGAAAAATCGCAACTCGATTGGAACAAGGTGAAAGCCTTCGCCTTCCAGACCATGAACGACATCGGCACCGCGATGCACGGCGCGCTCAGCTATATTGGCGACCGGCTCGGCATCTTCAAGGCGATGGCGGACGCCGGATGGATGAACAGCGCGGAGCTCGCCGCGAGCACCGGCCTTAGCGAGCGCTATCTTCGCGAATGGCTCGGCGCGATGGCAGCGGCGCGCTATGTCGAGCTACGACCCGGCGACCCGCAAGTTCCTGATGCCGCCCGAGCACGCGATGATCCTCGCCAGGGAGGACTCGCCGTTCTTCTTCGGCGGCTTCATCCAGGGAATCGCGAACATCGCGATGGCGCCGAAGGTCGCCGAAGCATTCAAGACCGGCAAGGGCGTGCCTCAAAGTGAGTATCCGCCGGACACTGTCGAGGGAATCGAGCGCGGCACCGCCCCGATGTTTCAGCATCACCTGGTCCGCAAATGGCTGCCCGCGATGCCGCAAGTGGTCGCGTCGCTCACGGACGGCGGCTCCGCGCTGGACGTGGGATGCGGCGGCGGGCGCGCCGCGATCGCGCTCGCGAAGGCGTTTCCCAGGGCGCTGGTCTTCGGCTACGACTCGCATCCGGAGGCAATCGAGCGCGCACGAGCCAACGCCCGCGTGGCCGGGCTCATCAAGGACCGGATCGCCTTCGAGACGGTCGATTGCACCAAACTGCCGGCCGAGCGATGGGACTTCATCACGACCTTCGACGTCATTCACGACTCGGTCGATCCGGCCGCGCTGCTCAAGTCGATCCGCCAGGCGCTGAAGCCAACCGGGACCTACCTGATGCTCGAACTGAACGTGTCGGCGAATCTCGAGGACAATCTCAATCCGATGGGCCGGATGATGTATTCGACGAGCACGCTCTATTGCATGACCATTTCGCTCGCCCACGGCGGCGCGGGAATCGGCGCCCTGATGGGCGAACCGAAGGCGAGCGAACTGTGCGCGCAAGCCGGCTTCACGCGCTTCCGCCGCCTGCCGATCGACGATATGTTCTCCGCGCTCTACGAAGTTCGGCGCTAGCGGAAGCGGAGATACCCTCACCCGGCGAGCGATTTGCTTACGCAAATGCTCGCCGACCTCTCCCTGGTCAGGGAGAGGTGTAAGACCCAGCCGCGCTCGCCGCCTGTCTTAAACCCCTCTCCCTGACCAGGGAGAGGGCAAGCGGCGCGGCGTTTGCTCCTTGTCTTGCAAACGCCGTCACGCGCGGGTGAGGGTACTGCAGCCACTGCCACGTCGCTACGACAGATCTACTGGCAACTCGAGGTAGTTCCTGAAGATGAAATCGCGATGCTCCAGCAGAATCGGATCGGTCGCGGCGAGGATCGCTGGGTCGGTGACCGTAAACATCTCGCGAATAACCCGCGGCATCGGGCATAGCTCGGGCGCCAGCGGTCTCATCGCATTCGAGAACGCCGCCCAATAGATGTCCAGCGCCGAGAGCGTGTCGCCGATAAAGAATCGGCTGCCACGCGCCCGTTGATACTCGAGCCGCGCGCCCAGAGCGGTCAGAATCGCGATGACTCGTCCGGTCGCGCGTTCGCCGATCTCCGGCGTGTAGCCGTACTTCTTGCCCAGGTACGCCGACACTCCGGCGGGATCGCCGCCGGGTTTTGTGAGCGCCAGATGCACCATCCTCAGCCGCCACGACCATCCAAGACCGTTCTCGCCGCAAATCTCGTGGCTGTAGCCGAACATCATCACCCGGTCGTCAAACTGCTCGGGGATGAGTTGCGGCGCGGGCGCGAGCCGCTCGGCCAGATAGAGTTGATCGATCCAGGTGGTCCGCGGCCGTTCGTCGTTCCAGGCCAGGACCGGAAAGCTGTCTTGTGCGGTCCACTCGGCGAGCGTCTGAGTCGACGAGCCAAACACATGGCTGATCCGCGCCTGCGGGATTTGCTTTACGTGCAGGATGCCCTTCAACGCTTCTCCCCAGGGGCTCGGGATTTGCGCGAGCGTGACGATCCGCAATCCGCCTGCCCGCCGGGCCTGCTCGATATTCATTCTCTCGGGTTTCATCGCAACAACCTCGGATCGACCGTAGCGGATTCCTAGCTCGGATCGGCGCCGCCCAGCCGCGAGTTGGGGATTCCGTCCCAGGCGCGGCGCTCGGCCTCCAACGGTGCGAGGGCCACTTCGCACTTCGGTCCGAGCATCATCGCAGCGCGGCGCGCCGGTTCGTAGGCGGGCCAGTCGCCGAGCGATTCGCAAGCCGGATTCCCGGTGCGAGCGAACGCCAGCCATGCGTCCTGGGTATTTTCCGCGAGCGCGTCGGCGGCAGGGCCGCGGCCGCAAAGCGCCGCGATCATATTGTGCGTGCCGAACACGAAGCCGAGCTCGATCGCATGGCAGGCGCCCAGCGCGGCGATCGGCGACTTCCAGGTGAAGACGTAATTGAAGACGCGCGGGTCGTTCCTGCCCTGGGCCTCGGCGAAGCGCGTCGCCGGAACGCGGAAGATCCGATCGGTCTCCATCGCCATGAACAGCTCGGGCGGCGTAGCCGGTTCGCCACGGCTGGCGCGCTCGCTCCGATAGGTCTCGACGATCGCGCCCGCCGCCTCGCCGGCCGGGCCGCCGATTCGCCGCGTGAGACCCGCGGAGTCGAGTCCCAACACCACGGGATCAAATGCCGCGAACAGTTTCCATTCCTCCAGGTTCGTGCCGATCAGCGTGGCCACTCCCCGCGCGGCGCCTTCCGCGACCGATTCGACTGACAAGCGCGGGACGGCGTCCTTGTCTACGACCGGCACGAACGCCAGCGACCCGAGCTCGGGAACGGCAAGGGTCGAGCCCAGCATCGGGTCCAGAAGCGCCTCGGGCGCAATCTGCCGGAGCGCGTCGGGGTCGGAAGCGTTGGCGCCGGCCTTGCGCAGCAGCCATTCGGCAGCCTGGTTGGCGCGCGCTACGCTCTTGGCCGCCCAGGCGCCGCTCTGCGGAATCGCCTTGTGAAAGAGACCGCGCGCGGCCGGCATTCCCATCAGCGTTCCCACGCTCATGCCGCCGGCCGACTCGCCGAAGATCGTCACGTTGCCGGGGTCGCCGCCGAACTCCGCGATATTGTCGCGGACCCATCGGAGCGCCGCGATCTGATCGAGCATCCCCTCGTTGCCCGTCGATGGAATCCTGCCGTTGGTCAGTTCGGCGAGGCGCAGGAAACCGAACGGCCCGAGCCGGTAGTTGATCGTCACGACCACGGCGTCACCCCGGCGCGCGAGCGTGGTGCCGTCGTAAATCGGAGTCGACCCCGAACCCATCACGAACGCGCCGCCATGAATCCAGACCATCACGGGACGCCGCGAGCGGTCGAGCGCGGGCGTCCATACATTCAGGTACAGGCAGTCTTCGTTCCACGGCTCGACCGCACCCATGCCGGGGAACGCGGCGACGAGCGCGGGTGGCGGCGGATTTTGCGGTGCGGCCTTGCTGAACGCTTTGGCCGCTCGCACGCCGCTCCAGGGCGCGGGCGGCGCCGGCGCCATCCAGCGGCGCGCGCCGGTCGGCGGAGCGGCAAACGGGATGCCCTTGAAAACGAACAGTCCGGCCTGTTCTGCGCCTTCCAGTTTTCCGTATCGAGTGTTCGCAATCGCCGTCATGATCGATGCTCCAAGCGGTGGGATTAGCGCAAATGTTGCACGTTTAAGCCCGCCCGCGCCAGCCAGGAAACGGTTGCGGTGAAGGGCCTGCAAATCTTCAGCCGGCGGCGCGCGATCTAAACGCCTCGATCAGCGCCGGCATCAGCGCGGCCCAATCGGCGACGATGCCCACGTTCGCCCGCTCGAAGATCGGCGCCTCCGGATCGTTGTTGATCGCGACCACGGTCTGCGCGCGCTTGATCCCGCAGGTGTGATTCGGCGCGCCGCGCACTCCGATCGCGAAATACAGCCGCGGCTCGATCGACTTGCCGGTGAGCCCGACCTGCAACTGGCGCGGACACCATCCGGCGTCCGTGACGCGCCGGGTGGCGCACAGCCCCGCGTGCATCACGCGCGCGAACTCCTTGACGTGCTCGACGCCCTCGGGACCGCCGACGCCGGTGCCGATTCCGACCACGACCTCGGCGCCTTCAAGCGGGGCGATCGACCGGTCGAGACTCGAATGCGCAGCGATCAGCTTCGACTTGAGCGGCGCGAGATTCGGCCGCACGATTTCGATCTCCGCCCGGCGCGAGGGATTGGGCTCGGCGAGCTCGAGTACTCCCGAGCGCACCGTCGCGGTCTGCGGATAAGTCTTGGAGAGAATCGGCGCCACGATGCTTCCGCCGAAGGCCGGCTTGAGCGCGACCATCCGATCTTGCGCATCGAGCTCGATTCCGATCGCGTCGCCGGTGAGCCCGATTCCCAGGCGCGCAGCGAGGCGCGGGCCCCAATCGCGGCCGCGCTCGCTCGCACAAATCAGCAGGCCCCACGGCGATCGCTCGCGCACCAGTTGCGCGATCGCTTCAGCCGCGGCTTCGGGCGGCCATGCTTCCAGCGCACTTGATTCAAATGAAGGATGCTCGACCATCAGGATGCGATCGGCGCCGTAACCGGCAATCGTCGCAGCGTGAGCGCGGAGCGCGGCAGCCGCGCCGATCGCGCACAGCGCGCCGCCCAGGCGTGAGGCCAACTGGTCGCCGAGCGAGAGCAATTCGAGCGAGCCGCGCGTGACCTCGCGGGCCAGGTTGGTCTCGCACGCCACCCACAGGTCCCGTCCGCACGCCGGCGTGCGCGGCGCGCTTCCCGTCGGGCGGCGCGAGTGCGCGCGCGGCCGCAACGCGCCCAATTCGTCGAGCGCCGCGATCAGCTCGAGCGCCGCGCGGGCCGGATCGGCGCCGTCGATCCGGCGGCATTGCACCTTAGGGTTCTCCAGCACGCGCACTTCCTGCACCGAGGTCGGCGAGCCCTCGAAACCGAACTTCGACAGGTCGGGATCGAGCTCGGCCGCGCCGACCGACTCGATCGGCCGCGACTTCGCCCGCTCCGCGTCATCGGGCTTTATCCGGATCGGCTGCGCTACGCGCTCGCCGCAGGTCAGGAGCGCGGGCAGGCCGCATTCGATTTCCTCGAAACCTTCGTCGCTTTCGCGCTCGGCCCGAATCGTGCGCCCGCCGGTCTCGAGTCGAGCTTGCGCACGCCGGTTATCTGCGCGAGACCGAGCAGCTCGGCGATTTCCGGCCCGACCTGTCCGGTCTCGGAGTCGAGCGAATATTTGCCGAGCAGAATCAGATCGAACGGCTCCCGACTTAGCCACATCGCGAGCGCGCGCGCGGTAGCGAGCGTGTCGGAGCCGGCAAAAGCGCGGTCCACCAGATGCACCGCGCGGTCGAGGCCCATCGCGAGCGCCTCGGTCAGCGCGGCTTTCGCTTGCGGCGGTCCCATCGTGATCGCCAGCGTCTCGGCGCCGATGCGCTTCTTCAGATCGAGCGCGAGCGAGACCGCGCGCAGATCGAAGGCGCTGATCACTGCCGGACCGTCGCGCCGGATAGTCCTGGTGATCGGATCGAAATTGGCGTCCTCGATCAGCGGGATTTGCTTGATGCAGACCGCGATTTTGAGCACGCCAGCAGGCTAATCGAGCCGGTCGTATCGATGCAACGCGGTTCACCTAACCCCCTGTCCCCCTTTCCCGAAAACGGGAAGGGGGAACCTGGCGCGACTGATTCCCCTTCCCTTGCAGGGAAGGGGGTAGGGGTTAGGTTCCGCGCGGCGATGTTTTCACCCGCCGGTTCTCTGGTAACTTCGCCATGTGTTCAGAATTCCGGAGCTGCGCAGAATCGGATCGAAGGCGGTGCTGCGGGCGCTTGCGATGGTCACAGCCCTAAGCGTCATTCTGGCGGCGTCGCGCGCGATCGCCGCCGGACCCCAGCGAATCGTGTCGCTGGCGCCCGCGATCACCGAGACGCTGTTCGCGCTGGGCACCGGGCCGGAGGTGGTGGGCGTGTCGGAGTACTGCGACTATCCCGACGCCGTCCGACGCCTGCCGGCGGTGGGATCGTTTCTGACGCCCAACGTCGAAGCGATCGCGGCGCTCAGGCCGACGCTGGTGATCGGACTCGAGAGTTCATCGAGCGTGCGACCGGTCCGCGCCATCGAGGCGATGGGATATCCCACGCTGATGGTGAACGCCGACACGCTCGGCGAAATCCGGACGATGATCCTGAAAATCGGCGAACGGACCGGCCGGACGCGTCAGGCGGATGAGATGGTCGGAGAGATCCAGTCGCATATCGATTCGGTGCGGGCGCGGCTCAAGGACGTTCCGCCGCGCAAGGTGCTGATGCTGGTGGGACATCAGCCGATCGTCGCCGTCGGTCCGGGCACCTACCTCGACGAGCTGGTGAAGCTCGCCGGCGGGATCAATATCGCGGATCGCGCCGCCCAGGACTGGCCGCGATTGAGTATCGAGTACATAATCGCGAGCGCGCCGGAGGTAATCCTCGACGGTCAGATGGGCAGCGATCGGTCGGCGCCGGGGGGCTTCTGGAGCCGCTACCCGTCGATCCCGGCGGTGCGGGACCATCGAATTTGCGGCTACCCGGAGAATCTGATGCTGCGTCCGGGGCCGCGCGTAGGGATGGCGCTCGAGATGCTCGCCGCGGCGATTCATCCGGTGGAAGCTCAAAGTTTCAACCTCGCCGTCCCGGCACGGAACAACTGATGATGCCTGCCGCTCCACTCGATCGTCTCGCGCCGGAGGCCGGGCTCGATCGCGCGCATCTGACCCGCGCGCGGCTGTTTACCGTGCTCGGCGCGCTCGCCATCATCCTACTCGCGGCCGTAATTACCGCCTGTGCGTTCGGCAGCGTGCATATCGATCTGGTCCGCGCGTTCACCGATCGCGCGGGCCCCGACCACGCGATCTTTTTCGCGGCGCGCCTGCCGCGGGTCCTGATGGCGGCGGTGGTCGGCGCTGCGCTGGCCGCGAGCGGCGCAGCGCTGCAGGCGCTGGTGCGCAATCCGCTCGCCGAGGGCGGCATCCTCGGCATCTCGGGAGCCGGCGCATTCGGCGCGATCCTGGCGCTGATCTGCCGGCGCACGCCTGGGCGGCTCGGAGGCGATCGTGCCGCTGTGCGCCTTCGGCGCCTCGTTGCTCTCGACCGTCGCGGTCTACCGGCTGGCGATGGTCGATGGGCGGCTGGAGCCGTTCACGCTGCTGCTGGTGGGCGTGATTTTCAACGCGTTCTGGGGCGCGGCGATCATGATCGTGAACGCGATGGTCAACTTTTACGTCGTGCACAGTATCCTGTTCTGGCTGATGGGAAGTTTCGAGGCGCCCACCTGGCGCGAGGTCGCGACCGTCGGCCGTGCTGGGCGCAATCGGGTTCGGCGCGCTGTTCGCCCATGCGCGCGACATGAACCTGCTGAGCCTCGGCGACGACGCAGCGAGCGAGCTGGGCGTCGATGTCGATCGGCTGCGCCGCGACGATCTTTATCGCGACCTCGATAATGATCGGCGCGGCGGTTTCGGTCAGCGGGATAATCACGTTCGTCGGGCTGATCGTGCCGCACATGATCCGGCTCGCGCTCGGGCCGGACCATCGCCTGCTGCTGCCGGCCGCGATTCATCGGTGGAGCGGCGTTTACTGATCGTGGCGGATCTGCTCGCGCGTACGATTATCGCGCCGTCTGAGTTTCCGGTCGGCGCGATTACGGCGCTATGCGGCGGACCGTTTTTCGTCTACGTGCTGTGGCGCGGAGGTAAGGCGCTCGCTGCTGGTCGTGAACCCGCCGGCGCGAAATACCGGGCTCGCGCTGCGGGCGAGCGGGCTCTCGGCGCGGATACGCGGACCGGCAAGTGCTGCGCGAGGTCCTATCGTGGCCGGTGACGCGGCGAATTGTTGGCGATCGTCGGCCCGAACGGCGCGGGCAAATCGACGCTGTTGAAACTGCTCGCCCGCACGCTCGAAGCCCTGGGATGGATCGATCGAATGCTGGGCAAACCGATCGCGGACTACGATCGGCGCGCCTCGCGCGAATTATGGCGGTGTGGGACAGGAGAACGCGATCGCGTTCCAATACACGGTGCTGGAAGTGGTCTTGATGGGCCGCGCGCCTCATCTCGGGCCCTTCAGTTCGAGAGCCCGCGCGATTTCGCAGTTGCGCGCGCGGCGCTCGAGCAGGCTGGGGTTGACCCCGCTCGCGGGACGTTCCGATGCAGGAGCTGTCGGGCGGCGAGCGAAAGCGCGTGGTGCTCGCGCGCGCGCTGGCGCAGGAGCCGAAGATCGTGCTGCTCGACGAGCCGACTGCGTTTCTGGACTTGAAGCATATCGCGGAGATCTTCGGGATTTTCAGAGCGCTTTGCGCCACGCGGCGCCTGACCGTGATCGCGACGCTGCACGATCTCAATGCGGCGGCGCTGTATGCCGATCGCGTGTTGCTGCTCAAGGACGGCGAAGCCGTCGCCTCGGGCGGTCCCGAGCAGGTGCTGACGGCGGCGAATCTGCGCGCGGTCTACGACACCGAAGTTTACGTCGGCCGCAATCCCGCAACCGGCGCTGTGATGGTCCTGCCGGGCTCGGTTGACTTGTCGCGCAGGCCCGAATGAGAGCGTGCCGAAGCAATCATGATTTTGGATTTGCGCCAAATGAGGCGCGGGGCGGCGGTGTCTGCGTTCCAAGAGGACATGAACATGCGGAAGGCAAAACGAGAGGACGAGGCACGAGGACTACGAAACCGAGAAGCTCGCCTACGGCGGCAATTGGCTTTGTTCGGGTGCACTCTTCGGAAAAGCCGGAAAGAGCCCGCGGTGTATGGTTACTTCATTCTCGATCCCAAGGGCTGTTCGTTATGGGATTACAGCCTCAGTCTCACGGGTGCCGAAGAATGCGCAACCAAAATTCAAAAACACCATACCGGTCGTGTTACTTCACACTAGTTGTGGACGGAAACCGGGAGTGAGCAGCGCAGCCTAGACGCAAAAGCTCCGGCCGCGCGAAGAAGTAGACTCGGCGCGATCGCGGATTCACGACGGCCCCGGTCCCCGGATCGGGGCCTCTCTTTATTTCGGGCGCGGCGGAGAGCAGGATGGCGGCGAGATGGAATGATCAGGAACGCGCGGGGTACTTGCGATCATGGCTGAGCCTTACACGATCCATATCTATGTCCCTGACGGCGATCCCGAGGGCATCCGGCTCATCTCGCGAATGAACTGGACCGGGCTCGGGCTCGCTTTCCCCCGCGCCAAGTGGCCGGAAGTCAGACAGCGCTTTAAGGAGCTTTCTCAGCCGGGCGTTTACATACTGGTAGGTGATATTGAAGAAGATGACCGACCCACCCTCTATATTGGCCAAGGTGAAGAGGTCCGCAGCCGCGTCGATTTTCACTACCAGAGTAAGGACTTCTGGAATCGGGGAATCATTTTCATATCGAGTAGCCGTCACTTAAACCGAGCACATATAACTTGGCTTGAGTATGGACTGATAGATCGCGCCGACCGAGTTAAACGTTGCCACTTGGACAATGGCAACATGCCTCAGGAGCCTGCCCTCGTTGAGGCTGAGAAGGCCGATACGATGAGCTTTCTTAAAGAGATACTTCAGATTCTTCCTCTGGTCGGAATTCGGGCGCTTGAGTCCTCGGTTGTAGCCGAACCTAAGGCAACCACTGCCAGCACCATGATCAAGGCAGGCGACGATAAGCCGGACACTGTCATCGTGCCAGCTCAAAAGGAGAACTTCGAAAAGATGTTCCTCGGCGAGAAATGCTGGTACTCCATCCGTATCTCGGGAGGGATGCTCGAAAGGATCAAGTTCATCGCCGTCTACGTGGGCGCACCCGTCAAGGCCATCACACACTATGCTCCCGTCAACCGCATCGAGCCTTACGGCGAAACCAGCAAATACAAGCTCGTTTTCTCAGAGGCGGCGAAACCAATCGGACCGATCCCGCTGGGAAGGCTAACGCCCGTCGCCATGATGGGTCCGAAATATACGACATTCGAGAAGCTGAAGGCTGCAACCAAACTATCGGATCTGGTCGGCAGGAGTTGAGATCGCACTTGACGCCCCGGTTCCCGATCCGGGAAGCCCCGGCCGCCGCGCGATCGATAGGGGGCCGGTCGATGATTCCGGGAAGCCCAGATGGGGGGCGTGTTTACGGGGGATTTCGACGAACCCGACTCCGGTCCCCGGATCGCGGAGACCCAAAACGGAAATTCCGGCTAGTACGAATTGGGCCAGCGGGGAGATCGCGCGATGCTAAAGGGGCGAATGGGGAGACGGGCGGGGGCAAAGACGGCCGCCTTTCAGCCCGGTCGCGCGCAAGGAAGCCTGATCGAGGAACACGGCGGCTCACCACGTCTGCCGCGCCGCCGCATCGAATCCCTAGACTCGCGGCCATTCGGCTTGCGAGTTCTGGCCGTGCTCGTTTTGGTGGTCTCGGGCTGCTCTGCGTCCTTCGAGCAAGGGTTCTACCGGCGGGCTCCTGTGAATGATCGACTTCCATTAAGCGCAAAAGTGATCGTGGATTCTCCTGGCTCGGTGACGGAAGGCCTGCTCTACACCGTGAATTTCGAACCGGGGTTGTCGGCGGCAGTTAGCAGCGCGATTGAGGGAGACTTTGTGCCGCCTCGCGCCAGCGGCCCCGATGTGGTGGTTCACGCAGAAGTTAAGGTGATAACCGACCATCAGGGCTTAGACCAGATAGAACTCGACGCGATTTTCTCGGACCCGAGGTCGGGCACAAAGATCACAGGTATCGAGCGCTCGAAGGAAGTCGTCTTAGGGCTCCAATCCGGTTTTCGCGGCATAGCTGATGCCCTCCTGTTGGCAACGGGAGTCGGTATTCCTATCGCGCTCCAGGATATACTCAACGGCGGTAGAGACGAATACGAACAGGTCACCGACCAGCTTCTGCAGGACGTGTCGGCTGCCGTGCGCGAAGATTATTCGTTGAAGACCTTCGCCGCCGCTAGGTCGAGCGGCGGCCAATACGCCCGGCCCCGCTGAATGAACAGCCCCGCAACCCTCCTGCGCCCGTGCCTCACGTTGACGCGGCCTCCCCCGACCCCGGATCGGGGCCACGTGGCCCGGAAGCGGCCGAACGGGCGCGAGATTTGGCGGCCGAGGAGCCCGGATCGGCGGCTCTCCTGTCTCAGCCGGATACTTGGGTTTGGCTTGAATTCGGGGCTGCAGCCGGACTACAAATGCCCGAAAACGCCGATAAAATGGGCGGAAATGAGCGATCTAGGTTGCTTGTGCCTCAAGCATCCAACTTGAGGTCGAACTTCTGCACGTCAACGGGCTTCGCATTGCGAAGATCGGCTTCCTCGATCGGCGTCGCCCCGAGCGCCACGCGTGCCGCAACGCCGATATTGTGAATGAGGTCGGCGATTTCCTCGGCTGTGTATTCCGGGTGAGTTGCGACCATGACCGTGCGGTCGAGGATCTCAAGCGACTTTGCGCACATGTCCCTCGAATAAGTCTTCCGGCAGTCGGCGTTGGCCGGCATGTTGAACGGGTTCATGGCGGGGTGCGCGGCGCCCGCGCCCATCAGCACCTGGTCCCATTCCGTGTAGGTGTGACGGCCGGTCTTGCCAATGATCACGCTCGGGAAGAGCGCGACGAAGCGCTTGGCCGCATCGGCCGAGGGCAGGGTGTACATGACCTGCGTGGCGCAATCGTGATCGGGGCTGTTCATCGGCGTCGGCTTGCAGCCCGAGATTGCCCAGCGACGCGCGTCGCTCCAAGGATCGTCTTCTTCTCGGCGCGCATCGCGCTGATCATGCCGTCGATGCGGTCGAGCTGCACGTTGAGCATGGCGCCCATCAATTCGGACGCCCGCGCGCCGTTGCCGGAGAAGGGCTTGACCTCGTCGTTGCGGCCCTGCCAGTAGAAATGGCAGGGATCGATCGCGCAGCGCGCCCGCTCGGCGATCACGTCGTCGTTGACCGCGACGCCGCCGCCTTCGCCGCAGGTCATGTTCTTGTAGTAGTTGAAGCTGAAAGCACCGATGTGCCCGATTGAGCCGAGCTTGCGGCCCTCGTAGCCGCCGCCGACGCCCTGGCAGGCGTCTTCGATGACGATGAGGTCGTGGCGCTGCGGCGATCGCCATGATCGCGTTCATGTCGCACGCGGCGCCCCACATATGAACTGGCACGATGGCTCGCGTGCGCGGCCCGATAGCGGCCTCGATCGCCTTGGGATCGATCGTGATGGTTTCGTCGATGTCGACGATCAGCGGGATCGCGCCGACCGTCAGCACCGAAGTCGCGGTCGCCATATAGGTGTGGGACGGGATGATGACTTCGTCGCCCGGTCCGAGCCCGACGGCGGTCATCGCCGCGGCGAGCGCATTGCTGCCGCTCGCGGCGAGCGCGAAATGCTTGACGCCGAGATGCTTCGCGTAGCGCGTTTCGAACGTTTCGCATTCATTGCCGACGCCATAGCGGAAAAGCGCGCTTGGCGCGGATCACGCGCGCGATCGCGTCGATCTCTTCTTGCCCGACCTGGTACACGGGTCCCTCCTGGAAGTCGCACCGAAAAGCGACCCTTCCAGTCTGACGCTAGCATCGGGATCGGTCCAGCAAAACGACCGAGGCTGTTGCACCTTCGAGCCAATCCCCCCGTCGCGTGCGATTCACACATAGGCAGGTTCGTCCGCGTAGCCCCGACCGACGCGGTGCAGGCCGATCGCAGGTGAGGACCGCGACCGGGCAGCGCGACTATGTCGACGCGATCGCCACGCCGATCCTCTCGGCGCCGAGGAACCAGCCGCTGCGGGCGTTGTAGTAGATGCGTAGCTCTCGGCCGCTCCGCGCGATATCGAACTGATAGACGAATGCGCGCTTCCACCCGCTCCCTTCCGGCCGGAGGATCGGCTCGGGCCGCACCTGCGTCCATGCGAAGCCGTCCGCCGACGCGAGGAAAAGGATCGCCGAGCGGCTCGCGCCCGCAGCGTCCCGGTAGATCCCGTTCTCGAGGCCGACGAAGCCATCGCCGTCGCGGAAGACCTTGATCGCGCCCGCACCGAGGTTGCGATACGGATCGTCGCGCGCGGGCGAGAGGATCGGCTGCGCGCGCTTGCGGAACGGCCCCTCCGGCGCGTCCCCCTCGGCCACGCCCACGTAACGCGGCTCGATGAACAGGCAATCCCTAAGGAAGACCGCGGAGGCGCTGTAGTAGAGGAGGAAGCCCGATCGCCCCTCGACGAGGCACGGGTTGCCGGTCGCTGCCGGGATCCGGCCCTCCCACGGCAGGGAGGGCTCAAGAACGGTGCGGGGCGCGCTCCAGGAGACGAGGTCGCTTGACGTGCGGAGCGCCACGACCGAACGGCGCAAGCTCACGTAGTGCTCGTAGAAGAGCAGAAAGCGGTCGCCGACGCGCCGTACGCAGGGCCGCATCCCCCCGCAGAGAGCGCGGCTCCCGCGCGTCCAGGCGAAGCCGTCCGCGCTCGTGAGGTGGATTCCGTCCGAGGCCATTCGCGAACAGGTGCCAGCGCTCGTCCGGCGTTGACTCCGGGGGAAGCACCGTGGGGTCCGCGATGATCCACCCGGGCCAGTGCGGTTCGATGAGCGGATTGCCGGGGTGGTCGCGAAACGCGCTCCACTCTGGCGATGGCGTGTATGCGCTCGCGAACGCTGTCACGGCGCGTCCGGTCCTTTCACGGAATTTCCATTTTCAATTCTGAGCCGGTAGCACCGACACCGGGCGTTTTGCAAATGCGAAGTGCGAGCCCGGTTTTAAGTCCAAAGGGGTTTCCAGCGCGCCGCAACGGACCGGTTCTGCCCCGCGTTGGCACGACTGTACTCCGCCGATGGCGAAAACTGCTACCCTCCCTTTCGACCATGGACACTCCAGCGCGCGGGCTTGCTCTGGTCTTCGACGCCGATGACACGCTGTGGGACTCGAATATCCACTTTCTCGAGGCCGAGCAGGCGTTCGTCGATGCGTTGCGCGAGGCGGGGGTGGAAACCGATGCCGCGCGCGTGCGGATGGCGGTCCGCCGATGCGAGTCCGATATCATCCGCAGCCACGGCTATGGGCGGCGGCCTTATGCGATCGCACTCCAGCGCGTGGCCGATGAGTTGGCGGCGGCGGATCAGCGCGAGCGCATCCAGGTAATCGTTGCGGAGATCGGCGAGCATCTCAGCAATCGCCATTGCGAGTTGCTGCCGGATGTCGCCGCGACGCTTGCCGAGCTTGCCACGCGCCATCGCCTGCTGCTCTTCACCAAGGAAGCGCGGCGAGCAAATCCGCAAGCTGGAGCGTTCGGGACTCGCCCGCCACTTCAGCGCGGTAGAAGTCGCGGCCGAAAAAAACGTCGCCGCCTACCGGACGCTGATCGTAACGGCCGGGCTCGATCCGGCATATAGCTTTATGATTGGCAACAGTCCCCGCTCCGATATTAACCCCGCAATCAAGGCGGGGCTGCGCGCGGTCTTCATCCCGCATCCGCACACCTGGGAGCGCGAGCACGAGGAAATCGACCTGAGCGACGCGCGGATTGTTTCGATAGCAAGCTTCCTTGGCCTGCTGGATATGTTCTAAACTGCTGTTTTAGATGAACACCGCTGAACTGAGCGCCGATCATCCCGACGTACTGCGCGGTGACGCGCTGCGCGGCAACCGCCGGCACGCCGAGCGAAGGCGCAAGCCCCCGCTCGCGCTTCGTCCGCTCCATCGCGCATGGCGCCGCATGCTCGACAACCTCGACGTGACGCGCATCGTGCTGCCGGTGCGCGGGCTTCCCGCCGGACTCGAAGGATTGGTGGCGTGCCAGATCAGCGACTTCCACGTCGATCGCGACGAGGACGTCGAACGGCTCGGAGCGGCGGTCGCGTTGATCAATCATCATCGTCCCGAGTTCGTCTTTCTGACCGGCGATTACTTTTCGGGACCGTCCACGATGCGCCGCTACTTGCCGGCGTTTCAGTCCGCGCTCAGCGAGCTGCGCCCGGTTATCGGCACGTTCGCGATCGCCGGGAATCACGATCACTGGGCCGGGTTCGATCGAATCGCGGGGGCGCTGACGGCTGCGGGCGTGCAAATCCTGGCGAACGAAAGCCGGCGCGTCGAGGTCCGCAAGCAATCGATCGTGGTGGTGGGAGTGGACGACCTGTGGTCGCGACGCGCGGAGCCGGCGCGCGCTTTTGCGAAGGTCGGCGCCGGCGATTGCACGATCGTGCTCGCGCACAATCCCGACACCGCGCTCTACCTGCGCCATTTCAATGCCGGAGTGATTCTGTCGGGCCACACCCACGGCGGCGTGGTGCGGATTCCGTTCTACGGCTCGCCGATTCGTTCGGTCCTGCGGATCGGCCATCAGTTTTATGCCGGGCTCAATCGCTACGAGAATTGCTACATCTACACCAACCGTGGACTGGGCACTTTCTGGGTGAGAATCCGGATCAACTGCCGTCCCGAGGTTTCGCGCTTCCATCTCATGCGGATGGCCGACTCGCGGGCGGAGCCGGGCAGCCACACGCGCCTGCCTGACGGATCCGCCGATAGCGGCGGCTGACGCTGCCCGGCCGGACTGTAATTGATCGGCGGGCGCGCCTGCGTGCGAAAGTCGAAACGGGGGATCAACTTGTGGGCGAGAGACTAGTCTCGTGAACGACAAGATAGTCGCAATCGCCTGCGGCGCCGGCTTTTATCGGCGGCGCGATCGCGCGGCGGCTGGGGGCGATCGCCGGCCTGCGGCCGCGAAAATCCTGACCCCAATCCCGAAGCGGCGCGCCGCCGCTTCGACGGCGCAGCGATCGAATTCGCGCGCGCCGAGATTGCCGATCCCGGCTCGCTTAAGACCGCGCTGGAGGGTGCGCACGCGATCGTGAACGCGATTCAGTTCGACGGTTATCCGATCGAGAATCCGGCCCGCGGGATTGACCTTCGAGCGCGTCGATTACGGCGGCACGCTTGCCCTGCTCGCGGCCGGCAAGCTGGCCGGCGCTGGCAGATTCGTCTATATCAGCGGCGCCGCCGCTGACGAATCGAGCAGCCACCCGGCATTTCGCGCCAAGGGCAAAGCCGAGCGCGCGATCCGCGAATCGGGAATTCCGTACACGATCCTGCGGCCGTCGCTGGTCTACGGACCGGGGGACAAGGTCGTCAGCGGATTCGCGCGCGCACTCAGGTTTGCGCCGCTGTTCCCGGTGCCAGGCACCGGGCGGCAGAAAGTCCAGCCGGTACTGGTCGATGACCTCGCGGCGTGTGTGGCGCTCGCGCTCGCCGGACGCGGAGTCAACGGCACCTACGAGATCGGCGGGCCCGAATTGATGACCTTCGATGAACTGATCCGGCTCGTCATGGAGATCACCGGCCGCCGCAGGCCGATCGTCCATATTCCCGAAGCCCTGATGCGCGCGGCCGGCGCGATCGCCGAGAAGCTGCCGTGGCCGCTCTTCTCGCGCGACGCAGTGACGTTCGTGACCGCCGACAACGCCTGCGATATCGGACCGCTGGTCGCAGAATTTGGCATCCAGCTTGCGCCTGCCCGCGAAGGAATGGCTTACTTGGCGCCGTGACCATACTCACTGAGTATCACACCTGAAATTGCAGAAGAGGCATCCCGAACCGCCGATGTGATACCACGTCGGGTGTGGCATCGGAGTACGACCCGGCTTTCCTGAGCGCGATCAAAAGGCTGCTGACCGACGAGGGCGGCTACACCGACCGTACGCGCGACGCCGGCGGCGCGACCAGGTTCGGCATCTCCCAGCGCGAGTATCCCCAACTCGATATCAAAAACCTGACCCGCGAGGCTGCGATCGAAATCTACTGGCGAGACTGGTGGTGCAAATTCCGCTACGGCGCGCTGCCCTCGCCGCTAGCTTCAAAGATGCTCGATCTGGCCGTGAATATTGGACCGTCGGAGACGGCGCGATGCTTGCAGCGGGCGCTGCGCGCCTGCGGCGTCGCGATCGCCGAGAATGGGATCCTGGGGCCGTTGACGCGCGCGTCGGCCACGCGCGCCAATCAGGCCGCGCTGATCGCCGCGTTGCGCAGCGAGGCCGCAGGCTATTACCGGCTCGTCGCCGCGTCGAAGGGCGAGAGCGCAGCCGGCAAAGATTTCCTGGCCGGATGGCTCAACCGTGCTTACGAGTGAGCCTGGCCAAGCATCACAAAGGGACCAAACGTCACTGAAAGGGGGATGATTCACGTATGAATCCTGTCGAGACCTCGATAGCGGCGATCGCGATCACCACCTTGCTCATAATCGTCACGGTGGTAGTGCTGTTCGCGCTGTTCCATCGCAAGATCGATCAGCTCTACAACGACTTGGCCGATCGCGTGCACAGCGTCGAGACGGCGATCGCCGGGCAGGGCGAGAAGATCGCCGTGATCCATCATGTCGCGGTCGCCTCGAGCAGCTCCGTGCCGACAACAGCTTCCGCTCCGGCTTCATCGGCGTCAGGAAAGAACTGAGGCCGCGGCAAGGCGTTTCGCGCGATTTTGCGATGCCGGGACGATGCTGACACTCGCGCAGGCTCTGGAAGCCGCTGACGCTCACGCTCCTGCTGGCCGCGGGCGCTGCATACCGCGCCGTGCTGATTTATCAGCGGGACGCGGCGCGCGCGCAGGTCGCGAAGCTGACCGCGCAGAACGCGGCGCTGGCGGCAAGCAATCAGGCCCTGAACTCGGCGATCGCGGCCCAGAACGCCGCGATCGCCGGGTTCAAGGCCAAGGCCGAGAGCGTGGCCGCGCTCGCGCTCAAGCGCGAGCAGACCGCGGCGCAGGCCGGCGCCGGCGCGCTCGACGCCGCGGCGCGCAGCGCCGCGGCGATCGAGCGCGCGCCGGTGGATTCGCAATGCGAGGGCGCGATTCGATGGGGCAACGCGCAGGCGGCGGGGCTGGCAGGATGGTGACGCGCCGAGGCGCTGTCGTGGCGCTCGCCTCGATGGCGCTCGCGATGCTGTGGTCTTGCGCCGTTGCCCCACCGAATCCGCCAGCTCGCCCCGTGATGGTCAACGTGCCGGTTCCCACGCCCGTTTATTGCGATGCTCCCGAGCTTCAAAAGCCCGCGCTCGCGCTTGCGGCACTCACGCCCGACTCGCCGCCGGCGGACACGATCCGAGCTTACGCGGCCAGCGTCGAACTGCTGAAGGGCGCGGTGATCGAGCGCGACAAGATTATCGACGGCTGCCGCCGCCCGCCGCGGTAGCGATCTTCGCGGACCGGCCGCACTTCAAGTAACACTTGAATTGCGCTCATACTGGGCCGGGTCCTTGCAGGCACGGTCGAACCGGCGCCCGCGTCGCGTATAATCGGTTTCGTCGATGAAGCTCCGACTTGGATTACTCGCCTCTCACGGCGGCAGCAACCTGCAGGCGATTCTCGACGCTTGCCGTTCGGGACGACTGCACGCAGAGGCGCGGGTCGTCGTCTGCAACAACTCCGACGCACCGGCCCTGGAGCGCGCGCGGCGCGCCGGCGTGCCCGCTTATCATTTGAGCTCGCATACCCATCCGGGCTGCGGAGCGCTCGACGAGGCTATCGCGGCGACTCTCGAACGTCACCACGTCAACCTGATCGTGCTGGCCGGTTACATGAAAAAACTCGGCCCGATCACGCTCAAGCGATATCGCGGCCGCGTGCTCAACATCCATCCGGCGCTGCTGCCTAAGTTCGGCGGCCAGGGGCTGTACGGCAGGCGCGTGCACGAGGCAGTGCTCGCCGCGCGCGAGCCGGTATCGGGCGTGACCGTGCATCTGGTGGACGAGGAATACGATCGCGGACCGATCGTCGCACAGCGCGAGGTGCCGGTGCTCCCCGATGACACCGTTGACACGCTCGCGCATCGCGTGCTCGGGGTCGAGCACGAGCTCTATGTGGACACGCTCGAGCGCATCGCGCGCGGCGAGATCAAGCTTCAGGGCCTTGCCGGTGAAGCGAACGGCTGTCACGGACGGGAGCGCGCAGCGATGAGGAGCAGGCAGAAGAACCTAACCCCTGCCCCCTTCCCTAAAGACGGGAAGGGGAACCGGCTGCGCTTCCCTTCCCGATTCGGGAAGGGACGGGAGGGTTAGGTGGAAGCTGGCGATCTATTCCGATCATCAGGTGATGCCATGAGGCTTACCTCGCCGGTAATCTACTTGCTAATCGCCCTGGCAGGCATATCACCGGCAAATATATTACTGGCCAGCAACGCCGTGGCGCAGCCGTCCGCTGCAATGCTTCCCAACCAGGTCGCCGCGGTTTCGAGTCTGGTCACGGAATCCTGCACCGCGACTGCCGGAAATCCGGTGCTCGCCTGTGGCGCGACCGGCGATTTCGCGGTCGGGCAACCGACCTTCGCGCCGCTCGCCGCGGCGCCGAATACCTTGAACGCGGGGAACGGCGCCGGTGTCGGCCCGACGATCAGCGCGATCAATTACGTACGGCTTCCAGGCGGCGCCGGCGCGAAGAGCGGCTCGTCAACCTACTGTTACGCAATCACGACCTTCGACGGCCGCCTCGCCGAGAGCGCGCCCGGGCCGACGCGCTGCACCGGCGCGACCGAGCCCTCTCGACTTGGCGGCAATCAGTCCGAGCAGCCGGTATGGCCGATAGTCCCTGGCGCGACTCAGTACGGAATCTACGGATGTTCGGGCTCAGGCTGCACACCACACCAGATCGGCACCTCGCTACAGATGACGGGGCTCACGGTATCGAGTGTCCTGAGCACTGGCTGGGAGGACTTCGGGCTGCCGGCCAGCACGCGCACCGCGCCGGGGACCGCTCTCAACGGTGTGCTCTATGCGACCGTCATCGGCATCACGCCGAATGTGAGTATCACGGTCAGCAACCCGCCTGCGATCAGCGGCTCGCTGAGTATCGCCCACGAAAATTGCGGCCCGATCAACACGACCCTGACTTCCTACTCCCCGCTGGGCGGAACGCTTTCATTGGTATCCGGCCCCTATAGCTGCGCGCGGTTGCTCGACATCCCGGATGAAACCACACTTGCGGGGCAAGGCTGCTCGTATACCCAGTATCCCCAGAGCAACGGCAACAGTCCGGGTTACAACCACGGCCCTTCAATTATCTGGGGCGGCCCTGACGGTGTCATCACGGCGCGTGAGTGGACCGGCGAGAACGAGCACTCCGACTGCATCAACTACAATGCGAACACGGTGAACCTGACGGCAACCGCGTCGGCTGCGATCACGCAGATGGTCGTCGATGCCGACGATCTTCCTCCTCCGGCGCCGGGAGGAAAGCTGGGTGGAAATAACTTTGCCCGCGTCCAGGGCGGTTTCTACGGCGGCTACGTGGAGTGCGGGCCGGCGGCAACGTCACGATCAACGGCTCATTTCCGCAAACCGATGTCAGCAACCCTACCTTCAAGAACCTGGTGTTTTATAGCGCAAGCCCAAGCTATGAGATGGAGATATTGTCGGCTCAGGGCGGCTGGCAGAACGAGATCGATCACGCAACTTTCCTGGGGGGTGCCCAAGGCTTAGATACCGAGAACGCCGCCGGGGGCATCGAGGTTGATAACTCCGACTTCAGTTGTCCTGGCGGCGGCAACGCGATTCGGCTCGACTCCGGCGCGATGACCATAATCAGGAACACGACCGTTCAGGGTTCCTGCACCTGGAACCTGCTGACTGCCTCAACATCGGCTCCTAATTCTGATCAGAACGCAGTAGCACTTCTGGAGGGCAATACATTCATCGGCTCAGGAGGTATCAAGCTCGACGCGCCGGGTCTGGTACTATCCATTGGCAACTTCGGTCAAAACTCGCTCTGGGAGACCGACTCGCCACAAGCCACGGTCCTAAGCCTTGGCGACAACAACCCTGGGCCTGCCAGCGTGGGGAATCAGTCGTTGTCCCCTTGGACGACGGATTCCAAGGGCGGCTCGGTAATTTATCTCAAAAATCTTGTGAGCGCCATAAATTTTGCGCTCAACCCAAACCGGATCGAAATCGATCCGTCGTTGCAGACGATGGGTATATTTGGTGCGGCAATCGACTTCATGCCGTGGTCAGCCGGGGCTGGTTATCGCCAGCCGTTTCGAATCGCAGTAGACTACAGCAGTACTCCGAATACCCTCTCGATTATTCCCGGCTCACAGCAGCTAGTAGACTGGCAGCCCAACCACTCTTACAACACCGCATGTATCACACCAAGGTATGCGGGGACCTCCAACGGTCTTTATGTGTGGTGCGAGGCCGGGCCATGCGTCAGCGCCAGCCTTGCGAACGCGCAGCCATGGAATGGCTTAACCGTAACTGAAGGCACCTGCACCTGGACAAATCGGGGACAGATCTTCCCGGCTGGCAGGGGTAACGGCTTGGTCCTCTCGAACACCGGCCTCTACCAGGATGGCGGCGCAGTCAAGCACGGCACCGTCACGACCGGCGCGATCGAGGCGAGCTCGACCGCGACCGTGACGCTGAATTGGACCACTGCCTTTCCCGATACCAACTACACGCCGGATTGCTCCGTGATCGATACCGGAGGCAATCTCACGCTGGTCGATATCAACGGATGGAGCGCCGGCTCGCTCACCGCGGCGGTGAAGAATAACGATAGCGGCAACCGGCACACCGGCACGCTCGCCTGTCACGCCTTCCATAACTGACGTGAGTCCCGTGAGGCGCTGTCCGATGTTGCGCTTGAGAAGTCCCGCCTGATGCGCTACGTAGAGCCACGGCTCTGCATCCGCCGCCGACGCGGCGGACGGGGCGGCGCAAGGCGGGGACAGTCGGCACGCCAACACCCCGGTTCGGGTTTTTGGGACGATAGTGGAGGAAGACCAGCATGGATTCGCGAGCGCCGGATGGCCACGGCGGAAAGCCTGAGACAGGGCTTCTGACCGCAAATGGCAACTCCGGGACGGGATCGGCGAGCATCCGGCCGCATCCGATTAGAAACACGCTGCTCAAGTCGCCCCATTCGTATCGCGGGCGGCTGATCGCAGTGGAAGGAATCGACGGCTCGGGCAAGTCCACGCAGCTCGGCCTGCTCGATCGATGGCTGCGCGCGCACGGCCATCCGGTTCATTTCACGCAGTGGAACTCGTCCCGCCTGGTGCGGCGCTCGATGCAGCGCGGCAAGCGCAAGAACCTGCTCACGCCGACCACCTTCAGCCTGCTGCACGCGGTCAACTTCGCCGATCGGCTGACCTACCAGATCCTGCCGCCGCTCAAGGCGGGAATGATTGTGCTCGCCGACCGCTATGTATACACGGCGTTCGCGCGCGACGTCGCCCGCGGCGTGCATCCCGAATGGGTCCGCCAGGTCTACGCTTTCGCCCCCCGGCCGGACCTGACCATCTACTTCCGGGTGCCGATCGAAGTGTCGCTGGAGCGCCTGCTGGCCGGCCGGGCCAAGCTCAAGTATCACGAGGCTGGGATGGACGTCGGACTTTCGAGCGACCCGGTCGAGAGCTTTCGCCTGTTTCAGAACCGGGTGCTCGAGATCTACGGCGCGCTCGCCGAGGAGTTCGGGCTGAACACGATCGAAGCGACCGGCGACATCCCCGCGCAGCAGAGGATCGTCCGCCGGATGGTTCAGGAGGTGCTGCGCGACTACCAGCAGCCGCGCACGCGCGCAGGCCACGATCATGACGCTCAAGCGAAATAACAACTGGTTCGGACATGGCCTGCCCTATCTGGCGCGCAAGCCGCTGCCGGGCCACCTGATCGCGATCGAGGGCACCGACGGCGTCGGCCGCTCGACTCAGATCGCGCTGCTGCGGCCGTGGCTGGAGCTCGAGGGCTATGCGGTCAGCGACACCGGATGGATCCGCTCACCGTTGCTGTCCGAAACCATCAACGAGGCCAAGCAGGGCCATCGCCTCACCGTCACGACCTTCAGCCTGCTCTACGCCGCGGACTTTGCCGATCGGCTCGAACACGAAATTCTGCCCGCGCTACAGGCCGGCTTCATCGTGATCGCCGATCGCTACATGTACACCGCGTTTGCGCGCAACGCCGTGATGGGCGCCGATCCGGCCTGGACGCGCGATCTGTTCGGGATGGCGCTGGTGCCCGATCTCGTACTCTATCTGCAAGTTGACGTGGATGATCTGGTACCTCGCGTCGTGCAGGGCAAGGGGATGGACTACTGGGAGTCCGGGATGCATCTCGCCTTGGGCTCGGACATCTTCGACTCGTTTCTCCATTACCAGCGCGGGCTGATCGGCGAGTACGACCGGCTGGCCGAAGAATGGGGTTTCGTCACGGTCGATGCGCGCCGGTCGATCGAGGATATCCAAAGCGAGTTGCGGTCCCATATCGCGGACTATCTCCAGCGCCGCGGACGTGAATCAGGCAAATCGGCCGAAGCGGCCAAATCGGGCGAATCAGCCAAGTCAGCCGAGTCAGCCGAATCAGAAGGTCCGGCCCACAACGGCTCCGCCGCTCCGGACGGCCAGAAAACCTAGCGCCACCCCTTTCCTACTGCTCCCGCTGACCGGGGAAAGGCTGGCCAGGATCTGCATCGGCAAGTTGCGCCACTGCGCCGGTGTCGGTAGCTACCGGTGCGGGGGCCTGCTGATCTCCGATCGCGCGCAATACTTTTCCACCCAGCGCTCGATCCGAGGCGATCGCGCTCTCGCTTCGCTGAGGATCTTAATCGTCGCCGCGCGCTCGATCTCCTGCTCCCTCGCAATCCGGCGCAGCACAAGACTCACCGGGCGCGGATCGCGAATCAGCAGGTCGGGATTGGCCAGCACCTTCGCCGCCAGCAGGGCGCATTGATCGCGATCGTGCAGTCCCCCAAGTCCGTCCTGAAGCGATTTCAGAAACTTGAGCGGCAGATCGCAATCGGCGGCGCCGAGATCGCGCGCCAGCTCGATTCGATAGCGCAGCCGCTTGCTTTCGATCCGGAAGGCGTGCAAGTCGGCCGGGTCGGAACTCGCCTCGGCACGCGCCATAAAATCGCGCCATCGATGCCACGCACCGGAGATCGATTTGGCGAGCACGCCGGCCGCGCCCTCCGCTCCCGCGCCGTTGCCCGCTGCACCTTGATGCGGCCCCGGCTCCGTCAGCTTTCCGGCGTCCAGCTCTGCGCCAGCCAGCTTTCCGGCCAGTTTTCCGACATCTTGGGCCAGCGTGAAAAGCCGGTGGTTCGCGAGCTTGCGCAGGGCCCGCCGCAGTTCGCGCTCGCGCCGTTTTCTGGCCGAGTCCAGAACCGTCTCCCATACGGACTGTTCTTGCGGATTTCGGAGGCGCTTGACGCGCTTTTCCAGCATCCCGATCAGAACGTCGCAGTCGCGCCATCCGCCGACCGCACGCCGCGCACGCTGCAACACGCGCACGATCCGGCGCGCCTCGTCGGAGCGCGGCTTGGGGAACATCGTGACCAGCACCTGCTGCAGGCGGCGGCTGGCGACGCGCAGATCGTGAACCGCCTCCGAATCATTCTCGCCGAGCAGCCTGGGCAGCACGACCACGAACCTGTGCAGCCGCTTGCCCATAAGATCGCGCAACTCGGAAGCGCCGGCGGTGTCCGCGCCACGACTCGCGCTGGCGCCGGGCGGCGTTTCGCCCGGCCCACGATGCGGCCTCTGCGCGAGCGCTTTGCTTCTCGATACGGGACTGTTTCTCGATGTCGGACTGTTCTTCAAGGACGCGCACCCTCCGAACCGTAGCGCCGGCCTCCGTGCCGGTGCTCGCGCCTCGCCCGTAAGCTTAGCACAGGATTGGTTTTCAGGGTCGCAAAGCCCTATGCTTCAGCCAATCAACGCGGAGGACGCACACGCAGAAGGTTCGTACAGGTAGTCCGATGGCAGATCGAAATCGCGCTCCCACGGCCGCCACGCAGGCGCGCAAGTCGTCGCCGCGCACGCTGGCGATCGACATAGGCGGCACCGGAATCAAGGCCATCACGCTCGACGGCAAGGGCAAGGCGATCACGCAGCGCAGCCCTCTCCCAACGCCCAGGCCGGCCACTCCCAAGGCGGTCCTCGACGCGATCGCGAAGCTCGCCTCCGTACAGGGTCGCTTCGACCGCGTTTCGGTCGGCTTTCCCGGAGTGGTCAAGAACGGCGCGGTATACACCGCGCCCAACCTGGGCAAGGGATGGAACAACTACCCGTTCGAGAAGGCGTTGACCAAAAGACTCGGCCGTCCCGTGCGGCTCGCCAACGACGCCGACGTTCAGGGCCTTGGATGCATCAGCGGTCACGGGCTCGAGCTGGTAATCACGCTCGGCACCGGCTTCGGCTCGGTGTTGTTCATCGACGGGCGCCGGATTCACATGGAGATCGCGCATCATCCGTTTCGCAAGGGCAGGACCTATGAAGACGACCTCGGCGATGCAGCGCTCAGGAAGAAAGGCAAGAAAAAATGGAACAAGCGCCTGGGCGAAGCGATCGAGGATCTGAAAAATACCTTCAACTACGATCGGCTCTATATCGGCGGGGGCAATTCGAAGTTCATCAACTTGAAGCTGCCCCCCAACACCAGAATCGTCAGCAACCTGGAAGGGCTGCTGGGCGGAATCGCGCTCTGGCGCGAGCCTGCCGGCGCCAACCCGGCGTGAGCGCGATGTGCGCGGTCAGGACAGTTGCGCTTTGCGGCGGCGCAACAGGATCGCCGTGCCCCACGACACTGCGAGCGCGATCACGATATACACGAGGCCGAAGATCATCTGGCCCGTATTCGCCGGCCGCGGGTTCCTGGCGCTGAACATCACCAGGTTGATAACCACGTAAGTGGCATACGCGTATGCCATCGGGAGCGCGTAGCGCCTCATCCGCCAGATGCCCGCCGCGTAGACCAGAATGAAAATCCCGAACAGCGGCCCGGCGATCGCGTTGGGCACGCCGCCCAGACGCGTGCCGAGAAACACGAACCCGGTATCTGCGCCTTCCAGCTTGAACGGTTTCAGCAAGTCCGTGACCGCGAGGATCGCGAACAACACCGCGGCCGTGGCCAGCACCCCGCCACGCTTGTCCTGGTTCATTTGCCCTCCCTGGCCAACGCTCGGCGCAGGCCGCCCGGCATTCCTGAACGCACGCCCGATCGCTCGACACTTCTAATCGCACGAGTATCGGGCCGGTTCAACCGTCGCTGCGCGGCATCCTCGGGGTCAGGCCCAGCGGCCGGTCCTGTAACCAGCCATGAGAGGACATCACGCTCCTACAATAAGTTACTATCAAATACTACTGGCTATTCGAGAGTGCTTGACATTTCGTCGCCATCTTTCTACACACTGTATTATTCTCATCACTAGCCAGATGCGCCCATATGTCATATTCATTAACCAACGGTAATTTGGGGCGGGCGGGCACTACACGCCAGCAGCTTCGTCCTGCAGGAGGGTCGCCAATGTTGCCGGAACCGAAATCCTCAACGCGCCACGAGCAGGGCGCCGCGGGCGGGTTCGCCCAGAGCGCTTTTCGCGCTCCCGCGCGGAAGGCCGGGGAGAAGAGCCGCACCTTCGGCGACGTGATTCGCGAACGCCGCCGCCAGCTCGACCTGACTCAGGAGGAGGTGGCGCGCCAGATCAAGACCTCGATTCCCTATGTCGGCCATCTGGAGGCCAACAAGCGCCATGCGTCCGAAAGTATCGTAGCGCGCCTGGCGGACGTGCTGGGACTCGATGGGCGCGAGTTGTTCTTCCTCGCCAATCCCGGCGCCAAGGCGCTGCTCGACGAGAACCATCGCAACGGACATTCGAGCTGGGAGGAATTCCGCCGGGACGAGCGCCTGCTGCGGGCCTTCGGCGTCACGCCGCTGGAGCTGGAGATGCTCTCGCAGGTGGCGCTGATGGGCGAGGTGCGCAGCGTGCGCGATTTCGTCTACATCCTCAATACCGTGCGCCAGGCGCTTTCACGGTGAACTCGCCGGCCGCCACGCCCGGTGGCTGGTCGCAGAGCCACGGAGCGCCGGCCGCCTACACGCGCAGGCAATAAACCGGGAGGAAAAGTTTCCATGAAGGGCGATCGTCCGTTTCTCCCCGACCACGAAATTGGCGCCGGCGAGCGCCGCAGGATGTGGGAAGAGTTCAGCAACGACCAGGAGTTGCTGAAACTCTACAACGTGAAGGCCGACGAGATGGAATCCCTGAAGCAGGCGGCGTTGCTCGGCACCCTGCTCAACAAGCACGACTTCATCTTCATGCTCGGCATCATCCGCCGCAGCCACCGCTAGCGCGATTCCGGCCCCCGCTCCGCTGCCCGGACCCGCTCACTTCGTGCCGAATTCCAGGACCAGCTCGTCAGGTTCCAGGTCTTCGCGCGAACCCAGGAGATCGAGGTAGAGCTTGAGCGCCACGTCTTCGGGCTTTGCTCGTGCGAGTTGTTGCAGTAGTTCAAGAGCGCCGACCGAGCGTGTCCTGCGCGCCGCATCCAGCGCTTCCGAAAAGCTCCTGTAATACGAATGGTCGATCACCTCGGATTCCCGGCTGACTATCTCCCAGATCGCGACTGGCTGTTGCTTTCCTTTGACCCGGATCAAGCCCCGATCGCGCGCGACATAAGGCCCGCCAGCTTCGCGGTAAGTCTGCTCGTTAACCAGCATGGAGACTTTCAAATGGCGAGTCAGACTTTCCAACCGCGCGGCCAGATTGACGGGATCTCCGACTACGGAGTAATCGAACCGTCGAGCACCGCCGAGATTCCCGACAATCGCCTCGCCGGTCGCAATTCCCACGCCCATCCCGAAATCGGCAAAGCGTGAATCTCGCTCACGCAGCCGCCTAAGCTGCCCGAGCATTTCCAGACCGCAATCAATCGCCTGGCGGGCCGGATTTTCGACGCGCGCCGGGGCGCCCCAAAAGGCCATAATCGAGTCTCCAACGATCTTGTCGATTACGCCGCCGCTCTTGATCACCACCTCGGTCATCGCCGACATGAACTCGTTGAGCGTTTCCACCAAGGCTTCCGGCGCAAGCGCCTCCGCCTTGGCCGTAAAATCTACGATGTCGGCAAAGAGGATGCTTAGATGGCGTTTCTCGCCGCCCAGGTCGAGTCCGGCAGGATCGGCCATCACCGAGTCTATGATTTTGGGGTCGAGATAGTGCTCGAAGGCACTGCGAAACCGTTCTCGCTCACGCCGCCTCCGGTTAATCACAATGAAAGCAGCGCCTGAATAGACCAGAGCGGCACCGCCCGCCTGAGCGGCGGAGGAATAGACGACATCTCTGAAAGCCAAATTCAACGCGTCGATAACGAACGCTTGGACGATAAAGAGGAATCCCATGCCGAAAGTCCAAAGTGCGGCGCCTTTCGGTCGGGTTACACACCACGCCAAAATCCACAAGCCTAGCGCAAGGTCCAACGCGAGCCCTGCCAAGATCTCCCATGAAGCCTTCCACCGCAGGATTTGGCCGGAAAGAATGTCCTCGACAGCGCTCGCTTGGATTTCAACATAAGAGCGCGGACCCGCATAGGTTGGAACGGACTTGTCGATCATCTCGCCAACAAGAACGATCTTACCCTTGAGGTCGGAGGTTTTGACCTTCCGCTCGATGATGTCCGAGACCGAGAATTGGGGAAAGGCGTCCGGCGGCCGCAGGTTTACCAACATCACACCCCATTGTGTGGCCGGAATGACGGTGTTGCCCACCGCAACTTCGTCAACCCACGAACCCGACCGCGTCAGCGTGATAGGGGCATCGCCGAGATAGCGGCTTACAAGCGCTACCGGGAGAGGAGCGTAGTACGTGTCTCCTATGCGAGCGAACGCAGCGACACCCCAAACAAACGGAATGCCCCAACGCCCCACGCTTGCGGTACCAAGTGAGGCCTTCCCCAGGGCGACCGACGGCCCATAATAAGACTTCATTGGCGGAACCCTCGTAAGCACCGAGGGGCCGGCAAGTATCTCGTCGGCTAGATGTCGAGTAGGAGGTCGCCGCAGCACCTTATACGTCACTGCGCCCACGGCATTCATCGACCTGGTGTCGGCAATGGCGTCGGCGTCGGGCTCGGTTGACCAAGTGAAGTCATACGCCAAGTAAGTCGCGCCCTGCTGTTTTAGGGCTTCAATCAGAGGGGTCTCGTCTCCAAGCAGGTCCCCGGATATTTCCTGTCCCGGTGCGCGCCGAGGCGTGTCTGGTGTGTTCAGCGGAGCCCGAAGGGCAGGAGGCGCATGATCGCCCTTCTGCAAATGTACCGGCAGACTCACGACCCGCGCGCCGTATTCGCCGAGCGCGGAAATCAGGTCAGCATACTGTTTTGCACTCCAGGGCGGGCGCCCCATTCGATCGGCGGTTCGCTCGTCGATCGCGGCGATTACGACCGCGCTGCTGTTCTTCGCCTGCGGCCGGAAACGCATCAGAAGCGGAAGCATCTTGTCCACAGGGTAATACGAGAGAACGGGAAGGAAGTATTGCAGAACCAGAATGCCGACGGCTCCCACCAACCCCAACAGAATCGTGTCGCGGGCGTCGTGGCTCGCTCTTCTTTTCATGGCGCCGGTCCGCGGCTTCACTTTAGGCCGAGGCGGAGGTACTGGTCGCTGGGCGCTTCGATCTCCTCCAGCGCGGCGCGAAGCTGGTCGGCGGCGGTCTTCTCGGCGCCGGTGCCGGCCAGATTGCGTTCCTCGAGCGGATCGTCGTCGAGGCGATAGAGATGGTTGCCGCTGAATTTGCCCATCGCCCAGTAGGGAATCAGATCGCCCTGCTGGAACGGCTGCCGGATGACGGGAATCCGGGAACCCGGCATCCGGTCGAGGATCGCTCGATCGTCGGGCGCCGGAAGGCGGAGATCGGGCACCCGATGGACCGGCATCGTGGACCATCGGTTGGACCACATGCTGAGCGGCGCGTTGGCTCCGGCCGGAGCGCGAGCATATTTCCCCGCCGGATCGATGAGATGCACCTCGCGTCCCCACACCCCGGCGAGCGCCCATTCGCGGACCGACTTCGACGCCCCCGTGATCAGCGGGAGCAGCGAGCGGCCGTGCGTGCGATGCGCCAGCGTCACGCCGAAAACCTCGGCGAGCGTGGCACAGAGGTTGACGTTAGTGGTGAGAGCCTCGACCGCGCCCGCCTTCATGCCCGGCCACGCGATCATCAGGGGAGTGTGGCCGAGCGGCTCGTATAGCGGCACCTGCGGCTTGCCCCAGATGTCCTTCTCGCCGAGGTAATGGCCGTGATCGGTGCATATAATGACGGCGCTGTTCTGGTAGAACCCGCCGCGTTCGATCGCGCCCAGCAATTTGCCCAGCCAGGTATCGATCATGGTCAGCTTGGCGCCGTAGCTGGCGCGCACCTGCCGCGCCTGGCGCTCGCTCAGCACGCCCTGGCTGACCGCCCCGCTGACGTACGGCGGCCAGATCAGATGCGCGCCGCTCCACTCGGGGTCGTACATCGAGGCGTACGGTTCGGGAGTATCGAACGGCTCGTGCGGATCGAATTCGTCGACGAAGAGCATGAAGCGCTCGTGCACGGGCGCCGACTCGGCGAGCCATCGCGAGGCCGCCGCCATCGTGCGCGGGCCCGGAAAGTCCGGCTCGTCGCGGAAATATCCGCGCGAGTCATCGTAGGGAGTGTGGCCGCGGCCGAACGACGGCGCACCGAGCCAGCTTGGATCGGGCCGCGTTTTCCACGGGTCGCTCTCATGGCCGCGCTGGTAGTCCCAGGCGGTGAATTCGGTATGGTAATTCTCGCCGCCGACCTCGAACAGATGTGGATGGTCCGAGACCAGCTTGGTGGTGATGCCTGCCGCGCGGAGATAGCCCGTCAGCGGCCGTTCCCAGATTTCGATCGAGCCCCACGGCTTCCACAGGAAGTCCAGCGCGCCGCACAGGATATCGTGCCGCGCCGGTATGCATGGCAACGAGCCCGAGTAGTGCCGATCGAAGCGAACGGCGCGGCGCGCAAACGCGTCGAGATTCGGGGTCGCGAACTCCCGCCCGCCGTAGGCGCCCAGCATGTGCCGATTGAGGCTGTCGAGCAGGATTACGATCGCATTGCGAGGCCATGGCGCGGCTATAGGGTCCGGGCTCATCGACGGTGGACCTTATCGAGGTGAACCCGACCCCGCAAACGCGCAACGCCGGGTCAACCGCCGCGAGAGCTTCCGCCGCTCCGAACCGGGCCCTTTCGGGGCTCAGCGGACGGCTTTTTCGGTGGCTTCGATTTGCCGGTCTTCAACTGCCGTTCTAATCTGTCGATCGTCTCGGCGAAAGATTGATTCCTCTTATAGGCCTGCGAAGCCTTCATATCCTTGAGCAGGGTTTCGTATCGAGCGCGACCGACATTGCGAACCATGATTCCGGCTAGCTCGGCGATTTGAGTGTGCTTTACCGCCATTCCAACCCATCTCCATTGCTACTTGCGTTGATCACAAAGCATCAAGCGCAGACTACGCGTCCCGAGTCGAGAGTCTCGGTTCTAAAATGGGACCCGCCCCGCTCCACTCGGGCTGCGATCCAGCGTCCGAAATCGGGACCGGGCGCAATCCGGTGTGCCGAAGCCAAGGCTCGCATTCCCCTCTCACCAGCATGGAAGGGGAGAGATGCAAGACCTTTGCCGCGAACTTGAGGACCGCAAAAGAGCACGATAGGAGCAGAACATCACAGATTTCCGGTCGCTGCAATCCATTACTTCTCTAAGCGTGCGCCTAGCTGCATTGTGCTGATGCAATAGAGACGTGGCAGGAACGGCCGGTGTTCAATGCGCCGGTAGAATTTTCAGTCGCCACGCGATTATTCGGCTCTGACGATTCTGCCGTCGCTTTCCTGTTGCGCGTCGGCGCGCCTGTGCTATACGTCGCCGCGTCGTGGCGTTTATTCTTGACCGGAACGGGCGATGCTTTCGCCGGGCGTCGAAGCGATGGCTGCCCCGCGCGCTCGCGATGCTGCTCGCGGCCCTTTGGCACGCGGTCCTTTGGTCAGGTGTCGCGACCGCGACCGTGACTCAGGGCGACTTCTCCTTTTATGGAACTCTCACCAGCACATGGGGCGGGCGATGGGGTGAAGGCTCGACGCGCGGCGGCACGTTCTCAGAGAGCAACGGCGCACCAGCGCCCGATACGAATATCACCAGCGTCGGCAAGGCGCCGGGCGAAACCGGAGGCAGCTACGACTTCAATCACTGGGACCTGATCGAGGCGCGCCAGGGACTCAACCTCACCACAGACGACCATGTAATCAAGAACTTCAAGCTGCTGGGGCGAATCGACACTTTGATCCTCGAGGACGCGGACTTCTACGCAAACTACGAAGCATGGTACGACGCCTTTCCCGACTTCAAGAGCAAGGGACGCGCTGAAAGCGGGCGCGACTGGCCCGACTTCAGCTCCGCGGACAAGGCCAACCAGTTTACGCGCGACGAGCTCGACGAATATTACGGCCACTCAACTTCACCGACGCGTTCTCGATGAGGGTGGGCAAGCAGCAAATCATCTGGAGCGAAGCCGACGCGCTTTCCGGCACGGAGGTCACCAATCCCTCGGACTACCGCTTCGGCAATATCGACAACAGCGCGCGCGTGAATCTGATGATGGTCAAGTTCGATTACATCCTTCCCGACTATCTGAAAACCGCGAACAACGCGTTCGAGTTTTTCTGGATCCCCGGCGATTTCGAGGGCGCGTACAAAGCCAATATCACCGACGCCCGCAATCCCTGGATTCCGCCGGTTGGGCTCGGGAATCTCACGCTATACAACCAGAACGGCCAGCCCTTCCGCGAGCAAAGCCTGATGGACCAGGGCGCCACGCCGCTTTATCTCCTGCCTCACACCGCGGCGCTGTCCCGGCTCGCAAGCATCGCGGGAACGAACGATTTCTTCGGCGATCTCAACGTCAGGTATTCATCGAACGTGACGAACCGATCGATCGACAACAGCGAGTTCGGCGCGCGCTATTCAACGCTGATTCCGATCGGCAACGGATTGCAGGCCAGCGCGATCTGGCTGTACGAGGCCCGCTCGAACAAGCTGAGCACCTGTGCGAACTGTACCGAGCCGGCGCCTTTCAGCAAGCTCTCGCCGGGAGTATTCATCGCGCTCAGCCCGCAGCCCTACGGAATATCGGGCTTCGGGACCTCGATCTACGACTTCGGTCCGCCCCGGATCAAGAACAACCTCGGCACGATTAGACTGGATCTGCGCAACGAATGGGTGCGCCAGAACTTCTTCGGCCTGACCGGCACCTACTACGACAAGGATCTGAGCGACATAGTCTATCGCTACGACATCTTCTACGCCCCCAAGGTGATCGGCGGCGGCGCGGGGTTCTCCGCGCCGGGTTCGAGTCCGCTCGGCGCGAGCATTACGCAGGGCCAGCCGAAATGGGACGAGAGCACTCGATACATACTCGCGGCCGATCGGCCGACCTATATTCCGTGGATATCGAAGCAGCATACGTTCCTGGTCGCGCAGTACACTTTGACCTGGAACCCCGATACGCCGGCGCCCGCGCGCTCTTTCAGCAGCCTGTTTTTCCTGGCCGCGAACAACTGGCTGATGGACGGCCGGCTGACGACCCTCAACGTCTGGGCGTGGGAGCCCGACGACGGCGTCGGGTTTGTCGACTCCAATAATTCATGGCGTTACTCGTCCAATATCCTGCTGGGCATCAACGCGATCTGGTTCCTCGGCCGCAGCGGCCTGAACGACGGTCTGGGCGGAGTCCTGAGCCGCGCGCAGAGGACCAACGAGCTTTCATTCCAGTTCACTTACGAGCTCTGAGCACGTTTTCGCACACACCCGTCCTTCGGCTATTCTCTGCGTGATGCCAACGCAGGAAGCTTCGTCCATCAGCGTCAACGGCCGTGCGTATCGGAGACCCCGCGTCGCGGTCGTCGCAATATGTCTGGACGGCACGAGCGAAGCCTACCTCGACGCCGCCGCGGCCGTGATGCCGAATCTGCGCGCGATCGTCGCGGGCGGCGCGTATGGCACGGTCCAAGCGGTCGTGCCCACCCTGACCAATCCGAACAACGTCGCGATCGTGACCGGCGTGCCGCCCCGAGCCAACGGCATCTGCGGCAATTACCATTACGACGCCGAACGCCGCGCCGAAGTGATGATGAATGACCCGGCGTACCTCCGCTGTCCGACGATCCTTTCGGCGTTCAGCCGCGCCGGGCTCTCGGTCGCGGTCGTGACGACCAAGGACAAGCTTCGCCGCCTGCTCGGCAAGGACCTGACCGGCGTTTGCATCTCGGTCGAGCGCGCGCAAGATGCGACCGTCGAAGAGAACAGCATCGCGGATGTAATCGCGATGGTCGGCCGGCCCGCACCCGGCATCTACGACCCCGAGGCCAGCATCTATTGTCTCGAAACCGGCGTCCGTCTGATCGAGCGCGGCAAGATCGATCTGCTCTATCTGAGCACCACCGACTTCGTCCAACACAAAAACCCGCCCGGCAGCCCCGGCGCCAACGCTTTTTTCGCCCGCGTAGATGAATTCCTCGGCCAGCTTGACCGGCTGGGCGTCGTTCTCGGCGCCACCGCCGATCACGGCATGAACGACAAGGTGAATCGCGACGGTTCGCCCAAGGTCAAGTTCGTCGAAAGCATTTTGAGAGCGGCCGGCTTCGCCGAAGCCCGCGTGATCCTGCCGATCACCGACCCTTACGTCGTCCATCACGGCGCGCTCGGATCGTACGCAATGGTGTACCTCGATCGGAATCACGTTGCGGCCGCGGCTGCCGCGCTCGGGCGCGTGGATGGGATCGAGATGGTGCTCGCTCGCGAGGAAGCCGCAGAGCGTTTCCAGCTCCCGTCCGACCGAATCGGCGATCTGGTTCTGCTGTCGGATCGATCGACGGTGCTCGGGCGAACCGCGGACTGGCACGATCTCTCGCAGGTGAAAAGCGGCCTGCGATCGCATGGCGGTCTGCATGAGCGCGCGGTGCCGCTGGTCTGCAACCGCCGGCTCAAGCCCGAGTATGCCCGCCGCCTGGAGTCAGGCGCCGCGAACAATTACGACCTGCTCGATTTTCTCTGCAACGGCACAGAGGCTTAGCCGCTCATGCGCGAATACGGCACCATAATCGGGGGCGAGCAAAGGCCCGGCGCAGGGTGGATCGAAGTGCGCAACCCGTTCAGCGGCGAAGTGGTCGGGCGCGTGGCGGCCGCCGATCGCGCCACCACGCTCGCCGTCGTGGAGCGGACCCGTGCGGCGAAGATCGCGCTCTCGCGCCACGAGCGGCACGATCTTCTGAACCGGATCGCGGCCCGGCTCGAAAGCGACGCCAGCGCGGCGAGCCGGCTCATCACAGACGAAGCGGGACTCTGCCTCAAAGACACCAGATACGAGGTCGCGCGCGCCTCCAACGTCCTCCGCTTCGCGGCGATCCAGACGCTGCTCGACGACTCCGAAGTTTTCCCGTGCGACGTCTCCAGTCCGGCCGGCCACGCCGGATCTACACGATGCGCCAGCCGTTGGGGCTGATCGCGGCGATCACTCCGTTCAACCATCCGCTCAACCAGGTGGTTCACAAAATCGCGCCGGCGATCGCGACCAACAACACCACCGTGCTCAAGCCGTCGCTGCTCACTCCGATGGCGGCCTACTACATCGTGCAGCTTGCGCTTGAGTGCGGGATGCCGCGCGACATGATCAACGTGATCTCCGGCCCCACGCAGGAAGTGGCCGAGCCGCTGGTCGCGAGCGAGCTGGTTGACATGGTCACGTTCACCGGCAGCGCGGCGGTCGGCAAGCGGATACTCTCGATCGCGGGCTACAAACGGGTCGTGCTGGAATTGGGCGGCAGCTCCGCGATGCTGGTGCTGGCCGACGCCGACCCCAGTTTCGCCGCAGATATCGCGATCGCCGGCATCTTCAAAAACAGCGGTCAGCGATGCACCGCGATTCGCCGCTTGCTGGTTCACGAGTCGATCGCGGACCAGTTCGCGCGGACGCTCGCCGAAAAAACCTCCGCGCTCCGGTACGGCGATCCCTACGACCCGGCCACCGATGTCGGAACGGTAATCAGCGAAGCGACGGCGCGCGAGATCGAGACTCGCGTCGGGGATTCGCTCGCGCGCGGCGCGAAGCTGCTCGTTGGCCATCGCCGCTCGGGCGCGGTTTACGCCCCGACCGTCCTGGATTTCGTCCGCAACGATCATCCACTGGTCGCATGCGAGACCTTCGGGCCGGTGGCGCCGATCATCCGGTTCGCGACCCTCGATGAAGCAATCCGGATCGCGAATGACACGCCGTTCGGCCTCTCCGGTGCGGTGGTGTCGAATCATTGGCCTTCGATTCAGCGCGTGATCACGGAACTCGAGACCGGCACGGTCAACGTGAACGAAGCGCCGAGCTACCGGCTCGAATGGTCGCCGTTTGGCGGAATCAAATCGTCGGGCCTTGGCTACAAGGAGGGCGTGATCGACGCGATAAAGAGCATGACCTATGTGAAGACCTATTCCCTGCCCTGGGATCAGCCGTAACGCGCGCCAGCCTCAACCGGCTACTCACGACTTTCAACAAGCGCGAACTGCCGGGCGATTTCAAACTGCCGCGATCGAGATCCGGCGGTTGCGCCCGCGTCCGATGCCCAGGATTCTCGACCCGCGCTATGAACTGGCGCAGCGGCTTGCCGCACGACGGGCCTGCGCGTCGCGGCGATGCAGTAACTCGCGCGCAATCGCCAAATTTAGGCTTGCCTGTGCATAGCTGGTCTGTACACAGCCTTCCTGTGCATAGCTGGTCCCTGCCGATCTTGAGACCTGCGCGCGCTGCACTGTAGTTTCGATCTCGGCGAGGGGTGGCTGGGGCGTATCACGCAACGGAGAGTCGTAATGGGGCGGTGGTGGCTGGTATCGATCTGCGCGATCGGGCTGGTGGTGAGCACGCGGTCTTTCGGGCAAACCCGCCCCCTCGCCCAAAATATCGTCCTCGCCCAAAATTTCCACGCTGACGACGATGCTCAGGACTTCGACGAAGCCCCGCAAGCCTCGCCGGAAGCCGAGCCCGCATACCAGGTGCGGGAAACACCTCGCACTCTCACGTCGCTCGACGATCTGGATGGGTCTTACCAGAGCGACTCCCCGGATTCCGGGGAATTGCCCGCGTCACGAAACTCAACGCGAAACCCAGCTATCGTCCGCAGTTCGACGACCGCCCCAAGCTCGCAACACGCACAGCAGCCGCCGATCGCGCGACCGATGTCAGCTCCGATGCCGCCACCGCTCGTTGTCGAGTCACGGGACGATCTCGACATTCCGCCGCCAGATGGACGGTATGAATCCGACGAGCCCGACTCGGCAGAGCCAGAATCATCAAAGACTGATCGGGCGCCCGCGCCGCGAAAATCAACGGTCGTGAGCAGCTTGACGGCCGCGCCGATGTCGGCGCACGCACAGCAACCGCCAAGCGCGCGCACGCCCGCGTTGCTGGTACCGCCGATCGCTTCGAAGTCGCAGGAATTGCAGGACGATTCAGCCGCTACGGATGACCGCGATGAATCCGACGAGCAAGACTCGTCTGACAGCGAGGAATCGGCTGCGCCTCGGAGGCCCGCGCTTGCCCGGAGTTCGACCGCGACTCAGAGCTCTGCGCGCGCTCAGCAACCCGCGAGTGTTAAAGGGTTGCCGCTGACGGTGACCTCGGTGGATGCTCAGAAGCCGCGCGCGAATAAGAATTCGCCCGCGGCCGCGAAGCAATCCGCCGACGCGAAGCAATCGCCCGATCAGATTTCGATGATTCCGCGACACCCCGAGCCCGAGTGGCTTTTCCCGCTCGGGAATAGCGCTCCCGCCGCTCGGATAACGCCCGCTGCGGAGAGTCTCCACTCAGTGCCGAAGCCGCCGGCCGCGCAGGGATCGCCGGCCGCTCAGAGTTCACCCGCTGCACAGGCATCTCCGGCAGTGGTTTCGGAATTTTACGACAATTTCAGCGGGCGCAAGACCGTCGAAATGAACAATGGCAACGTCTACGCCGGCGGCTTTCTTGCTCCGAACGGAAACGGCCAGTACTCTGAAGGATCGCTCTGGGTAACCGGGATTACGCAGGTAGCCGCATTTTGCAGCTACAACCTCAATACCAAGGCGTCCTCGAGTAAGTATTCCATTTTCGGCAACGGCTCGGGCGCGGAGATGCTCGATTGGACCCTGTCCGCCGGTCCCAGTGTTTGTCCGCACGCGTTCACCGACATGACGCGATTCGCCCTGCCAAGCTCCTTCCTGGGCAAGGTGAAAGTCATCGACTTCAACCTGGGCGGTTCTCAGCGCCCCGGCGCCGGATCGTACGAATAACGAGCGCGTCCCGTCCGCGCGCCCCGTCACATCCGCGGCGGAATCAGGTCAACACCGAGCGTGTTCTTGAACACCTCGAACAGCTTGTCGATCTCCCACGGTCTGTCGCTCATCAGCACGCGCTCCGGAACGATATGCGAGTAGCGCGTGATTCGATATCCGGCGGCGCCAAAGACTTGGCCGTTCACGTATGCGGCCTCATCGCTGGCCAGGAACACCACGATTGGCGCGATGTTGGCGGGATCGCGGGGCGTTCCTTCAGCGGTCTCGCTCGCCGGCAGTCCCGTAGCGCCCGGCATCCGGCCGGCTGGAATCGTGTCGGTCATTCGAGTCGCCGCGCCGGGCATGATGGCGTTGCACGTGATGTTGTACTTGGCGAGCGCGTTGGCCGAGCTGTAGGTCAGGCCGACGATTCCGGCCTTGGCCGCCGCATAGTTCGGCTGGCCGGGACTGCCCAGCGCCGACTGCGACGAGAAGTTGATGATCCGCCCGTACTTGCGCTCGCGCATGTGCGCCGATGCCGGCCGCATCGTGCAGTAATGTCCCTTCAGGTGGACGCGGATTACATCGTCCCAATCCTGCTCGCTCATGTTGAAGATCATCCGGTCGCGCAGGATTCCCGCGACGTTCACCAGGATGTCGAGCTTGCCGAACTCCTTGATCGCCTGATTGACGAGATTCTCGCCACCGGCGACGTTTGAGATATCGTCGCGATTGACGACCGCCTTGCCGCCTGCCGCCTTAATCTCGCGGACAACGTCGTCGGCGGGCGATGACTGCTCCTTTTCCCCGGCCACTGTTACGCCAACGTCGTTGACCACTACCGCGGCACCTTGCGCGGCGAGCGCTTTTGCGACGCCACGGCCGATGCCGCGCCCGGCGCCCGTCACGACTGCTGATTTACCGTCGAGCTTGCCCATAAGCTTCTCCCTTGCTGGATTCTCACTGCCAAAGTCGCGCGCGCGCGCCTCGTCTGCAATTACAAGTCTATCTCGATTGTTCTATTGCTCGATCGCCTTATAGCGCAATTCGCCGCGCCTGCGACAGCGGACCAAATCGGCCCCGATCAGAAATCCGGGCGCGCAAGACTGAATTCCTTTATCTTGCCCGCGGGAGTCATCCGCGCGATTATCCCCGCGCGCTCCGTGAACCAGATATTTCCGTCCGGGCCCGCCGTGATGAAAGCCGGCCTAACGCCGGGTGGCAGCTTCAGATCAGCGACGACGCCGCCGGCGTCACGCGGAAGATTTTACCGCCGCCGGCAGTGACCCAGAGATTGCCGTCGGGTCCCGAGGCGATGCGATCGACGCTCGGAGCGTCGGGGATCGGAAACTCGCTGATGTCTCCCGCAGTCGTGATTCGTCCGATACGTTTGCCCTTGAATTCGGTGAACCACAGGTTTCCGTCGGGTCCCGCAGTGATTTCCTCGGGCTCCGAATTGGGCGTCGGCACGGTGAATTCCGAGATTCGGCCCTGCGTTGTGATACGCCCGATCCGAGTACCGGCTTGCTCGGCGAACCAGAGATTCCCATCGGCCCCGGACCCGATCCCGGCCGGACGGCTGTCGGAGTTGGGTAGCGGGAACTCGGTGATCGATCCCGCCGGCGTCACGCGCCCGATCCGATTCATCTTGATCTCGGTGAACCACAGATTCCCGTCGGCGCCCGAGGCGATGCCGGCGGGTCCACTTTTTGGCGCCGATAGCACGAACAGCGCGACAACCCCCTCCGGAGTGATCGAACCGATTCGGTTGCCGACCGGGTCCGTGAACCAGACTCGGCCGTCGGGACCCGAGGCGAGACGCGTCACGAAGCATCGGGCGGGCAGCGGAAACTCCTTCAACTCGCCGGCAGTGGAGAAGCGTCCGATCCGGTTGCTGAAGGGCTCGCCGAACCAAAACTTGCCGTCGGGGCCCACGATCAGATCAAGCGGAGGATTGGGTTTAGACGGCGGCGCGAGCGCCCCGGCGGCGGCCTGCGAGTTCGCGCCCGGCGGCGCTTGCGTCGCGCACGCTCCGGCAAGCAGAGCCACCGCCAAGGAGACCGCAAGGACTCCGTTGCGAGACTTGTGCCGGCGTCTTATCTAACGACCTGCTCGGCGCGCAGGCCCGCGATCTCCGCGCTGGAGAAGCCGCAGTCCGCCAGAATCTGGTCGGTATTTTCACCGAGCTCCGGCGCGTGCCGCCAGAGCTCGGGCGCGGCCGCGGAGAAGCGCGCGGGAGACCGCACGGCGCGCACCCGCCCGGCCTTGGGATGCTCGTACTCGAAGAAAGTCTGGTTGGCCGCGAACTGGGGATCGCTCCAGATCGTGTCGTAATCATTGATCGGCGCGCACGGCACGTCAGCCGCCTCGATCAGCTCGAGCCAATGGGCCGACGACTTGCTCGGAAAAAGCTCGATCAGTCCCTTGATTCCGCGCCGGAGCCGCTCGTTGCGCGGCTCGTTGCCCTCGAACCACTCGGGATGGCCGGCGGCTGCGAACAGCCGCTGCCACTGATCGTCCCGCATCGCGGCGATCGTGATGAATCCGTCTGCGGTCTGGAACGGTTCGAGCGTGCCCATCGAGGACAGTGTGCCAGGCTTGTCGGGCAGGAAGGTCCGGTTCGCCATCGTGTCGGGCATCAGGAAATACGCCACCGCGTCCATCATCGCGATTTCGATATGCTGCCCCGCGCCGCCGCTTCTGGCGGCAATCAGCGCAGCCGTGATTGAGAACGCCGCCGTCATCGAGGTCACCTTGTCGGCGATTATATTCTTGACCGCGCGGGGACGGCCCTGCGTCCGTTGCGACGCCATCACGCCCGCCAACCCCTGGATGATCGGATCGTAGGCCGGCTTGTTCGCGTACGGACCGGTGAAGCCATATCCGGCGATCGAGCAATAGACCAGCTTCCGGTTGCGCGCGCTGGTAGCCGCATAGCCGACGCCGAGCTTGTCAACTACTCCGGGGCGGAAATTCTGCACGACCGCGTCCGACCGCTCGGCCATCCTGAGAAACACTTCACTGGCGCCGGGGCGTTTGAGGTCGAGCAGGATCGCGCGCTTGTTACGATTGAAGTTGATTACCGAGACGCCGACGCCGTTGCGGGAATCGGCGGTAACGTAGCGCGACGCGTCGCCTTCGGGCGGCTCGATCTTGATGACATCGGCGCCGAGGTCGCCGAGCATCATGGTGCAGAACGGCCCGGATACCACGAGGCTCAAATCGAGCACGCGGATTCCTTTGAGTGGTCCCATAACGATGTGCTTATAGCGCAGAAGCGCCGCCCGGGGACAGACTCGGCTGCTACCGCGCGCCGACTGGCCGAGCGTCTGCCCTTTGAAGCAAACGTCGTAATCGGTGGGAATGAGAGCGCGCGCGGATTGCTTCATCCGCGAATGGAGAGTCTCGCTGACGTTTTCAGCCGGGACCGGCCGCGCCTTTCACCACGACTAAGGCGTTCCGCACAGCGTGCCGTTGATATCGCATTGCGGAGTGATCGCAAGATCGCGCTGCTGCTGATTAAACGAGGCGATCGCCTTGTTGGTTTCCCGGTCTGGCGTGCAGCCGCATAGCTGGCTTGCGCAACAACTGCATTGCGCCGCCTCTTCGGCTTTGACGATCTCCGAAAGCTCGCACTTCGGCAGCGCAGAGCAGGCGGGCCCCAACAGGTCGCGGTCGCTGCATTCGTCGGTGCATAAGGTCGCATCGCACGTAAAGCCCGCTTGCACTCCTTTGTCGCCGCAGGTGCCATACTCCTTGCACACTTTTTGGCAGTCCACGCCGCTATCCGGAGGCAAAACGGTGCTTCCCGACTTGTACAACGGGCAGCCATAGCCGCCCGGAGCATCCGGCACGCAAGCTCCCGGGCTGGGGACCGATGCCGCATCCGCGCGCATCGCGGCAGATGGGGAAGCCGTCGGCGCCAGCGTTGCCGGCGGAGCGTATGCGGCGGACCACGTCAGTCCATCTGCCAGCGTACAAGCCTGATCGTTCTGCCCAACCTGATACGGACCGTTGAAAGTCGGACACGAGCATTGAACGATTCCCGGCTGATTGGTCGCGGAACAAGGAGCGGTCATGCATCCGGCATATGGCGCGGTCGTGCAATTCGTCTGGCCGATTCCGTTGGTCGAAATGCAGTCGAAGCTGAAGGTCGAGAACATCTTCGCGCCCGGAATCAAATTTCCCTGATTAACCGACTGACACACCGGAGCCGAGTTGACCGCCGCGCACTTGCTGCCATCGCTTCCGCATTGAGCAATTGTATCCTGGTAGACTGAGTAGTTCAGGATTGCATTGATATCGACAAAGTACACACCATACGGGATATCATAGCATAGGCAGTTGGCGTACTCGCCGTCCGGCGTCAAGGTACACGACAAGTCCTGTGGCCCGGAGTTGGGGCCTGAGTAATAGCAGAGCGCATACGGGCCCCCGCGGCACGGCACAAAGTTGCTCGGCGCGAGCAGGATGTTGGCGTAGGCGGGGCCGTATTCCGTCGTCCAGTTTTCGGGCTTGCTCCAGAACGCATGCGAATTGGGAAGAAAGTGAACGAACGAAGCCGTCTCCGGGGACCCGGCTTTGTTTCCGCTGTTGTCTCCGCCGCAACTCGCTGCGAACAGCACGGCCACGATCAGAAAAAGCAGCTTTAACTCAACCGAGCGGACGCCCAATCTTCGTTCCCAGCCCGAATGGCCAGAGATGGCGCTCAACTTCCCCCGAAGCGCGGACCAATTGATCATAGTCACGGTATGAGTCCTCGCGTGGCATCGGAGCAATTTCCGCTCCAACCCCACCGAGTGACCCCCAACGCCGATACCGGGCCGGATCGCAATCTAACCAGACATGCGTATTGCCACGGATGCATTACTACCGCATAGTCAGCACGCACTCGACATCGCTTAGTCACTCATGCACCACACTAACTAACGCCGGTCTTGATTGTTCTGAAATTCCTGGGCATCGCTTCCGAGCAGCATTGACGGGTACAGTCTGGCCGATCCGGATTCGGCGGATCGAACCGAATGATACATGTCGCAATTTAATGCAGCGATTGCGATATGTACGCGCGGCCCGCAACACGCGGATAGTAGGCTGGCCGGCGCCCGAATTGTCAGAGACATTAGGCACCCGCCATCGGGTGTGCGCATTTCGGTGATAGGCTGTGCCGACCGCTTGGGACCGGAGCCGCAGTAGCGCACAACCGCCGATCGAGGACACCGGGCGCGGGCTACGGCTTGAATCGCCCGGTGCCGACGGCGATCGCTTTGAGCCGCTCGATGCGGCCCCGGATGGCGGGGCAGGCGTCGAACGGCTTTAAGTTGAACGGCAGCCGGTAGCTCCAGTTGCGGCCGCCGACTGTGCCGGGCAAATTGATCCGCGTGCTCCATCCGAAAAGATCCTGCACCGGCACGAGCGCCAGAACCGAAGGCGCGGCGTAGATCGCCCGCAAGATTGCGTCGAGAGTCGCCGCCGACAGCGTGCGGCGGCCGGGATTGGCCTCGGCAATCCCGAGCGCTTCGCAGACCGAGCGCCGTTCGTCCTCGGAAGCTTCGTGCCACCACGCGGCCAGCGTGTCGGTATCGTGCGTGCCGGTGGTCGCGACCGACAGACTCCGGATACGCCGACGGCGCCACGAACCGCTCTTCGGGAGTGTTCCAGTTTTCCTTCTCCCATCGAAAGACCTTGTACCCCGGCAGACCCAGCGCGGCGAGCGACTCGCGCACCCACGGCGGTATCGAGCCGAGATCTTCGGCGATAATCGCCGACTCGCCCGCTTCCTCCTTTATCGCGCGGATCACTTCCTCGCCCTGCCGGCGCTGCGCGCCCTCATCGGCAGGAAAGTACGCGCCCGGCTCGTCGCGATTGGGCCCGAACGAGAATGTGCGGTAAAGCCCGACCACGTGATCGACGCGAAAGAGATCGTACAACCCGGCGGCGTGGCGCGCGCGCATCCGCCACCATCGATGGCCCTCGTGCTCCATCCGATCCCAGTTCGGCATCGGCAGGCCCCATCGCTGGCCCTCGGCGGCGAATGCGTCGGGCGGCGTGCCGACGGTGCGGTCGAGGATGAACAGCTCCTGATGGGCCCACACGTCGGCGCTGTCCTGCGCGGGCGAAAAACTCAAGTCGCCGCCGAGCATCGCGCCGCGCGCGGCCGCCTCCCGCCGGATCGCCGACCATTGACGATGCGCGATGAACTGAAAGTAGCAGAACTTGTCAATCAGTTCGCTGCAGCTCGCGCCGCGCCGGGTCGAGCGCGGCGGGGTCGCGCCGCTTGAGGCCCTCGGGCCAGGTTTCCCAGCTTGCGAAATCGAACCGGTCTTTCAGCGCGCGAAACAGCGCATAGTCGTGGAGCCAGTCGCGGTTGCGCTCGGCGAACGCCTCGACCTCGGCGCGATCTTCGGCGCTCGCGCTGGATCGAAACCATCGGAAGGCCCGATCGAGCAGCGCGAGTTTCGCGGCATGAAGCCTGGCACGCGGCATTCGCCCGCGGCGAGCGGCCGCGCGCGCGGCATCGAGCGCGGCTGCGTCAACGCCTTCCAGCGCGGCGGCCGCGATGTAGACGGGGTCGATCGCGAACAGCGAGAGCGCGCTGTAAGGACTCGCTTCCGAGGGCGCGGTCTCGTTGATCGGCAGGAGCTGGATTACGCGATGAGCCATCGCAAGAGCGAAGTCCATCATCGCGGACAGAGCGGGAATCTCGCCGCATCCGGGATCGTCGGCGGTGCGGATCGAGAAGAGCGGGATCGGAAACGCAGGCGGATCTTTTCAGCATCGGCGCGTTCGACTTTGGGCTCGACTTTGGACGATCAAGCGCACCCGGGCCGCGCGCTCAGACTTCCAGGCGCGCGTCGAGCCGGTCGAAGCGGAGGTCCATCGCCGGCTCTCCTACATCACCCAGCCGCCGTTGGGGCTCACGACTTGGCCGACCATGAACGACGAATCGTCGCAGGCCAGAAACAGCGCCGCAGCGGCGATCTCGCGCGGCTCGCCCCACCGCCCGATCGGGGTCTGCGCAGCTATCGTGTCGCGCATGGCCGCCAATGGCGCGTTCATGGGCGTATCGATAAATCCGGGCGCGATGCAGTTGACCAGGATGCCCTGCCCCACAACCTCGCGCGCGACCGACTTGGTGAACGAGATTATTCCGCCCTTCGCGGCGCAGTAAGCCGGCGCAAAGGCCAGCCCGGCCGTCCCGGCAATCGAGCCCAGGTTGATGATTCGGCCGGACCGTTTGGGGATCATCACCTTGAGCGCTTCGCGCGTGCAGTAGAAAGTCGAATCGAGATGAGTGGCGAGCAGCTCGTGCCATTGGTCGTCGCTTACGTCCTGCGTGCCGGTGCTGCCGAACTCGCCGGCGCCGCGCGCCCGCGCAATTCCGGCGTTGTTGATCAGCACGTCGATCGTGCTGAAGGCCGAGATAAACTCGGCGAACATTTTTCTCACCGCGGCGCTGCTCGAAACGTCGGCCACCAGCACGACGGCGCGCGCGCCCGCGCGCGTCAGCTCGGTGGTGACGTTGTGCGCGGATTCGGGCCGGATGTCGTTCACACCGATCATCGCGCCTTCGCGCGCGAACGTCAGCGCCATCTCGCGCCCCAGGCCCGAGCCGGCGCCGGTGATCAGGATTGCCTTGTCTTTGAGTTTCATACGCGACCCCGCGCTCACCCTCACCCTAACCCTCTTCCTGGTCAGGGAGAGGGGATCAGAAGGTTAGTCGGAAATTGATTGTGCGGAGTCTCCCCGAAGGACGCGACAGTCGCCCGCGAGCGCAGAAGACCCGTCACTTCTTGCCCTCTTTGAGTTGGCGTTTCCAATCGAGGCGGCGGGCCTCGGCGCCGGCTTCCTCGGCTTCCTTTATCATCCCCTTTTTCTGGTAGAACATGCTCAGGTTGGTGAACGCCAGGATATCCTCGGGTTGCTTTTCGATATAACGCTTGGTCAACTCGATCGCCGCGTCGAGATCGCCCTTGGCCTGGTAACACATTATCAGGCCGTGGATCGCGTCGCCGTATCCCGCATCGATCTCGATCGCCTGCTTGTAGAGCGCGATCGCCGCGTCGAACTTCTCGTCGGCGTAGGCGTCCACCGCCTGGTCGTAAAGTTCTTCCGGGTCAGCCATCTGGATCTCCCGCGTCGATTCTCCCGCGCCACCGCCCGACCGGCGGATCGCAACTATCGCGCCTCACTCATATATACTACAGGATCGAAGCTCAGGAATTCGCCGGCAATTCCCCGCGGATAATTTTACAATGGACGAACAGGAAGTCTACGAAGTCTTGCGCGAGTGCTACGACCCGGAGATGCCGGTCAACATCGTGGACTTGGGACTGGTCTACGGCGTTACCTTGGAGAACGGCGTGGTGAACGTTCTGATGACGCTGACGGCGCCCGGATGCCACATGGGCGCCATGATCACGCAGGACATCACCGACAAGCTGCTGGGTATCCCCGGATGCGAGGACGCACGCGTCGAGCTGGTGTGGGACCCTCCCTGGACGCCGCACCTGATGAGCGACGCGGCGAAGAAAAAGCTCGGGATCGATACCTGACCCTTCGTTAGATCAGGACCTGCACTACATCGCGCCCGATGCGGCCGGCGAGGCCTCGACGGTGCGCGTCGCGCGGAACTTGCGGCGCCGGATCGCGCGCGCCTTCAACTCGACGTGGTAGAGGTCGCCGAACGGGGAAATCGCAGGCTTGCGTTCGGCGGCAAGCACGTGTCGGGTGCCCAGGTCGGGGAGCTTCGCCAGCAGGGTCTGGTACTGCCGCTTAATCTGATCGAACACGCCCCGCATGCGAGGTGATACCTGGTGATTCTCGCCGAGCTTCTGGCTCAACGGGTTGACGTAGCGCCCCTCGTGGACAAGCCCGAAATGAAGGTGCGGGCCCGTCGAGAGGCCGGTCGAGCCGACCCATCCGATTACCTGTCCCACCTTCACATACTTTCCGGTCTTCGCATCAGGACTGATACGGCTTAGATGGCCGTAGATGCTGACCATGTCGTGCTCGTGTGCGAGGCGCACGCAGTTGCCCAGCTCTCCAGCCCATTCGGATGATAAAACCCTGCCGTCGGCTATCGCCTTGACGGGGGTGCCATACTTCGCGACCAGGTCGATTCCCACGTGCGGACGATAACGATGGAGAATCGGATGGTAGCGGGCGGTCGCAAATCCCGAAGAGATGTACTCAAACGGTAACGGGAAGCGCAGAGTCTGAGGGCCCATCGCTCTGCCCTGCTCGTCGTACAGATGCTCCGTTCCGTGCTCGTCGCGAAACGCGAAGGCGTGCAGCGTGTGGCCGCCGGCCTTGACCTGCGCCGCCTCCAGGTCGCCCGGCATCCGGTGTGTCCCGTCACGGCTGATTGATTCACTGTAGATTAGCTTCACACCCGCGCCGGGAGGCAGATTCTCAAGCGGATGCTTGTCGGTGAAGGCGTCCACCAGCGAATCGACCACCGGCTTCGGGATGGCGTGGCGGGCGATTTCCCGCTCAAAGCTGTCGCGAATAGAGAATGTGACGCTGACCGGCTTGACCACGTACTGGATCGGTCTCTGGCCGACCAGAACCACACCGTTGTCGTAGCCCTGCTCGGCTACGGTCCATTTATCGTCAAGGTCGTATCTAAAGCCCCGCAAGTCGCCCGTATCGGGGTCTTTGTACAGGCTCATCTGATGGCCGTTGGCAAGCATCCGGGTGTGCGCCGCCCGCTCGAACAAGTCGGCCCATCGGTCAGCCCGGCGGCTATCAAGGCCGACTTCTTCAAGGAAGCGGCTCAGACGGACTGACCGATCAAGCCCAAAGCGAATTATGATCGGGCCGGGAGCGGGTTCGGCGGATTCCTCGAGGTCGGCCTCCGGGAGGTCGGCAAGGTCGGCGCCCGCGTCCTGGTTGGAGTTGGAATAGTCCTGAAAGGTAGCGTCGGAGGGGTCAGGGGTGGCGGAATCGGTGGCCCCAATCCGTTCTTGCGCCGCCCGAACGAACAGCCGCAGCGCGCCGCCCGTAGCCACCAGGGCAACGACCACTGCCACGACCACCCACGAATAGGCAGGGCCGCTGCTCGTCTTCCGCACATGCATCGAAGGTCAAACCTAAACGATCATACTGCCGAAATCAACTCCTGACCGCAGGGCAAAATTCGGTCCGTCCTTGATTTCCATGTCCTGTAGTATCAGTCTAGCTAATGAGTCAAATGGCGATTGCAGCTCTGGATGTGGGATGGCGGCGGATCGGCGTCGCAATAGCCGAGGATGCCGGAAGCTCCGCGGCCTATCCGATCGGAGCCATAGCACGCCGCTCGCTCGCCAAGGATTTCGAGGCCATCGGAACCCTCCTTCGCTCCCGCGACGTGAAGCGGATCGTGGTGGGACTGCCGCTGAACATGGACGGTAGCGTCGGGCCGCAGGCTCGGGCCGCCCAGGATTTCGCCCGGCGTCTGGAAGCCGCGATCGGCCTTCCGGTCTCGCTCTACGACGAGCGCCTGAGCAGCTTCGAGGCCGAAGAGCGGCTGAGAGAATCGTCGCGCAAGACCCGACATCGCAAGACCGCCATCGACGCGGTCGCGGCGGCGGTTATTCTGGAAGGATGGCTCCAGGCCTCGCGCCCCTCGGGATGACTCGTGCCCCGCTATGCTCCGCAAGCTTGGCGTAACGTTGGGACTGTTCGCGATCGCGCTCGCGGGTGCGGTCAACTACTACTTCGTGTCGCCGACGCCGGCGTTCTCGCCGCCGCGAATCGTGTCGATCCGCAAGGGCGAGTCGCTGCGGAGAATCGCGCGCGATCTGGCCGACAATGGAATTATAAGGAGTCCCGTGCCGCTGCTCCTGTGGGCGAAGCTGAGCGGCGGGGCGGCGCACGTGCAGCCGGGTGATTACGCCTTCGCAGGCGGCGAGGGCGTCGCTGACGTGATGCGCCATCTGGTCAGCGGCGATTTCATGACGGTCAGCGTGACGATCGCGGAAGGTCTCACGGTCCATCAGATTGCCGAGCGGCTCGAACAGGCCGGCCTGGTCTGCGACAGCCGCTTCGAGGACGCCGCGCGCCACGGAGCGCTGGTCGCAGCGCTGGGCCTGGGGCCGCTGGGCGCGGAAGGCTATCTGTTTCCGGCTACCTATCGATTCTCGCCGCTGGCGACAACCGATACCATCCTGGCTACGATGCTCGCCCGCTTTTACGAGATTCTGACCCCGGCGGTCGAGGAGCAGATGTTCAGGCTGGGACTCGACGCACGCGAACTGGTCACGCTCGCCTCGATAGTCGAGAAGGAAGCCAAGGTCTCCGGCGAGCGGCCGCTGATCGCCGGCGTGTTCTACAACCGGTTGAGGCTCAAGATGCCGCTTCAATCCGATCCCACCGCTCAGTATAGTCTGGAGGGTGAGAATTCGCGGGCGGCGACCGCCGTGCACACCCCTTCGGCCTTCAACACCTATATGATCTCGGGTCTGCCTCCCGGCCCGATCGCTAACCCCGGCTTGAACTCGATACGCGCGGCGCTCTATCCGGTCGCAACCGACTATCTCTATTTCGTCGCGCGCAACGACGGCAGGCACGTGTTCTCGCGATCGTTCGCCGAGCATCAGAGAGCGATCGCCGCCATCGTCGCGGCGAACCGGGATCTCCGAGCCGGGGCGCCGCCGCGTGCTCATACGCAATGATATCCCCGGAGCCAAGCCCGGTTGAGCTAATCGCTGGCGCCCGTTCGCGCCTGGCGCTGATCGCCGCGACCCGCGCGCTGATCTACGGACTCGCGCCCGCGCTAACGGCTTTCGCGATAGCTCCGGCGCTTGCGCCGATAAACGAATGGGCGGGCTTGCGCTTGGGCTACGAGCTTGCGCCGGCGGCACTGATCGATTTGCGTATCGGTCTGGTCGCCGCCGGGCTTATCGCGCTCGTGCTCGGCGGCGCATCGGCCGCGCTGGCGTGGCGGCGGGCGCACGATTTCATATCCGCCGCCGAGCGGGTCGATTCGATCGTGAACGCACGCCAGGAAATCCTGACGCTCGCTACGCTTACCGATCCTTCGCGGCCTTCGGCCGATCCTGCCCGGTCCTCCGGCGCGAACCGGCCCGCGCTGTTCCCGATCCTGTGGCAGCGCGCTTGCACTTACCTCGCGAATTTCTCGCCGGCGCGCGCGTTCCGCTTCGACCTTGGGCGTCCGCTGATGCGCGGTTCCGCGCTGTCGCTCGCGATCGTAGCGGTGCTGGCCGTGGCGATAATGGCGCTGGCTCGGCCGCCGTCGCCCGAGGCGGCTCAGGCGCGCAGACTTCGCGAGATGGCGCGCGCGATCGAAGGCGCGTCACCAACCGAGTCGGGCCGGGCCCTGGCCAGGGCGCTGCGCGACACCGCGACCGCACTCGAAAATCCGAAACTGCCGCCCGAGCAGAAGCTCAAAGTCCTCGCCGAGGTGACCAACGATATCCAGCGTATCAAGCCGCCTAATTCAGCGCAGACCGGAAAGCCTCATGACAAGTCCGCCAAAGGCAACTCGGGCGGCAAGGGAAACTCGGGCAACGGCGGCGAGGGCGCAGGATCGGGGGCAAGCAAGGGCACGGGCGCCAACAACGCCGAGGCGAAGGGATCCGGCACGGGGAAAAACAACGACCAGCAGATGGCCGCGCTGGAGAAAGAGTTGTCGCAGGCCAAAGAGCGGATCGAGAACGAATCAGCCCCGGCTGACAAGTCGATGCCGAAGGCGGCGGAGGGCGGAAATAACGGTAACGCCGTCGCGCCGGGACAGAATCCCAATCAGCCGGGCTCTGCGAACCGGCCCGACGATTCGGCACAGAACCAGCGCCCCAAGCCCGCCGAGAACGCGCCGCCCAGCGACAAGTCGGGTGAAGGCGGCGAGAAGACCGCCAACGAGGACAAGGGCTCGACCAAGGGCGACACCCGGCTTGGCCAGTTTCCCGCGCCGGTTCGGTATGAGAGATTCTACAAGCCGGGCGAGCACGGCCCGCCGATAGAGATCAAGGATGCGCGCTACGTGGTGTTCCGGCTTCCATCGGGCGCAACGCCCGGCGGCGGCGGTAAAACGGTTCTGGACACCGGACGGCCCGAGGCCAGCACGCCTTACTCGAACGCGCCGCTCAAGGCCGAGCGGCTCGAAGCCTCGCCCGACGAACGGCAACTGGTGCCGCCGCGCTATCGCGACTTGATTCAATAGGCAACCCAAGCGATTCAATCCAGGTGATTCAACCTAGGTAAGGAGCAGGGATGGGAGCGGCTGCCAAGACATCTGCCGACCAGCGCGTGGCCGAATTTCGCGACGTGTTCACCCGCGCCGAAGCCGAGGTGGGCCGCGTGATCGTCGGTCATCAGGCGGCCGTGCGCAAAGTCCTGACCGCGTTGTTTTGCGGCGGCCATGTGCTGATCGAAGGCGTGCCCGGACTGGGAAAGACCCTGATGGTCAAGACCGCGGCCGAAGCGCTGGGGCTGAGCTTCAAGCGTATCCAGTTCACGCCCGACCTGATGCCGTCCGATATCGTCGGCACCCAGATCCTTACCGAGGTCGAGGGCCGCCGCGAGTTCCAGTTCAAGGCCGGACCCATTTTCGCCCACATCGTCCTAGGTGACGAGGTCAACCGCGCCACGCCCAAGACTCAATCGGCGCTGCTCGAAGCGATGGAGGAGCGGCAAGTCACCGTGCTCGGTACGACCTACCGGCTCGAGCCGCCCTTCTTCGTGCTCGCCACGCAAAACCCGATCGAGCTGGAAGGGACCTATCCGCTGCCCGAGGCGCAGATGGATCGCTTCCTGTTCAAGGTCGTGATCGGTTCGCCCAAACCCGAAGAATTGCGCGAGATACTCGATCGCACGACCGGCGCGAGAGTATACCGGGTCCAACCGATCTTCGATCCGGCCCATGCGCCCGCGACGATCGAGCGGCTCAAGGATCTGGTCCGCGAAGTAATCGTGGCGGAACCGCTGGAGCGCTATGTGATCGGGATCATCGCGGCCTGCACGCCGGGCGGTCCCGGCGCGCTGCCGGAGATCTCGCAGTACCTGCGCTTTGGGCCGAGTCCACGCGGCGCGCAGGCGCTGATCCTGTGCGCCAAGGTCAGCGCCCTGATGCAGGGCCGGGTAAGCGTCAGTTACGAAGACGTCGACGACGCGCTGGTGCCCTCGCTGCGCCATCGGTTGCTGCGCAACTTCCAGGCCGAGGCCGAGAACGTCACGACCGAATCGCTGCTCGATCAGGTGAGCAAGCGCGTGAAGCGCCCGGGACGGGGGTAGCGCAGCGAACCCTCGCCCTGCCGCCTAAGCGTGGTGCGGTAGGGTTCCGAGGTGATGGGACAACCGATGCCTGCTAGTCCGTTCGTCTTCATCAGCTACTCGCAGACCGACGCGGAGTCTGCGGCTGAATTGGCTTCGCGGTTCAAAACGGCAGAAATTCGCCACTTCAGGGACGAAGAGTCTATAGACTGGGGCGAAGACATACCGGACAGAATTCACAAAGCCCTAAGACTCGCGACCCACCTGGTCGTACTCATCTCTCCCGGCAGCGAGAAGTCGCAGTGGGTAGCCTATGAGGTGGGTTTCGCCAAGGCACGTGAAGTGATCTTGGTCCCCTATCTACTTCACCCAGCAATGCCAGCCTGCCGGGCTTCATCAGTTCCAAGAAATACCTCAAGAGGGGAGAGGAAGGAGAATTCGTCGCGAGATTGAGGCGGCGGACAAACGGTTTGCGTAAGCGCGAAGACCCAGCTCGGAACGAGAGGCACAGCGAGCTGGCAATCAGGCAGGCCGTACGGAAGTTGCGAAATCCGAGTCCGCTGGTGCGAGAAGAGGCTGCGGGAGCTCTGATCGAACGGCAAGCCAGCACTGAACTGCTTGAGGCGCTGCGAGATCCAAAAATTGAGGTGCGGGAGGCTGCAGCGAAAGGCTGCTCCTCTCTCGCGCTGGCCGACGCCTTGCCACACCTCGTCGCTGGAATGCGCAACCTCGGCCTGAAGAAGGGCCCGTTGATCCCGCACGCAGAGGACCGGCTGAGACCCTACGGCCGGAAGGCGGTCGCCGCGTTGTTAACCGAGCTTCCGGAAGATGAAGCCGAAAGAGCCCGGTGGATTGAGGCACTAAACCAGATCGTCGTCAACGACCAGACCGCGAAGATGGTTCTGGCCGCGATCCAACCGGCTCCCAGCGAGAGGGTATGGCTGTTGGAGCCTATACTTCGCAGCAGGTCCAGCGTGATTTCGGAGCGGAAAATTGCTTCTCTCGTCAAGGAATACCCGGTGAGCCGAGGGCTATACAACGTCGATTTGAAGCCGTGCGAAAACCTGTTCACTTGCGTGGCGGAGTCTCCTTACCGCAGGTCCATACCAGTCCGCAGTGCTCTCAAGGAGGCCTTGGGGAAAACGGACAGATTAATAAACTTGCAGAGCAATCTTTCCGGACAGGCGAGAAAATGCGCCGAGATCGCCCTGAACGCCGGCATTTTTACGCCAGATGACTTGAACGAGATATCCGAGCAAGCGCGAGGCCATCGGTTGAGCATGGCGCTGCAGGATTTGGTCGAGGAAGGGCGCGCGCCCGGTCCGCGCAAGCCTCGACGGGGCCACGGCCAGGAGGGCCTCGAAGGCGCGGGCTCCAACGCGCTCAGGCGACGTAGAAGGCGGCGTAGAAAAAGGGCGGCTAAAAGTCTCTCTGTCGGTCCCTCACCCCAACCCTCTCCCGTCCAGCGGGAGAGGGCTTGAAGAGGAATCGCTGACTCGAATTCCATGCTCAACCTCCCCCCTGAATTCACGCCCGACTTCATGGCCCGGCTCGAGCAACTGCGGCTCAAGACCCGCCGCGAGTACGCCGGGATGGGCAAGGGCGGCCATCTCTCGCCCCGGCGCGGCACCTCGCTCGAGTTCAGCGACTTTCGCCCTTACTCGCTCGGCGACGACTTCCGCTATATCGATTGGGGACTTTACGGCCGCACCGACAAATTGTATATAAAGCTCTTCAAGGAGGAGGAAGACCTTCTCACTTACATCTTCGTCAACGCGAGCGCCTCGATGGCGTATCCGGCCGGCGACCGCAAGTTCTCCTCCGCGATCGCGATCGCGCTGGCGCTGGCTTACGTTGCGCTTTCCTCGGGCGATCGCGTCATGATCAGGGTGCTCGCCGGCGAAGGCGAGTCGGCGCCGCCGAGCTTCGTGAAGGATCGCTTCCGAATCGTCGATCTCGCGCGGCGTCTCAGCACGATCAGGCCCGCCGGTTCGCTCGATCTGGCTTCAACCCTCGCGCGCGAGATGGTCGCGATCCGGCGCGCGGGCAAAGTCTTCGTGATCTCGGACTACCTGATGCTGCTCAACTCGGTCACCAGGGGACTCAGCCTCTTCAGCGCCGCCAACATGGACGTGACTGCCGTGCAGGTGCTCGGCGGCGGAGAGTCGGGCGGCCAGGGACTCGACGGCGACGTTGATTTGGTCGACTCGGAAAGCGGCGAGCATCTGCGCGTCGCGCTGGGGCCGCGCGAGCGCGAGCGCTACCGGCAGACGCTGCTCCGGCTATCGCGCGAGATTCGCGCTTTCTGCTTCAAGAACGGCCAGCACTACACGCTGTATACGACCGAGCGGAGCTTTCACGACTACTTCCTGCGCGCCGTGAGCGAGCTGGGCTTGGTGCATTAGGAGCTTACGGTCACCCGCGCCCTCGGTCATACGAGACTAAACGTTGGAAGCGCGAGACGCTTTGATCATGTCTGCACCTTTTTCTCCGATCATGATGGAGGGAGCATTGGTAGGGCCCGATGTAATCGTTGGCATGATCGACGCATCAATCACCCGAAGCGCTTCCACGCCGCGCACCTGAAGACGAGGATCAACCACAGCCTGCGCATCCGTCCCCATCTTGCAGGTGCCTACGGGATGATAGATGGTATCGCCGGTTTCGCGGACGTAAGCCTCAAGCGCAGCATCGCCAGTGACAGCCGCACCCGGTAACGCTTCCTCGGCAACAATGCCGGCAAGGGCACGCGTTCGCGCAAGCGCGCGCGCGATCTTGAGGCCCTCGATCATCAGCAGCAGGTCCGCCCGCTCGGAGTAGTAGCCGGCGCGGATGACGGGTGCGGTCTCCGGATCGGGAGATTGCAACTGCAACGAGCCGCAACTCTTCGGCCGCAGTACGACCGACACTATCGCAAACGCCGAGCGCTCCTTGCCATTCTGCGTCTCGACCATCGCCACCGGCAGGAAATGGAAATAGAGTTCGGGCGCGATAAGTCCGGGTCGCACGCTGCATAACAGCCCGGCTTCGACGAGATTGCTCGAGGTGTCAACTGCACGATGGGCGGACGTCCAGCAGCGGAATCTCGCCATAGGATGGTCCTGCAGATTCCGGCCTACGCCGGGCAAATCCTCCAAAACCGGAATTCCAAGGCTTCGCAAATGATCTGCCTGCCCGATGCCGGACAACATGAGCAACTGCGGGGAATTGATCGCACCTCCGCACAGAACTACTTCATCCCGCGCCGATACCTCCTCCGTGATTCCGCTTCGCAGGTAGCGCACAACCGTGGCTCGCCTGCCCTCAAACACGATGCGCGTCGCCTCGGCGCCCGTCATGACGTGCAGGTTTGACCGTGCACGCGCCGGATGCAGGAAAGCACGCGCGGTACTTGAGCGTGTTCCGTCCTTGATGGTGCGCTGCCAAAGGCCCGCCCCATCCTGCCGCGCGCCGTTGAAATCGGGATTACGCGCATGTCCCAGCTCCACCGCAGCCTCGACGAACGCGAGTGAGTAGGGATGCGGCGCAGCCGGATCGGTGACATCAAGCAAGCCGTTCGCGCCGTGCCAATTTGACGCGCCGCGAGAGTTGCGTTCCGACTTCATGAAGTACGGGAGCACATCCTCGTATCCCCAACCGGGATTGCCCAGGCTCAACCAGTGGTCGTAGTCGGCGCGGTTCCCGCGAACGTAAATCATCGCGTTGATTGCGCTGGTGCCGCCCAGAACCTTGCCCCGTGGCCAGTTGATGGACCGTCCATTCAATTCCGGCTCCGGTGCCGTGACATAGGCCCAATCCACAGAGGTCTTGAAGAGCTGAGCAAACGCGCGTGGATCATCGATCGCGGGAAGGCCGTCGCGGGCGCCTGCTTCGAGCACTAACACGGAAACGTCCGGGTCCTCCGTCAGACGATTGGCAACGACGCAACCAGACGAACCGGCACCGATAACAACATAGTCGTATGCGTTCACGCGCTCCTCCAAATCGTCATGAAACGCGGCTCGAAACTGCGCAGACGCCAATGTCTCTTGAACCAGGGCAGTACCCCTTTCGACTGATCTGGGACGTACTGCTGTAGTTGGGTCATCGCGCCCGGCCTGCGCGCGGGCAGCGTCTTGCGGAACGGATGACTCCGTATCAGGCCCGGCGGCGGCGCTGCGGACGCGAACGGCGCGAGCGGCCGGCACTTACGCGCTGTGGTCGCGGGGTGAGCTTGAGGCGCAACTGCGGAGCCGCACCGCCGCTCTGGCGGAGCACGGAATGCTTCCACTCGATCATCTTGCGGCGCACCAGCACCCCATCTAATCCGAGCGCGTCGCAGACCATCTCGAAGGTAAAGCCGTGCCGGATCGATCCCCGCCCCGTCATCCAGCGCTCCGCGTCGATATACAGCAGGCGCGTGCGCACGCTGCGTGAAAAGACGCCCTTGCGGAACACGTTGATCGCATCCGCCAGCAAAGCCGCCATCAGCCGTTGCTCGCCGCTCAGTCCGCCCGACCCGCCCGCCAGGTCGAAATACTGGGACGGGAGGATCGGATGAACGCCCATCGAGCCCTGCGACGAGGACTCCTGTACATCGCCTGATTCTGTATTCATTTCAACACGCCGGCCCGCACCGTGTTTGCCGATCAAGGTTGGGTCCCTCCAGACCTGCACTAGATAGGACGTATCTCGATCGCCCAAATTCAGGCCTTGATGCGAAGGTTTGTCCGCTGGGTGACTATGCGGACCAATCGCGAGCGGGCACGCGAGGCTTTACCTCGAAAGCGTGGAGACCAACTCTATGAGGCCCAGATCAAGGCTGCGATGCTTTCCGGCGACTTCGCCCAGCGGGACGAAGACGACTTCGCCGTGTTCCTCGCCGACCAGCGAGGGCGGCTTGCCCTCCATGATCGCCTGGACGGCCGCGACGCCAAGCCGGCTGGCCAAAAGCCGATCGCGCGCGGTAGGGGCGCCGCCGCGCTGGATATGGCCGAGCACCACGATACGGGCCTCGATACCGACCCGCTCCTTCACCGCCGTGGCGATCGAAAACGCCCCGCCGGTGGTCGGACCTTCGGACACGATGATTATCGAGCAGCGCTTGCCGCGCTGCTGGCTCTCTTCGATCCTGCGGCACAGCGCCTCAACGTCGAACTTTATCTCCGGCACTACGACCGCCTCCGCGCCGCCGCCCACGGCGACCGAAAGCGCGATGAACCCCGAGTCGCGGCCCATCACCTCGACAAAGAACAGCCGGTCGGCCGCAAATGCCGTATCGCGAATCCGATCGATCGCTTCCAAAGCGGTGTTGACTGCGGTGTCGAAGCCGATCGAATAGTCGGTGCCCGGAATGTCGTTGTCGATCGAGGCCGGTATGAACATCACGTTCATATCGGTCTCGCGCGCAAAGGCGGCCGCACCCTCCAGCGTGCCCTCGCCGCCGATCACGACCAGCGCATGCACACCGCGGTAGCGCAGGTTTTCGAGTGCGCGCGCCCGGCCCGCCTCGGACTTGAAGAGCGGAGAGCGCGAGGTCTCGAGGATCGTGCCCCCGTGCTGGATTATGTTGGCGACTGCGCGGCTCGGGAGTGGTTTGAAGTTGCTGTAGATCAATCCTTCGTAACCGCGCTGCACGCCCATCACCTCGATTCCGGCCGCCTGCGCCATCCGCACCACCGCCCGGATCGCGGCGTTCATCCCGGGTGCATCGCCGCCCGAGGTCAGGACCGCGATTCGGCGCGGATTCATTTTGCCGGACCGAGTGGCTTGCTGTTTCTGCTCTGGCTCGCCTTCCGATTGCGCACCCATTGCCCTGCCTCTATCAACGCTCCGCCCCTATCAAGGTATCATCGGTCGCGGCGCCGAACAAAGTTAAGCTTATGTACGGAGTGAAATCGAGAAATGTTGGGCAGAGGCGATCGGTCGCTACCTGACTCCCAATCGCGACAATGCGTCGCGGGCCGATTTGGCGGCCTCGTCGCCGCCCTTGCCGCCACCCTTCGCCGCGCTTTGGTAGTGCGCGATCGCTTCGGCACGCTGGCCCATCGCCTCGCAGGTGCGCGCGAGGTTGAGCTCGGCTCGGGCGCTGCCCGGACAGGCCGTCAGCGCGTCCTGATAGTACGAAAGCGCGTGGCTGAAATCCGAGGCGGCGAACCGCTCTCCGCCGCGGCGCGTCGCGATCCGGCTCACGTCGTTATCGCACGAGCCCACAGGCACCGGGGTGCTCTGGACTTGAGCGGTACTGAGCGCCGCGACCTCATTGCCGAGCTTTTCGAGCTCGGCCTGTTGCTCGGCAAGCTGGCGGCGGTCCTGATCGATCTGGCCTTGCAGGCATCCAGCCGCGACCGTGGCGACCAGGGCCGCCGCCGGCAACACGGCTAATTGGCGATGCTTCCGGATTCCCATCTGCCGATCTACTTAGTGGAAGTCTCCTCGCGGCTGTCAACCGGGGCATAATCGCGCATGCGAATCGCTATGGATGACTTGACCTGTCGAATCGAAGACCTCGATTGGACCCGAATCGCCGCGGCGCTGGACGAGCGGGGATACGCGACCGCCCCCGGCCTGCTAACTGGCGCCGAATGCGCGGAGCTGATCGCGCTTTACGAGGACGAGCGCCGGTTTCGCAAGCGGGTCGAGATGGAACGGTTGCGCTTCGGCGTAGGCGAGTACAAGTATTTCGCTGCCCCGCTCCCCGAAGCCATCCAGCGGTTGCGTACGGTCTTTTATCCGCGGCTGGCTCCGATCGCGAATCGCTGGGTCACGAACCTGCGCGAGGCGCGACTGTTCCCGCCGACGCTCGACGGCCTGCTGGCGCTATGCCGCGAGCACGGCCAGACCAGGCCGACCCCGCTACTGCTGCGCTACGAGGCTGGCGGCTACAACTGTTTGCATCAGGATCTCTATGGCGAGGTCGCCTTCCCGCTTCAGATCGCCTGCGTGCTGAGCCGGCCCGGACGCGACCATAGCGGCGGCGAGTTTCTGCTCGTGGAGCAACGCCCGCGCTCGCAGTCGCGCGGCGAGGCGATCGCGCTCGAACAGGGCGAAGCGATCATATTCCCTAACCGCCATCGTCCGTTGCGCGGCACTCGCGGCTACTATCGGGTCAACGTCCGGCACGGAGTCAGCCGAATCCATCGCGGCCTGCGCTTGAGCCTCGGCGTGATCTTCCACGACGCGAAGTGATCGCCAAGCGTAGCAGCCAGCCGGTTCGACAATCTCCGACTCCACGAGCGCAGGGCACGTGATTCTATCCTCGCGGTTACGCGTCCACTACCATGTCGATGATATGAGACCCGAGCGAGCGGCCACCGCTGCGGCGGAGCCGACCAGCCGTTTCTTCGATGCCCCCGGCCCGGCCACTAATGTCCTGAAGCTCCATTATCTGGACTGGGGCGGCGATCCGCGCCGGCAGACCCTGGTATTGCTTCACGGCGGCGCTGCGCACGCCCATTGGTGGGACCTGGTGGCGCCGCAACTCACGCCGCTGGGACGGGTCGTGGCGCTGGATTTTCGCGGCCACGGTGAAAGCGCCTGGGCGATCCCACCCCATTACGGACCGCAGGCTTACGTTGAAGATCTGCGCGCGCTGATCGAGCATCTCGGAACCCGCCCGATCGTCGTAGGCCATTCGATGGGCGGCGCGGTCGTGCAATGGGCCGCATCCCGTTTTCCCGAACTGATGCGCGCGATCGTGCTGGTGGACTCTCCCAACGGACCCCCTCCGCTCCTGCGCAGGCTGATGTGGCGATGGCGCCGGAGAGCGCGCGGAGTCGGCGAACGCCCCGAGCTGGATTCGGCCGAGGCGATAGTCCGGAAGTTCCGCTTCTCGCCGCCCGATATCTATCTGTCGCGCGAGGCGATGGCGCGCCTGGCGCTGGCCGGCGCGGAGCAACTGCCCAACGGCCGATGGGCCTTCAGGTTCGATCCGCACACGCGCCAATGGCGGCGAATCGGCGGCAATCTGCGCCGCCCGCGCCTGCGCGATATCAAGCTCCCGACGCTGATCCTGCGCGGCGCCCAGAGCGGCCTGGTGAGCGCGCACAGCGCCCGCGTGATGCATCGCAAGATCCGCGGTTCGCTTTTCAGGGAAATCCCGCGCGCGTTCCATCACGTGCCACTGGACAATCCCGGCCCGACCGCGGCCGCGATCGCCGAGTTCGTGCGGACACTCTGAGGCGGGCGGAGGTCTGAGGCTGGCTACGCGCGCAGCAACCAGTCGCTCAGATCGAGCGTCAGGGCGCCATCGGTCAGCGCCATCGCCTTGGGCGAGCGCTTGAGTTGAATCCGGGAAATGTCCACTTCGCGCGGGAGCAGATAGAAAAGGGCGTCGCTGATCAGCGAGAAGACGCGCACGCGCTCCTCACCGGCGCGCTCGGTACCGGTGATCTCGTATGGATTGACGTGATACGAATAGCCGCGCGCCCGCACCACGCTGCCGTCGTATTCCTCGACCACGCCGACAAAAATCCGGGTGTTATCGTCGCGGAAGAGTTTCTTGTCCACCACCACCAGTCGATCGCCATCACGCAGCGCCGGCATCTTGGCTTCCTCCTGCCCTACACTCGAAATTCTACTCTATACCGGCGGGTTACTTAACCCCGATCCGAAAATAAGCCGACAACGGAATCGCCATGCGCCTTGCGATACGGGCCAATGCTGACAGCGCTTCGGCCGCTGCGCCATACGCGGGGCCGATTCCTGTCCCGGCTGCGAACGGCTAAGATTGAAAGTTTGACGCTCACGGAATGCGGTCAATCCAGTGCTCGCGCTCGATAATCTATCCAAGTCGTTCGGCGGACGAGTCATCCTCGATTCCGTAAGCTGGACAATGGCCGACGACGGGCGGGTCGGATTGGTCGGCCTCAACGGCGCGGGCAAATCGACCCTGCTCAAGATGATCGCCGGCGTGGTCGGGCCCGACTCCGGCCGTATCATGCGGCCGCAGCGCACGACGGTCGGCTACCTGCCGCAGGACGCACCCGAGATGGGCGGCCGCCCGGTGCTGGAGGAAACGCTCTCGGCGCTGGCCGAGATGCAGGCATACGACGCGCGCCGTATCGAGCTGGAGAAAATCCTCGCTGCGGAGCCTTCGGGACCGGCTCACGATGCTGCCCTGGCGGAGTTCGGCGAGGTGCTCGACCGAGCTCGAGCGCCACGAGTTCTACAACGCGGACAGCCTCGCGACTGCGGTGCTGTTCGGCCTGGGCTTCAAGCAGCAAGACCTCGGGCGCGATGTAGCCGAGTTCTCGGGCGGCATCCGGATGCGCGTCGCGCTGGCTAAGCTCCTGCTCCGGCGGCCGGAATTCCTGCTGCTGGACGAGCCGACCAACCATCTCGACCTCGAGGCGCGCACCTGGCTCGAGGATTACCTCGCCTCCTACCCGGGCGGAATCATACTGGTCTCGCACGACCGATACTTTCTCGATCGGGTGACCAAAACCACGGTCGAAGTCGCGCGCGGCAGGCTGGCCGAGTATCAGGGCGGCTACTCGCGCTATCTGATCGAGCGCGAAAAGCGCTTCGCGCTCGAGTTGGCCGCGTACGAGAAGCAGCGCGAAGAGATCGCGCACATCGAGTCCTTCATCAGCCGCTTCCGCTACCAGGCGAGCAAGGCGCGGCTGGTCCAGAGCCGGATCAAGCAGCTTGAAAAGATCGAACGCCTGCAGCCGCCGGTGGGCGCCGACAAGCCGCCCGCGATCAGGTTCCCCGAATGCGAGCGCAGCGGGCGGCGGGTCTTCGAGCTCAAGCACGCGGTCAAGCGCTACGGCGCGCTCACCGTGTACGACGGCGTCGATATGGCGATCGAGCGCGGCGCGCGCGTCGCGCTGGTCGGTCCGAACGGCTCGGGAAAATCGACCATGATGAGGCTGCTCGCGGGAGTCGATTCGCTCACCGCCGGCGAGCGAATCGTCGGACATAATGTCAGGATCGGCTACTTTGCGCAGGATCTCGCCGAGACTCTCGATTATCAACGGACCGTGCTCGACGAGCTGAGCGACGCGGCCGAGGGCATGACCACCCACGAAATCCGTGGCCTGCTCGGCGCGATGCTGTTCTCGGGCGACAACGTCGGCAAGCGCGCCGGCGTGCTCTCGGGCGGCGAGCGCGCGCGGCTGTCGCTGGCCAAGGTGCTGGCGCATCGCAACAACTGCCTGCTGCTCGACGAGCCGACCAACAACCTCGATATCATCGCCAAGGAGACGCTGCTCGAAGCGCTGCGGCGATTCGCCGGCACGGTCGTGATCGTGAGTCACGATCGCTACATCCTGAACGAACTCGTCACCGAGGTAATCGAGGTCGGCCGCGGACATGCGACGCGCTATCTCGGGAACTACGACGAGTACCTGGCCAAGACCCAGGCGATCGAAATTGCCGCGGCCGCTGCCGCGGCGAGCGCGGCCTCACCACTTGACGGAAAAGCCGCCAAGATGGCGAAGGCGGCGCTGGGCGCGGCGAACGATCGCGCCCGGCACGACGGTAAAGCCGGCGCCGTATCGGCAGGCAAGCCGGATCGCGCGCGCCAGCCGGATCGAGATCGAAAGCGCACTCCCAACACGCGCCGGCGCGCAGCGCTGGAGTCCGACATCGAGCGCATGGAAGCCGAGCGCGCAGCGCTGGCCGCAGAGATGAACGACCCCGACTTCTACCTGGCACGCAAGGACGCCGACCAGATGATCGCGCGTCACGAGCGCCTCGGCCGCGAGGTCGAGCAGCTCTACTCCGACCTGGTCGAGTTGAGCGACTCGCCGGCGGCGCGCGATGAAACCTAGCGCCGCTACGTGCCGGTTCCGCTGACCGTCACCGATTGCGAAAGGTTCGCGGGATCGTCGCTCTTGATCGTGATCGTGCCGCTGAACGGCGTACCAGACGACGTGCCGGAAGTCGGCGTGAACTTCACTTTGACGACCCGCTTTGCCCCGCCGCTCAGAGTGAAAGCGCCTCCGCCCTGGAGCAACTGGAAAGCCTTCTTGAATCCGCTCGCGACCACCTTACCGTGCAACACGCCGAGCCCGGTGTTCTGAATCATAAGGGTCTGCGCTTGGCTATGGTGCACGGCTACGCTGCCGAAGCTGAGCGTTGCGGGCGCGCTCATGGTTCCGGACTGTGCCGATCCGGTCACCACGACGGTCACCGGGGCGGAGGAGTTGTTCGCCGCGACGTTCAGATTGCCCCCGAAGGTGCCGGCCGACGAGGGCGTGAACCATATCTTGACGGTCTTGGTGCGACTGCGTGGCAGCCTGAATGAGCCTGCTCCCTTTACCTTGAATGCGCCGGTTTCCAGCACCGCACTCGCGTCCACATTGACCAGCAAGGTGACGGATCCGGAATTGCCAATCGTGATGGGCACCGTCTTGGATTTCGTGCCAGTGCCGGTGAGTGGGAAGGCGATCGAGCCGGTCGAGACCGAAAGCCCTATCGGAGTGGGCCCGGCAGTCGGGGTGGGGGTGGGCGTGGGGGTGGGGGTGGGGGTGGGCGTCGCAGACGGCTCCGGGGTCGCATTGCTTGCCGCGACCGCGATGCCGGCGGGCTTGGAAAGCGCCGATCCCGAGAGCGTCACGATCGGCGGCGCATTTCCGTTGTCACCGGCCGCGTATTCCGTAACCGTGTTCGAGGCGAAGTTCGCCGCGTAGATGTTGCCGAACTGGTCGACCGCGACTCCGTAGGGCTGGCTCAGACCGGTCTGCTCACCCGAAATCGTCGCGATCGGCGGCACGTTGCCGTTGGAACCGGCCGCGTACTCGGTGATGCTGTCGGCGCCCCCGATGCTCGACGCGATGTTCGACACGTAGATGTTGCCGGCCGAGTCGAGCGCGATTCCCACCGGCGTGTTGAGCCCGGTCTGGGCGCCCGAGATCAGCGCGGCCTGGCGCGACGTTGCCGCTACTATTTGGCTCAAATTCCGTCACAGCAAATTCCGTCACTGTCGACGACTGCGTGTTGGCTACGTAGATGTTGCCCGACCGGTCGATCGCGATCCCGCTCGGCTCCATCAGCCGCGTCAATGGACCGCTGATCGTGCTGGTGGGCCCGATGTTGTGGTTGGCGCCGGCTATGTATTCGGTGACGCTGTTGATGCTGGTGTTCCGGTTGGTGACGTAGATATTCCCCGAGGGATCGAGCGCGACGCCGAACGGCAGGGCGAAGTTGGTGTTCGATCCCGAGATCACGGCAGTTGGAGCCGCTGATCCCGTCGCGGTCGAAGTGTACTCGGTGACGCTCGGGCCGAAGACATTTGCCACGAAGATGTCGCCGAACGAATCCACGAACAGCCCGATAGGAGCGCTCAACTGGGTCTCCGCGCCGGTGATGGTGCCCGCGCTCGCGAGGCCGGAGCTTCCCGCCGGGTAGATCGCGATCGAGCTCGAGCCCTCGTTCGCCACGTAGATCGTCACCGCCGTTCCCTCCACAGCCGACGGCGATGATTCACCACCGCTTGCGAGGCCGGTTGCCATCGCCATAGCAATCGCGAAAAGAAGCAGCGGAACAAGCCCCGCCATGCTGGTGTTGCGTCTCGCCACCGGGGCCCGTCAACTCCCGGTCCCGCTCAGCAGCACAAAAGCCGTCAGATGGTTGGGGTCGTCGCTCTTCACTTCGAGGGCTTCAAGGTACGTCTTCTTCGCCTTGGGCGTGAATTGCACGCTGACCGTGACCTTCTTACCCTTCGCCAGCTTGAACGAGCCCTTCCCGGCCGACACCGCGAAGACGCCGGCTCCCTGGCCTTCGGTCTCCAAAACGACGCTGACATGCAGTCCGCCGGCGCCGGCGTTTTCTATCGTCACCACCTGGGCTGCCGAGGTCCCGCCCACTGGCTCGTTGCCGAAGACCAGCGACTCCTGGGGCACGGTCAGGGTTCCGCCTAGCCCGGTACCGGTCACGTTCACGATACCGAGGCTTTTCGGCGACTTGCTGGTGACGCTGATGGTGCCTGAAAATGACAGCCCGGAGGGCGGCGCGAACAGAATCTCCACGGTCTTGCTTTTGCCGCGGCCAAGCGTGAACGCCCCCTTCCCTTTCACCTTGTAGGCCTTGGTGCCGGCGAGGCCGCTCACGTCAACGTTGCCTGCGGTTTTTGCGCCCGGGTTCGTGATCGTGAACGTCCGCGCGGCCGGCGTGGCGCCCACGCCGACGGTCGAAAAGACGATCTGGTTCGGTGAAATCGAGAAGATGCTGCGCGGCGTCGGAGTGGGAGTGGGCGTTCGCGCAAGCGGCGCGGTCGGGAACGTTGACGCGATAGCGAGCGCCTGGGGGTTGAGAAGCTGGGTCGCGGCCCCCGAGATCGTCACGATCGGGGCGGCGTCGCCGCTGCTGCCGGCCGCGTATTCGGTTACAGTACTGCTGGTAGAATTCGCCACATAGATATTGCCCGAAGCGTTGACGGCCACCGCCGCCGGGCCGGACAGTCCGGTGCTCGGGCCCGAGATCATCATGGTCGGCGCGACGTTGCCCGTGGCGCCGGCCGCGAACTCAGCCACGCTGTCAGCGGCATAGCTCGCGACGTAGATGTTGCGGGCCGCGTCCAGCGCAATTCCCACCGGCCCCGACAGTCCGCTATCGCTCCCCGCGATGGTCACGGTCGGAGCGGCGTTGCCTGCGCTTCCCGCCGCATACTCGGTGATGCTGGAAGCCGCCGAATTGGCGACGTAGATCACGCCGCTCCCGTCGATCACGATCCCCGCCGGTCCGGCCAACCCGGTCTGGTCCCCGCTGATCGTCGCCACAGGCGCAACGTTGCCGCTACTTGCAGGCGGATATTCCGTCACGGTGTTGGAGGAGAGTTCCTGGTTGGTCACATAGATGTTTCCCGCTCCGTCCAGCGCGACATCGTAGGGGGACTGAAGCCCGGTATCTGAGCCCGAGATGGTCGCGATCGGAGTCACGTTGCCGGTCTTTCCGCCCGCAAACTCGACGATTGTTCGGATGAACGAGTTCACTACGAAAATGTCCTTGAAGGAGTCAACGTAGATTCCAGCCGGAAATTCCAGGCCTGTGGAAGGACCTGCGATGATTTTGGGTACCGCGTCGCCGTGACTGTGCACGGGGAAATCCAGAACCGACCAGTATCCGGCGTTCGACACGTACAGCACCGCCCCGGCAACTCCGCTCGAAGTGGGCGTGGCGCCCGGCGTCTGCGACGAGGTCGCGCCCCCGCCAGGTGACGCGGTTGCACTCGCGCTTGCTGACGGTGTGCCGCCGCCGGGCGTTGCGCTGCCCGACGATGACGGCGTGGCGCTTGCCGTAGAAGAAGCCGTGGCGCCTGTGGTCGGGGTCGGACTCGGGGTCGCCGTCGCGGTCGTTCTGGCCGTTGGCGTCGGAGTCGCGGCCGAGGCGGCTATCGCGGCAGCTATACTCAGCGATAGTGCGGCCGCAAGCAGAGGCAAAAATCCCGGCGGCTTAGTCATTTTGAGGGTATCCAGCCATCGGGGGAAACAACTTCGATCTCCCCTAAACCAGACGACCAAAGCCTACCGTTGATTCAGGTACCTGGCGACCATCTCAGGAGGCCCGCGTTCCGTCTGTCACCCTGAGCGAGTCTGCGAGCCGAAGGGCCCCGGATTCCGGGTTCCTTCGACTCGCGCAGCACTCGCTCAGGATGACACGGAGTGCGAAGGGGCGCATCGCCAATTCGCGAGGGCCTGCTCAGGCCGACAGTTCGCTCAAACCCGCAGCCGATCGGTCTCGTCCCGCTTCCGCCTGGCGCAGGCTGCGCAATTTCCGCGTCGAGTCCCCGATGAGCTGAACGAAGAACGCGATCGACCGCGCGTAGGCGTCAAGGTCGCCGGCTGATCCACGCGGTCTACAGCAGCGCGCCGATGAAACGTTCGAGTTCGAGGTTGAACTTCACGATTACGCGATCCGATCCGCTGGTCAGGCCGAAACCGGGGCCGACGCTGTACTCGATATCGCCTGGCAGTTCGCCTCTGAGGACCGGAAAGATGTAGTGCTGCTGATCGCTGAGCGGATCGCTGTAATCGATACGCCCGATTCCGCCGTAAAACTCGACGCCGGGTGAGACGTAGCGCATGAAGCGGTAATAGAGGCCCACGACGTAGCCGAACTCGAAGCCCTTGCTCTTGTCCGGTCCGACCAAGATCGCCTTCTCGACTTTCGGATTGAGGATCAGTGAAAACGGGCCAACGTCCTTTTCGACGATCGGCTTCAATTCGAGCTCCAACTGGTCGGTGTCGAACTCGGGCACCCGATGCCATTCCAGTTCGACGTACCAGCCCAGATCGACCGGCAGCTCGCCCTGCTGGAAGAGGCTGCCGCGCAGGCGAAACTTCGAGCCGGCGTATTGAAAGCCGCTGCCGTCGGGATGCGAAAGGTTGAGATAGGCGGCCGCCTCCAAATTATCCAGCAGTCCGTAAGTCAACTCGAAGGCGCTGTTCCACATGTGGTTGCTGGGAATGGTACCGGCGGAAGTGCCTTCGCCACCCTCGCTATGACCACTCGCGACCACTCCGTTGTCCGATTCGAGCCTCGACCACCCCCTTGCCTTCGGTCTGATACGGGTAGACCTCGAACTCCCACGGGTCGAGTTGCGCCATCGCGGGAGCGTTGCCGAGGCACGCGAGAAGAACTCCGGCGATCGCTGCAGCAATCAGGGTTCGTGTTCTCAAATTCCTATTTCCCTCCGGATACCTGCCCAGAGCTGCTGAGCTTGATAATTTCCCGATTAGCCCATCCGGCGATTCGATCCCGGTCGGCCGCGCTCAGGCGGGCCTCGGGATGGACCGCGCGGTAGTACCACGGCGGCATATCGCCGTTGCGCGCCTGATCGCGGATTTTCGCGAGCTTGTTGATCGCCGTTCCGGGGTCCTCCAGGTAGGCGCCCCAGTTGGAGAAGTCCAGACGCTTTCGTCCCTCGACCACGTCGCGAGACGCGAGCCACGAAATCGGCGCGACGCCGGTATACCAGCGCCATCGCGTCTGCGACGAATGGCAGTCGTAGCAGGCGCGTTGCAGTACCGCCTTCACTTCTCCCGGCGCTTGAAGATCGCTCCTCACCGCCGGATTGATCCGCGAAACCCTGGCCAGTTGCGCGAGCGCGAGCATCAAGGCAGCGACAGCGAAGGCGCTGGGAACGATTCGGTTATCCAATTTCGCGTCAACAGCCGGTCGGGCCTGGCTGAAAATGATTCTCAATCTCTATGCGCCGCAGGCGAGGATGTCAAGCCGAGGACCGCCCGCAATAGCGGCCAGCCGCGTGCTGTCGTTTCAAGGAAGCGAGAATATAGTGATCCGGGCCCGTTAATTCTCGCGCGAAGCGGATTGCGCCCGATTAGCGACGCTCGCGCGAGCCGGGTCAACCCACGATGGGAGACGTGGCAACCAGCGGCGTCGCGCTCGGGCTCTTCAGCGGCCTCGTGCTGCTCGGGCTAGTTGCCGCCTCGCTCGCGCTGTGCTTGCAGCCGCTGTTTCGCGCGCGAGATCTGCAAGCCGCGCGCGCGATGCTCTGGCTGCTGGCGATTGCGATCGGCAAGTTTGCGCTGCTGCCTTCCTTCCCCGGCTACTGGGAAGACGTGCGATGCTGGAACCTGTGGTCCGCCGCGATGGCGTATGCCAGGCCCGGCCCGCATCTACGAGCCGCAATTCCTGTGCGACTATCCGCCCGGCTACCTCTACGTCCTGTGGCCGGCCGGATGGATCACGCGCGCGCTCGGACTCCAATCGTTCGACACGATTCGGCTGGTCACCGAGAGTCCGCCGCTGATCGTGGACTTCATAATAGGTCTCGCGATCTTCGCCACGATCCGGCGCCTCGGCGCCGCGCGCTCCGCCTTTGCCGGGATGCTGCTCTTCGCGCTCAATCCCGCTCTGTTGTTCGACACGCTGGCATGGGGCCAGAGCGATTCGGTGCTCGCGCTGCCGATCCTGCTGAGCGCGATGCTCGCCGCCGACGCGCGCTACGATCTGGCCTGGGCGATGGCCGCGATCGCCGTGCTGGTCAAACCGCAGGGACTGGTGTTGCTGCCGCTACTGGGCCTGTGGACGCTGCTGCGCGCAACGCCCGGCGACTGGGTCGGCGCGGCGGCCGCGTTCGTGGGCGTGATGATGATCGGAATCGTGCCCTTTCAGATCGGCCATCGATGGAACTTCATCGCCGAGATCTACTTCTCCGCCGCCGGGCGCTACCCAACTACTTCCGACAATGCATTCAACCTGATGGGGCTGTTGGGCGGGCTCCGGGAACCGGAATCGACGCCGATCGCCGGCATATCGGCGTTCGCGCTTGGGATGACGCTGTTCCTCGGGGTCTATATCGCGGCCGCGTACATCATCTATCGCAGGCGCACGATGCGTGGGTTGCTGCTCTCGATCTTTATCGCCTACCTCGCGATGTTCGTGCTGGCGCCGCGAATTCACGAACGCTACCTGTATCCCGCGCTCGCGATTCTCATTCCGCTCGCGCTCGAATCGCCGGTTACGCTGGCGATATTCGCCGCCCTGAGCGGCACCTTTCTGCTCAACCTGGCTTGGGTGAAGCGCTACCACGAGCACGCGCTGGCGCTCGATCCGAACAGCCGGCTGGCCGGCGCCGCCGCCCTGATCAATCTGGCGGCGCTGGTTGCCGGGTTGACCTACGGCCTGATCGCCTCGATGCGCGGGGATGATCAGCTTGCGGGCGATCCGATCAGTGCCCGACGCCGCTGAGCGACACGCTAAGCGGGACCGAGCTTGCGGTGTCGCCCATCGTCAGCGAGCCCGTGAGCGCACCTGCCACCGTCGGCTTGAACGCGATCGCAATCGTGCACGTCGCATGTGCACTGACTCCGCTGGCGCAGCCGTTGCTCGTAATCGCAAAGTCGCCGCCGACGAAGAAGTTGTTAAACGACAGTGGCGCGCCAAGATTGTTGGCGACCCTCACCTGCTTCGACGCGCTGGTGGTATTCACCTTCTGATTCCCGAACGAAAGCTTAGTCGGCGAGACCGTGGCCGCGAGGATGCCGGATCCGTTCAGCGACACCTTCTGCGCGTGCGAGGCCACGTTGATCAGGAGCGTAGCCCTCTGCGAGCCGGTCGCGCTCGGCGTGAAGCTGACTCTGATACTGCATGCCGACTGCGGCGCAACTGACGGCACGCAGCTATCGGCCTCGATGAAGCCGGACTGCGAGGTCTTCGAGTTGCTGCTGATCGCGATGCTCGCGACCTTGAGCGCAGCACGGCTGTTGTTGGCAAGCACGATGGTCAGAGGCGAGCTGCTGCTTCCGATCGGCTGCGGCCCAAAAGACAACGACAACGGCGACAGACTCCAGGCCAGGCGGGGCGGTGCTGCCACGCACCGTGACCGCCGCGCTGCTGCTGTTGGCAGCGCAGGCCGGCGTCCCGCCGAAGAAGGCCTCTACCGGCAGGACTTCGGCGGTCCCGGGCGCGATAAAGCTGGCGCTTGCCACGCCGCTCAAGTTCGTAATCCCGGTATTGGTCGCGCCGTTGAAGGCAAACGTTACGTTCTGGCCCAGAGCGCAACTCTTCGGACCCAGCGTTGCAGTCGCTTTGAAGAATCTTGCGGTCTGAGCGCCAACATTGGCTACCGTCAGGGTGGTCGGGCCGGGCGGCGTCACGGTGACTTGGGCAGTGGTGCTGCTGGGAAGGCATCCAGGGCTTGGGCTGGGACTGCCCTCGAAAGCGGCCTGGATCGAGTAGCTTCCCGGGATGCTTGGCGCGATGAACCTGGCCGTCGCGACGGCGTTGGAGCCCGCCGACGCTACTACCTGCACACTCTGAGTAGGGAAGGTAAAGATTACTCCCTGACCAGTCCCGCAGGAGGCCGGCTTCAGTTTCGCCGAGACGGTGAACGATGCGCCACCCGGCGCCGCGACGTTCGCCACGCTCAGCACGGTCAGCGACGCTGTCCTGGAAACTACCGACAGGTCCCCGACACCGTTGCTTGCGCCGCAACTCGCGGTCCCCGCGAAGCTGGCTGTGATCGGGAAGGCGCCTCCGGCAATCGGTGCCGTCAAGGTTACGCTCGCCACTCCGCCCGCGTTCGTGACGCCGACCGTGGCCGTCAACTGGCCCTGGAGCGTGAAGCTTATCGGCTCACCCGAGACGCACGCGCTTGTAATCGAGGCCAGAGTCGCCGTCGCGGTGAACACGGCGCCCGGTAGGGCCCCGACGTTCTGAATGGTCAAGGTCGTCGGTGACGGCGTAGGAGGCGGCGGCGGAACCGGGACGCTCAGTTGGCCCGTCCCGCTGCTTGCACCACAGGATGGCGTACCCGCGAACGAGGCCGAGATGGTGTATGTCCCCGGCGAGCTCGGCGCGAGGAAGGTCACACTCGCTGCCCCGTTCGAGCCGGTGGTCGCAAATTGCTCCACGCTCTGGAAGGTGAAGGCGATGGGCTGACCAGTCGTGCATGCGTTGGTCCCCAATCCCAGCGTCGCCGAGGCGGTAAATACGGTTCCTTCATTGGCGACCACCGATGTGACGTTCAGCGTGGTCGAGGCTGGGGTTGGGCTGGCGCTGGGGGTAGGGGTCGCTGTCGGGGTGGGGGTTGCTGTCGGCGTTGGGGTCGGAGTTGGGGTCGCCGTCGGCGCGGGCGTCGGAGTCGGGGTCGGAGTTGGGGTCGCGGTCGGCGCGGGCGTTGGAGTCGGGGTCGGAGTTGGGGTCGCGGTCGGCGCGGGCGTTGGAGTCGGTGTCGGAGTTGGGGTCGCCGTCGGCACGGGCGTTGGAGTCGGGGTCAGAGTTGGGGTCGCCGTCGGCGCAGGCGTTGGAGTCGGTGTCGGAGTTGGGGTCGCCGTCGGCACGGGCGTTGGAGTTGGGGTCGGAGTCGGTGTGGGAGTTGGGGTTGGGGTTGGAGTTGGAGTTGGAGTTGGGGTTGGAGTTGGGGTTGGAGTCGGGGTTGGGGTTGGCGTAGCGGTCGGTGTCGCACCCGTGTCACAAAAGACCGCCACGGTGTCGCTGGGAGTCCCTTGAACGGAAACGGTGTTGGCGCTCGGTGCACCCACCAGGACCGCGTTGACGCTGGTTGCGTCGTTGGCTACGCAGACCTCTCCCGCAACCGCATTCACGCAAGAATTATTGTAACTACCGGTGCCCAAGGTGGGATCCAGCGTGATCGTCGTCGAACAGGTTGTCACCGACGGGCACAGCTCTCCGATAGTATCGGTCCCCGCACCATTGACCGTCACGCTGCCCGAGGACGGCGGATCGATCGACTGGACCGCGCTGGGCGAACTCTGGTCGTTGCCAAGGCAGACTGAACTGGGCGTAATGCCAGCATTGGAAAGCGTCCCGGTACCGCCCGTTAGATTGACCTGCCCTGAAATGCTGGTAGGTGGACAGTCAATTCCCACCACATCGCCGGACACGCCGGTGACGACTACACTCCCGCCACTCGGAGGAGCCACCTCAACGGGACTGATTGAGGTCTCATCGTTGGCGAGACAGGGCGTGCTCGCGATGCAAGAGTCCGTGAAAGTAGCGGTGCCGTCCGTGGCGAGCGTGGCCGTCGTCGAGCACGGCACGGATTGCGCGCGCACCAGAGCCGGCAGCGCCAACAGTCCGAGGAGCAGCAAAGTGGTCCATGTCGCAGTCAGCTTATGCGATCTCACGTTATGCGATCTCACGCGATCCACTGGTCGCGAAATCGTCGAGGCTCATTTTCCAGTTCCGCTCAGCGACACCGTAACCGGCAACGGGCTGGCGTCGTCATTGATGGTCAGCGTGCCCGTGCGCCGGCCGGTCGCGGCCGGCTTGAACGCTACGTTCACGGTACACGATGATTTCTTCGCGATCTCAGTGGAGCATTTGCTGCCCGTGATCACGAAGTCGCCGCTGGTGGCGACGTTAGTGAAAGCCAGTTGCACGCCGAGATTATTTGTGATGGTCACCGCTTTCGGCTTGCTGATGGTTCCGACGGTCTGCGCTCCGAAGGAAAGGCCGCTGGATTGCGCGGTCGCAGCCGCAACTCCCATGCCACTCAGCGACACCTTCTGCGGATGACTCGATGCGCCCGACGCCGTGGCGTTGAGGCTGTCATGCACCTGCAGGCTCGCGGTCTGTTTGCCCGAACTAGTGGCGGACGGCGCGAAGGCGACGCTGATCGTACAGGTCGACTTGGGTGCTAACGTGCCCACACAGTTGTCGGCCTCGGCGAACGTCCCCTTGCCGCCAGTGATGCTGACCGAGGTCACTTTCATTGGGACGGACTGCCGGTTGGCAAGCACAATCTCTTGTGTAGAGCTCTGACTGCCAAGCGCCTGCGTCGAGAACGACACGGAGTTCGGCAGCAGCGTAACCGGTGTGATCTGCCCGCTTATCGTCAGCATTCCGGTGCCGGCGCTAGGACCGCAGTTCGGGTTCCCTCCAAAAGAAGCCTGAATCGGAAGGAACCCGGGAGTGTTGGGCACGGGGAAGCGGTGCGTCGCCGTCCCGCTGGTATTGGTAACCGAACTTGCGCTCGACCCGTCGAAGGTGAAACCGAGCGATTGGCCGAGCGCGCACGATGGCGGCGAGATGGTTGCGGAGGCCACGAACGATGACCCGGCGCTGGCGCTGACGTTGGCGACGGTGAGGGTCGTCGGCGTCGGTATGGGAACCGTCAACGTACCGGTTCCAGTGCTCGGAGCGCATCCCGCACTGCCTGCAAACGAGGCCTGGATGGTGTATTGCCCCGGCGTGATCGGGGCGCCAAACGTCACGCTCGCCACGCCATTGCTGCCGGTGATCGCGACTTGCTGAAAGGTGCCTGAGTTGACAAAGGTAAAGGTGATGCTCTGCCCGGCCTCGCACGGTGCCGGTCCAAGTCCCGCCGCCGCCAGGAACACCGCACCCTCCTGGGCTGTGACATTTGCCACCGTCAGGGTGGTTGAAGGACTCGGGTTCGGAGTCGGCGTCGGCCCAGTCGGGGTGGGCGTAGCAGTAGGAACCGCTGTGGCAGTGGGCGTAGGGCCCAGATCGGTCAGCAGGCCTACTCCGCTGCTGGCGCCGCAGGTAGCGGTGCCGGCAAAGGCTGCTTCAATCGAGTAGGTTCCGCCCAGGACCGGGCAAAAGAACAGGGCGCTGGCCACGCCGCTGGAGTTAGTCGTCGCGGCCACGATGTCTCTCTGGAATGTGAACAGCACTTGCTGGCCCGAGGCGCAAGCCATCGGTCCCAGGGTCGCGACCGCACTGAAGCCCGCTCTGGGCGCACAGCTAGTATTCGTGACCGTCAGGGTCGTGCCGATCGGCGTCGGACTCGATACGGGCGTCGGCGTGGGAGTCGGCGTCAAAGTCGGGGTCGGACTTGGGGTCGGGGTCGGTGTGGAAGTTGGGGTTGGAGTCGGGGTGGGAGTTGGCGTAGCGGTCGGTGTCGCACCCGTGTCACAAAAGACCGCCACGGTGTCGCTGGGAGTCCCTTGAACGGAAACGGTGTTGGCGCTCGGTGCACCCACCAGGACCGCGTTGACGCTGGTTGCGTCGTTGGCTACGCAGACCTCTCCCGCAACCGCATTCACGCAAGAATTATTGTAACTACCGGTGCCCAAGGTGGGATCCAGCGTGATCGTCGTCGAACAGGTTGTCACCGACGGGCACAGCTCTCCGATAGTATCGGTCCCCGCACCATTGACCGTCACGCTGCCCGAGGACGGCGGATTGATCGACTGGACCGCGCTGGGCGAGCTCTGGTCGTTGCCAAGGCAGACTGAACTGGGCGTAATGCCAGCATTGGAAAGCGTCCCGGTACCGCCCGTTAGATTGACCTGCCCTGAAATGCTCGTGGGCGGACAATCGATTCCCACCGTATCGCCGGCCGTGCCCGTGACGGTTACACTCCCGGCGGTCACCACACCCACTTCAACGGGGTTGATCGAACTCGCATCGTTGGCGAGACAGGTCGTGTTCGTGTTGAGGCAAGGGTCCGTGAAAGTAAAGACGCCACCCGTGAGTACGCCCGTCGCCGAGCACGGCACCGCTTGCGCGCGCACCTGAGACGGCAGCGCCGACGCCCCTAGCACCAGACCGAAGAGCACGCCAAGGACTGGCAGGACGCTGGCGCCCGATCTGCAGTCGGCGGCTCTGGTGCCCTTGTCGGTCCAGCGACCCATCAGGCTCCCCGCTTAGCGCCCCCGCGATGGCCTGTGTATCGCATTTTCCTATCCGACAATAGACCTTCTCGCACGCGACGGCATTAGATGTCAACCGATTCCAGTTTAGGCCAGCTAAAGTGTGACTCGATCAAAATCATTAGAAAATCCTGAAACACTACATAGACGCCCCTTCTCAACCGGAAATTCGAGACAACTTTGGCTCAAACCGACGCCTTTCAGGCTAGGTGCGCGTCGTCTGAGCGTCAAGCACAAGAAATCGCCGGTTCAAGCCGGGCGGATACTGGCTCGCTCCAAAAGTCTCGGCTTGTTTGTGAACGCCTTTGGGCGTAAATAAGCGGCGCGGTCAGGTGACTAGAAGGTGAGCAACTTCATCGCGGCGCGCACGCTCGAGGTCTATCCCAAGGGCGCTCATCGCTGGACGATGCTCGGCCTGACGGTGCTCGCCACGGTCCTCGCCGCGTACGAATTCCAGCTCGCGCCGCTGCTGCCGCTACTGCTCCCCTATTTGCACCTGAGCCACGTCGGCTACGGCGCGTTCATCACTTTCGCCGTGCTGATCTCGGGAATCTCGGCCTTCTTCGGCGGGCCGCTCGCCGATCGCTACGGCCGCGTCGTCCTGATCGACATCTGCCTCGGCGCCGTGACGGTGCTCACCTTCGCCAACCTGCTCATCACGGGGATCGTCTCGTTCGTCATAATCCGCGCCGGGATGGGAATCGTCGGCGGCCTGATGGCGGGCGCGGGGGCGGCGCTGGTGCGCGACATGTCGCCGCGCTTGAGCCGCGCGCTGGCCTTCGGGCTGTTCACGATCGGACCGGTCGGCGCAAACTTCCTCGCCAACGCGATCGCCGGCGCGACGCTGCCGATCTATCACACCTGGCAATCGCAGATCTGGATCATGGGTGGGCTCGGCATCCTGATGTACATTCCGATTCTGCTCTGGCTCAGGACTTGAGCCCCGCGCTGCGCATGCAGATTTTCCGCAGCGAGATCGTCGCGATGCAGGCCGAGGGACGCCGGCTTCCCACCGCAGCCGAGCTTCCCGCCAGCACGCGCGAGGCGTTCGCCAGTCTGCTGCAGCATCCCGAAGTCTGGCTGCTGGTGGTCGGCATCACCGCCAACCTGACGCTGTACTTCGCGATTCAAGTCTTCGGTCCGCTGATGTTCACCGAAGCGTACGGCTACACCCCGGCGGTCGCCGCGCGGATGAACGCGAACTTCTGGTTCACGAATCTGGCCGTGCTGGCGATCACGGGAATCGTCTCGGACCGGCTCGAATCGCGCAAGGCGATCGCGATCATCGGCGGCGTCCTGAGCGCCGCGCTGATGGCGATCTGGGCTGGGACTTTCGGCCATCATCTGGAGCAGCGCACGGTCGCCACGATCGCGATCCTGATGGGATGCTTTCTCGCGATCGGGTATGTGCCGTGGGCGGCGCAATTTTCCGAGACGCTCGAAGATGTCTCGCCCGCGCTGCAGGCGACCGGATGGGCCTTCTTCGGACTGATGGCGCGCGGATGGGTTGCAATCTCGGCCCCGCTCAGCCTGTACGTCGCGGTGCATTACGGATGGGGGGCGTGGATAAAAGTTTCGATGGCTGGAATGCTCATCTACGTAGCCGCGATGATCCTTTCGCGCGGCCGCTTCGCGACTCATCGGGCGGCCGAGGCATCGCGCCGGCCTGCGCCCTCGGCCGCGGGCGCCGCCGACTGAGCATCGCGGCGTCGATTACGCCGCGTGCAGAACCCGCTTCGATCAACGCGCGCTTCCTGTTAGCATCGGAAATTCAATCGCCGCCATGAATGCCGCATCGACACAGGAGATCGGACAAGCCCGGCCATCTGACGGCCTCGGTCGCGGCGCCGCGCGCTCGCGAGATGAAGCTGGCGGGATGGGGCCGCTATCCGGTCGTGGAGACACAGGTCTATCGCCCTGAAAAGATCGCCGAGCTCGCAGCGGTGGTCGCCGCCAATACGGCCAGACTCATCCCCGCGGCGCAGGACGTGCCTACGGCGACGCCGCCATAAACGGCCCGGGAACGCGTCATCGATTTCACCCGGTTCAACCGGATGCTGAACTTCGACCCGCAATCGGCACCCTACGCTGTGAGGCCGGAGTCACGATCGCGTGACTATCGATAGTTTCTGCCGCGCGGATTCTTCCCGCCGGTCGTGCCCGGCACACGTTCGTCACCCTCGGCGGCTCGATCGCGGCCGACGTCCACGGCAAGAACCACCATCGCGATTCCTCGTTCGCGACCCATGTGCGAACTTCGATTTGATGACTCGCGTCGGGCGAGGTGCGGCGATGCTCGCGCGAGGAGAACGCCGACCTGTTCTGGGCCACCGCGGGCGGAATGGGACTTACCGGGTCGTGATCTGGAGATCGAACTCCGGTTGCGGCGGGTCGAGAGCGCGTGGCTCGAGGGCGAAGTGATTCGCGCGAGCAAACATCGATGAAGCGATCGAGACTTTCGAGCGCACCGATCGCGAGTACGGGTATTCGATGGCATGGATCGATTGCGTCGAGCGACCGGCAGCCTCGCTCGGGCGCTCGGTGGTTCATGCTCGGCAACTTCGCTCGCGCGCGATGCAACTCCCTCCCAAGCGCCGCGCCGCTCCGCTCGAGGGCAAACGCGGAATACATCCGATGGTTCCGTTCGAGTTCCCGAACTTCGCGCTCAACTCGCTGAGCGTTCGCGCTTTCAACGCGGCCTACTATGCGCTTCATCGCGGCGAGCATGCCCTGGTCGATTCCGACACCTTCTTCTTTCCGCTCGACTCGATCCACGGTTGGAACCGAATCTACGGCAAGCGCGGCTTCGTGCAGTACCAGTGCGTGTGGCCGCTGCCGGAGAGCCGGGCCGGGCTTGTCGAAACGGTCGAGGCGATCGCGCGCAGCGGACGCGGCTCCTTTCTGACCGTGCTCAAAAAGTTCGGCCCGCAGGAAGGAGTGCTGTCCTTTCCGATGCCGGGCTACACGCTGGCGCTCGACTTTGCGGTCGACCCCGGACTGTTTCCGTTCCTCGATCGGTTGGACGAGATGGTGCTCAAGCGCGGTGGCCGCGTCTACCTCGCCAAGGACGCGCGCATGAAACCCGAGAATTTCCAGGCGATGTATCCGAATCTGCCGCGATGGCAATCGATCAGGGCCGAGGCCGATCCCAACCATCGCTTTTCCTCCTCGCTCTCGCGCCGCCTCGGGATGGTCCCCGCGTAAATGCGCATCCTGATCCTCGGCGCGACCTCTCCGATCGCGCGCGCGCTGGCGGCCGAATTCGCGCGCGAAGACGGCGCGGACCTCTACCTTACCGCGCGCGACACCGCTGAAGGCGAGCGCGTCGCGCAAGACCTGAGCGTCCGGAGCGAACGGGCCGTTTACTCCGGCGCATTCGACGCGGCCGACTTCAGCGGGCATCCGGACTTCGTGCGGGGCGTAATCGAACGGCTCGGCGGGCTCGACGGAATCGTGGTCGCCTTCGGCACGCTGGGCGACGAGATCACCGCGCAGAGCGATCCGGCCGAGGCCCTCAAGACCATCACCGCGAACTTCACCGGCGCGGTCTCGATCATGACGCTGGCGGCCGAGCGCCTTAAGGCGCAGGGACGCGGTTTCATAATCGTGCTCGCCTCGGTCGCGGGCGATCGAGGCCGGGCGAAAAACTACGTCTACGGTTCCGCCAAGGGAGCGCTCGCGCTGTTCGCCGGCGGACTGCGCGGGCGCCTGGCAGGCTCGGGCGTGCACGTGATGACCGTCAAGCTGGGTTTCGTCGATACGCGGATGACCTATGGCCAGGAAAGTGCGCTAACGGTTTCGCCCGCGCGGGCTGCGCAAAAGATCCATGCCAAATGGCGTCGCGGCGCCGAGGTGGTCTACGTACCGTCGTTCTGGCGTCCGATCATGGCCGCGATCAGAATGGTGCCGGAGCGATTCTTCAAGCGTCTGAGTTTCTGACAGGAGCCCGCGGTGTGCGGATAGGCAAAGCGACAAGCGTGGGCCATCGACGATGACCCACCGGCAGCCGAAAGTCAGGGGAAACGGGCCGCGAGCTGTCGGCCCAGTCAGGAATGCAGCCTGCAGTTCACCGTCCAGGTGTCGCCGCGGCGGAGCAGCGCCTTGAAATCGCCGGGCGCCCATTTTGGCCTTGGCGTCGCCGAGCTGTTTGTTCATCGCGCCGTCGAAGGTCGGCCGCGCGACCGCGTAGAATACGCCGATCGGCGTGGGCATCGGCGGCTCGAAGTTCGCGCAGCATGAAGGCCGAAGCGAAATTGGTTTCGTCGTGCACCACGAGGTCCTTCTCGCTGACTTCGCCGCCCAGCTTGACGACTTCCGGGCGCATCCCGTTCATCCGGATTCCCTTGTCGCGGTTCTTGCCGAAGATCAGCGGCTTGCCGTGCTCCAGAACCAGTTGGTGCTCGGCCTTGACCTGCTTGTCGGTGAGATCGTTGAACGCGCCGTCGTTGAAGATGTTGCAGTTCTGGAGAATCTCGATAAGGGCCGACCCGCGATGCGCATGGGCGCGCTTGAGCATCTCGCCCAGATGCTTCTGCTCGATGTCGATCGATCGCGCGACGAAACTCGCATGCGCACCGAGCCCCAACGACATCGGGCTGAACGGAAAATCGACCGAGCCCATCGGCGTGGACTTGGTGACTTTGCCGACTTCCGAGGTTGGGGAGTACTGGCCCTTCGTGAGCCCGTAAATTCTGTTGTTGAAAACCAGGATCCTCAGATCCACGTTGCGGCGCAGGACGTGGATGAAGTGGTTGCCGCCGATCGAGAGCGCGTCGCCGTCGCCGCTGACGACCCACACGTCGAGATCGGGCCGCGTTACCTTGAGCCCGGTCGCGAGCGCCGGCGCGCGGCCGTGGATCGTATGGAAGCCGTAGGTGTTCATGTAATACGGGAACCGGCTCGAGCACCCGATACCCGAGATGAACACGACGTTCTCGCGCGCGATGCCCAACTCGGGCATCGTTTTCTGCACCTGCGCCAGGATCGCGTAATCGCCGCATCCGGGACACCAGCGCACTTCCTGATCAGAGACGAAATCCTTGCGGGTTAAAGCGGTTGCCATTTGTTCAGCCCTCCAGAGCGCGTCCGATCCGGCCGATAAGTTCACTGACTTTGAACGGGCGGCCCTGGATCTTGTTGCAGCCAATCGCGTCGATGAGGTAATCGGCGCGGACCATCTTCAGCAGTTGTCCCATGTTCATCTCCGCCACCATCACCTTCTTGAAGCGATGCGAGCACCTCGGCCAGATCGGGCGGCAGCGGGTTCAGGTAGCGCAGATGGACGTGCGAGACTTTCCGCCCTTTGGCGCGCAGCTGCTTGACGGCCTCGCGGATCGGGCCGAACGTCGAGCCCCATCCGAGCACTACCAGGTCGCTGCCGTCGCGGTCGCCGAAGATCTCGGTGCGGGGGAATTTCGCGCGCGATGCCCGCGATCTTGCGCGCGCGCAGCCGGACCATCAGCTCGTTGTTGGCCGGCGAATAGCTCACGTTGCCGGTCAGATTCTCGCCCGAAAGCCCGCCGATACGATGCTCCAGACCGGGCGTGCCGGGAATCGCCCACGGCCGCGAGAGCGTCTCGCTCGTCGCGCGCATACGGCATGAAGCCGTTGGGATCGGTGGCGAACTCGACCTTGATCGGCGCCAGCTTGTCCGGGTCCGGCACCAGCCACGGCTCGGCGCCGTTGGCGAGTTGTCCGTCGGTCAGCAAAATCACCGGGGTCATGTACTTGACCGCGATCCGCACCGCCTCGTAGGCGCAATCGAAGCAATCACTGGGCGTGGCCGCCGCGATAATCGGGACCGGCGACTTCGCCGTGCCGCCCGTACATCGCCGTCAGCAGGTCGGCTTGCTCGGGTTTGGTCGGCATTCCGGTGGATGGTCCGCCGCGCTGGATATCGGTGATAATCAGCGGCAACTCGATTTTCACCGCGAGCCCGATCGCCTCGGCCTTGAGGTTCATGCCGGGTCCGGAGGTAGTGGTGATCGCGATCGCGCCGCCGAACGCTGCGCCAATCGCCGCGCCGACGCCCGCGATCTCGTCCTCGGCCTGGAAGGTGTAGACCGGGAAGTTCTTGTAGCCCGACAGCTCGTGCAGTATGTCGCTGGCGGGCGTGATCGGATACGAGCCGAGGAACAGCGGACGGCCAGCCTTGACCGCCGCCGCCACGAAGCCGAGCGCGGTCGCGGTGTTGCCGGTGATATTGCGATAGAGACCCGGCCGATTTTGGCCGGCGCCACCTCGTACGAACTGGCGAACATCTCGGTCGTTTCGCCGAAGTTGTAGCCCGCCTTGAGCGCGCGCATGGTTCGCGTCGAGCAGTTCGGGGGTTTTCTTGAAGCGGCTCTCGAGCCACGTGACGGTGCTCTCGATCGGCCGCTGATAGAGCCACGACACCATCCCGAGCACGAACAGGTTGCGGCAGCGGAAGACCGCGCGATTGTTGAGTCCGAGATCGTGCAGCGCCAGCGTGGTCAGCCGGTCGACGTCGATCTGGAAGACCTGGAACTTGTCGAGCGAATGGTCGGTGAGCGGATTGACTGGTATAGCCGGCGCGCTTGAGATTGGCCTCGGTAAAGGCCTCCTTGTCGATGATAATCACCCCGTTGGGGGGCAGGTCGTCAAGGTTGGCCTTGAGCGCCGCCGGATTCATCGCGACCAGCACGTCGGGCTCGTCGCCGGGCGGTGAAGATCTCGCTGCTCGAAAAATTGAGTTGAAAGCCGCTGACCCCGGCGAGCGTGCCGGCGGGGGCGCGAATTTCTGCCGGAAAATCCGGCAGCGTGGCGATATCGTTGCCGGCCAGCGCCGATTCGGTCGTGAATTGCATCCCGGCCAACTGCATCCCGTCGCCGGAATCGCCCGCGAACCGGATCACGACATGGTCGCGCACGCGTCATGGGCTTGGCTTCGCGAATCGCCGCTTCGCCGTTGAGCTTCGCGGCTTGGCGGAAGCGCCGCCATCGCTCAGGTGGAACAGCCATTGCAGTCAAAGCTCCTTATTCAACAAAGCCGATAGGTTAATGACCCTTGCGGTAATCCAAGCCGAAGGCAGAGGAAATCAGATAAATCGAGAAGCCGAATGAATCATAGCTAATCGCACAGGACAAGCGGGAAGAGCGCCGTGTCAACGAACCGCGGAAGTGACGAATTCGCCGCGAGATTCCAGCCATTCCTCCTCTACCTGCGTGACTTGCGCCGCCGCCGGGCCGGTCATGCGCCCAGGCGATAAGGGCCTCAGATCGCGGCGGCGACCCTCCGCGACTATCTCGACCCCGCCGTCCGCCAGATTACGCGCCTAGCCGGTGATAGCCAGCATCCGCGCCTCGTCGGCAGCCTCGCCGCGAAACAACACGCCCTGCACCCGCCCTCTGACCCACAGCCGCACCCGGGCGTAACGCTCGCCGCAGCCATCAGGCAACCTCGCCTGCCTGGCCAGCATCGCGATGAACTCTGCTTCATCGAGAGTGTTCACGCCGAGCTCGGCGGCCTTGCGCAGCTTCGATCCCGGCTCCGCGCCGGCGACGACGAAATCGGTCTTGCGGCTGACCGACGAGGTCACGCGTCCGCCGCCGGCGAGGACTTGCGCTCGGCTTCGTCGCGGCTCAGCGTATCAAGCGTGCCGGTCAGGACGAAGGTCTTGTCCCGGAGCGCGCTACGGCCTTCCGGTCCTCGACTGGCGCGCTTGAGATTAAAGTACTCGGCGAGCCGCGCGACCATCTTGCGATTGCGCGGCTCGGCGAAGAACTCGCGGATACTGCGCGCGACCTCCGGCCCGATATCGCGCACCGAGCGCAGGTCGTCCTCGCTCGCGCGCGCCAGTCGCTCGACGGTCTTGAAACGCCGCGCGAGTTGCCGCGCGGTGTGCTCGCCGACGTGGCGTATCCCGAGCCCGTTGATGAAGCGGTCGAGCGTGGTATGACGCGAGCCCTCGATGTTGTCGAGCAGGTTCTGCGCGCTCTTGTCGGCCATCCGCTCAAGGCCGACGAGCTTGTCCTTGTCGAGCGTGTAAAGGTCGGCAAGTTCGCGCACCAGCCCGCTCTCGACCAGCTGGCCGACCAGCTTGTCGCCGAGGCCGTCGATATTGACCGCATTCTTGGAGGCGAAATGCCGAATCGACTCGCTCACCCGGGCCGGGCAGTTGGCGTTGACGCAGAAGTAGGCGACCTCGCCCTCTTCATGGACGATCGCGCCGTGGCATACCGGGCAATGACGCGGCATCCGGAACTCCGGCGCGCGCGGATGGCCCTTCTTCGTGACGTGAACGATATACGGGATCACGTCGCCGGCGCGTTCCAGCAGGATCGTGTCGCCCTCGCGAACGTCCTTGCGGCGAATCTCGTCGAGATTGTGGAGCGACGCGTTGGAAATCGTGACGCCCGCGAGCGCGACGGGCTTGAGCTGCGCGACCGGCGTGAGCGAGCCGATTCTGCCCACCGACACGATCGATCTTTTCGATCAGCGTCTCGGCCTGCTGGGCCTTGAACTTGTACGCGACCGCCCATCGCGGCGATCGCGAAACCTCGCCGAGCTGCCCCTGGAGCGCGAACGAGTTGACCTTGGCGACCACGCCGTCGGCCTCGTAGTCGAGCTGGTGACGCCGCTCGGTCATTTCGTTCCAGAACTCCAGCACCCCCTCCACGCTGGCGCACACTCGCGATAGCGGGTTGATCCTGAGGCCCAGCGCCTTGATTCCCTGCAGGAATTCCCACTGGCTGGAAAATCTGATCCCTTCGATCGCGCCGGGAGTGTGGCAAAAGATTCCCAGCGGGCGCGCGGCGGTGATTCCCGGATCGAGCTGCCGCAGCGAGCCGGCCGCGGCGTTGCGCGGATTTGCGAAGCGCGGCTCGCCGGCCCGGTCGCGCTCGGCGTTGAGCCGCTCGAAAGCCTTGCGCGGAATAATCACTTCGCCGCGTACTTCCAACAGCGGCGGCATCGCGCCGTGCGCCGGGCGCATCAGGCGCAGCGGGATACTCTTGATGGTCCGTAAATTCGGCGTGATGCCCTCGCCGTTCACGCCGTCGCCGCGGGTCGATCCGCCGGTGAGCAAGCCGTCCTGGTAGACCAGCTCGACCGCCAACCCGTCGAGCTTTACTTCAGCGACGTACTCGATATCGGCGTCCGACCTGAGCATCCGCTTGATCCTCTGGTCGAACTCGCGCATCTCGGCGAGGTCCATCGCGTTCGCGAGCGAGAGCATCGGGCGGCGATGGACCACGACCGGGAACTTCTCGCTCGGCGCGGCGCCGACGCGCTGGGTTGGAGACTCGGGCGTGATGAGTTCGGGATGCTCGCGCTCGAACGCCTCGAGCTTGCGCATCAGCGCGTCGTACTCGGCGTCCGAGACCTCGGGAGCGTCGAGCACGTGGTAGCGGTAGTTGTGATGGTCGATCAGCCCGCGCAGCCGCTCCACCTCGCGCGCGAGATCTCGTGATGTCGCTGCCATCGGGTTGTCGAGTAAGAGGACCTCTCCCTTCTTTCTCTGAGCCCTCTCCCCATCTAATCGATGGGAGAGGGCTTACAGAGCAGACATGTCCTTATAGAGCCGCCGCCACCCGCTATCGTAAAGCCGCCGCTCGTTACCTTCCGACGCCCATCGCGTCGAGGAACTCTTCGACGCTGTTGAAGCGCAGGTACATGTTGCGGCGCTTCTGATCCGCGATAGTCGCGCTGGGCTGCGGCCCGTAGGCGTGGCCCGGATATACTACCGTCGAGTCGTCGAGGTTCTTGAGCGTGTGGTTGAGGCTGTAATACATCGCCTCGGGGTCTGAGCCGGGGAGATCGACCCGCCCGCACGAATCGACGAACAGCGTGTCGCCGGAGAGCAGGTTGCCGCTCACCAGGAAGCATTGCGAACCCGGCGTATGGCCGGGGGTATGGAGAAACTTTATTTCCAGGCCGCCGACCTTGACGGTGTCGCCGGCGTCCACAATCACCAAGTCGGAATCGGACAGTCCCGCGATCAGCTTCGCGCCCTCCGCCTCGTTGCGATTTACGTAAACCTTGGCCTTGACCCGCGCGAGCATCTCGGCCGCGCCCTGAATCGAGCGGCCCATCATCCGGCCGCCGAGATGGTCGGGATGGTAGTGAGTAATGAGAATCTTGTCGATCGTGTAGCCCTCGCGCTCGGCGAGATCGCAGATCGCGCCCACGTCCCAGGCTGGATCGACGACGGCGAGCTTGCGCGCCGCGGGATCGCCGACCAGGTAGACGTAATTCGCCATCGGGCCGATCTCGAGTTGTCGCAGATAGATCTCCGGTTTCGCCATTGGGATTACCTGACTACTTGACTAATCGGACTAGCCACGCTCTACGCTGCTCTGCGCTTTTCGGCGCGCGGCGCGGGCCTCTCGGGGCTCGATTCGCAGGCCGCGGTCCCACAAAAATTCGGGCTCGTCGAGCCGCTTGGCGACCCATCGCGATTGCACGAACAGATGGTCGCTCAGGCGGTTGACGTAAATCAGCAAGTGATCGTTGATCGGCTCCGCGCGCTTGAGCGCCCAGCAAACGCGCTCCGCGCGGCGGCATACGGTGCGCGCCTGATGCAGAAACGCGTTGAGCTTGCCGCCACCGGGGAGCGTGAACGACTTGAGCGGTGCGAGCGCCTGCTGCATCCGGTCCATCTCATGCTCGAGTTGCGCGGCCTCCGCCTCGCTCAGCTTGTGCATCCCCTCGTACTCCGCGTCCGCGGGCGTCGCGAGCTCGCTGCCGACATCGAACAGCTCGTTCTGGACCCGGCGCAATATCCCGGAGTACCACTCGTAATCCGCGCCGAGGCCCTTGCGATACTCGGGAAGCAGCGTCCGCACGATACCGACGATCGTATTCAACTCGTCGATCGTGCCGTAGGCTTCGAGCCGGCCGCTTTCCTTGGGCACGCGTGCGCCGCCGACCAGCGCGGTGAGCCCCTTGTCGCCGGTGCGCGTGTAAATCCGGGTGAGCCGAATAGCCACTTTAGATCCCCACTTTCTTGCGCAGGGCTTGATAAGAGTCCTTGCCGGTTTCATTGGAGACCGGCAATCCCGCATCGGCCCATCCTTTGACCAGAAGCTGCCCGCCCGCGCCGCGAGCGCCGCCGAAACCGCCGCGCACGTTGGCCAAATCGGTGTAGCCGACCTGCTCCAGCATCTCGCAGGCCCGCTGCGAGCGCCCGCCGGACATGCATCCGACTACCAGTTGCCTGCCCTTCGGGAAGAGTTTTTCCGCGATCAGCAGAAACTCGGCATTGACCTCGAACTGGCCGGGCCCCTTGATGAAGACCACGGGAATATTGACCGCGCCCTCAGGATGGCCGTTGGCGAACTCGTCTTCGGTCCTGACATCGACGTAGAGCGCGTCCGGATTCTGCTTGAGGATCTCGTGAGCCTGCGGCGGCTCGACATGGATTATAGCCATCGTCCGTCACCGTTTCCCCGACTTGGGTAACTTGATTTTGACCGCTTCGCTGCCGCTTTGACCGCTTCGCTGCCGTCGCAGTTTACCAGAAACCGATCGCGATGGGTGAGGCCGGCTAGGGAGTTTTGTTTCCGTAGCGCTCGTAATGGACCATCTCGGAGCGTTTCTTGAGCGGCCGGGGCTGCGGCGGGTTGAGCGGGTCCGCGTAGCCAAACGGCAGGATCGTGAAGAGCGGCCAGTCCTCCGGTAGATTGAGCAGCGCGGCGATTTTCTCGCGATCGAAATGACCAACCCAGCAGGTGCCGAGACCAAGCGCCCATCCGGCGTTGGCCATGTTCTGCACCGCCTGGGCGCAATCCACATCGGCCCATCGCGCATCGTTGCGGTCCTTCAGGACGGCGATCGCGGCGGAAGCACCGGCGATGAACCGGCCCGTCGAACACAGCTCTCCGAGCTGGCTCAGCGTGCCCGGATCGCGAATCACGATAAACTGCCAGGGCTGGAGGTTGCGCGCGCTCATCGCGTGCCGCCCGGCGTCGACGATTTGGCGAAGCTTGTCCAGCTCGACCGGCTTCCCGGCGAACGTGCGCCACACCCGCCGCTTCAGGATCGCTTCTATCGCATCCATGACAGTGCCCCCATTGCTGAAGTGGATTGGGCTAAGGTGGACTGAAAACCCGCTCAGCCGCGCCGATAGATCGCGAATTGCTCTTCGAACTTCGCGGCGCGCTCCTGTGCCGAGGCGAACCGCTGCGTGCGCAGCAGGAACTGCACCAGCTCCTCGTGGCTGGCCTGTCCCGAAGGGCTAACCACTTCGACCAACTCTTCGATCAGGCTGGCGAACTTTTCGCTGGGAATGTAGTAGTGCGCCCAGCCGAAGTTGCAATGACGGTGCAGGATTTTGGCGATCGCCTTTTCGAGCGTCTCACGTGTAGTCATTCAGCATTCCCGGCAGTGGCGAAATTGCAAGCCCCACTTCGATCGGGCCCGAGGTCAATCTTGCAGACCCGCCGGCACGGGACAAGCGCCTGAGGCTAGGCCGACTTGCCGAGCTTTCGCCGGGCGGGCGGTTCTTCCTCCGCCCACATGATTCTACGGTAGTCGAACTTGAGGTCCTCGATCACGTTGAACTTGACGACCTCGAAGTAGGGCGAAAGATCGAAGTCGCGAGGCGTGATCAGAGTCGTCGAAACCCGGCGCAGGACCCCATAGCGGCGGCGCACGTCGGGCCGCGAGATCAGGCGGCGCAATCCGGCCGGCCGGGCCAGCGAGGAATCGACCGGCAATTCCTCGAAGCTCGGCACGATCGGGAACTTCACGCGCTCGAAGCACTCTGCGATCATGCTCGAACAGATCACCCGCGTGGGTTCGCCGCTGCCGAACTGCAACGCCTTGCGCCGAAATCGCCGGGGCACGAGGCTCACGGGCAGGAAGTACCTGGCCAGATCGATCACGTTGCGGATATCGTAGCTGCCGCCGAGCGCACGCATCGCCTCGTCGATCAGGCGGTTCAGATCGCCGTTGGCCAGGTTGTAGGGACGGCAGACTCGCAGGTTGAAGTCGCGATACTTGCTGATCGGCGAGTACACCACGCCGCTTTCGACCAAAGCCTCGACCATCAGGGCGTTGGCGTCATCGCCGAATTCCGCGATCAGCTTCTTCTTGAGCTCGGGATCTCGCTTGAGCGGCTCGTCGCCGACGTAGAGCGCCGCGTGAGACCATGAACTCTGGGTCATGTACTTGATTATTTGACTTATCCGCTCGGCGCCCTCGACCAGGATTACGTCACCTTTGCGGATGAAGCGTTTGAGGTTCCCGATGTCATTGGGGATGAACAGGGTGTAGCCGCGAAGCGGCCTGGTGAGCAGGCGAACCGCGAAGCCCGCCAGCTTTTCGCGAGCGTAAGTAACCGGATTCAGCCGCCTGATCCGCGACCTCACCCGAGAAGTCACGACTCTAGAGACGCCAGCGCCCATCCAATTACAATATACGAGCTTACCCCCGGAAATGACAAGCACCGGCGGCCTGAACGCTGGTAATTGACGCTACTCCGTGTCATCCCTGCTACAGTCATGGCTCGCGGCGCGGGCCGTCGCGCTCAGCCCTCGCGCGCTAGCCTTCGAATGACCCGATAATCCCGTAAAATGGGACACTTACGGTCGATTGCTCGGCGTCGTCGGTACGGATCGCGAGCGTACCCCGAAGCTGGCCGTCGGGCGTGTTCTTGCGCAGCTCGACCGTGATCTTGTACTCCTTGCCGGGCCTGACCGGCTCGACGCTGGCGACCACGCTCTGATCGGTGCTCGACACTCCCAGCACGTTGACAGCGCGCGAGCCCTCGTTGGTGAGCCGCAGGATCCTGACTACGCTCTGCTTACTCGGCACGATTCCGAACGAAACCTGGGCGGGGTCGAGAGTGAGATCGCCGGTGACGATGCCGGAGACGTGAACCTGGATCGGATGCACGTTGTTGACGACATTTATCGAATCGTCAAACTGCCCGATCGGCATCGACTTGAGCAGCGTCACCTTGAGAATCGCGCCCGGCTTGCCGTCCTTGCGAGATTCCGAGGCTACCTTGATACTGGCGCTGCTATTCGACAGCGGGCCGACGCTGAAGCCCTTCGAGCCCTTGGCGAGATCGCTGATCACGACTTCCCTGGTCGCCTCGGTCCCCTGATGGACCTTGCCGAACATGATGTCCGCGGGCGTCGCTTCGACCTCGACCTCGACGTTGCCCTGCAGCGTCATCAGCAGGTTCGGATTGGCTGGATCGTTGGAGTAGACCGTGATCGTGCGCTCGCGATGGCCCTTCTGGAAATGGGTATCGAAGGTCACCGCGATCTGGCTGTCTCCGCCGGGAGGAACGCGATTGGTGCTGGGCGCCGCCGCGGTGCATCCGCACGACGTCTTGACGCCATTCAGAATCAGGTCCTTGGTGCCGATATTCCGGACCGTGAATGAATGATTGACGTGCTGGCCTTCCAGCGCGGTGCCGAAATCGTAAACCGGGTTGACGATTTGAGCCTTCGGGCCTTCGGCCGGCTGAGCCTTCGGCCCCCCGGCAGATGCCCCAGCCGAAGCAGATGCTCCGGATTGTCCCGCCGGCTTGAGCGATTGGGCCCAGCAGGGATTTCCGCCCGCGGCAATCACCAGCGCGAGTGCAATCAGTATCGCGAAGCCGCCAATTCCAATTCCGCGCGAGATCGGACGCATATCGGAGAAGTTCATATCAAGTAAGTTTATATCAAGCCGGGCGGTAAGCGCAGCGGTCAAGAGACTTTGCGCTGCGCGGTCGGGACCGGCGTTGATTCGACCGCGGCTTCGTAGCGAGTCAGGAAATCGGTGGCGAGCTCGCCCTTGCGGAAATCGGGGTCGTCGAGAATCCGCAGATGGAGCGGGATGTTGGTCTTGATCCCGTCGATCACATACTCGCGGAGCGCGGCTTTGGATCGCGCGATCGCGCCGGGGCGATCGGCCGCGTGCGAGATCAGCTTGGCGACCAGCGGGTCGTAATGCACCGGCACGCGGTAGCCGTCGTAGAGCGCGGTCTCGACCCGCACGCCGAGTCCGCCGGGCGGATGATGGTTCGAGACCACGCCGGGCGACGGCAGATGCGAGTCAGGATCCTCGGCGTAGATTCGGCACTCGATCGCCGCGCCCGTCAGCTCGATAGCGCGCTGCTTGAAGCCCAGCGGCTCGCCCGCCGCCAGCCGCAGGCTCTCCTTGATGAGATCGATTCCGGTCACCATCTCGGTGACGCCGTGCTCGACCTGGATGCGGGTGTTCATCTCGATAAAGTAGAACTTGCCTTCAGGAGTCAGCAGAAATTCGACCGTGCCGACATTCGAGTATCCAACCACCTGTGCCGCCCGCACCGCGGCCTTGCCCATTTTCTCGCGCATGCGCCCCGTCAACCCCGCGCACGGCGCTTCCTCGAGTACCTTCTGATGACGCCGTTGAATGGAGCAGTCGCGCTCGCCGAGATGAATCACGTTGCGATGGTTGTCCGCCAGAATCTGGAATTCGACGTGGCGCGCACGCTCGAGATATTTCTCCAGGTACATCGTGCGCGATCCGAAAGCCGCCTCGGTCTCGGCGCGGGCGAGCGGAAATAGCCGCGCCAGCTCGGTGGCGTCGCGCGCGATCCTCATCCCTTTGCCGCCGCCGCCGGCCGTGGCCTTGATCAGCACCGGAAAGCCGAGCGCTTTCGCGCCGCCCTCCGCATCGCGGAGTTCGGTGATGCCCTTGCCTTCGCTGCCGGGCAGGATCGGCACGCCCGCGCGCTGCATGATCCGGCGCGCGCGCGGCTTGTCGCCCATCAGGCGGATATGGCGCGCCTGCGGGCCGACGAAATTCACGCCCGAGCGGCGGCAGGCTTCGGCGAAGTCGCCGTTCTCGGACAGGAAACCGTAGCCCGGATGGACCGCGTCGGCGCCGTAGGTCAGCGCCGTGCTGATGATCGCCGGGATATTGAGGTAGCTCTCCTCGGCGGCGGCCTGCCCGATACAGACCGACTCATCCGCCATCCGCACGTGAAGCGCATCGCGGTCGGCGGTCGAGTAGACCGCCAAGGTCGGGATTCCGAGCTCGCGGCAGGCGCGAATGATGCGGATTGCGATCGTACCCCGATTCGCGACCAGCAGCTTCCTGAACATGGCGCGCCGTCCTCTAATCGACTGCGATAATCAATTGACCGCGATGATCATCAGGGGCTGCCCGTACTCGACGGGCTGCGCGTTTTCGCACAGGATCTTCACGACCACTCCGGCCGCCTCCGCCTCCACCTCGTTCATCATCTTCATGGCTTCGATGATACAGAGGGCCTGACCCTTGCGCACGGGGCTGCCTTCCTCGACTATCGGCGGCGCCTCGGGCGACGACGCCCGGTAAAACGTGCCGACCATCGGACTGCGGACCATCACCTGGTTCGGCGCCAGCTCAGGGTCCTTCGCCGATGCGCCGCTATCTGCGCCGCCCTGCGGACGGGTTTGCACGCGTTTGGCTTTGCCGACTGGCGCAGGACGCTGCCCGCCATCGAAGTTGGCAGCCGCACTACCCCGAATATCCCGCGAGCCACGTACCAGGCGAATCTTGCCCTTCTTGTCCTCGATTTCGAGCTCGACCAGCCCGTGCTCGTCCATCAGGGCGATCAGGGCCTTTATTTCGCGCACTTCCATCGAGATAGCTCGAGGCGATCCGATATTAACTGGGAGCTCTGGCGCCGCGTCCGGCGGAATAATGTATCAGTTAGAAAAATCGCTCCGCGTTGATCCTTCGCCTGCGGCTCAGGATGACAAAAAACCCGCTCCCTTTCCTGTCACTCCGAGCGCACAGCGAGAGCCTGTCCTGAGCTTGCCGAAGGAAATCTACGCGGAGCGATTCGTTTCCTCCAAGAGCCCGTCACTCCAAACTGATGCACCATCGTCCGGCCAGCGCGCGGGTCAGGCGCGGACGCTCCGCGCCGTCTCGACCAGCGCCCGGATCGCGCGCAAAGCGAGCATGTAACTCTCGGCGCCGAAGCCCATGATTCGCCCGTGCACCACGTCAGCGAGCATCGAGCGATGGCGGAATCGTTCGCGCCGGTAGATGTTCGACAGATGGACCTCGACGACCGGGACTTCGAGCGCCAGCACCGCATCGCGGATCGCGACGCTGGTGTGCGTATAGCCGGCCGGGTTGATCACCAGGGCGTGGATGCGGCCCCGCGCCTGCTGGAGACGATCGATGATCGCGCCCTCGCTGTTCGACTGAAAAGTCTCGACTTCGAGCGCGAGCTCCTTGCCCAGCTCGCGCAGCCGGCGATCGATTTCGACCAGCCGGGTGCGTCCGTAGATCTCGGGCTCCCGCTCGCCGAGCAGGTTCAGGTTGGGACCATGCACCACCAGCACCGTCGCGGGCTTGCCGGGCCGCACCGTGGCGGCCGACCGCGTCGAAGGCAGTCCTCTGAGCCTCGTCACCATCCAACCCTGTCTCCCGGCATTCAATCTTACCGGTTTCAGGCGTGAGATCGATACAGAGGTGCAGCGGCAAGAACGCGAGGCTCTCCGCCCGCACCACGTCCCGCGCGAAGCGCTCGATAACCGAATAGAGGCTCGTTATGCTATTCGTACGCTACAGCAATGCCGGACCTCACTGAAGCCTTCGCCGCGTATCTGAGCGGTGTCTCAGCCGATCTAGAACGGCGTCTACAGCCTACTCCGGGGACACCCCGGCGTAGCGCCAAGGCGGTTGCTCTTCCTTCTGCTACGCAAGAGTGGCTCAACGAGTGCGAGCAATCCCCGAGCTGGCAAAACCTCCTTGACGCGTGCCCCCGTTGGGGGGGATACGAGTGGCCCGAAAATGAAGACTGGGACGAAACGCAGCCCATGGACGAGCGGCGCCTCAAGAACTGGATACGCAGGAGCGGCATATACGCGAGCCTCCTCGATGGCGGCTGGCGAGTGGCAGACCTTGCGAAAGAGGCGGCAGAGCAACTTTACGAGGACGCAAGCGAGCCTAACGAGGAACTTCTGTTCCTCGCAGTACTCGACGGCGTGTCATTCGAAAGGGAGATGCACTTCCGCGAATTCGACATTGTTAAGCCGACCGCAGCCGAATTGACGGCGATCCTGGACATCGAGACCCATCGACGGTTCTATCCACGCGCAATTACTTCGGTGGGCACGTTGGCGGAGCACTGGTATTTGCGAGCTAAAGATCGCCGGGAGAAGCCGAAGCCGCCGCGGATAAATATCGGGTACGGGTATAGGTCCTCGTACATTGCAGTGTTTCGACCAGCTTCCCGCGGCCGCTCGATAACGCGATGAAACTGATGGCGTTGTGGGATTGGAATCGACCTGGCGATCCGGAATTCGTGGGAGGAGAGGTGGATTTTGGCTTTCGCGTTCCGTTCGTTATCGCCCTTAGCGACGACCCGTTCACGGATCCGCCGCTCTTCCCCTCGACCGAAGAACTGTTACCAAAAGCCAAGTGGACATTCGACGCGGATAAAACCGCGGCTTTCGAAAGGTTCGTCTCGGACGGACTAAACCAGATGGCCAAGACACGCCAGATCATAGACCAACGGGAAGCGGACTGGGGCTTCATCGATCGTGCCCTCAACTTCCTGCTTAAGGCGTTCCTCTCCCAAGAGATCGATCAGCTCTTGTGGCACACGGCCGCGATCGAGGCGGCTTTGGGTGAAAAAGAGGAACTGGTGAAGAAGCTTAAGCGGCGAGTGAGGGTCGTGTATCCCGGTGATAAGGCAAAAAAGAACCAAGCGGCCAAAGTGTTTGACGAAGATGTCTACGAGTTGCGATCCGCGCTTGTTCACGGAGGAGACCTAGTGTTTGCGGATAGTGTGGACCTCCGAAGCGCCCGCACTTTGGCACGAGGTACCTCGGAACAGATGCTCCGGCTTGTTGGGTCGCTGGCCGCGCTCGTCGAAAGCCAGAAATTGCCCGCAGTTCCTGCAAGGGCCGACATCCTCGAAGCTTTAGACCAAATCGCTGCGGGGAGGGAGCTAGCTTTACATCCCGTAGCGCTGGCCATTCGGGACCTTCTCGCCCCAGAGGGCGCCGCCGAACCCAAGATGGCGTAGGACCGGCCAGCCTGGTCTCGGACTCGTGGCGATCGGCACTTCAGTTAAGGCTCGTCGTTCTCTAATTCATTCCAGCGGCCGTAGGAAACCGGGTATCGGCTTGCTTTTGTGATCCGTCTCTGGCAGATGGTCTTCGACACGTATCTGCCGCACTTGGCGAAGCGGCGAGCGATCCAGAAGCGATGCCGTTTCAAATCTCTCGGCGGATAAACCGGAGCCGCAACTCTTGAACAAGATATCCAATGGGTCTCTTTGAAGCTCCATCACGATTCGCGACATCTCAGTTGCGCCGCGAACGCACGCCCGTTCTCGGTCCATTTTGCGCTGAAGCTCCATCACGATTTGCCACGCTGACCGAGTAGCACGTTCGACACCCCCAGCATACCGGCGAAGGAAGCTACTGTTTCCCATTTTATTTGCTGGCCTCACCCCATTTATTTTTCAGAACATCAGGATGCTTGTCAACGCGCCCGGCGCTTAAACGCTAATGGACGTGACTGCAGGCGCGGAGCAACCAATTTCCGCTTCGCGCACCGTCGCGCACTCGTCAAGAGACGCCGAGTTCTGCTTTTATTCCTTCGACAATCGTAAGCGTCCAGTCCTGGCCAGTGACTTGACCGCTAGAGCGCTTCAGACTTTCAACTTCAACGACAAACGCGTGTTGGTCCGTTTCATCCGGACTGATAAAGATTCCGACAACTTCGCCCCAAGTTGCGACTCCTACGCCTTTTTCTGCTTTGACGGTGCCAGTAGATTTGTCGGCCTCGACAATTGTCAATTGCCGCGAGGCTACGAGGATGGCCGCTTGCCATATGCTGTCGTAGCTCCGGTTTTGGACCACGAATTTTGTACCTCCTCCCCGATGAAGGCTGTCGATCGTAGCGCAGTTCGTACAGAGGAAGAGAAGGCCGAGGACCAACACTCTCCGCGAAGCACGGCTCTTGACGGTCACGTTCTTCTCTGCCGAAGATTTGTTCTGTAACCGGCGCGCCAGAGACCGCGTGGAGGGCAGTCCGCTGAGCCTCGCGCTATCCCCTCAGTCTCCCGGCATTCAATCCTACTGTCTGGAGGGTATCAAGCGCGAGATCGGCTGTAGCCCAGATTAGGCGCCTGTCTGGCGTGGCTGTCATTCCCGCGCGCTTGTCCGGCGCGCGCGAGAGCCTGTCCTGAGCCCTGCGAAGGAAATCTCGGATTCCGGGACCCTTCGCGCGGCAGCCTCGCGCGAGGGTGACAGAAAGCTAATCGGTTTCCGGCTCTTTGCCTTTTCGGGCGCCGCGCAGCGCCTGCTGATAGATTTCGCGGCGGCTGCTGTTCTGTCATTCGGTCGCGCCGCGGGGCGCATGCCGAAAAGGCCCCAACTCGCCTACGAAATGATTGAGTGCACGTACCCGGCACTGCCCAAGCTTGAACTATTCGCCCGTGGGCGACGTGAAGGCTGGAGCGCTTGGCGCAACCAGGCCGCCGCATAGCCGGCTGGATCAAAGCGTGCGGAAGTGCGGCGCTTGCCGCGGGCGGCGCACCTCATGACGACCAAGATCACCGTGGCCCGCCGCGAGGCCTCCGAGACGTTGTGGGGCTTCAGCTCCGCCGACCTACAATCACCTTCACCAGACGCCGCGTCTCGACGTACAACAACAACTCATCGTCCTGTGTGATGGGCCGCGCGTGCATCGTGTCCAAACGGATCGGATATAGCCTTTGGAAAGACTCCCGCACACTCTCCGGTCGGCCGAAGGACGCCGCAAAAATATCGCGCCAGTTGTCGCTCCTGCATATCACCAGCTCGTAGTCCGTGAAGTCTGCGTAGGCGATCAGCGGCCACTCCCTTCCGCCTGCCTCTTTCGCTTTCCGCTGCTTCTCTTGCCACTTCTCGTACAGGCCGTTTGGCAGGCGACGCTTGGGCCAGTCCGCGCCAAGTGCTCGCGTCATCCGTTCGTCGATGAACCCGCGCAACTGCGTTTCCAGTCTCAGCAACCAGTCATACGCCATATTGGTCCGCGCCAAGCCCTCTTCTTCATCGTCGTCGTCGGACGGCGGTATCGGAACCCCATACCGCTCAACCAACGGCGGCGGCTCGCGTCGCAAATCGGCGATATCCAGGCTCTGCTCGAATGCCGGCGCCGGAAAATCCGTCAGCGTCCAGTCGAACCCGAGACTTACGTAGAAATCCGACCGCGCCGCCAAATCGGTGAGTATCTCCGGCCGCCACGTTATGGGGTCCCGCCAGTCCCCCAGGTCGATGCGCAATGCCGACGCGAGCCTGTCACCGAAAGAGGGCATACTCCCCAGCGCACGGCCGATGCCCTGCAATTCCGCAAATCCGGCCACCGAGCGCATCGCTTCCTGGGCGTCGAGCCACGGCGTCCGCATGCTTTCCATGGCGCGCTGCAGGCTGGAGGTCTTCTCGGCGTACCTCGCTAGAGATTCCGAAAGCGGGGTCGTCTGGAACTCCACTACCAGACGCGCGGCTTCCGTCATTTCAGGCAGACGAAACCGCGCCTCAAAACCAGTCATCGCCTTCCCGAGCAGCTCCACGTCGCGCCGCCACGTGGAGTTGACATCGAAGACCCCCGCTCGTCGCAGCTCTTCAACCGGCCCCACCGCTGCCCGCATCATCGCCTCGTGATGCTTGACGCTCTCCAACATCTGTGAAATTCCGGGGTTCGCTTGAATCGCCCGCAGGGCATCCGCCAGTGGGCGCGCGGCCCGCGAGGCCGCCTCTATTGCCCCCGTGTAGCGCCAGCTGTCGAGGGCGTTCCGGGCGTCCAGAACCGATTTTACGCCGACCCCGTGCTCCGCTTTGCGCGCCTGAGCCAAATCGAAAGCAAGCTGCATTCGCATCAGGTGTTCCAGCTTCGGCCCAAACGCCTTCTCGACCCTCAAGCCCATCTCACTCGTAAGAGCCGTTTTCCCGTTCAGCAGGCTCGAAAGCGCCTGCCGCCCAACACCGAGAGCCTTCGCGGCCCCGGTTACTGTCAGTCCGAGGGGCTCGATCACCTCGCGGCGGATTACACCGCCGACATGCGGAGGATTCTTCATCGCCATAACTTCCAATGCCTCCTTCAGTGATAGTCAACAAAATCAAGATCGAATGCGTCACCTTCCTCGAACCGAAAGATCACTCGCCGGTTTCCGCTCACAGTCACGCCACAAAACCCCTTCAGTTCCCCCCTTCAACGGATGAAGCCGCCAGCCCGGGAATAATCCAACTTCTTGCGGGTGTGCCGCCTCGTCGATCGCCAGCAGAAGGTCAGAGATTTTCTCCACCAGGGGCCGCCGGGAGATCCCGGCCATCGCCGTTTCCGTACAGCCGCCTCAAACCTCTGTGCCGAATCGAACGAATACCCATCTGAGACTACTATCGCCTGTCGCGCGACAGGCGTCAAGTTCGTTAGCGCGCCTGCCTGGCATGGCTGCCATTCCCGCGCGCATGTCCGGCGCGCGAGGAATCGCGTGACCCTTCGCGCGGCATCGCCCCCGGCGCATGCCACGCGCGCGGGTGACAGACAGCTAATCGGTTTCCGGCCCTTTGCCTTTTCGCGCGCCGCGCAGCGCTTGCTGATAGATCTCGCGGCGGCTGCGGTTGGTCAGGCGCGCGACGATCGCGCTCGCTTCCTTGAGTCCCATCCCGGCTTCGAGCAACTTCTCGATCGTGACTTCGGCGACCTCTGAATCAGGCTCGGTTGCCGCTTGCGCGGCGCCCTCGACTACGCCCTCAACTACGCCCTCGACTACGATCGTTATCTCGCCCAGGGCCGATTGGGCGGCGAAGCGGCTCGCCAGCTCGCCCAACGTGCCCCGGATGATCTCTTCGTGAGTCTTGGTCAGCTCGCGGACAACGACGGCGCGGCGATTTTCGCCGAACGTCGCGGCCATCTCGCGCAGCGTCGCGCCCAAGCGGCGCGCCGCTTCAAAGAAAACCATCGTGCGGACCTCTGTGTGCAACGCTTTCAAAGCACGGGTACGGGCGGCGCTTTTAGGCGGCAGAAAGCCCTCGAAGGTGAATCGATTCGACGGCAAGCCCGAGATCGAAACCGCAGCCGCTACCGCAGAGGGACCCGGAACGGCGGTCACGGCAATTCCCGCGTCAATCGCCGCGCGCACCAGGCGAAAGCCCGGGTCCGACACCACCGGCGTGCCCGCGTCCGAGACCAGGGCTACCGAAGCGCCGCGCTTGAGCCGCTCGACCAGCTCGGCCGCGCGGCGATCCTCGTTGTGCTCGAAGTAGCTGAGCATCGGGGTGCGCACGCCGATCGCCGCGAGCAGCCGCCCCGTGCGCCGGGTATCTTCGCATGCGATCAGATCGACCTGCCGCAGGATGCTTTTCGCGCGCGCGCTCAGGTCTTCAGGGTTCCCGATCGGCGTCGCAACGACATAGAGGATGCCGGGGGCCACAGCACCCTCACCTGCCGCCATCGGCGCGCGCTCGCGCAACGCTCGCACGCGCCGATGGCGACGTCCTCTCCCGCAACCGAGCGCGAGAGGTGCTGCCCGAAGCAAAGCGCCGCCTAACCCCTAACTCCTTCCCGACACGGGAAGCGGATTCACAACGAACCGATCGCCCCTCTCCGAAACGGAGAGGGGTCGGGGGAGAGGTCCTCAAACGAGCGCCGCGCGCTCCGAGACCTTCTCCCGCTCGGTCGCCACCGGCGCGGGAGAAGGTCCTGAACGCGGTACTACGTGAAGCAAAGCGCCGGAAATACCTAACCCCCAACCCCTTCCCGATACGGGAAGGGGAGCCGGATTCACAACTAACTGATCGCCCCTCTCCGTCTCGGAGAGGGGACGGGGGAGAGGTTGCCAAACCAGCGCAAGGCGCTCTCAAACCCTCTCCCGCTTTTTCGCGGTCGCCACCGGCGCGGGAGAGGATCAAGGTGAGGGTGACTGCTTCCACCAATCGCGCCATCAAAAAAGCTCTGCGCTGGTCAGGGAGAGGTCCGGTTCCCCTTCCCGTATCGGGAAGGGGTTAGGTGTGACGTTTATCGACCCCAGTCGCGCGCGTAGCGGAAATCACGATCGATCGTCCGCTCGGAGAGCTTGGCGATAACCGGCATGCGGCGCTTGAACTGCGAGTTGCGCACCATCTCGCTGACCCGCCGCACGAAGTGCTCCGGAAAGCCGGCCTCCAGCAGCTCCTCGTCCGAGTAGCGCCGATCGATCATCAGAAACAGCAGACTCATCGACCTGCCGGTAGCTGAAGCCCAGCTCGCCCTCCGAGGTCTGCCCGACCCAGAGATCGGGCGACGGCTGCTTGCTGACGATTTCCTCGGGCACGCCGGCTTCCGCCGCCAGCGCCCAGATCTGGGTCTTGTAGAGATCCCCGTTGGGATTCACCGCCGAGGCCATGTCGCCGTAGAGCGTGCCATAGCCGAGCAGCAACTCGGTCTTGTTGGAGGTCCCGAGCACCAGCGCGCCGAAGTGCGCCGAATGGTCGTAGAGGATCGTCATCCGCTCGCGCGCCATCTTGTTGCCGCGCCGCAAGCGGTCGGCCTCGGGAAAGCGCTCGAAGTAGGCGTCGAGCTGCGGGCTGATATCGGCCACGAGGGTCTTTATTCCGGCGCGATCGGCCAGCAGCCGCGCGTGCTCGAGACTTTCCTTGCTCGAGGTCTTGTACGGCATCATGATTCCCAGCACGTTCTCGGGGCCGAGCGCATGCGCGCCGAGGATCGCGCTCAGGCTCGAATCGACGCCGCCCGAGACTCCGAGCACCGCGCGCTTGACGCCGACCTTGTGGAACTCGTTGCGGATAAACGCCACCAGCAGCTTGTGCACGAGCGGGGCGTTGATTTCGGGGCGCGGATAGTCGGCCCGGAGTTTCGCGGCGGTCGCCATCTAGCTCCTGCCTTTGCGCGATCGCCTGACCGGCGCCGGCGCGGCGAGCGCGTCGCGCTCGGTGCGAGCGCCGGTAATCGCACCGCTCTCACTTCCGGCGCGAACCCGGATCAGCTCGTTGATCGTGAGGTCGAGGTCCTCATCGCGCATCATGGTGGACGAAATCCGCTTGCGCCTGACCCGGCGCATATCCACTTCGCCGATCGCGATCGCAGGCTCGTAGTAGGGCGCCTTGCAGACCGGATTACCGAACGGATCGATCAGCTCGGAGCCGCCCCAGAAGCCGACGCCGTCCTCGAATCCGACCCGGTTGCAATAGGCGACGAACACGCCCCAGGTTTCCGCGTGGAAGCGCGTGAGTTTTTCCCAGTAAATCGCGTTCTCGGGCAGCTCCTGCTTGCTCATCCCCCAAATCGGGCTCGAAGAAATGCAGATGATCGAAAGTGCGCGATCGGCGGCGTTCACGTAAACCGTCGAGGGATGCCACATGTCCTCGCAAATCAGCATCGCGAGACGGCCGAAGCGGGTGTCGAAGACGCGCAGCGCGCGGCCCCGCGCGAAGTAGCGCTGCTCGTCGAAGAGTCCGTAGGTCGGCAGGTAACACTTGCGATGGACGTGGCGCAACTCGCCGCCCTCGAAGTACATCGCCGAGTTGTAGAACAGCGAATCGGCGGATTCCTCGACCATCCCGATCACGATGGAGATTCGCCGGCTGGCCTCGCGCAGCCACTTCAACTCTTTCGAATCGGCCCGCAGCGCCATCGCCGGCACCTGATCCTTGAGGAAGTAACCGGTGAGGCTCAACTCCGGGAACACCACCAGGTCCGCGCCGGCGGAACGCGCGGAGGCGATTTGCCCGCGAATTATCTCGCGGTTGGCGGCCAGGTCGCCGAGATGCGGATTCACCTGTGCCAGCGCGAGCGCGTATCTGTCCAGCGACATAGCGTCATCCTGACGCAAAGTGGTTTCACAGACAAGGCGCGCCGGAGCGCTCTGCGAGCAGAAGATTGGACACCTCTCCCGCGCCTGCGGCTGGCCGCAGGCGCGAATCGGGAGAGGTCGCCGGGCGACTTGCGTGCAAGTCGCCCGGCGGGTGAGGGCGCGGGCGCCGAGCATCAAGTTTTTCCCCGATTTGTTTTACCCGCGCCGAACACTACAATCAGGCTGGTTCTATAAGCGAAAAGATCAACCAAAGGATCAAGCGGCGTGGCGGCTCCCACAGCGACCCTGCTCATCACCTCGCGCGACCGCGCGGGAATAATCGCGGCGATCTCCAATCTGCTCTATTCGCACGGATGCAACATCATCAACTCCGACCAGCATACGGAGGAGCAGGACGGCCGCTTCTTCTGGCGAATCTTCCTGGCCAGCGAGCGGCTCGGGCTCGACCAACTCCGCGCGCTGCTCAGCCAGAGCCTCGAAGCGCTGCTCCCCGATATCGGGATCAAATACGAGCTGCACGACAGCACGCGTCGCGACCGGATGGTCATGCTGGTGTCGCGGCTGCCGCACTGCATGATGGACCTCCTGAGCCGCCATCACTTTGGCGAGCTCGAGGCGGATCTGGCCCAAGTGATCAGCAATCATCCGGACATGGAGCCGATGGTCCGCGCGTTCGGAATTCCCTTCACCCTGATTCCGGTCGAGAGGGCGCACAAGGCCGAGGCGGAGGCCGCGCTGCTTGAGGCGCTAAGGGAACTGAAGTGCGACACGCTGGTGCTCGCGCGCTATATGCAGGTGCTCTCGGGAGATTTTCTGCGCGCGTGGGGCAAGCCGATCATCAACATCCATCACAGCTTCCTGCCCGCCTTCGCGGGCAACAGTCCGTACCGGCAGGCGTATGAGCGCGGCGTGAAGCTGATCGGCGCGACCGCGCATTACGTCAGTGAGGAACTCGACGCGGGGCCGATCATCGCGCAGGCGACGATCGAAGTGAGCCATCGCGATTTGCCCCGCGATCTGGCGCTGAAGGGCAAGGACGCTGAGGTGATGGTGCTCGCCAAGGCGGTCCGCGACCATCTGCAGAAGCGCGTGTTCATCCACCAGAACCGGACGATCGTGTTCTAAAGACGCCCGGCTTTCTTACCGTGTGCCTTGAAGGTCGTGCACAGAGAAGGAAGCTACGCGGAGCCCATGAAGAAGTTCAGCGAGCGGTCGGCGATCGCGATAATCGGCGCCCAGTAGAGCCCCAGTATGATCGTCAGGCACGCCAGCGCGCCCATCAGGCCGTAGTTCCAGGGCTCGGCCGAGACCACGCCCTCGTCGCCGTTGGGCTGGTCGAAGAACATCGTGCGAATCGGACCGACATAGTAGTAAAGCGCCACTACCGAGTTGAGTATTCCGACTATCCCGAGCAGGTAGAACTGGCCCCGGATTACGGCGGCAAACAGATAGAACTTGCCGATGAATCCGATCGTCAGCGGAATCCCGGTCAGCGAGAACAGGAAAATGGTGAGCGCGATCGCGGGTACGATTCCGCCGCGCCAGGCGAGGCCCCGATAGGCCCCGATATCCTCGCGCCCGGTCTGGTTGGCGACGATCATGACGACCAGAAACGCGCCGGCGTCCATCAGATAGTAGGCCACCATGTAGAAGAGCATCGCGCGGATGCCGTCGTTCGACAGCACCACCAAGCCCATCAGCGCGTAGCCGGCCTGCGCGATACTGGAATACGCAAGCAGCCGCTTCATGTTGGTCTGCTGAAGCGCGGCGAGATTGCCGAGCGTCATCGTGATCATGCACATCACGAGCAGCAGTTGCGGCCAATCAACGCCCTTAAGCGCGATCCACGCGCCGCCGGGCGCCAGATGCGAGATGGCCGGATAGAAGAAGCGCGTGAGCAGCGCGAATCCGGCCGCTTTCGATCCGATCGCGAGGAAGGTGGTCACCGGGATCGGCGCGCCGGTATAAACGTCCGGCGCCCACATGTGAAACGGCACCGACGCGACCTTGTAGCCCATCCCCGCCAGGATCAGCACCAGCGCGATGAACACCGCGAGCACCGAACCTTGGCCTTCGGCTGAAAGCGCGCGGTTGATCGCCGCGAAATCCATCGAGCCGGCGATCCCGAAGATCCAGCTCATCCCGTAAATCATCGTGCCCGAGGCGACGCCGCCGTAAATCAGATACTTGAGCGCGGCCTCCTGCGAGCGGCGATTGTGGCGGATGAAACCGGTCAGGATATACGAGGTCAGGCTCACGAACTCGAGCGACAGGTAGGCCATCAGCAGGTTCTCCGCCGACGCCATCAGGAGCATCGCGAGCGTGCTCGAGAGCAGGATCGCGTAGTACTCGCCCTGGTCGCAGCTTTTGACCTCCTTCGAGCCGATCGACATCCAGATCGCGATCACCGCCGCGATCGCGATCAGGGCTCGAAAGAACAGCGCGAACCCGTCGAACACGATCATGCGGTTGAAGAGCGCGGCGGACGGCGTTCCGGCCTGGGCGAGAATCTTGATCAGCGCGCCGATCGCAACCACCAGCGCGAGCTGGCCGAGATGCGACTTGTCCGTCACCGCCAGATCGATCAGCACGATCGCCAGAACCCCGAACGCGATCAGCAGCTCGGGAAGGAAGTAGGCGAGACTCGCGGCGTTGCCCAGGTCCATCGGGTTCAAACCGTTTCGCCAGGTCAGACCGTTTCGCCTAATGCACCGACGCGAGCGCGGCGGGCAGCGGCGATGAAAGCACGACCTGGTTGAGATGGACCAGCGAAGTGTTGATCAGGTCCAGCACCAGATGCGGATAGAAGCCGAGCACCAGCACGATCACTCCGAGCGGGACCAGCGTGAACGCCTCGCGGAATGTCAGGTCAGGCAGATTTTTGTACTTTTCGTTCAACGGGCCCAGGTAGATGCGCTGGAAAGTCCAGAGCAGGTATCCAGCGGTGAGAACCGCGGTCGCCGCGCCGAACATCGTCATCAGGGGATGCAACTGCCAGGCGCCGATCAGGACCAGCACTTCGGAGATGAAAGCCGAAAGGCCGGGCAATCCCATCGCGGCGAAGAACGCGAAGCCGGTGATTCCCGCGTATAGCGGCATCTGGCTCGCCAGTCCGCCGAAGCCGTTGATCTCGCGATGATGCGCGCGGTCGTAGATCACGCCGACCAGGAGGAAGAGCATCGCGGTGACCGTGCCGTGATTGAACATCTGGAACACGGCGCCGTTGATCCCGGCCGCGGTGAACCCGGCGATGCCGAGCATCACGTAGCCCATGTGACTAATCGACGAGTAGGCGACCAGCTGCTTGAAGTCGGTCTGCCCCATCGCGCAGAGCGCGCCGTAGACGATGTTGATCGTGCCGATCGTGCCGAGGAAGAACCACGCCAGCTCGTGGCTGGCGCCCGGCAGGATCGAAAAGTTCACACGCAGTATTCCGTAAGTGCCCATCTTGAGCAGCACGCCCGCCAGGATGACGCTGATGGCGGTGGGCGCCTCGACGTGCGCGTCGGGCAACCAGGTGTGGAACGGGAAGGCCGGAATTTTGATCGCGAAGCCGATGAACAGCGCGATCCACACGATCCGCTGAAAGTTCATGCCGTAGCTGCCGGAACGGGCGGCGAGCTGGGTCATGTCGAAGGTAACGGGCGAGCTGTAGTAGTAGAGCCCGAGCATCGCCAGCAGGATCAGCACCGAGCCGAGCAGCGTATACAGGAAGAACTTGATCGCGGCGTACTCGCGGCGCGGACCGCCCCAGATGCCGATCAGGAAGTACATCGGCAGCAGCATCACTTCCCAGAAGATGTAGAACAGGAAAAAATCGACCGAGACGAACACTCCCATCATGCCGGTGTCGAGCAGCATCAACAGCGCGAAATAGCCCTTGGGCGCGCGCTCGATCCCAAAGCTCGCGAACACCGAAATGAAGCAGATCAGCGCGGTCAGCAGGACCATCGAGATGCTGATCCCGTCGACGCCCATGAAGTAGTTGATATTGTAACTGGAGATCCAGGGGTACTTCTCGACGAACTGGAGCGCGGTGGTGCCGGTGTCGAAGCCCTGGTACAGCCCGATCGCGATCAGTACCTGCAGCGCGGCCGTCGCCGCGGCGATCCACTTGACGATGCTCTCCTGTCCCTGGGAACGAGCAGGATTATCGCCGCCCCGCCCAGCGGTATGAAAGTTATCAGCGTAAGCGCGTGACTCATCGGCTAAATGTCCGTTTTCCCTACAGAATGTGTGTGCGTTAGACCTTCAGGATCGCGCGTGCCAGCAGGATCACCATCACCGCCGCCAGGATCCCGTACAGATACGCGTTTATCGAGCCGGTCTGGAGGCGGCGAAGCCGCCCGCCCGCGTCGAGCGTCAGGTTGGAGGCCAGATTCACCAGCCCGTCGACCACATAATGATCGAACAGCCCCGACGGCCCTGCAGCCAGCACCGCGATCGTCGCGGCCAGGTTCACCACGCCGTCGATAACATGCAGGTCGAACCACGCGCAGGCGCGCGTCAATGCGAGATAGGATTGACGATCGCCGCCTGGTAAAACTCGTCAACGTAATATTTTTCGAGCACCAGTGTGTAGAGCCCGCCGAAGGCTTCGCTGATGCGGTCCGCGCTCAGCGCCTCGCGCCGATAGATCGTGTCGGCCAGGAACCATCCCAGCGCGACTATCATCAGCGAGAGCGCGGCGAAGCCCGCCTCGGCCGCGCGGTTGTGAATTCCGCTCTCGACGAGTTGGCGGGTCGCGTCGGAGCTGAACGCCGGGGCGAGGAAATCTTCAAGCAGCCTTATCGGGACGAGGAACTCCGGAAATTTGACGAACCCGCCGACCACCGAGAGCACGGCCAGCACGGCCAGCACCATCGACATCGAGGGCGGCGACTCGTGCAGATGGTGTTCCTGCTCGTGGGTGCCGCGAAACTCGCCGAAGAAGGTCATGTAGACCTGGCGGAACATGTAGAAGACCGTGATCCCCGCGCCGATCCAGAGCAGCAACCACACCATCTGATGGCCGTGCGCCCAGGCCTGCCAGATGATCTCGTCCTTGGAGAAGAAGCCCGCGAACGGCGGCACGCCGCACAGCGCCAGGGTCGCGGCCAGGAAGGTCCAGAACGTGATGGGCATGCGATGACGCAGGCCGCCCATCTTGCGCATGTCCTGCTCGCCGCCCATCGCATGGATTACCGAGCCCGATCCCAGGAACAGGCAAGCCTTGAAGAAAGCGTGGGTCATCAGATGGAACACGCCGGCGGTGTACGCGCTCACCCCCACGGCCGCGAACATATAGCCGAGCTGGCTGATCGTGGAATACGCGAGAACCTTCTTGATGTCGTTCTGCGCAAGCCCGATAGTCGCGGCGAACAGCGCGGTCAGCGCACCGATTACCGCAATCACTTCCATGGTCGCCGGCGCCATCGAGAACAGAAAGTTGAGCCGCGCGGTCATATAGACGCCCGCGGTGACCATCGTCGCCGCGTGGATCAGGGCGCTGACCGGCGTCGGACCCGCCATCGCGTCGGGCAACCATACGTAGAGCGGAATCTGCGCGGATTTGCCGGTCGCGCCGGTGAACATCAGCAGGGTCACAAAGGTGACCATCGACATTCCAAGGTAACCGGGCATCCCGGCAATCGACGGCGCGTACCGAGCGATTTCGCGGGTCACGAGCGTCGGATGGCCTGCCGAGCCGAGCGCGGCGAAGAGGCTGTAGAGCGCGATCACGAAGGCCAGATCGCCGACCCGGTTGACGATGAAGGCCTTGTTGCCCGCGGTCGAATTGGCCGGCACCTTGTACCAGAAGCCGATCAGCGCGTACGAGCAGAGCCCGACGCCCTCCCATCCCACGAACATCAGCCACAGATTGTCGCCCAGCACCAGCGTCAGCATCGCGAACGTGAACAGGTTGAGCCATCCGAAGAAGCGCCAGTACGACGCGTCATCGTGCATGTAGCCGATCGAGTAGATATGGATCAAACCGCCGACGCCGGTCACGATCAACGTCATCAACATCGAGAGCGGGTCGAGCCAGAACGCGATATCGAGCTTCAGGTCGCCCACGTAAATCCAATGCCAGAGATCGTCCAGCATGAAGCGATTTTCGGGCGCGAGCTCGAGCATCGCGACGAACGCCCACACCGCGATCAGAAACGCGAGCGCGACCACGCCGCATCCGACGGCGCTGACCGCGCGCTTGCCGAAGGTTCGCTGAATCCAGGCGCCGGCGAGGAAGTTGATCGCGGCGCCGAGGCCGGCAGCAGCACGATCCAGCGGATGAAGCTGACGTTGATCGGATGGTCCATCGTTCAGGCGTTCAGGCACAGGCCCGGCCGCGGCGCAAAGCGGCATCGAGCTCGATACATTTCAACTTAAACAAGTATCCCGCAGATATAAGCAAAAATGTTGCGACCGCGAAAGCGGCTCCCACCGCGCGGCGGTCAGCCACTTAAGGTCTCGGTCGCGTCAACGTCGATGGTCTTGAAGTCCTGATAGATCGCCAGCACGATCGCGAGCCCGATCACCGCCTCCGCCGCCGCCAGCATGATCACGAAGATCGCGAAGACCTGACCGTCGTAGCGGCCGCCGCCGTAAAGGGCGAACGCCAGGTAGTTGATGTTCGCCGAGTTCAGGATCAGCTCGACGCCCATCAGGATCCCGATCGCGTTGCGGCGCGCGAGCACGCAGAACATGCCGAGCAGGAAGACAATCAGGCCCAGCACAAGGAAGTGGTTCAGCGTGATTCCCGACGCGGCCATCGAAGTCCTCCCCCGCCCTGCCCTATTCCCGCACCGACCCGCGCGAGATCACGACCGCCCCGACCAGCGCAGCGAGCAACACCAGCGACGCGATCTCGAACGGCAGCGCGTAGGTACCGAGAAAGGCGTTGCCGATTCCATAGGTGGTCGGCGCGACGGTCGCGGCGCCGAGATGCCAGGGGGTGTGCAGCGTCGCGAACAGCATCACGGTTCCGGCGATCACGGTGACGATCAGCGCGGGAATCGTGCCGACCGCGCGATTCGAGATCGTAACGTCGCCGATCCCCTGGGTGAGCATCACCGCGAACAGGGTCACAACCAGAATCCCACCGACGTAGACCAGCAACTGGACCATCGCCACGAAGTCGGCGGCGAGCAGCACGTAGACTCCGACCACGCCCATGAATGCGCCGAGCAGAGCGAAGACCGAATGGACGATATTGCGCGAGAACGCGACGATCAGAGCGGAGCCGACGATGAGCACGGCGATGATATAGAAGATCAGTTGTGCGAGCATGATTCCGGCGTTCCGATTCAGCGGGAGACTGACGCCTCGAACAGTAGATGGTGGTACGCCCTCACCCGAGCGCTCCGCGACGGAGCGCTCGCCCTCTCCCAGAGGGAGAGGGAACAGAAACGGTTCGCCCCTCTTGATCCCTCTCCCTCCGGGAGAGGGCAAGCCGCGTAGCGGCGCGGGTGAGGGCGCAGACCACGCCCAGTGAAGCGATCGCGGATTCGAAAGCTGGACACGCCTACGCGGCCTCGTCGTCGCTCGGCGGCTTGTCGCCGCCGGGTTGGGCCCATTGCGTGAGGAAGTTCATCCCGCGGCTGAGTATCGGCGCGATTCGCGGGTCGGTCTCGGGACCTTTTTTAGGCCGGTAGGCGGCCACCGGCTCCTTGACGAAGCGGCGGATCAGGCTTTCGAGCGAGAAGTCGGCGCCCTCGAACTCGGTGGTGTGATGGATCGAGCCGGTCGGGCACGGTTCGCTGCACAGCCCGCAGAACATGCACTTGGCGATGTCGATGTCGAACTGCGAGAGGATCATCGACTTGGTCTGCGGATGCTTCTCGGCCACGATCACGATGCAATCGATCGGGCAGGCGCGCTCGCACGCCAGGCATCCGGTGCAAATCTCGAGATCGACTTCGAGGATTCCGCGATAGCGGAACGGCAGCGTGTCCTGCACGCGTATCGGCATCCGGTCGGGGTACTGGACCGTGTAGGGTTTGCGCACGAAGTGCGACGCGGTTACCGCCATGCCCTCGAAGATCGAGCTGACGGTCTCTCTGATATTACTGATGTATGTACCGGCCGCGCCCATCCAAACCTCAGATGATCGGACTGACGTAAATCTCCATCCGCGACTTGCGCAAGTAGTAAACCACGCGCTGGAGGAAGATCACCAGCACCACCAGAGCCAGCGCCGCCATGATATAGCCCGCGATCGGGTTGCCGTCGGGCCAAATCGCGACCCACACCGCGGTGCCGATCATATCGATGAAGGAGATCGGAACGAAGTACTTCCAGCACAGCGACATGAGCTGGTCGATTCGCACGCGCGGCAGCGTGGCGCGAATCCACATCGAGAGGAACACCACCGACAGCACTTTGACGTTGAAGGTGATCAGTTGCAGGACGTTCATCACCACGCGGCTGTGACTCAAGTGCGGAAACTGCCATCCGCCCAAAAACAGCGCCGTGATGATTGCCCCGATGATGAACAAAGCGCCCCACTCGGCCATGAAGAAAAACATATAGCGTAGGCCGCTGTACTCGGTGACGTAGCCCGCCACCAACTCCGTGTCCGCTTCGGGCAGGTCGAACGGCGTGCGGTTGCCCTCGGCCAGAGCCGAGATGAACAGGATGTTGGCCGCGACGAAGGTGAACGGGTTGTTGAACAGGAACCAGTTATTCGGCGCCCAGCCCTGCGCCCGGATGATGCCCTGCATCGAGAGCGTGCCGGTGATCAGCACGACCGGAAAAATCGAGAGCCCGGCCGGAATCTCGTAGCTGACGATTTGCGCGGCCGAGCGGATGCCGCCGATCAGCGACCATTTGTCGTTCGACGCCCACCCCGCCATCAGCACGCCGACCACGGTCAGCGCGGTCACGGCCGTCATGTAGAGAATCCCTACATTCAGGTCCGCCAGGATCAGGTCGGAGGAGAACGGCATCACCGCCCACGGCAGGACGTACGCGATCATCACCAGGTAAGGCGCCGCCTTGAACAGGCGCGGGTCGGCCTCGTTGGGGATGATGTCCTCCTTGCACGCGAGCTTGACGCCGTCGGCCAGCCATTGCAGGAAGCCATTGGGGCCGACCCGGTTCGGCCCGACCCGCGACTGGATCCGCGCCCAAACCCGGCGCTCCACCCAGGTCACGATCGCGGCGAACGGGAACGCGACGCCCATGAACACCACCAGGCAGAGCACGAAGATGATCAGCGCATAGACCAGGTCGCGCGGCGGATGCGCCCCGAAGAATCCCGAGGCGATCAGATGGTCGGCGAGGGGTTGCATGTCTCTCGTTAGTTAGAAGCGCAGGCTACCCTCACCCGGCGAGCGCTCACGCGCTCGCCGACCTCTCCCTGGTCAGGGAGAGGTGAAGATAAAGAGCGGTTGTGTGTTACGATCATCGATCGATCTCGGGAGCGATCACGTCGAGGCTTGCGATCAATGCTACCAGGTCCGCGATCATCAACCCGCGGCTCAGCTTCTGTACGATTCCCATCGCGGCGAACGAACCGGTGCGGACGTGGACCCGCCACGGATATCCGGTGCCGTCGCTGACCGCATACCATCCCATGTCGCCGCGGGCGCTTTCCACCCGCACCTGGCATTCGCCGGCGGGCGGCTTGAAATTGCGCGGCACCTTCGCGAGCACGGATCCATCGGGAATCTGTTTCAGCGCCTGACGCAGGATCTTGACCGACTCTTTCATCTCGCGGATCCGCACCATGTAGCGATCCATCGAATCGCCGAGCGTGCCGAACTCGCCGCTGCCGGTCGGAACCTCGAAGTCGAGCTCGGGATAGACCGAGTACGGGATGTCGCGGCGAATGTCCCACTTGACGCCGCTGGCGCGCAGGTTCGGGCCGACCAGGTTGTAATTGATCGCGTCCTCGGCGGTGATCACGCCGACATGGATCAGCCGCTCGATGTAAATCTTGTTGAAGGAAATCAGCGAGTTGTATTCGTCGAGAATCGGATCGAGGTGATCCAGATAAGCGCGCGCCTTTTCGCGCCATCCCGGCGGGAGGTCCCATCCGACGCCGCCGATCCGCATGTAGTTGAAGGTCAGGCGCGCGCCGCACAGCTCCTCGATCAGGTCGTTGATCATCTCGCGCTCGCGGATCGCGTGGGTGAACGGCGTATTGGCGCCGATGTCCATCGCCATCGATCCGACCGAGAGCAGGTGCGACGCGATCCGGTTGAACTCGGCGGCGATCACGCGGCAGTACTCGCCGCGCCGGGGAACTTCGATTCCGCCCAGCTTCTCGCTCGCCATCCCCCAACCCTGATTGGTGAACATCGCGCACACGTAATCGACCCGATCGGTGTACGGCATAAAGCCGTGATAGCCAACTTTCTCGGCGATTTTTTCGATCGAGCGATGGAGGTAGCCCACGTCGGGGATCGCCTCGCGCATCACCTCGCCGTCGGCCTTGATCACGAAGCGCAGCACGCCGTGGGTCGAGGGATGCTGCGGTCCCATGTTCAGCGTCATCTCTTCGGTTTTGAGCGTACTCATTTTCGCTTGGGGTCCAGACGGATAATCGGGCTCTCGCGGGTGGTCGAGATTCCGTGGTACTCGAGCGGCTCGACAAAATCCTTGCGCAGCGGATAGCCCGGCCAGTCCTCGGGCATCAGCAGGCGGCGAAGATCGCTATGGCCCTCGAAGTTTACGCCGAGCAAGTCGAAAATTTCGCGCTCCATCCAGTTGGCCGACTTCCAGAGTCCTTCGAGCGTCGGCACCGACGGATTGTCGCGCGGCAGCTTCACCTTGAGGATCGCGTTGTGGCGATGGCGATACGAAAACAGATGGTAAACGACCTCGATTCGATCCTTGTAATCAACTCCGCTCTGATTGGAGAGACAGTCCATCGCAGTCTCAGGGTCGTCCTTCAGGAAGCCGCAGACCTCCACGATCGCCGCCGGCTCCACCACCATCCAGGGATCGAGCTTCGCGTCCGAGACTTCGAGGACCTTGCCAGCGAAGCGGTCTTTGGCCTTCGCGTATATCGAAAGCGCGTCCACTCGGGCGTCAGGCGGCCACCGAGCCGTTGCCCGGCTCTTTGCTGAGCCAGCGCTCGGTCATCATCTTCTCCTGGAGCTTGAGCAGCCCTTCGGTGAGCGCTTCGGGGCGCGGCGGGCATCCCGGTACGTACACGTCCACCGGCAGAATCTTGTCAACGCCGTCGCACACCGAGTACGCGAGCTGAAACAGTCCGCCGCAGCTCGCGCAACTGCCCATCGAGATTACGTACTTGGGGTCGGGCATCTGGTCGAAAAGCAATCGCGTACGCAGCGCCATCTTAAGGGTCAGCGTCCCCGCCACGATCATCAGATCGGACTGTCGCGCCGAGGCCCGCGGAGCAGCGCCAAAGCGGTCGAGATCGGCGCGCGGGCCGCCGGTGTGCATCAGCTCAATCGCGCAACACGCCAAGCCGAAGAGCATGTACCAGATGCTCGACTTGCGCATCCAGTTGATTAGCTCGTCGGTCTTGGTGGTCAGGACGTAATCCGGCAATGTGTTGAGCAGCGGCATGGCGTTGGTCAGAGACTCCTACTCTGGCACGTTCTTGACCCATTCGAGGTCGTGTTTCACCCAGACATAGATTAATCCGACGAACAGAATCGAAAGGAAGATCAGGACTTCACTCATCACGTACAGCCGCTGGCCGCGCTTGACCCAGTCCAGATAGACCGCGGCGACCGGATAGACGAAGGCCACCTCCACTTCGAACACTACGAAGATCAGCGCGATAAGATAGAAGCGGACGTTGAAGTTGATCCAGGCGCGTCCGGTCGGGGGCTCGCCACATTCGTAAGGGATGAGCTTGCGCTCGTACGGATTCTGCGGCGCGAGGATCTTCTGCAGGCCGAGCATCAAGGCCAGGAATCCGATCCCGATGACCGTCAGGGCCAGGGGCACGCCGAATTGAAAGTACATATTTCTGGGTCCACTATATCCGGTTTGGGCTCCGGGCAAAAACGCTGGAGAAGCACAGCCTTTCCACCGATCGCCGATGCTTAAGCGTTGCTTCAGCAACTTGAGGGCGCGTGCGGCCAGGGCGTGCAGGTAGCTCGTGAGGGACCGCCATCTCCTGACCCGCTACTTTCCGCGCCCGAGAACGGCTTTGAGGGCGGTGGTTTCGAGCCAGGCGCCGTGATCGTCCGGACAGGCCATCATCGCGATTCCACCACGCGCGCTAGCGCCCAGCGGTTTGCCGCATTGCGGGCAGTTGAGGGCGGCGCCGGCCTGCTTATGCTGCGCCATCTTCGCGCGCTGCTTCTCGATCAGCTTGCGATCCTCTTCATGCGCCCATTGGTCCTCGCGGGCCTTT
>CAWBYV010000014.1:0-19101 GCA_963793115.1 uncultured delta proteobacterium
ACGATTTGGCTATTTTCAAGGTCAAGTTGGGGCCAGCTTCGGAGAGGACTCGGCGTTCACAGACCGCTGGCGACTCGCGCCAGCCGAAATGGGCGAGATCGATAGCCGCATCGAAAGCCTGCAATTCAACACCGCTCTCTTGCAGATTTGGACAATGATAGACGCCGCCAACGGATATATAGTCAAAACTGCTCCTTTCACACTGGCCAAAGACCAAGACAAGCTAGGCCGAGTGGCGGAGATTCTGGCGAACCTGTTGGAGTGTCTTCGAGTAATCGCCGACGTGCTCGAACCGTTCATGCCGGTTACGTCGGCGCGGATGTTCGAGATGCTCGCCGTTGACGAAAAGACCGCGCACGCGCCGTTCGGCCAGGGCATCAGGAAGGGCCATCGCGTCAATCCACCCGTACCGCTTTTCCCGCGAATCGAGAAAGCGAAGTGAGCGGCCCGGCAGACGCTCGGCGCGGGGTAACGGATGGAAATGGGCAATGATGGCGCGCTAGAATCCGCGCCCATGAATCGCCTCGATTACGGCGACAATCTCGACATCCTGCGTCGCTACATGGAAGCCGAGACGGCGGACCTCGTTTATCTCGATCCGCCATTCAAGAGTGACCAAGACTACAACATTCTGTTTGCCGAGCAGGACGGATTGCGGTCGCCTGCCTAAATAAGGGCGTTCCAAGACACTTGGCAATGGGATCAGGGTTCCAGTCGCATATACGAGGAAGTCGTCGAGGCGGGCGGACGTGTTTCCGAAGTGATGCGCGCCTTCCGCCTGTTCCTAGGTACAAACGACATGCTCGCGTACCTCACGATGATGGCTCCCCGACTGGTTGAACTGCGCCGGGTCCTGAAGCCAAACGGGTCGATCTATCTGCATTGCGATCCGACCGCCAGCCACTATCTGAAGTTGCTCATGGACGCCATTTTTCGCCCTGAGAACTTCCGCAATGAAATCATCTGGAAGCGAACCAGCGGCCACAGCGACGCCCGCCGCTATGGGCGGGTCCACGACGTGATTCTCTACTACGTCAAGGGCGATGAGGCTGTTTGGAACGACATTCATCAGGAATACGAAGAAGGCTATGTCGCGCAGTATTATCGCTACGCCGACGATGACGGACGGCGATTCATGTCTGGCGATATAAGCGCGGCGGGGTTGAAGGGTGGCGGGTACACCTATGAATGGAAGGGAGTTACTCGCACTTGGCGTGTTCCAGAGTCCACAATGCGTCGGTTGGACGACGCGGGCAGAATCTTTTATACCCGCAACGCCATCCCGCGCATCAAACGCTACTTGGACGAAGCCGAGGGCCTGCCGATACAGGATGTTTGGACCGACATTGAAGCGCTGCGTTCATGGCATGAGGAACGCCTAGAGTACCCAACGCAGAAACCTGAGGAACTGTTGGATCGGGTTGTCGAAGCGAGCAGCAACCCCGGCGATCTGATTTTGGATCCCTTTTGCGGCTGCGGAACGGCGGTTGCAGTTGCACAGCGTCTTGGCCGCGCGTGGGTCGGGATCGACATTACGCATCTGGCAACCAACTTGATCAAGTGGCGACTGAAAAACGCCGGTCTGGAACCACGAAGGGATTACGAAGTAATCGGTGAGCCGACCGACCTGCCCGGAGCGCAGCAGCTAGCCGAGGACGACCGGCATCAGTTTCAATCTTGGGCTCTGGGGCTGGTTGGCGCCAGGACGACTGAGGGCAGCAACAAAGGCGCTGACAGAGGAATCGACGGGCGGCTTTTCTTCCACGACGACAAACCGGGCGCCAAAACCAAACAGATTATTTTCTCGGTGAAGTCTGGCGGGGTTTCGGTCGTTGACATTCGCGACCTGCGCGGCGTTATCGAACGTGAAGAAGCTGAAATCGGTGTACTGATCACGCTCGAACAACCGACGCAGCCCATGAATCGAGAGGCCGCTGAAGCAGGATTCTACAATTCGCCGTTCGGCAAATACCCTCGCCTACAAATTCTCACGGTCGAGGAACTTCTGAACGGCAAGGCGATAGACTATCCGGCTGCATCCCAGCGTGCCGATCGCACATTCAGAGCCGCTCGCCGGAAACCCCGTGAGCGCCCGCGAAGGCTGCCTTTTGGCAAAGACCGTAAAGATCGCTAGGCTCGGCAACCACACTTTCAGCCCACTACGCGGCGCGGCTACGCCGTGGCGGTGACGTGATCGGACTCATCGACACGCACTGCCATCTGGCCGATCCCAGGCTTTACGGCGACCTCGAAGGCGTGCTCGCGAGGGCCGCCGGCGCCGGAGTGAGTACGATTGTCTCGGTGGGCGCGATCGGCCCGATCGAGAACGATCGGCGCACGGTCGAGATTGCGGAAAGCCGCACGCGAGTGTTCGCAGCCGTCGGAGTGCATCCGCACGACGCGAAGGACTGCGATGCGGCGCGAATCGCCGAGTTGCGCGACCTTGCGCGATCGAAAAAAGTCGTCGCGATCGGCGAGACCGGTCTCGATTTCCATTACATGCACTCGCCGCCCGGCGCGCAGGAAGCCTCGCTGCGGCGCCATCTGGAGCTCGCCGAAGAGCTCGGGCTGCCGGTCGTGATCCATTGCCGCGACGGCGAGCGGCGCGTGATGGAGATCGTGCGCGAAGCCGGGATGCCCCGCGGCGGTGGCGTGATCCATTGCTTCACCGGCGACCTCGCGGCTGCGTGCGGGTTCGTGGAGCTCGGATTTTGCATCTCGTTCTCCGGAATCCTGACGTTCCGCAACGCGAATGCGATCCGAGCGGCAGTCGCCGTGGTGCCGGACGACGCCGTGATGGTCGAGACCGACGCGCCGTATCTTGCGCCCGAGCCCTACCGCGGCAAGCGCAACGAGCGGCGTTCGTGGTCAGAACGTTGGAAGTGCTCGCGCGCATCCGAGGCCTCGAGCCGGATAGGCTCGGCGCGCAGATCGCGGCCAACGCGGCGCGCCTCTTCCGTCTTCCGCCCAATTAGCGGAGCGGACTTAACGGCGCGATTGGCGCGATTCGATCGCTCTGCTCGCATAACCCCAGCTTTACTGGCCTCAAGCCGAGGCATACTGTAGAAAGTGCCTCGGACGCGAGCTTCCAAGTCGAATCCCGACATCGATTCTGACATCTGTCGCGTGCGCTTCCTGGCAAGAATAGGAGGTTGCACGTGATGGAAAGTTCTGCCGCCGCACAGCTATCTTCGACCGAGGCCCTGCAGGAACCGCGGGGCTCGACCCGCGACAGCCGGCGCCTTGGCCAAATCCGGCCTTGGGAGTGGCCGTGGTGGCGCACTTCAGAGCACGACCTGCCGGTGTTCCTCTGGATTGGGCTGATCCATGTTACCGCACTGGCCGGCCTCGTCCTCTATCCGCTGCCGGGATGGAGGGTGTTGCTGGGGGCTATCGGGCTCGCCTGGATCGGCGGCATCGGAACCACCGTCGCATACCATCGGGCGATCACCCATCGCGCGCTCAAGCTGAATCCATGGGTACGCTCGGTGCTGATCTTCTTCGCGGTGGCCAACGGCTCGGGCAATCCGCTCACCTGGGCCGCCGCCCATCGGCTCCATCACGCCAAGGCCGACACGCCCGACGATATCTCGAGCCCGATCTGGGGCGGATTCTGGTGGGCGCATCTCAGATGGCTCTGGCAGGCGGGCGATCCGCCGATCGATCGCTACTGCCCGGATCTCAAATCCCTGGCGGCATGGCGCTGGATGCAGCCGGCGATACTCACGCTGTCCTTTTTCGGCCCATTGTATTTCGGCCTGTGCGCTTTCTTCTGGCTCGGCGCGATCCGGCTGGTGTTCTCGCTGCACGCTCAATGCTTCGTCAACAGCGTCTGCCATAGCGAGCCGGGCGTCACGCGGGGAGAGGACTCGAGCCGCAATGTCCCGTGGCTCGGCCTGATGCACTTTCTCCAGGGCGAGAACTGGCATCGGAATCATCATGCGCGCCCGGGCTCGGCGCGGCTGGGATGGTCGTGGCGTCAGCCCGACGCCGGCTATCTGTTTATCGTCGCGCTGGAGCGGATGCATCTGGCCACCGATGTCCGCCGGCCGCACGCGCAGGAGCGCCTCGACCTCGCGAGCTGAATTCGGATCGCGGTCCCCCACCCCGATCGCCTGAAACCGCACACTACCGGATTACGCGCTGCCAACTGAATGTCTACAATTTGTAGCATCAGATTACCTGTCAGTATGTATCCAACGTTGACTTATAGTCGGCTCGCGCGAAGAATCCCCTTCGATGGCGGCCTGGGCGCATCTTCAGCTTCCTGGAATGACGGTAACGCCGTCGCCGTTTGCTCCAACGAGCTGCCGTGCGCGATTTGCAGCCGGCCGCACCAATGGCTGGTGATGCGCCAAACCTGCTGCGACGCGATCGTGGTGTGCTCGCGATGTCTCGATAGCGCTCGCAGCATGGCTGCGCCGGTGATGTCCCGGAAGCGGGCGGCCAGGCGGCCGCTCTCCCGATAGCTCCCGCCTGCGGCAGTTCGGCTTCCCTGGTTCTCCCGCGATCCACGGTCATCTCCCTTTCGTCCCCGATGCGCGCTATGGTGGGGTCTTTCCGGTCGGGCGCGGCAGTGACACGATCGGCTGCGCGTGTCTTCTGAAGGAGACATCGATGAAATTCGGCACGTTCCTGTTTCAAACCCAGGGATCGAGTCTGATCGTCTCGCGGATTATTCTCTTCGGCGGCCCGGGCACTCGCGACGCCCTCGCCGCGATGGAGCAGTACCAGCAGCACCTGTTGTCGAAGTTCTAAGCTGATCAGGTATATCGAATCCATGTAGAAAACTGGTATTCAGCGAGTGCAGGAGTGGTGAAAGTGATAGAAGGCAAAGCCGCATTGTTTTCTGTTCTGCTCTGGGCAATTTCACTCGCGACCGCCTCAGGCTGATCCGGCAGGCAAGAAGGACTACGTCGCCGATTGCGCGCGCTGCCACGGTCTCGATGGAAAAGGCGGCGTCCCGGCGATGAGGACGGTGCCGGGTTACATCGCGGTTGACCTCACGCAGCTAAGCGAGGCGAATGGAGGTCAGTTTCCTCGTCAGCAGGTTTACGACGCGATCGATGGCCGCAAGCGTTTCCCTGCGCACTTTGTAGGCGATATGCCGACATGGGGACTTAAATACCAGCAAAATAAGGAAACGCCGAACTCCGGGGCGAGAGACGAAAGAAGGATTTCCGCTCTCGTGGACTACATCGAATCACTGCAAGACAAATAGGCGGCCGCGACGCTTAGAGGGCGACCGGCTGAGGAGAGAAAATGGACTAAGCTGATCGCGCCAAGCGCGCCGCGATCGCGCGCACAATCGCACGGCGCAGTCTGGTCGCACATCGCGGCGCGATGCGCAGATTTGACAAATTCAGAAGACCGGCAATAAGCTCGGTGGCGATACCCGCCGGAGAGGAATATGCCAATGAGTCGCGACTTCGAGTTCAAGCAACTGCTGCGCGCCTATCGCAGCGGCATAATCACTCAGGACGCCTTCGAGGAAGAGATGGCGCAGCTCGAGCGCGGCTCCGTGCCGGCCTCAAACGGTGGTCCCGGTTTCAAGGCCTTCGGCCGAACCTACAAGTCGGAGCGTGACGCGATAATCAGCTTCCTCGACAAAGTGCGCGCCGGAGAGGCCAACGGCGGCGAAGCGTTCGCCCGATGGGCCGCGGTCTGCAAGACCGATTGCATCCGCAGCGGGCTCAGGATTGTGGCCGAGCGCGAGAGCTATCACGCGCGCGTTTTCGAGCAGCGCGTGCTGGAGCTGGGCGGCGAGAAGCGCGCGAGCATCAACGAGGAAGCACGCAAAGTCGGCGACTACCTGGCCAACCCGGATGTCACCGACGTCGAAAAGCTGCATCGCTTCGCTTCGCGCGTTGGTGACCCCAAGGACGCGGTGAGGCCGATCCAGGAATTCGCGGCGCTGATCAAGGAAGACATCGAAACCAGAGCAGCGCTGAGGCTGTTCTGGGAGGACGAGCTTTCAACCGGGACCTGGCTTCAGGAGTCCTACGCGGCGCTGAGCGACACTAAAGAGGCCGCCGCCGAGGCGTCCAAAGCGTAGGGATCGCGCGGCGGCGCCATTTCAAGGTCGCCGCCGCTTGAGGGAGGTTTCTCAAAACCCTGCTAGCGGCTACCTTCGCCGCTCGGTGCGGAGGGGACCATCGACCCTCCCGATCCCGCGGGCGGCGCTGTCACCGGCATACCAGTCACCGGCGCTCCCGGCCCGCTTGGCCGCATCCCCATCCGTGGTCCGGGCCGCATCATGTTCGACTTCGTATATCCCTCGGGCACAGCGAAAGTATCGGCGGGCAGACTCTTGCTCGCTATTTTGGTGACCGTGATCTCGGACACCATCGGGGGGTGATTCGCCATCATCTGGCGCAGCTTTTCGGCCTGCTCGGGCGGCAAACCGGGCATCGAGAAACTGGTCACCTTGTGCACGCTATGAGTGGCCAGCGGGATGCCGCCGGGGATGCCGCCTTCTCCCTCGCCCGAAGCCGTGCCGAGAGCCGCCTTGAGCTTGGTCGCGGTGGCCTTCTGGAAGGCAGCGTATTCGGCCGCCCCGGGAGCATCCTTGGAGTAGCACGCGGTGGTGGAAGACTCGCCGCTCGGGGTCTTGAAGGAATTGGAGTACTCCTCGCATTTGTAGCCGGCGACGGTGCGCTTGTTGCCGGTCTTGTGAAAGCTGAAACGGTCGGCCATCAATTGCTTGAGCATCTGGTTCGGCGCGTGACTTGGCGGAAATGGCGACTCGGAGTAGGTTTTGTCGGCAGTGCTGACCACTGTCCGTACGCCCTTGTCGAGGTCGATAATCACGTAGGCGCCGTTGTCCATGACCATCTTTTCCTTGTTGCCCTGGACCATGACGGTGAGTTTGTGCGGTGCGGCGGCGGCGGCGGGCCCGCCGGTTGACGTTTCGGTCTGCTCCAAGACGACGCCGGCGTGCGCCGTGACGCTCGAAAGCATGGCGATCGCCGCGAATGCGGCAGCGATTTTCCTCATGACCAGTGTTCTCCTTGCGCGCGCCCGATTTCCAGAACCCGTTCCCTCACAGCCCTTGCCGCCTCGTCCGGCGTCGCGCGCTCCGCGAGCAGGCGATAGGCCGCCAGGCTGGCAAGCCCGAACAGCACCCAGACCAGTTCCTTGATCCTTCTCAGCAGACCGACCACGAAGCCCACGCCCGCCGGGTAGCCCAGTACCGCAAAGATCAGCGCCTTGCCGCCCTCCTGGCTGACCAGCTTGGCCGGTATCAGGAAGGTCGCGCGCTCGATCAGCTGGCCCACCGCCTCGACCACCAACAGCACCATCAGCGGCGCCGGCTGATGGAGTAGCCGGAGCAGGATGTAGATCTCCACCGGCCCCATGCTCCATGCGAACAGGTAGCAGGCGCACGATGCCATCATGCGGAGCCGATGGTTCGCGTAGAAATCCTTCAGGATTGCGTCCGCGTCCGCGGCGCTCTCCTTCACTTCCGAATCCTTGAACATCGGCACGATTCCCGAGGCGGCTTCCAGCAGATGGGAAAACGGCCGCTTCATCTGCACGAAAAAGAAGCCGGCCACCAGCGCGAGCGCGAGCGCGAGCCCGCCGACTACCGCCCAGAACAGGCTCTGGATTCGTCCTTCTATCGGAAGCGCGATCAGCAACGCGCCGGCGACGAACCCGATCTGCCCGATTGCTTCGGCCAGCGCGGCGATCATCACGGTCGCCAGTCCTGCCGCCATCCTGAGCTTGTGCCGCACCATCGAGGCCATCACGGGCTGCCCGCCCAGTTGCGCGGTCGGCGTAACGTAGTCAACGGCTTCGCCCGCGATTCGCGCCGCGAACAACTCGGGGAAGCGCAGACTGCGCGGTCGATTCGCGATCGTTACCCACCAGCCCAGGGTGTTGGCCGCGCGCGCCACCGCTTCCAGCGCGACCGTGAGCGAGAGACCCCACGCGGCGAGTCTCAAGTATTCGACAATCTGGCCGAGGCCGAATCGCCTGAGAAACCAGATGTAGAAGCCCAGCGCGACCACTATCGCCAGGGTCTCAAAGCGGATTATGAGGGTCTCGATCTTTCGCATCAAAGCCGCAGCCGACATTCCAGTCCGGCGGGTTTCGATGGGCATTGTTTCAGCGGCGGGGTATGGGCGCAAGCTGTACGGCCAGCCGTGTGGATTGCCGGCACTGTGCTTCCGAGTAGCGCGGTTCCGCCGCGTCAAGGCCGCTTCTATTTGGGCGCAAGCTGCGTTATGACTTGGCAATCAAGCTGATCCGATCGTTACGAGGGTAAAATGGATTTCACGCTTCCGCCGAAAGTGGAGGATTTGCGCCGCCGGGTGTCGGGCTTCATGGACCAGCACGTCTATCCGGCCGAGACGGCGCTGCATCAGCAGAATCTCAGCGACAGCCACGAAGAGCCCCAGCTTCTCAAAGACATCAGGAAAAAGGCCAAGGCCGAAGGGCTCTGGAACCTGTTCCTGCCCGACGAAAGGCACGGTATCGGCCTCAAGAATCACGAGTACGCGCCGCTGTGCGAAATCATGGGCCGCAGCGCGATCGGCCCGCGCGCTTTCAACTGCATGGCGCCCGACACCGGCAACATGGAAATCCTGGCCGAGTTCGGCACGCCCGAGCAAAAGCAGCGCTGGCTCCAGCGGTGTCTGGACGGTGAAATCCGGACCTGCTTTTCGATGACCGAGCCGGAAACCGCCGGCTCCGACCCGACCCAGCTAAAGACTCGCGCCGTGCGTGAGGGCGACTACTACGTGATCAACGGTCACAAGTGGTTCACCTCCGGTGCGATCGGATCCGCGTTCGCGATCGCGATGGTGGTGACGGACCCCGACGCTCCGCCGCATCGCCGCGCCAGCCAGATAATCGTCCCGACCGACACCCCCGGCTTCAATATCGTCCGTGCGGTTTCCGTGATGGGTCACAGCGGCGGCGGCGGTCATTGCGAAATAACCTACAAGGATTGCCGCGTTCCGGTCACTAACGTGCTGGGCGGCGAGGGTGACGGCTTCGGAATCGCGCAGGCGCGCCTGGGACCGGGTCGAATCCATCACTGCATGAGGATGATCGGCGTCGCCGAGCGCGCGCTCGAACTGGCGTGCAAACGCGCCAACACGCGGTACACGCACGGCAGCTATCTCAAGGACAAGGCCAATATCCAGGAGTGGATCGCGGACTCGCGGATCGAAATCGACTCGACGCGCCTGATGGTGATGCACGCGGCGTGGAAGATGGACACCATCGGCAAGCGCGAGGCGCGCCAGGAAATCGCGATGATCAAGGTGATGGCGGCGAATATGGTGATGCGCGTGCTCGACCGCGCGATCCAGATCTTCGGCGCGGCAGGCGTCAGCGACGACACGCCGATCGCCGGGATGTGGCGCAACAGCCGCGCGCTTCGAATCGCGGACGGTCCCGACGAGGTCCATCGCATGACTATCGCGCGGCGCGAACTGCGCCGCTGGGCCGAGTAGGATTGGAGATGTTCCGCAGATGCCGGAAACAGTCGAAATAACTCCCGAATACGGCGAGGTAAGGTCCGAGGAGCAACTCGATTGGGGCAAGCTCGCCGCCTACCTGCGTGACAAGCTCCCCAATGCCGAGGCTGCCCTCGAGGTCCTGCAATTTCGCGGCGGTCATTCGAATCTCACCTACCTGCTGCGCTTCGGTGCGAATGAATGGGTGATGCGCCGCCCGCCGTTCGGGCCGCTGCCGGTCGGCGGTCACGACATGGGCCGCGAGTATCGCGTGCTCTCGCGGCTGTGGAAGGCGTTCAAGCCGGCGCCGCGCGCGATGCTCTACTGCGAGGACGCTTCGATAATCGGCGCGCCGTTTTTCGTGATGGAGCGCCGCAGCGGCATTTTGATCCGGATGCGCCAGCCGCTGCCGCCCGAGATTCCCAACGACCCGGCGGTCTTCCAGCGAATCTCCGAGGGCTTTATCGACACGCTCGCCGACTTGCACGCGGTCGATTACGAAAGTATCGGCCTTGGCGATCTCGGCAAGCCGGCCGGTTTCGTCGAACGTCAGATCAAAGGATGGATGCAGCGCTGGGAGAAGGCCAAGACCCGCGAAGTCCCCTTGATGAACAAGCTCGGCGCGTGGTTCCTGGAGCACTTGCCCGAATCGCCCGCGCCAGCGCTGATCCATAACGACTTCTACCTGCACAACATCATGCTCGGCGCCGACGATCCGGGGAATGTGGTCGGAGTGTTCGACTGGGAGATGTCCACGATCGGCGATCCGCTGATCGATCTAGGCGTCTCGCTTGGCTACTGGCGCGATCGCACCGACCCGCCCGATATCCTAAACCTGAGCCAGGGCTACGTTCACACGGCCGCGCCGGGATTCATGACCCGCGACGAGTTGGCCCAGCGCTACGCGAAGCGCACCGGCCGCGATTTGAGCCAGATCGCTTTCTACCGTGCATGGGCCCATTGGAAGAACGCGACGGTGATCGAGCAGATCTACGCGCGCTACGCGCGCGGCCAGACCAGCGACCCGCGCTTCGCTCTGATGGGCGACCAGGCGCCCGCGCTGGCTCTGGGAGCGGCAATGGTGGCCTCGCAGCTAGGCTTCCGCGAGTAGTTCGCTGAAGCGACGGGTCGGAACGCTTCGCCGCTCGAGACGGCAATTGGCCGAACTGTGGCTGGCCCCAGGCTCCTCTCAAGGTTCAACTGGCATAGACGTTCGCGACGGCCAAGCTAACGGCGGCCCGCCGGCGAGAGCAGTCCCCTCAGGCGCGCCGCGAGTTGTTCGCGGGTCCAACGCCTTACGTCGCATTCCCAGACCACCTTGACCCTCCATCCCATGGCGCGGAGACGGCGCGCATTGCGCCGCTCGCGAATCTTGTTGCCGTTGATCTTCTGCGACCAGTAAGCGCGGTTCCCGACAGGCACCCTGCCTTTCAGGCAGCGGTGGCCGTGCCAGAAGCAACCCTTCACCTCGACAACGAGCCGGTGCTTCTTGAGAACAATGTCCGGGCGGCCCGGCAGCCTCGCGTCATGCAGCCGGAAACGATAGCCGAGTTGGTGAAGCGCCCGCCTAACGGCAATCTCCGGCTGCGTGTCCTTGGCGCGGATCAGCGCCATGACTTCGGAGCGCTTTCGCGGACTGAAAACGTCGGCCACGTATCTTCAGGCGCTAATAATTTCGTCGAAGTCTTTTCGACCGCCTGAAGACCGAGCTTTCTTGGGCTGATGGGCGGAGGTCTCGCGGCTCATGAATTTCTGTTGAAGCCATTCGAGCGCGGCCCGCTGGTCGTCCAGGGTTGCACGCCGAATCTGCTTGAACAGCTCGATCTGCGAGGGCTTTGGAAGTGAAGCGTTTTGCAAGCCCTCGTTGCAATTCGTACATTCTGCGCGAAGGTTTCCAAACTCCGACTTGCCGCCTTTTGAGAACTCAATGATGTGGCCGATGGTAAGCCGGATCGTGCGGCCCGGATGGAAGGGATCGGGATCGCCAGCAGCCGCGCCGCACGCCTGGCAAGTGAATCCGTTGCGCTCCAGCACGCGCGCCCTTAGCTCCTTCGAGATTGCGCGGTCCAAGATCGGGCGGCGCTTCCCAGTTAGAAGCATGTACTGGCCGGGCTTGAGATCATTGCGATCCTTGTGTGTAAGAATCTCGTACCCTTGTTCGTCCCGGAGTTCGCGCACGCGGCGCGCCCATTCCGTGATTCCGCCGGCCGCCTCCCGCAACTCGGAACCTTCAATCACGCGGTTCAGGTTCTTGAGTAGGAAGAGGCGGATCGATTCCCGCGCGCTCATTCCCTGCGGACGACTAGGCATTTGCAAATAAGTTCGCTTGCGACCGCCGCGTGGACGGTGCGCGGGACGCGGCAAGCGCCTCGACAATCGCGGACGCTACCTGCGCAGCGACCGGAGGCGGAAAGGCGTTCCCAACCTGGCGGTACGCGGCGGTCTTCTTGCCCGCGAAGTTCCAGTCATCGGGAAAGCCTTGGAGCCGCGCAACCATGCGAACTGTGAGCCGGGGCTTGGCAGCAACCGGAAAGTCGGCATCGGGCGGTTCGTTCGCTATGCCGAGGCCGTCAACGCCGAGGGCCGCCCACTGGCGCCGCGCCCGGGTAGGCCCCAAGTCCGGGCCGCCGTGTTTCTTCGATCCTCCGACGATCGTCGGGCTGATGGCGCTCGCCTTGGTCGCCCAAAGTTTAGCGCCGGGCCATGCCCGCGACGCCATCAAATCCCCGATAGCCTCGCCAACCGTTGGAGGCCGCCGATCTAGGGACTCCGGCCACGCAAATCGTGACGCGGCGCGCTTGCGCAGGCCCACGATAATGAAGCGCGGCCTCAATTGCGGGACTGCGTAATCGCAAGCGTTCAGAATATTCCAGCGCACCTCATATCCGAGGCCCGAAAGGGCCGAGGCGAGCCGCTGGCGATAATTTGTGAACCTAGCCGACGCGAAGCCCGGCACATTCTCCAGCAGGACCGCCGAAGGCTTGGACTGTTCGATGATTCGCAGCGCTTCGGGAAACAGATCGCGCTCGTCGTCACGTCCAAGCTGCTTTCCCGCGATCGAGAATGGCGGGCATGGCACGCCGCCCGCAATAAGGTCAATTCCGCGAAAATCGGCGCCGCTCACTTCCCGGATGTCGGATTGGATAACGCGCCATCCAGGCCGGTTGAGCCGCAGCGTGTCGCAGGAAGGTCCGTCAATCTCTACCGCAGCCGCGCAGTCAGAAGCCGGCAGTTTCGAGCCCTAGCGCCTGTCCGCCACCGCCCGCGCAGAGTTCAACCGCAGCTAAAACCAAACCCCAGCCTCCGACTGAAATATGGAAACCAGATAGCAGACGGTGCTCGCTCTGTCACGCCGGTCAGAATCGCATATCCAGAGACCCTGTCCGGGTAGTGATCTAATCTTATCAAGCTCTCCTCTTGATGGCGCCCGCTGGCTAAAGATCCAGGTGAAGGCAGATAGCATCTCCCGCTTTGCGCATGGCGGTGGCGCTCAGCCTGCCCAATGCTCCCCCTCGTAGGCGTTCCTTGGAGATCGTGCGAATCTGCTGGGCCTGAGCCTTGGAAGGTTTGGGCAGGCCGCTTTCCTTGGGCGACAGAAGAATCTCAAAGGGATAGACCCTGCTGACGCTCGAAGTGATGGGCAGCACGGTCACCGTGTTCGCCGCGCGGTTGCTCGCGTCGTTGCTCACGATGAGCACCGGGCGGCGTTGGTTGATTTCGGAGCCGACTGTGGGACTCAAGTCGGCGTAGTAGACCTCACCACGTCTCATCGGCAAGCCCGTCTGACGCCGTGGTCTCCCACGCCTTGTCCGGCCCGACATCCGCCTCTCGGTAAGCCGCCTCCAGCTCCCGGCTTCTGAGCAGCTTGACCGCTTCCTCGAAGACCTGAGAGCGGTTCAACCCGCGCTTCTTGCGGTAGTTCTCGACGAACCCGGCCAGCGAGTCAGGCAGCGAGACCGAAAGCTTTGCCACACTCATTACCAGTACCGTCCTACCAAGGGTAGGAACAATAGTAGCATCTTCCGCGCGCCTTTACGATACGCGAAGTTGGAAAGCCGCAACCGGATCCGGGATTCCTCGCGCGCCGGGCAGTACAGACGCGCGGGAATGACAACCAGGAGCCGGGCCATGCACCAGCGCATAGCTTCAACTGACCCTCCCTCAATTGCCCCACACCTGCGAGGTACGCTATCTAGAGATGTTCGGGGCGGCGATCGACGCCGCCCGATTGCGGAGGACTTCAACTTTGCACGAAATCCAGTACGAGGCTCCGGCGACGCTGGACCAGGCGCTGAAGCTGCTCGGCAGCTTGGGCGAGAATGCGCGCCCGCTATGCGGCGGCACCGACATCCTGATCCAGATGCGCGCCGGCACGCGCCGCCAGCAGCATCTGATCGACGTCAAGCGGATTCCCGAGTTGCGCCAACTGAGCTTCGATCCGAAGACCGGCCTGCGCCTGGGCGCCGCGGTCCCGTGTATCGAAGTGTATGAAAACCCGGCCATGCACGAGCATTACCCCGGTCTGACCGAGGCAGCCCATCTGATCGGATCGCTCCAGATTCAGAATCGCGCTTCGATCGGCGGCAACCTCTGCAACGGCTCGCCTGCCGCCGACACCACGCCGGCATTGATCGTGCTGGGCGCGGTCGCAGAGTCGCCGGCCCCAAGGGGACGCGCGAGGTCGCGGTCGAAAACTTCGTGCTCTCGCCCGGACGCACGGTGCTGCAACCCGGCGAGTTGCTGGTCGAGTTTCTCATTCCCGCTCCGCGGCCTCATTCGGCGGACGCTTATCTGCGGATGATTCCCCGCAACGAGATGGACATCGCGGTAGTGGGGGTCGGAGCGTCGGTCACGCTGGAGGGCGACAAATGCGTCGCGGCGCGAATCGCTCTCGCCGCGGTGGGACCGACCCCGATACTGGCGAGCAAGGCGGCCGAGGCGCTGATCGGCAGGAAGCTCGACGACGCGGCGCTCGGCAAAGCCGCCCAACTCGCGATCGCGGCGAGCACGCCGATCGACGACATGCGCGGCACCGCCGAGTATCGCCGTCATATCGTGGGCGTGCTGACCCGGCGCGCCGTTTCGATCGCGGCCGAACGCGCCCGCAAGAACTAGAAGACCATGAACCAACCGGCCAGGAACTAAAAGATAAGGATTGCGGCACAAAGTAATGTCAAAGAAGGTACAGGTAGAAGCGACAATCAACGGCGAGGCGACCGAGTTCCTGTGCGAGCCGCGCCAGAGCCTGCTCGAAACTCTGCGCGACGTGCTCGAACTCACCGGCTCGAAAGAAGGATGCCTGACCGGCGACTGCGGGGCGTGCAGCGTGCTCGTCGATGGCCGCGTGGTCGTGCTCGTGTCTGATGCTCGGAGTCGAGGCGGATGGACGCGAGATCGTCACCATCGAGGGACTTGCCGACGGCGCCAAGCTTCATCCGCTGCAACAAAAGTTCCTCGAGGATGCGGCCCTTCAGTGCGGAATCTGCACGCCGGGATTCCTGATGTCAGCCAAGGCGCTGCTCGACCGCAACCCGAACCCGAGCGAAGCCGAGATCCGTTACGCGCTGGCGGGAAATCTGTGCCGATGTACCGGCTACGACAAGATCGTGCGCGCGGTCCTCGACGCCGCGAAAGAGATCTCCGGCGCTCGCTGAAAAGCGAGCGCGAATTCATAGAGGATCAATCGATGGCAGAATCAACCGAGACCCAGAACTTCAAGGTTATCGGCACGCGGCCGATCCGGCCTGACGGCGTGGATAAGGTCACCGGCCGCGCGCGATTCGGCGCCGACTACGCCTTCCCCGGGATGCTGCACGGCAAGGTGCTGCGCAGCCCGCACGCGCACGCGCGGATCAAGTCGATCAACCTCGAAAAGGCGCTGAAGCTGCCGGGCGTCAAGGCGATGGTGACGGCCGCTGACTGGCGCCCTTGCCGGAGAACAAGAGCGAAGCGATCGGCGAAGTGGCGATCAACCCGCGCTATCTCTCGCTGAATGTTCTGGCCCGCGACAAGGTGCTGTACGACGGCCATGCGATCGCGGCCGTCGCCGCGACCAGCCCGCATATCGCCGAGGAGGCGCTCCGGCTGATCGAAGTCGAGTACGAGGTGCTGCCGCCCGTGATGACGGTCGAGCGGGCGATGGAGCCCGGCGCGCCGATCCTGATTCCCGAATCTGCGCAACCAGGAGGCGGGCCGACCAGCCGACCAACGTCGCGTGCCATCTGCAGTTCAAGCGCGGCGACCTCGAAGCAGGCTTCGCCGCCGCCGACATCATCGTCGAGCGCGAGTTCCGGACCGCGACCGTCCATCAGGGCTATATCGAGCCGCACAACGCGGTCGGAATCTGGAACCCCGACGGTCATGCGACGGTCTATTACTCGCACCCAGGGTCGTTCGACGTGCGCACGCTGACCGCCAAGGTGCTCGGGATGCCCGAGTGGCAACCTCAAGGTGGTGCCGACCGAAATCGGCGGCGGCTTCGGCGGCAAGACCACGATCTACCTCGAGCCGATCGCGGTGCTGCTGGCGAAGAAGACCGGCCATCCGGTGAAGGTCGTGATGTCGCGGGCGGAAGTGCTGCGCGCCACCGGGCCGACCTCGGGAATCAAGGAGCGGGTCAAGATCGGCGTCACCAACGAGGGCCGGATCACCGCGGCGCAGGTCTGGATGGCCTACGAGGCGGGCGCCTTCCCGGGCTCGCCGATGGCGCCCGGCGCGATGACGGTAATCACCTCGTACGACATCCCTAACCTTTTGATCGACGGTTATGACGTCGTGGTCAACCGGCCCAAGACCTGCGCTTATCGGGCTCCTGGAGCGACCGCGGCGGCCTTCGGCGTCGAGACGATTCTCGACGAGTTGGCCGAAAAGATCGGGATCGATCCGCTCGAGCTGCAGGATCATGAATGGCTCGCACGAAGGCGACGCGCAGCCGTTCGGCCCGGTCTTCAAGCGCATCGGGTTTATCGAGACCTGCGAGGCGATGAAGAAAAGAGCGAGCACTACCAGAGCAAGCTCACCGGCGCCTATCGCGGACGCGGGGTCGCAGCGGGCTTCTGGTTCAACGCCGGTTTCCAGTCGTCGGCCTCGTGAAATCCATACCAGGACGGCACCGCCAACGTCGTGACCGGCTCGGTGGACGTCGGCGGAAGCCGGGCCTCGATGGCGATGATCGCTGCCGAGGTGCTGGGGCTCGGGATCGACGAGGTGCGCCCGATGGTCGCCGATACCGACTCGATTGGCTATACCGACGTCACCGCCGGCAGCCGGGTGACGTTCGCCACCGGGATGGCGGTGTATAACGCCGCCCAGGACGCGGTGCGCCAATTCAAGGAACGCGCGGCGAAACTGATGGACAAGAAACCCGATGAGCTCGAGTTCCACGACGGCGCCTTCGCCGTCAAAGGCAACGGCGCGAAGCCGATGAAGATCAAGGAACTCGCCGGCCGTCTCGCGCGGGCAGGCGGACCTGTCACCGGACGCGCAACCGTGAACGCGCGCGGGGCTGCCCCCACTTTTGCCGCGACCTGCGTGGACGTGGAGGTCGATCCAGAAGCTACTGTTACTGTTTTCTACCCCTTCATTCAGCATCTTGTTCTCCATCGTGGCACCCTTCCCGCCACCTCCGCCGGCAGATTGCTCTCGCTGAGGTTAATATCGGGCTCAACCCGGCTCGCCAGCGGCGCCGTCCTTGCTCCCGGACCCATTCCAAATCCTTGCCGATTGCGGTATTCCGCTTTAAGACCGGGTTTGCCCATCGGCCTCGTCAGCAGATTGTCCGGCACCGGATTTCCGTCGTTGCGCAGGAACTGGGTTCCCGGAACGAACATGATCTTCGCGCTTTCGGGAACTCCGCTTTAAGGCCCTCCAGCATGGAAACCTACCTTTTTTTTTTTTTTTTTTTGATCATTGTTATTGTCGTGCCTGACTCATTACGTATTGCTATCGCAAAGTATTAACCAACGAGTGATAGCTCGGCTAAAGCGATGTGCTGGTATCTGGCGGCTTCTGACTGCCAAGGTTCCCGGGCACGCTTCCGAGGCAGCTAACGTGCCGTAGAGCAGCCGGTATAGCGACATCCAACCTGGCCATATGATAGCGTCTCCTAACTCAGGGTGGTGGGCTTGCAGCCCACCAGGTGGCCTATGCCAAACCAGAATCGAGCAATCATGGCTTCAAAACCCCCCCCCCCCCCCTAGTGCCCCTACCCACCACACACGCTCAACCCTGCCTCCACTCACTACACCAAAAACGACCCCGAGGCCCAAAAGCGCCACCACTAAGACACCTCGTCACACCTCTACACCCGAGCACTACTCGCGCTACACTGCTCATCAACTCCTTTAAAGCCTCAAACGAAGCAACCCGAACAGTCTCCACCGGCCACAAGCTCGCACCGGCTCACCACTCAGCCTCACGCTCCACACCGACCACGACGAAGCCCCCGATCGAAAAATTACAAATAAAAACCACCCCGTCGACACCTTGACCTCTTACACCCCGACGCAAAACGACCACCAGAAACGAACTGCTCTCCCAAACTGAACTAACGGGCAGCACACGTTTCAAAGTCAACCCCCGAACATTTCTAACAGTTAAACTCACATCGTCTGTTAAGGAGTTGACGATAACTTATTTCCTACACTTTTCATTGACAGTTTTAAAAATATATAATGCCTTCTATAAATAACGGTAATTCTTCATCAAATATCACCACCCCCCCCCTTCAGTCATCAACTTGTAAAGCTTCACAAATCATCATCAGGGTGCCAAAAATCTCACAAGCTTCCAGCAAGCTGAAATTTTCACAAGTACCTATAAACTCCTACAAATGTTAGTGCCAGAACTTCCTAATTTCTTGGACAACCCATAGGCTCTGTCTGGTTTCTGCAACGGAACAAGAAGCCATTCCATCCCAACTAAAAATGAAACCCATAACCATCATACACAAAAAACTTGCCCAAATCTGGGACCAGCTCTTCAGGCACAAGCTTCACAACTGGCTTACAAATCTCTAGGGTTTGCCAAACTCCTAACATCAGAGGCTCAAGGAACCTTCATCTGGTATTCAACAATTTGAAAAAGTGTGTGTGTGTCCTCTAACATTCCTGTCTGTGCATCACACAAGGATCACATACTACAACAGCCATCCTGCCTCGTGCACGCAAGCCGCATGGCTTCGCTACGCACATAGCCACATGACCACATAGCCACACCAACTCGCCCTCCACGATCGACATATCACCTGATCTCGTCGTTTGAGTTTTCTGTTGCGCATAGCACCCCGACCATCTCCCGGACATGTCAATCAGATAGTCAGCATCGAAGGACATCGTCGACGACAAGCTCGTCTGACCGTACGCGATGACCAGTTCAGCAATGTGCATATCGGCGAGCGCGCTTCAACTCAAGCTGGATCGGACGGGCCCGCCGGACGTCGTGCAGTGGCGAGCTGGTGGATCTGGAAGCCGGCAAGTCAGCGCGCGTTGCGGCGGTCAACGTCGTCGGCACCAGGTCGCCGAATGCCAAGCGTTTTCGATCGCCGAAGAAGATGGTGCATGAAAAGCTGATTGGAAAAGCAGCACGAGCGCCCGTCTCGACCACAGTCATCGTGCGGATGGCACAGCCATAGCGG
>CAWBYV010000015.1:0-12531 GCA_963793115.1 uncultured delta proteobacterium
CCTTCCCGCTCGGTGTGTTCAACGGTTGACCCGGTCTTCGAGTTCTCTCAGATCCGCCATCACGGTATCAAACGGCGGAGGCTCAGCAAAGAACATCTCCCGCATGTCCCGGTAGTCGCTTCGAATCTGTGCAACGTGGGATTCCGGAGGGCATACCCGAAGGCTCCCGGGTTTGGCTAGATCGTACCGCGCTGCGGCTTCTCGGAAGAAAACCTTCTTGTGCTCGACAACGCTTGCTAGCAGGCCGAAATCTTTCATCGCAAGCTGCCCGAACTCATGCCGATACAAACGGGCCAGGTCATAGTGGTGCCGCGAGAGCCGTGGCGGCATCTTGCCCGAATGGAAGACAGCATGGAGTAACGTGGCCTTTTCCCAGAATGTGCGTTCAGGGCGAAGAACGTGGACTTCGGCGATCGGCTGAGCCATGAGGCCCGGCAGCACATCAGCGACATACGGCTGGATCGACTGCCGCTCAGAGGGCCACACATCCCCGCGGCATCCGAACTCCAGTCGAACGACGGGACGAATGTAGCGTACCCAAGCCGTACGAGATCCGCCTCTAGGCCGAGCGGATAGGCGAACAAGAGGCTCTGCCGATCGGCATCGGCCGGATCCTCGCTGATCTTCCAATCCGCCTCCCCGAGGACTGAGCGAAATGAGTTTTGAAGCTCGTTGCGGACCGTGCCTTGAACAGTCTCCGAACATTTGCCCACCAGTTCATCCAGTTTCCGGTTGCGCTTGTTTGTGCCCGCGATGTTGGGAGGGTCCTGCTCTCCGGTGAATCCGAGGGCATGGCGGTCGAGGACGATGTCAACGTCTTCAGAGAAACGCTCGATGACCTTGTAGACCTTGGACAGCGAGGTTCCACCTTTGAAGAGAGGTCCCGGCAGCGCTGCATTCGAGAAGATTTTCTGAAGCGTCCAGCAGACCCAGAAATCCTTTTCAATGATCGTGGCAGAACCCACTCGAAGTCGGGCGGCAGCTTCGCGGAAAACGGTTGCGCGCTCCGCGGCAGGGAATAGGGCGAAGTGATCCATCTTTGGACTCGCCCTAATGTTAAGCCGTGACCGCGTCTATTGCAGAAGCCATCCACTGTGGCGCATGATGCGCAAGCTTCTTCAGTCCTGTCTTTGCATCTGATGGCAGGTTTTGCCGAAGCTGCCGGATGACGGCGTCGGTAAGGTGGTCCGGCCCAAACGCACGAATCGCCTGCAGAGCAACACCCTCGGGAGTACCCGCTCCCAACAAGGCCCTTGGGCCCGCATGCTTGAAAATGGATGATCTGGTTTCCGACTTTGATCTTCCGCGAACTGCCGTCGATCAAATATACGATCTGCGCGGGAACCTGGGAGGAAAGACCGAGCGCGTTCGCCGCTCGCGCCGGCGTCGGTTGCAGGCGATACCCTGACTGATCCGCGATAGCCCTCGCCACGGCATCGGGGTCCGGCGAGAGCGGACCGAGCGTGGGATGGTTCTTGGGGACATCGTAGACCCCTCGAGAGATTCGTCTGATCTTGCCAGCTTTGGTCAATCGGCTCAGTGCTTGATCGACGGCAGCGCGATTGCCCAAGTCATCGAACGCCCTAGGGGTGAGTGCTGATCCCGGACCCACCGCTTTTGCGCGCTTCAAAACCTTCAGTGTGAGATCTCTCATGTCAGAAATATCATAACATATTTCTGACATAACCAAACCTCAAAATCGACTGAAGCGCTCGCATCGCGAAACATAACCAAGGTCTTTCAGACATCAGGATTTCGCCGGGACATGCCGTTCAGCCGGCCGCGAGAAACGAATGTTTTGCACGATCACCTGTGTATGGATGAGCTGTTGCAACGCCTCGAATCCGACCATTGCAAGGACAGAGAGCGTCAACCCGCGCGTCCGTTCGAAGAACTCACGCCACGTCCAAGTGACGGTCGCTTTGAGATCTTCAAATCGACAAGTACCTAAAGCGACGTCGATGATTGGAGTTCCATGCACCAAGGCGTTTCGTACCTGACGATCGATGCAGCCGACGACCGGATCGAGACTTTTGTGCCGGCCAGCCATAGCCAGAAGATTGTTCAGGTTTAGACTTTTCCACTCCGCCCACGTACGAGGTCGTCCTTCGGCGTTTTCGGCGCAGAGCAAGAGAACGCGTAACCGCGTCTCGAAGACGCCGGCTGAAAGCGTGTACTCATTTTGGAGTTCGAGTAGCCATCGATCGGTCATCCTCTTGGGCGGTTCCGCTCGAAATCGTCGGCATGCGGTTTGAAGCAGCCGCACTGAATGGACATATCGTCGCGCATCGCTAGAACCAGACCATTCATCGAGCCCTGCGAAAATCTGTGCCGGAGCAGCGTGCGTGTATAGATGCACGAGAAAACCGCAGAGGGCGCTCCGGATCTCTTGGTAAGCCGGCAATTGAGCCCACTTAGCGCGCGGCGGCTCCGCTGCCTTGGCAGCCATTCGGAGAAGCGCTTCCCAGGAGTCTTCACCTAGACGCAGCCTCCGTCCGCCGGCGCGGAGCACGAATGCCATAAACTGCTCGAGGGCGGCGCAACGCTCGAGGTCTGCGGCGGGATTGCCTTTGAGTTCTTCCAGCTTTTGAAGGGACGGTGAAGTCGAACGCAGAAGTCGGTCGATCTTCTTTTCGAGGCCCGCCTTGTCGCGTGCAGAAAGGCGCGGAAGTGGGCGGCCAAACATCGAGGCCAGTTCGTTCCCGAGTAGCGGGAGAGCTCCGATCAGACCGCTCCGAAGTTCCTCCAACTCGGGGCTTAGATTCTTGGGCAGTTTCTTCATCGGTGCAAACCAAGTGACCCGCTTATTGTCCTTCCAAAAGGGGCCAAAGCAAATTGCCAACGGCAGCGGGAAGCTGCTCCATGTTCTGTCAGGCAGCTTAGCAAGCCCTTTCGGCAAACTCCGAGCCCAGATAGCGCTCCAACACGCAGGAGCGAACTTCGCGACGACTTCTCCCATCTGAGGCTCTTGGCGTCCTCAATTCAGGGAATGGGACGAGGTGCGGTGTGGTTTTTGGACCGGTCGAATGAGGCTGCATCCCCGACCAACTCTCTAGCCGCCGTGGTTAGCGCCCTAACCCAACCGCCCTCGGCCTTGTAATCAACGGATATGACGGCCGAAACTCGGTATTATGATGATTCCGCATCCGATCAGAATTTTGATGACGCGAGTGCAAGGGTTTAATCGCGCAACACATGAGTCTCCACGCCTTCAATCAGCGGATTCTCGCCGAGGATCTCGTCCGGGTCCGCCGTCCGGACGACCGGGAACGCTATGCGGCTGCGCAGCGCCAGGCGCGCATCGATCCCAACCCCCACCAGATTGACGCGGTAATCTTTGCGCTTCGACGTCTTCGCGAAGGCGGTTGCATTCTCGCAGACGAGGTTGGCCTGGGAAAGACGATTGAGGCCGGCTTGGTCATTGCGCAGAGCCGAGCGGAGGGCGCGCAGCGCATCCTGCTGATCGTGCCGAAGTCGCTGATCGGCCAGTGGCAGGGCGAGCTCTTAAACCTATTCGGCATCCAGGCGCGTGAGAACGATACGAGCTTTTTCGCGCCCGGCGTGTACCTGGTCGGCCGGGAATTCGCGGGCAGCGAGCGCGGCGCAACCCCCCTCGGCGCCGTCCCGCCCTTCGATCTCGCCGTGATCGACGAAGCGCATGAGATCTTCGCCGGACTGCACAAGAGATACGGGCGTGACGGGATCTACGACGAAAGCTCGGATGAAGCCCTGATGGCGCACCGAGTGCGCGGCTTTCTGCGTTCAACGCCGGTGCTGCTGCTCACTGCGACGCCGATGCAGAACTCGCTCGCCGAACTGTGGGGCTTGGTGCAGTACGTGGAGCCCACGGGCACTCTGCTCGGGGATATCACGACGTTCCGCGAAGTGTTCTGCGATGAGGACGATCGGACATTGGTCCCTGGCCAGGAGCACGAGCTCCAACGGCGTCTCGCGATCGTTCTCCAGAGGACTTTACGCCGTCAGGCCCAGGAGTTTCTCGACCGGCCTTTCACCCAACGGCGCTGCAGATTGTACGAATACGCGATGAGCGACGCTGAGCGGTCGCTCTACGACGATGTGACCGAGTACCTTCTGGAACCGTCCCTGTATGCATTCGCCGGTCGACAACGGCGGCTTTTGCTGATCGGATTCCACCGGCGCATGGCTTCGTCAATCCCGGCCCTGGCCGCAAGCCTGGAGAATGTCGCCGCCCGTCTCCGCCGCCTGCAGGCAGGTTTACGCTCCGACGACACAGTGATCAACGTGCTCCGGGATCTTGAGGACGAGGACGAGAGCGAAGAGCCTTCCGAGGAAGCGGCCCCGCCTGATCGATCGTGCAACCCTCGCGGCGGAGCTGGTTCGCGTCGAGGGTTTCGTCGACCGCGCGCGATCGCTGCCGAATGATGCCAAGGCACGCTCATTCCAGGAAGCCATCAAGGTGATTCTGGATCTGGGACGGGACGGCCGCGGCAGCGGCAAGGCCGTCGTGTTCACCGAGTCGATCACCACCCAGGAGTACTTGCGGCGCCTGCTGCTGGCCATCGGCCTCGGCGAGGAGGACATCACCTTGTTCCGCGGCGTCAACGATCACGAGCGTGCCGGCAAGCGCTTGCGCGCTGGCAACAGGAGGAAGGCGCCCGCTTTGCGCCGGGAGCCAAGCCGAGCCGCGAGGTGGCCGTGCGGCTCGCACTTGTGCACGAGTTCCGCACGCGTTCGAAGGTTCTCGTCTGCACCGAGGCGGGCGCAAAAGGGTTGAACCTGCAATTTTGCGAGACGGTTATCAACTACGATTTGCCGTGGAACCCGCAGCGCATCGAACAGCGCATCGGGCGCTGCCATCGGTACAGCCAGCAGCGGGATGTCACCGTGGTCAACTTCATCGCCCGGGACAATGAGGCGCATCGGCTGACCTTCGAGATTCTGAGCCAAAAGCTGGATCTGTTCGGTAAGGTCCTCGACGCGTCCGACCATGTCTTGCATGAGCCGCGGACGGACGCTCCCGAGATTTTGGTATCGGCACTATCGGTCGAATTCGAGAGTGACCTCCGCAGCATCTACAGCCGGTCCCGCACGCTCGACGAGGTCACGCGCGAGATCGCCGCACTGCGGGACAAGATTTCAGAGCGCAGGGACGCTTACGAAAAGGAATACGAGCGGACATCGCAGATCATCGAGTCGCGGTTCGACGAGAACGTGCGAAAAGTGTTCAAGCGCTTGCGCGAGGACCTGCCAGACAGCCTTGCTGATTTCGACCGGGATCTCGCCGAGCTCGTGGATGGATACCTCACAACATGCGCGGTCGCATACCGGCGTTCCGACGAGGCTGGTCGAGTGGTGTTCGACGTGGCGCCCGGCGCCGCATTGCCCGTCGAGATCGGGGATGGCCGGCGGTTCGCGACGGGGGACGCAAGAGGTCTGACCGACGCCGAGTCTTTGAACCTCGTGCATCCGCTGGTTCGCGCCGCGATCGCGAAGGCCCGAACGTGGTCAGGTGGTGGTGCGGTCACGCTGCATCTTCCTCCAGGCTCTTCCCCAGACCTCGCTGCCCTCGCCGGGAAATGAGGGTCTCATTTGCGTCGTGCTGGTGGATTATCTTGGCTTCGAGCCGGTTCAGCGGCTCATCGCGGCGGCTGTCGTTTCCGGCGCCCCGATCGATCCATCGCTCGCCGCCAAAATCGTGCGCTTGCGGGCAACCGACGGCCCGGTATTCAAGGTTCCCGTGGACGCGCAATGGCTCGATGACGCGGTGGACGAAGCCGTGTTCGTCGACCAGCGACAAGTCGAGGAAGGCGAGCAGAAGCATTTCGAGCAGGCCATCGGTCAGCTTGAGCGCTTCGTCGAGGACAAAATCCTGGTGTGCCGCCGCGAGCGGGCGAGCATCGCTGAAAAGCTCCGGTCCGCGCGGGCTCGACGTGATGAGATTGTCGGTTCCACCGCGCGCGATCGGATCGAGGCGGAGATCTTAAAACTGGCAACCAGGGAAGAGAGTCTCGAACGGCGGATCGGCGCATTGGAATCCAGAGAGGACGAGGTTTACAGAAAATGGCGCGACGAATACCACGAGCTTCGTTACCGGGCGCCGACGGTGACCCGGCTGTTCCAGGCGGCGTTCAAGATCGCCGCACCGAATCCGGAGACGTCGTGCTGAGGCTGCTGCACACCGCCGACTGGCATCTCGGGCGGCGCTTCCCATCGTTCCCGGACGAGGGACAGAAAAAGTTGTCACGGGCACGTATGGATGTGATTTCGAGGATCCTCGACGTCGCGCGCCGCAACGCGGTAAATGCCGTGTTGTGCGTTGGAGATATATTCGACGATGCGGACCCGGCTCCGGACTTTTGGGAAGGGCTTGCAAGGACGTTCCGAAACCATGCTGGTCAGCATCCGCCTCTCTTTTTGATTCCTGGCAATCACGATCCTCTAACGCCGGAGTCAGTGTGGGCTCCGGGTCACGCTTTTCGAGCAAGGCTTCCCGAGTGGGTCCACGTCGTCGACCGTGATGATTTCATGTATGAGCTGGGGCCTAACGCGGTTTTATACGCGCGGCCGTGCCGATCGAAGGCAGGCGAGAACGATCTGGCGATGGCGCTGCCGGCGCGCGAACCTGGCGATGAACGGCTCCGCATCGGTTGCGTCCACGGTTGCACGTTTGACATTGACGGGTACCAGACGAACTTTCCTATTCGCCGGGATGCAGGCGTGCAACGCGGACTGGATTATCTCGCGATAGGCGACACGCATTCGTTCCGCGACGTTACCGAGAACCTGTCTGTCCCGACGGTATATCCGGGCGCTCCGGAACCCACGAGCTTCGACGATGCCGGCGCCGGCCGCGTCGCGCTCGTCGCATTGTTCAGGCGCGGTTTGCGCCCCCGCGTCGATGCCGAGCCGGTTGCCTTCTGGCGGTGGATCGACGTGCGGTGCCATGACATGAACGAGCTCCGCAGCTTATTGACCACACCTGATCTCGACCGCCATGTCGTCAGACTCCATCTCGATCTGACCGTTTCCCTGTCCGAGGAGAGCGAGGTCGAGCGGATACTGCGCGACCTCCAGGGGACCGACGCAACACATGGCCGCGTTGGCGTTTTGATCGTGGACCGTGCGGGCCTGCGGTTGCAAGTCGGTTCAGGCGACGCTTTTCCCGATGACCTCCCGCCGGTACTCAAAGACACCGTGGCGCGGCTCGACCGGCTCATCGCAGACGCGACAGACGAATCTGAGAAATCGAGGGCGACGCGGGCGCTGGCGCATCTTTACAAACTGCTGCAGAGCCATGACGCGAATGGCGGGCGCGATTTATGAGGCTCCATCGGCTGCGCATCACGAGTTTTGCTGCGATCGGGAACGTCGACGTCGAGTTCGGGCCGGGACTTAATGTGCTGTACGGGCCCAACGATCTCGGGAAATCTACGGTGGTGGCCGCCATCCGCTTGGGCTTGCTCCTTCCTCACACGTCAACACATTGTGACCAGTATGTCGGGTGGACGGGTGCCGACGATCCGATTGTCGAGATGACGTTCCAGACCGAAGAGCAACGGATCTGGCGCATAAGGAAGCAGTTCGGCAAGAGCGGCTCGTCGCTACTGCAGGAATCGAAGAATGGGCAGGACTTCGATGATGTGGAGCGCGGGAGGAAAGTGGACGCGAAGCTGCGGGAGATTCTGCGTTGGGGCATTCCGGAGCCCGGCGGCTCGGGCGGCGCTAAGGGATTGCCGACAAGCTTCCTCGCGACAGCGCTCTTGTCCCCGCAAGACGACGTGAGCGCCGTGCTTCGCGATAGCTTGCAGGGTGATCCGACCGGCAGCGGTAAAGAACAGATCGCCGCAGCTTTGCAGGCGGTCGCGCAGGACCCGCTATTCCTCGCCCTGCTCAGAAATACGCAGGCGCAACGGGACAAGGCGTATCACCGACAAGGGTGCGAAAAAGACCGCCAAGGGAAGTGTTTTCAAGGACGCCGCCGAGCGACTGAATGAAACGAGGGATGAGAAGGATAAGCTTCACAGGATCGTGGCCGAATCAGAAGGCGCAGAGAGGCAGTTGCGGGAGCTGACGGATAGGCGCGCACAGAAGCAGGAGACGTTGGCTGCGGCGCGGCCGTCGTCGAAAACCTTGAGCGGCTTGCTTCGCAGGCTACGTGTCGTTCGGTCGCGGCGGAACAGGTCCGGATCGCAGAGGAAGAGGTGCTGCGCATCCGAAGGATCGGGACCGAAGTGGGGGTCGCGGAGCGCAAGGTGGCGGAGCTGGTCCGGAAGATCACTGAGGCGGAGCAGGCGCTGCAAGTCGCGCGAGACCAGCAAGGGAAGGCGGGCGCCGCACTCGAAGCTGCGGAAGAAGCCGCCCGCGCGGAAGGATCAGATCCAGGCGTGACCGATACCGTTGTTCGTCAGCAGCTCGAACTTCGAAAATCTGCGGCTGATCAGGCTGCGCGCGAGGCACAGCAACGGATCGATGCGTGCTTTGGCTGCGCCAGAAGCTTGATTGAGGCCGTCGGTGCAGCGGAACTCGATCTTCGGGACCAACGGGCAAAAGCCGCAAGGGCGCTCGAATCCGCTGCCAAAGCGACAGCAACGGAAAAGGTTACTGAGGAGTGGGCTTCAGCGATGCGATTTACTTGAGCGTGCTCTAGATGTTCACGCTGCCGATAAGCAGGTCGCCGATGGTCAGGCAGATGTCGACAAAGAGGCTGCTCTCCAGGGCCGCCTGGGGGCGACTTCCGGCGAACGGGCGGAATTGGCCGGAACAGCGCTCTGCGATTACAGTTCCGGCTCATGGGGCGCTCGGACCCATGCGCAGGCTCGCCACTGAGCTGGCGGCCGCGCGGGGCGCGCTCGACGTCGGCTTTGTGGTGACGGTGAGCCCGAAAGGTAGCCTCGACCTGCGCGTTCGAAAGGATGGGAAGAAAGTTGAGGCGAAGTCAACCGCCAAACCCCTGGAGATCGAAGCGAGCGCGGAGGTTGAGATCGCTATCGCGGACGTCGCAACGGTGCACGTTCGCGGGGGTCGACGAGAAGCGCAAGAAAAAGCCCAGGCCTTGGAGAATAACTGGGGCCGAGACGTAGAGCCGCATCTCGTTGCCGCCGGCGTCGCGGACCTGGACGGCCTCGACGCCAAGATCGCGGAGTGTCGAGAGCTGGATGCCGGCATCAAGGCGAAGGATGCAGAAGCTGGAGTCGCTGCGCGCCCAGATTGCCGCACTTACCGGTGCGGCGGAGGCGTTGCGCGAAGCGTCGAACAGGGCGGAGACCTGCCGGGCCGCGCTCGGAGACGTACAGCTTGACACCCTGGCCGCTGATCTCAAGGCGCTTGGCGCTGATCCAATCGTCGGGTTACGAAAGCGGCGACAACAGTTGTTAAAGGAGGCCGAAGGAGCGCGCGCTATCGCCAACGATGCGGCGAACGCCCAGACACTTGCCGACGAACGCACGCGGCACTCGCAGTCGGCGTTGGATGCGGCCGTCGCATCACGGGATGCCGCGCTGCCGGCCTTCCCGGAAGGGGTGGATGCGGCATTGGTCGCCGCAAGGGCTGCGCTCGCGGCTGGTATTGCCGAGAAGGAAAAGGTTGCCGCTGAGTTTGCTTCGCTGGAGCGTACGATTGACGAGCGGAAAAAACGTATCGACGCGGTCCTGGGCAACGCTCGCACAAATGCCGCTAAGGCCACGATTGCCGTCGATAAGGCGCAAGGAGACCTGACGACGGCAAAGACCGACCACGCGTTGCACGACGGCCGGCTCATCGAATTGCGAAAACTGCGCGATGCCGAGAATCTTGCGGACGCCGAAAGCGAGGCTTCTTGAAAAGACTGGGAGTCATGCGGCGTTGCCCGTTCCTGATCGGCTCGTCACCAATGACGAGGTCACCACCGCCCAAAATACCGCGGCTGGCATAAGGTTGGATCTCGAAGGCATCGAGCGCGAGATCCACCGGGCGCATGGCGCTCTCGAACAAGTAGGCGGCTCGGTGGCCCGTGAGCGGCTGCACGACGCGACTGAAGCGTTCGAGTTGGCGGAGCGCCAGGAAAGGGAAATCGAGGCGGAATACGAGGCGTGGAGATTGCTGCTCGATCAAATGAAGGAGGCCGACGCTGCCCAGGCGAGCAATCTCGGACAGGCGCTCGTACCGGCCATCGCTGGTCGGTTCCAGGAGTTGACACAGCGACGCTACCAAACCGTCCAGCTCACCGCTCAATTGGCCACAGAAGGCATTGTGGTCTCGGGTGCGTTGAGGTCAGCGGCATCAGATTTCGGTCGGCACCCGCGAGCAATTGTCCACTTTGTACCGGTTGTCGCTCGCGGAGTATTTGAGTACGGCGATTGTCCTTGATGACCAGCTCGTTCAGAGCGACGACAGCCGGATGGACTGGTTTCGCGCGTTGCTTGCCGAGAAGGCCCACAGTTTCCAGATCGTCGTATTCACGTGCCGACCCAGCGACTACCTCGCCAGCGGGCGCGCTGGTGCCCCAGGGAAGCGCCGTTCACGCAGACACCGATGGCGGGTTCATACGAGCGGTCGACCTCGGCCGGGCGCTTCGCCGACGCTAACGGTCGTCGGTGCGCGGACGCGAGCGAACCTAGTACAGGACCGGGGTTCGGGCAAATGGCCTTCACGACGTGTTATGTTGAGCGGAAGCCTCTTTATTTGCAATTGGTTAGGGGTGTCATAACCGATCAGAGGCGTTAGTTCAGTTACATATGGATAATCAATTCTTCGAACGGCCGATTCTCAACTCGCCATATGACTACCCGGCTCAGTATTGGGAGCTCGATGAACACGGCCAGCCGACGCAGCGGATAATCGAGAGCCGCCGCCGCGCCGAATTCATCACGCCCATTCCTAAGCCGCGGAAGCGCACGGCAAAGGCGTCCCAGGCAGAACTCGTCTTCGACGAAGGCAAGGGACTCTCGACCGAAAAGCAGCAGTACGATCCGACGTCACTGTCATCAACGAACTCCGAGTCCACGTGGATCAATGGCGGAACTTGCCGAATCCCAATGACTGGCAAGTCACGCCCGAAACCGCAGCGTCTCCTCCAGCATTGGCGGCATCACAAGTTCAGCGGTGTCCGCCCGTTCTTCTGTCAGGTGGAAGCGGTTGAAACCGCCATCTGGCTCACCGAGGTCGCTCCGCAGTTGGGCAAGACCGGGCAAACGGTTTCTCGAGCACCTCGCCGACGCCAACAACGACGCCAACCCGGAACTGATGCGTCTGGCCCTGAAGCTCGCCACCGGCGCCGGCAAGACCACCGTCATGGCGATGATCATCGCCTGGCAGACCATCAACGCCGTCCGCCAGCCCGGCAGCAAGCAGATTCACCCGCGGCTTTCTCGTCGTGACGCCCGGCCTGACCATCAGAGACCGACTCCGCGTGCTCCAGCCCAACGACCCGGACAGCTACTACAAAGACCGCGAATTGGTCCCCGGCGACATGCTCGGCGACGTCGATCGCGCCAAGATCGTCATCACCAATTACCACGCCTTCAAGCTTCGCGAGCGCATCGAGCTTTCCAAAGGCGGCCGCTCCCTGCTCCAGGGCGCGCGGCGAAGAGTTGAACACGCTGGAAACCGAAGGCCAGATGATCCAGCGCGTCATGCCCGACCTGATGGGCCTGAAGAACATCCTCGTGCTCAATGACGAGGCTCACCACTGCTACCGCGAAAAGCCCGACGAAGACGACGATGAGCGATCTGAAGGGCGACGACAAGGAAGAGGCCGAGAAGAACAACGAGGCCGCGCGCCTGTGGATCTCCGGCCTTGAAGCCGTCAAGCGCAAGCTTGGCATGACCCGCGTGATGGACCTGTCGGCCACGCCGTTCTTCCTGCGCGGCTCGGGCTACGCCGAAGGGCACGCTGTTCCCGTGGACGATGAGCGACTTCTCGCTGATGGACGCCATTGAATGCGGCATCGTCAAGCTGCCGCGCGTGCCGGTTGCCGACAACATCCCCGGCGGGGAAATGCCGATGTTCCGCAATCTCTGGGAGCATATCCGCACGAAGATGCCCAAGAAAGGGGCGCGGCAAGGCGAGAGACACTCGATCCCGCTCAAGCTTCCCGACGCCGCTGCAAACGGCCCTGGAAGCCCTCTACGGCCACTACGAGAAGACCTTTAAGCTATGGGAGCAAAGCGGGCATCCGCGTTCCGCCCTGCTTCATCGTCGTCTGCCACAACACGGCCATCTCCAAGCTGGTTTACGATTACATCTCCGGCTTTCACCGCAAGAATGAGGACGGCATCAACCACGCTGGAGAACGGCCGCCTGGCGTTGTTCCGCAATTTCGACGAGACACGGCAACCCGCTCGCCCGGCCCAACACACTGTTGATCGACAGCGAGCAGCTCGAATCCGGCGATGCGCTGGACGACAATTTCCGCAGCATGGCCGCCGACGAGATCGACCGCTTCCGCCGCGAGATCATTGAGCGCACCGGCGACCTCCGGCAGGCTGAAAAGATCACCGATCAGGAACTGCTCCGGGAAGTCATGAACACCGTCGGCAAGCAAGGCCGGCTCGGCGAATCGATCCGGTGCG
>CAWBYV010000016.1:0-406814 GCA_963793115.1 uncultured delta proteobacterium
TGATTCCGCTGTGCTTTGCACCATCCTCTGAATCCGCTCGGGCTCGAGCGCCACCTCTGCCAGCACCCCCATCGTATCGGCGGTTCCCGACGGACTCGTGATTGCGCGCGGCAAGTTTTCGGTATCGTGACGCCGAGCGAGGCGAGAATCGGGACCACAATCATGGTCGTTGCCATGACGCCGCCATGCTTGTCGGCCACGAGGCCGATCCAGGCTTGAGCCGGTTGCAATCATGGCGCGGGTGTAATCGGTGAGGCTCGTCGGTGTCGAGTGGCGCACGAGTACCTAACATCGCGGAGCTCGACCGCAGTAGTGGTGTCGCCGCGTCCAAAGCCTCGCGGCCGAGCCGCTTTTCAGCGAGCTTGGCCGGCACCAGGTCGACGCTGCGCGCGCCCGCCATGGTCGCATTCACTTCCGCACCTTCGGGCAGCCCAGATTCGCGGTGAAAGGCCTCGGTGCTCCGCCAATTTCATCCGCCGTCACCAAGGCATCGCCGCAGGGTTACACGCCGACGACTTCTCGTGCGTCTTGCCGGTGGCGCGGTCTCGTGGCCGAAAACGTAGGCCATCCAGCGGATTGACTAAATGGCCTTCGCGCATGCCCGTTCGTGCACGATAATTACGCTCGCGCAAGGTATCCAGCGCCCAGCCGTTTCACCCGGAACATATTCGTGCTCAATCGAGCTGCGATCCGCCGAGATGCCGCGGCACTACCGCGTTCCACTTTACTTCGGCGCCTGCATTTTCGCGCCGCGCAGTTCCGAATGCGGCAGGGTCGCCGTGAACCTCACGAAGGCCGCTGTGGGGCGCTTCGAAGTGACGCGATCATTTTGTTTCGATTTTGGCGTGAACTGAAAATGCTGCAAATATCACCCTCTGGCGCGCACCTTCGGACGTATCGTCCAAGCATCTTCACGCTCCGCGTCCCTCCAGGCCCCACGCGTGCCCTCAGCCGCATAGCGACCAGAATAACGCAGTTGCGCTTGTTCGGCATGGCTACGAGACGACGGCAGGACGCGGCCGCCGGTCGCCATCCCGGATGCCGAGATGATGATTTCGCGGGAGCATCGGACGCGATCGATTCCTCCACCGTGCGGACTTCCGAAAGACCTGGCGGCTCCAGATCGTCGTGCGATGATCCCTGGCGTCGTGCCCTCCCACCATGGTGGGCCATGGTGTCGCGATAGAGTCGCAGCGACGCGGAGCCGCCATCGCATGTTCTTACAATACCGCACCGGACGTGTGGCTCGTGACCAATTGGCGCAGATGGAACAGCAACCGCATCTCGGTTCTGATTCGACCGCGAACGACGGAATTGTCATCACGCTGCCGCGCTCGCAGTTCTCCGGATCGCGTCTTCGAATATGCCTAGCGACGGCACCGCGAGCTTCCGATCGCCTGCTCCATCGACGGACCGATCACGTTGTCCCAGCGGCCGGCGCGGGTGGCATCAGGATCGGACGGCTCGGCTGGGAATCGCGCGAATAAATGCGTGGCTGCGGTCCTTCGATTCGACCAGAAATCCACGCCGGCGCCCAGGACGTGTCCGGCATGCGGAAAGTCGTCGCATCCCGGCGCCGCAACGGGCCGCCGAATCAAGATTGACCGGATGGGAAATTGCGAAAGACAAGTTGATCGCGTCCTGCTCCGTATACAAGCACGCGGCGGCGAATGCTTCGAGTAGCCGTGCAGGTCTCGCGCAACGGTTCTGGAGCACTGGGCCGCTGTCAGGCAGCACGATTCCACATAGCGCCTCGGTATAGCGGGTCGCCTAGACGCGACCGCGAAACCCGTCGCGGCACAGCAGCGCAACGTATCCGCTGCGGTATTGAGATGCGCGTGCGAGAGCACGAGCGTCGCGATCTCTGCGGCTCGATCTGGCAGCCGCTCCACGTTGCGCAGGCGCAGTTCCTTGAGACCCTGAAAGAGCCGCAATCGACCATCACGTGTCTGTCTGTGTCGAGAGCACAAAGCGGCTTCCCGTAACCGTGCGGGCGGCACCGAGGAATGAGAAATCGCAGCGCGCGTTTGCATCACAGCCTTCCTATTGCTAGCCCAAGCTGGACACGAAGAGCATTCCAGCGAGCCCCGTTCCAACGGCATCCTGAGCGAAACGAGGGCTCTCTTGCCGAGCCGAAGTCGAGGAATCGCTCGCCTTTGACGGGCCCGCAAGAGCTGAACTTGGAGAGCGCATGATGAGTTCGGGATCCCTCCAACGACAAAGACCAACTTGGCGAGACGGCCATCCAGGCTGCCGACGCACCGTCCATCTGCTGCGGGAATCTTCCAGCTGCGCGGCGTCTTCGAGGAATGATGCTGCCGCATCGCCGGACGCTCGAACACTGATGGCATCAGTCCTACCTGCTCACGGACTGTTGCTCGCTCAAGGAGAGTGAATTCTTTGAGATCTTTGGTAAGGAGCTTGATGCTGTACCGTGGCCGACCTACGCTTAGGACATGGACCGCTTCACCGCTGATGTGTGCTTACTCAGACGCTTGCAGAGGCCCGGGTGCCATTCGCGAGACCATCGTCTCGATGCACTCCGTTCGAAGAGACGCTGTGGAGCATTCCCCCTCCATTGCTGCCCGAGAACCTATCTGTCATTTGACAAGCTGAGCCACTGCCGGATGATTACTGCAATGGCGCATTCCGCTCGCAGGCGGCTGCAGGCTCGTATAAAGGGAACTGGAGCGCGAAGCCGCCAGACTGCCCACGAACCAGCGCTCGCGTTTCCACGGGCGGCGGGGGCGAGTCACGGATGCGCGAGCTGACGTGTCGCAATTGGCTGCGGGTGCGCGACGTTCGGGTACAGTGCTTATCGTCGGCGAGAGCGGCACCGGCAGGAACCGGTCGGCGCGGGCCCTCCACGAATGCGGTAGCCGGTCCTGCGCCGTTCGCGGCGAACCGCGCCGCCGCGCCGAAGGGATCCGATTGAGAGCGCGGTTTGGCTCGCGGCTCCTTCAGGAGCAACTACCGAATATCCTCGGCCTGTCCGTGCCGCCGAAGGCGGCTCGCTGTTCTCACGAATACGACACGAGCCCTGAGACTCAAGCAACTTTCTGCGCGCGATCCAGAGCGTCCGGCGCGCCCGGCTCGGTTGACGCGAGCCGTCAAACGCGGCCGATCGCGTTAGGACGCGATCCGGAGCTGGCCGGTGCGCAGCGGCCCTACCCCGCCGAGGGCTCCACCTACCGGTCAGCCAACCGCCAGGTCCCGCCGATGCCGAGCGGCCGGAAGACGCGCCGCCTGCTATTGCGCTGTTCAACTCGAACCAGATGCTGCGGCTGGCGCGGGTGGTCGGGATGGAAGACCATGCCCTGGCGGCGATGCGCCGCTACCCACAACTGCAACGTCCGCGGGAGCTTGCATGGGGGGCTCGGAGAGCGCGTTCACTTTCGGGCGCTCGCCGACAATCCGCCTCGCCGACTGGCCCCAGCGATAGCCCACGGGGCGCCAGCAGGGGGAGGTGCGGCCACCGGCCGCGCGTTCAGGCTTCCAGACCTTTGCCAGGCGGAGCGCGACCTCATCGCGAACGCGCTCCAAGCCATTGCGGCAATAAGCTTCGCGCCGCGAAAATGCTCAAAGAGTCGCGCAAGAAGCTCTACGCCAAGATTGCCAAATACGGCCTCGCATAGACCTGCGAGGCCATCGCGCGGGCCGTTACCTCCCGCGGGCAGAAAGGGCGACAGCCATGAGACCAGGCCCGGATCTCGCGCGTCCAGGGCCTATCCAGGCGGAGCAGAACCTAGCTAATTCCTAATGCCTTTGCTCCTTCCTTGACGGCCTCGACCAGTTCGTCGTCAGAAAGTTTCGTCATCCGGGCGCAGTCGGTGAACTCGGCGCGTCTTTATCTTCAGGAGAAGGCGCGCCCGGGGCATCGCCATGCCCGGTCCGGGCGTGAGACGGCCGAGCGCAAAACATTTGGAAGGTTCCTTGCGCCGCAGTTGAAGCCGCGGCCCAGACCGAGTTGTCGTCGCCACGAGGATGAGGGCGGCCGCGGCTGCTACGGTTCCAATCAGTCTCATCGCGCCTTTCTCCTCACTCGCTCAGGATTTTGTCGGCAGCCGCCGCCATCCGGAGGGTTACCCTTCAGGAGATCGGTGGAGGTCACGATCCCAAGGAGCTGTTTGCCCTGGACCATCGGAAGCTCCGCTGATCTCGTCTTCGAGCATCAGGCGGGCGGCAAGTCCTTCGAGCAATTCCGATAAAAAGCAATCGCAATGAAAGCTCACCGTATGGTGGCGCGTGACTTTGGTCGATTCAAGGTGAGCCGTTGTGCTCCCTGAGATTGCGTTCCTGTCACGCATTCCGATCGGCGTGCCCATTCGATGATAACAACTCGCCGGGAACTTCCCGGCGTCCATAAGTGACTTCACGGTCGCGAGTGACGCCTTGGGTCCGACCGTAACCGGATCGGGCGTCATCAACCAACCCTAGTACGCATATATCTCCTTCTCTGGCGGTCCCCCTTGGTGCTCCGCACCCGCGCAACTCTGCTGCCATCACAATATCTTGACCGCTCAGTCTCGGGCGTTATTCTCGAGCCGTACCAACTTCTCCCAGCACGTATCCCTTTCGCGCCAGGAAATCATTTAGGTGCTCGGCTCACTCCAATGGATACAGCTATTCGAGTTGGAAGTGACATTCGGCGGTCCAAAGTGCTGGAGCCCATCATATCGCACATCGATTAGATTAACTACTCGAGGCAATCCTGATCACTGCCCGTACCGCAAGATAATGTGCCCGGTTCCACTTTGACGAGCTCGCTTGAGGCTTTGGTCCTGCTGCGCGAATCACCCGCGACACGATCGTGTCCGACGGTCATCCACGCCGACCGGTGTGCGGTGTACGTGGACTTGTAGAGGGCTGGGAAGACGTTGCGCGCCGCAAGCTCACTGAGATTGCCGCATGTGGCTGGAATAAGCAACCCACGGTCCAGATGGAAGAACCAGCCCGCATCGATCTGCGCGTGGAGTAAGTATCGCCCATTTGTCGTAACGGCGGACCCATGGGCGCCAAGGCTTCTCGCACTTCTTTCTGGGGTAGTGCTGCCGAGGCGCCGCGCGAGCGACCTGTCCGGGTGCTACGGTTCTTTGGCGCCCAAAATCGCAAAAGCGTGGTCGCGGGCTGGCACGACGCTGAATCCGGTCACGGCCTCGCCCACGGATAAGCTCTCTGCCGCGCGCGAAAACGGCGAAGGTGGGTTCCGCTCCGTTCCGGTACTCGATAACGAGCCGGTCGCAGAGCTCACCAATTGCCATCTGCGCCAGCACGCGGGATCGCTGGACCGAAGAGGTGCCAAGGCGACGCAGGCTCACTGTCACACCCGACTCCGCTCAAGGAGGCCGAGCGCGCCTGATGCGCGAGCGAAAGATCGGCGGGCTCCCGGTGCTCGAAGGAGACGCGCTGGTCGGGATTCACCACGGCTGATGTGTTGCACGCCTTCTAGCGACCGAGGAGGCGATTTCTCTTCACTTATGATATTCCGATTGGCCGGGTTCCGCGATTGGAAATGACAAATGGACCACGCCGAGTCGGTCGTTCCCCGAATTGGAAACCCGCTGTCGGCAAAGATTTCGAGCATCTGACGGTTGTCAGACAACACGTCCGCCTAAATTCCGATTCTGTCGTGCCGCGCTATTCGAGCCAGATGCTTCAGCAGGAGAGTGCCGATCCCGCGTCCCTGATGTTCGTCCAGTACCGCGAACGCGACTTCCGCCTGCCCGCCTGAAGCCCGACCATCCTGCGACACGACGCGGTACTGGACGAACATCAGGGACGCGGGATCGGCACTCTCCTGCTGAAGCATCTGGCTCGAATAGCGCGGCACAACGGGATTCGGGAATTTCAGGCGGACGTGTTGTCTGACAACCGTAGATGCTCGAAATCTTTGCCGACAGCGGGTTTCCAATTCGGGGAACGACCGACTCCGGCGTGGTCCATTTGTCATTTCCGATCGCGGAACCCGGCCAATCGGATCATAAGTGAAGGAAGATCGCCTCCTCAGTCGGCTTCGTAGAAGGCGTGCAACACGTCGGCCGTCGTGATGATCCCGACCAGCGCGTCTCCTTCGAGCACCGGGAGCCCGCCGATCTTCCGCTCGCGCATCAGGCGCGCTGCGTCCTTGAGCGGAGTCGCGGGTGTGACAGTGAGCAACTCTTTCGTCATCACCTTGGCTACTTCGGTGTTCTCCAGCGATCCCGCGTGCTGGCGCAGATCGCGATCGGTGACTATTCCGACCAGCTTGCCGTTATCGAGTACCGGAACGGAGCGGAACTCGCCTTCAGCCATTTTCGCGCGCACGGCAGAGAGCTTATCCGTGGGCGAGGCCGTGACCGGATTCAGCGTCATCCAGCCCGCGACCACGCTTTTGCGATTTTGCCCGGCGCGGACCGTTAGCACCGGACAGGTCGCCTCGCGCAGCACCACCTCGGCCACGCTGCCCAGAAAGAAGTGCGAGAAGCCCTTGCGCCCATGGGTCGCCATTACCAGCAGATCGGCGATACTTTTTTCTCCACGCGCAGAATCGATGCGGCTGGTTCTCCCATCTGGACCATGAGTTCGTACTTTATTCCGGCCAGGCGCGTGCGGGCGATCTCAGTGAGCTTGCGGCGCGCAACATCTTCCTGACCCTTGTACAAGTCCACGTACACCGGCATCCCGGTCGGCATGATGACCATCGGGACAATATGAAGCACGATCAGGGTTCCGTCATTGTCGCGGGTGATTCGCGCCGCGGCGTCCAAAGCCTCGAGCGAGTTGTCGTCGAAGTTGACCGGGCACATTATCTTGCGGTACAGGGCAGTCATCGGGTTGCCTCCTCGAATTGCCGTTGATCTAATCGATGTGCGATGATCGTGCCAGCACTTTGGACCGCCGATGTCACTTCCAACTCGAATAGCTGTATCCATTGGAGACATGAGCCGAGCACTTAAATGATTTCCTGGCGCGAAAGGATGCGTCTGGGAGACCCCGTACGGCTCGAGAATTGCGCCGAAGATTGAGCGGTCGGGAGTAGGGTGATGGCAGCAGAGTTGCGCGGGCAAAGAGGCGGGGCGCCAAGGGGGACCGCCAGAGGAGGAAAGATATGCATATAGCATTGGTGATGACGCCCGATCCGGTTACGGTCGGACCCGAGGCGTCACTCGCGACCGTGAAGTCACTTATGGACGCCGGGAAGTTCCGGCGAGTTGTTATCGTCGAGAAAGGCACGCCGATCGGAATCGTGACGGAACGCGATCTCAGGGAGCACAACGGCTACCTTGAATCGACCAAAGTCACGGCCGCGATGCGCTCACCTCTGATTGCGATTGCTCCCGATCGGACTGCTGAAGATGCCGCCCGCCTGATGCTCGAACACAAGATCGGCGGACTGCCGGTGGTCCAGGGCGAACGGCTGCTTGGTATCGTGACCTCGACCGATCTGCTGAAGGCTTTCCTCAGGATGGCGGCGGCTGCCGAACAAATCCTGAGCGAGTGAGGAGAAAGGCGCGATGAGACTGATTGGAACCGTAGCAGCCGCGGCCGCCCTCATCCTCGTGGCGACGACGAGCTCGGTCTGGGCCGCGGCTTCAACTGCGGCGCAAGGAACCTACGAAATGTTTTGCGCTGAGTGTCACGGCCGGACCGGGCATGGCGACGGTCCGGGCGCGCCTCTCCTGAAGATAAAGACGCGCGATTTCACCGACTGCGCCCGGATGACGAAACTTTCTGACGACGAACTGGTCGAGGCCATCAAGGAAGGAGCCGCCGCAGTCGGAAGAAGCAAGGACATGCTCGCCTGGAAGGAGGGCCTGGACGACAGCGAGATCCGGGGCCTGGTCTCATACCTGCGCACTTTCTGCCGCGGGAAGTAACGGCCCGCGCAACGGCCTCGCAGGTCTATACAAGGCCGTATTTGGCGATCTTGGCGTAGAGCTTCTTGCGCGAGATCTTGAGCATTTTCGCGGCGCGAAGCTTATTGCCGCCGGTTGCTTCGAGCGCGTTCGCGATCAGGTCGCGCTCCGCCTCGGCAAAGGTCTGGAAGCCTGAACGCGCGGCCGGTGGCCGCGCCTCCACCTGCTCACGCCCGGGCCTGGCTATCGCTGGAGGCAAGTCGGCGAGGCGGATTGTCGGCGAGCGCCCGAAAGTGAACGCGCTCTCGACCGCGTTTGCAAGCTCGCGGACGTTGCCCGGCCATCGGTAGCGGCGCATCGCCGCCAGGGCGTCCTCTTCCATCCCGACCACCCGCGCCGGCCGCAGCATCCGTTCGTTGAACAGCGCAATAAAGTGTTCGACCAGCAGCGGCACGTCTTCCGGCCGCTCGCGCATCGGCGGGACCCTAATCACGCTGGCCTGCAGCCGGTAGTAAAGGTCCTCGCGCAGATGGCCGCTGCGCACGGCCGGCTGAGGATCGCGGTTGGTTGACGCGATCAGCCGCACGTTGACGGGCCTCTCTCGCGTCGAACCGACCGGGCGCACCGAGCGCTCCTGGATCGCGCGCAGAAGTTTGCCTTGAGTCTCAGGGCTCATCTCGGTGATTTCGTCGAGAAACAGCGAGCCGCCTTCGGCGGCACGGAACAGGCCGAGATATTCGGTAGTTGCTCCGCTGAAGGAGCCGCGAGTATGGCCGAAAAGTTCGCTCTCGATCAGATCCTTCGGCACGGCGGCGCAGTTCAGCGCCACGAACGGCGCGGCGGACCGGCTACCGCATTCGTGGAGGGCCCGCGCAACCAGTTCCTTGCCGGTGCCGCTCTCGCCGACGATAAGCACTGTACCCGACGTCGCGCCCGCAGCCTGGATTCGTTCGTACAGCTCGCGCATCCCGTGACTCGCCCCCACCAGCCCGTGGAAACGCGAGCGCTGGTTCGTCGGCAGTCTGGCGGCTTCGCGCTCCAGCTCCCTTATACGAGTGCCTACCAGCGCCGATTGCGAGCGGAAATACGCGTCGGCCAGTACGATCATCCGGCAGTGGCTCAGCTTGTCAAATGACAGATAGGTTCTCGGCAGCAATGGAGGGGGGAAATACTCCGCCGCGCTCTCTTCAAACAGATGCATCGAGACGATCAGCTCCGCGAATGGCACCCGGCACTCTGCCAGCGTCTCACCGGTCGCACGCACGTCGGCGGTGAAGCGGTCCATGTCCTTGGCGAGCAGGTCGGCCACGGTCGCGTCGAGCTCCTTGCCAAAGATCTCGAAGAATTCGCTCTCCTTGAGCGAGCGACGGTCGCCGAAGTGCAGCAGGTAGAGTCGATGCCATCGTGTGAGTACGTCCCGGCGATGGCGGCGTAGCGCCTCAAAGACGCCGCGCAGGCTGTCGAGTTCTTCCTCCCACAGCAGATGGAAGTAGCGCGGTGCGTCGGCAGCCTGGATGGCCGTCTCGCCAAGTTGGTCTTTGTCGTTGGAGGATCCCGAACTCATCATGCGCTCTCCAGAGTCACTCTTGCAGGCCGTCAAGGCAAGCGATTCCTCGACTTCGCTCGGGCAAGAGAGCCCTCGTTCCGCTCAGGATGCCGTTGAACGGGGCTCGCTGGAATGCTCTTCATCTGCCACTTTAGGGCTAGCGATCGGGAGGGCTGTGATGCAAACGCGCGTGCCGATTCTTCAATTCCTCGGTGCCGCCCGCACCGTTACGGGAAGCCGCTTTGTGCTCTCGACCGCGGACGGACGCGTGATGGTCGATTGCGGGCTCTTTCAGGGTCTCAAGGAACTGCGCCTGCGCAACTGGGAGCGGCTGCCGATCGAGCCGGGCGGAATCGCGACGCTGGTGCTCTCGCACGCGCATCTCGATCACAGCGGATACATTCCGCTGCTGTGCCGCGACGGGTTTCGCGGTCGCGTGCTGGCGACCCGCTATACCGAGGCGCTATGTGGAATCGTGCTGCCTGACAGCGGCCATCTCCAGGAAGAAGAAGCCCGTTACGCGAGCCTGCACGGCTACTCGAAGCATTCGCCGCCGCGTGCCTTGTATACGGAGCAGGACGCGATCAACTGTCTTTCGCAATTTCATCCGGTCAATCTTGATTCGGCGGCCGATTGCGGCGCCGGGATGCGAGCGACCTTCCGGCATGCCGGACACATCCTGGGCGCGGCGTCGATTCTGGTCGAGATCGAAGGACCGCGGCCGCGGCGAATTTTGTTCAGCGGCGATCTCGGCCTGCCGAGCCATCCAATCCTGATGCCACCCGCGCCGGCCGCTGGGGCCGACGTGATCGTCGTCGAATCGACCTATGGCGATCGGACTCACGATGATGCCGCATCGCTGGGCGTATTCGAAGACGCGATCCGGAGAACTGCCGAGCGCGGCGGCGTAATCATAATTCCGTCGTTCGCGGTTGACCGGACCGAGATCGTGCTGTTCCATCTGCGCCAATTGGTCGCGAGCCGGCGCATTCCGGCTCTGCCGGTGTATGTTGACAGTCCGATGGCGCTCGCGTCGCTGCGACTCTATCGCGACGCCGTGGCCAGCCATGGTGAAGGCACGACGCCAGGAATATCGCGCGACGATCTGGAGCCGCCAGGTCTTTCGGAAGTCCGCACGGTGGAGGAATCGATCGCGCTCAACTCGCTCTCCCGGCCCGCGATCATCATCTCGGCATCCGGGATGGCGACCGGCGGCCGCGTCCTGCATCATCTGGTCCACCGGCTGCCCGACGAGCGCAACTGCGTTATTCTGGTCGGCTATCAGGCTGAGGGCACGCGTGGCAGGCTGATGCTCGAAGGGGCGCAGAGCGTGAAGATGCTTGGACGATACGTCGAGGTGCGCGCCAAGGTGGTCAATGTGCCGGCGTTTTCAGTTCACGCCGATCAAAACGAAATGATCGCGTGGCTTCGAAGCGCCCCACAGCGGCCTTCCGTGGTGTACGTGGTTCACGGCGACCCTGCCGCGTCGGAGGCCTTGCGCGGCACGATCCAGCGCGAGCTGAAGTGGAACGCGGTAGTGCCGCGGCATCTCGAGCAAGTGCGACTCGATTGACACGAATATGTTCCGGGTGAAACGGCTGGCACTGGATACCTTGCGCGAGCACGTAATTATCGTGCACGAACGGGCCGTGCGCGAAGGCCATTTGGGCTTCAATCCGCTGGATCGCGCGTACGTTTTCGGCCGCGACCGCGCCACCGGCAAGACGCGCGAAGTCGTCGGCGTGCTGAACTTCTGCGGCGATGCCTTGGTGAGCGCGGATGAAATTGGCCTGAGCACCGAGGCCTTTCACGATCTCGGGCTGCCCGAAGGTGCGGAAGTGAATGCGACCATGGCGGCACCGCCGCGCAGCGTTCGACCTGGTGCGGGCCAAGCTCGCTGGAAAGCGGCTCGGCCGCGAGGCTTTCGACGCGATTTTAGGCGACGTCGTCAAGCGCCGTTACTCGCGGGTCGAGCTCGCGATGTTCGTACTGGCGTGCGCGATGGGCCGGCTCGACACCGACGAGCTCGCCGATTACACCCGCGCCATGATTGCAACCGGCTCAAGCCTGGATTTCGGCGCGGGTCCCGTGGCCGACAAGCATAGTATCGGCGGCATCCCGGGCAATCGCACGACCATGATTGTGGTCCCGATTCTCGCCTCGCTCGGCGTCACGATACCGAAAACTTCCTCGCGCGCGATCACGAGTCCGTCGGGAACCGCAGATACGATGGGGGTGCTGGCGGAGGTGGCGCTCGAGCCCGAGCGGATTCGCGAGGTCGTGCGACGCGCAGGCGGATGCATCGCGTGGGGTGGAGCGCTCGAGCTCGCACCGGCCGATGACATTCTGATCACCGTCGAGCGCCCGATGGAGATCGACACCGAGGCACAGATGGTCGCGTCGATACTGGCCAAGAAGAAAACCGTCGGCGCAACTCACGTGCTGATCGATATTCCCGTCGGCCCGACCGCCAAGGTCAGAACGATCAAAGCGGCGGAACGGCTGGCGGCAGTGTTTCGAGAAGTTGCGCAACGAATCGAATTACGAGTGGAAACGGCGATCACCGAGGCGCGTGGGCCGATAGGAAGGGGAATCGGACCGCGGCTGGAAGCGATGGACGTGCTGGCCGTCCTGCGCCGCGAGGACGACGCGCCCGTCGATCTTCGCGAGAAATCGCTCTATCTGGCGGCGCGAGTCCTGGAGATGACCGGCGTGGTCGGTCAGAACGCCGGCTACCGCGCCGCGCAGAAGGCGCTCGATTCTGGCGCGGCGCTCGATTCATTCGAGCGTATCGTTGACGCGCAGGGACGCCGGGAGATGCCGCCGCCGGCGTCGCAAGTCCGCGCGATCAAGTCTACCCGCGATGGGCGAGTGCGCTCGGTCGATTGCTGGGAGATTGCGCGAGTTGCCAAGCGCGCGGGAGCCCCGGCGAATCCCTCGGCGGGCGTCAGGATGCTAGTCGCGCCGGGCGCTGTGCTGCGCGAGGGCGCTGCAATCTTCGAGGTTCATGCGGAAAGCGCCGCCCAACTCGACTTCGCCTGCCAGTATGCCGCCGGCCACCCGACCATCGTCGAGTTTGGATTCTAGAACCCGAACCGGGCCTCAGCAGACGCTCGCGGCCAGAGCGGGGCGGTTCCCCCTCTTTGAGCAGAGTCGGCAACCAGACTGACATGGATACGTAGATCACATTACAGAACCGGACGATCGGCTTCTCGCACAGTAAGCGAGCCGGCTATCCCAAAAGGGACAACAGGATTCCCTTTTTGCGTTCCGCAGGGCATGCGTAGAACCTTGGAATATCGGCGAACATCGGACAGAAGGCTTGAGGTCGGTGCCTATTGGCAGGGTGGCGAGCATACGATTCGCCATGACGGCTCGGTAAACGCATTTCGCGCTCTCTGTTCCCTAGAGACCCTTAATTCAGTCCACCAAGTACATTTGGCTTCAATCCCCACGAGAAAAGATTCATTCCTGGCGGTGAAACGTGTAGACTTATCTCATCCCCGGAGAGATGCGACTTCGGCCTGCAGCGGCTATGCCGCAGCGCCAAACCAAACATCTGCAGTCCTGAAGTCGTCGGTCTGCCTTTTGCACATCCTTGGTCTGGCGCGGCAAACCTCGTTCTTCAGAGGAGCAAGTCAATGATAACGCTGAAACGTTCAACGGTTTTCCTGGCCGCTCGTTTTCGCTCTGGTCGTAGCGCTATGTTCAGCCGGGCCCGCGCCGATGGTGGCATGGGCGCAGTCAGGAGGGCCGGGACCGGCTCCCTTACCAGCACCAGTTCCCCTTTCCGCCACCGATCTCGACCAGCTCGTCGCGCCGATTGCGCTCTATCCGGACTCTCTGGTCGCGCAAGTCCTGGCAGCCTCGACTTATCCAAGCCAGGTCACCGAAGCTGCCCGCTGGGTGAGCCTGAACCCAGGTCTCACCGGAGCGAGCCTGGCGGCGGCGGTCAACGTTCAGGCATGGGATCCGAGCGTCAAGGCTCTTACGGAGTTTCCGACCGTCCTGAACCAATTGAACTCGAACCTGTCGTGGACCTCTTCACTCGGCGAGGCTTACTATAATCAGCCGACTGACGTGCTCGCCGCGGTTCAGGTGATGCGTAACCGCGCGGTTGCCGCCGGAACGCTGGTACCCACGCCTCAGCAGAATGTGATCACCTCGGGCGGCACAGTTGTCATCCAGCCAGTCAATCCGGGAGTAGTGTACGTTCCGGCCTACGACCCCTGGCTCGTCTACGGCGCCCCCGTACCAATGTATCCCGACTACACACTAGGTGCTTTGCTCGTCGGGGGAGTAATAGCCTTCGGCGTCGGAGTGCTGATTAGCGCGTTTGCATTCCCATGGGGATGGGGTGGGTGGGGATGCAATTGGCATGGTCGTAACATTATGTATAACCATAATGTCTATATTTCGCGGAGTAATAACTTTTACGGCGGACGTGGTGCATATGCTGGACGTGCTGCAGCTTGGCACGGACGGCCGGGTTACGGGCCTGCCGGCGGCTATCGGTCCGGCGCGGTCGCGGGGCGTGGTGCGGGCGGTGTACCAGGCAGAGGTTACGGGCCGGCGGGTAGGCCTGCCGCAGGCGGAGCTTACGGGACGGCGGGTAGGCCCGGCGCAGGCGGAGCTTACGGGACGGCGGGTAGGCCTGCCGCAGGCAGAAATCCGGGAGTACAGCGTGGTGTCGCGAACAATGCCTACCGAGGCTATGCCAGAACACCAGTCACCGGCACAAATAGAAGTGCCTTTGCCGGGTATGCTCCCGGTGGCGAGGCGCGGGCCGCGGCCGAACGCGGACGTAGCAGCTTTGTAGGGCGAGCGGCATCGGCGCTGGGCAGCGTCGGCCGAGCGGCAGGACACGCCGGGAAACGTTGATCACCGCATCACCGGAGGTATCGGGAGTCCGACCAAGCGCCCTCTGGACAAGTGGTCGAAGGGTCTTATCATTCAAGGAAACCGCAATGCTTCAAGTAAAAAGAGACCATCGGGAAAGCGCCACCGTTCGCATAGGCTTCACGATCCTGGTCCTGGCGACTGGGGCCGCAATCGGGCTCGGTGCTTTAGGTTCAGTCTTCGCGCAGGACCCGGGGCAAAAGACCTTCAGCACGCCCACCGCCGCGGCCGACGCACTAGCCGCGGCGGCGCAAAAAGACGATGCGCAGGAAATGCTGGCGATTCTGGGTGCTTCCGCCCAGGACTTGTCTTCTTCCGGCGATAAGGTCGCCGACAAGGAGAGCCGCGACCGTTTCGCCACCAAGTACCATGAGATGCATCGGTTCGCCGCGATCGGCGAAGGGCGAATGATCCTATACATAGGCGCTGAGAATTGGCCCACCCCGATCCCGCTTAAAAAGAACGGCACTCAATGGTACTTCGACACCGCCTCGGCCAAGGACGAAATCTTATATCGCCGGATCGGCCGCAACGAACTTAGTGTAATCCAGGTCTGCCATGCGATCGTAGACGGCGAGCTGGATTACTACGGGGCCCTTCACGACGGTGATTCGGTGCACCAGTACGCTCAGAAATTCGGAAGCACTCCCGACAAGCACGACGGCCTGTACTGGAAGGTCAATGCTGGAGAACCGGAGAGTCCTATCGGTCCGCTGATCGCCCAAGCCGCAATGGAAGGCTACAAGCATCATGCGGCCCAAACCGGGGAAGGCAAACCGCTTCCGTTCCACGGTTACGTTTACAAACTCCTGACCAGCCAGGGCACCGATGCGCCTGGCGGCGCGAAGAATTACATCACCGATGGCAAGATGACCGGTGGGTTCGCGCTGGTCGCTTATCCGATTTCCTATAAGGACTCAGGAGTGATGACTTTCATCGTCAATCAGGACGGCCAGGTCTATCAGAAAGACCTGGGTCCCCAGACCAAACAGATCGCCCGCGCGATGACCGAATACAATCCGGACAAGACCTGGCAACCGGCGGAGGAAGACCAGGGGACAAACGGCTAAGAGCTTCAATGCCCTCTGCGGGGAATCCGTGTGCTTTGAGTCAAGATGCTGCGACCGCGGTCGGCCAACGTAGTCAGGCCCCTCCGTTGCCGGAATTTTCCCGCAGCGATATTATGCCTTTGGCTGGGCGCTACAGTTGCCTAGAGGGAACAGGCATTCGATGCGGCTTGAGATCGAAATCGAGCCTGAAGACGATGGGCGCTGGCTGGCCGACATTCCAGCCTTGCCCGGTGTCATGGCTTACGGCGCAACGCGCGCAGAAGCGATCGACAAAGTGAAGGTTCTGGCCCTGCGTGTCCTCGCCGACGAAATCGAGCACGGCGAGCGCTCGCCTGAAGTCGCTGACGCCATTTTTGCCATAGCGGCGTGAGCGCTTGGCCGGCAACGAAAGCGAAGCGTGTCTTGGCCGCCCTCCAGCGCATCGGCTGGCGGATTAAGCGCCAATCCGGCTCCCATCGCCGCGTTTCCGCAACTCGCAACCGCGTCCACCGCAAAATCAGGGACCGGCACACCGGTATTTTGTGAGTAGATGGTGGAGGCGGGGGGAATCATAAACTCAATAAAGACGGGGCAATATCGCCCATCTTTTTCAAGTTACCCCCAGAGTTACCCCTATTCGCAAATCGGTAGCAGCCCGAATCGACCATTAACTCGAAGCCACAGCGTGTGCTAAGCCGAAGGGCATGGCGACGAGCGTTCGATGCCCGAACCCTAAGTGCGGGCGCAAAACCTTCCGCATTACGATGCGAAGGCACGCCGACCTTCTGTCAGGGCTCTATCACTATGACGGTTCCTGTATCGCTTGCCACGCGGCTGGCTGGTGCCATGCGGAGCAGGACGCGCAACTCAGGGTGAACGTCTGGAAGCTCGATCCGCCGCCATGCTGAGCCGGGGGGCGACTCGGGGGGATCGGCGTCTGGCGGCTCGCGCGTGGCGAGCGAGGGCCCCCTTTTCTTTGCAGAACAGCGCAGTTGGGAGTAAGCGTCAGCTATGCATCCAGTCGTGAGAGGGGAGCCAAAAAATGAAGCTCGGGGCGTTCGCTGTCACGTGCTTCGCGCTCGCGGCGGCCATCGCGGCCAGTCCGGTGCTTGCTGCCACGTATCCCGATTGCAAAGCGTACAACCCCCCGCCTGAGCTTAGGGGCAAGGAGGCCACAGGGATAACATTCGTCGAGCCAAGCGGCGGCGAGGTGGTATTCCTACGGATCGGTGGCAAAATCGTGTGCGAGTCAGCTCAGAACAGAGTGCCAGCGAGCGAACGCCGGCGTGCCGAACAGGAAGTCCTAAGCGCTAAGGGGCTCGACGAGCCCGCGCTCGCCGGACACGACGTGGGGGCATGTCCATCAACCGAAGCTGTACTTAAGCAGATTCCTCTTGGAACAGATCTGAAAACGGGAAAATCGATCGACTCTATGTACCATCCGGGTGTCTCGTATGTTTTCCCGAGCCGTTCACTCTTCGAGGACGCTAGCTACAACACCATGATCGTTGACAGCAGATGCCCGAAGTGCGGCGAAATGGCCGTTCAACGAGACCTGGGCAAAGCCTATGCGCTCAAACCCGGAACCTGCGTCAAGATATTATCCGCCGATGACGCAGCCTCCATCGCGAAGGTGCGAATCACTTCCGGGCCTCTCTCTGGAAAGACGGGGTATATCGACCTGTTGTGGGCGCACCCCAAAGAGCGTCAGAGCGGGCATAAAGTGCTGGCGGGCAAGATTCGCAAGCCCACGATCACTGAGTTCAACATCGCCGTCAAGCCGGACTGCTACGATTTTTACGACGCTTGTTACAACCCCGGCTTTGACGGTCCCGATGCCGGGGCATGCGCTCAATACGCAGCGCGTTGTCACTGAAAGGCAGGGGCCGGGCTCGCGGGCTTTCCCGGGCGCGGGCCAGGAATCCCGCGCCCAACTCTGCGCCCGCGTCCCTCCGCGACGACGCAAAGGCCGAAATTGAGCGATTTCGGCTATCTAAATTGGTGGAGGCGGGGGGAATTGAACCCCCGTCCGAAGATCGTCAGGAGATGGCCACTACACGCTTAGTCCGCAATTTGGAGCTTGCCGCCCGGGCGCCTGCGAACGGGCTACCGGGAAGCCAGCCGATTGTAGTTTCGGAAGACCGCCCAACCGGTAAACTGCGGTCCCCTAGCCCATTAAATGACGCCTCGACCCGCTGCCACGGGCGAGCAGCGGCGAGACGCTAGCGGCCGTTAGGCCGCTAGAGCGTAACCACTATCTGCTGCGGTTAAATTTCGCAGTCTGTCTTTTTTACGGGATGACAGGACCCGGCGTGCAACCAAAACCCTATGTTCTCCGTCGAACCCGTTTCGCCCCCAGGCAACCTCACCGATACGACGCATGCGCAACGCACAAATAGCAACGATCGCCGTTACCGGTTACGCATCCTTAATGTAAGTCCGTTCCGCACTTCTCGCAACCCCGATCGCGCGCGGGCTTATTTCCGGCTGCATGGACCGGTAAACTCGCGGGGCGATGGCTGACAAACCCAAGCGCGACGGCTACGAGCTGGTCGCCGAGAATCGCAAGGCGCGCCACGATTTCTTTATCGAGGACACGCTCAAGGCCGGCCTCGCGCTGGTGGGCACCGAGGTCAAGGGGCTGCGCTCCCATCGCGTCAACCTGCGCGACAGCTACGCGCGAATCAAGGACGGCGAATGTTTTCTGATCGGCGTTCACATTCCGCCCTACGCTCCCGCCGGCCAGTTCGGCCACAAGGAGACCCGCCCGCGCAAGCTCCTGATGCATCGGCGCGAGATCGATCGCCTGTGGGGCCGGGTGCGCGATCAAGGGCATACGCTGGTGCCGCTCAGGATCTATTTCAAGGGCGGCCGCGCCAAGGTCGAGCTTGCGCTGGTGAAGGGCAAACACGCCTACGACAAGCGCGCCGCGATCGCGCAGAAGGACACCCGCCGCGAGATCGAACGCGCGCTGAAAAGCCGTAACCGCTAGCTAGCCGCCGGCCGCGGGACTTTGCGGCGCGGGCGCCGCTTCGCCCGCGAGCGCTCGCAGGCGCGCGATTCTTTTGCTGAGCGGCGGATGCGTCGAGAGCAGATTGTTGAAGAAGCCCCCCTCGTCGTCGCGCGCGCCCTGAAGCGGATTCACGATGAAAAGATGGGCGACGCCGCGCGAGGCGTTCGCCAGCGGCGTTTCCACCTGCGCGATATGCTCCAGCGCCCTCAGCAGCGCCCGTGGATTGCGCGTGAATTCGACTGAGGCAGCGTCGGCCAGATATTCGCGCTCGCGCGACACCGCCATCGCGAGCAATTGCGCGAAGATCGGGGCGAGCGCGGCCAGGATGAACACCGCGATCGCGATTATGATCCCGGCCTCGCCCGAGTCGCGATCCCCACCGCGCCGGCGCCCTCCGCCGATTCCACCGAACAAGGTGTAGCGATAGAAAAAGTCCGAGAGCAGCGCGACCCCGCCGACCAGCACCGCGATCATCGTCATGGTTCGAATATCGTAGTCGCGCACGTGCGCCATCTCGTGCCCGAGCACGCCCTGCATCTCCTCGCGGTCCATGTCATCGACCAGCCCTTGCGTGACGCAGACCACGGAATGGGCCGGATCGCGCCCGGTCGCGAAGGCGTTGGGCGACGGGTCGTCGATTATGTAGGCGGCCGGAACCGGCATCCGCGCCGCCAGCGCCATCTCGCGCACCACGTCAAGGACCATCTGATGCTTGGGCGTCTCCGGAGTCAGCGCCTGGGCGTGGGTCGAGAGCAGCACGAGCGACGCGCCGCCGTAAAACGAAGCGATCGACTGGATCGTTGCGATGATCAGCGCCGCGACGGTGAGAAACGGGAAACCGCCGAAGCCGCCGCTATCGAGCAGCCGCACGTTGCCGAGTACAAAGTCGAAGCCAAAGCCGAGCGCGGTGAACAGAACGATGAACACCGCGACCAGCCGGACCGTGTCGCCGCGGTTCTCCCGCTCGAGCGCGCGAAAGTCGGTGCTTTGCGCCGTCATGAGAGTTGCGCGGATTGCTCGCCGTCAGCGGGAAATCCGGACGGCCTCAGGCCTTGGGAGCGGGAGCGCCCAGCGAAAGATCGACCTTGGGCAGCGCCTCGTCGCCGGGCGCGGCCTTGAAGTAATCTGCGGCCTTGAAGCCGAAATTGTTGGCGATGATGTTGGTCGGGAAGGTCTCGACCTTGGTGTTGAGTCCCAACACTACGTCGTTGTAGGCCTGGCGCGTAAAGGCGATCTGATTTTCGGTCGTAGTCAACTCTTCCTGCAACTTGACCACGTTCTCGTCCGCCTTTAGCTGCGGGTAGTTTTCCATCAGGGCCAGCAGCCGTCCCATTCCGGCGGTGATCTGGTTCTCAGCCGCCATCTGCGCGGCCTGGTTGGGCGCGCTGACGGCCCTGTTCCGGGCCTCGACCACCTGGGTCAGCGTGTCGCGCTCGAACTGCATGTAGCCTTTGACCGCCTCGACCAGGTTGGGAATCAGATCGTGGCGGCGCTTGAGCTGGACCTCGATCTGGCGCCATGCGTTTTCGACCTGATTGCGCAGGCTGACTAGCGAGTTGTAAGCGAGGATCAGATAACCGGCGATCACCGCAAGGACAACCAGCCCCGCCATCGAACTCATCTTGATTTACCGCCTTTCTATTGTATGGGCCGCGCAACCCTGATTGGAATTGGACACGTCGATTTCATTGACGGGCAGAAAGTCCGCGCCGCAGCCGCATCGCCGAAAGAAGAGAGAGTGAGCAATTTTCTTGAACGGCGTGCGGCCACAGCGCGCGAGCATTTAGTTCTGGTGCTCGACTTTCACGCGGATCGGTTTGGTCTCCGGACGCTTGCCGACTGTAACCTCAAGAATCCCCTCGCGATACGCCGCGCGGATCTCCTCGTGGTTGGCGTCCTCCGGAAGCCGGAAGCTGCGCTGGATATGGCCGTAGAAACGCTCCGTGCGATGAATCTCGGTATCCTTCGGCCACTCCGGACGCTTGCGCTCCGCCTCGACCACCAGGCTGTCATCTTCCACCTTGACGTCGATCGAATCGTTGGTCACTCCCGCGAGCTCAAAGTAGAAGTGGTAGCTGTTCGGGTCTTCCGTAACATCCACCGCGGGAACGATATGGTCGCTCGCGCCGCTCTCTCGCAAAAGCCCATCCAGCGCCCCACGCCAAGGCCCATTTCCGGTCCATCCGTTGTCTACCCAAAGTTCCATTGATCAAATCCTCCTCTCGGCCGAATCGCCTGCCGCTGTTTGATTTCTGATGCCGCTCCGTGGCGGCCTGATTTGAAGGTAAGTACGAACTGCACGGCGTCAAGCGTCTCGCGCGATTGCAGGCGTGATTGCCGGATCGGCCGCAAGCGCGATTATCGCTGCGGATCGGCGGGGTTTTCAGAGATTTCCGCCGCGAGGTGCTCCGTCATCTTGAGGTCGCCCATCTCGACGGCGATTGAATGGCCCTCCTTAAGTGCCGCGACCGCGTGCGCTATGTTGCCCTTGGCCAGGGCCTGGCGGAAAATCTTGGCGTAGCGTTCGCCCGGCATCATTCATAAAACCAGCCTCGCATGAAACTTCCTCGGCAATCGGAGACTCTCGATTCGATATTAGGCGGGCGGCTTCGCATCCTCCAGCCGCGCGACGGCTATCGCTTTTCGGTCGAGGCCATCCTGCTGGGACGCTTCGCGCGCGCTCGCCGGCGCGATCGGGTGCTGGAGCTGGGCGCCGGATGCGGCGTGATATCGATGATGCTCGCGGCGCTTTACGGCGCGCGCGAGGTCGTCGCGCTGGAAATCCAGCCCGCGATGGCGGCGCTGATCGCGCGCAACGCCCACTTGAACTCGCTCGCGCAAGTCTCGGCGGTCTGCGCCGATCTGCGTGATCGGAAAATCGCGGGCCTCGGCAGTTTCGATCTGGTGGTGGCTAATCCGCCTTATCGCGCCCGCCACACCGGCCGCGAGAGCCCCAATCCCGGCCTGCGGATTGCGCGCGGATCGGCAGAGGGCTCACTCGCCGATTTTATCGGCGCGGCGGCGCGTTACGCGCGCTTCGGCGCGACCGTAGCGATCGTGTTCGCGGCGTCACGCAGCGCCGAACTGATAGCGCTGCTGCGGGCGCACGCGCTCGAGCCCAAGCGAATCCGCTTCGTGCATCCGCGTATCGGGCTCCCCGCCTCGACGATCCTGGTCGCGGCGGCCAAGGGCGGCGGCATCGAGGTGGAAATCGAGCCGCCGCTCGCGATGTACGCCGAAACGGACGTTTACACGCCCGAAGCGCGCGAGTGGCTCGAGGGGTTTCGCCTGGAATAGGCGATTGGGGCGATGCCCAGCTACTTTTCGCTCAGAAACTCGACTGCAAGGCGAGACACTTCCTCGGGCTGCTCCATCGGAATGAAATGGCCCGCGTCCTCAAAGTTGACGACCCGGCCGTGCTTCAGGCCCGCGGCGACCTGCCCGGCCAGCGACGCGGCGGGCGAGTCGCCGCGCTGGCCGAACATGATCAGCAGCGGAACTTCGCAGCGCAGGATTCGCCCCATTCCGTCGAAGTCGCCCGAGGTCTGGTAAAAGCGGACCTCGATCTCGGGGATGCACTTAAGCTCGCGCTTGCCTTCGGCATTGGGGCGCGTGCCGTATTCGCAATAGTCGCGCAGGATCTCCTTGCGCCAAGTGGCGTAGGGGAACTTGTTGTCGAAGTTCTGGAACATCGCGTCCACGCTGTCGAAAACGCGCCTGCGCTTGAGCGTCCGATCGATGAACGGATTGCGCCAGCCGAGCTGGCGCGCCGCCGGCAATTCGAAGATCACCGGCTCGACCAGCACCGCGCGGCTGATCAGATCGGGCCGTTCGCTCGCCAGCGCACCGATCGCGGTGGCGCCGGCGCTGTGGCCAAAGCCGCGCACGCTCGTAAAGCCCATCGCCGCGATAAACCCGGCGAGGTCGTTCACCGTATGCTCCCAATCGTATTCGTCGTTCGGACAACGTCCGCTGTCGCCGTGCCCGCGCTGATCGTAACTGTAGACGCGGCCGATCGCGCTGAGCGCCGCGGCGATGGGCCGGTAGATCCGTCCCAGGAAGCCGGTGGCGTGCAGGATCACGATCGGCGTGCCGAGGCCGCCCCAGTCGATATAGTGCAGCCGGATGCCGTTGACCTCCACGTAACCGTCTTTGGGCTCGCCGGATGGTATGCCGGTCGATACGGATGTTGGCATGACTGGCAGATGATAGGAGACCGCGCGGACCGAGGAAACTGCTCGCGCGGCGGCGCGGGCGCGATCGCGTTGCGCCGCATCGGGCTTTGCTATTAGCTCATCGCAATGGCCCGTCTGACCGCCGGCAACAAGTATCTATTCGAGGGCGAACGCAAATTCTACGCGCGCGGCGTGTCGTACGGCACGTTCGCCCCCAATTCGCGCGGCGAGCCGTTCCCCGAGTCCGGGCGCGTCGAAGCGGACTTCTCCCTGATGCGCGAGCTGGGCGCGAACGTGGTGCGGACTTACGAGCCGCCGCCGCCCTGGATGATGGAGCAGGCGGCGAAGTGCGGGCTGCGCGTGATGGTCGGAATTCCGTGGGCCTCGCATCTGGCGTTTCTCGACTCGCGCGATCTGGTCCACGGGATCCGCGCAACGATCGCAAAGACCGTCTCCGCTATGCAGCCGTTTCGCGACGCGATTTTCGCCTACACGCTCGGAAACGAGATCCGATCGGATATCGTGCGCTGGCACGGGCCGCGCGCAATCAGCCGGTTTGTCGCCGAGCTGCGCGATCTCGGCAAGCAGATCGATCCCGAAGGCCTGTTCACCTATGCGAACTATCCGTCGAACCGAATACCTGGAGCTCGATTTTCTCGACTTTCTCTCCTTCAACGTTTACCTGCATCGCGAGAGTGATTTCCGGCGCTACCTGACCCACGTCATGGCGCTCAGCGGAGACCTGCCGCTGGTGCTCAGCGAGACCGGAATCGACACGATTCGCGAGGGCGAGAATTCGCAGGCCGAGTTTCTAAAATGGCAATCGCGCGCCGCCTTCGAGATGGGCCTGTCGGGCCTGGTCGTGTTCGCGTTCACGGACCAATGGTACCGCGGCGGAAGCGAGATTACCGATTGGGCCTTCGGCCTGGTCACTCGCGATCGCAAGCCCAAGCCTGCCTTCAACGTCGTCGCGGAAGCTTTCAAAAGCGATCTGCCGCCCGCGCTCAAGAATCCGCCCAGGGTGTCGGTCGTGGTCGCGGCTTGCAACGCCGCGCGGACGCTCGGCGCGTGCCTGTCTTCGCTGGGCGATCTTGGCTACCCGGATTACGAAACGATCGTCGTGGACGACGGCTCGACCGACGCGACGGCGCAAATCGCCGAGGCCGCCGGCGTGCGCCTGGTGCGCCGCGACCATCTGGGACTGGGCGCAGCGCGCAACGCCGGAATTGACGCGGCGCACGGCGAAATCGTCGCGTTCATCGACGCCGACGCTCGCGCCGATCGCGACTGGCTATACCATCTGGTGGAAACCGTGATCCGCAAGCGGACGGCCGCCGGCGGCCCGAACTTCCCGCCGCCTGCCGGCTCGCGGATAGCGGCGGCGATCGCAGCCGCGCCTGGCGCGCCGCGTGAAGTGCGCGCGGGCGACGACGCGCTCGCGCAACTGTGCGGCTGCAACATTGCGCTCGAAAAGCCGGTGCTCGAAAAGATTGGCGGCTTCGATCCGATGTTCACGGCTGCGGGCGACGACGTTGACCTCTCATGGCGTCTGCGCGACGGCGGCGCCACGCTCGCCTTCGCGCCGGGCGCGATCGTGATTCACGATCGACGTTCGACGATCCGCGAGTATCTCGCTCAGCAGCGCGGCTACGGCGCCGCGGAAGGATTGCTGTTCCGCAAGCATCCGATGCGCGCGCTCGACGGCGGCGGCGTTTACGGCAGCCGCTCGAATCTGAGTGGGCTCTTCGGCGGCGGACGAATCTACTATGGCGCATTCGGCCGCGGCCTCTTCCAGAGCCTGTACCCCGGCTCCGGGATGCCGCCCGCTCTGCAAATCCCGCTATCGATCCACTGGATCGCGACCTCGGCGACGCTGATCGCCGCTGGCGCGCTGAGCCGTCCGCTCGCTTTTATCGGCTTGGCCGGAATCGCGGCTTCGATCGCGTGCGCGATCGCCGCAGCCGCGGCTTCGCGGCTCGATCGCGCCCGCTCCGGTCCACTCACGCGCGCGATACTCGCCGCGCTCTGTATCCTGGGGCCGATGGTGCGAGGCGTCGCGCGCGAGCGGGTCCGATTTCACCTCGAACCGCGGCCCGCGAATCCGGGCGAACCGCCGCCAACCCTCAAGCTGCGCGGTGGGCTCGCGCTGATCGCAAATCGAGCAGACGGTGACGCAGCGATCGTAACCAGCGCGCTGCTCGATTCGATTCGCGCCGGCCTGGTGCGAAGCGGCGTCGCCGCAGCGCCGAGCGACGGGTTTCAGCCCTACGACCTGCAAATTCTGCTTCCGCCGGCGATCCGGATTCCGCTCAACGCCGTCAACGAAGGCGGCGGACGAATCGCGCTTCGATGGCGTCTCGACGTGGACCGCCGCGCGATCGCAATTTCAGCCGGCGTGCTGATCGTGCTGCTGTTGATCGCGGGAGCGTCATGGTTGGGCAGCCTGATCACTCTCGCATTCGCCGCGGCCGCGTTCGCCATCATTGCGGCGTCGCGCGCGACCGCAATTCCCGCAATTCTCGGCGCGTGTGTGGCCGAGGCCGCCGCCCAGTCTGGATTTCGGCTTGTAGCGGCCGACAATGTCTCGGGCGAAAATGTCTCGGGCGAAAATGGATCGGCCCCATGAGCACGCTGCGCGTTTACATTCTGGTGATGCGCCGGATGCGGCCGTATGCGGGCCGGCTGGCGCTGGCGATCGCCGAAGTGCTGCTGATCGCAGCGCTTGAAATCTTAAAGCCGTGGCCGCTCAAGGTCGTGATCGATAACGTGCTGCGCGGCCAGCCGATGCGAATTGCGTGGATGCCCGCGATGATGCCCGGCCAGTTGCTGGCCGCCGCCTGCGCCGGCCTGGTCGGGCTCTATCTCGCCGGCGCCGTGCTGCAGGTCTCCAACAATTACCTGACTATCTCGATCGGCCAGCGGATGGTGAGCGATCTGCGGGCGCGCCTGTTCGAGCATCTCCAGCGGCTCTCGCTTTCGTTTCATCGGCGGCGCGAGATCGGCGACCTGCTGGTGCGCATCACGTACGACACGCTCTCGATCCAGACTATCGCGATGAACGGCCTGTTCCCGATCGTCTCCTCCGGCGTGCTGCTGCTCGGCATGTTCACCGTGATGATCCGCATCGATCCGCTTCTGACCGCGATCGCATTCGGCGTCGTGCCGCCGCTCTTCATCCTGATCGCGATGCTCAGCGGCCGGATCGACCGGCTGGCGAGCGCGGCGCGCGTCCAGGAAGGCCGGATGCAGAACGTGGCGCATCGCGTGCTGTCGGCGATTCACGTCGTCCAGGCCTTCACCGCCGAGAGCGAATCCAACCGCCAGTTCGTCGAATCGAGCAGCGCGAGTCTGAGCGCAAATCTCAAGCTCTACACTTTGCAGACCATCTATACGGGACTGGTCGGGGTGGTGATCTCTGCCGGCACCGCGCTGGTTATCTACGTCAGCGCCCGCCATGTGATGAACGGCGCGCTCACCGTCGGCGATCTGATCGTCTTCACCGCCTACCTCGCCTCGCTCTACGGCCCGATCAATCAGCTCTTTCAGACCTACGGCCTGGTGCAGGGCGCGAAAGCCGGGATGGTGCGATGCCTGGAGCTGCTGCAGGTCGAGCCGGAAATCCGCGACCGGGCCGGAGCGGCGGTGCTCGGCCGGGCGCGCGGCGAAATCGAGTTCGAGGACGTGGTCTTCGGCTACGACCCGGCCCGCCTGGTGCTCAAAGGCGTGAGCTTCAGGGCCAAGCCGGGAGAGGCGATCGCGATCGTGGGGCTGAGCGGCGCGGGCAAGAGCACGATGGCGAGCATGCTGCCGCGGTTTTACGAGCCGCAGCGCGGCGCGATCCGGATCGACGGCCGGGACCTCCGCGAGTTCACGCTCAAGTCGCTGCGCGAGAATATCGCGATGGTGCTCCAGCCGCCGCTGGTCATCAGCGATACCGTCCGCGCCAATATCGCGCTCGGCCGTCCCGGCGCCGGGACCGCGCAGATCGAGCGGGCCGCCGAGATTGCGAGGTTCAAGCCCGTACTGGCCAGATTGCCCGGCGGACTCGACGAGGTGATCGGCCCCGGCGGCCACAATCTCTCGGAGGGAGAAGCGCAGCGCGTCACGATCGCGCGCGCGGTGCTCAAGGACGCGCCGATCCTGATCATGGACGAGCCGACCAGCGCGCTCGACGCGGAGACCGAGTCGCTGATTCTATCGGCGATCGCCGAAGTGATGCGCGGGCGCACCACGCTGATAATCGCGCATCGGCTGTCAACCATTCAGAACGCGGATCGAATACTGGTGCTGCGCGACGGACTGATCGCCGAGTCCGGGAGCTTCAGCGAATTGCTTTCCCGCGGCGGTTTCTTCCGCTACCTCTACGATCTGCAATCGTGGAGCAAACACGCGCCAGTGGGCGAGCAGGCATGAAGAACCTAACCCCTAGCCCCTTCCCGACACGGGAAGGGGAACCAGATTGTAGCTTTTCCATACTCTATGGCCTGACCGGTCTTCACCTCTCCCTGACCAGGGAGAGGTCGGCGAGCGTTGCGCTCACCGGGTGAGGGTCGCCTGAATGCTCACGATCGGCGTCACCGGCGGAATCGGCTCCGGCAAAAGCACCGTCATCAAGATCCTCGCCGAATTTGGCGCGACGATTATCGACGCCGACAAGGCCGCCCATTCGGTGTACGAGCCGGACGGCTCCGCCTACGAGCCGGTGGTCGCAGCATTCGGTAACGAGATCCTTGCGCCCGACGGCACGATCGATCGCAAGAAGCTCGGACCGATCGTCTTCGCCGATCCCGCCGCGCTGAAGCGCCTCACCGATATCGTGTGGCCGCGGACGTTCGATCGCATGCGTCAGATGGTGGCCGAGATCCGCGCACGCGGAACCCGCGCGCCGATCGTGATCGAGGCAGCGGTCCTCATCGAAGCCAACTGGCAGCCGCTGTTCGACGAGATCTGGCTGGTGACGGCGCCGCGAGAGCGGGTGATCGAGCGCGTTCAGCTCGAGCGCGGGATGAAGCCCGAGCAGACCGAGGCGAGAATCCGCGCGCAGCTCTCCGACGACGATCGGCGCAAATATGCGACGGTCGAGATCGCGAACGACGGCTCGATCGGCGAATTGCGGACCAAGCTCAATGCGCTGTGGGCTGCGGCGCTGAAGCGCGCGGCAGGCGCTAGAACCTGAGCGCGGCCAACACCGCCAAGCTGGCAAGCTCGCAGACCGCGGCGCCGGCAGCCAGTGCGAAGCCGGAGGCGCCGCCGAGCTGGCGGCTGAACAGCAACCGAAGCGCCAGGATTACGAACGCCATCACCACAATCGCCACGATCGCAACCACGTCGTAAAGACCCATCGCAATTCCAAACGCCAGCACGCTCGATCCCGCGAACTCGCGGAATCGTATCCCGCCCTCCCATGGAACGCCAAGCCCTCTTCGTTCGAGCGGCTTCAGCCCGTAACCGACCGGCACGATCGCCCATCGCGAGAGCATCGTCGCGAGCACCAACGCCCCGGCGCGCGCAGGCGGAAGGGCGATTGTTCCGAGCAGCCAGATCTCCAGACCGGCAAGCACGAGCGCCGCGAGCGCGCTTATCGGCCCGGTCTCGGTCAGACCCGTCGATGAAGGACGGCTGCCGGCCCGCAACTCGCCAATCGCGTGCGCAAGGCCGCGCAGAAAAATCGCGCCGCCGGCGAGGACTGAAATCGCGATCACGATCGCGGAGCGCGAGAGTGGCGATATAATGCCGGCGAGCGAATGGTCGATCAGCGCGAGTGCGACGCCGAGGGTCAATCCTGCGATCGGAAGGAACAGCATCGCGCGCGCCCGCTGCTCCGCGCTCGTTTGCCGCCGCGCGCCGGGGATGGGCCAGGCGCTCACCGTCGCGAAGGCGAGCACGGCCTCGAAAGCGATCGCGCGCAAGCCGCGAGGCTCGGCGTTGACGATTTGATCCGGAACGCTCATTTGACTGGACTCATTTGACTGGACAGGCGCCCAGGATCAATACGACAACGATCAATACGACAACAGGGGCAGCACGAGGCACAACCGCCATGAAGATACTGGTGATGGGCGCCGGAGCGGTCGGCGGCTATTTCGGCGCGCGGCTGGAGGAAGCCGGCGAAGAGGTGGTCTTCTGCGCGCGCGGCGAAAACCTGCGCGCGATGAGGGAGCACGGCCTGAGCGTCGAGAGCTTTCGCGGCGATCTGCGGCTGGAGAAGGTCAATGCGACCGCCGATCCGCGCGCCTTCGCCCCCTACGATTTAATACTGTTTTGCGTCAAGGCGTATGACACCGATACGGCAGCGGAGCTAATCGACCGATGTCTCGCTCCCGGCGGGGCAATCCTGACGCTTCAGAACGGCGTCGAGAGCGAGTCCGGGCTGACCGAGCGCTTCGGGATCGCGTCGCTGATGGGCGGCAACGCGCGGGTGGGCGCCGAGCTGGCCGCTCCGGGGAAGATCGTTCATCACACGACCGGCGCGATCGAATTCGGAGAGCTCGACGGATCGAATTCGGCGCGCGCGCTCAAGATCGCCGATGCATTCCGCCGCGCCGGCATCTTCGGCCAATTGGTTTCGGATATCCGATCGCTCAGATGGTACAAGCTCTTGTGGAACAGCGCCTTCAACCCCGTCACCACGCTGACGCGCCGGCGCGTGGGCGATCTGCTCGACGATCCCGACGGACTGGCGCTGGTGCGAACGCTGATGGAAGAGACTCTCGCCGCCGCGCAGGCGGACGGCGCGGCGCTGAGGCAGGAACATATCGATCGAGCTGCTCGCGCATTCGCATCGCAACCTGCGCGCGCTGAAAACTTCGACCCATCAGGACTTCGAGCGCGGCAAGCGGCTGGAGTACGAAGCGCTGAGCGGCGCCGTGATCAGAGTCGCGCGGCGCCACGGCGTCGAGGTTCCGGTAACCGAGATCGTGTATGTGTTGCTGAAGCTGCTCGATGCGGGGAGAGAGTAGAAACCTAACCCCCTGGCCCCCTTCCCTAAAGACGGGAAGGGGGAACCGGGCTCGTTAGTTGGGAGCGGCTTCAGCGCCGGCCTTGCGCACGCCCATCAGGTACGCCTCGATAAACTGATCGATCGCGCCGTCGAGCACCGCGTCAGTGTTGCCGCTCTCGACGCCCGTGCGATGGTCTTTCACCATCCGGTAGGGTTGCAGTACGTAGGAGCGGATCTGGCTGCCCCAGGTGATCTCCTTCTTGTCCTTGCCGAACTGCTCGATCTGCTCGCGCTTCTTACGCTCCTCGAGTTCGAACAGGCGCGCGCGCAGGATCTTCATCGCCATCGCGCGGTTTTTATGCTGCGAGCGTTCATTCTGGCAACAGACCACGGTATTGGTCGGGATATGCGTCATCCGCACGGCCGAATCGGTCTTGTTGACGTGCTGGCCGCCGGCGCCGCTGGCGCGGTAGGTGTCCACCCTGAGATCGGCCGGATTGATGATGACTTCGACCTTGTCGTCGATCGCGGGAAGCACGAATACCGAGGCGAACGAGGTATGGCGGCGCGCGTTGGCGTCGAACGGCGAGATCCGCACCAGCCGATGGATTCCCGCCTCGGCCTTCAGATATCCGTAGGCGTAGTCGCCCTCAACCGTGAAGGTGGCGTTTTTGATTCCCGCGCCTTCGCCGGGTTGCACGTCCGCCGACTCGACCTTGTAGTGGTGCCGCTCGGCCCATCTGAGGTAGAGACGCTCGAGGATCTCGGCCCAGTCCTGCGCCTCCATCCCGCCAGCGCCGGCCTGAATCGAGACGATCGCGCCGAGCCGGTCGTGCTCGCCGCCGAGCATCACCTCGATTTCCTGGCGCTCCAGCTCCGCCCGTGCGGCAACGAGCGCGGATTGCGATTCGCGGGCAGCCTCGGAATCCTCGGCGCCGTCCTCTTCTGCCATCGCGAGAAACAAGCGCGCCTCGTCGAGGTGGATGCGCAGGCGCTCGCGGACGGCGAGCTGATCCCTGATCTGGTTCTGCTCCTTCAAAGCCGCTTGAGCGGTGTCGGGGCGATCCCAGAAATCAGGCTTGGTGGATTGCTGGTGGAGTTCGTCGAGGCGCGCGGTCAGGCGAGCAACGTCAAAGACGCCTCCCGATTTTTTCGGCGCGTTGATCCAAGTCGGTCAGTTCCTGGCGAAGGTCGCTCAACATCGAACATTCCTCATTGTCTTCTATTCTGTCACGCGCGGGCGGAAAACTGAACCATGTCACTCGCAAACGTATTCAGAAGAGTTCTTCAGCCAGCTTTTCGCGATCGATTTCAAGAAAGCGAGCGACCTCGCTCACGATTGCGCTCAGCGTTCCGACTCTCAGCGCTCGATGCGCCGGCACGGTTACGTGGTGCTCGCGACCATTCAGCAAAGCCGTCAGCCGAATGTGGCTGCCCGTTTGCCTGGTCATCCTGTATCCGTAAACTGCGAGCCGCGATGCGAGTTCCGCACCCGAAAGGTCTCGGGGCAATTTCAAGCCGGGATCACCTCGTCGCGAACCAGGTGCAGCCGGATGAGGCGAGGCCGTTCAGCTTCCTCGAAATGGCACCGGACAGCGTCCTGCACCATCACTTTCAGCTCTTCAAGAGTGTCCGCTTGAGTGAAGACCGGATATCCAAGCGCTCTCGCCTCGAACCCGCCCTCAGGCGACTCGTCCACCGCGAAAATGATCTCGCTGTTAGCCATCTGTCAATCCTTTCCGCATCCTACAGCATCTGCTTGGGGCTGTCCCCTGGTCCGTTGGGCCACGGCGGGCGATTGGCCCGTGATCCGATCCCGTTGCGAGTCGCAAGGTCGGCAGCGAATTTCTCGAGCGGCTTCATCCGGCGCGGGCGCAGCCATCCGGCGAGCAAAGCCCCAGCCGTCAGCACGAAGCATATTTCCGCAAACAGATCGCCGACTGCGCTGTAGACGGTGCCGCCGCGGTCGCGCCATCCGACCGTCTCGACTTCGGTGTCGCGCACGAAGAGCGGCGTGGGCGCGACGATCGCGCCGGTCGGCGAGATTATCGCGCTGATCCCGGTGTTGGCGGCGCGAACCATCGGGACCTTGTTCTCGACCGACCGCATCGCGGCCATCGCGAGCAACTGGTACGGCGCCGAGCTCTGCCCGTACCAGGCGTCGTTGGTGATATTGACCAGCAGATCGGCACCGCGCTTGACGGCGCGCCGGGTCAGGTCCGGAAAGATGCTCTCGTAGCAAATCAGCACGCCGAGTCTCGCGCCCTTAACGTCGAAGATGGTCTGCTCGGCGCCGGGAATCATGTCGCCCATGCCTTCGACGATTCGGTTGACGACAAAGCCCAGGATACTGCGAGCGGGCACGTACTCGCCGAACGGCACGAGCTGAATCTTGTCGTAGTGGGCCTCGACCTGGCCGCGGCCGGAAACCAGGTCGGCGCGATTGTAGGTGCCGAGCCGTCCGTCCCGGCTTCCGATCGCAGGCGCGCCGAACAGGAAATCGGCACCCGTGCTGCGCGCCGTATCGAGCAGCCGATTCCGATATTCCGCATCGCCGGCGAACCCCGCCGGATAGTTGCCGTCGGGCTGGAAGAAGAACTCGGCCGCCGCTTCGGGCCATACGATCAGGTCGGCGCCCTCCTTCGCCGCGAGCTCGCTCTGATCGATGTAAACGCGAAAGCTGTTCGCCAGATTCTCAGGCTTCCACTTCAGCGTCTGCGGGATATTGCCCTGCACCATCGCAACCTTGAGCGTGCCTTGCGGCGCGGCATGCTCGATCTGCGCGATCCGGAGCGTCCCGAAGATCAGCGCGGCGAGCATCGACGCGGTCAGCACGCTCAGGCTCCAGACCCGCGCGCGGGTGCTATATCGCGAGAAAAGCACGCAGTAAACCACGGCGTTGAAGAAGACGATCAGCGCCGAAATCCCGTAGGCGCCCGTGAACTCGGCGAACTGAATCAATTGCAGGTTTCGGTAGGCGGTCTCGCCCAACAGGTTCCAGGGAAATCCGACTGGAAAGAAACTGCGCACCCATTCGATCGCGGCCCACGCGATTGGCGCCGTTACAAAGAGCGGAATCGACAGGCGGCGCGCGGCGTATTCGCCAGCCCAAATCGCGGTGCCGGTGAAAATCGCTATTACGGCCGCCAACAGGATCGGCGGCAGCACCGCGATCGCGAACGGCAGCCCGGCGAAATCGTGCAGTGTGATTTCAATCCAATAGAGCGAGCCGCTATAGCACGCCAGGCCTTGCAGCCAGGCGTAGCCGAAAATCCGCGCCGGCGATTCATCCTCGACCGCATAGAAAAGCGGAACGAAAGCGACCCACGCCAGCAGGTTCAGATCGAACTTCGGAAAGGCCAGCGCGAGCGCGAGTCCGCTCAGGATCGCCAGCGACACTTTCGGTCCCAGATGAGACTTCATTCTCAGGGCGATCCAAACAGGTCGCTCAGCGGGATCACACCGCCGCAGGGCGGCCGGCCGCCAAAACGGTCGAAGATTTCATCGGCGTCGCGCCAGGTTTCGACCAGCGCGACGGTACGTTTGGCTTCGATTGGCAGGTCGCCGGCGATTCGCCATTCGCGCTCGAAGCTCCAATCGATCGGAGGCATGCGATTCATATCGATCGTCACCACCCGCCAGAGTTCGCGCAGGCAGCATCTGGATGGCTTCGCGCCAAGGCATGTAGACCACCGGCCGCACTCCCATCCTAAAAGCATAGCGCTTATCGACCGCGACTCCGAAGGGTTGGTAGCGGTGGCGGTTGCGATGGTCGAGCAGCTTGTGCAGCTCGGCCAGCGGCGCGTCGAACAGGCATACAGCGCGGCGCCTGCCCCGGATCATGCGCTCCGAACCGTGAATCAATCCGTCGCGCAAGATCGCGATCAGGTTGTCGAGCGCGGAGGAAGCGGCACGGGCGCGCGTGAAATGGGTGAGCATCGCGCCCGACGGCAACGCGCGCGAATCGCGATTCATCGGCGCGCGCTCCGGATGGGGCGCTTCGCGGCGCGGCGCAACTGCGCGGCCAGTTCGCGCTCGCGCGCGGACATCCGCTTCGCCTCGGCTGCCGACCGCTCGTGGTCGTAGCCGAGCAGATGCAGGAGTCCGTGGATCAGGAGCGTGCGCAAGCGCGCCGCCGGCGCAACGCGCAAGCGGCGCGCCTGGCGTAGCGCCGTATCCACGGAGATCACCACGTCGCCCAACAGGAGTCCCGGGCTGCGCGCGAGTTGCGCAGACGGCGCCAGCGGTGTGCGGCGAGCGCGAGCGCTCGCCGCACGCCCGTTACTCCGATGCTCTTCACCGTGATGCTCCGGGAGTTGCGCGAATGAGAGCACGTCGGTCGGCCGGTCCTTCGCTCGAAAACGGCGGTTGAGGTTGCGCATCGCGCGATCGTCGACGATCATCAGCGAAAGCTCGCAGGCGCCGAGCTCAAGCGCCCGCATCAGTCTTACGGCATCGGACCGCAAGCCGCGCGCATAGCGCAGTCCTCGCGTTGCATCGCATCTGACTTCGACCGCCACCGCTCGCCCGCGAGGGCCTAGCCCTCGGACGTGCCGGCGTTCCCGGTTTCCGGCAGGGGCGGTTCGCCGCTGGCCGATTCGTAGGCGGTTATGATCGCCTGGACCAAACGATGGCGCACCACGTCGCGCTGATCGAAATACACGAAGGCGATACCCGGCGTGGCGGCAAGCACCGTGCGTGCTTCCTTGAGGCCCGAGAGTTTGCCGCTCGGCAGATCGATCTGGGTGATGTCGCCGGTGATCACAGCCTTGGAGTCGTAGCCCAACCTGGTGAGGAACATCTTCATCTGCTCGGAGGTGGTGTTCTGGGCCTCGTCGAGGATTATGAACGAATCGTTCAGCGTGCGGCCACGCATGAACGCCAGCGGCGCCACTTCGATTGTCCCGCGTTCGAGCATCCGGCGCGCCCGGTCGAAATCCACCATGTCATGCAGTGCGTCGTAGAGCGGCCTGAGGTAAGGGTTGACCTTCTCCGCCAGGTCGCCGGGCAGGAAGCCGAGCCGCTCGCCGGCTTCGACCGCCGGACGGCACAGCACCATCCGCGCGACCTGATTCTTCATCAGCGCCGCCAACGCCATCGCCATCGCCAGATAAGTCTTGCCGGTTCCCGCCGGGCCGATCCCGAACACGATATCGTGCTTGCGAATCGCGTCGATATAGAGCTTCTGATGGACGCTCTTGGGCGAGATCACGTGCTTGTTCGCTGAAATGTAGACCGTATCGAGGAAGATTTCCTTGAGATCGACGTTGCGATCGCCGCGCAGGATCCGAATCGAGTACTCGACATCGCTCGGATAGATCTGATGGCCCCGTTTGAGCATCTCGTAGATCTCGCTCAGGAGCTTTCCGGCCAGCGCCTGAGGTGCGTGACCACCGGTAATCTTGAGCGAAGTGCCGCTGACGCCGATTCTGACGCCGAGCGCCTGCTCGATAGTCCGGATATGGGCGTCGTGCTGCCCGACGAGGGCCGTGAAATGACGAGGGTCGTCGAAGTGGAGTTCGAGCGAGTCTTCGCTGGCTAACTGGGAAATGACGGTATCGCCTCTCGCTGTGTTGGCCGGGCCGTTAGCCGCGTCCAGTGGCGCTTCGATTGTAGCCATCTCGGGTTCCTTGCGGATAGGGGGCGCTCAGGCGACAATCTCGAAGACGCGTTCGAGCGCCTGGTCGAGCTTGGCTGGATCTTTTCCGCCGGCCTGAGCCATCTCCGGCTTGCCGCCGCCCGATCCGCCCACGATCGGCGCGATCTGCTTGACTATATCGCCGGCCTTGAACCTTGGGGTCAGGTCCGGCGTCACCGCGACGAGGAGCGCAACCTTGTCGCCCAGGTCCGAGCCGATCGCGATCACCGCCGAGCGATGCTTCTCGCGAAGCTGGTCGGCCATCGCGCGCATCGCGCCGGGCTCGATTCCTTTAAGTTTGCGCACGATCACTTTCACGCCGCCCGCAACTTCGCGGACCTGCTCGCCGCCGCCGGTATGATCGCCCGACACGAGCTTCTGTTCCAGCGCGCGAAGCTTCTTTCCCATTTCCTTCTCGCGCGCCAGCAGGCGCTCCAGCCGCTCGAGCGCGGCGCCGTCGCGCGCGCCGAGCTGATTGGAGATCTGCTCCAGAATTTTCTCTCGGCGCCGGATCGCTTCGAGCGCGCCCTGGCCGGTGAAAGCTTCGATTCGGCGCACGCCGGCGGCAACGCCCGATTCCGCGTCGAGCTTGAAGAGGCCGGCCTGGCCGGTGCGATCGACGTGCGTCCCGCCGCACAATTCGACGGAAAAGTCGCCCATTCGTACGACGCGGACGACATCGCCGTACTTGTCGCCGAAGAACGCCAGCGCGCCGGCCTTGATCGCGTCGTCGTAGGCCATCTCTTCGGTCGTAACGTCGGCATCCTCGCGAATCCGCGCGTTGATCTCTTCTTCAATCGTCGCGAGCTCGCTCTCGGGCACCGGGCCTTTGTAGTTGAAGTCGAAGCGCAGGCGCTCCGGCGCGACCATCGAGCCCGCCTGATGGACGCTCGAGCCCAAAATCTCGCGGAGCGCGTAGTGCAGGATATGGGTCGCCGAATGGTTGAGCATCGCGGCATCGCGCCGCGCGCGATCGACCTTGAGCGTGACGCGCGCGCCGACATCGAAGTCGCCAAGGTCGCCACGTAGGAAGTCACCGAAGTGCAAGATCGACTTTCCGACCTTTCGAGTGTCTTTTACTTCGAATATCGCACCAGACGAGGCCTCAATGACTCCCCTATCGCCCACCTGTCCGCCACCCTCTGGATAAAATGGGGTCTCTCCGGCGATCACGAAGAAGTTGTCGGTCTGGCTCTTTCCAGCGGCGATGGCCTGTGACTCCGCCTCGTAACGACCGTGCCCTATGAAGCTCGACGACATGTCCTCCGCGGTTCGAGGGGATACGAGCGCCACATCGAGCCGGCGGGCGCTGCGACCGCGCTCGCGCTGCTCGTCCATGAGACGCTCGAACTCACCGATGTCGACCTCGAACCCCTCGTCTCGGAATACATCCTGGGTCAGATCGACGGGGAATCCGTAAGTGTCGTAAAGCTCAAAGGCAAATTCGCCGGGAACTTTCGGTATTCCTGCCGCGTGCATCAGCGAAACCTGATTCCAGATGAGTTCGAGTCCGCGGTCGAGAGTAACAAGGAACCTTTCTTCTTCTTGATGGACCTCGTCCAGGATATCCGCCGCGTGTTCTCCGAGTTCTCGATAAGCCGCTCCCATTTCCTGGATCACCACGTCGCAGGTGTCTTGCAGAAACGGACGATTGATGCCCAGGTAGCGGCCATGGCGAGCGGCACGTCTGATGACTCGACGAAGCACATAGCGCCGGTTGACGTTCCCGGGCATGACGCCCTCAGCGATGAGGAACGAAATCGCCCGTGCGTGGTCTGCTATCGCGCGGTATGAAACGTCCGCCTCGGGGCTTTGACCGTACCGCCGCTTATCGCCAGACCTCTCTACGGCTTCTCCGACTTCTCGGATTATTGCCCGAAACACATCGATGTCGTAGTTCCCGATCACCCTGCCCTGCTCGAAGCCTTGCAACACCGACGCAACGCGCTCGAGACCCGTGCCCGTATCGACGCACTTCATCGGCAGCGGCGTCAGCTTGCCCGACGCGTCGCGGTCGTACTGGATAAAGACCAGATTTCCCAGCTCGATGAACCGCTCGCATCCGTCAACGTTGACAAAACATCGCTGGCCCGGATGGGGCCGGCCGTCGCAGGCCTTCTCGCCACGATCGATATGAATCTCCGAGCATGGGCCGCACGGGCCGGTGTCGCCCATCTGCCAGAAATTGTCCTTGTCGAAGCGGAGCACCGGATGGTGCAGGACGCCGAGCTTGTTCCAGATCTGTTCAGCCTCGCCGTCGTCCTTGTAGACCGTCGCGTACAGCAGCTTCGGGTCGATTCCCCAGACCCTGGTGAACAGTTCCCAGTGCCACGGAATCGCCTCGGCCTTGTAGTAGTCGCCGAACGACCAGTTGCCGAGCATTTCGAAGAACGTGTGATGGTAGGTGTCGCGGCCGACCGCGTCGAGGTCGTTATGCTTGCCCGAAATGCGAAGGCATTTCTGGCAATCGGCGACGCGCGGCGAAGGCGGCGTGCGCAATCCCAGGAAATAATCCTTGAACTGGACCATCCCGGCGTTGGTGAACAGCAGCGTCGGGTCGCCCTTGGGGATGAGCGAGGCCGAGGGAACGATTTGATGCCCCCGCTCCCTGAAAAAGTCCAGGAAGGACTGGCGGATTCTGTCGGTAGTCCAATGCAACTGCATACAAGTCTATACTAGCGGCCCGCACGGAGATTCGCACATGGTCTGCAAGGCGCTTGGCAACACCTTCGAGCGGCTGGCAATGTTCAGCCCCGCGGTACTAAAATGGTTCTAAAATGGCTCCGGAATGGAACCATCGTTGAGGTAAGCGGCCATGCCCGTGAATCTATCGATCAAGAACGTACCCGACAAGCTGGCGAAGCGGCTCCGCCGCCGCGCCGAGTTGAACCATCGATCGGTGCAGGGTGAGCTGCGGACGATCCTGGAAGAAGCATTGCAGCGCGAAGCAGCGCACCGCCTGTCAGTGTCGGAACTGTACGCGCGAGTGAAGGCGCTAGGCCTTAAGACTCCGGACGAAGGCGCCGCGATCATCCGCGCTGACCGCGATGCACGATAAGGTCGTCAACGCCTCAGTTATCGTCGCTATCGCTTTTGGCGAACCTAGAGCAGCTGAAGCCCGCGAGCTCACCGACGGCGCTGCTCTGCACGCGCCCGACCTTCTGCCATATGAGATCTGCAGCGCAGCCCTGCGCAAGGCCCGCGACCGGCCAGTTCTCGTGACCGAGATCGCGGCAAGCTTGGACTGGGCGCTCGGCTTGGACGTTGCTCTTCAGCCGATACCGGCTTTCGACCTCCTCGCGCTCGCGATGGAGACCAAGCTGACAATCTACGACGCTTCCTATCTTTGGCTGGCCCGGAGACTCGGATGCGAACTCCTCACCTTCGACCAACGGCTCGCGCGGTTCTGCGAGAGTCGTTCAGGCATAGACCCCGCCGGGCGTTGCCTTCAACGCAGTTCTCCCTCCCCGTCGGGCTTGCGGCGTGAGCCTCAAGTCGGGCAGAGTCATTTCCGGCGCGCCGTCGATCGCCGCGCGACATCACATCTATGGCCCTCAGACTCGAAACGCCCGAAGGCAGCGACGCACTCAGCGAGTTCATCCTCTTCCAGGATCGCGTCTATGAGCACCGCAGCGCGCGCTGGCCGGCGCTGGTGCCACTGTTGCTGCCCGTGCTGACCGGCGACAGTCCGTTCGCGGCCGGCCGCACGATTCGTCCTTTCCTGGTGCGCGACGGCGATAACATCGTGGCCCGCGCGCTCGCCGTGGTCGACGAGCATTACAACCGCCATTGGCGCGAGCGATTGGGGCACATCACGATGTTCGAGGCGATGCCCGATACGCGCGCGGCGGTGAAGATGCTGATGGATCGGGCTTGCGAATGGCTGCGCGGTCATAGCGTCGAGGCGGCGCGGGCCGGCTTCGGGCTGCTGGATTTTCCCTTCGTGATCGACGATTACGAATCGCTGCCGTCCAGCCTCGTGCGTCACAATCCCGCCTACTACCATTGCCTGCTCAAAGACGCCGGCTTCGAGTCGGAAAAAGGCTGGGTCGATTACAAGATCCGCGTCACGCCCGAATTGATCGCGCGCTACCGGAGTGCGCTTGAGGCGGCACGCAGAGGTGGGTACGAGATCGTGCCGCTCAAGGACGTTCCCGAAGCGCGCCGCACTCGGGAAGTCACCGACACCTTCAACGACACGTTCAAGACCCACTGGGGCTTCACGCCTTTCGTCGAAGAAGAACTCGGCTTGATGCTGGGCTTCTATGGGATGAGCGGCGGGCTCGACAGTTCGGTGCTTGCCTACCAAAACGGCGCGCCGGTCGGAATCGTGCTGGTCACGCCGGAAACTTCCGAGGGCGCCCTGCTGAAACCCGGCCGCGTGCTGCATGATTCCGAGAAGCTCAACTTTCTGGGTATCGGCGTGCGCGAGGCCTCGCGCGGGCGGGGAGTCAACCTCGCGATGGCGGCGTACTCGTATCTCGAGCTGATTCGCCTCGGCGCGAAATACCTGAGCTACACGCTGGTGCTCGACGATAACTGGCCGTCGCGCCGGACGGCCGAAAAGCTCGGCGCGTATGTCTGCGCCAATTACATGGTGTATCGCCGGAACTTCGGGCGCTGATCGCAGGTCGGCCTGGTTGAGGGACAAGTGACACCACATCCGATTCGCTTTGGACTTCAGACCGGCCAGCAGATGGTCGCGTGGAAAGAGATTGCCGATCTTTGGCGGAAAGCCGACGATTGGGGCTACGATTCGCTCTGGGTCTACGACCACTTTTATCCGATCTTCGTTCCCGACCCGGCCGGTCCCTGCCTGGAAGGCTGGACGCTGCTGTCCGCGCTGAGCCAGCAAACTCGCCGCGCCCGAATCGGTGCGCTGGTGAACGGGAACGGCTACCGCAATCCGTGCCTCACCGCCAAGATGGCTGCGACGCTCGACCATCTGAGCGGCGGCCGCCTCAATCTGGGAATCGGTTCAGGATGGTTCGAGTTCGAGCATCAGAGCTTCGGGATCGAGTTCAAGCCGGTCCCGCAACGCCTGCAGGCCCTCGATGAAGCCTGCCGGATTATCAAGGGGATGTTCACCCAGGAGAAAACCACGCTCCACGGCAGGCATTACAAAGTGACGGATGCGGTGTGCAATCCGAAGCCGCTCCAGAAGCCGCATCCGCCGATCTTGATTGGCGGCCAGGGCGAGAAGGTTCTCCTCAAGATCGTCGCGCGGCATGCGGACATGTGGAACTCGCCGAACCTCACCGCGAAGCGGACCGCCGATCTCATCGACATAATCCGCCGCCACGGCGACTCGGTCGGACGCGACGCCGGCGAGATCGAGAAGACCGCAGCGATGGCGCTTTGTTATCGCGCGCCGAAAGAGCGCGAGTCGATGATGACGATGGTCGTGAGCGCGATGGCGCAGACCACGCCTGACAAGGCGCGCGAGCAGATGATGGTCGGCGATCGCCAGGAATGCCTCGACACGATCGAGCGCTATACCAAAGCGGGCGTCACGCATTTCATCTTCATGCTGATGGCGCCTTTTCCGGCCGACGAAATCCAGCGCTTCGCCGAGGAAGTCATCCCGCAATTCCGCCCGCGCTGAGCCTCGTATAGTTACCAACAGAACAAATAGTCCGGGTTTCGCAGTGGCGTTTGCATCACGCTTGACATAGGTTTGGCGTGGTGCGACCAGGCGGCATGGCTAACACCTTGAGCGCCCACCTGCGCGCCGACGACGTTGCGGCCGCGGTCCCGGGTGTACGCGCGGTCAAGGACGATCTGCGCCTCTCAGCAGCCGACTGATCTGGGAGTGAAGAAGGCGGTAGAGCGTGCGATCGATAGGGCAGCAGTGCAACGGCCATCCGACGCTTGAGATCAAGACCAACGAATTTACAGCAGCAGAGGAGTTATCGTTATGGCTTTCAAATTGCCCGACTTACCCTATGCGAAGAGCGCACTCGCGCCCTATCTTTCCCAGGAGAGCCTTGAGTTCCATCACGGAAAGCATCATGCCGCGTACGTGACGAAGCTCAATGGATTAATCGCTGGCAGCCATTTCGCGGAGATGCCGCTGGAGGAGATCATCAGAACCGCCGGCGCCGGCGCCATCTTCAACAACGCGGCCCAGCACTGGAATCACAGCTTCTACTGGCTGTGCCTCAAGCCCAAGGGCGGCGGCGAACCGGTTGGCGCGCTCGCAGATGAGATCAAGCTTGCCTTCGGCGGGTTCGACGAGTTCCGCAAAAGGTTCGCCGAGACCGCCAACTCCGTGTTCGGCAGCGGATGGGCCTGGCTGGTGCTGAAACGCGACGGGTCGCTCGCCATCGAGCATACGCCCAACGCGGAGAATCCGTTGGCGCGCGGTGAGAAACCCCTTCTGACCTGTGATGTGTGGGAGCACGCATACTACATTGACTATCGAAACGCGCGGCCCAGCTATGTCGAAGCGTTCTGGAATATAGTCAACTGGGAATTTGTCGCGGCGAATATGAAGTGAACGAAGCTCAGCGGAGGGGCGCTCGGCTCTTCCTCAAGCTCGCTTCCGCCAGGTGGCGTGAGCGCGCGCGCGGCCCTCGCCCTGAAGACCAAGCCTGAGCGCGCCTCAGTTCGCGGTCTTAACCGGCCTGCCGATCATTGCGGCGCGGCCGTCAAATTCACGCTGCCGGTGGCCGTTCCCTGCTGGCTCGAGTCTATCGGGCACACCGGACTGGAGACCAGCGTTCCACCCGGCACATAGAAGCTGTATGTCCACGCAAGATTCTGAGGCGTGTTCGGCGCTGCAGCCACATAGTGCTCGCCCACGCCGACAGGAGCGACAACGGCGGGGTAACGGCCCTTGTCAGTGAATTGGACTGTGCAATTGGCCGTGACGGTCCAATTGTGCCTGCAAGTCGAAGTCGTGAACTGATTCGGCGTTATCGAAACGACGTAAGTCGCAACGTTCGGGGCGACGGTGACCGGTAGGGTGCTGACGCTCCTTACGACCTGAGGATTGCAACTGGCCGGCGTGGGTACGGGCGTCGGTGTCGGCGAAGCAGTCAATCGCGGCGTCGGCGTTGCGGTTGGCGCGCGAGTCGGAGTTGGCGACGGCGCCGGCATTGCGGTTGGTGCGCGAGTCGGAGTCGGGGTTGGCGTCGGCGTCGGCGTTGCGGTTGGTACGCGAGTCGGAGTTGGCGTCGGAGTTGGCGACGGCGTCGGCGTCAGAGTTCGAGTGGGCGTGGGAGTCGGCGTGCGGGTTGGAGTGGGACTAGGCGTAGGTGTCGGTGTGGGCGTGGGGGTTGCGCTCGGCGCCGAAGACCCTACGAACGCAGGCACAAATGTCGCAAGGTCTACGGTGCCCAATCCCGACGATTGGTCGTAGCCGGTTCCGGCCGCAAAACCCGACACAGCGTTGAAGCTGTTTATTCCTGTCGTGACGTCGCGAAGACCTGCCGCGGCGCCTTTGGACGCAGCCAGGCTGTAGACTTTCGGGTCGATATTGCCGACCCGGCTCCCGTTCGCCTGCGAGAGCAGTCTGGATATTCCCGACCAAAGCGGAGCGCCCAGGCTGGTGCCTCCCCAGCAGCAATCGATCACCGCCGTACCGCCTGAATCGTCGCCCAAAAATACGCCGGGCTGATCGGGGCTGGCGATCATCGCCACGTCGGGCACGTGCCGCCATCCGTCGGAGGGAACACCGGGACCGCTCTGGAAAGCGGGCTTGCTGAACACGGCGCTCGCGCCACCGCCGCCGGCGCCGAACGATTCGTCCCAGACGTTTTCGGGCACGCTGCCGGAATCGTTGCCGGAGGCGTTGTAACTTGGCGTGAATTGAGTTCCGCCGACGCCCGTGACGTTGGGGCTCGCCGCCATCTCGTTCACGTTGCGGCTGGTGGCGGTCACGCATTCCGTGCCCGCCGAATTAACCACCAGTCCGGCCGCTCCCTGGTCGCCCGACGAGACAAACACTGATTGCCCCTGCGCAGCGGCCTGCGAGAAGACCGAGTCCATGTAGCTGTAGAACCCGCCGCTGGCGCCGCAGAACCCGAAACTGATGTTAATCGCGCTGCAGCTATTGTTGCTCACGGCGGCCGAAATCCCGTCAGTAACGGAGCCGAGGTAGAACTTCTGAGGCGCCCCCGGAGCGACCGCGTGCGACCACTCCAGGTCGATCAGGGCTTCAGCCTCGTCGCCGTTGATGCCCGGGTTGGTGCGGTCAACGAGTACCCGAGTGATACTCAAGGCCGGCAGCCCGAACTGGCCGTCAAACTTGCTCACTGCGGCGTCGAGGTAATCCGAGTCTCCGACCACCGCGATACAGTCGCCGCCGGCGCCGTTGATGCCGCTGCTCAGCAGCGGAGTTTCGTCGTAAAAAGCCTGGATATCGCTCGGCGCGAATGCCCGGGTGCGCCCGACGATGGTTTCGGGCACCGGCGAGAGCCCTGGAAGCGACGGATCCTCGTGCCACGGCATTTGCTCGAACGATTCCGCCAGCTTCAGCTCAGGAACTTCCGAAATCGCCGGCGGCAGCGGAGATTGGCCATCGAGCCCCCGATGGAGCAGCGGCTTCGAATGCCGAAAGTTATCGAGACCCTCGATGGAGCCGATCACTTCGGCGAATTTCGCCGGGATCACAGGATCGGTGAGGTTGCCGTAGGTGTGACCGCCGGCGAAGGTCCCGATCAGGGTGTGAAAGCTGCGCTCAGCCAGCCGCTCCGGGCCGGTGAACTCGAGGTAGCGCTCCGCCAGACTGCTCGAACGGACCTCGAAGCCCTCGGACGCGAGCCAGTTGGAGACCGTGTCAAGATCGGATTGTAGGGGGCCGAAGCGTTGCGTGAATTCCTTCGGCGTCAGCCAATGCCGATAGTTCGGCGACTTCGGGTTCTGCTGCTCGGACAACAGTTTGTTCAGCGCGGTGCGGTTGCGGGTCGCGAACCTGACGCGCATCGCGAGCTGCCCGTCGGGCTCGGCCCATCCCGATTGCCGCCAGCTTTCGACTTCGGCGGGATGGTTGCCCGTCAATGATACGTTTTGGGATACGTCCTGGGGTACCGTCCCGGCCGCGGCCTGGCCCAGCGCCAGCGCGATCAGAAACAGCGACGCAGCCGCCGCGACCGCGCTTCGCAATGCAGTGCCGAAAATCCGCGAATGAAACAAACTGTCACGTAACTGATACATTCAGTTTATAATGCTACAAGGCGCGCCGTGCGGGGTCCTGTCTATTCAAGCTGTTTTCCCTTGATCCTGCCGGGCCGCAGGACTTATCCAAGGTCTGTGCCACCGTCGCAACGGCAGACTTTTCCGGGCGTCCGATCGCTCCCGCGAGCGGAGCGCCGGCGATCGCCGGCGAATCACGCCAGCCGCGCCGGCGATCGCCGGCGAATCACGCCAGCCGCTCCGGCGGCGCATTATACGGCACCCGAATCCGCGATTTCCGGGCCCTGAGGAGTCCGGATCTTGCGCCCCGGATCGCGCGCAATTCGCGCTCTTGCCTACGCCGCCATCCTTGAGGATAATGTTTCTCCACCACGGCATCTGCGCGGCCAATATATGCGCTGCGCGGAAAGGAGATCAAACGAACTGTGCGTAGAACGATACTTGTGTTGGCACTTGTGTTGGCGGTCGCCACGACCGCTCTATTCTCGTTGCGGGCGTGGGCAGGACCGGCCGAAGATCCGTCCCAGGTGGTAGCCCGCGTCGGGGATCAGGACATCACGCTAGGCGAACTCTTGAAGCGGGAACCCGCCAAGATGCTGGATGCGGCTAACAAATACTACCAAGCCGAGAGCGCCGTTATCCAGGAAGCGATCAACAATGGCATCCTGGAGCAGGCGGCTAAAAAAGAACACCTCACCGTTGAGCAACTGGTCAACAAGCACGTTCGCGGCAAGATAAAGGACCCCAGCGACGAGGCGCTGAAAGTCTACTACGAGGGACTGGAAACCGACCAACCCTATGAGGCCATAAAGGACAAGATCAAGGAGCATATCCGCGAGGGCCGCATGCGCAAGGCGATGATGGCCTATGCGAAGTCCCTGCACGATTCGACTACCGTGGTCGTGATGATCACGCCTCCCAAGGAAGACGTGGCGATCGGCAACGCCCCCGTTCAGGGCTCTCGCGACGCCGCGGTGAAGGTGGTCGAGTTTGCGGACTACGAGTGTCCCTACTGCCGCAAAGTAGAGCCGACGCTTGACAAGCTCCGCAAGCAGTACGGCAACCGGGTCGCTTTCGCTTTCAAGGATTTTCCGCTGCCGATGCACAAGCATGCCGAAAAGGCCGCGGAGGCCGCGCGCTGCGCGAACGAGCAGGGCAAGTTCTGGGATTTTCATGACAAGCTGTTCTCGGGCGACACCAGCCTCGAGATACCCGAGATGAAGACCTACGCGCGCTCGATGAAGCTCGACAGCGCGAAGTTCGACAAGTGCCTCGATTCGGGCGGGGAGGCGGCCGGCATTCAGAAGGATCAGGCCGAAGGCAGCAGGCTCGGGTTGACCGGGACGCCCACCTTCTTCGTGAATGGGCATTTCATCAGCGGAAACATCTCCTACGAGACGCTTCAGGGTCTGGTGGACCAGGAATTGGCCGCGGGCGCAACGAAGTCTTCCTCCGGCGGCGGGATGTAGCCGTACTACCGGCGCGCGACCGGGAGCACATAGACGCGGCGCGACCCACCGCGTCGGAATTAGGCGAATTAGAATCGAGGGAGCGATTCGGCCGGCGGTCGAATCGCTCCTTCTGCATCTGGACTGCATCTGGACAGGGCGCGCGCAGTCGTGCGCGCCCGCCGTCAGCCGTTGCGCTCCGTCAGCCTTTCCGCCTGGATGATGCCGGCGGTCCGTCTGCGGGAGCCTCGGCAGCCACGGCCGCCGCGGTTCCCGCCTTGGCAGCCTGGAGTTTGTGGCGAATCTTGGCCTCGATTTCGGCGGCGAGGTCGGGATTGGCCTTCAGAAAATCGCGCGCAGCCTCGCGCCCCTGCCCGATCCGCTCGCCCCCATACGAGTACCAGGCGCCGAGTTTCTCGATCACGTTCTGCTCGGCGCCCATGTCGACCAACTCGCCCTCCTTTGAAATGCCCGAGCCGTAGAGGATGTCGAATTCGGCCTCGCGAAACGGCGGCGCGACCTTGTTCTTGACCACCTTGACCTTGGTGCGCGAGCCGATCACTTCGGTGGCGTTCTTGATCGTACCAATTCGCCGGATGTCGATTCGCACCGAGGAGTAAAACTTGAGCGCGTTGCCGCCGGTGGTGGTCTCGGGATTCCCGAACATCACGCCGATTTTCATCCGAATCTGGTTGATGAAGATCACGATCGTGCGCGAACGGGAGATTATCCCCGTGAGCTTGCGCAGCGCCTGCGACATCAGGCGCGCCTGCAAGCCCATCTGAGGTTCGCCCATCTCGCCCTCGATCTCCGCGCGCGGCACCAGCGCCGCGACCGAGTCGATCACGAGCACGTCGATCGCGCCCGACTGCACCAGGGTTTCAGTGATCTCGAGCGCCTGCTCGCCGTTGTCGGGCTGCGAAATCAGCAGGTCTTCGACCTTGACCCCGAGCTTGCGCGCGTAGTTCGCGTCCAGCGCATGCTCGGCATCGATAAAGGCGCACACCCCCCCGTTCTTCTGCGCCTCCGCGATACATTCGAGCGCGAGCGTGGTCTTGCCCGATGACTCGGGGCCGTAAATCTCGACCACGCGTCCGCGCGGCAGGCCGCCAACCCCCAGCGCCAGATCCAGGCCGAGCGAGCCGGTCGGAACGACCGCGACATCGGCGTCAACGCTCTGCTCGCCGAGTTTCATTATCGAGCCCTTGCCGAATTGTTTCTCGATCTGGCTGAGCGCCAAATCGAGCGCTTTACTCTTGATATCCTGAGCCATCAAAAAAGCCCCCGAACCGCGGCCCGTGAACGGCCGGCTGCGGAGGAATTGTGCCACAAATGGAGTCGGATCGCGCTATGCTCCGAAGACCCCTTCTCGTAAGCTACGGACGGTTCTTCGATACCTGTGGCGCGACAACCGGTAAACCCCTGATGCTCTGTTCCAAAGCGCGCTTCCGATCTTCGATCATCGCAGGGCTATTCGCGCTTCAAATGGCCGGCGGGATGGCGCTGGCGGCGGAAAGCGGGCGGCTCGAGCTCGACGTGCTGGACCAGATGGGAAGGGGTGCGACCAACCGCGCCGAGGTGATATCGGCGGACGGAACCAAGGCCGGCACGGTCGCGCCGGGCGCTGAAATCACACTCGCGCCCGGCGACTACAAGCTCGTGATGCCGATCGTCGGCGGCACGATCACCAGGGACGGCCTCAAGGTCGAGCCGGGGCGCACTACGACCGTGCTGATCACCAACGTCGCGGTGCTGCGCGTCAGCGTAAAGGATCGCGACGGCAAAGACCCCGGCTTTCCCGTGACCGTAACCGGCGCGTCGCCGCCGCACGACAAGCTTGCCTCGATGGTCTCGGGCGAATCGATCCTGATGGCGCCCAATCAGGTCGATGTCAAAGTCGATGCGCCGCCGCAGGGCTACTTCTGGCACGCAGTCGAAGTGCGGGTCGGCAGCCGCGCCGACCTGACGCTCAACGAGGTCGTTCCGGCCGACTTGCTCGTCCAGCCGATTTGGTCAGGGCTGGCGATGGACAAGTCTACCCGGGTCGTGATTTACAAAGCCGGTACGCAGCAGCAGGTCGCAGTGAGCGTGCCTGCCCCGGAGCATCGCTTCAAGCTTGATCCGGGCGACTACGACGTTTACGTGGAAAACAACTCCGGAAAAGGCGCGCCGTACGCGATGGATCACGGGGTCCATCTCGATTCGGGCGCCAAAGTCGAGCGCAAAGTTTCGCTCGGGGGATGAAGAGATCGATGGCAACTGAACGGCAAAAGGAAATCAAACGGCGGCGCAAGCGCAAGGACAATATCCTGAAAGCCCGAATTCGCGAGGCCCGCAAGCAGCACAAGAAGAAGCGCGCGTGACTTGATCTGCACCTCTCCCTGACCGGGGAGAGGTCGGCGAGCGTTGCGCTCGCCGGGTGAGGGTGGTCTGCCTCCGAACGCGCGATCACCGGCCAGCCGAGAGATAGGAGGACACGACGATGGCCTACGAAACCCTGCTCTACGAAGTGGCCGATGACATCGCGACGATCACCCTCAATCGTCCGGGCAAACTCAACGCCTACACCGGCACGATGGGTGGCGAGCTGATCGAAGCCTTCCGCCAGGCCGACGCCGACCGCGCCGCGCGCGTGATCATTCTCACCGGCGCGGGACGGGCGTTCTGCGCGGGCGCCGATGTCGGCGGGTTCGCCTCCGAAATCAAATCGCGCGAAACGGGCCGATCGGCGCCGGGGCGGCCCGACATGGGTTTCCCGTTCTCCGTCGTAATGCGCGGTCTATCCAAGCCCGCGATCGCCGCAATTAACGGCTACGCTCTGGGCGTAGGCTGCACGATGACGTTGCTGTGCGACGTTCGAATCGCCGCCGAGGAAGCCAAGCTGGGTCTGATTTTTCCGCGCGTCGGCGTAGTCACGGAGATCGGCTCGACCTACCTGCTGCCGCGGCTCATCGGTGCGTCGCGAGCGGCCGAGATGATGCTCACCGGGCGCCACTTCACCGCCCGTGAATGTCTCGAGATGGGCCTGTTGAGCCACGTCACTCCCGCCGATCGCCTGATGGCGAAGGCGAGAGAGATCGCCGGCGAGATGCTGCAATGCTCGCCGACCGCGCTCGACTACACGCGTCGCGCGCTCTATCAGGGTCTGGACGGCACGATGGAAACCGCGATGCAGTTCGAGGCCTTTGCAATCGGGCGGTGCTACGAGAGCCCGGAGCACAAGGAATACGTCACCGCATTCACCGAGAAGCGCAAGCCCGACTTCCGGCGTGTAAGGGGCTGAGTTCTACAGCCGAAGAATTTCGGCCGTAGGCGGCTCTTGATCGCGCGGCTGCCTCGAATAGAATACTTAGTGGGTTTGCTTTGTCCCCTTGTTCTGGTCCTTAGGGCGGCGACCGTGGTTACGCGACGGGGGGCGGTAGGTGCTGCGCAACCGCTGGCGGCGCAAGAAAGAAATCCAAGCACACAGGAGAGAACGAAAATGGCTCTTCATCTGGGAAGCGTGGCTCCTGATTTCACGCAGGAATCGACCGAGGGACCGATTAAGTTCCACGAATGGATCGGCAACCAATGGGCGGTCCTGTTTTCCCATCCGAAAGACTTCACGCCGGTCTGCACGACCGAGCTCGGCGTGGTCGCCAAGCTGAAGCCTGAATTCGAGAAACGCAACGCCAAGGTGATCGCGCTCAGCGTCGACGACACCAACTCGCACAAGGGCTGGACCAGGGATATCGAGGAAACCCAGCACACCAGGCTGAACTTCCCGATTATCGCGGACCCGGACCGCAAGGTTTCCAAGCTCTACGACATGATCCATCCTGAGGCCAACGACACCCTCACCGTGCGTTCGGTTTTCATCATCGATCCGAACAAGAAGATTCGCCTGACGCTCACTTACCCGGCGAGCGCCTGCCGCAACTTCCAGGAGTTGCTGCGGGTTCTCGACTCGCTCCAACTGACGGATCACCACTCGGTCGCGACGCCGGCCGATTGGAAGCATGGCGACGATGTCGTGATCGTGCCGTCGCTCACCGATCCGAAGATCATGAAAGAAAAATTCCCCAAGGGCTGGAAGGAACTCAAGCCATATCTCAGGATGACGCCTGATCCGACTCGTTAGGCGTTCCGCTCCGTTTCCTCCGTGATGAGGAATGCCCGGCCAGCGCACCGGCCGGGCATTCCCTTTTTCGCCGCCAGCCTCGCTCAGCGCGAGCGCGGCTCACCTTGCCGATCGGCCGGGCTCGCGGGGTTAGCCGAATCGTTACCGAACAGATCGCCGGTTATCAACCGCGCGCCGCGCTGATTGCTGAAATACGCCCACGCCCATTCCCACATCACGATGAGGCGGTTGCGAAATCCGATCAGGAAAAAGATATGAACGCCAAGCCACAGTATCCAGGCGGCAAAGCCTGAGGCTCTGATCCAACCGAGGTCGGCGACCGCCGCCGCGCGCCCGATCGTCGCGAGATTGCCCTTGTCGCGATAGCGGAAATTCTCGTAGGGCTTTCCCTCGCACCCGCGCGCGATGTTGCTCGCCGCGTGACGCCCCATCTGCATCGCGGCCGGCGCCAGTCCGGGGATCGCTTTGCCGCGGTCATCCTTGAGCGCGGCGAGATCGCCGATCACGAAAATCTCCGGATGGCCCGGCACGGTGAGATCGGGATTCACGATCACCCGTCCGCCGCGATCGAGCGGCACTCCAAGCGATTTGGCGATCGGCGAGGCGGTCACGCCGGCCGCCCAGATGATGGTTTGCGATTCGATTAGATCCGCGCCGACCGTGACTGAACCCGCCGCGACCGCCGTGACCGGCGCGCCGGTGCGGACTTCGACCTGACGTCTTCTGAGCGCTTTCTCGGCCTTGGCCGAAAGCCGCTCGGGGAACGTCGGGAGAATCCGCGGGCCGGCCTTGAGCAGGACGATCCGGGCCTTGCTCGGATCGATCGCGCGGAAGTCGCTGACGATCACCTGCCGCGAGATTTCCGCGATCGCGCCGGCCAGCTCGACGCCGGTCGGGCCGCCACCGATTATCACGAAGGTCAGCAACTCGCGCCTGCGCACCGCGCTGGTCTCGCGTTCCGCTTTCTCGAACGCGATCAGAATCCGGCGGCGAATCTCCAGCGCCTCTTCCAGGCTCTTGAGCCCGGGCGCGTTCGCTTCCCAATCGTCGTGTCCGAAGTAGAAGTTATGCGCGCCCGTCGCCAGGATCAGAAAATCGTAAGGCAGCCGCCCGTCGCTCAACACCAACTCATGCGCCGGTGCGTCCACTGCGATCGCGTCGGCCAACTCGACGCGCACGTTGGGATAGCGGCGCATCACGGCCCGAATCGGATAGGCGATTTCACCCGGCGAGAGCGCGGCGGTCGCGACCTGGTATAGAAGCGGCTGGAACAGGTGATGGTTGCGCCGGTCAACGAGCGTGACGCGCACCGCCGAGCGGCTGAGCGCGCGCGCCGCCCACAGCCCGCCGAATCCGCCCCCCACTATCACGACGCGCGGGGCGGAAGCGTTGTCGGTTGGCATAGCCGGGAAACCTGCCGGCGCGCGGCGCGGGATCAAATACGTGACCGAAACGCCACCGGATTTCCGAGGGAGCCACGACGGGCAAAGTCAGCCCTTGGGACAAAGAAGCCGTAAAGCAGTCTCAGGGCCGCAATTTCCACTATCATGGCGCGCAGGGGAAGCAATTCAAGAGAATCCTCAGGAGAATCCGTAGTCACGTGGCACGACTCAATACCTTTACTTGGAGGTCGTAGCCCCTAAGCTTAGCCGCGTTCGTTCCCTCTCTGACGGCGAAGGCCACATCGCGGCCAGCGGCGATCGCGTCATAGAATCCTTTGGCGAACTCTATGGCCGCCTGATCATCGATTGGCTCCTCCATCCCAACTGTGTTGGCCGCCATCGGGAAAACAAGGCTGCTCGCTGACTCGCAGGAGTTCAGGACGACGCACCGCACCCCTGGGTGCTGGCTCAGCACTTGAGAAATCGCTGCGAGTGGAACATCGGTCGCTTTTCCGGCCTCATCCTCGAACACCAGAACGGAGCCATCTGAATGGCCCGAGAAGTGCACAATCTCAAATTCCTCCGCCAGGAGAGCGCGACGCAAATCGTCTGTCGTCGCGGCCGTGAGTGGTCTCACCTCGATGTCTGTCTGGCGGTTGGCATGCCTAAGAGCCTCCCCGATGACTCGGAGCTCCCTGTCGCCTCTTACACGTTCTTCGTCGGAAGGGCTGCAGCAGACGAAGAGCACGCGGACCTTACCGACCGCCAAACCCAGTTCGACCGCTAAATCCTTCTCACCCTCCTGACCTTCCTGACCCTTCCGATCCTCCCTCAGTTTCTCTTTGGCGTCGGCACCGAGATCGCGCCACGTGCTCTTGATGAGCGCAAGGACATCTCCAACCTCCAACCGCCGCGACGCGCTGCCTGGGACCGCGGCGAAGCCTCCGATCCTTAGCGCGGCACTCTGAAACTGTTCGGCCAATTCGGGGTCGCTGTCCCGCACGAGGTCACTGAGTCTCAGGCACAGCATTACGATCGCGCGGTTGGCGTCGCCACGGTCGAACGGAAAACGACTCGCAAGCCCGCTGCAGCCCCCAGCACGGTCCAGTACAATCGACGCTACGCGTTCGCCCTCGGTAGAGAATGGGCCTGGCTCCGGGTTAAAAAGATCTGCCAAGACTGGTATTTTCAGCTCCTTGGCCATCCGGCCGACTGTAGCCTCAGGCACGGAAGGGCAGACGCATACTCGGGACCCGCATTGGGGACAAAGCCCGGGATAGCGTTTCAGAAACTCGTCCTCGAACGAAAATGTCTGATCCGCTTCCTGAACCAGGCGAATTTCAACTTCGTTCGCAATGCCCATCAAATAGGAGAAGACATCCGCCGCTTCGCCAGCAAAGTACGCAGGATGTTGCTCGAAGACCCGAATTGCTTCGGCAAGCTCGCCTAGTTCCTCAAACAGTCCGATAGTACTACGTCCGCGGTCTTCCACGTCTCGCGGGTATATCTTCTGGAACATTTTCTGCCAGTCGTTGAGGCCTTTGGGCCGACGGCTCGCGTTCTCTACGTAGCACTCTCTAAGTGCGTCGTGATCGACGGTCCGGCCCGTTCCTCGAACCGTTTTACATATGGCATCCTCGTGGGGGGTGCGGCGACAATAGGGACACGCGTAGGGATATTTCCGAAAGATGATCTCTTCCACGCTTCGCACGCGCAGCTTTGCCAAGAGGGGGAAGTACCAACCCAGCGCCTTACACAGCGCGTCGGTTACCGAGAGGTCCTCACGTCGTTTCTTACGATCATGGATCGTGAGCATCCCGCATACTTCGACAAAGTGTGCCAAGGTGGCTGACACAGAACGTGGTGCGTTTTGCTCCGTGTAGATGTGTGCCACCATTTTGTAGAGATCATCGAGACGAATATCGCTGCTCATCAGACTTCTCCCGGTCTTTGACGGAACAGATGCACAAAGGCGACCGCTAAAAAATCGCCAACGGATTCGCTGGCGAGCCCGTGCCGCGTTCGAGGATCAGCGGCGCGGCGGCGAACATGAACTCGTATCTGCCAAGCCGCGCGCAGGTCTCCGCGAGCGCGTCGAAGTCCGCGTTATCGAGCAGATGCACTCCCATCGCGACCAGCGTGCAGACGTGAATCGGCAGCAGGACATCCTTGTAGCCGCTCGGCAGTACGTCGCTGACCGCGTCCGAGCCCAGGAGCGCGACGCGCCGCTCGTGTATCCAGGGCAGGCAGGCCGGGTCGAGGCCGGGCAAGCCCTCGCGATTCGGGTCCCAGGCGCCTTTGCTCTTGCGGCGTCGCGAGCGCCCGGTGCGAATCAGCAGGACGTCCCCCTCCTCGACACGAACGCCGTGCTCCTTCTCCGCGGCGTCGAGTTCCGTGGCCAGGATCCGATCGCCCGGCTCGAGCCATTCGACCTTGCGAAGCTTCGGGATGTCGAGCAGAACGCCGCGGCTGACGAGGCCCTGGCGCGCGACATCGATCGCGCATTTGTGCGCGCCGTGTGAACCGACTTCACCGGCGGAGAACCCGTTGTACATCTTGCCCTGCCAGAAGACGTGGCACAGCGCGTCGATATGGGTGTTCGCCATGCCGTGGAACGCGATCGCAAAATAGTCGGCCGAATGAGGGAGCCATGATCGCTCGGAATCGAGGCCGGCCTGGACGATCAGGTGTGTAACCGGGGTGGGATTGTCGGCTGCGGGCGTCACCGCGAGCGGCAAGGCGAGCGAAACCGTCTCACCGGTCTGAACGAGCCGGGCTGCCGAGGCTCGTTTCTTGTCGGTGATGAAGTTCAGCGCTCCGCGCTGGTCATCTTTGCCCCATCGCCCCCAGTTGCTCAGCTTCTCGAACAGGCCGACGACTTCGCTCGACGTAAGACTCAATGCCATGATCGATTCTCCTCGACCCGTTCCTATAGCACGCACCCCCGCGAATCGCTCAGCCGCGCCGCGCCGGGCGCCGGCGGCGATCCTGCGGGCGGCGCGGTCTCAGACTCTCGACCGACAGCCACCTCCATCTTTAGTTGCAGAGTGATGACCAATTGACGGGCGAATGCCCGCGCCATGTGCAAGGCGCAATTTTAATATCGCGCGGGCTTTGCATTCTGAATGGCACCCATCTTGCGGAAGCAGCCACAGCCACTGCTATCTGCGGAAGCTTAAGGAGGAAACATGGCCGAAGCAAAAGAAGCGCCCAAAATGAAACCCACATTGGGGCTCACCGGCGTAACGGTTAACGCGATGGCGTTGATCGCACCGGGTGCGTTCCTGTGGATAACGTTCGTTCTTCAAGCCGGGCAGGCGTATCCGTCGGGAGTCGCGATGTGGGCCGGAATCGGCGTCGCGCTCTTGCTCGCGTATGCCACAGCGCTCTCGTATTCGGAGTTGGCCAAGCTCTATCCCGGTGCGGGCAGCTCGTATCTGTTCGCCGAGCAGGCCTTCCTGGGCAAGACCCACGCCTATCGATTCGCCCGGATCGCAAAGTTCGTCATCGGATGGTCGTCGCACCTGTACTACTGGGTCTATCCCGGAGTCATGGTGGCCACGATGGGCGTCATGATCGGCTACATCGTCGGGAACATGGCGCCCAACACGATTAACGCGGGAACTCCGGGACCGGTCTTCATGGCGATGATCGCGGTGATTTTCGCGTTCGCGGTCGCTTATATCGCGTATCGCGGCGTCAACGGCTCGACCTCGGTCAATATCGCGATCAATGCAATCCAGATCGCGGCATTGCTGTTCTTCGCGGCCCTGGCGATAGCGTATCGCCTCGGGCATCCGGAAGGCTCGGCGGGCTTCGGCCTCGACGCCAGCGGCAACATGGTTGCGGCCACCTTGCATTACTCGCTTACCGGCGACAACCCCGCGCATGCGAGCGCGCTCTCGGTCGTAATCCCGCACGGACTCAGCTACACGATGATTCAGGCCACGGTCGCGATTCTGCTGCTGGTCGGCTTTGAGTCGGTGACCTCGCTGGGCGAAGAAGCGAAGAACCCGACCCGCGACATTCCGCGCGGCGTGCTGCTCTCGCTGACTATCCAGGGTCTGTTCTGCTACATGATCGAATACTTTGCCGCCAACTACTTCATGAGCAGCGCTTACAGCCTCAACGCCGCCAAGGGCTCGGCTGCGCCGATCGGCGACATGATGGTGATCATCGGCAACGTGCTGCTCGGCGGACACGGCCAAGCGTTCATGCTGATGGAGGCGTTCACGGTTTTCCTGGCGTTGATTGGCACCACGCTGAGCTGCATCAACACCGGCGCGCGCGTGACCTACGCGATGGGCCGCGATGAGGAAGTTCCGGAGCACTTCGGAATCCTGCACGGCGAAAATCTGACGCCCCATAGAGCGATCTGGGTGCTGGCGGCAATCTCGGCGGTGATCGGCGCCTACGCCGCGCTGTACTACTTCGCCGGCGGCTCCGCGCCCGACGACAAGACTATCGCGACGCTGCCGAAGAACCTCTGGTACGCGATCGGCATGGACTCCAACGCGTCGCTGTCGTCGCTGCCCAACGGCCTGCTGCTGGTGACGCTGGTCTCCAACTTCGGCACGTTCGTCCTCTATGGGCTGACCAACATCGTTTGCATCGTGGCCTTCCGCGAGCACGATGAGTTCCACGGCTTCAAGCACATGGTGGTGCCGGTTTTCGGAGCGCTCGCGAACTTCGCCTGCATGGCCTTCTACATCATCGGGCCGCTGGAAGGCATCGGCAGCCCCAAGGAGCCGCTGATGGCGGTGGCTCTGTCGGTAATTTGGGGTGTCTACGGCGCGATCTACTTCGTGCGCAACTCGAAGAAGAAGGGCAAGGAGACCATTCTGGTCACCCGGCCCGCCTGAGATCCGAGTTCTGTAGTGACCAGGGGGCAAGCCGCCAAAACGGGCTTGCCCCCTGTCGTTTGATGGCCCGTGCCTGTAGCTTGAACCTGAATTTCGTGGCAGCACTACTCTGACCCGCATGGACGAACCCGTCGATCGGCCGCCTGCCGACTGTACCTTCGAGTTGGCGCTGCTTTCCGACGTTGGCACCGATCGTCCCGACAATGAGGATTTCTGCGGTCACTTCATCGAGAGTCCGGTGAGCGCGATCTTCGCCGTTGCCGACGGCGTGGGCGGATACGAAGGGGGCGAGATCGCCAGCCGGATGGCGGTCGAAACCACGATCGCGGCTTACCGCGACAGCCCGCCGGCGTGGGGCGCCGCCAAGCGCCTGCAGCGCGCCGTGCAGCGCGCCAATATCGAGATTCACAACCGCGCGCTTTCGGTTCCCGAACTGCGCCGGATGGCGACTACGCTGATCGCGGTCACGATCGACAATGGCGCGCTGAACGCCGCGCACGTCGGCGACTGCCGGCTCTATGTTCTGCGCCACGGCAAGGTCAACCAGATGACCAAGGATCACACCTGGGTCGGCGAGCGCGTGCGGCTGGGGCTGATGACCGCGGCGCAGGCGCGCCAGCATCCGGAACGCTCCGCGCTGAATCGCAGCGTAGGCCGCGAGCTGATCGTCTCGATCGATCGGATCTCGATGCCGCTCAAGCAGGGCGACCGGCTGGTCTTATGCTCCGACGGACTGTACAACGTGCTCGCCGAGCCCGACCTCGAGCGTCTCACGCGCGAGGGTTCCGCCGACGAAGTCTGCCGCGAGCTTATCGAGAAAGCCAACGCCCGGGGCACCGCCGACAATCTCACGGTCGCGTTCCTGAGGATGATCGGTGCAACGCCCTACGTCGCTCCCGAGCCATCCCAGGGCCTGTTCGCGCGTCTGATGGGACGGCTCGGCCTGCGCCTGGTGAACTCGCAAGCCGCCGCTTGCGGCGATTTGATTATGTGGGCTGGCGAGTGTTAACGTGCGCAGCCGTGCGCGGAACAATCGAGGCGGTATAGGCGATGCGCGAGGTCGGCATCGGCGAAAAGCTCGACCAGTACAAGCTGACCGAGGTGATCGCGCGCAGCGGGATGGCGTCGATCTTCAAGGCGATCGATCGCCTGAGCGGCGAAACGGTCGCGATCAAAGTTCCCTACCTGCAGTTCGAAAGCGACGTGGTCTTCTACGACCGTTTCCAGCCGCGAGGAGGAAATCGGCCAGCCGCCTCGACTATCCGTACATCGTCAAGGTCCTCACGCCGCGAAAGAAAAGCCGGATGTACATCGCGATGGAGTACGTCGAGGGCATTTCGCTGCGCGCGATGATGCGCGACAAGCGCTCGTTCCCGACCGAGAAGGCGCTCGACCTGACCCGCCAGATCTGCGACGCGCTCGTCTACATGCACGGCCAGGGCGTGGTCCATCGCGATCTCAAGCCCGAGAACATTCTGGTGACCGACTGCAGGCAGGATAAAAATCATGGACTTCGGCATCGCGCTCGATGAATCGGCGCGCCGCCTCACTTGGTCGGGGCTGTCCTCGACCATCGGCACGCCGGACTACATGGCGCCCGAGCAGGTCAGCGGCCGGCGCGGCGACGTCGCACCGACATTTATTCGATCGGCACTATCTCTACGAGATGTTGACCGGCGAGCTGCCGTACGCCGCGCCCAACGTCTACGGCATGATGAAGGCGAAGACCAGCGAGGACCCGCAGCCGCCGACCCGCTTACGTCCCCGACCTGGACCCGCACCTCGAGGAGATCGTCCTGCACGCGATCGAGCGCATCCCGCGCAACCGCTACGCAACCGCAGCCGAGATGCTGGAGGACCTGCAGCGATCCCGTCGCGCGTCAAAGTCACCGACCGCGCGACGCGGCTGCATCCGGCCAGCCTGCGCGCACAGCAGGCGCGCCGCGCAGCCGCGGATCGCGCTATTCTTCGTGTCGTTGATCGGCGTCTTTTTGGCGCTCATATGGATGGCCAACAAGTATCCGGCGTCACCGTCCCGGCCCCGCGGCGGCGCCTATCGTGGAAGGCTGCGATGAGGCCGCGACAGATACGCAAGATCGCTCCGGCGCTGGCGACCCTGGCGATCGCGCTGGCGATCGCGCGCTGCGCTCGCGCCCAGGAAGCCGCGCCTCGCCGGTCGGCTCGAACAGTCGCTCAATCTCGCCTGGGTACTGGTCGGCGGCTTCCTCGTGATGTTCATGCAACTCGGCTTCGCGATGCTCGAGACCGGCTTCACGCGCGCCAAGAACGCGGTAAACACGATGGCGATGAACTTCATGATCTATCCGATCGGCGTGATCGGATTCTGGCTGACCGGCTACGGCTTCATGATGGGCGGCGTCAGCCACTGGCCGTCGCTCGGCGCCGCGCCGATCGGTCATCACGAGGTGACGCTCGCCATTGGCGGCCATCCATTCGGGCTCATCGGGCTCAGCAAGTTCGCGCTGGTCAACGTCGCGCACGATCCCGCCAGCCTCGCGATGTTCCTGTTCGCGGTGGTGTTCATGGACACGGCCGCCACGATTCCGACCGGCGCGATGGCCGAGCGCTGGAAGTTCTCCGCATTCTTCGTCTACGGGCTCTTCATGTCGATGTTCCTCTACCCCCTCTACGGCAACTGGGTGTGGGGCGGCGGATGGCTCTCGCAGCTCGGCGATGAACTGCGGGCTTGGCCACGGCCACGTCGATTTCGCCGGCTCGTCGGTGGTGCACATGACCGGCGGAGTGACCGGGCTGGCCGGCGCGATCGTGCTCGGCCCGCGCATCGGCAAGTTTCGCCGCGACGGGCGCGATCGGCGCCCTGCCGGGCCACAACCTGCCGATGGCGATCGCTCGGCACGCTGATCCTGGCCTTCGGCTGGTTCGGCTTCAACGCGGGCTCGACGCTCGCCGCCTCCGACGCGCGAATCGGACCGATCGCGGCGAACACGATGCTGGCCTCGGCCGCGGGCACGCTCGCCGCGCTGCTCTACATTTGGCAACGATTCGGCAAGCCGGACATCGCGATGGCGTGCAACGGGATGCTCGGCGGGCTGGTCGCGATAACCGCGCCGTGCGCTTTCGTCATCGCCGGCCGCGGCAGTCTTCATCGGCGTGGTCGCCGGGCTGATAGTGGTCGTGGGCCGTGATCGCGATCGAGCGGCGATTTCGCATCGACGATCCAGTCGGCGCGATCGCGGTCCACGGTGCATGCGGAATCTGGGGAGCGCTCGCAGTCGGGATTTTCGCCGACGGCAGCTACGGCGACGGATGGAACGGCGTGGCGGGTCCGGTGCGCGGCATCCTGTTCGGCGATTGGTCGCAGTTCGCCGCACAGTTGATCGGCGTCACGGTGAACGTCGTGGTGGTGTTCACGCTCGCAATGATCTTCTTCGTGATCGTCGAGCGCACGATGGGAAATCGCGTATCGAGCGAAGTCGAATGGACCGGCCTCGACCCGCTCGAAATGGGCAGCGACGCGTATCCGAGTGTCTAAGATGAAACTCCCTACCGCTGAGCGGGCCGCGACAATTCCGTCCGAGGCGGAAGCGATGAAGGAGGCCGAGATGGGAATTTGCTTCGGCCTGCCGACCGACGGCCTCATCGAGTTCATCCGCGGCCACGATTTCGCTTGGACGCGCCGCCAGACTGGTTGCCCCGACATCGACAGATTGCGAGAACTCTTGCTTGATTCCGTCCACAAACGTTGGGCTATTCAGAAACTCGCGAGAGCACTCGCCGAAGCGTTTGTGTGGGACCTCGCGATCGCTCAGATCATCGCGGAGGCCGAGACGTTCCGTTGCGCAAATGGCACTTCGGTGGCCTCCTATCGGAAAGCAGGCGTCGAACGAAAAGTCTGGATTGCAACTCGCCCGCCTGACTGTCTCTACTGCCGGAAGCTGAATGGCAAGGTCATCGAGATTAGTGCAAGCTATCTGAAGGTCGGCGACCAACTGGTGGCCCGGCGAAACATGCTTCCTCTAATATCCGCTGATCAAATCGACTACCCGCCGCTGCATGGTCGTTGTAGCTGCACGATCGGTGCGCACGCCTAGCTCTGCCTGAAGCCGCGACCCGCTCGAAGTGGGCAGCGACGCCTATCCGGCCGTGTGACGGGTTTGGGTAATGATCTAATTTGGGCAATAGCCTAGTTGACTCATCCGCTCAAGGTGGAATGCTCTCGCGAGAATTAGCCCGGCTGAGCGAGGCGCGTTGTGAGCCTCGCAAGAATCCAGAGACTGGCGGAAATTTGGCTGCCCAATGAAACGGCTCGCAAGGCTCGGACGTTAGCTGTGATCCAGATTGTGCAACCGTGGAACGCCTATATAGACGAGAGCGGGCAGTCCCGGCACGGCAAGGAGGCAGTCGCGGTTGCCGGTTATGTTGCAACCTTTGACAGCTGGATAAGGCTTGAGAAAGAATGGAACCAGGTGCTGGAGCACGCCTTTCGCGATTCGTCCGTACCTGCGGATAGGCGCTTTTTTCACATGACCGATTTCATCGCGCGCCAAAAACAATTTGACAACGACTGGAGCAATGAAAAGCGCGACCTGTTTATCGAGCGATTGGCGACTATCGCGATGCAGAGCACGATCATGGGCTTCGGGGCGGCTTTGCTCAAGGAAGATTACGAATCAGCTCTGCCGCTGGATATTCGAGATCAGTGGCGGGACCCCTACTATTTTTTGGTTTTTAATTGCCTGAGCGCATTCATGAAGGCTGCGAAGTGGAACCGCCTGGAGCTTCCGAGGCCGGTGAACGTGCTCTTCGACAACAAGCCAAAATTCACGGGCTTTGCCACGGCGCTCTTCTACGCGGTCAAGCAGCACAAGGACCCAGACCAAGTTTTGGGTGACGCGGCATTCGGATCGAAGATAGAACACTCACCCCTACAGGCGGCAGACTTATTGGTCTACAAGGTGGCGCGCTGGATAATCGAGACAGAGCACGACCCCACGCGGAAAGTGCGCAAGTCGCTCGACCTTCTGCGAAGGAAACTAAATATAGCTATCGCATTTCCGAGCGTTCAGAGGCTGAAGCTGTACGCCGACTTCGTGCGGCGAGCCCAGTCGAGCAAGCATGACTCGCCTTAGTTATGCTCGGGGCCTGTGGCTTATCGGCAGAATGCTTAGGTCGTTTTTGGCGCCTCCGATGCTTTCGCGACGATCCTTTCCCGATTTCCGCCTTGGAAACGGACATGACCTGCCGCACGAGATTATTGAATCGCACGTACGGCGTGTCTCCGGGTACTTTGGGGAATTTCATCGCCGCCGTTTTCCTTTGCCTTGGTGTGGCCGCACGTCACGTCGGTTTAGGCGGCAAGCCTGAATTGCGCAGGGCGGCCGCAGAGATTATGAAAGCGGTAAAGGCCAGTCGGCAAAAGATCGAAGCCTTGCCTGAAATCGCCCATCACAATGGCAAGCTGGACAAGGCGACCATAGATCGCAGTCTGGAGCGCATTCTGAAGGCCGCACGAAAGATCAACCGCGAGGTTGACGACCTTCTGGCGAAAGCTCGCCGGTAAGCGTGTGAGCGGCTGACGCCGGCCTCTCTTCTGTAGCGTCGGCCGGAGCCCGCCCTGAGGCCGCTCGAAGGTGCCGGTTCCTGCCGCGCCTGCCGGTCCTCCTTGGTTTCGACGGTATCGGCGCTTCGCCGCCTGAATATGGAAGCTGAACAACGTCTCACCCGGATCGCTAAATCTACTGAAAAATCAAGCGCTTAGGCCATGACTGCCGGCCAGATGACGCATCCGTGACATAGGGTCGTGGCTCCCGTCCGCCTCATAATCGTTAAAGCGTCTCCGGGCGTTCTGGCGTAAACGGAGCCAGACCGCTAAAATTGCCTTAATTATCCTTGACAGATTGGCCATCTCAGGTTACGTTCAACGCGCGGTGGGGAGGTTTTCCTTATGAAACTAGGAGGCGAGATTCCCGAGCTGGACGCGATCGACCTGCAGATCATTCAGATTTTGCAGGAGCAGGGAAGAATTCCGCACGTCAAGCTCGGTGAGCAGGTCGGATTGTCCGCGCCCTCCGTGATCGAGCGCGTCAAGAAGCTCGAAGACAGCGGCATCATCACCGGCTATCACGCCTGCGTCAACGCCAAACGCCTCGGTCTCGATGTCACCGCGTTCATCGGCGTATCGATAAACCATCCGCGAGCGATCGGCCTGTTCGAGCACAAGGTAGAGACGCTCGAAGACGTCCTGGAATGCCATCACGTCACCGGTGAGCACACGCTGCTGCTCAAGGTGAAGACCGCCGATACTTCGTCGCTCGAGCGGCTCATCAGCGCGATCCGTTCGATCGAGGGAGTGGCGCATACGGAAACGATGGTGGTGCTGTCGACCCATACCGAACGCTCACAAATTGCGGTTCACAGCGCTGAGCCCGAAATCGAGAGCAACGGCAGGCGGCACAAACCCAACGGCGTCAGGAACGGGACGATTCAAACCAGGCGGGCGTAACGCCGGGCGGACATGACGATGAATGAAGCGCGAGGACTTCCCCCACGGCAGGGGCTCTACGATCCGGCGCACGAACACGATGCATGCGGCGTCGGCTTCGTGGTCAATATCAAGGGCGATGCGTCACATGACATCGTCGACAAGGGTATCGAGGTCCTCAACAACCTGACCCATCGCGGGGCATGCGGATGCGATCCCGAAACCGGCGACGGCGCCGGAATCCTGATGCAGGTTCCGCACGAGTTTTTCGTCAAGCAAGCCGACCGGCTCGGATTCGGATTGCCGGCGCTTGGCGAGTACGGCGTTGGAATGATCTTCCTGCCGCGCGACCCGGTCAGGCGCCAGGCCTGCGAGCAGATGTTCGAGCGCGTCGTTCGTGAAGAAGGACAGCGCGTGCTCGGATGGCGCACGGTGCCGCACGATCCGATGGCGTGCGGACGCGTCGCCCGCCAGGGACTGCCCGCGATTCGCCAGATATTCATCGGCCGCGGCGAGCGAGTGCGCGGAGCGCCGATGCCCAAGGAGCCAATGGACGGCGTCGAGGCGCTCGAGCGCAAGCTCTACGTGCTTCGCAAGCGCGTCACCAACGAGGCCGCCAGGCTCGCGCTCGGCGCCGAGATATTCTACGTGTGCAGCCTCTCGGCGCTGACGATCGTCTACAAGGGCCAGCTCATCTCGCATCAGATTCCGCGTTTTTATTCCGACCTGCTCGATCCCGCGGTGAGCTCGGCGCTCGCGATGGTGCATCAGCGGTTCTCGACCAACACCTTCCCGAGCTGGGACCGCGCCCACCCGTATCGCTTCATCTCGCACAACGGCGAAATCAACACGTTGCGCGGCAATATCAACTGGATGCACGCGCGCGAGAAGCAGTTTTCATCGGCGCTGTTCGGCGACGACATCGCAAAGCTCCGGCCGATTATCGAACCCCACGGCAGCGACTCCTCGATGTTCGACAACTGCCTGGAGCTGCCTGCTCCGTACCGGCCGCTCGCTGCCGCACGCCGCGATGATGATGATCCCCGAGGCGTGGCAGAACGACGCCGTGATGCCGGATTCCAAGCGCGCGTTCTACCAGTACCATTCGTGCCTGATGGAGCCGTGGGACGGCCCGGCCTCGATCGCGTTCACCGACGGCCGCCAGATTGGCGCGGTGCTCGATCGCAACGGGCTCCGCCCCTCGCGTTACCTCGTCACCAAGGGCGGTCTGGTCGTGATGGCGTCCGAGACCGGCGTGCTCGACATTCCGCCCGATCAGATCGAGTTGAAGGAGCGGCTCCATCCGGGCCGCATGTTCCTGGTCGATACGGCGCAGGGACGAATCGTGAAAGACGCGGAGATCAAGGAGTCGATGGCGGCGCGCAAGCCGTATCGCCAGTGGCTCAAGGACAATCTCGTCAACCTTAACGAGCTGCCGGAGCCGCAGTCGGCGCCGGCGGCGGACGGCGTGGGCCAGTTCGATCCGCTGGCTCAGCAACAGGCTTTCGGCTACACGATCGAAGAGCTCAAGATGATCCTCGCCCCGATGGCGGCCAACGGCCAGGAGCCGGTGGGCTCGATGGGCACCGACACGCCGCTCGCGGTCCTGTCGGACATGGCGCCGCTGCTGTTCAATTACTTCAAGCAGCTCTTCGCCCAGGTAACTAATCCGCCGGTCGATTCGATTCGCGAAGAAATGGTCATGTCGGCCGAGACCACGATCGGCTCGGAGCAGAATCTTTTCGAGGAAACGCCCGAGCATTGCCGCCAGCTTCGGCTGGCCAGCCCGATTCTCACCAACGCCCAACTCGAAAAGCTAAAGCGGCTCGCGCAGCCGGGGCTCAGATCGATCACGCTGCCGGCGCTGTTCAAGGCCACCGACGGTGAGGCCGGGATGCGCGCGGCGCTAGACGATCTCTGCCGCCGCGCCTCCGAGGCGATCGCCGGCGGCTACACGATAATCGTGCTGTCCGATCGCGGCGTCAACGACGGCCACGCGCCGATTCCGAGCCTGCTCGCGACCGGCGCGGTGCACCATCATCTGATCCGCGAGGGCACGCGCACGCGCGTCGGACTGGTGGTCGAGTCGGGCGAGCCGCGCGAAGTGATGCACTTTTGCCTGCTGATGGGCTACGGCGCCGACGCGATCAACCCATACCTGGCGTACGCCACGATGATCGGGATGATCCGCGACGGAGAACTCAGGGACGTGTCCGAGGATGACGCGGTCGAGCACTTCATCAAGGCGGTCGACCAAGAGTCTGGTCAAGGTCGCTTCCAAGATGGGGATCTCGACGATCCAGAGTTATCGCGGCGCGCAAATTTTCGAGGCGATCGGGCTCACCCACGAGCTCATCGACCGTTACTTCACCTGGACCGCATCGCGGGTCCAGGGCGTGGGACTGGACGTGATCGCGCGCGAGACCCTGCGGCGTCATTTCCACGCATTCGGTGTGGACCCGTCGCTCAACGGCGAGCTCGACGTGGGCGGCCAGTATCAATGGCGCCGGCGCGGCGAGTTCCACATGTACAATCCGAATACTATCGCCAAGCTCCAGCACTCGGTGCGCACGGGCAATTACCGGGTCTTCAAGGAGTATACGCGTCTGCTCAACGATCAGGCCCGCCATCTCGCCACGCTGCGCGGTCTGATGAAGTTCAAGCCGGGCCGTTCGCCGGTGCCGATCGAGGAGGTCGAGCCGGCCGCCGAAATCGTGAAGCGTTTCAAGACCGGCGCGATGTCATTCGGCTCGATCAGCAAGGAAGCGCACGAAAACCTGGCGATCGCGATGAACCGGATCGGCGGCAAGAGCAACACCGGCGAGGGTGGCGAGGACCCCGCCCGCTTCAAGCGCGATCCCAACGGCGATTGGCGCCGCAGCGCGATCAAGCAGGTCGCCTCGGCGCGCTTCGGCGTGACCAGCCATTACCTGGTCAACGCCGACGAGCTGCAAATCAAGATGGCGCAGGGCGCGAAACCGGGCGAGGGCGGCCAGCTCCCGGTCACAAGGTCAACGACTTTATCGCCAAGATTCGCTACGCGGTCCCCGGCGTGGGGCTGATCTCTCCGCCGCCCCATCACGATATCTACTCGATCGAGGACCTCGCGCAATTGATCTTCGATCTCAAGAACGCCAACGACCGCGCGCGCGTCAGCGTCAAGCTGGTCGCCGAGGTCGGCGTCGGCACGATCGCGGCGGGCGTCTCCAAGGCCAAGGCCGACGTGGTGCTGATCAGCGGTTACGACGGCGGCACCGGCGCCTCGCCGCTTACCTCGATCAAGCACGCGGGAATCCCGTGGGAACTCGGCCTCGCCGAGACCCAGCAGATTCTGGTGATGAACGACTTGCGCGGCCGCATCCGGGTCGAGACCGACGGCCAGCTCAAGACCGGGCGTGACGTGACGATCGCCGCGCTGCTCGGCGCCGACGAGTTCGGCTTCGCCAGCGCCGCGCTGGTCGCCAGCGGATGCATCATGATGCGCGTGTGCCATCTCAACACCTGCCCGGTCGGGATCGCCACCCAGGATCCCGAACTGCGCAAGAAGTTCGAGGGCAAGCCCGAGCACGTGGTCAACCTGATGATGTTCATCGCCGAGGAGGTGCGCGAATACATGGCGCAACTCGGGTTCCGCTCGATGGACGAGATGATCGGCCACGTCGAGTGCCTCGAACCCAACGAGGCGATTACTCATTGGAAAGCAAAGGGTATCGATCTGAGTAATATCCTCTATCGCCCCGACGCGCCGCCCGAAGTCGCGATTCACAATGTAGAGACCCAGGATCATGGACTCGGCCAGGCGCTCGACCGGCAATTGATCGAACAATGCAGGCAAGCGTTAGAGCATCGCAAGCCGGTCGAGCTAAAGGTCGCGATCCGCAACTCGAATCGCGCGGCCGGCACGATGCTGTCGGCGGAAGTGTCGCGGCGATGGGAAGGCGAGGGGCTGCCGCCCTACACAATCCGGATTCACTTCAAGGGCTCGGCGGGCCAGAGCTTTGGCGCGTGGCTCGCGCCCGGTGTCGCGTTCTATCTCGAAGGCGACGCCAACGACTATATCGGCAAGGGACTGTCCGGCGGCTTCATCGCGGTACGTCCGCCGCGCGAGGCCACCTTCAAGGCTGAGGACAACATCCTGATCGGCAACGTCGCGCTGTACGGCGCGACCGGCGGTGAGGCGTTCTTCCGCGGGATGGCGGGTGAGCGGTTCGCCGTCCGAAACAGCGGCGCGGTCGCGGTGGTGGAGGGCGTGGGCGATCACGGCTGCGAATACATGACCCGCGGGAAAGTCGTGGTGCTGGGCCGCACCGGACGCAACTTCGCGGCCGGAATGAGCGGCGGCATCGCTTACGTGCTCGACGAGGAGGGTGGGTTTGCCTCGCGATGCAACCTGAACATGGTCGAGCTGCTCGCGCTCAAGGACGCCGACGAGCTAAACCAGCATCCGCGCGCTCATCACGCGCCATCACCAGTACACCGAAAGCGAAGTGGCGCGCCGCGTGCTCGATCGATGGGACGAGTTCGCCGGCAAATTCGTCAAGGTCCTGCCGACCGAGTATCGCAAGGTGCTCGAACGGCAGCATCTGAACACCGGTTCCGACATCGCGCGCCTCGCCGCTGTGTAGTGCATGTAGTCAATGACTAGTGACTGACAGGAAAGGTAATCGCTCAGAGTGGGCAAGATAACCGGCTTCGTCGAGATCAAGCGTGAAACGCCGCCGCGGCGCCCGGTCGAGGAGCGCTTGCGGGACTGGCGCGAGTTCGATCTAAAGCTGCCGGAAGAAAAGCTCAGGGCGCAGGGCGCGCGATGCATGGATTGCGGCATCCCGTTCTGCCACAAGGGCTGCCCGCTCGGCAATATCATCCCCGACTGGAACGACCTGGTTTATCGCGGCCGCTGGCGCGAAGCGATCGACCGCCTCCATTCGACCAACAACTTCCCCGAGTTCACCGGCCGCATCTGTCCCGCGCCGTGCGAGGAAGCCTGCGTCCTGAACATCAACAACGATCCGGTCACGATCAAGCTGATCGAGAAGAACATCATCGATCACGCCTTTGCCGAAGAATGGATCGCGCCGGTCATACCGGAGCATCGGACCGGCAAGAAGGTCGCGGTGGTGGGCTCGGGACCGTCGGGCCTGGCGTGCGCGCAGCAACTGGCGCGCGCGGGCCACAGCGTCACGCTGTTCGAGCGCGCCGATCGCGTCGGCGGGCTTTTGATGTACGGGATTCCCGACTTCAAGCTCGAGAAATGGATCGTCAACCGCCGCGTCGAGCAGATGAAGGCCGAAGGCGTCGAGATCGTGACCAACTGCCACGTCGGCGTCGATTTGAAAGGCGCCGAGCTCAAGAGCAGGTTCGACGCGGTATGCCTGACGGTCGGCGCGACCAAGCCGCGCGACCTGCCGATTCCGGGGCGCGAGCTCAAGGGAATCCATTTCGCGATGGAGTTCCTGCCGCAACAGAACAAGCGCAACGCGGGTGACGTGATACCGCCGGAGATTTCGCTGACCGCAAAGGACAAGAACGTCGTGATCCTTGGCGGCGGCGACACCGGCTCGGACTGCCTGGGAACGTCCAATCGGCAAGGCGCAAAAGTCGTCTATCAGTTCGAGTTGCTGCCGGAACCGCCGCCGGCCCGCACCGCCGAGATGCCGTGGCCGGACTGGCCGATGATCCTGCGCAGCTCGAGCTCGCACGAAGAAGGCGTCCGGCGCGACTGGAGCATCAACACCAAGCGCTTTTCGGGCGAGAACGGTCTGGTGAAGAAGCTCCACTGCGTGCGGCTCAACTGGAAGCACGACAACGGCCGGATGGTGATGGAGGAAATTCCGGGCAGCGAGTTCGAGCTGGATTGCGACCTGGTGCTGTTCGCGCTCGGCTTCCTGGGCCCGGAGCCCGATACGGTGATCGGTCAACTCGGGTTGAAGCTCGATCAGCGCGGCAATATCGCGTGCAACCATTACGCCTCCAGCGTGCCGGGAGTGTTCGCCGCCGGCGACGCGCGGCGCGGACAATCGCTGGTGGTGTGGGCGATCTGGGAGGGCCGCGAAGCCGCCCGCGCCGTTCGACGCCTACCTGATGGGCGAAACGTTCCTGCCCAGCAGCCCAGAATTGTAGGCGCTGCCCGAGGCGAGCGCCGCGAAGCCGAGGAATCCACGCGGCGTGCTCCTTCCTACGCCTCTCCCTGACCAGGGAGAGGCCGGCGGGCGCCGCGCACGCCGGGTGAGGGTACTCTCATGCTGACGCTCTACGATTTTCCGCCGTCGGGCAACGGATACAAAGTCCGGTTGCTGCTGACGCAGATCGGAATCCCGTTTCGACGCGTGGAAATCGACATCACGAGGGGCGAATCGCGCACGCCGGAATTCCTCGCCAAGTTTCCCAACGGACGGATCCCCGCGGTCGAATTCGACGACGGGCGTCGGCTGTTCGAGTCCAGCGCGATCATCTGGTACTTCGCCGAGGGCACGCCGTTGATGCCGGCCGATCCGTTCGAGCGCGCGCGGATGCTCCAGTGGCTATTCTTCGAACAGTACAGCCACGAACCCTACATTGCCGTTGCGCGCTTTCTCACGATGTATCCCGACTCCCGGGACGAGCGCCGAGCCGGACTCGCACGTATCATGAAGCTGGGCAACGACGCGCTGGCCGTGATGGAGGGTCATCTGCGCGGCGATGACTCAAAGCCGCGTGAATGGTTCGTCGGCGGACGCTACACGATCGCCGATATCGCGCTCTACGCCTACACGCACGTCGCGCACGAGGGTGGCTTCGATTTGGCGGGGTTCCCGGCGGTGCGCGCGTGGCTCGATCGCGTCCGCACGCAGCCGCGCCACATTCCGATTACGCAGGGCTGAAGCGAATGGCGCGAGAGGATCAGGCGACCCTCAGCCGCGCGTCACGGCGTTTGCAAAACAACGAGCAAACGCCGCGCCGTTTGCCCTCTCCCTGGTCAGGGAGAGGGTTAAGAGCGCGAGTGCGAACGTCTTACACCTCTCCCTGACCAGGGAGAGGTCGGCGCGTGCGAGCGAACGCGAGTGTCGCGCCGGGTGAGGGTAGTCTGCGAGGCGTGAAAACGTACGGAGAGTAGACTCCCGATCCGTTCAGTGCGGTTCGCCGGCACCCAGGCCGGCAGCCGCGTAGGCCTGATCCGCAGCCGACACTGCGCCGCCGCGCGCAACTTCGTGGCCCATCGCGCCCAGGATCTCTTCCAGCGCGTTGAGGACCAGCATCACGTTCTCCCGCCGCGACGACTCGCCCATCAGGCCGATCCGCCAGACCTTGCCCTTGAACGGACCTAATCCGGCGCCGATCTCCAGGTTGAAGGTCTTGAGCAACTCCGCGCGTACTTTGGCCTCCTCGATTCCCTTGGGCACCTCCACTGCCGCAAGCTGCGGCAGCCGGTATCCTTCCTGGGCGGCCATCTTGAGCCCCAGCGGTTTCAGCCCGGCCTGGAGCGCCGCCGCGTTCACCGCATGCCGTTTCCATCGCGGCTCGAGCCCTTCCTCGACGATCATCCGCAGCGCCTCGTAGAGCGCATAGTTCATCGTGATCGGCGCGGTGTGATGGTACAGGCGATCGGGTCCCCAGTAATGCTCGATCAGCCCCGCGTCGAGATACCACGAGCGGCACTTTTGCTTACGCTTTCGCACCGACTCCATCGCGCGCGCGCTGAAAGTGATCGGCGACAGTCCCGGCGGCGCGCCGATTCCCTTTTGCGTGCACGAGAAGCAGATGTCGGCCCCGAGCCGGTCGATTTCCACCGGCAAGCAGCCGAGCGAGGTCACCGCGTCCATCACGAACATCGCTCCGTGCCGATGCGCCATCCGGGCGATTTCCTCGACCGGCTGATGGACTCCGGTGGAGGTTTCCGCGTGCACGATCGCGACCAGCTTCGGCGAGCGGCCGACTTGAGCGCCGCTTCGACCTGCTCCGGCTCGATGATCCGGCCCCATTCGGCCTCGACCTTGTGCACCTTCGCGCCGAGCCGCTCGCCGATCTCGGCCATCCGTCCACCGAATACGCCCGCGACGCCGACCACGACTTCGTCGCCGTCCTCGATCAGGTTCGCCATCGCGGCTTCCATCCCGGCCGACCCGGTGCCCGAGATCGGGAACGTGATTTCGTTGCCGGTGCGGAAGACCAGCCGCAGGAGTTTCTTGACGTTGTCCATCAGCTTCAGGAATTCGGGATCGAGATGGCCCAGTACCGGCGAGAGCATCGCTTTGAGCACACGCGGATGAACGTTCGAGGGCCCCGGGCCGAGCAGCACCCGCGCGGGCGGTTTGAGTTCCGGAAACGAATTTGCCCCGTGCGACAAGATTGACCCTCCAGATGCGCCCGATTTCCGCCGCCTGCGCTGCGCAGCGAACCGCGCGGGCGCCCAGATTGAGAATAGACTTGAACATACACTATGGCATGCGTCGCGATCAAAAACGCATGAGCCCGCTACCTGTCCCCGCGTTCCCGTTGCACCCGGCCGTGATAGAGTGCCCTTCGTGAGCGCCGCTCAGGCGAACAATTCGCTCGACGCCGGGCTGCTGGCCGAACTCCGCAAAATCGCCGGCGACGACGGCGTTATCTCCCACGCGACCGAGCTTGCGGTCTACGAATGCGACGGCTGGACGATCGGGAAGCGCGCTCCAGATGTGCTCGTGATGCCGCAAACCACTGCGCAAGTGAGCGCGGTGATGCGCGCGCTGTTTAGCCGCGGCGTCGCGTTCGTGCCGCGCGGGGCGGGCACCGGACTTTCCGGCGGCGCCCTTCCCGTGAACGCCCCGGTGATGATCTGCACCTCGCGGATGAACCGGATTTTGTCGATCGATCTCGCGAACCGGCGCGCCGAAGTTCAAGCCGGCGTGGTCAACATCCAGGTGACCAACGCGGTCCGCGAACGCGGATTTTTCTATGCGCCCGATCCGTCCTCGCAACCGGCGTGCACGATCGGCGGCAATATCGCGGAGAACTCCGGAGGCCCGCACACGCTCAAGTACGGCGTGACGGCCAATCACGTGCTCGGCGTCGAAATCGTGCTGCCTGACGGCGACGTGGTCGAGCTGGGCGGGCCGGTCGAGGAGCGCTGCGGTTACGATCTGGTGGGGGCGGTGTGCGGGTCCGAAGGCACCACCGGAATTGTCACGCGGGCGACGCTGCGCCTGATGCGCGCGCCGGAGAATCATCGCACGATGCTGGCGGTGTTCGCCGGCGTTCAGGACGCGACGCACGCCGTCTCCGCCACTATCGCGGCGGGAATGATTCCGGGCGCGATCGAAATGATGGATGGCCTGATGATCCAGGCGATCGAGGAAGCGTTCCATGTCGGGCTCCCGCGCGACGCCGGCGCCGTGGTGATAATCGAGCTCGACGGCCTCGAAGCGGGGCTCGACGCGCGCGCGGCGCAGATCGCGCAACTGGTGCGCGATCGCGGCGCGCGCGAAGTCCGGCTGGCGCGCGACGAGACCGAACGCGCCGCACTCTGGAAGGCGCGCAAGCGCGCCTTCGGCGCGGCGGGACGGCTCGCACCCAACTATGCCACCCAGGACGGCGTGGTGCCGCGCACGCGCCTGCCCGATATCCTGCGCGTGATCTCGGCGCTGAGCGAGCGCTATCAGTTGCGGATCGGCAACGTCTTTCATGCCGGCGACGGAAATATCCACCCGATTATTCTCTACGACGAGCGCGAGCCCGATCAGGTTCGCCGCGCGATCGAAGTCGGACACGAGATCCTGAAGGCCTGCGTCGAGATGGGCGGCAGTCTCACCGGCGAGCACGGAATCGGCGCCGAGAAGCTCGGCGAGATGCCGCTGCTGTTCTCGCCCGACGACTTGCTCGTGATGGGCGAGCTGAGGCGCGTGTTCGATTCCGCCGAGCGCTCCAACCCCGGCAAGGTGATTCCCACCCCTGGAGCGTGCGTCGAGGTCGCGGCGCCTCGCCGGCAAGTACCGCTGTGATCGGGCACGCATTCGGTGCGCTGGTCGGCGCCGATCGAGTGAGACCGCCGAACTCAGCCGAAGCGCCTGCATGCGAGACCGTGATCGAGGCCACCAGCGTCGAGCAGATCGCCGCGATCGTTCGCAAATGCGAGAGCGATCGGATTACGCTCGCGCCGATCGGCGGCGCGCGCACACTCGCGAGCCTGAGGCGCACGCCGGTCGCGATCGGCCTCTCGATGACCAGGATGGCCCGCGTGATCGCCTACGAACCCGACGACCTGACCGTCGTCGCCGAGGCCGGAATCACACTCGGCGCTCTCAACGCCCGGACCGCGGCCCATCGCCAGCGATTACCGCTCGACCCATCGGCGCCCGAATCGGTGACGCTTGGCGCGGCGATTGGCGCATCCAGGGCCGGTCCAATCCGGCTTTCGGAAGGCCGGTGCGCGACCTGTTGATCGGAATCCAGTTCGTGGGCCATGGCGGACGAATCGTGCGCGCCGGCGGGCGAGTGGTCAAGAACGTCGCGGGCTACGATCTGATGAAGGTGCTCACCGGATCTTTCGGCACACTGGGGATCGTGACCGAGGCGGCGTTCAAGGTGCGCCCGATACCGGAACTCTACGCGCTGGCGATCGCGCAATACGATCGGATCGCGCAGCCTTTCGATTCGGCCCACAACGCTTCTTGACGCGCTCCCGCTCTCTCATCTCGAAGTGCTGAGTCCGCGAGCCGGCGCGGCGTTCGGAGCCGGCGGTAAGTTTCCTGCTGCTCGCCGGGTTCTCGCGGAAATCAGCCGGAAATCGATTATCAGCGGACCAGCATCGCGGAGATTCTGGGGCGCGAGGCGATTCGAAGCGGGTTGAGATCCTCGAAGGCGCCATGCGCGATCGAAGCCTACGCAGCGGCTGCGCGACTTCGAGTTCCCCGACGGGCAATCTCACGGCGCAGCTTGCCGTGCTCCCCGCCGAGCTCGCGCGATGTCTCGCCGAATGCGACACGGAGTTTCGCGCTCACGCCGGAAGCGGAGTCGCGCAGGTTTCGTTGGAAGCCGCCGGCGCGGAGGCGGCGCGAACCGCGGTGACCCGATGGCGCGCGATCGCTGCGAACGCTCACGGCCATCTGCGCGTTCTCAATGTTTCTTCCGGCGCTGCACGGCGAGCCGCGGATCGAATTCTTCGATCGCCCGAGCAACGGCACGTTCAAGTTGATGCGGCGGCTCAAGGCGAGTTTCGATCCGACGAACATCTTCAACCCCGGATGCTTTGTCGGGAGCAATCTGATGGCCGAGCTAGCACTACCAGCCGCCCCCACCAGTTCGCGACGTTGTCGATTACGAGCTGCTCTTCGACTGCGTGCATTGCGGGCTCTGCCTCGAGGCGTGCCCGACCTACGTCGCTCACGCGCGCCGAGATGGATTCGCCGCGCGGCCGTATCTATCTGATGAAGTCGCTCGCCGAAGGCCGCCTCGAACTCGATAACGACGCGGTGCGCCACTCGGATTTGTGCCTCGGATGCCGCGGATGCGAGACCGCGTGCCCCTCGGGCGTCCATACGGGCAATTGATCGAGGATGCGCGCGACTGATGTGCGCAGCATCATCGTCGCCGCCGCCCGCTCACCGATCGAGTCCGACGCGCCGCTCATCAGCGCGATTTTCCCGTATCCGACTCGCCTGCGCGCGCTGCTCGCGCCGACTCGACTCGCGGACGCGCTGTCATCTGCGACGGGCCATCATCCTATGCTTCCGCGCGCGATGCGTGAGTGGTTGGAGCTGCTTCCGCCGTTCGAAGACGCGTCCGCCCTTCCCGTCTTTAGGGAAGGGGGCCAGGGGGTTAGGTCCGCCAGCGATGGACCGGCAGTCATCGTGCATCACGGATGCGTCGCGCAAGTGCTCGCGCCGTCGGCGAATCTGAACAGCGAGCGCGCGCTGCAAGCGGCGGGCTTCCGCGTCCTGCTGGCCTACGGAAACGGTCTGTTGTGGCGCGTTGGACCTGCATGCGGGCAACCTCGAGCGCGCGCGGCGCTTCGCGCGGGCCAACGTGCGCGCGATCAAGCAAAGCGGCGCGGAGGCGATCGTCTCGGCGGCCTCGGGATGCTCGGCCGCGATCGCGGAGTACGGCTACCTGCTGCGCGACGATCCCGAGCTGGCCGGCGACGCGCGCGAGGTTGCGGCCAAAGTCAGGGATCTTGAGCGCGATGCTGCTCGAGGCCGGTTTCGCATCGGCCCGCGAGTCGCGATGCCCCGAGTTCCGATGCACGGTTACGTTCCACGACGCCTGCCATCTGGTGCACGGGCTCGGCGTCAGGGAATCGCCGCGCAAGCTGCTGCGCTCGATTCCCGGCGTGACGCTGGTCGAAATGGCCGAGTCGGACCTGTGCTGCGGCTCCGCCGGCAGCTACAACCTGACGGAGCCGGCGACTGCGCGCGAGGCTGGCGCGCCGCAAGGCCGGGAATGTCTCGCCACCGGCGCCGAATTCGTGGTGCTGTCGAATCCCGGCTGCGAATTTCAGATCGCCGCCGAGCTACGCCGGCGCGGCTCGAAGACCAGAGTGGCCTGGCCTGGCCGACTTCCTCGCGATGGCGGCGCAGTCGCAGGCCGGGCCGGTTTGACAGTTCGCCCCCATCGTGACGAGATCAATGCGGGTACAGGTCACTTTGATGGTTCCCGTCGATAGCCGGTCTGAAAAAATTTAACGCGAGTGGATAAGATCATGATTCGTTACGAAGACTTCGACAGTGCAATCGGACTCAACTGGTACGAGGCGGACCCCAACCTCCAGCAGATTCTGCATCGGATGCTCGAGCCGGCCGACCTCGAGTGGTGCGAGCCGGAGCTTAGAAAAATCGGCGCGCTGTGCGGCGGACCGGTTGCCGCTCGCGCCGAGGTCACCGACAAGAATCCTCCGCGGCTGGTTGAGTTCGATCGATGGGGCGAGCGGATCGACGAGGTCGTGCATCATCCGGGCGCGATCGAAACCAAGCGCGACTTGTGGAACGCGGGGGTCAGCGGGGCGCGGTTGCGAGCCGAGGCCGCCCGGCGCGGGCGGCGCTTTCCGGCGCTGCTGGTGACGGTTGCCGACTATATGTTGTCGCAGGCGGAGACCGGGATGCTCTGCGCGGTCGGGATGACCAACGGCGTGACCTTGCTGGTGGAGCGCTTCGGCTCGCCGGAAGTAAAGGAAACTTTTCTACCCCATCTGACTGCGCCGAGCTTCGACGACGCCTGGGACGGCGCGATGTTCCTGACCGAGAAGACCGGCGGCTCGGATCTCGCGACGATCACCACGACCGCGCGCCGGCGACGGCATCGATGGCTGCTCAACGGAGCGAAATGGTTCTGCTCCAATATCGACGCCGCGGCGATTGTGACGCTCGCGCGCCCCGACGGCGCGCAGGAGGGGCTCAAGGGAATCGCGCTCTTTGTGGTGCCCAGGCAGCGGCCAGACGGCTCCCGCAACGGCATCCGGATCCATCGCCTGAAAGACAAGCTCGGCACGCGCGCGGTGCCGACCGCAGAGGCCGACTTCGTTGACGCCGAGGCCTACCTGCTGTCGGGCGGCGAGGCGGCAACCGACGGCCGCGGCATCAACCGCATGATGGAGATGGTCAACACGTCGCGCCTGGGAATCGCGGTGATGAGCCTCGGAATCATGCGCCGGTCGTTTCTGGAATCGGTCATCTTCGCGGCCCATCGCACGGCTTTCCGCAAGACCATCCAGGACCTGCCGTTGATGCGCGAGATGCTGGTGAATATGGTGGTCGAGCTCGAGGGCGCGGCCGCACTGACCTTTGCCGCCGCGCACGACGAGGGCGCGGTCGCCCGGCTGCTGACGCCGATCGCCAAGCTGCGCGTCTCGCGGCGCGGAGTCGAGATGGCCTCGCAAGCGGTCGAGGCTCACGGCGGCAACGGCTACATCGAAAACTGGCCGGTCGCGCGCCAGTTGCGCGATGCTCAATGCCATACGATCTGGGAGGGCACCGAGAACGTCATCTGCCTCGATATCCTGCGCGCGTTCCGCGACGAGCAGGTGCTGCAGGCGGTGTTCTCCGCGTTGGAGGCACGCACGCATCGTACCAGCGCAATTCTCGATCCGGTGCGCGAGAGCATCGCGCGCGGCCTCAGCGAGGTGCGCGAGGCGCTGGCGTTTCTTTCACGCGCGGACCGCGATCTGGCGCAGTTGCGGGCCAGAAGCTTCGCGAATTATCTGGCCGATGTCGCGCAGGCGGCGCTCCTGCTGGAAGAGGCCGAATGGGAGGCTGGCGCATCGCGGCAGCGCGCGCAAGGCGCTGGTGGCGCATCTGTTCGCGGAGTCGCATCTGCGCGAGCGGCCCGCGCGCGGCGTCGTGTCTACCGATCGCACGGCGCTGGACTTCTTCGAACCGCTCACGCGCTACGGGGATATCGAACCCGCCCGCGTCGAAGCAGCGCTCGCGCGAGGGTGAGCGGGCGGCTCGGAACGGCAGGCTACCCTCACCCGGCGCCACCGGCGCCGGCCTCTCCCTGGTCAGGGAGGGGCGTACGTCCGCCGGTCCGGGTTTTTCTTCACCTCTCCCGGATCAGGGAGAGGTCGGCGAGCATTTGCCGAGCAAATCGCTCGCCGGGTGAGGGTTTTTCAAGTGCAGTGCGAACTCGCAGTCGCTGCGCGCGACCGCGGTGCCGAAATCAAATCGCGCATCTTACCGGCTGCCCGAGACGCAAACTACTCTGGCTTTCCATTTTCTGAGCCGTTCTCGCCCTCCTCATCCTCTTCCTTCTCGGCTACGTCGGCGGCGGCGCGGACTCTCTCGCCCTCGTCCAGCTTCACCAGGATCACGCCCTGTGCGTTGCGGCCAGTGATGCGGACCGCTTTCACCGACAGGCGAATCACCTTGCCGCCGTCGGTGATCAACATCACCTGATCGTCCGAGCCGACCTGGCGCACCGAGACGACCTTGCCGGTCTTGTCAGTCACGTTCATCGTGATCACGCCCTTGCCGCCGCGATGCGTCAGGCGATACTCGAGCGCGGGCGTGCGCTTGCCGTAGCCGTTCTCGGAGACCGTCAGCAGGGTCTCGTTCTCGCGCACGGTGGACATCGAGACCACCTCGTCGGTGACCAGCGTGACGGTCTTGCCTTCCTTGACGGTGTATTGCTCCAACTCCATCCCGTTGACGCCGTAGGTTCCGCGGCCCATCGGGCGCGCTTCCTCTTCCTTGAAGCGGATCGCCTGTCCCTCGCGCGTCGAGAGCACGATTTGCTGATTGCCGTCGGTGACGCGGACGCCGATCAGCTCGTCGCCGTCTTCGAGGTTGATCGCAATGATGCCGGTGGAGCGGACGTTGCCAAACGCGTCGAGCTCGGTCTTCTTCACGATTCCGCGGCGCGTGGCGAAAAAGACGAACTTGCCCTCGGTCTGCTTCGGCCCGGGAATGAGAGCGGACAGCGTTTCCTTGTCGTCGAGATTGAGCAGGTTCGCGATCGAGCGGCCCTTGGCGGCCCGGCCGCCTTCGGGAAGCTCATAGGCCTTGAGCTGATAGACCTTGCCGGCGCTGGTGAAGAACAGCAGCCGGTCGTGGGTCGAGACCGAAACCAGTTGCTCGACGAAGTCTTCCTCGCTGGTGGTCGCGCCAATCTTGCCGCGGCCGCCGCGCCGCTGCGTGCGATAGAGCGAAAGCGGGGTGCGCTTGATATAGCCGCCGTGCGTGACGGTTACCAGCACGTCTTCTTCGACGATTAGATCTTCGATCGAGAAATCGCCTTCGGCCTCGATTATCTGGGTGCGGCGCGGGTCGCCGAACTCCTTCTTCAACTCCGCGATGTCCGCGGCGATGAGCTTCATCAGTTCCTTCTCGTCGGCGAGGATCTTCTTGAGCCGCGCGATAGTCTCTGAAGTCTCCTTGTGCTCGGCCTCGATCTTGTCGCGCTCCAGCGAGGTCAGCCGGCGCAGGGTCAGGTCGAGGATCGCCTGGGCCTGGATCTGCGTGAGCTTGAAACGGGTCATCAGGCTCGGTGCGCGCGCTCTCCGCATCCTTGGCGGCGCGGATCAGCTTGATGACCGCGTCGAGGTTGCGCAGCGCGATCAGCAGGCCTTCCAAAACGTGCAGGCGCGCTTCGGCCTGGCGCAGCTCGAATTGCGAGCGGCGGGTGATCACGCGCTTGCGATGCTCCAGAAACGTCGACCAGCATCTCGCGCAGGCTCAAGTCGCGCGGGCGGCCCTCGTGGATCGCCAGCATGATTGAGCCCGTAGCTGCCCTGCATCGGGTGACAGCTTGTAGAGCTGGTTGAGCACGATTTTCGGCTCGGCATCGCGCTTGAGCTCAATCACGATCCGCATCCCGTCGCGGTCCGACTCATCGCGCAGGTCGCGATACCCCGTCGATCCGCTTTTCGTTGACCAGCTCGGCGATGCGCTCGATCAGCCGGGTCTTGTTGACCTGGTAGGGAATCTCGCGCACGATTATCGAGGCGCTTGCCGGAGCGCTTGTCGGTTTCGATCGCCGCCAGCGCGCGCATCGTGAGAATCCCGCGCTTGTTCAGGTAGGCCTGGCGAATCGCGGTGCGGCCCAGCAACTGGCCGCCGGTCGGAAAGTCCGGCCCCGGAATGATGTCGAGGATCTTCTCGAACGAAAGCTCAGGATTCTTGATCAGCGCGAGCAGCGCGTCGCAGACTTCGCCCAGATTGTGCGGCGGAATATTGGTCGCCATCCCGACCGCGATGCCATCCGAGCCGTTGATCAGCAGGTTGGGCGGCAACGACGGCAGGATATCCGGCTCTTCCTGCGAGCCGTCGTAATTCGGGACGAAGTCGACGGTCTCCTTGTCGATATCGGCGAGCAAGCGCTCGGCCAGCCGCGTCAGCCGGCATTCGGTGTAGCGGTAGGCGGCGGGCGGATCGCCGTCGATCGAGCCGAAGTTGCCCTGGCCGTTGACCAGCGGGTAGCGCATGCTCCACGGCTGCGCCATCCGCACCAGCGCGTCGTAGACCGACATGTCGCCGTGGGGATGGTAGCGCTTGAGGACCTCGCCCACGACGCCGGCGCACTTGGAGTAGCGGCGATTCGCGAGCAGTCCCTCGCGGAACATCGCGTAGAGGATTCGCCGATGGACCGGCTTGAGTCCGTCCTCGGCGCGCGGCAGCGCGCGCCCGATATTCACCGACATCGCGTAGTCCAGATAGGACTGCCGCATGTCGTCTTCGATATTCAGCAGCGAGGGCTCGTTGCGGATTGGTTCGTTGCCGTTAGTCTCTGGCATTTGTCGCTTCCCCGGTTTGACACCACCCTCACCCGCGCGTCACGGCGTTTGCAAAAAAAGGACAAACGCCGCGCCGCTTGCCCTCTCCCTGGTCAGGGAGAGGGATAAGACAAAAGAGGCGCCGGCGGAGGATCAGATGTCCAACGACCGGACGTTGAGCGCGTTCTCTTCGATAAATTGCCGGCGCGGCTCGACCTGATCGCCCATCAACTTACGGAATGTTTCTTCCGCGTCTTCCTGCGAGCCAATCTGAATCTTGAGCAGCGAGCGCGCTTCGGGATTCATCGTGGTGGCCCAAAGTTGCTCGGGGTTCATCTCGCCCAAGCCTTTGTAGCGTTGAATCTCGACGCCCTTCTGACCGGCGGCCAGCACCGCTTCCGCCGCGGCCTTGAGCGAATCGAGCGTGCGCTCTTCGTCGGCGGTCTTGATCTTGAACGGCGGGGCGAACGAATCGAGATCGCTCGAAAGGCGGCCGATCTCGCGCAACTCGCCGGCGTGGAAGAGCGTCGAATCGACGACCGTGGGCGCCGTCGCGCCGTTGCGCGCATGTGCGAACACCGCGCGATACGTTCCCTCCGATTCGTCGGGCAGGATGTCGTATCTGATGTTGTCGCTCTTGAGTTCCTTGCGGATCGCCTCGGCCATTTGGCGCGCCGACTGCTCGCTGCGGAAGGTTTCCGCGCTGATCTTCTTGTCGGTGAGCATCCGGGCGAGAACCGCGACTATCGCGCGCTCCTTGGAGCGGCGCTCCAGCGCTTCGTACATTTTCTCGAGATAGAGCGCCTTGCGGGCGACAGCTATGAGCTGGGCGCCCTTGAGCTCGCGCGAGTCCTTGCCCTTCCCCACTTCGAGCGTCGCGGCGGCGGCGCCCAGGTCGCTCAGGTACTCCTCGAGCGCGGCTTCGTCTTTCAGGTAGCGCTCCTGCTTGCCCTTTTTGGCGCGGAACAGCGGCGGCTGCGCGACATAGAGGTAACCGTTCTCGACAATTTCGAGGTACTGGCGGAAGAAGAAGGTGAGGTACAGCGTCCGGATGTGCGATCCGTCGACGTTGGCGTCGGTCATGATGATGATCTTGTGGTAGCGGAGCTTTCCGATGTCCTTCTCGTTGCCGACGCCCATCCCGAGCGCGCTGATCAGGATTCGCAGCGACTGGGACGAAAGTATCTTGTCGATCCGGGCGCGCTCGACATTCAGGATCTTCCCGAACAGCGGCAGGATTGCCTGCGTGCGGCGATCGCGGCCCTGTTTTGCGGAGCCGCCTGCCGAGTCGCCCTCTACGATAAACAGCTCGCTGCGCTCGGGGTCGCGCTCCTGGCAATCGGCGAGCTTGCCCGGCAATGAGCCCGAGTCAAGCGCGCCCTTGCGCCGCACCAGTTCCTTGGCCTTGCGCGCGGCCTCGCGGGCGGTGGCCGCCTCGATCGCGCGCGCGACGATCCGCTTCGCGTCGGCGGGATTCTCCTCGAGGTACTCGCCGAGCTTCTCGTTGACCTGCGCCGCAACCAGTCCTTCAACCTCGGAGTTGCCGAGCTTGGTCTTGGTCTGACCCTCGAACTGCGGCTCGCCAAGCTTGACGCTTACGATCGCGGTCAGTCCCTCGCGGGTGTCGTCACCCTCAAGCCGCATCTCCTTATTTTTGAACAGGTTGTTCTTGGTCGCGTAAAAGTTGATCGTCCGCGTGAGCGCCGACTTGAACCCCGAAAGATGAGTCCCGCCCTCGCCGGTGTGGATATTGTTGGCGTAGGTGAAAATGATCTCGTGGAAGGCGTCGGTCCACTGCAGCGCGACCTCGATATCGACGTTGTCCCGCACGCCCTTGAAGAAGATCACGTCGTGCAGGGTCTCGCTGCCCTGGGTCAGCGACTTGACATACTCCGCTGATACCGCCCTCGTAATGAAATTCCTCCTGCTTGCCGGTGCGCTCGTCCTTGAGCCGGATCTTGAGGCCAGCGTTCAGGTAGGCCATCTCGCGCAGGTATCGCGCGACGATCTCGTACTTGAATTTCACTTCGGGGAAAATCTTGGGATCGGGCGTGAACGTGGTCCTGGTGCCGCTGCCTTTGGCTGCACCGCGCTCCTCGACCTTGGCCTTGGGCACGCCGCGCTCGTAGCACTGGTAGTAGAGCTTGCCGTTCTTGCGGACCTCGACTTCGAACTCCACGCTGAGCGCATTCACGACCGACGCGCCGACGCCGTGCAATCCGCCCGACACCTTGTAGGCCTGGCGTTCGAACTTGCCGCCCGCGTGCAGCACCGTATGCACCACTTCGAGCGCCGAGCGCTTCTCGGTCGGATGCATGTCGACCGGGATGCCGCGGCCGTTGTCCGAGACGGTGATCCGATCGTCGCTGTGGATCGTGACGTCGATCTCGCTGCAAAACCCCGCCATCGCCTCGTCGACCGAGTTGTCAACGATCTCGGTGACGAGGTGATGCAATCCACGCTCGGCGGTGTCGCCGATATACATCCCGGGGCGCTTGCGAACCGCCTCGAGACCCTCGAGAACCTTGATCGATTCGGCCCCGTAGCCGTCAGAAACTTCTTTGTTTGCCATGTCGAAGAGTGGCTGGTTAGCTCCCCGCCGTGCCCCCTCACCACCGGCTCAAAGTCTAGTCGCTCAGGCGCCGAAAGTAAAGGCGAATCGACTCAAAACTGACCGGAAATCAAACACTATTTCAGATTTTGCACTGCTGCTCTGAAAACATCTGATCTTTGGGAGAAAAATGCCCAAACTTGCCGTCCAGCGAGTGACCCGCAGTGCGGGGAGAATCCGGTCGCTAATAGAATCGTGTTTCCAGTCTCGATAGAAACCGACGCATGGGCATTGGCGGCAATCGCTACCGCCAATCTCGTAAGGGTTTCCTACTGACAGGCGCGCTCGATTCGTTCGATTCCACGTTCAGTCGATCTGGCGCAGGTTGTTAACGAAATCACGCGAGCCGATATAGCCCGCAATGCGCTTGCGGACCTTGCCTTGCGAATCGATAAAGACCGTGGTCGGCACGCCCTGGATTCCGAATTGCTTCGCGAGCGCGTCAGTTCCGCCATCATTGGCGGTCATATCGGCGCGAAGCGTAACGAATCGCGCCGCCGCGGTGCGCACCACCGGATCGACGAAGGTCGTGTTGTCCATCTCGCGGCACGGGATACACCAGCTCGCCGCAAAATCGATCACCACCGGCTTGCGCTCGCTTTTGGCGCTCTCCAGCAAGCTCTCGGAATACGGCATGAAATCGAGCTTTACCGCCGGCGCGCCGTGCGGGATGAGGAGATACGCAAACGCCGCGGCGGAAAGGGTTCCGAGACCGAGCCGCAAGATCCAGAAGGGGCGCCAGCTTCGCCCCGCCGGGCTGACGAAGCCGAGATAAATCCCGGCCGCGGCCGCATAGAAAGGTAACAGGCGCAGGATCAGATGGTTCGGCGAAAGCGGATCCACAAAGTACACCGCCAGGCCGGCGAGGACGAATCCGAACAGTTGCTCGATCCATGCGAGCCACTCACCGGATCGCGGCAGGCGGCGGATACTTCCGGCCGCGAGCGCGAGAACTACGTACGGCATCCCGAGTCCGACCGCGAGCGTGAAGAACAGCGCGAAGCCGAACAGCGGGCTGCGGCTCTGCTCGACCAGCAGCAGCAGACCCAGGACCACCGGCCCGATACAGGGCGCGGCGACCACGCCCATCCCCAAGCCCATCAGGAGCGATCCGGCATAGCCGGGACGCGCCACGCCTGCGCGGCTCATCATCCACTGCGGCGGCTGAAGCGAGAACCATCCGAAGCTCGACGCCGCGAGCGCCAGCAGCATCAGCGAGATCGCGCAAAGCACATAGGGATTTTGCAGCGCCGCGCCGAACAGCCCGCCAGACAGCGCCACCGCGACTCCGACGCTCGAGAACATCAGCGCGATTCCCAGCACGTAAGTCAACGCGAGCGTCGTCACGCGCCGCGCCGAGCCGGCCTGATTTCCGAAGTAGGCGATCGTCACGCCGATCAGCGGATAGACGCAGGGCGTCAGGTTCAACGCGACGCCGGCCAGCAGCACGAACAGGAACCCGAACAGCGAGCCGTGGCGGTTGAAAATGTTCGAGACCACCGACTCATCGGGCGCATCGGTGCCCCCGATCACGGGCAATTGCGCCTCGACCCGCGCGGATTGCGCGAGGTCCACGCTGGCGCTGACCGTCGCCGGCCGCAGGCAGATGTTGTCGTTGCAGGGCTGGTAAGCCAGGCGCACCGTCGCCGGCATCGACGGAGCCGGCTTGAACGCGGGCGCCGCATTGAGCGGAACCTCAAACTCAAGCGGCCCGCTGAAGACCGAGAGCTTCTCCGCGCCCGAGAACCCCAACGCTTTCAGTTCGGCAGTTGGATAGGCGATCGGGCCCACCGCGATGCCGTCGGGAACCGTCAGGGTCAGCCGCGTGGGTATATAGTCCGGGTTGAGCGGCCGGTCAGAATTCACGTGCCATCCCGGCGCGACCTCGGCGGCGACCTTGAGCGTGCTGGTCCGGCCTGGCGATCAGCGGCTTGTCGAGCGTGATCGCGCCGAACGCGATGACCTGCTCGGGCTTCAGCGGAAGCTGGGCGAACGCGACGCAGGTGGTCAGCAACAGGGCCGCGATAGCGAACAGTATCGAAACTCTTCTCATGTAGATTTGAGTTGGCAGATTTAGCTGGCGGGACCGCCGACCGAGGTCGTGAGGCGCTCGCTGCCGACGATTTCCAGCCCGTAACCGGGCAAGTTGGCGAGCCGCGGCGCCGAGTCCGAGAGCAGCACCATCTTGCGCACCCCGATATCGCGCAGGATCTGCGCGCCGATCCCGTAGTCGCGAAAATCCGCTTCCGGAGGAATCAGGCGCGTGGTGGCCCGCCCCGCCAGACCGCCGAGCTTGCCATTGAGCTCATCGGCAATCGCGTTCGACTCGCGCTTTAAGTAGAGAATGACGCCGACGCCGACGGCCGCGATTCGCTCCATCGAGGCGCGCAACAAGTCGCGAGTGTTGCGTTGCAGGTATCCGAACACGTCGCCGGGCAGGTACTCGCGATGCGTTCGCACCAGAATCGGCCGCGCCGGATCGATCTCGCCCTTCACCAGCACCAGATGCTCGGTCAGGTCAACCAGGCTCCGATAGACGCAGGCCCGGAACTCGCCGTAAGCGGTCGGCAGACGCGCCTCCGCGATACGCCGCACGAGGGTTTCGTTGCGCAGGCGATATTCGATGATGTCGGCGACGGTAACGACCTTGATTCCGTGCGTTTTGGCGAACTCCACCAGGTCGGCCCGCCGCGCCATCGAGCCGTCTTCCTTGAGGATCTCGCAGATCACGCCGGCCGGCTTGAGACCGGCGAGACGCGCGAGGTCGACCGCGCCCTCGGTCTGGCCGGTGCGGACCAGCACGCCGCCGTCGCGCGCGCGCAGCGGATAGACGTGGCCGGGCGTGAAGAACTCGGCTCCGGTGGCGTCCTCCCGCACCGCGTGCAGGATAGTGGTCGCGCGATCCTGCGCCGAGATACCCGACCCGGCGCATCGCCGCGCCGTGATCGAGATCGTAAAGGCGGTGCCGAGCCGCGCCTGATTGTCGCCCACCATCATCGTGAGCCCCAGCCGTTCAATTCGCTCCGAGGCCATCGGCAGGCAGATCAAACCCCGCCCGTACTTGGCCATGAAATTGATCGCGTCGGGCGTGGCCTTCTCGGCCGCGATGCAGAGGTCGCCCTCGTTCTCGCGCTGCTCGTCGTCCATCAGGATCAAGATCCTGCCGCGACGAGTCTCTGCGAGCGCCTCCTCGACGGTGATGAACGGAGCCTCGGCTTTGGCCCGGAAATTTATCTCGCCAAACACGCGGTTGTCCTAGCGATCGGAAGCTTTCCCCAATCGCAGTTTATACCAGTCGGCCAAAGAGAGTGAACCCCGGATTTCCGTTTTCTAAGTGAACTGCCAATTTGATAAAATGCGAGAAAAGCCCTGATGGATGCGGGTTTGGATGCGCGCGGGGTGGTGCGGAGGAGGTCAGCCAGTGGGGAGACGCAAAAGCGGCCCTCTCAGTTCTCGTTCAACAACTCGTTGAGGGTCGATTTCCAGGGTGCGCGAGCTTGACGAAACTGGTTGCTGCTGGCGGAGAGTTATCTGACGCGCCGGCTCTTTGGGAGCATGCTGCAAAGGATTACGATGCTGCCGTCGCCAACCGGGTAGCCTGACCATAGAGCAGAGCAAATTTCGGTGACGAGATAGGGCGCGAAAGGGATAAGTGTCTGAGAACTCGGTCAGGAAAGGAGACAGCTTCGGTGTTTTCGTACCAAGGCGAGGCAGAGCAGCGCCGGTTGCAGGGCCGTGGAAAGCCCCTTGGACTCAAAACCGGGCTCGAACTTGGCGTTTGCAGACCGCTTGGTGCCGGTGCTAGTCGGAATCAGGATTCAAAATGGAAATTCCCGATTACAGGATTTGGAGAAGCCTGCATAGCCGCTCACCATTGCATTGTACATACTGAAAACTCCCACAAGTCCGAAAACGAGAGCGGCAGCCCTGGTTGGGTGCGATCCAATGCCTGGCTTTGCGACTTCTCATCGACACACTAGCGTTGGAGAAGAACGCACCGGTCCCTCGCACAGTTCAGCGCATCGGGCAAATCGCCGCGGTGCCGCCCCTCGGAGGACTGCATCATCAATGTGTTTGGATCTGAGTTTTCGGCAACGACAACGGTGTTCATAGCGCAGGTTGCTCCAAACCGAGAGATGACCGAAGACTCGCTGTTGGATTATAGTGTCTCAACGATGTCCTTTTGCAAACGCCACCCAATATTGCTGCCGGTTTGACCCTTGCCTTGGTGGGCCCGAAGAGTCGTATAATCTTGGAAAGCCCAAGCCAGGCCGACAGGGGCCGCATGGGCCTGAGATCTAAAAGCCCGGAGGTCGAAGCATGGAAGCAAAGGTTTCGGCGGTCCTGAAGCTCAAAGGTCATGACGTCGTCACGGTCGCGCCGCACCAGACCGTCGCGTCGGTGGTCAAGATGCTCACCCAAAATCGGATTGGAGCCGTGCCGGTGATCAACGAGTCAGGTCAACTCGTCGGGATAATCTCCGAGCGCGACATTATCCGCGCCATCTCGGAACATGCGGAAGCAGTGCTGACACTTCATGTCGAGCAACTGATGACCCGTGACGTCAGAACTTGCTCGTCCGAGGACCGGCTAGTCGATCTCATGCAGGTGATGACACTCCAGCGTGTCCGGCATTTGCCAGTCGTTCAAAATGGAGCACTTCACGGGATCGTCAGCATCGGCGACGTCGTCAAGCAGCGTCTCGAAGAGGTCCAGGTCGAGGTGGAGGAGCTCCAGAGTTACATTCGCTCGTCCTAGCGGACACGGTCAATTTCGCGATGGGCGGTGATAAGCGACGGGCGGACCGTAGCGGGGGCGTTTCCCGCCTATTAAGGTCGAGGCATCTCAGCCCGAATTAGGAGAGTAATCGCCGAGCCTGCGCGCGCGACCGGTCAACCGATCGGGGGCGTTGAGTCAGGGTCGGGAAGCCATCATTTGGCCTTAGCCTCGGACTGCCAGGTCGCGAGCAATCCCGCCTCGCCGTCGGCCCACTGGTACTTCGCGCGCCCGCCAAACGCCTTTGCAAGTTCGTGCGCGATTCGATGCGCGAGCTTTTGCGAGGTCGTCAGAATCTCCAATGTGGTGCCATCCCATTCGATGGAAACGATCTGCCGCTCCGGCTGCGTGAAACCCGCCCGCTGAGCGACGTTGTGGATTCTTCTGCGGATGGCGTCGAGCTTGGCGGCCACTGTTGCGCCTCGCGCGAGCACCCGGCCGTGATACTCACCGCCCGAGGCCTGCGTGCATCCAGGGCAAGTTCCCCATTGCGCCCGGTCAAGCAGCCTGCCTGTAAGGGGGTGATTCCGACGCCAGGTGTCCTGCGAATACACTGCGCCGCATCGCTGGCACACAGTCGGGTCGGATGGCTCCGGTGTTTTGAGCGCGACCGGCGGCTTCTGGTTCGAGCGCGTGCCGCGCCGGTCAAGACTCCGAATCAAGCCCTTCCCACCTGTAGGGGGTTCAGTTCTGGCTCTCATCGCTCGCTCCTCTTTCGATTTTGCACTGCAAGTGCCACGGGCTTTGCCGGAAGGTAGGGAAGTGATCGAGCGTAAGCGGACTAGGCGATTCCCGCAGCTTGTTCTTGCGCGGCCCAGAAAAAGAGGAAGTCCGATCTGTCCGGCCAAGGCTGCGGCGGTGAGCTCTGGTTACCTGCGTCGATCACCTCGGCAAGCTTTAGTGTCAGGAATGCCGGACGCGTCAATCTTCTGACGCATCGGACTCCTACCTCTTCGCGTCCAGCCTACGGCCTGACGCGCAAACGCGGCCGCCCTACAGGCGTATGTTACCTGCGACCCGCGCCGCCGCCGCGGTTACCACCACCGCTCCCACCGCCGAAACCGCCTTCTTTGGGACGCGCCTCGTTTACCTTGATGTTCCGGCCCTTGAGTTCAGTGCCGTCGAGTGTCTGGATCGCCTTCGTGGCCTCCTCTTTGGAAGACATTTCCACAAAGCCGAAACCCTTGGACTGTCCGGAGAACTTGTCGCTGATTACCGCAACGCTCTCTACTTTTCCTGCTTGGGAAAAGAGTTCTTGAAGGTCATCGTTGGTGACCGAATAGCCGAGGTTGCCTACGTATAATTTACTGGGCATTAGAGCCCTCCATATGTAATTGCCGGGAAGCTTCCGAACAGAAAACCCGGACTCATTTCCGGGCTTAGGTGACAGGCCGCAACCGAGCGTGATACTCGCATTAATATGCCTTATGCAGCAGGAAGTAAAGGGTCGGGGCGTGGAAGGACCACGCCGGCGCAGCTCGATTCCGTTCAGATCAGCTTCGGAGCCAACCGCCCCAAGTTGCCTTCGCCGGCGCGATTTCCTACGCTTCAAGGACTCGGCTCGCGGCCCAGGCTCCGATCTCGATGGCGGACTCGCGTTACTTGGCTGACAGATGCGGAACGGAGGTGCTTTGTAATAGAGTCGGCACCGGCACGCTCGAATGCTGCGGGGAGCCAATGAAGATCAAAGAGACGAAAGCGCTGCCATCGTCGGACTGAACCAGATGGCGGGCGAGCTTCCAGAGGTTCGGACATCCGGACAAGAATCCGCCGATAACATTCTGCAGGTGAAGCGCCTCACGGTAACGTTCGACCAGACCGCAGTCCTGGCAGACCTGAATTTCACCGTCGCCCGTGGGGCTTCGCTTGCGGTCATTGGTCCGAACGGCTCCGGCAAAACGGTCCTGTTCCGTGCGCTCATCGGCGCAATACCGTACGAAGGAACGATTCGGTGGGCGCCGGGAACACGGTTCGGCTACGTGCCGCAGAAACTCGATGTCGAGCGCGATCTTCCGATAACCGGAAGAGATCTCCTGCGCGCCAAGTTGACGATCGCAGGCGCGCGAAAGGAAGACGCACTTCGCGCCCTGGAGCGCGTGGATCTGCGGGAAGAGGTGTTAGTTCAACCGATCGGAAGCATGTCAGGAGGCCAGTTTCAGCGCCTAATGGTCGCGTTTGCGTTGATCGGCAGGCCCGATGTGCTGCTTCTCGATGAGCCTGCCGCGGGAGTTGATGCTCCCGGCCAACACGCGCTGAATGCGGCCATCAGCCGGCTTCAGAAAGAAGAGCGCGTTACAACCCTATTGATCTCACATGACCTGACCGTTGTGTACCGCTACGCCTCCAGCGTTCTGTGCCTCGCCCGGGAACGCAGCTATCTGGGGCCGCCGGAAGTGGCGCTCACGCCCGAGCGGCTATCGGAAGCCTACGGAACCCCGCTCGGGTTCCATTTTCATGACGACCATGGACGCTAGGGCACTGATCGTGTGCGCCGCAATGGCGGTTGCGGCCGGGCTGGTGGGCTGCTTCGCCGTCATGCGGAGGATGACACTGGCCGCCGATGCCTTCTCGCACGTCGCTTTGCCAGGGATCGGACTCGCGCTGGTATTGGGCCTGAATCCGTTGGCGGGTGCGCTCGCTGCGCTGCTGTCGGGCAGCGTGTTGATTTGGGCGATCGAGGGCAAGACCAGACTATCGACCGAAGCGATCACGGGAGTGGTGTTTTCCGTTGCGCTAGCGGTCGGCAGCCTGACTGCTTCCGGTGAAGAACTTATCGACGCCTTGTTCGGGGCGCCGGGCAGCATGACGACCACGGAAACCGTATTCGCTCTAGTCGCCGGCCTTGCGGTGACCGGGTTCATTCTCAAGGCACGAGATCGTCTGCTCGTATCACTGGTCTCGACTGAGGTTGCGATCGCTTCGGGCATCGGCGTCAAACGGCTGCAATTGTCCTTTCTGGTCGCCTTCGCCGTGACTGTTGCGCTAGGAATGCGTTATCTCGGGGTGCTGCTCATGGGCTCCCTCATCATCATCCCTGCGACGGTCGCGAAGCGTCTAGCCCGAAGCATCGACGGCATGTTCGCGATCGCAATCGGAACGGCGCTCGCTTCCACACTCCTGGGCAGTTGGATAGCTGCGTTGGCGCACCGTCCTTCTGGCCCGGTCATCGTAGTCATCGCAGGCGTCCTGTTCCTTCTGAGCCTGCTCAAATCATGACGGGGGTTCTCTGCGGAGGTGCCCGATGCCCGCAAGAATATTTCTCGGAATCATCACCCGCTGGGGAGAAGCCAAGCGGTGAAGACGAGCAGAACAGGTTCGAGGCGGAACGCGAAGGGGCCTGCGTTTCGCTAAGGATCGTTCAGCGTAAGGTCCCCAAATCGACAGTCACCTTTCCGCCGGGAGTCTCAGGCACCCGAAGCAATGGTACCGGCACATGGGGTGGCCGGTCATCGCCCTTCATGTTCAGGTCACGCCGCTCCAGGAAGCGCATGCGCGTGGTGCTGATTCCGACAAACACCGCCGGCCCTGACTTTCCCCGCTCGGACGCACGGCATTCGAACCGGACCGCCACCTGCGGAAGACCGTCGGTTATCCTCAGCGACTGGACAACGCCAGGCCACCATTTTCCCTTGCCGAAACGCACGATCCACACCCATACCGGCGTGCCAAGTAAAAGCTCCCCTACCTCTGAAGGCTGCATAAGTTACTCTTGAAAAACTCTCTTCGGGGCGATGCAAAGCGATCCACCCGACAACCTTCGGTTGTTGGCGGTCCCGGCTTCCTCGCGATTCCGCGTGCAGATGAAGACGACAAAGAGACACTCATGATCCTGGACCCCGATCAGTCGCCGCCTTGTGAGGGAAACAGACTCCGCTCCGCCCGGCAGAGCGACTCGAAAATTGTTTCGCCACTCGGCGCCGCAAGCAACGTCCGGGTAGCCTCGGCTTGCGCAAACATCTGCGCAAGCTTGGCCAGCCATGGAATGTGCAATTCGTGAAACTTAAGACCCAGCACGAAAAAGAGATGGGTCGGCCTGCCGTCCAGCGCGTCGAAGTCAATGCCGCCGCGCGAGCGGCCAAGCACCATGAAGGGGTGGACCACCTGCTCGGGATGGCGGTACATCGTGTGCAGGAAGGCGACTCCATTACCCACCGCGCTGGGCATGATGTTCTCGCGCTCGATTAGCGCACCGACAAACCAGTTCTTGTCGCGCACGAGCCCGAGCCGATTGGCCAGAGTGGCTAGCTCCTCGACCACGCTGATTTTGGTGGCCGCTTCCAGCTCCGGGATGATGTGGCTGGGCTGAAAACAACTGGCGAGATCGAGCATCCTGCGTGGCGCGCGAGTCGCGTTACGCACCTCAATGTGCTGCGGGACTACTCCCAGCATCTGATCGTCGAGCCAGGCGTCCAGCATGGCTTTGCGGAAGCGCCACTGATTTCCGATTTTGACGCCGGGCAATGAGCCCTCGGACACGAGCTTCAAGACCGTTCGCTCGTTAACGTTCAAGAAAGCGGCGACTTGGCGGGCGGTCATCAGGCTATCCGCGAGATCGAAGGATTTTGCGATGGTTTTTCGGAGGATGTTTGACACCGACAGTAGAATACGTGAAAATACGCTGAACTGCAATGGATTACGTGTAATGCGAAGAAATCAAGCCATGGGAGGCTTGTTCGTAGTGAAGTTCCATAACTACTCTTGCTCCGGCCGGTTGCATGTCATTTTCACCGCGCAAGAAAAACGTCTTCTGGCCGGCCAGGTGTTCAGCAACTCCGAGCTCAACAGGATTGATTTTTCGCAGGCCGACCTCCAGGAAACGCTGTTCCTAAACACCTCGCTCAACGAGTCCGATTTTTGCGGCGCCGATCTGCGCGGCGCGAGCTTCATCAAGTGCGATCTGCGCGGCGCCAGCTTCGCCGGAGCCACCTTCGGCCGCACGCGCTTCGATAACAGACTCGCTTTTCGGTGCGCGCGGCCTTTCGCGAGGAATGAGTGACTACGTGAGAAGGAACGGTGGCTTGCTGTGGTTGTCATGATTCTACCTGGTGTCTCGGTTGCTGAACGCGGACAAGAGTGAATCTTCTTTGACATTTTGCCGCCTTGGGAGAACCCCGCGTGACTGGCGCGCCGCACGGTGGAGAGCGGTCATTTTATGCAATTGAGCATTCGGGAAGTCTCGAAACTTCTGAGGGTCTCTGAAAAAAAGGTAAACGAATGGATTAGGCGCGGAATCCTGCGGGCCGACCGCGTCAATGATCAGTTTCGACTGCATCGGAGCGACTTGCTCGAGCGAACTTCCTCGCGCGAAATCAACGTCCGGGCGGAAATTTTTGCAGGCTCTGAGCCAGGCACTCACGCACCTTGCCTGGTCAATGCCCTGCACAGCGGTGGCATCTTCTACGGATTGCACGGCGCCGATAAGCCGGCAGTTCTGCGCGCGATAGTTGAGACGCTGGCTCTGCCGCCGAACGTCGATCGCGAATCCCTCTCGCAGGTCTTGCTCGCACGCGAGGCACTGGGTTCGACCGCGATAGGCGAAGGCATCGCCATACCTCACGTGCGCAGGCCCATCCTCTTGAGTGGTTCATGCGCGTCGATTTCGCTGTGCTTTCCCGATCCACCCGTCGATTTCGGCGCCGTCAACGGCAAACCGGTATTTGCGATTTTCCTGCTGGTCAGTCCAACTGCTCACACACATCTGCAACTGCTTTCGCGTCTGTCGTTCGCACTGCATGATTCGGAACTGAAGGCGGCGCTGGCCCGCCGCGCCGCGCCCTCAGAAATTCTCGCCGAACTTCAACGGGTAGAAGACGCGATCCGTGCGCACGAGAGTACGACGCCCGAGGCCAACGCCTGAGAGATGACTGCGCTGCTCGTTTCCCTTCTCTTCTTCGCCGCAGGCGCGGCGGGATCCTTGGTCTCCGCGAACCGCGGGAGCTGGCCGACGTTTCTCGGAGCCGGCGGCGTCATTGGTGGCTGCGTATGTGGCACTGTCCCTTCCGCGTGCGTGGTACTTGGAGAGCCGGCGCAGTCATTGCGGATCGGGTGGGATGTACCTTACGGCAGCCTCTTCCTTCAAGTCGATGCGCTCTCGGCGTTTTTCCTGCTGCCGATCTTCCTGATCTCCGCACTCGCGGCACTCTATGGCACCGAATACCTGGAAGCTTACCGAGGCAGGAAGGTGCTCGCTCCACCGTGGTTCTTCCTGAATCTCCTCGCCGCCAGCATGGTAGTCGTCGTTTTAGCCCGCAACGGCATCCTGTTTCTCATGGCTTGGGAGATGATGGCGCTTGCGTCGTTTTTCCTGGTCACTTTCGAAGACGAAAGAGAAGATACCCGTCGCGCGGGATGGATATACCTTGTCGCGAGTCATATCGGCACAGCGTTCCTGCTCGTGCTCTTTGTCCTGCTCGGCAAGGCAAATGGGTCACTGGATTTCGATCGCTTCACCGCATCGTCGGGTGCAGGACTTCTGTTTGTGCTTGCGCTGGTCGGGTTTGGCACCAAGGCGGGCTTCGTCCCGTTACACGTCTGGCTTCCCGAGGCGCATCCCGCTGCGCCCAGTCATGTCTCCGCGGTGATGTCGGCCGTCATGATCAAGACCGGCATTTACGGCCTTCTTCGCATCCTCACTTTCCTGGGTCCGCCGCAGGCGTGGTGGGGATGGGTGTTATGCGTGGTCGGACTCACCTCCGGCATTCTGGGTGTCCTGCTTGCGCTCGCCCAACACGACCTGAAACGGCTCCTCGCCTACCACAGCGTCGAGAACATCGGCATCATCGCGCTGGGTCTCGGCGTGGGCATCGTTGGATTGAGCGTCGGCATGCCTTCCATAGCGGTCGTTGGTTTTGCCGGGGCGTTGCTTCATGTCCTAAACCACGCGCTCTTTAAGGGGCTGCTCTTCCTGGGTGCCGGAAACGTCGCGCACGCCACGCATACTCGCGAAATCGATCACCTTGGAGGCCTCCTCCGGCGCATGCCAGCCACCGGCGCAACCTTCCTGATTGGCGCGGTGGCGATCTCGGGTCTCCCTCCGCTGAACGGTTTCATCAGCGAGTTCCTGATCTTCCTGGCGAGCTTCAGGGGAGCCGTATCGCTCGAAGGTTCCAGCAGCATCACGATGCTGGCCACGATCTCGGGACTCGCGCTGATCGGAGGCCTGGCTGCCGCCTGCTTTACGAAGGCGTTCGGTATCGTGTTTTTGGGTCAACCGCGAACTCAAGAGGCTGAACATGCACACGAGCCCGGACTCGCCATGCTGCTTCCGGGATTTGGATTGGCGGCTGGATGCGCATTGATCGGTCTGTTCGGTGAGAGCGTTGTGCTATCGATGGGTCCTTTAGTCTCCGCCGTAACCGGACTCCCACCAATTCTAACCAGCCAAAACCTTGTCGGAGCCGCTCACTCGGTTGCGCTCGTAAGCTATTTTGGGGCCGCGCTGGTTGGCGTTACGATTGTGCTCACTTTCGGACGGGCGATGGCACTGGCGCGACGCTCAGTCCGCACCGCTGGAACCTGGGACTGCGGGTACGCACTGCCGTCGCCGCGGATGCAGTACACAGCATCGTCGTTCGCTCAGCCGCTGACAGAAACCTTCGAGCTGCTCCTGCAGACCCGTCGTGTCCTCACGGCGCCGCGCGGGCTGTTTCCTCATCAGGCGGAGTTCCGCACGCAAACCGATGATCCCTGCCAGAGCTACATCTTTCGGCCGCTGTTTCACTCGATCAGCCGCGGGCTGTCTTCGCTGCGACCGCTGCAGCAGGGGAAGGTCCAGTTCTACGTGCTGTATATCGCCGTCACGCTTCTCGTGCTCATGCTCTGGCAGATCGTCTAAATGATAATCGTTAGATCGCTACTTCCACTGATGTTAGCGGCGGCGCTTGCTCCACTGGTGCAGGCGGTTATCACTCGCACGAAGTCCGTGATGGCGGGTCGCACGGGACCGCCGCTTTTGCAGCCGTATCGGGACCTGTGGAAGCTCGCGCGCAAGGGCGCCATTTATAGTCACACGACATCGTGGATCTTCCGGATGGGACCGACGGCCGGCCTCGCGTCCCTCATCTGTGCCCTGGCACTGGTTCCGTTTGCGGGGTTCCCGGCCCTCACAGCGTTCTCAGGCGACTTTGTCATGGTCGCATATCTTATGGGCCTGGGCCGCTTCTTTACGGTCCTGGCGGCGCTCGACACCGGGTCGAGTTTCGAAGGAATGGGTGCAAGCCGCGAGGTGACATTCTCCGCATTCGCGGAGCCGGCCTTGTTTCTCGCGCTAGCCGCGCTGGCCAGACAAACCGGGCGTCTGTCACTCAGTCCCATACTGGCAGCGGTTTCCGCGGGCACCTGGATGCGCGCCACTCCGATGCTCAGTCTCACGCTCGCCGCGCTCATCATCGTCTTCCTTGCTGAGAACGCGCGGATCCCGGTTGACGATCCGGTCACTCATCTGGAACTGACCATGATTCATGAAGTGATGGTGCTCGATCACAGCGGCCCCGACTTCGCGATGATCCAGTACGGCGCCGCGCTCAAGCTGTGGCTCTTTGGCGCGATTATCGTCGGCGTGGCATTCCCCTGGCACTCGGCTAACCGGTGGCTGGACGCAAGCGTCGGCTTAGCTGGCATGCTCGCTCTGGGAATAACAACTGGCGTAATCGAGTCCTCGATGGCGCGGCTGCGGCTCGTTCGCGTCCCCCAACTGCTGCTCGCCGCCATCGTGCTGTCGGCCCTGGCTCTGGCACTCGCATGAGCCAGTTGGTTAATTCGATTCTCGTACTTCTGATACTCACCGGGTTTCTGCTCCTGGGCTCAAGCCGTTTGGCGGCCTGTATCCGCACAGTCGCGATACAAGGAATGCTGCTCGGGATTCTTGCGATTGCCGTGCAGGACGGACAGTTGTCCGTTGCCGGCGTGTTTCTTCCGCTCACCAGCGCGGTGGTCAAAGGCTTCCTTCTGCCTTGGATGCTATTTCGGGCCATGCGCGAAGCCGAGACCGTGCGCGAGGTCGAACCCTTCATCAGCTATAACCTGTCGATCATGTCAGGTGCCGTCGCGCTGGCGGTTTCGCTTTGGCTGGGACAACGATTGAAGCTTCCCAGCCAGCCTCCTTCGTCCGTGCTCGTGCCCGCGGCGTTCTTCACCAGCCTGGTAGGTCTGATCGTGATAGTCAGCCGGCGCAAAGCGCTGACTCAGGTGCTCGGGTACCTGGCGCTCGAAAATGGCGTTTACGCCTTTGGCGCTGCAGTCGCGCTGGAACTGCCGGTTCTCGTGGAACTCGGCATTCTGCTCGATGTCTTTGTAGGAGTGTTCGTAATGGGCATCGCGATATTTCACATTGGCCGCGAGTTTGATCATATCGACACGGACAAACTCGCAAGTCTTGCCGATCAGCTTCGATGATTGCACTGCTCGTACTGATTCCGGCCTGCGCCGGGACCGTGGCATTTTTCGTAGAGTCGGATCGATACCGCCGGGTCCTGCTGTTGTCTGCCGCGATAGTGCAGGCGGCGCTCAGTCTCGTAACCTGGGTCTTCCCGCCCATGCCCGCATTGGGAGGCTGGCTCGCCGAGGACGCGTTGGGAAGGCTCTTTGAGACCCTGACCAGCCTTCTCTTCCTGGCCGCCAGCTTTTACGCCGTTGCGTATCTGGCCGAGGAACGCAATCAGCCGCATGCCGATTTCGAAGAGGGTTTTCTTTTTTCCAACGCCCGCGAGGCGAGTTTCACCGGCTGCCTCCTGCTCTTTCTAGCCGCGATGACCCTGGTCACCGTCAGTCAGCATCTCGCACTGCTTTGGGTGGCCGTCGAGGCTACCACTCTGGTCAGCGCCCCGCTGATTTACTTTCATCGGCATCATCGGTCGCTTGAAGCAACGTGGAAGTATCTGCTTATCTGTTCCGTGGGGATCGCGCTGGCGCTGCTGGGCATCTTTTTCCTGGCGGTCGCTGCCACCAATCCGGACGGCTCTACCATCCCGCTCGTAGTCCACGATCTCAGTTCGCACGCCCATCACTTGAATGCTCCGTGGTTCAAAGCGGCTTTCAGCCTGCTGCTCGTTGGCTATGGTACAAAGATGGGGCTCGCGCCATTTCATACCTGGCTGCCCGACGCCCACAGCGAAGCTCCCTCGGTCGCGTCCGCGCTCTTGTCGGGCGCGCTGCTCAACTGTGCATTTTTGGGCATCCTTCGGACTCAACAGATCGCCGTTGCAGGTGGTCTGGCGGATTTCAGTGACAGGCTGTTGCTGGTCTTCGGCCTACTTTCGATGGCGGTGGCTGCCGTATTCATTACCGGCCAGACTGACTATAAGCGCATGCTCGCGTACTCAAGTGTCGAGCACATGGGCATTCTGGCCGTAGGCGTTGGTCTTGGCGGCACCGCGGTGTTCGGGGCAATGCTCCATGTGATTAATCACTCGCTGACCAAGGCGATGCTCTTCATGGTGGCTGGAAACCTGCTGGCCGTTTATCGCACCAAGAACACTAGCGATGTAGCCGGCGCTTTGAGCGTGTTGCCGGCCTCGGGTCTTTTGTGGGTGTTGGGATTGTTCGCGATTACGGGATCGCCGCCCTTCGGTCCGTTTCTCAGCGAATTTACAATCCTGAAGGCCGCATTGGACCAGGGCCGGGCATTTGTGGCGATTGTCTACCTTGGCCTGCTGGCGATCATTTTCGCGGCTATGGCTGCCCCCGCGCTTGCGATGGCACAAGGAACTCCGGGTGAGAATGTGGCGGCACCTGCGCCAAGAAGAAGTCTCGCGCTCAGCGCCGTTCCGGCAGTGCTTGGTGCGGGAGTCGTGCTGATGGGGATTTACATACCGCCGGTCTTAAGCCGCGCGCTACGGGAAGCCGCGCGTTTCCTTCGCTGACTTGGCATGACCGCCTCTCTGCCATCTTTCTATAATGGCGAGCCAGTGCCGCTTGCGAGTATCCCGCGCCTGCCGATGACCGAGTTCAGAGCCGCGATCATCTCAGCCGTGAAGCAAGGCTCCAGCCTGACCGCTCTTTTTGGGACGCCGATGGAAAACGGGCACATCTCACTAATAGGCGTACTCGCCGACCCGGTCAGGAGCAGCCTATCCGCAATCAGCACTGAGGCGGACCAGGCTTACCCGTGCTTGACGCTCGAATGTCCGCAGGCGCATTGGTTCGAGCGCGAAATCGCGGAGCAGTGGCAGGTTCAGCCGCAAGGCCATCCCTGGCTCAAGCCAATCCGGTTCCACTCGCCCTATCGGTCGCCAGATGGCATTTGCCCAGCGCCGATCCCCGGAGTGACCGACTTCTTCACCATGAGCGGAGACGAAATCCATGAGGTCGCCGTCGGCCCGGTACACGCAGGAATCATAGAACCGGGACATTTCCGCTTCCAGTGTCACGGTGAGCAGGTTTTCCACCTGGAGATATCACTCGGGTACCAGCATCGTGGCATCGAGCCCGCGCTCGCAGGCGGACCGGGTAAACGCACGATCCATCTGATCGAGACGCTGTCGGGAGATAGTTCAATCGGGCACGTAACCGCATATTGTGAGGCGGTGGAGGGCCTCAGCGGCACCGTGGTTCCCGCCCGCGCGCAGGTGCTGCGCGGGATAGCGCTCGAACTCGAACGTCTCGCGAATCATACCGGCGACCTTGGAGCGTTGGCCGGTGATGTCGGCTATCTGCCGGCGGCTGCGTACTGCGGCCGAATTCGCGGCGACTTTCTCAACCTGACGGCGGCAATCTGTGGAAGCCGTTTTGGTCGTGGCATGATCAGGCCCGGCGGGGTCCTATTTGACCTCGACGCGCAGCTCGCGCCGGAACTCTCGTCACGCCTTGACAAGGCATTGAGAGACGTCAACGATGCGGTCCACCTTATGTGGGATGCGTCATCTGTTCAGGCCCGCTTCGAGGGCACCGGCCCGATCTCCGGCCAGACTTGTGAGGCGCTGGGGCTCGTCGGTCCCGTCGCCCGAGCCTGCGGTGTCGAGCGCGACGTTCGGCAGGACTTTCCCAGCGGCGTCTTCAGGCTCGCGCAGATTCCAATGTCGAAATGGGACACTGGCAACGTCTTCGCACGGGCATGGGTAAGATGGCTCGAAATCCAACGCTCCGGCGCCTTCGTTCAGGAGCAACTCACCTGCTTGCCCCAGGGTCCGATCCGCTCCGCGGTAGAGCCGCTAGCAGCCGCCCACCTGGTCGTCTCTCTAACCGAAGGTTGGCGTGGAGAGATCGCTCACGTAGCGATCACTGAAGCCAGCGGGCGGTTCGCCCGCTACAAGGTGGTCGATCCTTCGTTTCGCAACTGGATGGGCCTGGCGATGGCGATGCGCGGCCAGCAGGTATCCGACTTCCCGCTCTGCAACAAAAGCTTCAACCTCTCTTACTGTGGTCACGATCTCTGAGGACAAGCAGTGCCAGGTTTACTGATCACTCGACTACGACAAGGCAAACGCACGCTGCCGTTCCCCGCGCCTGAGCCCGGCTTTGCCCGAACGATTCCGTGGCCTTCCGGTACTCGACCAGTCGCGATGCCTGTCAGGTTGCAGGGATTGCATTGACGCGTGCCCAACCGGCGCAATTACCAACTATGGAACTCTCCAGATCGATCTCGGGCGATGCCTGTTTTGTCCGGAATGCTCCAACGCCTGTCCCGATGGAGCGATTCAGTTCAGCCGGCAATACCGCCTCGCGACGAATGACCGAGCCGGCCTGGTCGTGGAAGCGGGACAACCCTTGAAGCTTGCCCGGCGCCTTGCCGGCGAGATTCACCGCATACTCGGGCGGTCCCTCAAGCTCCGGCAGGTCAGCGCCGGCGGATGCAATGGATGCGAGGCGAACATCAACGTCCTCAACACTGTGGTGTTTGACCTGGGCCGCTTCGGCATCCAGTTCGTGGCGTCGCCGCGCCATGCGGACGGCCTCCTGATTACCGGTCCAGTTACGAGGAACATGCTGCTGGCGCTCAAGAAGACCTACGAAGCCGTGCCGGACCCCAAGATCGTCATAGCAGTCGGCGCATGCGCGATCGCTGGCGGTCCGTTTCGGGATCATCCAGAAGTTCTCAACGGTGCGAACAGTTTCCTGCCGGTCGATCTCTTCATCCCCGGCTGCCCGCCTCATCCTGTCACCATTCTCGACGGTCTTCTGCGCCTCCTCGGGAAAATCGACGACCCCGAAAGAACATCCGCAGTTGCCAAAGTGTCAGGCTGAAACGACGGTGTTAGTCGGCGGCAGGGTAGCCGAGGACGGGCTCGGGCGGTTTGCCTGGCGCGGCCGATCGGGCAGGCTCGGGCGCACTGGCGGGCGACGCCGCATCGGCGGGAGAAACCAATTTCAGGCGCGGGCGGGGGCGAAGCGATGCGCGTACCCAAATCGAGAGATCGTCGAATAGCGAATAGGCAACGGGAGTTATCAACAGGGTAATCAGCAGGCAGAGCGCCTGGCCGCCGATTACCACCACCGCGATCGGGCGGACCGACGCCGACCCGACGCCCATCCCGAACGCCACCGGAATCATCCCCGCGATTAATGCCAGCGTGGTCATCAGGATCGGCCTGAGCCGCTGGCGGTTGGCGGTCAGGATTGCCTGCCGGCGCGGCATCCCGGAACGCAGCAGATTGAGAGTTTGATCGAGCTGAAGAATCGAGTTTTTCTTCACGATCCCGAACAGCAGCAGGATTCCGAGCGTCGAGAACAACATCATGCGCTCGCGGAAGATCAGCAGCGAGAGCAGCGCGAACGGCACCGCCAGCGGCAGCGAGAGCATGATGGTTATCGGATGGAGAAAGCTTTCGAACTGCGCGGCCAGCACCATGTACATGAAGATGATCGAGAGCAGGAAAGCGACCACGAAGCCCGCGACCATCTCGCCGTACCACTTGTTCTGGCCGAATCCTGGGCTGGCCGAATAGCCCGCCGGTATCTTGAGCGTGCGGATCGACCGCGCAACGTCGTCCATCACGTGGTTCATCGCGGCGCCCGGCGCGAGGTTGAACATCAGCGCGATTTGGCGCTGGCGGTCGAGCCGCTCGATTTGGACCGGACCGGTGCCGCCGGCCAGGTTCGCGACGTCAGCAAGCTGTACCTGGCCGACCGCGGCCGAGGGCACCATCATGCGCGAGATCACATCGGGGTTGTCGCGGAAATTCTCGGCGAGCTGGAGGCGCACGTCGTAGGTGTTCTGGCCCTCGCGGTAGCGGGTTACGATGTCGCCCTCAACCATCGTGCGCAGCGTGGCCGCGATGTCGTCAACCGAGACGCCGAGGTCGGCGGCCTTCTGACGATCGATATGGACCTCGAGCTCGGGCAATCCGCCTTCGTAGGTGGAATCGACATCGACGGCGCCCTTGACGGTGGCGAGCAGGCGTTGCATGCGGCCGGCGAGGCCCTTGAGGACCTCGAGGTCGGGGCCGCGGAGGTCGTACTCTATGTCAGCTTCGCGGTAGCCGCCCTCCTCCCAAGGCTTGATGGCGTTTACGCTGGTGCGAAGCGCGGGAAAGTCGTCCATCATGCGCCGTGCGGTTACCATGATCTGCTCCTGGCTGCGGCGGCGCTGATTGAGCGGCGCGAGCTTGGCCACGATCTCCGCAACCGTGACGAGCTCGTCGCCGGTGGTATCGCCGACGGTCGCGAGCAGATGGCGGAGCTCGGGAATGCGGCGCAAACGCGCTTCGATCTGACGCACCACTGCGTCGGTATGCGCCAGCGAATAGCCGGGCGGCGTGCGGATCTCGACGGCGAACTCGCTCGAATCGTCGTCGGGCATGAAGCTTCCGCCGACGATTTTCGCGAGCGCCGGCGTCGAGACCACCAGCGCGATCGCGGCCGCGACCACGACCCATCGATGGTCGAGCGACCATCGCAGTACCCGATCGTAGCGGTCTTCGATCGTCTTGAAAATCCACCATTCGCGCGACCGATGCTCCTTTTTTCCTTGCCGCACCAGAAACCGCGAACAGAGCATTGGGGTGAGCGTAAAGGCCACCACCAGCGAGACCATGATCGCGAACGCCATCGTCAGCCCGAACGAGTTGAGAAAGCGGCCGATCACGCCATGGATGAAAGCGACGGGTACGAAAATTACGACCAGCGAAAGCGTAGTCGCGCTCACTGCGAGGCCGACCTCGGCGGTGGCGGCTTTCGCGGCCGCGATCGGGTTCATCCCCTTCTCCTCGATGAAGCGGAAGATGTTCTCGAGCACGACGATCGCGTCGTCGATCACGATTCCGACCGCGAGCGTGAGCGCCAGCAGGGTCATCCGGTTGAGCGTGAACCCCATCCACAGCAGCAGCGTGTAGGTGGAAATGATCGAGACCGGAATCGCGACCGCGGCGATAAGCGTAGAGCGGATCGAGCCGAGGAAGAAAAACACGACCAGCGCCGCGCACAGCCCGCCGAGGATGAGATGCTCCTGCACGGTGTGAACTGCCTCGCGGATGAAAAGCGAGAGGTCACGCGTGACGATCAGGTTGACGCCGGGCGGCAGCGTGGCCCGAATCTGGCTGAGGCGTTCGGTGAGGCGATCGACGACCTGGATGGTGTTCTGGCCGGATTGCTTGCGAATCACCAGCGAGACCGCGCTGCGGCCGTCCCATCGCGAGAGCGAACGCGGCTCCTTGACGCTGTCTTCAACCCTGGCCAGGTCCCCGACCGTGACCGGGCGGCCGTCATGCTCGCTTACGATCACCCGGGCGAAGTCGCCAACGCTCTGGATTCGGCCGAGCGTGCGGAGCACCTGCTCGGACATTCCGTCCTTGAGCCGGCCGCCGGGATACTCGACGTTCTGGCGGGCGAGTGCAGCGGCGACCTGCCGGATCGAGGTGCCGGTGGCGCGCAGCCGCTCGGCGTCTGCCGCGACGTGGATTTCACGCTCGAGGCCGCCCACGATATCGACCGAGCCGACCCCGTCAACCGATTCGAGCGGCTCCTTGATCAGGCGGCGCGCGATCTCGGTGAGTCCTTCACGCTCAGGTAACCGGTCACGGTCAGGGTCACCACCGGCACCGAGTCGAGGTCGAACTTCTGTACCAGCGGCGCCTTGGTGCCTTCGGGGAGTTGATCGAGCACGGTGGTGATCTTGTCGCGCACGTCCTGCACGGCGCCGTCGAGGTCGCGCTCGAGCTTGAACTCGACTATCACGCGCGAAACGCCTTCGAGCGTCTCGGAGCGCAGCTCGTCGATCGAGCCGACGGTGTTGATCGCCTCTTCGAGCGGCTTGGTGACCCGTGCCTCCATCTCCTCGGGGGCGGCGCCGGGCAGCATCGCAGTAACCATCACGGTCGGGACGTCGATCTTGGGGAACAGGTCGACCCCCAACCGGCTGTAGGAAAAGGCTCCGAGCACGACCAGCACGCCGACGAACATCGTGGCGAACACCGGCCGGCGGACGCTGAGATCGGCCAGAATCATGACTGCTGCCGCACCGACACCGGCACGCCGTCGGCGAGCCGGTCTACGTCGCTGACAATCACCTCGTCGCCGGCGCTCAGCCCGTGTGCGATTTCGATTTGATCGCCGATCACAGCGCCGGTGCCGACCTCGCGCGACCAAGCGGCCCCGTCTCGCACCACGAACACCCGCTCGACGCCCGCATACTGCATGACCGCGCTTGCGGGTACGAACAGGGCGCGATCCTGGCCGAGGCTCACCTTGATGTGCGCGAAATAGCCCGGACGAAGTGCGCCGTCGGGATTGGCGACCTCCGCCTCGACCAGCAGCGTGCGACTTGCGTCGTCGAGCGCGGGCGCGATGCGGGTAATCCTGCCGGAGTAGGTCTTGCCGGGCGCGGCCTCGACCGTCAGGCTGACCTCGAGCCCGAGCTTGATCAGCGGCACGAACCGCTCGGAGATCGGCGCGCGCAGCTTGATCGGGTCAGTCGCGATCAGCTCGCAGAGCTTCTGACCCGGATCGACATACTCGCCCAACGCGACGAGCCGCTTCTGCAGGAAGCTCGCGAACGGCGCGCGCACCACCGTATCGCCGAGTTTTTTTTCGGCCAGCGCAAGCGCGTTGCCGGCGCTCTCCGCGTCGGCCTCGGAAACCCGCAGGTTGGCGCTGATCGCGTCGAACTGCGCCTGCGAGATTAGCTCCGCGCGGCGCAGTTGTGCGGCGCGTCCGGACTCGGCGCGGACATTGCCAAGGCGCGCGTTCGCCTGCGCGAGCGCGGCGCGCGCGGAATCGACGCGCAGTTGATATTCGCGTGGGCTGATCTTGAGCAGCGCCTGGCCGGCGGCGACCCGGTCGCCGAAGTCCGCCAGAACCTCCACCACCGCGCCGGAGACCTCGGCGGCGATGACGGTCCGCTCGCGCGGAAACAGCGCGCCTTGCGCCTCGGCCGTGCGAACCAGCGGGTGGAGGCCCGCGCTGGCCACGGCCACGATCAGGCGTTCGGGATGATTGTCGGCGCGCGCGGCCGCAGTCTGGCGGCAGGCCGCGGAGCCGAGGAGCGCGATCGCCAGCGGTGCGATCTCGAGCACGAGCCGAGATCGGTAAAACGTCACGCCAGCACCCCCTTCAGAAAAAGCTCCAGCACAGCCTCGGCGTCCTCCTCGATCGGATTGCTTGTCAGGTCGAAGATCCGGCGTCGAAGACTTCCGGTGATCATCTCATCAAGCATGAAGGCGCAGAACTGCGGGTCGATGGCGCGCAGATCGCCGGCTTCGATAGCGGCGCGCAGGACTGTAGCGATGAAATCGAGATAGCTGAGGAATACGCGCCGGAGCTCGTCGGCGTGAGGGTCGCCAGATGGTGCGGTCACCAGGCTGGTCTCGAGCAAGAGCGCCTTGAAGAAATCCTGGTTGGAATCAAGCAGGCGGAATTGCTCGCGCACGAAGGCCTTGAGACGCTCCAGCGGGGAGCAGGGGGCCTCTCCGACCTGCCTGAGCTGATTGAGCATGGTGCGGATGCCATCGATGACAGCGGCGTGGAGGAGTTCGTCCTTGTTGTTGAAGTAGATGTAAATGGTGCCTTTGGCGACCTGCGCCTCCTCGGCGACGCGATCGATGGTCGCGCCCTGGAAGCCATGCTTGCCAATCACGCGCCGACTGGCCTCAAGGAGCTCGCGCACCCTGAATTCCTTGACGATTTCTTCTTTCGTCATGAGTCTCTGAATGGCCAGTCACTCACATGACTGCACAGTCATTCAACCCCAGAGATGGGTACGAGTCAAGGAGCTGCAATGGATGATCGGATGAGGCGGGGCGGCGCTAGCGCGACAGGAACACCGGACAGGGCGCATTGCGCAGCACGTACTCGGTGTTCGAGCCGAGCACCATCTCGATTATCCGGCTGTGCCCGTACGCTCCGATAAACAGCAGATCGGAACCGTTGTCCTTGAGGAACCTGATTATCTCCTCGTGAGCGTGGCCGGAGATCAGCCTGAATTCGGCGCGCGCGCCCGGATAGGACGCCAGGTAGGTGCGCGCCTCTTCGAGCGTCCGCTCGCCGAGCTTGGGATCGCGGGCCACCGTAATCACGGTGAGCGGCACGCCGAGGTCGGAGGCGAATTCGGCCGCCGATTTCATCGCCTTGGAGGCGCGCTCGCTGCCGTCGTAGGCGAGCACCGGGCGGCTTATCTCCTGAAACTTCATCGGCGATATGAAGACCGGGCGCGGGCATTTGCGCGCCACGCTCTCGGCGGTCGAGCCGAGCAGGCCGGTCGAAAACCGCTCGTTGATCCCGCGATGGCCGATCATCACGAGGTCCGCGCTGCGGGCCCGCTCGCAGACTTGGTTGGCGACTATGCCCATATCGAGCTGGGTCTCGACCGCGATATTCTCGCGGCGCGCCGCCGCGCAGAACTCCTCGAGCACGGTCTTGCCGCGCGCCGTCAGCACCTCGCGCATCTTGGAGGAGAAGTCGAGATACGGTTCAAGTCCGAGCGAGCCTGAGATATCATGGAAAAACGAACCTTCGATAGAAACGATATCGACCACATGAAGCCCAATAAGAGCGGCGCCCAGGCGGCGCGCGAGATAGAAGGCGTAGGCTTGCGCGGTGCGCGAGTGATCGGAAGAATCGATGCCGATCAGGATCTTCTTGATCATCTGATCCGCGATACCACGGGCCGCCCGCGAGTCACAAGGGGGCTTGAACCATGAGTGAGCGTAGCGAATCGAGGCTGCTCAGGCTGGTTGACGAGTTGGCCCAGGCGGCGGCCAAAGCAGGACTCGAGGTGCGCCGCGAGCGGCTGCTCCGCGAGATCGGATACCGCGCGCGCGGCGGCGCCTGCCGGTTGCGCGAGAAGAACCTGGTGATAATCGATCCCAATCAGCCGCCGGGCGAGCAACTCGAAGTGCTGGTCGAGGCCCTGCGCGCCCGCGACCTCGAATCGCAGTACCTCTCGCCCGCCGCGCGCCGGATGCTGCAAGGCGAATCGGCCTGAAGCCGCGATGCCACGCTCCCATGAAAACATCGCCGCGCGCCGCACGGTCGTAACCCCGCCCAGCCAGGTTGACACCGAGCGCCAGATGGCGCTGTTCCACGCCCGGCTTCGGGAGCGCGGGCTCAAATCCACGGCGCAGCGCGACGCTATCGCGCGGGTCTTCTTCGGGATCGGCCGCCATATCAGCGCCGAGGAACTCTACGCTGAGGTCAAGAAGATCAACCCGCACGTCGGCTACGCCACCATCTACCGCACGCTGCGCCTGCTGAAGGAATGCGCGCTGGTTTCCGAGCGCCACTTCGACGAGGGCCAGGCCCGCTACGAGGCCGTCAGCGAGCGCCATCACGACCATTTCATTTGCGAGCGATGCGGCAAGATAATCGAGTTCGAGAACCAGGGTATCGAGCGGCTTCAGCAGGCCGTCGCGCGCCAAATCGGCGCGATCCTCACGCGCCACAAAATGGAACTCTACGGGCTGTGCGGCGAATGCCGCGCTGACACACCGGCGTAATCGGCGTCACGCCAAGGAATCGTCCCGTATGCCATATCTCGATCGCGACGGAGTGCGGATCTATTACGAAGAGCGCGGCGCGGGTCCCGCGGTGCTGCTGACTCACGGCTACAGCGCCAGCGCCCGGATGTGGAAGAGTCAGGAACCGCTCTCCAAGAGCTATCATCTTATCGAATGGGACATGCGCGGCCACGATCGCTCGGACTCGCCCGGCGATCCGGGCCTGTATTCCCACGATGCCACGATTGCCGACATGGCGGCGATCCTCGACGCGTGCGGCGCGCACCGCGCCGTAATCGGCGGTCTTTCGCTGGGCGGCTTCATGTCGCTGGCATTCAATCTCGCCCACCCCGAGCGCGTGATCGCACTGATGCTGTTCGACACCGGGCCCGGCTACAGCAAAGATGCCGCGCGCGCCGAATGGAACGCGATGACCGAGCGGATGGCGCGCGCGCTCGAGCAGCGCGGAGTCGAGGCGGTTGCCAGCATCGCCGGCTCCACGATGGCGCCTCATCACAGCGCCCAAGGTCTGGCGCACGCCGCGCGCGGAATACTCGCCCAAAAAGACGGCCGGGTGATAGAATCGCTGCCGCTGATTCGAGTGCCGGTGCTGGTCCTGGCCGGAGAGAACGACAAGCAATTTCTTCCCTCAATCGAGTACATGGCGGCGAAAATTCCCAGCGCCGAAAAGGTGATAATCGAAGGCGCCGGACACGCGGCGAATATCGATCAGCCCGACGCCTTCAACACCGCGGTCCGCTCGTTCCTCGATCGCGTCACGGGCCTGGATCGCGCCGCCCCCTGATCCGCGGTTTCGAGCAGGACTTTTCGCGACCGCCAAATTTTGAGATACTTGCGCGCGGGGCTGATCTAAACATTCGCTCTGGGAGGGAATCCAACGGTGATGAAGAAGCTTCCGATCGCGATAGCGAGTTCCGCGCTCGTGGCGTTTCTCGGAATCCAGCTTGCAGCTCCGGCCTTCGCCGCGAGCAAGGTCCCCTGCGATCAGATCATGCAGGAGTTGGACAGCGGCAAGAAGGCCGCCGAGGTCGCCAAGGACTTGGGCGCCACCATCGGCCACGTCCGCTATTGCAAGGCCAAGGCGAAAAAAGCGGCGAAGAAGGCAGCCGCCGCCGCGCCTGCCGCCATGGCCTCGCCTGCCGCGGCTGAAGCGCCGGCCGCCGTCGCTTCACCAGCCGCAAAGTAACGGGATTCGTTCCCGAGGAAGTGACGAGCGCAGCCACCCTCACCCGCCTCAGCATCGCCCCCGGCGCGCGCCTCGGCGTCCTCTCCCGCAACTAAGCGGCAGAGGGCCGGAAACGCCTCGCCCGCTTGGTTGCGGGAGAGGCGGCACGTGCGGAACGTGCGTGCGGTGAGGGTGCCTGTGATGCCAGCGCGCGCGAGACTATCGTTGCGACCCATCGCGCGAGCCGGTATAGCGTTAGCACGATGGCGAAGTGCGAACTCTGCGAACTGCGCGATTACACGCTCAGGTACTGCAACTTTCTCAATCCGTTTGCTTTCGCGATTCTCGACTGCGACTCGTGCGACACTCCGATGGCCGTCCTCGGGGAGCATCGCGCCGCCCCCACCGAGGCGGAACGCTCGTTCATGATTGGAGTGCTGACGGTAGTGGCGCAGGCCAAGTACGGTGCCGATGGCTTCGTCATAGATGGTGTGATGCGTCAGATTCCGGATCACTGCCATATCCACGCCCGCCCGATCCTCTGGCGCTCGCGATAGCGCCGCGGGCTCGGCAGACTCCAAATCGTCCAATCCGCCGAAAGGATGCTTTGGGATCCTTTTGGCGAACAGCCCCGGGGTGTGCTATATGCCCGCCGTTGCGCTGGGGGCTTGCCTTCAAAAGAAATCTGGGAGTGCAAGACCGCGCGCCGGGGAGTGAAGCGTCTTTCCAGGAGGGTCCGGAGATGTCCAATGGCGTGGTCAAGTGGTTCAGTCCCAAGAAGGGCTACGGTTTCATCACCCTGCAGGACGGAAAGGAAGTCTTCGTTCACTATTCAGCGATCGGCGGCGAGGGGTTCCGCTCGCTGGAGCAGGGCGACACAGTCGAGTTTGAAGTTACGGAGGGGCCGAAAGGCTTGCTGGCGGCCAACGTGATGCGCAAGTAACGGGAGCAGCGCGGTCACGCGCGCTCCCGGCGTATCCCGGCCGTTCCGATTGCGATCGACTGCGCGGCTTCGCCGCGCGCCGATTCCGCGCGTTCGCCGCGCGACGGCGCGATCACGCTCCGTCGCGGCTTCGGCTGCGCAGGCTCGGATCGAACGGGATGTTGAGTATGTCGCGCCGATAGTAATCGGAGAGGTACTCGATTATCTCGCGCATCGAGACCACTCCCACCGGGTGCTGCGCTTCGTCCACCAGCGGAATGTGCCGGAAGCCTTCCACGACCATCTTGTTGAGCGCGAAGGCCACCACTTCGCCGGCGGGCAGCGTAACCGGGTCCGGCGTCATGTAAGCGCTGGCCGGCGTGCGCTCGAGATCGATCTGATGGCCCGCGACTTTCAGCAGGACGTCGCGCTCAGTGAAAATTCCCACCAGCTTGCCGCCGGTAACGAGCAGCGCGCAGCCGCGGCGATGCTCCCGCATCTGGCGCAGCGCCTCGGAGAGTTTGGTTTGAGCGTCGAGAATCAGCGGCGGATGGCTCAACACGTTTGAGAGCGTGTCGTGCCCCATCGCCGCTTCGAGGTCCGAGGGCCCGGGACTTTCCTCGACAAGGGCGCGATTGATGTCGTCGTCACTTACCATGAGCAACCTCTTGCGGCATGACGCCTGCGATGAGCCCAACTGAGCCCAAGTTGAGCCTAGTTGTAGGCGACGAGCTTGACAAGCGAAAAGCTTCCCGGGCGACAAGTCTTTCCGGGCCGCTCAGCGGCTCAGACCCGCCTCGCGAAGCTCGCGCTCGAGCCGGGGGATAGCCGGCTCAATTGCCTGCCGGTCCTCGAGCGCGCCGATAAACGGGTCGCGTCTGAGCCGGGCCATCCGTTTCGGCATCGTCCTGATATTGAACGCGACCGGGTCGAGATCCTCGCGCAGTTCGTTCCATTTGAGCGGCGCCGACACCGGCGCGCCCGGCGCCGGACGCACCGCAAATGGGGCCGCGATCGTCTTGCCCTGGCCGAGGCTGAAGGTAGTCGATGTAAACCCGGCCGCCGCGCGAGGCGGGGTCGCGGACTATCGTCGCGTTTTCCGGGATACGGCTGACGACCAGCCGTGAAACCATCTCGGAGAACATCCGCGCCTGCTCGTAGGTGTATCTGGCCTCGAGTCCCACCACGACGTGAAGTCCGCGCTGGCCCGAGGTCTTAAGATAGGGGCGCAAGCCCACGCCGCGCATGGCCGCGCCGACTTCCCTGGCGACAATCACCGCAGCTCGCGTCGTCGAGCCTTTGGGGTCGATATCGAACAGCAGCCAGTCGGGCAGTTCGAGATGCGGAAGGTGCGACGACCAGATGTGAATCGGAATCGCGCCGAGGTTGGCCATGTAGCCGATTGATTCGGCGCTCTCCAGCACGAAGTAGCCGATGTCGCGGGCGGTATCCGGCGAGTATATCGCCTCGGTCCGGATCCATTGGGGGGCGAACGACGGCGCGTCTTTCTGGAAAAAACTCTTGCCCTCGATACCGTCGGGATAGCGGGTCAGAACGACCGGCCGGTCTTTCAGATACGGCAGCATCCAGGGCGCGATCGCCTCGTAGTAATGGATCAAGTCGGCCTTGGTGTAGCCCTCGGCCGGCCAGAAGACCTTGCCGGGGTTGGTGATCGTGAAGCCGTGCTCGGGCTTGCTCACGCTATCGTCTCCTGAATCGGCCTTGGGTCCTGAGCCGGCGCTTCCTGGGCCGACTTTCGCGGCGCGGACCGGAATAGACGCATTCGCGCGGGTTGGCTCCTTCGACCAGCTTGCGGAAGCTCGGATGACGCAGCCCGCCGTCGTCGGTCCATTCACCGAACTGTACTTCGCATACCAAATCGGGTTCGCAGAAATGCGTGCCTGCCGGGATGCGCGGCTCCGCTGCCGTCGGGCGGCGAAACGGCGAGCGGTCGCGCTTACGGCGCTCGAGCAGTCCGTGAATCTGGCGAAGTTTCTGCTGGTCGAAGCCGGTGCCGACTCGCGAGACAAAGCGCAGACCGCCGTCGGGCTCGAACGCGCCGAGCAGCAGCGCCCCGAAATGCGATCTTGCGCCTGCCGGCTCGGTCCATCCGCCGATCACGAAGCGTCCGAGTTGCGGGCACTTTATCTTCAGCCAATCACCGCCGCGCGTTCCCCGATAGCTCGAGTCGCGGCGCTTGGCGACGATCCCTTCCAGTCCCGGCCTGGGCCACGGCCTGAAAAAGATCCCGGCCATGAGCGGCGTAATGGTCGCAATAGCGGAGCGGCCCCTCGCCTTTCACGACTCGCGCCAGAAACGCCTTGCGCTTTTCGAGCGAGAGCGGACGCAGATCGAAATCCGCGAAGGCGAGCAAATCGAAAACCTGGTAGCAGACCGGGATCGAAAGGCTCAACCGCTCGATATCGCCGCGTTCGTGCGCCCCGATGCGCCGCTGGAGGAGCTGAAAGCTCTGGCGACCGTCATCGCCGAAAGCCACGATCTCGCCGTCGAGCACCAGACGGTTGAAGGGCAGCTTGTCGAGCGCGAGCGCGACTTCGGGGTATTGCGCCGTGATCTCGATACCGCTGCGGCCGAAAATCCGCGCGTGCTCACCGTCGCGAATCGCGAGCGCCCGCACCCCGTCGTACTTGAGCTCGAAGATCCATCCCTCGCTGTCGAACGGATTTTCGATGAGCTTCGCGAGCATCGGGGGAAACGACTTGGCGGTCAGCGCACCCGCAAGCGCGGGCGCCTTTAGTTGGGCAAGCTCGCGTGCGATCGCGGCACCAGCCTCGCGGCCGTCGCGCATCTCCTCAATCGTCAGGCCGGAGAGCACCGAGCGCGGATGGCTGGCCAGGATATCTTCGTCGGAAGCGTAGTCGTCGCGCTTCTTGATCAGCAGCCACTGTTCCCTGGCCTCCGATTGCCTCCGGTTCGCCATCCCGCGCGTGCGCACCAGCGTGTACGCGCCCCGCAGTTTGAAGCCGTGCAGCTCCAGATCGAGCTTGCCGGCCCGGCACGGCGTCGGCGGGGTCGCCTTCCGGATCGATCGGCCGGTAGTCGCCGCGGTCCCAGACGATCACGGTGCCGGCTCCGTAATTTCCGGCCGGAATCGTCCCCTCAAAGTCGCCGTATTCGATCGGATGGTCCTCGACCATCACGGCCAGCCGCTTGTCGGCCGGGCGAATCGAGGGACCCTTCGGTATCGCCCACGATCGCAACACACCTTCCATCTCGAGGCGGAAGTCATAATGGAGCCGGCGGGCGGCGTGCTTCTGGATCACGAACATCGAGCCCGCCGGCCTGTGGGATGCTATCGCGCCCTTTGCCGAAGGGCTCGGGCGTGCGCTCCGGGGATCGCTTCTGTCGATACTTCTCCAGGGCCATCGTTCGCCATTCGCCTTTACTTCGCCGGAAAATCAGCGCCATAGATCAAAACCATCGCGGAGACGCCGGGCATGGCTATTGTGTTGGCCTATCGCCCGTAGGCTACGATTAGCCTCCGGAGGCTCTCGTTCATGGCAGCACGGCCTACAGGCAGTGGCAATATTTCCTTCGGTCTGGTTTCCATCCCGGTCAGGTTGTTCAGTGCGACCTCTACCAGGTCGGTGAGCTTCAACCTGCTGCATGCCAAGGACCTAAGCCGGATCCAGCAGAAAATCTACTGTCCGGTTGACGACGCGATAATCGATCGCAGCGAGTTGGTGCGCGGCTACGAGATCGAGAAGGGGCGTTACGTGACCTTCACCGACGAGGAGCTCAAGAACCTCGAGGCACGCGACGACCACGCGATCGAGATCATCGAGTTTGTGCCGTTGTCGGCGGTCGATCCGATCTACTTCGAGGACGCGTATTACCTCGGCGCTGAGCCGGGAGCGGGCAAAGCCTACCGGCTGCTCTGCGAAGCGATGACGTCGAGCAAGCGCGTCGCACTCGGGAAATTCACCCTGCGCGGCAAGCAGCATCTCATCCTGATTCGCCCCTACGCCAAGGGCCTGATGCTTCACACGGTCTACTATGCCGACGAGGTCAAGCCGGTCGAGGAAGTCGATCGCGCCGCCAACGAGTCGGTCAAGGAGCCTGAGCTTGCGCTCGCCAAGCGCCTGATCGACGAGCTTACCCACGACAAGTTCGATCCTTCCGGGTATCGCGACAGCTATCGCGACCGGGTGGTAGAAGCGGCGCAACAGAAGGTCGCGGGCCAGCAGGTCAGCGGCGCGCCGGTTGAGCCGCGCCGCGGCCAGGTAATCGACCTGATGGCGGCGCTGAAAGCCTCGCTCAAGAAGCGTGGCGTAGCCGCACCCGAAGCCGAGAAAGCCGAGAAAGCCGAGCAGCCGTCCGAGATTCGGCGCCGAGGCGCACGCGCGGTCCGCGCGCTCCGGCGGCGGACGCCGCCGCGTGGCGGCGAAGAAGTAGGCTCCGAACTTCACCCGCGTTTCTTACGCCTCTCCCTGACCAGTCGCCACCGGCGCGGGGAGAGGTCGGCGCGCAGATGGCGCGCCGGGTGAGGTAAATCTCCCGCTACTATTGCGGCGCTTTCCGCAGACCTAACCCCCTGACCCCCTTCCCGATGCGGGAAGGGGGAACGATCCCGATTCGCTTTGACATTCCACTCTGACGCGCTATGCCTTGTGCCGTATCCGTCAAGCAGGGGACACGGCGAAAGGACTTAGCATGAGTAACGCGTTACCACTCGCAAACCAGATCCGCTTCGGCGTTATCTCGGCCGCTCTCGACGGGGAACAGGCACGGCGTGTGGTGGATGCAGTCGCGCGGATGGGCTACGACTCGGTCTTCACCGGCGACCATATCGCCTTCACCGGCCCGATCGTCGATCCGCTCAGCGAGATCGCATTCTGGGGCGCGATCGAGCCCACGCTGACCTTCGGCACCAGCGTGTACCTGCTGCCGCTTCGCCATCCCACGGTGGTCGCCAAGATGGTCGCGACGATCGATCGGCTGCTCGGTGCCGGCCGCTTCATCTTCGGCGTCGGCGTGGGCGGCGAATTTCCGCCCGAATACGAGGCCTGCGGAATTCCGCTCAAACAGCGCGGCGGGCGCGCCAACGAAGCTATCGAGATTATTCGGCGGCTATGGACCGAGCCGCGCGTGGCCCATCGCGGGAAATATTTCAGCTTCGGCGAAATCAGCATGCTGCCCAAGCCCCTCACGCCGGGTGGCCCGCCGATCTGGATCGGGGGACGCGCCGAGGCGGCGCTCAAGCGCGCGGCGCGGCTTGGCGACGGATGGGTTCCCTATGTCATCACGCCCAAACGCTTCGCCGACGGGCTCGACTTTATCGGCGCCGAGGCGGCCCGCGCCGGCCGCAAGATCGAGCGCTTCGACACCGCCGTGTTCATGTTCTGCACGATCGGATCGAGCTTCGAGGCGGCGCTCAACGTTTGCGCCGAGCATCTAAGCCGCCGCTACGCGATGGACTTCCGCGAGCCTGCGCGGCGCTACGCCGCGCTCGGCACGCCCGCCGAGGTCGCGGCCAAAATCGCCGACTTCCGCAAATCCGGGGCGCGTGAGTTCCTGATCGATATGGTCGGCCCGTACGAGGATCGCGACGCGATGCTCGAGCGCTTCGCCCGCGAAGTGATCCCACTGGTGCGCCGAAGCTAGCCTGCCGCCGATGCGATTGAATCTGTCCCGCGCACGCGGAACTGCGCCACAAAAGGCCAACGTCGCGTCGGCGACCGCGATCGCGGTGAGCGCCAAGCCGCAATCTGCCGGCTCGAAGGAATCGATTCTGCTGACGCCGATCGCGGGACTGGGTTTCTACGCGGTGCGGGCGATCGACAAGGCAGGTAGCATCGGACCGCTCCCGCTGCGATGAGCCGACGCGGTCGTGCGGTGAGAGGCGACGATCCGATTCCTCGTGGCGCGCTCTAGATCGCTCGCTGGATGCAGGTCTGCGCCGTTCGCAATCAGTATTTCGTGGATGCGAGCAACTTGTCTTTGCACAAACGTTCGATGCTATTTCGTATCTCGCTGTCCTCGAACCGCGGTTTAACGTTCGTGAACTCGCTGCACGAGTTCTGACAGTGCTAGGCTCTCGTGTCTGCGAACCGCCTCGCGATCCACGTAAACAATCGTGCTTAACAGCTCCAAATGGGCTGCGCCTAACTGACCGAATTCCTTCAGAACCCATTCTATGCTATCTTCGTATTTGGAGAGGAAGCCTGAGCTTAGTTCCCGGGATGCTCGTCCAACCTTTCCCTCCTTGATTTCATAGCCATAACCCCCGAAGTGAAATACAAGCTGAGACTCGACAGCTCCCATGGCCTCCGCGGAGTTGAGATCCGAAAGCACCTCCGAGTCGAATGGGCCGTACGAGTAAAGGGTGAAATTATATTCGAGCGGCACTCCCCTCAGAGTCTGAAGGAAGTAGCAAAACTTCATCAACGCAGTTCTTCCAATATAGCCACTTGGCGATTTAGCAGCCAAGGTGGTAATTACACCCAGCCTAGCGTCTATCAGGGCGTGCCAGTCCATTTCAGTATACCCCCGCCGCTGAGATCTTCTGCCTCGCAATATCAACATCTTCTGGACGGCAATAGAGCAAGATCTGATCGCTCTTGTCCAGGTTCCTAACCACGCTCGAATAGAGGCTCAAAGGTGCAACGCGCTTGTCTCCAACGTCGCTCAAGACGGCGATGTCAGTGTCGCCGATCTTGTACCAGCTCTTTCCAGCCGGCATCTCGGCGGCGAGTAGGGCGCCAAGAGCCTCGCGCACTTTGACGATCCGCCCCCTATCTTCGGCCGTCTGGACCTCGGAGGTCTGATGAACCATTCGGAAGTGATTCCTAGAAAAGAGCCGGGCGCCATGCTCGCCGCCTTGTCCCTGCCCGATTAACCCGAGAACGCGCCAATCATCCCATCTCATGAACTCGTCCAGGTCGGAATCAACGGGCGACGGAAAGGTCCCATTTGGAAGAAGCTCTTTCAAGGTCTGCAACAAGTGAAAGTCGTATGCCACCCTGGTCTTGTGGAAATATACTTGAGTGAACATAAAATATCGCGCTAGAACCAGTCCCTCGGCGGCGTGCAAACCGCCCTTCTCGATACCAAGTTTGGGTGGCTCACCTTCTGCGCCAGGGATGGCGATCACGGTCGAGATGAGGCGGTGAAGGTCGAATCTTCCATAGTTTACGCCCGTATGATGCGAGTCTCGCAGTAGGTAGTCTGCGCGATCGGCATCCATTTGACCACTGACTAAGTCCCGCCAAAAGATTCCTTGCTTGGCCTTCGCGCTGCCCTCCAGCAGAAATGCGATATCATCAGCATTGAAGCCATAGTTGCCTTGGTTCAGCTTATGGTCTTCGATCGCCTCGCGAAGAGGGCCACGCACAATTGCAGCCGAGTATTGTTCATGAGAGTACTTTTCCTCACCATCGCCTGTCCTAGGAAACAGTTCTTCGGAAGCGTGGGAAAAAGGTGAGTGGCCAACGTCATGCAGTAGTGCAGCTAGCCGCACCAGTTGTCTGTTCCGCTTAAACCCCGCTTCGTCATACCCGAGTTCGACAGCCAACACGTCGCTCGATTTTCGCACGATCGAGTCGTAGAGGAGGCTTGCGGTGTGCATGGTGCCAAGCGAGTGTTCGAAACGCGTGTGCATCGCTCCGGGATAAACCTCGTCCGTCCATGCAAGTTGGCGTATGCGCCGGAGACGCTGAAACGCGGGGTGCGAAATTATTTGCCGCTCCCAGTCGTTGAACGCGATGAACCCGTGCACCGGGCAACGTATCTCGTAGATTCTATGCGGGTTCGTCATTCCATCCGACCACTGACTCGTACTTCATTACCACACACGAATAAAAAGCGAAAGCACCGCCCGCGGCATCCGCTCCTGTTGTCAAGAAGTCGCGTGCTGTTACCCAATCCGGCCCGCCACCCGCGGCCTCTCACGACGGACGGGCCGTCCAGGTGCCGTGCTCGCCTGACGGAGTGCCCTCGAACGTTCCCTGCAAGCCGCCAGTGTTCTGCTCGCCCTCGAAGTAGAGCGTCTCGCCCCGATACGGAACCTGGAACGACAGATGGGTGCCGCGGACGTAGCCCTCGATAGGCGTGAGTCCGTAGCCGGTTTCGTGAATCACCAGCTCGCCGTGCAGAAAGCCATTGGGCTGGGGTCTGAGCCTGAGCTCGATCGGGATGCTGCTCTGGCCGGCGAGCCCGCTGATATTGCCGGTCGCCAGCGTGGGCGAGTCGAGGCTGATCGCTGCCGCGCCCGGCGAGACCACACTGGCCGTGCTCGCCGCCTATCGCACCGGGCCCGGCCACGCGGAACTTTCGGTCGGCCAGATACTGGCCGTTTAGATAAAAGGTGACAGTGTAGGTGCCGGGAACAAACGCGCCGCCGCCGGAGTTGCCGACGCGCCCGCTGAAGGTGACTTGCCGCAAGGATTGTGGAACCATCCGGGTGTCGTAAACGCTGCCCAGCGTGCGTCCGTCCGGCGCGACGTAGGCCGCGTCAACCCGGTACTGGTTGCTGTCCAGATTGTAGAGCCGGTTCTGGAAGCTGACCTCCCAGTCGACGAACAACACCTTCGCGGCGTCGAAGGTTTCGGCCGGACTGGAGATGGGCGTGCCGGTCTTGGTGCTGTTGACGAAATGGATATCGACCAGTTGCAGCGGCTTCTGCTTGCGCTCCTCGATCATCGCCAGCCGCCGTTCCGCCGCCGCGCTTTTCCGCTCAGTCTCGCGCACCGCCTCTTCGGCTGCCGCCTTGGCTTCGGCCGCCCTGGCCTTGCTCGCCAGATCTTCGGTGATCGAGAAGCGCTGCTCGGCCAGGGTCTGATCGGCGAGCGTGAGACTCACCTTGTAATCGCCGCGCGGCCGGTCGGAGAGATCGGGCACCAGGGCGACACCGCTGAAGTCCACCATCTTTTCGGTCGGTCCGACGAAGCGCTCGGCGTCGGTGGAAGCGACTTGCAGGCCGTTGGGATCGAAGAAGCGCGCTTCGACCTTGTCCGAACGTCCCTCGAGCCCCGACAGACGGTTCGAGAAGGTCGCGTTCCATTTCAGGTAGCGCGCGTTGGAAAGCTCCGCGTCGGTGAATGCGGCCTTGGGCGGCGACAGCGGCGATCCTTCGCGCGTGGAAAGCTGGAGCGTCATGCGGTCGAAATCGAGCGGATGCTCGCGGCCCGTGGCCAGCAATTCCTCGTGACGCCATGGCAACTTGTCGATCAACGGCTTGATCCCGAGCTGCATCTGCAGGGCTGGGTTCGAGTAGATGTAGGTGGCGCTGAACGCCACCGAGCCCAGCAGGAGCAAGAGGACGGCCATCTTTGCGGCGCGGGCCAAAGTGTTCTTCGGCCGCGGATGGACCGGAACGATGTCCTCCGCCGCGATCGGCGGAGGCGCGAGTCCGGCGGTGCCGCTCCTGGAACTCACGCGGGCCGTAGCGGCCACGCCGCGCCCGTAGAGCATCATGTCGCTGAACTCGTGGACCGATTGCGGACGACCCTCGAGTTGGTAGGCGAGCGCCATATCGATCGAGTCCGCCAGGTTGCCGGAAACCTCGGGACGCAGCTCGCGCACCGGCGGGAAGCTGAAGGGCGGGAACTTCTCGGGATCGCGTCCGGTCAATACGTAGTGCAGCGTCGCGGCCAGCGAGTAGATATCGCTGCGCGGATCGGCCAGCCCCTGGTATTGCTCGGGCGGCGCGAAGCCGAGCGTGCCGATCATGGTGCCCTTGCGCGCGGCGCGGAACAGCCGCGCGATACCGAAATCGATCAGCACGACTCGCCCCTTGGGCGTCAGCATCACGTTGGAGGGCTTCATGTCGCGGTAGACCATCGGCGGCGTGAAGCCGTGCAGGTAGGCGAGCACGTCGCACAACTGACGCCCGATGTCGATCACCAACCCCTCGGCGAGCGGCCCGCCGTTGACCGCGATTTCCTCCTCGAGGTTGCGCCCCTCGACATACTCCATCACCAGGTAATGGCGGTTCTGATCGTCGAAGCGGTCGGTGATGGCGGGAATCGCGGGATGCTTCAGTTGGGCGAGGGTGTCGGCCTCGCGGGCGAAATATTCGTTGGCTTCGAGACGCTGCTTGGGGTCGATGAAGTGATCGACCATCTCCTTGATCGCGCAGGGCCGGTTCGACAGGCGCTGGTCGCGCGCCAGATAGACCATCCCCATCCCGCCGCCGCCGATCAGACGCTCGACCAGGTAACGATTCTGGAGGACCGTGCCGCCGGTCAGCGGAGCCGCTACGGGGCCGTCGGGCTTGTTGGGCGGCTGGCTGGACATTGAAGCTGCTTGAAGCTGCTTTGGCGGCTACTCTGCGAAGATAACCACTGCCGAGATGTTGTCGGTTCCACCGCCCGCGTTGGCGGCCACTATCAACTCGCGCGCCACCGCGTCGGGATCGCTGTGACGCCGCAAGATCTCGGCGATCTGATGGTCCTCGACGTGGGCCGTCAAGCCGTCACTGCACAGCACCATCCGGTCGCCGCGCTTGAGCCGAAGCGCGGTCGCCTCGGCCCCCGCCGGTCCGCTCTGGCGCGCGCCGAGCGATCGCGTGATCACGTTTTTGTGCTCGTGACTGGCGCGCCTGCTCGGGGGTCGATCTGTCCGATCTCGATCAGACGCTGCACCAGCGAATGATCCTTGGTGAGTTGGCGGATAGTCCGAACCTTCGCTCAGGTAGGCGCGGCTGTCGCCGACCCATGCCACGGCCGCCTCGGGCGGCAAAATCAATGCGCTGACCCCGGTCGATCCCATCCCGCGCGACTCCGGGTTCGCCGCCTGGTAATCGAGAATCCTGCGATTGGCTTCTTCGAGAGCTTCCTTGCAGGAGCCCGCCAAGTTCGCTAAATTCGCCGCTTCCCCGGCTGAAAGCCTTCCTTCAACATAGTCCCGGATCGTCTTTACGGCAATTGCACTTGCGACTTCGCCCGCCTCGGCGCCGCCCATCCCGTCGGCGATTACGTAGAGGAAGCTCTGCAGCCGGCTCGATCTGGGAATTGCCGCGAGTATTGCACCGCCATCACCGCGTCTTCGTTCAATTCGCGCACCCGGCCCACGTCGGTCAGCGCTGCGGCGCGAATCCTGATCGTGCCGTTGAGCTTGATGCAGCTCGGTCTTCAGCGCCTCGACCGTGGGCCATCGCTCGTCGGGATTGAAGGCGAGCGCGCGGCGCGTCACCTGTTCGAGGCCGGGCGATACGACGTGCAGCGGGTAGAAATTCAGCGTGCCCGCCTCTTCGCGCCAGCTTTCGGCTTCGATTCGCTCGCCCGTCAGGCAGGTATATAGCAGCGCACCGACCGAGAAGACATCCGCGCGCTTGTCGGCTCGCCTGCCTTTGTAGATCTCGGGCGCCGTGTAACCGTCGTTGAGAATCGGATCGGACTGGAGTTCGGTGTCGTTGGTTACGTAATCGAGTCCGGTGAGTTTCGCCCGGCCGTCGCGCGCGACCACCACCGATTGTGGGCAGATGTCGTTGACCCGCAGCCCTCGCCGATGGAGCGCCGAGACTGCCTGGCACAGCTGTATCGCAAGCCCGATCGCCTCCGGCTCGCTCATTCGGATACCGCCCGCCCGCTGCGCAAGTGGCGGCAAGCTCTCGTCGCGATACACCAGATAGACCCGCCCATTTTGCGCGAATCCGGACAGCGCGCACTGGAAGGCCGGATGCTTGATCGTAAGCGAGAGCCCGAGCACTCGTCCGAAGACCTCGCCGAGATCGTCGCCTGAAAGCTCGGATGAGGGCTGCGGCGAGGCGGTGGTGGAGTCACCGGCGAGATCGGCGATAGCAGGCGGCTCGGGCGCGACTTGCGATCCGTCCACGCCGTCCGCGGCGCCTTCGGCTGCTACCTCGGTCAGCATGATCGGCTCCGCGCGCGAGGCTTCCTCGGCTTGCGGCGAGTCAGACGGACTCTCGGTAGCATGTAACTCAGCATGTGCTTGAGAATGTACCGCCGAATCGCCAGCGTCCGGCGCGAGTTGGTCGGCGATCTGAGCGGGAAACTTTGCGCCTTGGGGCGGCTTGAGCTCCGGGTCTTGGCGCGCGGGCCGCTCGGGTCTTGCTGCGGATCGTTCTCCACGCTCGAAGCCGCGCTGTCAGCTCCGCTCGGGCTCCCCGGCGCAAGCCCCTCCTCGCTCGCCTCCGCTTCAGCCGGCCCCTTACGCTCGCGAAGCTGGAGCGATTCGTTCCCGCCCCCGAGGCTACGGGTTGCACGATATCGATTCTCAATCGAGCTTGCGCCGAGCAACTCGACGATATGCAAGCCGCCCTTGAGGGTGGTACCGGGCTTGAGCGGCCGTATCGACGGCGGCGCCGCCGCGGCGCGGCTCAGTCCCTGTCCGCATCGATCGCAAAATTTCGCGCCGTCGTTGGCCGCGAAGCCACATTCAGGACAAGTGATCATTCAATTTTGTCCCATTGCAGTTTGCCCTATCGACATTCTGCCATAAGCAAGCAAGACCGGATCGTCACCATTCACGCCTTGCGAAACTCCAGCCTGGCGCCGCCCAGCAGCACTTCATCGCGATCGCTCAATTTGTACAGTTGATCGCGCCCGAGCTTTCCACGCCCCGCGATATAAGTGCCGTTGAGGCTTCCGAGGTCCCTGATGAAATAGTCTTTGCCGAGCCTGATTATCTCCGCATGCCGCCGTGAGATTCGCTCGCCGCCGTGCTTGAGCGACGACAGGTCAAGGTCGATATCGGCGCCGTCGGTCGAAGCCGCCACGCGTCCGATCACGATTCTCTCGGCGGCGAGCGCAAACTCGGCCTGCTCTGCCTTGCAGACCAGCCGGGGACCGCCGAGCGCCGCACCGCCATTAGCCAGGCCCGCGCTGGCCACACCTACGTTGGCCCGGCCGGGCGGCAGCCGGAGAGATCGCGGCGTCGATGCACTGGACCGCTTCACTGGCGCAGCCGGCTGAGGCGCCGCCGCTCCTCGTTTCGGAACGCGCGCCCCGGAGCCGGAATCCGCCGCGCTCCGGGAGTGCGCGCTTGGCGGCTTCGCAGCGCTGCCCTTGAGTTCTTGGGTCTTGGCCGTCGGTGAGACTCGCGCCGCTGATGAGGAAGACGCGACTCGCACCGACGGCGTCTTGAGGATACGCGGGGTGGCGAGCCGGGCCAGCCTTTTCAATCCGGCGATCATCTCCTGCGCAGCCGCCACCGGTGCAGGACCGACCTGTGCAGGAGCCGGGACGGGAGCCGCCGGCACCGGATTAGTCAGGACGATGGTCGGCATCGAAGATGGCGACGGCGACATCGGACGCGAAGGCATCGAGGGCGAGACGCGTGGCGGCGGCGGCGCGACCGGCACCGGCTCTGACAACACGATCGTCGGCATCACGGCAATCGACGGCGCGGCTCGCCCTGGAGTTCCGGCGATCGCGGGCTCGTCCTCTTCCGCCGGGGGCGGGACCGGCAGCAGATCGAGCATCTGCTGCGCGGACGCCGGGCGCCTGACGGCGTCCTTGTCCAGCGCTCTCATCACGATCCGCTCGGTGTCAAGCGAGATCTCGGGCGCGAGCTGGCGTACGGGAGGAAAGCTGAAAGGCGGCTCCAACTGCGGGTCGCGCCCGGTCAGCAGATGATGCATCGTCGCCGCCAGCGAATAGAGGTCCGAGCGCGGCTCGGCCTTGCCCATATATTGCTCGGGCGGCGCGTAGCCGATCGACCCGATCTGCGTGCCGCGCCCGCCGGGTGGCAGGAACCGCGCAATCCCGAAATCGATCAGCATCGCGCGCCCGCGGTGGTCGATCATGATGTTGCCGGGCTTGAAGTCGCGATAGATGATCGGCGGTTTCTGCGCGTGCAGGAACACCAGCACGTCGAGAATCTGGCGCGCCCATCGGAGCACCCTGGGCTCCGCGATACGGGCGCGCGGGCCGAGCTTGTCGAGCATCGCCTGGAGATCGCCGCCCGCGACGAACTCCATCACCATGTAATGGCGGCCGTTCTCGATAAAATTGTCGAACAGATTGGGGATGCCCCGATGAGAAAGCGCCGCCAGCACGCTGGCCTCGCGCTGGAAGTCCTCGATCGCTTTTTTCTCCTGCTCGCCCCCGAGGTCGATGATCATCTCCTTGACGGCGACCGGACGGTTAGCGAGCCGGCTGTCATTGGCGAGATACACACGCCCCATCCCGCCCTGGCCGATTACCTTGCTGACGCGGTAACGGCCGTCGAGCAAATGGCCGGCGGGTACGGGCTCGCCCGGTTTCATCGCGGTTTAAAATTTGGCCGGGCTCATCGAAGAGGCGGCGGCCCCGTCCGGTCGTTGAAGCCGGCGCGCTACGAAATCGGTTCGACCACCAGCTTGAGGAAAGTCTTGCCGATAATTATCTCGTCGCCCGATTTGATCTCGACCGGCGTTCCGGGCTGCAGGCGCGGCTGGCGGTTGACGTAGGTTCCGTTGAGACTGCCAATGTCCTCGACCGTGATTTTGCCGTTCTCGATTCGAACCAGGGCATGCTTGCGCGAAATTTTGGCCTCGGGATCGTCCTGTTCGAGATCTACCTCGGGGAACGAGCCGGTCTCCGGATCCCATCGGCCGATGTAGCTATTTCCATCTTCGATCGGAAATTCGTGACCTTTGCGGCCGCCCCGCACGACCTCGAATTTGGCCTTGAACCGGGGCACTGACGCGGCCGAACCGGAAGGCGGCGGCGCAGCCGCGGCGGGCTCGGGAGCGGGCGCGGCGGCTTCGGCCGCCGGCGCAGGCTCAGGAGGCTTTATCTCGCCGGTGGGCGCTTCGGAGGCCGCAACCGGTTCCGCCGGCGGTTCAGCGGCCGGCGCTTCAGCGGCCGGCGCTGTCCCGCCGTCGCCGGCGGACGCCGCCGCCGCTATCTTGGCGCCGCATCCGTCGCAATAGTCCAGACCGTCCATGTTTTCGTAACCGCATTCGCCGCACTTGATCATCGTCTTCAGCCCCCAACCAGCCGGTTCATCGACCGGCTCCGTCTTCGGCAGATAGTAAAGCTACTCCGACTTTTCGTCTCTGAGCGCATCCAGCGCCGCCGGGTCCAGCATCTGGGTCTTTCGCACCACGGCCTGCGCTTGCAAGAGTGTGGTCTTGGCCGCTTTGCCCTGTAGCGTCTGGGTCTTCTTTATCTCGTCCATCAGTCCCGACAACGCCTGGGTCGCTTTCGCGTTGCCGAGCCGCTGCGTACCCTGAATCGCGTTGCCGAGCAGCCGCGTCGCCCGATCGACGTTGCCGAGCTTGAGCTCCTCTTCGGCCTTGGCCTGCAGCTTGGCGATCGAAACCTGATCGACCAGATTCATCACGCGGCCGTTGGCCTTGCTCGCCAGCGCCCGATCGAGCGTGTACTCGACCGTTACCTCGGCTTCGATCGATTTCTCGCCAGCGCCCGGCTCTTCGTAATGGAAGGCGCTCTGGCCGATCCTGACCAGGCCCGGCTTGCGCGGCGGCAGCACCAGCGTCAGCAGCACCGAGGCGGGAAGATTGGCTTCGAGGTCGCCGACCGAATACGCGACCTTGCGATCGTCGGTCAGCAGCGGCGTGCCAAGCGCATAGATATCCGGGCTGGCGCGAAAGGCCTCGCGGATCTGAACGCCCTGCGCGAGCGTCACTTCGATCCGTCCGTTGCGCGCCGTGATCGCGCGCAGTCCCTGCAACTCGTCGTCGAAGATGCCGGGAATCTCGGCCGCATCGCCGATAAAATGGTACTTGCCGTTGGAGTCCTGCGCGATCCGCATCAGGAGCTTTTCGTTGAACTCCACGCCCACGCCCATCGCGGAGAACGACATCTGGCCGCGGTTCTGATTGACCAGATCGACGCAGGCGATCTCTTCGTAAGTCTGACCGTCGGTGAGGACCAGCACGCGATTGAGCCGATCGGGAGCGAGGTTCTTCTTGACCTCATCGATCGCGGCGCGCATCCCGAGCGCCATTTGAGTGCCGCCGCCGATCTCGAGCAGATCGATCTCGTCGATCGCGCGCTTGACCGCCGCCTTGTCGTGGATGCTGTCCGGCGAAGCGATCACCTGCGCCTTGTCGGCGAACGCAACGATCGTCACCTTGTCGTCCGGCGCGAGGTTATCGACCAGGAACTTGACGGCCTCGACTACGAACTCGAGCCGCCGCTCGTCGTACATCGAGCCCGAACGATCGAGGACCACGCCCAGGTTGAGCGGCGTGCGGCCACCGGCCCCGGCGCCGCGCGCCCCTGAGATCGCCTCGAACAAGACATACAAGACGAAGTTTTCGGCGCTCGAAAGGACGTAGCTGCGGCTCGCCAGCGCCTCGAAGGTCAACGCGCCGGCCATCTGCGATCTCCCATTGCTCCATTTTACGGGCAAGGTTCGGGGCTTGGCAACCAAGGCAAGGCCGATGCGGGATATTCGTATGGCCGGGCCAACGGGCCATTTTCGGCTCCCACCCGCCGGGCCGGCAGACGATAGGGATGGGGATCAGGATTAGACGGAGGCCACCGGCCCGCGAAACCGTTTTCAACCTCGGGATGACGCTCGCTCTGTGACCCCTGCGCGGGTTGGGTTATGATTAATGTTTCATCCGCGGCAGGCCCGGGAGGAAGTTGCGTCCGATGGATCTTAGGGGGAAATGCGCGATTGCCGCTCTGGGAGCGACCCGGATGGGCAAGAATTACGACCACTCCCACGCGCTCGGCTTCGCGCTTGAGGCCGTGCAGGCTCGCGCTCGAGGACGCCGGGCTGGCGCGCTCCGACCTCGACGGGCTGCTGGTGAATCCGGGAATCACCTGGCTGGCCAACCCGATGGCCTCGTTCGACGTGCAGCAGGCGATGGGGCTTAAGAACCTGCGCCTGACCGCCACCATGAATCTCGGCGGCGCCACCGCGGCCGCGATGGTGATGCATGCGGTGCAATCGATCGCCGCCGGCATGGCCGAGGTGGTGGCGTGCGTGTTCGCCGACGCGCCACTGAAACCGCCCGCGCGCGGGCCGGCTGCCAAGGCCTCCGGCGGCTCAGCCGCCGCCTACGGATACGGCGGCAACCTCGAAGCGGCGTACGGGTTGTTCGGCGTGAACGCGACCTATGCGTTCGTCGCGCGCCGCCACATGTATCTCTACGGCACCACCGGCGACCAACTGGGCGCGATCGCCACCGCGCAGCGCGCATGGGCCAACTTGAATCCGGATGCGCAGATGTACGGGCAGCCGATGACGATGGACGACTATCACGGCTCGCGATGGGTGGTTGAGCCGTTTCATCTCTACGATTGCTGCCTGGTATCCAACGGCGGGCTCGCTGTGATTGTCACCTCCGCGGAGCGTGCTCGGGACCTGAAGAAGCCTCCGGTCTACGTCCTCGGTATGGGTCAGGGACACCCCGGTGGCGATCCGCTGGAGACCCTTACCTCGGGCGCGCCGATCGCCAAGGAAACCGCGTTCCGAATGGCGGGCGTCAAGCTCGAGGATCTCCGCTTCGCCGAGCTCTACGATTGTTACACTTTCACCGTGCTGGTGACGCTCGAGGATTACGGCTTTTGCGGCAAGGGCGAAGGCGGCCCCTTCGTCGCCGACGGGCGGATCGGGCCGCGCGGCTCGCTTCCGGTTAACACCGGCGGCGGCCAACTCAGCTCGTTCTATATGTGGGGCATGACGCCGATCTGCGAGGCAGTGATACAAGTGCGCGGCGAGGCGGGGGAGCGCCAGTTGCCCCGGCACGAAATTGGCCTGGTATCGGGAAACGGCGGAATCCTCTCGACCCACTCCACGCTGGTCCTGGGTTCGAGCAGCTAGATTTCCTACCTGAAGTTTAGTCCAAGTTGCCTGCGGTCATGAGCGGGAGTAAGCGAATTCAGTAATGCCGGAGATCAGCAAGCCGATTCCGGGCCTCACGCCCGCGCTCGCGCCGTTTTTCGAGGCCGCCCGCCGCGGTGTACTTGTCGTACAAAAATGCGACAGTTGCGGCAGGTTCCGCTTTCCGCCGCGCGGACTGTGCCCGGATTGTCTCGCCACCGCCGCTTCGTGGACGCCCGTCAGTGGCCGTGGCGAAGTCTTCAGCTTCAACGTGATGCATCAGGTGTATCATCCGGGTTTCGCCGCCGAGGTTCCCTACGCGGTGGTCGTGGTACAGCTCGAAGAGGGTGCCCGGATGGTCTCGAACGTGGTGAGCGTGAAGCCGCACGAGATCCGGTGCGGGATGCCGGTGGAAGTGGTGTTCGAGAAGCTCAGCGACGAGATCACCCTGCCCAGGTTTCGTCCCCGCCAGCGCCCGGAACGCCCATGACGGTGGACCAGAAATACTTCCAGCGTCTGGTCGAGAGCTCGCCGGACATCGTTATCGCGGTCGACCGCGAGGGTATCATTACCTACTACAATGACGGCGCGCGCCAGAACCTCGGCTACAGCCCCGCCGAGATCATCGGCGAGAAGCTCACCCGCATCTACCCGTCGGTGGAGGAAGCGCGCCGTGTGATGAAGGCGATGCGCGAGTCGAAGGACGGCGGGCGAATCTCGAGTTTCGAGACCACCTTTCGCAGCAAGAGCGGCGAGCCGATCCCGGTTGCGATCTCGGGCTCGCTGATCCACGACGAGCAGGGGGTCGAAATCGGCTCGATCGGTTTCGCGCGCGATATCCGCCGGATGCGGCTGCGCGAGCAGCTTGCCACCGCGGGCGAAATCGCGGTGAGCCTCGCCCATGAGATCAACAACCCGCTCGAATCGATGACCAACAACCTGGAGCTGGTCACGCGCTCGCTGGAAGCCCATTTCAATCAGGCCGAATTCGCCACCGAACGCGAGCGGCTCGATTCGATCCGGGCCGGTATCCGGCGCGTGCAGGCCATCGTGCAACGGCTGGATGATATCCAGCGCAAAGGCGTCTATCAGACGCGCGACTATCTGGCGGGAAAGAAAATGGCCGATCTGGCGCCGCGCGAGCCCGCCGCGGCTGCCCCGGAGCATGACGCCGACCGCCCGCACGGCGACTGGCCGTTACGCGGGATGTCGGTGCTGGTGCTCGACGACGACCTGTCGGTGGTCAATTCGCTCGCCGCCCTGCTGCGCGCGGAACAATGCGTCGTGCATACCGCTACGCTCCCGAGCAAAGCGCTGGGACTGCTGCGCAATGTGAAGGTCAACGCGGTGATCTCGGATGTGGTGATGCCCGAGATGGATGGCTACGAATTCTACACCCGGATCAAGCAGGAAATGCCCAACCTGCCCGTGATCCTGATGACCGCGTACTATTACGATCGGGATCACATAATCAAACGCAGCCGGATGCAGGGCCTCGAAGGCGCGATCTTCAAGAAGCCCATCAATCCTGCCAAACTCCGCCAACTCCTGATCCACAGCCGGAACAAGCCGTAAGGAGCCGATCGAGGCGCCGCTTGCGGATTTCACCCGTCAGCGCGGACGCACTTCGACCAAGGGGGAATGAAAGGCAGCGCTCGATTTTCGGCAGCGACTGACTCGGACGCTACGGCACCAGTACGATGAATTTGGGAGTGCTGCCGCTGTTGCTGTTGCTCTCTGTACTCACCGAGCCGATGTAATTCAGCAGGTTGCTGGACACGTTGACACTGAATGCGCTCACGGTGCCGTTACCTTGGTTGGTTACATAGACCAGGTCGGAGCCTGAATTGACCGCGATGCCGGTCGGCTCGTTGAGGCCCGTGACGTTCCCGATCGTGCCCAGGACGTCCCCGCTCTGGGTGATGGAGTACTCCGTCATCGTGTCGGCTGAAAAGTTGGCCGAATAGAAATTGGCTCCGCTCGGACTGACCGCGACCCCGATTGGCTCATCGCTCGAGGTTCCGGTGCTGTAGGCGCTGTTGAAGCTCAGCACGCCGCCACTTACGATGTCGAAGACCGCGACTATGCCGTTCGCCGAGTCGCTGGCGTAGAGAACGCCCTGCGACGGATTGAGCACGACCTGGTTCGGAGTTCCCGAAGAAGTTCCTTCGACCAGTTCCTTGCCGATCAGCGTGAGCAACCCCGTGGGACCGATGCTGAACGAATCGACCGTCCCGGCGCCGCTCTCGGCCACGAATGCGTAGCTGCCATTCGCCGTCACCCCCTGCGGCGTGCTGAGCCCGCTCAGGGTTCCGATCAGAGTCAGCGTGCCCTCCGATCCGATAGAATATTGCGCTATCGAGCCGCTGCTCTGATTCGTCACGTAAGCGTAGTTGCTCGACGGCGTGATCGCGATTCCGCTCGGCCCGCCGCCCGTTCCGGTCGATATCGTTCCGATCGCAGAGAGTTGGCCGTTGATCGTATTGACGCGGTACTCGTGGACGAGGTCATCGGCGAAGTTCACCACGTACAGGAAATTGTCGGATGCCGCAGCTATGCCGACTGGCCCGTTTGACGGGCCCCCCGAAATCGTACCGATCAGACTCAGCGAACCGTTGGTGCTGCTGACCGTGAACTCGGAGATGTTGCCGTCGAAGTTCGTTACATAAGCAAAGCCGAAGCCGCCGGTAGTGGGAGCCGACGTTGGTCCGCCGCTGCTGGTAGGCGACGCGCCGGCGATACTGAAAAAGCTCCCGCCGCATCCGCCCCCGGATAGGGCCGCGAGCAGCAATAGTGGGATCAACAGGACCGTTGCTTTGCCAACCGTGGCTTTGTTGCCCATCCAGCGAATACCCATCGCGACACGATAGCAGGAAACTTCACGCAAGTTTGCAAGCCCCGCAATTTATCCGGTTTAGCCGTCCTACTTAATCGAGATTATGCGCCGCGTCGAGCCGGGCGTTGCCCGAGGCCCGAGGCGCGTTGCGATGGGGCCCGGACTCATCGCGGGCGTTTCGGTCTCTCGATCGGCAGGTCGTCGCGGTTGCCCCATTCCGCCCACGAGCCCATGTAGTTGCGCACGTGCCGGTATCCCGCCAGCCTGAGCGCGAAGTAGGCGTGCGCCGCGCGATAACCCCCTTGGCAATACGGGATCACCTCGGTGTCGGGACGAAGCCCGAGTTTCTCGAAAATCGCGCGCAAGTCGGCGGCAGGCTTGAATGCCCCGTTGGAATCGAGCGCGTGGGTCCATTCGAGATGAAACGCCCCGGGGATCGCTCCGCCGAACCGGGCGCGAACGTTTTCACCGTAATATTCGGCGTCGCTGCGAACGTCAAAGATCGATACGTCGCGCCGGCCGATACGTTTCAGGATGTAATCGTACGAAGCGATTGCCTCCTCGCGCGGCTCAGCGCGAAAGTCGCTCGGCGCGAACGGCTCGGCGCTCGTCACCAACTCCTGCGAAGCAAACTTCAGACCGCCGTCGAGAATCCGCACCGCGCGATGGCCCAGGTATTCCAGCGCCCACGCGCCGCGCGCCGCGCGCATCCCGGAATCCTGCTCGTAGAAGACCACCGTCGCGGCGCCGGTAATTCCGAGCGCCGAGAAGATCCATTCGAGCTGGGCGCGGAATTCGCGAAGCCCCTTCTCGCTGGTGTCGTAATAGTGGAACGGAAACGGATCGAAGTGACGCGCTCCGGCAAGATGGCCAGCCCAATATCGAGCAGGCCGGCCGCGTGTCGATCAGCATCACCGAGCGGTCGTCGCGATGCTCCCGCAGCCATCGCGCGTCAACCAGGAACTGCGCGTCATCTCGAGATGAAGACATGATTCCTCCGGCGGCCGAATCGCGAACCGGCGCCCGTTCAGGCGCCGCGTCCGACCGCTTCGCCGATCGAGCGTAGCCCGTCGCTCTTGAGCAGGCGAGCCACCCCGGCTTTGATTGCAGCGACCAAACCGGGACCGCCGTAGACCAGACCCGTGTATAGCTCGACCGCGCTCGCGCCCGCCCTTATATGGCCGTAGGCGTCTTCAGCGCTGGCGACGCCGCCCACGCCGATAATCGGCAACTTTCCGTGCGTATGCCGGTAGATATCGCGAATCACGGCCTGCGCCCGATCGCGAAGCGGGCGGCCGCTCAGCCCGCCTTCGTACGGAGCGCTCACGCCGACCGCCTCGCGCGCGATCGTGGTGTTGGTCGCGACGATCCCGCTGACGCCGAGCGCGAGCGCCTCCGCGCAGATTTGCTCCAGCATCGGCGGTTCGAGATCCGGCGCGATCTTTATCAGGATCGGGCGGACGGCCGCGGCCGCGGCCGATCTCACGGCCGCGAAAATCTCGCGCATCCGTTCCGGCGCCTGCCATTCCCTGAGCCCCGGCGTGTTCGGCGAGCTCAAGTTCACCACCACGAAATCGGCGAGCGGCCCAACCCTGCGCATCAGGGCGGCGTAGTCTTCGGCGACGCGCTCGCGCGGCGTGTCGCGATTGGGCCCGATATTTACGCCGACGCGCATCTTGAGGCCCGCGCGCTTGAGCCTGCCCAGACGATTCGCCGCCGGTTCCATCCCGGCGCTCGGAAAGCCGAGCCGGTTGATGAGCGCCTGATGCGTCCCGATTCGCCACATCCGGGGCGCGGCGTTGCCCGGCTGTGGGCGCGGCGTAACCGTTCCGAACTCGGCGAATCCGAAGCCCATCGCCTGCCACGCCCCCGCCGCTTTCACTTCCTTGTCCATCCCGGCGGCCAATCCGATCGGATTGGCGAGATCGAGACCGCATAGCTCGATGTGCAGCTCGGGCGGATCGCGCGGACAAATCTGAATCGGCACGCCGGTCAGCAACGTGAGGGTCAGGCGATGAGCCGTTTCCGGGTCAAGCTGAAAGAGGATCGGCCTCAGCACCCGCGCGTAAAGTTCCTCCACCATCGAGGCCATCACGTGCGAATCTTGCAGCCCGCGCGCCCTCGTGCAATCGGCTACGCGAAGCCGTTGTTGAAAGTACCGTCCGGTTGTTCTGGGCCGCGGCTGACGCAGGCCGCAGCATTGAGCTAGACTGACCTACCCGGAGGCGCGGAAACCATTGAACAGTCGGGCGCAGATGCAGGTCAAGCTGATCGACTACGCGAGGGCGCCGCTCGAAAAGCTCTACGCCGCGTTTCGCACCTGCTATTCCTCCGACACGCCGATCGAAATCTGGGAGAAAATCGAGGCCGAGAAAATCAGCCACGAGAAAATCCGCGAGTTCATCCAGCAGCGGCTCCAGACCGGCCACGCCTCGCCGCTCGAGCAAGTCGTGTTCTGGTTCGGAATCGCGGGCGTGTCGCGATCGCTGTCGCATCAGTTCGTGCGCCATCGGATCGGGATCAGCTTCGAGCAGCAGAGCCAGCGCTACGTGAAATTCAAGCAGGACAAGCTCGCTTTCGTGCTGCCCGAATCGTGGCGGCGCGCCGGAATGGAGGACGAATTTTCGGAGCTGCTGTCGCGAACCTCCGAGTTGTACGCGCGCGCTCTCAAGGCCGGAATCCCTGCCGAGGACGCGCGCTTCGTGCTGCCCAACGCGGCGCCGACCAATTTTCACGTGATGGTCAACTTCGCCGAGATGCTCCATATCTGCGATCTGCGGCTGTGCGTGCGTGCGCAATGGGAGATCCGCCGGATGGTCGCGCTGATGCGCGCGGAGATTAAGAAGGTCCTGCCCGAGATCGCGATTTTCCTGCAACCGAAGTGCGGTGAAAACCGGATGGGTTACTGTGACGAGTCGCTGGAAGACTGGGCCAAGTGCCCGCTCGGCAAAGTGCGCCCGCACAAGTCGGCGCTGTTCGAGCTCTACGATCGGCACGGCAGCCGCAAGGCGCGGGCGCTGAGCGAAGCCGAATACCGCGCCGTCGAGGAAAAGGAACTACTGTAGGACCGCGCCTTGATCGCCCCTCCCTGACCAGTCGCCACCGGCGCGGGGAGAGGCCGGCGGGCGCTGCGCCCGCATGCGCCGGGGGCGACGGGTGAGGGTTGTCTGGATCTCGGTTGATTCCCCCGAACTCGCGGCGATAGGCTGATCGCCAATAGGGTAATCCCGATGACTGCCCGGCCGCTCAAACGAGTCGATCTGCTCCGCCACGAACTGAAGGCGCTGCGCTTCATCCTGGACAATCTTCACTCCGGAAAAATCGGCCGGACTCAGTGCCGGCGCGCGAGGATTTCCAGTCCGAACAGACTCGCGCGCTCTATGACGCTATCGTCAGCGCGTCCGATCGGGCCGCCGCCGAAAAGCGAATCACCGGCCTGGAACTCGACGAGGTCGATCTGGATTCCTTCCTTCGCCTCTCCGGCGAGCATTACTACAGCTATCCCACGCTGGTGAGGGAGCGGGCGGAGGCAATCCGCCACGGCGAGCTCAAGGTCGAGACGGTGTGAGCGTGCCCGGCTTGCCCAATTTGCCTGATTTGAAGGAGCTGCACTTCCTGCTCGAGAGCGGCGGTGCGCTAATTGTCTTCGAGGAAAAAGACACCGCCTGGGCGGGCATGTTGGCTTTCTCCAGCGAAGAATCAGCACGCGACTTCTGCCGCATCAGCAAGATCGAAGTCGCTGAGGTCGCCTCGATCGAAGCCGCCGATCGCGACTCGATCGCTGCGTTGATCCGCGAGGTCAAGCGCCGCGCAGTGCGCTACATCCTGCTCGATCTGGATTACCGCAGCGGCCGATGCGTCCAGATCGACTTCGAGGGCGATGCGCTCGGCTCAAGCCGCGAAAAGCAATTCTCTCCGCGCGAGCATCGATGAGGGCGCACCAAGCGACATAGCGCGACCGGCGGGACGCCGGTCCTACTTCGGATCGTTCCTCTGTTACTGTAGCGCCGGCCTCCGTGCCGGTGCCTTTTCCGAAGTAGGGCTGGCGTCTCGCCGGCCTGTGCGGAAAAAGGTAATCGGCCGCGCTCAGGTGAACATCGAGGCGAGGCCCTTGGGCCGCACCGTCTTGCCCGCCGGCTTGATCTCGTCCGCCAACCGCTTGAGCCGCTCCTCGAACGCCTCCATCTCGGCCACCTGCTTGGCCTCGAACTGTTCCAGCTCGCGTGCGCGCTTGCGCTCCAGAGCCTCGCGCTCGCGTTGGCGCCGCGCGTAGAAGTCCTCGAACGTGGACCTGACAGTTCGGCAAATAACCGAGTTGGGCACGAACGATCCCGAGCAGCTAGGGCAGTAGAACACCACGCCGGCCTGAAAATGGCGGTACGGAATGGCGTAGATTTCGTGGCAATCTTTGCATCGCACGGGAACTTCCCATGCGATCGGATCGAACTCGTCGCTCTGCGCCGCCGCAGCAGCCGCGGCGGGTGCCGGCGCGGCGGCCGGCTTGGGCGCAGGCGCAGCCGCTGCGGGAGGAGGAGGCGCTCCGCCGGTGGCCTTTGCCGCGGCCCCGTCGCCATCAGCGGCAGGCGCCGCCGCGACGGGTGCGGCCGGGCTCGGCGGTGTGGCGGCGGCGGGTGCGGCAGGCTTGGGCGCAGGCGCTGCGGCTGGAGCCGGCGCTCCGGCGGCGGCCTTCGCCGCGGCCTCGTCGCCATCAGCGGCAGGCACCGCACCGGCAGCCTCCTTGCGGAACCGCGAGGGGAAATCGGCGCCGAACGCCTCCTCCGGATGCAGCAGCTTGGCGCGCTCGATCAGCACCGCCTCGCTTTCGAGGTTGTTCGGGTCCGGAATACAACAATCCACAGGACACACCGCCGCGCACGCTTCATGGTCGTAAAAGCCGACGCATTCAGTGCACTTTTCAGGAACGATGTAATAGATATCCTCCGCGATCGCTGGATGAGTCTCGCCGTTCAGTTCCCACGGCGCGCCGCCGCTGTAAATTGCCGTGTTGGGGCATTCCGGCTCGCACGCGCCGCAGTTGATACATTCGCTGGTAATCGTTGTCGCCATAATTTTGTAAAGCCGCGCTAATCCGTTCCTTCACTAATTTATCAACGCTGATACTGACCGACAATGGCGGAGGAGGTTGCGGCGCGACCGGCGCCCCTGCGGCGGGTTTTCGGAGTCGAGCCGTTTTGACTATGCTGGGTCGCGTGAGGAGTGCTGCGCCATCGTGAGGATCTACAAATGGACCTGACTTTCACCCCCGAGCAAGACGAATTCCGCGCCAAGGTCCGCGCCTTCCTGGAAGAGAACGTTCCGCAGAGCGGGCTGGCCGGACGGCACGAGGGCAGTGCCGATCAAAACTGGCTCAACCGCGCAAAAGCCTGGCAGCGCAAGCTCCACGACGCGGGCTATGTGGCCCTGGGCTGGCCGAAGGAATATGGCGGGCAGGCGATGGACCCGGTGCAACAGGCGATAGTGAACGACGAGATGGTGCGGGCGCGCGCGCCGTTCCTGATCGGCGGGCAGGGAATCGGGATGCTCGGGCCGACGTTGATCGCCTTCGGCACCGAAGAGCAAAAGCGCCGCTATCTGCCGAAGGTCCTCACCACCGAGGAAATCTGGTGCCAGGGTTACTCGGAGCCGGGCGCGGGCTCCGACCTCGCCTCGCTGCGCACCCGCGCCGAGATCGTCGGCGACGAATTCGTTGTCAACGGGCAGAAGGTCTGGACCTCCGCGGCGCAGTGGGCGGACATGATGTTCTGCCTGGTGCGCACCGATCCCGACGCGCCCAAGCATCGCGGCATCTCCTACATTTTGATCGATATGCATTCACCGGGTATAACGGTGCGCCCGCTGGTCCAGATGACCGGCGACCAAGGTTTCAACGAAGTCTTCTTCGACAACGTGCGCGTACCGCGCAAGAATCTGGTCGGCAATCTCAACGAGGGCTGGATGGTCGCCAACGCGACGCTCTTTCACGAGCGTAACATGCTCGGCTCGGCGACCGGCAGCCATCAGCTTTTCAACCGCCTGCTGGCGCTCGCCCGCTCGATCAAGCGCAACCGGCGCACGCTGGCCGACGATCCGGTGTTTCGCCAGAGGCTCGCGGACCTGGAGATTCGCGTCACCGCGATGCGGTTCCATTCGTATCGCCAGCTCTCCGATCAAATCCACGGACGCAATCCGGGAATCGAGTCGATGATCAACAAGCTGGTCGGCACCGAGCTCAATCACGACCTCGCGACCGCCGCGATGGAACTGATGGGCGACTACTCGATGCTCGCGCGCGGCGAGGAGCAAGCTCTGGACAACGCCTACTGGCCTTACGAATGGATGTTCTCGCTGGGGCTCGTGATTGGCGGCGGGACCTCGCACATCCAAAAGAACATAATCGCGGAGCGCGGGCTCAAGATGCCCAAATCACGATAACGCTGCGATGACCCGGCGCGGCGGCGACAGGAGTCGGCGATGGATTTTGGACTGAGCGACGAACAGCGGCAGCTCAAGGAGACCGCGCGCGATTTCCTGCGCAACGAATGCCCGACCACCATCGTGCGCAAGGTGATGGCCGACGCGGACGGTATTCCGCGTGACCTGTACCGCGAGATCGCCAAGCTCGGATGGACCGGGCTTACCGTCCCGGAGAAATTCGGCGGCGCCGGGATGGCGACGCTCGACATGGCGGTGCTGCTCGAGGAGTGCGGGTACGCGGCGATGCCGGGGCCGTTCCTGTTCTCGTCCGCGATCGCCGCTCACGCGCTCGCAATCGGCGGATCCGAGGAACTCAAGTCGCGATGGCTGCCCGCGCTCGCCGAAGGCCGCGCGATCGGGACCATCGCAATCGTGGATGAGAACGACAGTCTCGTGCCGCGCGACATCACCGCCATGGCGGCAGAGAACGGCTCAGGATTCGCGCTCCTCGGCGTCAAGATGTTCGTCCCGTATGCGCATCTCGCCGACTTCATAATCGTGGCGGCGCGCGTGGGCTCGTATGGCGGCGAGGTGACGCTGTTCGTGGTTGAAACGGCGTCGCCGGGCGTGAGCGTCAAAACCATGAAGTGCCTCGACCTGACGCGCCGGATCGCGCGCGTCGAGCTTGAGGGAGTTCAGGTAGAGTCCGCAGCGCGGCTTCATGGCGAGGGCCTGCTGGAGCGCGTGGCCGATATCGGCGCGGTGGCGATCGCGGCCGACTCGCTGGGTGGAACCGGGCGCGCGCTCGAAATGGCGGTCGAATACTCCAAGGTGCGCGAGCAGTTCGGCAAGCCGATTGGATCCTTTCAGGCGCTCAAACATGCCGCGGCGGAGATGGTTGCCGACCTCGAACCGGCGCGCGCCCTGCTCTGGTACGCCGCCTACGCGCAGGACGCTCTCGCCGGCGAGGCGCCGCGGGCCGCCGCGATGGCCAAAGCCCGGCTTTCGGAAGTCTACAGCCGGGCGACCGATCGCGCGGTCCTGATGCACGGCGGGATCGGCTTCACCTGGGAGCACGACATCCAGCTCTGGTTCAAGCGCGCGCGCTTCAACGAATCGTACTTCGGCTCGCCGGCCTACCATCGCGAGCGCGTCGCCGCGCTGGGCGAGTATTGACCTGATGCGGGCTGGAGTCTGCCAATGATAATCGGGCGACGAGTGGCCAGGAGCCGAACCAGCGGTCCGACCTATTCGTTGCACCTCGCCGACTGTCTGGCCTGGATGGATGCCCGCGAAGAGAACTCCATCCACGCGATCGTTACGGATCCTCCTTATGGGTTGAAGGAATACACCTCGCTGGAGAAGGAAAAGCTGCGCAAAGGCCGCGGCGGAGTCTGGCGTATTCCCCCGTCGTTCGACGGATGCGAGCGAGGCGCTGTACCGCGGTTCACCGTACTCAACGAAGCGGAGCGCGGCGCGCTACGCGATTTCTTCTGCGCGTTCGCGAGGCGGGCGCTGCGGATCATGGCGCCGGGCGCGCACCTTTTCATTGCGACGAACCCGCTCCTCTCTCATCTGGTTTACGTTCCGCTCATGGAAGCCGGCTTCGAAAAGAGGGGGGAGATAATCCGTCTGGTTCAGACGCTGCGTGGCGGCGACCGGCCCAAGAACGCTCACCGGGAGTTCGCTGAGGTGACCGTCATGCCAAGGTCGTGCTGGGAGCCTTGGGGACTGTTCCGCAAGCCCTGCGAAGGCCGCGTGCAGGACAATCTGCGAAAGTGGAGAACCGGCGGCTTGCGCCGCACATCTCCGGACATGCCCTTCGCGGACGTGATTCCATCCGCGCCTACCCGCTCAGAGGAAAGAGCAATCGCTCCGCACCCGTCGCTCAAGCCGCAAGCCTTCATGCGCCAGATAGTGAGGGCCTCGCTACCACTTGGCGTGGGTATCGTGCTCGATCCCTTCATGGGCGCCGGCTCTACAATCGCCGCGGCGTTGGCGGTCGGTTACGACAGTATCGGGATTGAAGAAGATTCCGCCTTCTTCGCGATGGCGCAAACCGCGATTCCGGCGTTTGCGCATCTCGTCGCAAATGTAGGATTGTCGGCGCGTGGCAATGGGCAACGGGTTCTCTTTACCTAAGGGCCTTACTGTCACTCATATCCGGAAGTCGATTGATTACATCGAGCGACGTGCGGGAGAGATCGTGGAGATCTACCACGAGCAGGCCAACGTCTTCAGTGGCATTGTTGGAATCTTCGGCGTCCAGGCCCTCGATCGGTACAGCCCATACCGCAAGCACAAACATCCCGACATAGCACAGCAGCGTTTCCCGGACCTTTCTCTTGGCGGGAAACTCGATCCGCCGCCGGAGCAAGCACTCGAATCGAAGGGAAGCACTCGCCCATGGGCGGTGCAATCGCACTATGACCATCCCGGTTGGTACATCGTCTGGCGCTATCTGGTCGACCCTACCAAGGCGATCAAAAGGGGCCGCGAGGTCGTGGTTTGGCGAGTTGAACGTTGCGTTTATTCACAAAGACGACTGGAAGTATGAGGGCAGCGGAGCCCGTCAGGGCAGCGGCGGCCGCACGCACACTTTCGGACTACGGTCGCCCGCTGAGCGATTACGAAAGGCGGCAGCATTTGAGCTTGCCGGTGTCGCGATTCGCGGAGGCCGGCCGATTGTCGCGTGACGAAGACCGCCAATGATTCCGCGAGCTACCCGACGCGGTCTCTCACCCGCGCGATGCCGTGAGTCTGGAGAGCGCGCAGGATGTCGGTCTTCGTCACGACGCCCTCAATCGCGCCGTCTTCCGTGCCCACGAACAGCAGTTGCTCGCTTTTCCCGCGGCTGAGCAGCTTCAGCGCCTCGGTCACCAGATAATCGGGAGGCACGCGCGGCACGTGATGATCGGCGATCCGCCCGACGGTCGTAGCCGGCCACTGCTCGGGCGGGATTTGGCCGAGCTGCCACATCGCGATCGTCCCGACGGCGCGCGCGCCGTCATAGACCGCGAATACCGCGCGCCGCTGGGCCGCGGCGCTGTGGGCGAAGTCGCGGAGATTTGCTCCGGCCTGCACTCCCGCGATCTCGCGCTGCATCACCTCGCGCACCGCGATACCGCTCAGCTCGGCCAGGTGCGCGACCTCGTGCACGCGCTGGTCGCCGGAGACCGACGCTTCGCCCGAGACCGCGTACGCTATCGCGGCGCCAATCAGGCTCGGGATGATGTACGAATGGCCGCCGGTCGTCTCGGCGACAAACACCACCGCGGCGAGCGGAGTCTTGTAGCCGGCGGCGATGAACGACGCCATCCCGACCGCCGCATAGAGGTCGAAGGCCGCGGAACGGACGACGGTCTGCCCGAAGGCGCTGCCGATCGCGCCGCCCGACAGGAACAGCGGCACGAAAGCCGCGCTCACCCCGCCGCTGCCGAGCGAGAACAGCGTGCCGGTCAGCTTGAGCACCGCGAACGAAACCAGGGTCGTGGACGAATGCGGCCGGCTCAGAACTTCGCGCACGGCTTCGTAGTCCGGACCCAGTGGAATCAGCGGACCGGCGAAAAAAGTTACGAATAGTAGTCCGCAGATCGCCGTGCCGAGGCCGCCGATCAGGAGCTTCATCGTATGCGGGATCGGCGCGTTGGTCGCGAACGTCCGCGCGCGGCGGAACGTGATGGCGAAGACCATCGCGGCCAGCCCGCAGACCAGCCCCAGCAGCGCCGACCACAGCAGATCGCCGGGCGAGAATGCCGTGCTGCCGCTGAACCCGAACAGCGGCTCGGAGCCCAGCATCGCGACCATCGTTGCGTACGCGACTACCGACGCGATCAGCGACGGCAGCAGCGCCTCGTGCGCCATGTCGTCCTTGTACGGCATCTCGAGCGCGAAGATTATTCCGGTCAGCGGTGCGCGGAACACCGCCGCCATCCCGGCCGCCGCGCCGCTTATCAGCATGATCCGCCGATCGTGCGGCTGGAGCCCCAGACGCCTGAGCCGGATCCATAGCCACGAGCCGATCGCGCCGCCGCCGTAGATGCTCGGTCCTTCGAGCGCGGCGCTGCCGCCTGAACCGACCGTGGTCACCGCAGCCATCAGCTTCCACCAGAACGGCTTCATGTCGATCGCGCCCTGACGCTCGTGGTACGAGCGGATGATCTCCTCGGTGGAATGTTCGTTGGGATCGCTGGTCCGATACGCCATGATGAGCCCGGTGAGCAGGAATCCGATCAGCAGGCCCGGAACGATCGTCCAATGATGGTTGAGGTAGGCGTTCAAAAAGATCGGCCACGTCATCTCGAGGATTAGGATGGCAACGCCGCTGATCACCAGGCCCGTTACCACGCCGACGATCGGCGCGACCAGCAGCCACTTCTGCACGTCGCGGGAAAATGTTGCGGTCAGCTCTTCGCGGACCAGGCGCGAGTACTTCCTGATCAGCGGATGATCCAGCAATCCCGAGCCGGGTTTCAGAGCGCCCAATATTCGATCATCCGTCGCGCGATTGTCCCGCGCGCTAAACCTGCTTCAGATGGCCGCATCGCGTGCCTGTAATCGTTACCGATCGGCTCGTTCTTTTTCCCCTGAAGATGTTCGTTTCTGCTACACGCATTGCCGCAAATTTGTCACGCTTTGGCGCTCGCCTGATACGCCGCAACGCGCAAGGACGCCGATTGCGATGGCTGTGCGAGCGGCGACGCGGATCGAGAGCGAAAACCCCTGATTTGCCTGCGGTTCCGGCGCGCGCCGTGCAATTGGAGCCTAAAGAACCCTTAGGCGCGCGCGCCGCAATCCCCAGCGGGGAATGAGTGTAACCCTTCGGCCAGTGGCACGGCAATTGGATGTCTTTCAGTCCGAGCGATTGGTACGGTTGAAAGCGGGCTTCGATGCAACCCGCTTGAGATTTATGGCAACCCGGTCCGCTGACCTCACAGACCGGCGAATCAGGGTAATAAAATGGGAACCAACGATCGCATGATCGATCTCAGCGCGCGCGTCCTGTTGGTTGAAGACGACCCGGCGCACGCATTCATCGCGGTGACCGTGATCAGACAGGTGTTGGGTGATGGCTGCGAGGTGGTGGTGGCCGAAACCGCTGACGAAGCGATGGGAGTGATCCGGCACTTCACCGAGCAGGATCGTCCCGACCTGATGCTGGTGGATTTGCGCCTGCCCGACCACGGCGGATTCGCGGTGCTGTCGGCGGCCAGAGCGCACGAGCCGTCCTCGCAGATTCCGCTCTTCGTCGTGACCAGCTCGATGTACGATCGCGATATTGCCCAGAGCTATGAGTTGGGCGCCTCGGTCGTGCTCTCCAAGCCGCTCTCCCGCGCCAAGCTCAAGGAAGAGCTGGCCCGTATCGGTGCGCTTCCGCCAACTCCGGCCGGGCTGGTTCAGAGGGCGCTTAACCACTGATCAATGTGATTTAGGGGACGACCAAACCCCCGGTCCTCCTGCCAGGCGCGAGGCCCCTTACACGGAGGCGAGTATGCAGAGCTTGACAACCAGCCTCCCAAGCTGTATATTTCAGTCATGGAAACGAGACTCCGTCAGCATGAACCCAAAGCCGTGAAACAGTTGAGCCTTGCGCAGTTCGACGCGATGTTCCCGGATGAGGCTTCGTGCAGGGCGTACCTGATGAACCAGCGCTGGCCGCAGGGCGTTCGCTGCCCTCGGTGCAATAACGCGAACGTCTATACGTTGAAGTTCAAGCCATTCCATTGGGCTTGCAAGGTGTGCGCGCCGAACCCGCGCCAGCCCTACCGTTTCTCCGTCATCGTCGGAACCATTTTCGAGAACACGAATTACCCGCTTCGGACTTGGTTCAAAGTTCTGTACCTGATGCTGGTTTCCAAAAAGGGGATCAGCGCTATGCAGATTCATCGCATGATCGATTCCGGTTCCTACCGCACGGCGTGGTTTCTCTGCATGAGGCTCCGGGCCGGATTGAAAGACCCCAACTTCCGTCAGTTGATGGGCATCGTCGAAATCGACGAGACGCTTCTCGGCGGCAAGGCAGAGAATATGCACCTTGCGAAGCGTCGGCGGCTGCGGCTGGCCGGGAGCAAAGGCAAGACGACCGTGATCGGCGCGATCGCCCGAAAAGGCAACGTGGTCTGCCAAGTAATCGAGAATACCGACCTTCCGACGCTGGATCGCTTTGTGCGCAAAGTCGTGAACAAAGAAAAAGTCGAGTTGGTAGCGACCGACGAGCATGGCGGTTATAACCTGCTCGGCTCCGGCCCCGATGCCCTGCCGCATGAAGTGGTCAAGCACAGCGGCGGCGAGTACGTGCGCGGAATCGTTCACACGAACACGATTGAGGGCTTCTGGAGCCTGCTCAAGCGCGGCGTGGTCGGCACCTACCACAGCGTCAGCAAGAAATACCTGCCGCTCTACCTGAACGAGTTTCAGTATCGGTTCAACAATCGGAAGAACCCCGACATCTTCCGCGATGCGGTAGCAGGATGCTGAGGCGTCCGAACTGGCGGGCGTCTCTGCATCGCCAGACCAGTCGGCCGGAGCAATTGCATCTGAGATTTCCGAGGGCAAGGCGCTATGTCTAAAGGAAAACCCAAATATGCACAGCAGGTTATCCACTTCTACTGCTACACCTGTAAGGACTACGAACTGAAAACGAGTCCGCATTTCCGCGCTCAAAAGCGCAAGTTTGCCAAGCGGCGGAAGGCCGAAGCGGAGGGCAAGAAATGGCCTGCCTAGCTGGAGTCTACGCAAACAAAAGGCCGAAACTGTAGAAGCAAAGGACAATGGCTATACCCTCTAAAAGCACCAGTCGCAGCAGCGAAAGTACCGTAAGGTCGTGAGCGGCAAAAAAAAGAAGCACCACATAAAGAAGAAAAGCGCTGGCGGCCACTCCAATGGCGCCCGTAATCCGCCAAATGCGCCAAACCCTCCAAAACGCTTCTGGCTGGGAATCTTGGATACGAACAAGGTAATTGCTGGTGGAACGGTCGCATTGGTTCTGGTAGCAATTGCTGCAATCTATTTCGCTTATAGGGCTTCCCAGACCGAGCTTCATCATACCCATCGGCCCCAAGTGGTTTTCATTCGTCCACCGCAGTTTGATGGAGCCTTGACCTGCGATACCGAAAAGGGCACAGCGCACGTTGGGCAGTTGCACATTCCTCTTAAAAACAACGGGAGTGCGGATGCCACGAACGTGTTCTTCGCCTTCCTTGCGGATAGTTTGAAAATCGTTCCGTTCAAGCCAACAGGTAAAGCATGGATGGACAATCCGCCCGACATAACCCAAGACACCTGCGAGCACGGTTTGAGACCCGACCCAAAATTCATGGCCTTTTCCATATATGCTGGACAGGAATGGGCTTTCGACAACATGAAACAGGCTTGGTTTGGCGGGCCTCCCCTCGGAAAAGGTGCGCAGGTTAAGCTGTTCGGTACGTGGTGTTTTGGATACTCGGACGAATACCAAATCCAACACGGCACCTGCATGACCTATTTCTTTGTCACGTCCGCCGGTGAACAAGTGTTCGTCTGTAGCACGCCTATTATGGGTTCGTTCCAACCCGCTTTGTTCGGCGATTGTGAAAGCTGACCAGCGGAAGGGAAAAAAGGGCCCACGCAGTTCGGGAAAGAGAAGGAATCCAGTGCCTTGGTAGAGCAACCAGAAGCCAGCGAGCGCGATTCCGATACCTATCAAGGGCTGCAAATCCCTAGCCAAATTCCCGGTCAGCGTATCGCGAGACGACGCAAAGACCCCCACTCCGGTCATCAAGATCAGAAGCCCGACAACCAACAGAGTCACGCCAATTAGGTAGCGATGATACGGATCATCTTTCTGCCGTTCGTACTCGTCGGCCATTTGCTCGCGCACTGCGCTCAAAGGGCTCGCTGGATTGTCCGCTTGATGGACGAACACGATGGTTTCATGACTTTTTTGGCGACCGCCGCGATTGCTGTTTTGACGTATTTCTTGGTCACAACCTCGAATCGACAAGGGCAGACCATGCAGCGACAGTTGGAATTGTCCGAACGTCCTTGGGTTGGAGTGCCAAGCATAATCATGGACGATTCCGCTCCAAATCATGGAATAACGATAAAAGAAACCGCTAGGGGTCTCGGGTCGGCGCCAAGACCGAATCTTGGCTTGGACCTGATTCTCGTGACGAAGAATTATGGCCCTCGCGTCGCCCTCAACTCTTCCACATGGGCTAGCGAAACTGACGATTGGGCAAAAGCCTGCACCGAAGCAGAAGCGGCTTGCGCTTCCGCGGCTTTTGGCGCCAGCGGCGGTGCCACCGAAGGAATGCCCCCGGGTCTGCCACGTCTTGGTAACGTCTTGTTCCCGGACCAAGAAATCAACATACCTTGGCACGTGGACGGCAGCCTCAGACCACAGCGACCAATTGTAATTTACGTTCCCGGATGTTGCGCTTATTTCGATCACTTTGGCGGACTGCATCGCACGCGATTCTGTTTTAAAGCTATGATCGACGCCAACAATCATGTTGAGGCTTGGTCGCTTTGCGGCGCTTGCAATGATGCAAATTAGCAAGAGAAACACACCGGCCTGTCCGAGCCAGAATAGCAGGGCCCGGAGGCTGGTTGTCAAGCTCTGCATACTCGCCTTACACGGAGGGGGCCTCGCGCACTTGACCGTCGCGCGTTCAAAGTAGGAATCTTCCATCATTCTCCCGGCGCGCCGAGCGACCGCGCCGATTTGGGATAAGGAGCCGATGGTGGAACCCTACCGATTCGATCGCAGCGAAGCGTTGTTCGCGCGCGCCAAGAAAGTCATTCCCGGCGGCATCTACGGCCATCAGTCGCCGCGCCTGCTCGCGACGGGCTCGTATCCGTCGTTCTTCGCGCGCGGCGAGGGCTCCCACGTATGGGACGTCGATGGCAACGAGTACATCGACTACGTGTGCTCCTACGGCCCCATCGTGCTCGGCCATCGCCATCCCCGCGTCGAGGAAGCGGCGCGCCGCCAGGCCGAGCAGGGCAACTGCTTCAACCTGCCGACTGCGCTCTGGGTCGAGCTCGCGGAATATCTGGTCGGGATCACGCCGTTCGCCGATTGGACCGTGTTCGCCAAAAACGGCTCCGACGTATGCACCTGGGCAACGATGGTCGCGCGGCATTTCACCGGCCGCAGCAAGATCGTCACCGCGACCGGCGCCTATCACGGCACTCATGCGTGGGTCAGCCCGGTGCCCAATGGGGTCATGCCCGAAGATCGCGCCAACGTGCTGAACTTTCGCTACAACGATCTCGAAGGACTGACGCGGCTGGTCGAGGAGAATCGCGGCGCGATCGCCGGCGTGATGCTCACGCCGTTTCGCCACGACGCGGCTCACGACTCGGAGATGCCGGCGGAAGGCTTTCTGCCCGGCGTGCGCAAGCTCTGCGACGATCACGGGATCGTCTTCATCCTCGACGACGTGCGCGCAGGCTTCCGGCTGCACCTCGGCGGCTCCGGCGAGTTGTTCGGAGTGCGTCCCGACCTGACTTGCTATTGCAAGGCGATAGCAAATGGCTATCCACTCGCCGCCGCGGCGGGCCGCGAGAATCTCAAGCGCGCCGCGCTGCAGGTCTTCTTCACCGGCTCCTACTTCACCAGCGCGGTGCCGATAGCGGCGGCGCTCGCGTGTCTGCAAGAGCTGAAGCAGAGCGGCGGAATCGAGAAGATGCGCCGAAGCGGCGAGATGCTGCGCGACGGGATGCTGTCGCAGGCGCGCTCGCACGGCTTTGAGGTGACTTACTCGGGTCCGCCCGCGATGCCGTACATGACGTTCAAAGCCGACCAGGGCAAGTGGGATCGGATCACTGCGTTCTGCGCCTACGCCGCAACCCACGGGATTCTCTTCCATCCACGCCACAACTGGTTCCTCTCCGCCGCCCACTCCGAAGAAGACTTCCGCCGCACGCTCGATGTAACCGACGAGGCATTCAAGTCGGTGCGCGAGCAGTTCGGAGGGTAGCCGCTCCGAATTGCCGCGCCAGAAACTCTCTCGGTTCTCCAAAAGGGGCGGAACTCTGGCGACCCCGTATCCGGTTCGCTCGGGCTCCCCGATAGCCGTCACGCCTGCCGCCGGAGGCCCTCGTCGCCAAGGATGCCCATTTCGTGTGTAGCGTTTGCATACGTGCCTTACTGATGCTAATGACCCGCGTTGGCACGATGCCGGCAGCCGTGAGTTGTCGGCGGACTAGTCCCATCGCGAAAGGAGGGGAAGTACACAAATGCGAAAGCGCGGCCTCGGTCCTCTACCGCTGTTAGCGCGGCGCTTTCCCCTGTCGGCGGTATCGACGTTGAGGTTTGTCTTCCCCAGAATCGGAATGGTGTTTGCGCTGGCGGTGGTCTGCTGGCTCGCTTCGTCCCGCTCAGCAAACGCCGATCTTGAGGCGTGTAAGGAAGTTCCCGACCCCAACCCGCCTGGAGTGTCGAGCGTCGTCTGTCCTTACGCGGCGCCCTTCGACAATTGCCCGTTGGGCGACAGGACTCCGCTGATCCTAATCCATGGCTGGAACCCAAACGGCCACCACGCGCCTCCCCAACCTGGCGGAATGGGGACCGGAGAGGGATTCGACCACCTACTAGAGCACTTGTATCCAACCGAAACCCCGTCTGACTGCTCGTCCTTCGCGTCCGTCGTGGCTTCGCGATTCAAGCCCTACTACTTCACGTACTACAGCAACGATGTTGACGTACCTTCTCTGGCCCGCGGCTTAAGACTGCTACTCGATACCGTAAGCGATCAGGATTACGTAGACGGTCTTGGCCAGAAGCCGATCGTCATCGTTGCGCATAGCATGGGCGGACTTGTAGCTCGGTCCTTCCTGCAACAGCAGACCCTCACGACCGACCCCTACACGGGCCAGTTGGGGTATGCTCGTGTGCTGAGGCTGATCACTCTCGCGACCCCCCACTACGGTACCCCCCTGGCTAGTTCGGATACTCTCAGATATTACCTCACCGAATTTGGCAGCCCCATCCAGTGGCTAGAGGACTTCGAGGACTTTATCGCGCAATTGTATGGTAACCTAGATCCAAGAATGCCGAACTTGTCGGACCTTTGGTGGGATAATCACGACGGACTATTTAGCTTCTGCGATGGCGAGTGCAATTTCTGGCTTCTGGGTCTCAATGAGGGCCTCACCACTGACCCGGAAACAGTACAGAAGATAATTGCCTATGGCACCGTGGCCAGTCCCTCGCCTCTCGGTTGTCCCCTCGGCGGAACTCTAACCTGTGGGTACGACATCATCAACGATCTGACAGGCACTCCCAGCGATGGCCTCGTCCCGCTTTGGAGTGCTTTGTTTGCTCCCACGCTTCCCATCCCGCAACAACGGGACTTGAGGAACTACCTCCCTGACTATTACTACGACCATTTTCAGATGGCGACCGGGAAGACCGGCGGCTCATCTGACCCGCTCTTCACGCTCGTCGCGGACGACCTATTGTCGGTGTCACCGCGGCCCACCATTACTAGTGTCTTGCCCAACCCCGTGCCAGCGTCGGGCGACGACCAATCTTTCACTGTTCAGGGCAGCAATTTCGTGTCCGGCCCAAGTGACTGCACCGCAGGAGCACCGGCGGCAGGGATGGCATATCTGGTGCTTCGAGACCCGCACCCACGGGACCCTTCATTCTATTCGTGCAACCACCCGGGCCAGGTGGAGTCCATTAGCTCCAGCGCCTGGCACTACACGTTGAACGACAAAGGCGATACGGGCGCTTGGACAGTGCAGGTTTTCAATCCTGATGGCCAATCCTCGGACGTGTTCAGCTTCCCTGTCGCCGCCACCGCTTCGACGCCAACACCAACGCCGACACCAACTCCCACATCAGGCGGGATGGCGCCAACTCCAACACCCACGCCGACACCGACACCGACGCCCACGCGAACGCCAACTCCGACACCCACTCCGCCGGGTGGCGGCGCGCCGGTCACTTTCAACCCGCCGAGTCTGGGCTTTAGTGAGCAGGAGGTCGGTAACACGAGCCCACCTTAAACAGTGCAGTTCTGTAACAATACTTCGTCATCGATGACATTCCTGAGCTATATTCCTGGCGGTAACAATCCGGGTGACTTCCCCATAGTGTACGCCACGTCAATAGGTTTTCCAGTTACGTTCTCACCAGACGGTTGCTCTACGTTCCAAGTCCAATTTGAGCCTCAGGCGCCAGGTTCCCGCTCGGCTTTGGTCCAGTTGGCATTCAATACGGGCACCGGGCCGCAGAAGGCCGGATTGCCCTGCCAAGGGCATGCCCTTCCGGCACCAACTCCGAGTGTGGCGACCAACCAAGCGGATCAGGTCACGCAAAGCCGCGCGAACCTGAACGCGACCGTAAATCCGAATGGGCCGGGCGCGACCGTGTATTTCAACTACGGGCCGACCGTGAGCTACGGCTCTGCGAGTCCGGCCGTACCCCTAGGAGGCACAACCACGTCCAGCGTGTCGGTCGCGATTTCGACCCTGAACTGCAATACCACCTACCACTTTGAGGCCTGTGCGACGAACTTGGGCGGCACCGCTTGCGATGGCGACCAGAGTTTCACCACAAACGCCTGTCCGCAGCCTCCTCCGACCATACTAACCGACGCCGCCGATCAAATAGGCGGAAACAGCGCAAGACTGAATGCCGATGTCAATCCGAACGGCTCAGCCACAACCGTATTCTTCGAATACGGCCTAACTACGAACTACTCCAACTTTGCAGGTAACATCGGGCCGCTCACGGGCACCAGCATCTCTACCGTGTCGTCCACTATTTCCGGACCTACGTGCAACAGCACGTACCATTTTCACGCCTGCGCCTCGAATCCGGGTGAAACGGTTTGCGGCGGCGACCAGAGCTTCGCCACGAGCGCCTGTACCCAGCCGCAGATCTCGTTCAGTCCCGCGAGCCTCATTTTTGGCTCTCAAAATATTGGTGTCATGAACGGCGGCAAGACCCTGACCGTTAGCAACACCGGAGCCGGCGTGCTGCACATTGCAAGCGCTATGCTCGGCGGCGGAGCTAGTGCTTTTGCCATTCAGAGCGACACCTGCAGCGGCAGCGCGATCTCGCCCGGCCAGCAATGCGCCATATCGGCCACCTTCAACCCCTCGCAAATCGGCGCTTTCAGAGCGAGCCTGAGTTTCAGCGATGATGCACCCGACAGTCCGGAGAGCGTTAATCTCACGGGAAGCGGAGTACTTCCAGGAGCGACGACCGGGGCAGACCTATATGTTGTCGGTGGAGCGGGGGAAGCCTTCTCGCCATACTTCGCCGCGAAGTATGCCGCCGGCAGCGCGGGTGACTCTGCACCAGCCGTTTTTGTTTCCGGCGGCAGCACCGGCCTGAACGTTCCTCAAGGTGTGGCCGTCGACGGGGCGGGAAGCATTTATGCCGCGAACAGTACAGGAAATAGCGTCACCGCATATCCCGGAGGCTCTGCCGGCGATGTTTCTCCGATCCTGGCGATCGCGGGCCCACAAACAAACCTGGATACCAACCTTGCCGTCGCGCTGGACCCGCTCGCCAACATTTGGTCGGCGAGCCGAGGCACTATTCCATATGCTCTGATGGAGTTCCCTGCGGGCAGCAGTGGAAATGTCCCGCCAATCGCCACGATAACAAACGGGGTTTTATCTCCGAGGGCATTAGCAATCGACGCAAACGGGATCATCTATGTCGGGAATAGCAACTCCTCCATCACGGAATATTCGCCAGGAATGAATGGCAATGCGCCCATCGCTACCATTTCAGGGCCGGCAACGCAGCTTGGTCAACCACTAGGCGTAGCAGTGGACAAGGACGGCACGATTTACGTAGTAAATGGCACTCAAATTCTGGAGTTCACGGCCAGCTCGAATGGCAATGTCGCGCCAAGCACGATCATTTCGGGTTCGAATACTGGATGGGGTTCCGCCAACGGGATCGCAGTCGATGCTTTCAAGAACATCTACGTTGCCGACTCTGTCAACAGTAGCATTATCGAGTTCGCCTCGGGGAGTACCGGGAACGTTGCTCCCATCGTTGCCATAGCTGGGCCTACTACCCAACTCTTCTACCCGAATGCCATTGCCGTGGGTCGCACGATTCCCGCGCAGACGCCAACGCCCACACCAACGCCAACCGCGACCCCGACCCCGACGCCGACGCGAACTCCAACCGCGACGCCGACTCCAACTCCCACACCTACCGCGACTCCAACGGCGACCCCGACACCTACGCCGACGCCGACTCAAACCCCGACGGCGACGCCCACACCCACGCGCACTCCAACTCCGACCCCGACGCCCACTGCGACAGCAACATTGACCCCAACTCCAACACCGACGCCAACGCCGACGGCAACCCCGACGCCGACGGCAACCCCGACGCCGACGCGGACGCCCACTCCAACGCCCACTGTGACACCCACACCAACGCCTACGCCCACACCGACAACAACTCCTTCACCAACCCGGACTCCGACACCGACTCCCACGCCAACAGCTTCACCAACCCGGACTCCGACACCGACTCCAACACCGACTGCGACCCCAACACCGACATCCACGCCCACTCCGACAGCGACACCCACGCCTACTCCCACACCGACGCCAACTCCAACACCAACCGCGACGCCGACCGCCACGGCGACATCAACCCCAACGCCTTCGCCGACGCCGACTCCAACGGCGTCCCCCACTCCAACGCCGACAGCGACGCTGAGTCCAACTCAGACGCTGACACCAGCGCCGACACCGACCGCAACGCCGACGCCAACACCAACCGCGACCCCGACTCCAACTCCGACAGCGACGCCGAGTCCAACTCAGACGCCCACGCCCACTCCGACGCCGACCCCGACCGCAACGCCGACGCCGACGCCAACCGCGAGCCCGACTCCAACTCCGACACCAACTCCAACGGCGTCGCCCACTCCAACGCCGACTGCGACGCTGAGTCCAACTCAGACGCCCACGCCCACTCCGACGCCGACGCCGACCGCAACCCCAACACCTACGCCAACGCCAACCGCGACCCCGATTCTAACTCCAACTCCAACGGCGTCGCCCACTCCAACTCCGACAGCGACGCTGAGTCCGACTCAGACGCCCACGCCCACTCCGACTCCAACGGCGACCCCGACACCTACGCCGACTCAAACCGCGACCGCCACGCCGACGCACGCTGAAACGTCCACGGCAACACCAACGGCGACGCCGACACCGACGCCGACGCCGACTCAGAGCCCGACGCTCACACCGACACCGACTGAAACCCCGACCCCGACGCCAACTCCAACGCCGACAGCGACTCCAACTCCAACGCCGCCACCCACTCCAACGCCGACAGCGACGCCGACTGCAACGGCCACTCCCACGCCGACACCTATGCCAACTGTGACTGCGACACCGACTCCAACGCCCACGCCGTCGCCGTCATCGTTGTTGATCTCGCCCGCATCGCCCGATTTTGGGAACGTAGGGATCGACATGGCGGCCACCATGCCGATCACACTCAAGAATACTGGCAAGACCAAGCTCACCGGCAAGGTCAGCAAGAACGGGCTTGGCGGTACGCCGTTCAGCCTGACGGCCGGCGCGGGCGCTTTCAGCCTGGCGCACAATCAGACCAGGACCCTCACGATAAAGTTCGCGCCGACGTTGACGGTCGATTCCTCGGGCAGCATAACCATCACGAGCAACGATCCGTCCAACGGCGCAGTGCGGGTCGGCGTAACCGGAACCGGAGTGTCGGGCACGCTCACCTTGTCGTCCCCAGCGCTCAACTTCCCGACCAAGAAAGTACACAAGAGCGCATCACTCAAGCTGACGATAAAGAATGTCGGGTCGGGTGTGCTGCACGGGAGCATCGACGCGAGCAGCCAGTTGGGCAAACCGTTCAGCGCATCAGGCGCCGGCAAGTTCACTCTGGCCGACAACAAGAGCCGCGTGGTGACAGTCACGTTCGCGCCCAAGACGGCCGGCACTTTCACCGGCGCGATCCTGGTCAACAGCGACGACGGCGCGCAGGCCGATGTTCCCGTTTCCGTATCCGTGACGGGAACGGGCCAGTAGCAGTTCGCAGCGTCACGGACCCGCGTGCGGCGGCGTTAGGGAAGCCCTTTCTTCAGTAGGCCCCGAAACCTCAGAAAATTCCAAGTCAAAGAGAGTGCTTCAAAGGTGTTGAGAACGAAGCCCGGCAGCCCGCGGCCGGGTCGCGTGAGCAGGAGGTCATCACCGAAAAAAGTGACGATCAGACTTTGCCATTTGCCCAGGGCATCGAAGTACGACACTTCGACTGACATGTGCAGTTGTCGAAGAAGCTTGGCGAACTCCTCATCTTTCACGGTGCAGAGCGGAAGCTTCCCGCCCGGAACGAGCGTCGCCGCGCGAGGGCAATCGACATTGTTGGTCCACTGCGCTGGCGGAACGGGCTTGTGGTTCTGATCCATGAATCGGGAGACGGAAAGTGTATATGCTGGTTTGTCGCTCACGTTTTCGATCGTGAGTGCCATGCGTGACGCTCCCGTCACCTGTACGTCGAAAAGCGGTTCAAATTGTGCGGCGTACAATTCGTTCTGCCGCAAGCTGACCTCCGCCTGGATCCACATCAAAAGGAGTTGGAAGTAGATGATGATGGGCAGGACGGAATCCCATCTAAGCCGCACCACCAAGACCGCTGGCACGAGGACGATAATCCCTGCCGCCTTTCCGAGTTCTGCGAAAACGCGTGACCATTTCATGATGGTCTCACTGCATCAGGCCTCACGCCTGGCTTCCCTCGAATCACCCGGATCGCTCGCGGTACTTGAGCCCCATCGCATGCGATTTTCCCGAGTCTCACACCCTTGGCCACTTGTCGTTCCATGGCCGGGCCTGCTCGTAGGCGTGCGAGGCTTGCAGAACGAGGTCTTCGCGATGGCGCTCCGCGACGATCTGCAGTCCGCACGGCATCCCGCTATTCGTGAATCCCGCGCGCACCGTGGCGGCGGGATGGCCGCTCAAGTTGAATTGGTAGGTCAGTCCCGAGATATCCAGTCCGCTACGCACTTTCCTTCCGTCGATCTCGGCCGGCTGCGGGCCTGCCGCATTGAACGCCTCGTTCGGTTGAGTGGGCGTGAGCAGAAGGTCGAAGCGCTCGAAGACTCGCTGCATCCATCGATTGAACTCGGCACGCGTCCGGTAGGCGGCGCTGTAATGCTTCCACGTGATGCGCTCGGCCGTCACCGTGCCTGCCAGAAAGCCGCGGCCGAACTCGGAGCGATCTTTCTCGCGCTGAATATATTCGTAGAGCATCGCGTAGGTCTGCGTCGCGCCGATCCGAAGCCACACGCCCGACGTGTCGGGCACGGCCTCATCGAGCGTGGTGACTTCGTGACCCAGATCGCGAAATGCGCGCGCGGCCTTTTCCACTTCGCGCGCGACCTCGCTCTGGATGATTTGACCGAACGTGGGATGAAACGCGATCCGCAACTTCTTCGGCAGCCGGTCGAGCGTAGCGGCATACGAGAGCCCCGGATGGGGCAGCGAGTCGGGATCGACCGGGTGATATCCGGCCACCGCGTCCAGGTACATCGCGGCGTCGCGCACCGTGCGGGTCAGCGGTCCCACCACGGAGGTGTCGTCCCAACCCTGCATCCCGAGCATGGTGTCGTGGGGAATCCTGCCGAACGAAGTCTTCAGCCCAAAGCATCCGACATAGCAGGCCGGGCCGCGAATCGACCCGCCGCCATCCGAGCCGGTCGCGAGCGGGATCATTCCGCCCGCGATCGCCGCCGCGCTCCCGCCTGAGGAGCCTCCCGGCGTGCGCTCGAGGTTCCACGGATTGCGCGTGACGCCAAACAGCCGGTTTTTCGTGAAATTGGTATAGCCGAACTCGGGCGCGTTGGTTTTGCCGATTACGATCGCGCCGGCCGCCTTGAGCCGCGCGACCTGTACCGAATCAGCCGCCGGCATGTGACTTTTGAATGGAACCGAGCCGAAGGTGGTCGGCAATCCGAGCGCATCTTCCAGGTCCTTGACGCCGAGCGGCAGCCCCGCGAGCGCTCCGGCGGCTTCGCCGCGGGCGATTCTTTCGTCCATCGCGCGCGCCTCATCGAGCGCCTGTTCGGCGCGCATCGCGCAGAACGCGTTGAGCTTCGGATTGAGCACTTCGATTCGCGCGATCGTCGCGTCCACCAGCTCGCTGGGTTTCAGTTCGCGCCGGCGAATCATCGCTGCCAACTCGGAGGCGGACTTCCAATGCAATTCGGTCATCGCAGAGTATCCTCAAATGCCGGTTCGATCCGGCCGGCCGGTTATTCCGGCTGGCTATTTCGCCTTGCGCCCGGTTGCAACAAAAGTCGTCCAACCGGCGAAGAATTGCCCCTGCTGGTGACGCCGCTTGAGATCTTTCAGCCACGCCGCTGACGCTGGAGCGTTGACGAGACCTTCGTCGCGGGTGCGCCGGGCGGCCGCTTCGAGCTCGAGCATCCGGTTGGCGATTCCGAAATCGGCGATCGTACCGACCCGGGCCTCGGTCCGCACGTCCTTGAGGCCGCATTCGCGCATCAGAGCCGGCAGATGCCGCCCGATCCAGCCGTTGCGGATACCGTCGCAGATCCGATCGAGGATCGTGCGCGTGGTCGCGCGATCGGCGGAGTCCAGCGCAACCATTCCATAGTCGCGATCGATCGCCTGCACGATAGCGCCCGGGCTCGCGACGCGCGCCATTTCACGCAGAGCGCGGCCCGGATCGGGCACATGCTGCAACAGGCCGTCGGCGCGGCACGCGTCGAAGCTGTTGCGCGCGAGATCGAGCCGCTCGGCGTTGCCGACGATGAATTCCACTTCGAGGCCGGACTCCAGGCTGCGCTTGCGAGCCTCGGCGACCATCGCGCGGCTTAAGTCGACGCCGATTACGAGCCCATCCGCTCCGACCAGGGCGGCGAGCTCGCGCGCGTCGTCGCCGGTGCCGCATCCGAGGTCCAGGACTGCGGCGCCGGGCTTAAGGCCGAGCAGGCCGTAGGAAAAGCTCTTGAGTTCGCTGAGCTGTGCGCTCACCAGATCGAGATAGGCTATCCAGTGCTTCGGGTCGGGTCCGGCGTCAACGTTGCCAAAAGCTTCGCCCGACAAATCGGGCGACGCTTCGCCTTGCGGCTTCCGGACTTGTTTTTGCGCACCCGGCCTTTGGGTAGCTCGCCTTTCTGTACCTTGCGCGGCAATCATCGCGGTTGACTCTTACTACTCTGCGCAGGGGGTATGAAACTCCCGCGACGCGGTCGCGTGTGGCATCGCCGCCGGCGCATGCGGCTCGCGTCCGGCCGCAGCACCCTTTGGAGGCGGTCATGGAGAGCCAGGCCGTGGGAGTGGATGTAGACCTCCGAGTTTCGGTCGAACCGTTCGACGAGCTCTGAAACTTCTCTCGGCGCGTCCACCTTGGATAGGGCATACCCCGCCAGTCACGGGGACTCAATGGGAGGAACGTGGCGCGGAGCCGTCAACCGAGGTCGAGTTTCTCAACCGCGTCGCCCAAAGGGAGTGACTCCTTCGGCGGCAGATTACTATAAGGAGTAAACCAGCTTCATCTCCGCCCACCATTCGTCGGGCCGCGCGCCAGCGACCGGCTGCTGCATCGAGGCCATCAACTGCTGCCATTCCTGGATCCGCGGGTCGCTGCGTTCGTAGCGGGCGAAGTCACGCGCAGGATCGAATTCGTCGGCGGTTTCCATGAACATGAAGAGCTGCCGGCCGTGTATCCAGATCAGCATCCGCCTGATTCCGATCGCTTTGAGCCCGCGCTCGACCTCGGGCCAGACGCTCCGATGATGCTCGATATACTTCGCGACGATCGCCGGATCGTCCTTCAGGTTGATAGTCTGGCCGTACTGCTTCATCGTTAGAACACCAGCACGCCGCCGTCGATTGGATAAGCCTGTCCAGTGATGAAGGAGGCTTCGGCCGAGCACAGATACAAGGCCAGCGCGGCAACTTCTTCGGGCCTTCCCATCCGGCCCATCGGCTGGTACTCGGACAGCTCGCGGAACATCTCGGGCTCGCGGCCGGGATAGTTGCGGTGGAGATAACCGTCAACGAACGGCGTGTGCACGCGCGCCGGGCAGATACAGTTGCAGCGGATGCCCTGCTTTACGTAGTCCACCGCGATCGAACGGGTCATCGCGAGCACCGCGCCCTTGCTCATCGAGTAGGCGAAGCGATCCGTGAGCCCGATTAGCGAGGCTATCGACGCCAGGTTCAGGATGACGCCGCCGCCATCGCGGGTCATCCGCCGCACGCCGGCCTGCGAGCACAGATAGATTCCCTTGACGTTAACGGCATAGACCCGGTCGAAATCCGGCTCGGCCGTGTTCTCGACCGTGCCGACGTGCGCGATTCCAGCATTGTTGACCAGGATATCCACGCGCGCGCCACACGCATCGACGCGCTCGAAGGCGTTCTGCACCGAGCCTGCGCCGGCGACATCGCACTCGATCGCGTCTGCGGCGCCGCCGGCGTTGCGGACCGCGGCCACCGTCCCGGCGGCGGCCGTCAGGTCGCGATCCAGCACCAGGACGCGCGCGCCGCTGGCCGCGAACGTAAGCGCGATCGCGCGGCCGATACCGGAGCCGGCGCCGGTCACGATCGCGCTCTTGCCGTCCAGTCGAAACATGGCCCTGATGGATTATACCCTGCGGCTGCCGTGGAAACAGTTGACAAGACGGCCGCGCAGCGGCTTGCGCGGCCCCCCGGACTCCGGTGCGTGGCACTACCATCAGTTACTATTGCCGCCTGATAGTTCAATTGACATTGCAAAGGACCGGGCCGAACATTTCTCCCGCGAAGGGAATCGATCGAACGTGGTAATGAAATATAACTCACTGTGTATGCACTTCGAGCGCACCGCCCGGGTTCGGGCACGGCTCGCGCGCGGCGACACTGAGAGGTGCCGGATGGCTATCGCCAGGCGCACGGGGAACGGCAAGGCGAACTTTACGGCTCCGCGGCTGGCGCCAGCGGCGGGCGGGCGCGGCGCCGCCGGGCAGACCATGACCGAATACGCCCTGATCCTGGCGGCCGCGGCGTCGGTGCTGTTCCTCGGCCTGAAGATGCTTGGCAAGGTGCAGAACACCCTCTCGGCGACGGCCGGCTCGGTCAGCGTCGATCTCGGAAGCGCCAATACCGTCGACAACCTGATCGACAAGTGAGCGGACTTTTGATGTCACTCCGTCGCGATTTCCGGCTCGAGGCGAATCGGGGTCGCGAGCGAGGCTGAAACCAGGCAGGCCCTTTCGCTCTTCTCGAGCACGCGGCGCGCCTGGTCCATATCAGTCCCGGCCGCAACCTTGAGGCGCGGCCTCAGAACGATCTCCGTGAACCGGGTGACGCCTTCCTTGCGATCGACCGTGCCTTGGCCCGCAAGCTCGAGTGACGTGAACTCCAGCTTCGACGCTCTCGCGACCGAGCGAAGCGTGAGCAGGAAACACGACTCCACCGCCGCGAGCATCAGATGCTCTGGACTCCATGCGTCGCCGGGACCGCCGAAATCTTGCGGCGCCGCGGCGCGCAAGTCGGGGATTCCCTCGGCTCGCAAGGTCGCATATCCGGTCGCACCGCCGCTGATTTGAACGTCGTAAAGGTGTGGCAGTGGTTTCATCGCTTTCCTCCATTCGGGCTCTCGAGCGTCATTCCGAACCGCTCCTCTTGATAGACATGCTATGCTTCAATCTCAGGCCATTTCGATGGACTTCTCATTCAGCACCGAACAGAAGTTGCTCCAATCGACGCTTCGCAACTTCGCCGAGCGCGAGTTGTCGCCCGCATACGCCGCACGCGACCAGGATAAGGACCTGCCGCGATCGCTGGTGCGGCAACTGGGCGCGATGGGATTGCTGGCCCCGACGGTCGAGCCGCGCTTCGGAGGCCAGGGGCTCGACTACCTGTCGCTGGGACTGGCGCATGAGGAGATCGCACGGGCCGACTTCAACGCGGCCTATGTGCTGCTGCTCTCGGCGCTGGTTGGCGCGATAGTCGCGGCGCGGGGCGACGACGGCCAACGCGCGGCGATCCTGCCGCCGATTTGCCGCGGCGAGGCGATCGCGGCGCTGGCGGTCACGGAACCGGGCGCCGGCTCCGACGCGGCGCACGCGAAGCTCCAGGCCCGCCGCGAAGGCGACGCCTATATCCTAAATGGCGAGAAAAGCTCCATTTCGTTTGCCACCTCGGCCGACGCGGCGCTCGTGATGGCGCGGACCGGCCCGATCGAGCACGGCGCGCGGGGTATCAGCGCCTTCTATGTGGACCTTCATTCGCCGGGCGTGACGCGCACGCGCTTCAAAGATCTCGGCTCGCGCGCGATCGGGCGCGGGCAGCTCTTTTTCGATTCGGTCCGCGTTCCGGCTGGCGCGCGAATCGGCGACGAGGGCGCCGGCTTCCTCCAGGTGATGCAAGGCTTCGACTTCAGCCGCGCGCTGATCGGGCTGATGTGTATCGGCGCGGCGCAGCAGAGCCTCGACGAGACCCGCAAGTATGTAGTCGAGCGCGAGGCGTTCGGGGGCAGTATCGCGCGGTTCGAGGGCGTCTCGTTCCCGATTGCCGAGGCCGCCGTCCAACTGCGCGCAGCGCGGCTGCTCTGCTACGAGGCGCTATGGCTGCGCGATCGCGGCGAGCCGCACGGATGGCTGGCGGCCGGATGCAAGTGGTGGGCGCCCGAACTGGCCGCCAAGGTGCTGCATCAATGCCTCCTGCTGCACGGCCATCTGGGCTTCAGCCTCGATTTGCCCCATCAGCAGCGCCTGCGCGACGTTATCGGACTCGAGATCGGCGACGGCACCGCGCAGATCATGAAGCTGATCGTGGCGCGCGAGCTGCTCGGCAATATCGCCCGCGGGTACTGATTGTAGATGTTCCAGCCTCGTGATAGAGCGCATGATACGAACTGCCGGGCGGTCTGAAAGTGGAAATCCGAATCCGGCGCGACTCGTAAGAGTCCGCGACTCATAAAAATAAAGGAGCGTCGATTATGGGAGCAGCAGCGCGACAAATCGATCTCGAGCGAAGTGTCACCAACTTCATCGCGAAGCCAAGGAATCTGCTGATCGGCGGCAAATCGGTGCCGGCGGCCTCGGGCAAGACCTTCGAGACCGTGAATCCCGCCACCGGCGAAGTGCTCGCCCACGTGGCCGAGGGCGACCGCGAGGATATCAATCGCGCGGTCAAGGCGGCGCGTAAGGCCTTTGAAGAGGGCGCATGGCCCGCGGCCACGCCTTCCGAACGGGGTAAAATGATCTGGAAGCTCGCCGAACTGGTCGAGAAGCATCTCGAGGAGTTCGCCGAGCTCGAGTCGCTGGACAACGGCAAGCCGATCTCGATCGCGCGCGTGGCCGACGTGCCGCTGGCGGCCGACCTGTTCCGCTACATGGCCGGATGGGCGACCAAGATCGAAGGCAACACGATTCCGATCTCGATGCCGGGCGCGCAGTTTCTGGCCTACACGCTGCGCCAGCCGATCGGCGTGGTTGGCCAGATTATTCCGTGGAACTTTCCGCTCCTGATGGCGGCCTGGAAGCTCGGACCCGCGCTGGCCGCCGGATGCACGGTCGTGCTCAAGCCGGCCGAGCAGACCCCGCTTTCGGCGCTCAGGCTGGGCGAGTTGATCCATGAAGCCGGCTTTCCGGACGGAGTCGTCAATATAGTGACCGGCTTCGGCGAGACCGCGGGCGCGGCGCTGGCCGCCCATCCTAACGTCGACAAGGTCGCCTTCACCGGATCGACCGAAGTCGGCAAGCTGATCCTGCAAGCGGCCGCCGGCAACCTGAAGAAGGTCTCGCTCGAACTGGGCGGCAAATCGCCCAATGTGATCTTCGACGATGCCGATCTCGAAACCGCGATCCCCGGCGCCGCCAGCGCGATCTTCTTCAACCACGGCCAGTGCTGCTGCGCCGGCTCGCGCCTGTACGTCGGCCAGAAGGTCTACGACCAGGTGGTTTCGGGCGTCGTCGAGCAGGCCAAAGCGATCAAGGTCGGCCCGGGCCTCGATCCGTCAACGCAGATGGGACCGCTGGTTTCAAGCGAACAGTTCGATCGCGTATGCGGCTATCTCAAGTCGGGTCTATCGCAGGGCGCCAAGGCAGCGGTGGGCGGCAAGCCGGTGGGCGGCAAGGGCTACTTCGTGCAGCCGACGGTGCTGGTCGAACGTCAAGCGCGACATGAAAGTGGTGCAGGAGGAAATCTTCGGTCCGGTAGTCACCGCGATGCCGTTCAAGGACCCGAGCGAGATTACACCGGTGGCCAACGACACGATCTATGGACTCGCCGCCGGCGTCTGGACCAGGGACATCGGCAAGGCCCATCGGATGGCCGCGCAACTCAAAGCGGGCACGGTCTGGGTCAATTGCTACAACGTCTTCGATGCGGCGCTCCCGTTCGGCGGTTACAAGCAGTCCGGATGGGGCCGCGAGATGGGTCACGAGGTGCTCGAACTGTACACCGAGGTCAAGTCGGTGTGCATAGCGCTGTAACCGCGATTCCCGATCTTCACTTGCGGCCTGGAGACGTGCTTCTCCAGGCCGCTCGCTTTCAGGGCAGATGCGCGGCGAAGCGCAACCTGATGTAGTCGGCGGTCCATCGTCCGCGGCTGTCGCATAGCACCGGCCGCAGTAATGCGATCGCCTCATCGCGCGCGGCGGGTCGATCGTCCGAAGGAATTGCGGCGAAGAAATTCTGCGCGAAAATGTCGAGCCACGCCCCGATATCGGCGGGCAACGGCGTCGGCCGCGGAATCAATTCGATATAGTCTACCGCGAAACCGGCCGCTTCGAGCTTCTCGCGATAGTCCTCCACCGTCGGGAAGTACCACGGGATCGCGACGGCGCCGTCGATACCCCGGCGCGCGAGCACCGCCATCAGCGCAACCGTGACCGCGGCGACGCATCCATGGCCGCCGAATTCCGCGACGAAACGGCCGCCGGGCTTGAGCGCGCGCCTGACCCCCGCGATTACTGCGCCGGCGTCGCGCATCCAGTGCATCGCGGCGTTCGAGAAGACCGCGTCGAACTCCGGTGAGAAATCGAGCGACTCGCCGCGTATCAGGCGCGCGTCGAGGCCCCGTTTCTTCGCCGCCGCGACCATGTCGGGCGCGCCGTCAACGCCGACGACGCTGGCACCCGCCGCGACCAGCTTTTCGGTCAGCACGCCGTCGCCGCATCCGAGGTCCAGGATTCGCTCGCCACGCCGGGGCGCGAGCAATTCCAGAACTGGCCCGCCGAGATCGCTGACGAAGCGCGCGTTCTGCGCGTACGATTCAGCCTTCCAGGACTGCTTGATGCTTGAAGTCTCTTTAACGTCTGAACTCATGGCATCATCGAACGTATGCGCGGCGAGATCGCCATGCCAGCCTTGAATCTCGGCCCAGCGCGGTGCAAAAGCGCCGGACGTGCGCCGAGTTCAAATCCGGCCAAGCAAATCCGGCAGGATCCGGCTAAGATAGTTGCGATGAAGACCGATGCCGGCAAGCAAATTGATTTCCCCGACGCGCCGCTGACGCTGGAAGGGTCGAGCGTGCTCCATCAGATGTTCCGCATCCGATGGACGGCATGGAGATCCCTCGACGCCGCGCGCCGCGAGCGCCACGCGCAGGAGGCCTCGGCGGCGCTGGGCCAGATGGAGCGGACGGAGAGTGGCCACAGCGCGTTGTTCTGCGAGCTCGGGCACAAAGGCGACCTGATACTCGTTCACTTTCGGCGCGACTTCGATCAGCTCGCGGCGACCCGACTCAAGATCGCGAACCTCGGGCTTCACGAGTTCCTGGAGCCGGCCAGCTCGTATCTGTCGGCCGTCGAGCTCGGACTGTACGAAGCGACGGTCGCACTTCACGCGGGGCTCGGCGAACAAGGAATCCAGCCGCATTCGCCGCAATGGCAACAAGCCGTCGAGGACGAGCTGCAAAAGCAACGTCACAAGATGGCCGAGCGGCTGTGGCCGGCGATCCCGGCGCGCCGATACCTCTGCTTCTACCCGATGAGCAAGAAGCGCGACGAGCAAAAGAACTGGTACCGGCTCCCGATGGCCGAACGCCGCCGCCTGATGCACGACCACGGGCTCATCGGGCGCAGGTACGCCGGACAGGTGACGCAGATAATTTCGGCCTCGAGCGGCCTGGACGATTGGGAGTGGGGCGTCAACCTGTTCGCCGACGATCCGATGGTGTTCAAGCGGCTGATTTACGAGATGCGCTTCGACGAGGCGAGCGCCGACTACGCGCTTTTCGGCCCGTTCTTCGTCGGGATTCGGATCGCGCGGCGAGTCTCGGCGATCTGCTGGCGGGCAAGCTGCCAGTGTGATCGACCTTTTCCGGCAGCAGCCCCCCACAGTCACCACCGGCGGGGGCGCGCGCAACGCTCGCCTGCGCCGGAGGCGACACTGACATCGGGGCCAGGCTTTCGGGCTAGGCTTTCATTAGACAAAGCCGGACACTATGTTTGGTAACAGGCCGGAGCGAGGTTACTTGTGAAAGCTGTGATCGCTCCTTTAACAGTCCTAGTATTGATGGGCAGCATAGTGTCCGCGTACTGGATAATACCAGCTATTATGACTGCATCGGCACAGCCACCACTAGAAGGCGCTGACAGTTGGTGTGAAGAAGCTGTCAGGAATAGTTGGAAATGGCAAAGTGCTCACGCGTGGTGTTCCGCCAACCCATCCCTGATCCTCCAGGAGCCCTGCAAAAGCGTGGGGTTGGCTGGTGTAATAGCACCGTATTATTGCGCTTCCGACCCTGTGAATTGTCTGGTCGAATGCAAGAAAGCGGTCGCTAAATTGGGTTTCCCCCACTGTCGATGACTACTCTGGAAGGCCCAATTGTCTCGCCAGCCCAAAAAGCCAGGACCATCAACGCGAAATTAGGACGGTGCCGATGCACCGTAACACCGTAACCTTTTCCAACCGGGCCAGTTTATATGGTAAGACGCGATGGCCCGCGGGGAACCAGCATTGAAGGCGCCGGATAACGAGGCGCGGCTCGCGATCGAAGCCGCGCAGAAAGATCCGCGCCGCTTCGCCGAGCTTTACGAGGAAAACTTCGAGCGCGTCTATGCGTTCGTCGGAAGCCGGGTGCGCGATCGCGACGAAGCCGAGGACCTGACTTCCGAGATCTTTCATCGCGCGCTCAAGAATCTCCCGCGGTTCGAATGGCGCGGCGTTTCATTTGCCGCGTGGCTTTTCAAAATCGCCAGCAACGCGATCATCGACCGCGCGAAACGCGCCGCGAAAAATCGCGCGCCGCTCGAGATCAACATCGAAGATCCACCCGGCGACACGCTCGAAGGGGCTCACGATCGCGCCACGCTCTTTCGCCTGGTCGATGGATTGCCGGCCGACCAGCGCCGCGTGATCGTGATGCGCTTTGCCGGGCAGAAGACGATCCGCGAAATCGCGCATGAACTCCGGCGCAGCGAGGGAGCCGTCAAGCAGCTTCAATTGCGCGGCCTGCAAAATCTGCGCGCGCGCCTGAGCAAGGCAAATGGCTAAGCGAGACGAACAACTCAACGCCGCGGTGGAGGCCATGATGGCCAACCCGGACGCGCCGCTTCCGCGCGTGAGCCCCGGCCTGGCCGAACTGCTTCGTATCGCCGCCGGCCTGCGTGGCCTGCCCAGCGCGGAGTTCAGGACGCGCCTCAAGGCCGAGCTGACCGGGACGTCCAAGGCCGGCAAACTGCCGCGCGCGAGCTTAACTTCGCGAGCGCCACGCCGGGCAGGCCGGGAGCAGAGCAAGCCTGTCCGCAGAGCGAAGCCGATTCCTCAGGAGTTTCACAGCATCACGCCCCTTCTGATCGTGGGCGAGGTGGCCGAGACCGCTGACTTCCTGAAAGAGGCGTTCGGAGCGGTGGAGACGCTGCGCACCGTCGGCGGCGATCCGCCCCATATGCACGCCGAGGTCAAGATCGGCGACTCGATGGTCATGCTGGGCGAGGGGGCCGGAAAATTTCAACCGATGCCGACGGCTTTTCACCTTTATGTGAAAGACTCGGACGAGGTTTACAAGCGCGCGCTCCGGGCCGGCGCCTCTTCGCTACATGGGCCGACAGACCAGGACTACGGCGATCGCGAGGCGAGTGTGAAGGATCCGTTCGGCAACCAATGGTATATCGGCACACACAAGCAAGGCGGGTCATATGTTCCTGCGGGCCTTCGCAGCGTGACGCCTTATCTTCATCCCAAGGGAACGGCGAAAGTGATCGATTTCCTCGAGCGGGTTTTCGACGCCGAGGAGGTGTTCCGCGCGGAGGGTCCCGACGGCACGATTCACCACGCCAAGATCCGGATCGGCGACTCGATGCTGGAGATGGGTGAAGCGCATGGTCCGTATCAGCCGATGCCGCCGGCGATTTATTTGAACGTGAGCGATGTTGACGAGACCTACCGCCGCGCGCTCCGGGCCCGTGCGACATCCGTGCAGGAGCCAGCCGATCAACCCTACGGTGACCGGAACGCCGGCGTGAAGGATCCGTTCGGCAACGTCTGGTTCATCGCGAAGCATCTGGAAAATGTGCCGCAAGCGCAAAGTAGGCCGCACGCGAAGGACGAGCCGACGATGGAAACCAACCCGGCCCCGCACACCGTGATGCCGTTCATCTATATCAAGGGCGCGGACAAGGCCGCCGACTTTTACACCAAGGTGCTCGGAGCGACGGAAATGATGCGCCTTAAGCAGCCGAACGGAGTCGTGAGCCACGTCCAGATCAAGGTCGGCGAGTCGCGATTCATGATTCGCGATCCGGGCACACCGGACCTGGCCGAGTATCGGGCCAAGGGTTACGCGATCTCCGCGAAAGACCTCGGGGGTACGCCGGTCCATCTGTATCTCTACGTCGAGGACGCCGACACGGTCTTCGGAAAAGCCATTGCGGCTGGCTCGAAGATGGTCAATCCGCTCGCAGACACGGAGTGGGGCGATCGATGCGGCGGATTCCAGGACCCATTCGGACAGATCTGGTACGTCGCCACGCCGCTGAAACCGCAAGCGCATTAGAAGAGCGCGAGGAGGAATTAGCCATGGCAGTCCGAGCAATTCCCGAAGGGCACGAGGCCGCGGTCCCGTATCTCTGCGTCCTGGATGCTCCGAAGATGATCGAGTTCTATAAGCGGGCGCTCGGCGCGACGGAGGTAGGCCGGCTGGCCGGACCCGACGGCCGGATCGGGCACGCCGAAATCAGGATCGGCAAGGCGCTAATCATGCTGTCCGACGAGCATCCGGAGATGGGAATACTCAGTCCCAAAACGATCGGCAACGCCCGGCCGCCAGTGAGTATTCATTTGTACGTCGAGGACGTGGACGCCCTATACAAGCGCGCGCTCCAGGCCGGCGCGACCTCGATCCGGGAACCCGCGGACCAGTTTTACGGAGACCGGAACGCCCAATTCAAGGATCCCTCCGGCCACCTCTGGTATATCTCGACGCACAAGGAGGACGTGTCGCCGGCCGAGATGACCCGGCGATTCGAAGCGCTTACTAAACAGCCGCACAAATCGAGCTCCGGCGCGCCTGAACCGGAGTTGGGCGCCGGGCCGCGCCGTGCGACGCTGGTCTTTATCTTCATCACGGTGGTGCTCGACATGCTGGCGCTCGGCATGATCGTGCCGGTGCTGCCGAAGCTGGTCGACGATTTCCTCAATGGCGACACCGCGCGCGCCGCCGAGATTTACGGGCTCTTCGGCGCGGTCTGGGCGCTGATGCAGTTCCTGTTCTCGCCGGTGCTCGGCATGCTCTCCGATCGTTACGGCCGCCGTCCGGTGATTCTGCTCTCCAACTTTGGGTTGGGACTGGACTACGTCGTGATGGCGCTGGCGCCGACGGTCTGGTGGCTGTTCGTCGGCCGCGTGATCTCGGGAATCACCTCGGCGAGCGGCGCGGCCGCCGGCGCGTATATCGCGGACGTGACGCCGCCCGAGAAACGCGCCGCCGGCTTCGGCATGCTGAGCGCCGCGTTCGGTCTGGGCTTCGTGCTCGGACCCGCGCTGGGCGGCGTGCTCGGCAAAATCGATCCGCGCCTTCCGTTCTGGGTCGCGGCGGGATTGAGCCTGCTCAACGCGATGTACGGTCTGTTCGTGCTGCCCGAATCGCTGCGGCCAAGGCGGCGCGAGCGCTTTCAGTGGGGCCGCGCCAATCCGATTGGCTCGCTTAAGCTGCTCCGATCGCACGCCGAGCTGCTCGGACTGGCGGCCGTCAGCTTCGCCGCCAACATCGCTCACGAAGCGCTGCCCACCACCTTCGTGCTGTACGCGATGTATCGCTACGGATGGAACGAGCGCACAGTCGGGCTGGCGATCGCGACGGTGGGCGTGTGCTCGGCGGTCGTCAAAGCGGGCCTCGTACCGCCGGTGGTGAGGCGCTTCGGGGATCGGCGCGTGCTGCTCGTGGGGCTGCTGTTCGGAGTGCTCGGATTTTCGATCTACGGTCTGGCGGCGACCGGAATCGTCTTCTGGATCGGCGTTCCGGTCAACTCGCTGTGGGGACTCTCGGCACCCCCGATGCAGGGTCTGATGACGCGCCGCGTGAGCGAATCGGAGCAGGGCCAGCTGCAGGGCGCGCTGAGCAGCCTGCGCGGTATCGCGTTCATGATCGGGCCGATTATTGTTCACGACCGTCTTCGCGAGCTTTATCGGCGGGCGCCGCGATTGGCATTTGCCCGGCGCGCCATATCTGCTGGCGGCGATGCTGCTCGGATTCTCGATGCTGGTGGCGTGGCGCGTCACGCAATCCGGCGAGACACAATCAGGCACGATGCAGTCCGGATCGACCGGGCCGACGGACGCGAGTCAGCTCGAGCCCGACGATTTCACGCCGCTGGCGGAAAAGGGTATTAGCTAAACATACTTTTCTGGCAAAGATGAGGTTAGCGGGAGCATCATGAGAATGCGTTCCGGATTGGGAATCCACCGCATGGAGAAAAACCTGATGCGAAAGTTCGTTGCCGTGACCACGATGCTGCTGATTGTCAGCGCTGCACCGAGCGCGCGCGCAGCCGACGCGATGAAACTCTACCAGGCGTTGATCAACAAACAGCCGGAGCGGGTAGTGTCCTAATCTCAAATCGCGAATGATTGACTGCCGCGTGCGCTCCGCTCCGCGATCTGCCATGATGGGGATATGCGTAAGCGGTCACGAAAGCAGGAACCCGAGGACATAAACCAGATCGCTGGGCGGATGGCCCGTCACGTCATCGAAGCGACCGAAGGGCCAGACCTGAGCGACGCTGCCACGCGGAGCAGCTTAGCGCGGGCGCTGGGCAGGCTGGGCGGCCTCAAGGGTGGCCCTGCGAGGGCGGCGAAGCTCAGCGACGCTCAGCGGCGGGCCAGCGCATCGAATGCAGCGCGCGCCCGCTGGAACAAACCTGCGGGAAAACCCTGACTGTTGATAAACTATTGGGCTTCCCATCGAATTTTATGTATTCTTCACGAAATCACGTTTGGGGCGTGCCGCATTGAGGACAGAAGCTGACAAAACCTTGGATGCCATCTGGCTTCTCTACATCCTCAAAAAAGCGGCGATCTCTGGACGTATAAAGCTTCAAAAATCGGCCTTTCTTGTGGAGCTACGGCTACAGGAGGAAAAACTGCCAAGTTCCCATTTCAGGTTTTTTCGTTACCAATACGGTCCGTTTAGCCGCCAGATTTGGGACACGTTCGATGAACTGGCAAGCAAAGGATTTATTCACAAGGCTACGTTTGAACCAACCAAGAGAGGGTTGTTTCTGATCGATTTGGCCTTGCCGGAGCTTCAGGGGAGTCGCAATACCCACGATGCGGTTGCTCTGGCGGACGATGTTTTAGAATTCTGTAGGCGCCGCACCGGGGAGGCTCTAATGCGGCACGTTTACAAACTTCAAGTCGTTCCGGCTGAGGTCGCGTGCTCTGGCGAAAAAATGAAGATTGAGGACGTGCCGATGTTTTGGGACATTTTGGTCCCCGCGCCGAATGGTTCCGGTATCAATCCCGATTTTGTGATTATGCTTGCGCAATACCTGAGCGTATCGGATGAGGAAGTCCGAGCAGAAGCGGAACGCCTGCCGGAAATCGAAAAGGAAGCTATCCGGAGACTATCTTCGGTGTTGGACGCGGCCCCGCCATCACGATCACATCTCTCTCGCTGATCTCTAGAGCCGCCGCTATCTTCCCTTTGAACATTTCGATTCTCGCGGGTGGCCATCCGAATGTGATCCACTTCACGATCTCTTCGGTGCTCATCCCCCGCTCTTCGCGCACCCGTTTCGCGATGCTGGCCAAGCTGTCCATTTAGGGCTTCGTTTTACCGATTGAGAATGCGCCATACCGTAGTGTGCGAGATGTTGAACTGCCTTCCAATTTCATGCTGTGACTTGCCTGCCGCACTCAGACTTTCTGATCTGCCTCACCTGCTCCGGTGTCAGTGCAGCAATGGGTTTCCCAGTTTTAGCTTTGGGCGTTTGAGCGGGTTCGCGGCGCGATGCGGGATACCGCGATTGCAAGCCCCACTTCCCCTGAATCAAGACGACCTGCCCCGCCTTTTTGATGCGCGATAAAGTTGAACTAACGCTCAGTGCTACGTTTTTCGCATTGCTTTTTAGGCCGCCGTTTTGTAACGCCCGTGTGATGTCGCTCACAGATTGCGGTTGCGTCATCATTCCCAAAAACTTGATGATCGCATCTGGGATCGACATGCCGAAAAACGAATCAACCTCCACTTCGGCGGTCGTTTTCTTGGCACCAGATAGCGCAGCGCCCTGCTCCGCACCCAAATTGAGCATCTGTCGGACGTTTGCGATCATGTTGTCTATCGCGGCTCTTTTCGCTTCAAGGTCCGCTAAAACCGCAGCATAATCGATTGCTTCCGCCATAATTGTTTCCTCCGATCCGTCTTGCTATAACACGCACAGACGGGAGTGGCCGTGAGGCGAGCAAAGCCCGCCCCACGGATGGCCAGCCGGTTCAACCGGCTCTGTTTATCAACGGCCCCCACCTCCCCGCTGCGGGTTGGCCCCAGGTGCTCCGCCAGAGCATTAAAACCTGGGGCCATCTTTTTTCCGCCGCAACCTCTACTTATCAAACCTCCGCTGATGCGTGCAAGACCAGCGGCTCACCCCATCAACAGCACAATGACACTATTGACACGTGCCCGACCGCTCACGCATACTAGGGGCATGTACACTTTGACAAATGATCAACGCTGTCGGGTGATCGCCGCTTTGGTCGAGTGCAACTCGATCCGCAGTATCGAACGCATGACCGGAATCCATCGCGATTCGATCATGCGGCTCGGGTTTCGCGTAGGCGACAGATGCTCGCGCTTGATGGACCGCGAAATGGGAACCTCAACTGCCAGCGGCTCCAATTGGACGAACTATGGGCGTTCGTTGGCATGAAGCAGAAGCGTGCGGCTCAACTTCCTGAGCGTGGCGAGTTTGGCGATGCCTACACGTTCGTTGCGATTGATGCCGATACGAAGCTGGTTCCTTGTTTTCATGTCGGACGGCGGACGTGGAGCGACACCGCGATTTTCATCGATGATCTTCGCAGCCGGATCGTGAACCGTCCGCAGATCACAACGGATGCGTTCGCAGCGTACTACGGCGCTATCCGGCGCGCGTTCGACTCGCAGGTAGACTACGCGCAGCTAACCAAAGTGTTCGCGTCGGAAATCAACACGGGGCGCGGTCGATATTCTCCGCCCACCATGGTCCGAAGCGAACGGGAGGAGCTTATAGGCAGCCCAAATCGTGACCATATTTCGACAAGTTTTGTCGAGCGGCAGAATCTATCGGTCCGTATGGAGAACAAGCGATTCGCGCGTTTGACGCTGGCTTTCAGCAAAAAACTGGCGAACCTCAAGGCGTCCGTGGCGCTTCACTATGCCCACTACAATTTCGTCCGCGTCCATCGGACGCTGCGCTGCACGCCCGCGATGGCAGCCGGGGTCACGAATCGGCTATGGTCGGTTCAGGAATTGATCGAAGCGACCGCAGAAGAAACCGCAGCGGCTTGACCGCAGCGCAACAAGCGCAAGCGAGAGGCAGTCCAATGAACGTGAACTGGACAGGCTACAGCGGCAGGGTCTACGGCATGGAATTGTGCGAGCTGGGACGCGCGTTCGCCCCGAACCCCGGCGTATACGTTTTTTGTAAGCCGGCGCCGAAGGGTAAATGGGAACAAATTTACGTGGGCGAAACTGAGGATTTCGATGATTGCTTGAACGTGAATCTCGCGAATCACCCTTGCTGGGACTGCATTATGCTGCGCGAACGGGCAACAAACATTTGCTGCTTGGTTCTTCACGGAGGTAAGCGCGTGCGCGAGGTTATCGAGATTGATTTGAAGGTTGCGCTCCGCCCGCCGTGCAATTGTTAGTAACCGCGTTGCGGCGGACTTCAAATTAGGACACTACCCCGGAGCGGATGCCCAAGGGATTTTCCTCCGCGGCCTTGGGCTCGATCAATCTAAATGTAGCGTCCCAGCGAGCCGGAATGGTTGGGATCGCCAAAATCACTTTTGCGGGCAAGAACTCGAGCGGCGAAGTACGATATGCGGTGTTTTCTGCCAAGGAAGATTTTGAAAGCTATGTCAGGGATTTCAGCATGCCAGGGAATCCGATATTTTTCCCCTACTTTCCGAAAGCGAAGTGCACCTCTCATGGCAACCAGCAGGCGTGCGAAATTGAAGATGGCACCGTCATGATCATCGCGATCACCCACGACCTGACGGAGGGGATTCATGGAACGACCGCGGGTATTTTGGGGGAGGCCGCGCTCGATCATCTCCGGAGCGTCAGGCAATCGATTGGGCAAGCCGCGCCGCCACCGGAGTGAGCGGATCGCTGCCCGGCGCGAGATGATCAGATCGGCAGACCGCGATGGCCCGTAGAGATCCGCACGATCCGATCGACCGGCTGCGCGAGATCTGTCTCGCCCTGCCCGAAGCCATTGAAAAGGAAGCCTGGGGAGAAGCCACCTTCAGGGTGGGCGGCAAGATGTTCGCGATGACCGACGACAACCATCACAACTCGGGCCACGTGTCGGTCTGGTGCAAAGCACCGCTGATGGTCCAGGAGATCCTCGTGAGCTCCGACCCGGAGCGGTTCTTCAGGCCACCGTATGTTGGTCACAAGGGATGGGTCGGCGTGCGACTCGACGTCAAGGTCGACTGGGACGAACTCGCGAGCATCGTGGCCGACAGCTATCGCATGACCGCGCCGAAACGGCTCTCGGCGCCCGCTAACCCCCGTGGTCAAGCCACCGCGGCAGCGCGCCCTAAGGCACGAAGCTCGCGCGCCCGCCGAATTCCCGGTCGAACGGTTCCGCGGCGCCGCGAGAGATGACGGCGCAGCCTTGGGCGGCGTGCTACAAAATGAGTGGCGCGCTGAAATGCCCAGGAAGCGGCAACCGAATCGGCATCAACAGAAACGGCCGAAGACTCCCAAGCCGGTCTTCGCCTCACCGTTCAAAGCGCTAAAGAAGCTGCTCAAAGACCGCGAACAGGCCGCGCCCCGCGACACACGCGCCGCCAGTCGAGCGGCTCCGGCAACAATCGAGCGTCCCGAGCCCGACGAGGTAACGCTGCTCCGGAATGCATTCGAGGGCGTGCGGCCGCTCGACGGCGCAGGCACCACCAGAATCCCGCTGGACCCCGAGGTGAAGCGCGCCATCGTGAGTGAGGATTCGGAGGTGCTTGCGCAACTCTCCGATCTGGTTTCCGGGCAGGCGCCGTTCGATATCACCCAAACCGACGAATACGTCGAGGGCGCTCGCGCCGGTATCGATCCCAGGCTGGTCACGCGGGTTCGACGCGGCGAGTTCGCCGTGCAGGGTCATATCGACCTTCACGGCAAGACTGAGAGCGCGGCGAAGGAGGCGCTGACAGCGTTCATCACCGATTCGGTGCGCAAAGGGCTCAGGATGGTGCTGGTGGTCCACGGCCGGGGCCTGCGCTCGCCGGGAGGCCATCCGGTGTTGAAGCGCGCGACGGTCACCTGGCTTTCGCAGAGCGCGCTGGCGGGCTACGTGCTGGCGTTCGCGTCCGCGCGGCCAACCGACGGCGGCGCAGGCGCAACCTACGTGCTGCTGCGCCGCGAGCGGCGGCGCAGTCCGTTCGAGGTTCTGCAGGGCGCGAAACGGCGCGACTGACTAAGGCTTAGCGGCCGGCCCAATCAGTGGCGCCTTGACCGGTGCAGCGGCGCCAATCAACTCGGTCGCGGTGTCCCCGGTTCCTCCGCCGTTTTTGGCAACCCAGACATTGCCCGAGGGAATCGATCGCGATCCCGAATGGCTCCCGCAAACTCGAATCGGTGTATCCGCTCGCACCGGAGAGCGGCGCTCCCGGCGACGACGCGGCGACGCCCGCGAGTTCCGTCACGCTCATCCCGTGATAGTTCGTTACCCAGACATTGCCTGCGCCATCGATCGCGACGCCGGCCGGAGCGTCGAGACCACCCCCGATGAAGCCGCGAGTCGGCGACATCACGCTGCCGGCCGGGAAAAACTTCCTCACGCTCGCACCGCCGAAGTTCGCTACCCACGCGCTGCCCGACGTATCGATCGCGACCGCCTCGGGAAAGTCGAGGCTGCCACCGATGAAGCCGCTGCTGCCCGAAAGAATCGCGCCGCTTGCCGACAGTTCGGTCACCGTGCCCTCGCCGCTACGGTGCAACGACCAAGACCCGAAAAGTGCCGTCAACGGGGTGCGGCTTTCCATTGAGGCCGATGGTGTAGTTCGCCGTCGGCAGGTACAGGCGGCCGGTCGTCGGATCCTCTGCGATGGTCCGTGCTCCGCGCTGGGTGGCGATACGATCGGCGACCGAAACGCTGCTTGGCCCCGCCACAGTCAACACGGTGATTTCGCCGTTTTTAAGGATGCTACCGGCCGAGGGAATGAAGGCCACGCCCCGCTGCTGGTCGTACAATACCGCGTCGGGATGCGGACCGATCTCGATATCGGCGACTTCACGGCCGTCCTCAGCGCCGAGCACCTTGGCGTGGCCGTTTCCGCAGGCCGATATCAGCAGGTGATACGACGCTACGTAGGTCAGTCCGGTCGGCTCTTCGCATCCGGCCAACTTGAAGGTCGTCTTGACTTGGTTGGTTTCGGTATCGATGACCGCTATCTGCGCCTTGTCCTCGACGTTGACGAACAGCGTGCCTGCGCCGTCGACAGCCGCGAATTCCAGTTTTCCGCCCACCGGGATGCGGGAGAGCTTCGTCGCGTGGACGAGGTCGATGACCGTGACGACGCCGCTGTCGCCGTTCATGACGAAGGCGTGCCCGCTCGCGGGATCATAGACCGCCGCGTCCGGAAACGGGTCCACGGCCACGGTCGCCTCGATGGCGCCGGTGGTCCCGTTGGCCAGCGTCACCGTGTTGCTGGTGCCGTTAGTGATCAGCAACCGCCCGTCTGGCAGGAGGACAATGGCATGGACGTGATCGCCCGGCGCCAGTCGCGTGACGGTCTGGCGGTCCGCGTCGATCGCCATCACCCCGTATCCGCGGCTGATGAGCACCCGGCGCTTGGCGGCGTCGAAGCTGGCGTAGTCCCAGCCACCGTCGGGGCCCTTGATCTCACCCACGACCTTGGGGCTCTTGGCCGTTTGGCAAGCGACGGGCGCGCTCATCGCGAGCAGAGCCATCGCGAACAGCGCCGCCTCTCCCGACCGGACTCGCATGGCGCGCATCGTCTATTCTTTCTTGGCGCCCGGGAGCGAAGTGCTCCGTGCGGCCATCAACCTTCTCAGATCGCTTCGTTGTTCCGGCGCTGCCGAACTACCCGGCCCATTGTCACGCCTTCAACTTCCACCCGCTTCGCTGTTGCCGCAAAGCTCAGCGGTTCAGGAGGTTGGTTTGACCGGTACGCAGGTTCCGGACTGGCATGTCATGGCGTTTCCGCAGGAGACACCGCAGGCGCCACAATTGTTGGCGTCGCTCGTCAGATCAGTGCACGTGCCGTTACAATTCGCTCCGCCATTGGCGCATTGGGTTCCGGATACACACGCGCCGGACGCGCATACGGTGCCGCTGGCGCATACAACTCCGCAAGCGCCGCAATTGTTGGGATCGCTCGTCAGATCAGTGCAAATGTTGCCACAATTGGTCTGTGTGGGATCCGAACACCCGCCGGGAATAGCACTCGGCTCGGGCTGCGGTGTCGGTGGCGTAATGCTGGCCGGAGCGGTCTGCTGCATACTCAGACTCAGCGACGCGCCATCGATCGACGCGGCCGTCGAGCCGCTGACGACGGTTGTTGGGACGCACTTCAGTCTGTTCGCGCCCGACCCAAAACCGCCGCCGTCCACGGGTGTGACGCTGTCCTCGGTGTCGCGATGGTGGCGTTTTTTCTTGTGATGCGGCGTTGGACTCGGAGTGGGGTTTGGGCACCCAGCGTTTCCGGCTGACGGCGCCAGCGGAGAAACGAGGTAAGGGAGGTAAGAATCGGGAATTACCTCGACGCAACTCAGCGTCATCGCCATCGGTATGCAGGCGGTCTGCGCACCAGAGGCGGGGCTCGGAGCCGCGGACGGCGTGAACTGGAGCTGGATTTGCGCAGTCCCATCACCGGGCTCCTTGACTGTTCCCGCCACCGTCCCACCGCATTGCGCTGAAACCGGACCGCTCTCAGGGACCGCCGGATTCGTTGCAGTGAAAGCCTCGCTGCCGACGAGGTCTCCATTACCGTCAGCCGATATGAGACCTTCGCCGCTGATGTCGAGACGGAGCGAGTTCGAACCCGCGGGCGTGACGAGTTCAAAGCCTGTAGTGGTGAACGCAAAATTCCCCGACAGCGGCGGAGCCGTCATGACCTGGGCCATCAAGAGCGCGGCACTGAAGACGCCGAGCACGATAGGCAACGCGACCAGCTTTGGGTGTTTCATGTTCCTGCCTCCGACGCTTCGGACGATGTCGATCAGACGAGGCCGAGAAGATCGATATCCGACTCAGAGCCAGAGCTAATGCAAGTTTCCTGCCTCCAGCATTGGAAAACGACAACAACTGAGCCCGCTGAGATTTCCCAAGGAAGCCGATCAGAGTTTGAAGCTGTAATTGACCCCAAACTCGGGTCCGAATGATTGCATCCGGGCCATGTTGCCGATCTCGCCGGAAGTCTCCGACTGCTTGTAGAAGTAGTAGGCGAAACCCAGAAATGGGTGCAACCCCTTGAGATGGGCGTCAATGAAATAAAACCGCCAATGGGTCTCGAAGCTCGATTGCGAGAGATAGACCGTTCCGCCCTGGTTGCGCAGCGAGTTCCACTTGTTGATCCAGTTGCCCTGCAGGATTCCTTCGAGCACGAGCTTATCGCTCACCCATCGCCGCAACTGCACTCCCAGGGTGGGAATCGGCAGTTCCTGATCGTGCCATCGCCCGCGCGCGTCGAGGTCGTTGCCGTCGCCGCGGGCGACGGCCGGGAACTGGCCGCTTATCAGCTTGGGATGGCCAGCGTTGATCTTGAAATCCAGGTAGACGAATTCGAGTCCGATTCGCGGCCGCACGTCCCATCGCTTCAGGAATTCGGGGAGATTCAGATTCTCTATCTGGCCATTGAGCCACGGCGTGATGCGGCGCTCATAGAACATCCCGAAGGTAAACCAGGTCGAATCCGAAGCGGAGATGTTCTGTCCAGGCGCGATCACATCGCCATTGAAGGTCGCAGGGCTCGCCAGAAAGCTGCTCCCATAAAGGGCGAAATAGCGGAACTGGAATTGAATCGCGTTCGTATCGTCGAACCAGAATGAGCCGTTGACGGCGGGCTGCTGGTACGAGGAAATGCCCAGGTCAGGGCCCCAGTGAAACGCGGAGCCGGGAATTGAAGCTTCGCGGCGGCGGATTAGCGCATCGTCGGTCGGGAAGGCCGCGAAGTCGGAGACCTCGAGGTCGAACTGATGCCATCGCGGCTCGTAGAAGTTACCGGTTGCAGAAGCGTCCGAAGCGGCGCGGCTCGATTCGGGCGAGACCAGAAGAGCAAGGAAAAAGAGAAGCCCGACCTTCAGCCCGGCCTTTGCGACCTCTTTGACCCGCTGCATCTTCGCGTCGAGCAGGTCTCCTTGCTCGTCCTTCAGCGTCAAGACGCCACGCGCATGCTGGAACACCAGATGTTCGCACTTCACCTGCGCCGTTTGCAAACACTTGTTTCGGCCCGGTTTTGAGGCCGAATCCGCCCCAGGAGTTCCCGCTCGCCGCCATCGGCTCTTATTTCGCGCAAGGGCAACATCCGCGCGAGATATCTAGCTCGCTCGGAAAAGAGCATTGCCGCGCGTCTGAGATGCCTGACGCGCGGAGGGTGACAGACAAGCAGAGAAGTGGGGCGGCGAGCGAAACAAAGACGGGGCTCCGATTGGAGCCCCGTCGTCGAGCCTGTCGGTCTCGCGAACCGCGATCAGATCTTGGCTTGCAGAAAGAACGCGATCACGAACGCGTACAGTGTGAGCGCTTCGATAAAGGCCAGGCCGATAATCATCGGCGTGAAGAGCTGCCCGGCGCTGTTGGGATTGCGCCCGATCGATTCCATCGCCGCGGCGGTCGCCCGTCCCTGGCCGACCGCGCTGCCGAAGGCCGCGATCCCGATACCGATATTGGCGGCGAGCGCGATAAGTCCGCTGCGAATTCCGCCGCCGGCGGCCTGAGTCGCCGCCTCCTGCGCCATCGCCATCAGCGGCGTGACCAGCAGCAGCGTCGCCGCTGCACTGACTATCATCCCGATCCGTCGAACCATTGAAACGTACCTCCTTCTGTCCTCGCGCCGCCGGCCGGGCCCTTCGCACTCCGCCTCTGTCTTCCTCTGCCACCCATCGCGTGTGCCGAGTCGCGGGTCGCGGGAGCTTCGAACCATCCGTTAGTGATCGTGCGATTGCGCGAGCCGCAAGTAGCTCATCGACAGAACCATGAAAATCACGGCCTGGATTACGCATACGATCGCACCGAGCGCATAAAACGCGACCGGAAACCCTACGTAGGTCAATCCGGTGAAGATTCCCAACACGGTATGATCGGCGAACATGTTGGCATAGAGACGAACGCCGAGCGAAAAGGGGCGGAACAGGTTGTCGGCCAGTTCGATTGGAAGCATCAGCGGCGCCAGAAACAGGACCGGGCCGAGAAAGCTTCGCAGATAACCAAAAAATCCTTTCGCCCTGAACCCCTGGTAGATATAGAAGCAAAAGCAAATCGCGCCGAGGGCGAAGGTCAGGTCTGAATTGCCGGTCGGCGGTTCCATCCCCGGAATGAGGCCGAAGAAATCCGCCGTCACGATAAACAGGAACAGCGTGCCGAAGAACGGGACGAACTCACGATAGCCGTGATGGCCGAGCACGGCCTCGACGAAGCTGTCGAGTTGCTCGACTGCGAACTCGGCGATCGAGCGGATCGAAATGCCCTCATCGGGGACGATCGGATCGGCGGCGCGCATCAGGGCGGCGCGCGCAAAATAACCGAAGATCAGCAGCAGTCCCATCACGATCCAGGTCCCGACCAGCACCTCGGGTACCGCTTTACCGCCGATAAGCTCGAGAAAATTAACCGCTTGTCCCAAGACTCGACCTCAACTCGTCATCACGCCCGGAATGGTCAGGAACCCCTTGCAGGAACCCCTGATAATCAGGAAACCTGCTGCGGCGAACGCGTAGAGGCTCGCCACGTTTCAATAGATATAGCGAGCAACTGAGTCAAGACTCCGGCGCCGAATCCGAGCGGATCGACGCGCACGTGCTCAAAGACCAGGTAGACCAGCAGGACCACCAGCAGCAGCTTGAGCGGAATCGCGAGCACTCCCGCGCGATGAGCCATCGCGCCGCCGCCCGAGGCGGCCAGCATGGCGCGGCCGAGCACAGCCAGGAGATAGAGGTTCGCGATTACCACCCCGCCCCCCAGCAGGCATCCCACGCCCGCGGCGACGCTGTCGAGGAGCGCCAGCATCAGCGCCGTCGATCCGACCAGAATCAGATTGGTGCGCTGAATCGCGGGTATGGTGGGAATTGCAGACCTCATAATCCTTCAAGCGAATTGCAAGCGAATTCCTATTCCTTCAAATCTCTCTGGAAGTTCCTTACCTCTCTCACGAGATTGTATCCGCCCGCAAACAGACCCAGCAGGAACATCACGAGCGTTAATTTCGGATCGGTACCGAAGTAGAGATCGAGGTAGTGGCCCAGGATCGGACCCGCGACTAGCGGCGACAGGACCTCGCTGCCGATCGCAGAGTACTTCATCATCTTGGCCACGCTGAGAGCCATGAGCGTCGAGTTACGAGTCTACGCCAGGCTGAGCAAGGATTCGCGGGCCGCGGCAACCGTCCGATCGAGGTCAGCGTCAGTATGCGCCAGCGAGACGAACATCGCCTCGAACTGCGAGGGTGGCAGGTAGATGCCCCGCTCGATCATCGCGTGGAAGAAGCGGGCGAACTTTGCCAGATCAGAACGGCGCGCCTGGTCGGCATTGGAGACCTGCTCGACGCCCAGAAACATCGTGAGCAACGAGCCCGCGCGATTGACGCATCCGGTTTGGCGGGCGTCGCTGAGGGCGGCGAGCAGGCCGGCTTCCAGCCGCGCGCCGGCGGCCTCGAGTCTTTCGTAAGTGCCCGGTTTTTCGAGAATCTCAAGGGTCGTCAAGCCGGCGCGAACCGAGACCGGATTGCCGGAGAGTGTGCCGGCTTGATAGACGGGCCCGACCGGCGCGAGCTGGTCCATTATCCCGGCTGAGCCCGCGACCGCGCCTATCGGCATCCCACCGCCGATTACCTTGCCCAGCATTATCAGGTCGGGCTCGGCGCCCAAGATTTCGGAGGCTGCGCCGAAGCGCAGGCGAAATCCGGTGATGACTTCATCGCAGATCAGCAGTGCGCCGTGACGATGCGCCAATCTGCCGAGATCTCCAAGGAAATTCGGCGCGGGCAGCGCAACACCCATATTCGCGGCGACCGGCTCAACGATCACCGCGGCGATTTCGCCCGGCGCCGCCGCGAACTCGCGCTCGACATGCTCCAGTGAGTTATAGGGCGCGACGACCGTCAGCGAGACGAACTCGGCGGGCACTCCAGCGCTGTCCGGCACCCCCAGCGTCATCGCGCCGGAGCCGGCTCGGACCAGCAGCGGATCACTGTGCCCATGATAGCATCCATCGAACTTCAGTATCTTTGGACGCTTCGTAACCGCGCGTGCCAGCCTCAGCGCGGTCATGCCCGCCTCAGTGCCGGAACTCACGAGCCGGATCCTTTCGGCCACCGGGATGACGGCGCTGATCTTCTCGGCGAGCTCGACTTCGAGCGCCGTCGGCGCACCGAAGCTGAGTCCCTTCGCCGCCTGTTCGGCCACCGCCGAGGTCACACGCGGATCGGCGTGACCGAGGATCGCCGGCCCCCAGGAACCGACGTAATCGAGCCAACGATTGCCGTCGCTGTCGTAGACGTAGGCGCCTGATGCGCGCTCGATGAACAGCGGGGCGCCGCCGACCGCGCTCCAGGCGCGAACCGGCGAGTTCACCGCGCCGGGAATTTTTCTGATCGCGCGCTCGAAAAGCGCGCTGGAATTTTTCCTCGCGATCATTTCATGCGCCTCGCCAGTTGCCCGCTAACATCGCGGAGTGCTCGCAGTCAAATCACGCGCGCGCAAACCTGCTCGTCGCTTGCACGAACTGCAATTCGGAACGGGCGCGATAGCTCCTGGAGCCAGTGCGCTCGATCGATTCGGATCCTCGGCTAAATCGAAAATCACGGAAGACATTTTCCGTTCAACTATTTTTCAACTAAATCGCACGCTTGGAAAAATCGCGCGAGCGGCGCTTGCAGGGACCGGACAAAAAAGTTTATCACACTGCTTCACCACAGAATTCGATCCTGCGCGCGAAGCAAATTTTTCGCGTGCGAACGAATCGGGGGTTCATGTTCGTAATTGCTGCTCGCGACTGTCGGCCTTGCTCGTTGCGTTCGGCCAAGATCGCAGCAGGCCGGTTCGCGAGCCGGAAAAGTTGACGAAAAAGTTGATAGGTCGGGGAATCGGATCGCGCAGACATCGTCTGGAGCGAATGAAAAAGGTCTTATCCACAGGTGTTGACAACATTGTGTATTGATCGCGCGGGACGTTGCAAATCGGTTCATGGAGCTTTCGGAGCGAGAGGCTCAAGCGGAGGATACAAATGAATGGGTTGTGGCAGAAGGCGGCGGATCGCCTTCGCAACGAAATGGGTCAGGTCGGGTACGAAACCTGGATCGGTCCACTCAATTTCCTGGGGCTGCATGGAAAAACTGCAACCATTTCAGCCCCGAACAAGTTTTTTCGCGACTGGGTCAACGAACGCTATCTCGAGGTCCTGCGCCAATCGCTCTCGGCTGAAGCCGGTGAGACCGTTGAACGTCAAGCTCACGCTCGGCGAGCGCGCCCGCGAGGCGACCACGCGTCAGGCTACGGCGCAGGCCGCGCCGGCCGTGCCGGCGGCTGCACCCGCTGAAAACGGGCGCCGCGAACGCCATCCGCAACTGAACCCGCGTTACACGTTCAACGAGTTCGTGATCGGCTCGTCGAACCAGTTCGCTCACGCCGCCGCGCTCGCGGTCGCGAATCAACCAGGCGAAAAGTACAACCCGTTCTTCATCTATGGCGGCGTAGGACTCGGCAAGACCCATCTCGCCACCGCTATCGGGCATCTGCTGTGGAGCGGCGGCGAGCGTCAGCGCAAGATCCTTTTCATGCCCGCCGAAGTCTTCATGAACGAGCTCATCGGCTCGCTGCGGCGGGACAAGATGGGTGAGTTCAGGGAGAAATTCCGCCGCGTCGATGCGCTCATCCTCGATGACGTTCAATTCCTGGCCGGACGCGAGCGCACCCAGGAGGAATTCTTCCACACTTTCAACTCGCTTCACACTGATCGCCATCAGATCGTGCTGACCTCAGACAAGGTGCCACGCGAGATCCCGGAACTGGAGGAGCGGCTACGCAACCGCTTCGAGTCGGGACTGATCGCGGACATCGCGCCGCCTGACCTCGAGACTCGGGTCGCGATTCTCCAGAAAAAGGGCGTGCTCGAGAATATCAATCTGTCGGCCGAGGTTGCGCTGTACGTCGCGCAGAACGTCTCGTCGAACGTCCGCGAGCTGGAGGGCTGTCTCACCCGCCTGGCCGCGCTGGCTTCGATTCACAAATCCGAGATCACGGTCAACTTCACCCGCCTGGCGCTCCGCGACCTGATCTGCGATCAGCAGATCAAGCCCGATATTGACCTGATCCAGAAAACCGTGAGCGATTTCTTTCACATCCGGCTGACCGATCTGAAGTCGAAAAAGCGCACGCAGCACATCGCTTTCTGCCGCCAGGTCGCGATGTACCTATGCCGCAAGCTGACTGACAGCTCCTTTCCGAATATCGGTACCCACTTCGCGCGCGACCACTCGACCGTGATTCACGCCCACAACCTGATCTCGCGCAGAGTGACCAACGATTCGGCCTTCCGGCTCTCGATCGACAAGATCGAACGCGCTCTCACCGGCGTGCGAAATGGATCGTCGCGGGTGCCGAACAATTGAGCTGTGCGCAAGCTGGGCACAATGTCAGATCTATCGACAGCGATCGGCGCGGCGGCGCAGGCGAGCGCTTCTAGCGTGACGGCTGCCGACAGTCTTTCGCGCGAAGCTTCTCTTGTTTTTTCAGGCGTTTGGCGGGAGCATAAACAATTCCACAGCGCCTACTGATCCGGCTGAATTAATAGAAAGATAAAAGAAAGAAGAAGTAGCAGGAGCACAGATTTTCGTGGAGCTGGTTATCGATCGCAATTCGCTCGTGAACGGACTTTCCCTGGTTCAGGGAATCGTCGAGCGCCGCAACACTGTGCCGATTCTCGGCCACGTCCTGATGGAATCGAACGCGGACAGTCTGCAGCTTGCCGCGACCGACCTCGAGGTCGGAATCCGCACCGCGATTGCATGCCAATCCGGCAAGGGCGGCAGTATCACGCTGAACGCGCGCAAGCTGTTCGAGATAGTTCGCGAAGCGGCCGGCGACGAGGTTCAACTTAAATCTCTCGACGGCGATTGGGTCGAGATCAAATGCGGGCGCGCGCGGTTCAAGATGATGGGGCTCGATCCGCGTCAGTTCCCCGCGATGCCGCGCCAGGGTGAGCAAAAGGGGCAGGCCACCGGCAAGCCGGTGAAGGCAGACCTGGACGTAGCAACGAAGGTTCTGAAAGATATGATCGACTTGACGCTCTTCGCGGTCAGTCCCGACGAAACCCGCTACAACCTGAGCGGCGTTTTCGTCGAATCACCTGAGCCGGGGATGGTCATAATGGTCGCGACGGATGGCCATCGCCTGTCGATGATTCGTCGCGAGATCAAAAACTTTTCGACCCAGGGCGGAGTGATCATTCCGCGCAAGGGAGTCGGCGAGCTTCGCAAGTTGCTCGATCTGGAGGGCGACGCGGAAGCCCGGCTGAGCTTTGACGGCCAGCTCGCTTGGCTCAAGCGTGGCGCGACGGAAATCTCGATGCGATTGGTGGAAGGAGAATTTCCCGACTATCGCGGCGTGATTCCGAAGCACAGCCGCTATGAAGTCAAGGTGCCGCGCGACGCGATCCTCGCTGCGGTGAGACGCGTCGCGATTTTCTCAAACGAGCGGTTCCACGGGGTCAAACTGGCGTTCTCGGCCGGGTCGTTGACCGTGTCATCGACCAGTCCCGATCTTGGCGAGGCCAGCGATACGATAGATGTGGACTTCAAAGGCGAAGACGTATCGATCGGCTTCAACGCGTCGTACGTCACCCAGGCACTGGGCGTAATTCCTCCCGAAAGCGAGGTCGCGTTGGGCGTCACCGACGAGGTCAGCCCGGGCGTAATCACGACCCCTGCCGACTCGGGATTCACCTACGTCGTCATGCCGATGCGATTGTGAACCTGCGCAGGCTGGCGGCTTGCGTTCTGCCGCACGGTGAATCCGAGCCAGTTCCGCGTCGAAATCCGGGCGCCGCGCCCCCTGTTTACCATGAGATCTGACCCGCTTAGCGGTTGGCGATTTCTATGGATATCCCCTACCGCTGCGGATGCTCTTGCACAATCCTCTGGAAATGTGGGAAGTAGCAAGAGCCGCTAAAGTGCCAGGAACGGGCAATTGGCGATGCTCATAGCAACGGGAGGACAAAGAGCTTCGATGAAGCTACGCTCGGGTAGTTTGCGTTCTGCGGCGAGCGTTACCCTCGTGGCCTTGGTCTGCGCCGCAACCGTGATGGGCTGTGCCAATCAACCAAAGCGACAACTCGGATCGTGCGCCATTGGCGGAGCTGTGGTCGGGACCGTGGTCGGAGGCGCACTCGGGATCGGAATCGGCGGTTACAAGGGACTCGACAACTGCTGTCATCACGATAGCGAGAGCGAGGCGATAATCGCCGATACCACCGGAGTCGCAGGCGGCTTCCTGCTCGGCGGCGTCATCGGCCACTACGCGTGTGATCCGATCGTGGAGGCTCCTCCGCCTCCGCCTGCGTCGGCCGCCGTGCCAGCCACGCTCCCGCCAGCCGGCGCCGCGACGGCATCCAAGACCGCATCGAAGTAGTCTTGGCAGTCGGCCGCGCGAAGGTGCGGGTGAGGGTCGCTTGATGGCGCATTAGCTACGTGCGCCCAGGCCGCCCAAACCCTTAGCAGGACCTGCTTATTGCGCACTTCGTTCTCCCACGGGAAAGTCGCCTCGGCCGCGACGATAGTCGCCGGCACGCCGAGCGTCTCAAGATCGTCAACATCGCGCCTGCGCGCGACCACCCATCGCACGCCGCCAGTGTTAATCGCACGCTTGAGCGCCGCGGGATCGTCGTACATCGGCACCGGTTCGGAAGTGTCCATGTAGAACAGCGGACCCTCGACGCGAAAGAAGGCCAGCCGCGCCATATCGTCGCGCAACTGGTGGCTTATCAGCTCACCAAACGGCTTCTCGCCCCGATACTGCTCTGTCGCCGGCATCGCGAAAATATACACGTACGTCATCGAGAGATAGGCGACTATCCCGACCGAGGCGGCGATCGCGCCCGGCCGAAAATTCCTGAGCGCATAGACGACCGCGGCCGCGCACGCGATCCAAAAAAGGCAGAACAGCGCGTGATCGGGCGTCGCAGGATAAATCCGCCATTGAGCCGGGCGCATCCAGGCGGGTAGCAGCAGCACGGCGCCGGCCGCGATCGTGGCTGCCAGCGCGTAATACCCAACTTCAACAGCGGCAGGCCGTCGGCGAGATTCGGTCCCGGCGCTGGACGAGCAGCCGCGCGATCAGCATCGCACCGGCAGGCAAAATCGGCAGGATATAGTAGCTCCGCCGCGAGCCCGAAAGCGTGAAGAAGACGAAAGTCGCCCAGAAGTAGACCAGCGCGAACCGGTCGGTCTCCGGATGGTCCTGGCGTCGATGCGCCTGGGCCAGCGCGGCCGGAAGCAGTGCCGACCACGGCGCCATCAGCGCGAAGATCACGTAGACGTACAGGTAGACCGGTCCGCGATGGTCGAACGGATGGAAGAAGCGCACCACGTTTTCGCGGTAGACCATGTAGAAACCCGCGCCCGAGCCCATCTTTGCCGATGAAATTGCAAACGGCACGGCGTATACGGCGCCGGCCAGCGCGATCGCGGGAATCGACTTCCAGTTGAAGAACCATCGGTTGCGCGAGACGATCCACTGCACGCGTTGCGAAAACGATCCGATCGACACACCGTCGTAGAATTGGTGCCAGCCTTCGGCCAGGCACGAGTACGCGCCGATCAACACCAGCGGCAGCACGAAGCCCAGCAATCCCTTGGTGAGCGAGGTTAGCGCCATCAAGAGCCACAGCGGCACGACCCACCATCCGCCGGACCGCTCACGCATCGGCCTGCGCATCGACCCGCGCATAGAAACGAACAGCAGCAAGGCAGCCAATTCGCCGGTGATGGTTTCAACGTCCGCCGACGCGGTGCGCGAGAAGAAGACGAAGCTCATGCAGGTCGCGAGGATAAGGCCGGACAGGGCGGCCGTGCGCCAGTCGTAGAGCCGGCGCGCCAGGGTCATCAGGAGTCCCACCGCGGCCAGCCCCGCGATCGCGCATGGAATCCGCGCCGCGGCCTCGTTCAATGAGCCGGTCAGGTCGGCCGCCCAGAGCACCAGCCAGTACGATGCCAGCGGCTTGTCGTAATCGAGCGGCCGTCGATCGTCGGCCAGAAGTAATTGCCGGTCAGGCGCATCTCTCGCGCGATTTCCGCCCAGCGGAATTCCGACGACCAGAGCGCACGCGCCCCGAGCCGCGCGAAAAACAGCATCGCTGCGAGGATCATCACGCCGACGGCCAGAGCCCTGCCCGCATCGCGCGATGCAGGCGCCGTCCCGGCGGAGCCTAGCTCATCAATGACTGCACTCATCGGCGGAAATTCTAGCCGCGTGCGCCGCCCGCCCGCCACAAGCTATAATCTGCCGCAACGGCAGGCATTTGCGACCGGCAGTCGAAAACATTCCGCGAAAGCCGAGACACTCATGAGTGACGAATCCGGGCACGGTACGGCGCGCAAGCCGAATCGGCTCATCAACGAACAGAGTCCCTACCTGCGGCAGCACGCCTACAATCCGGTGGATTGGTACCCGTGGGGAGAAGAGGCGCTCGCGCGGGCCAAGGCCGAGAACAAGCCGATTCTGCTCTCGATCGGCTACTCGGCCTGTCATTGGTGCCACGTGATGGAGCGCGAGTCGTTCGAGAACGAAGCGATCGCGCGCCTGATGAACGAACACTTCGTCTCGATCAAGGTCGATCGCGAGGAACGGCCCGACCTCGATCAAATCTACATGGATGCCGTGCAATTGATCACCGGGCGCGGTGGATGGCCGCTCACGATGTTCCTCACCCCGGACGGCAAGCCGTTCTTCGGGGGCACCTATTATCCGCCCGAGGATCGGCACGGGATGCCGGGATTTCCGCGCGTGCTGCTCGGCGCGGCGCAGGCCTATGAAACCCAGGCGCACGAGGTTCAGCACAATGTGGAAAAGCTGACCGCCGCGCTTGGCGCGATGGCGGATTACACGCCGGCCGCGGGCGATCTCAGGCGCGGATTACCGCAAGCCGCGGCGCGCGCGCTCGGCGAGCATTACGACAGCGTCAACGGCGGCATCGGCCGCGCGCCGAAGTTCCCCAACACTTTCGTCTTTTCCCTGTTCCTGCGCGTCAGCCAGTCGGAAGGTGATTTCGGACTGGCCGAGATGGTCCGGCATACGCTCACCAAAATGGCCAAGGGCGGCATCTACGATCAGATCGGCGGCGGATTCCATCGCTACAGCGTGGACGATCGCTGGCTGGTGCCGCATTTCGAGAAGATGCTCTACGACAACGCCCAGCTCGCGCGGCTCTACCTGGACGCCGGCCGCGCCTTGAACGAACCCGAGTTCCTGCGAATCGCGGGCGAGATCCTCGACTACGTGCTTCGCGAGATGACCAGCCCCGACGGCGGCTTCTATTCCACCCAGGACGCCGACAGCGAAGGCGAGGAGGGCAAGTTCTTCGTCTGGACGCCGGCGGAGGTCGATCGGATTCTCGGCGACGATCTGGCGAAGATCGCGTGTCGATACTTCGACATCACCGAAGAGGGCAACTTCGAGGGACAAAACATCCTCCATCGCACGATCGAACCCGGTGAAGCGGCGCGGATGTTCCAGAAGTCCGAGGACCAGATTACGGAGGCGATCGCGGAGATTCGCCGCAAGCTCTTTGCCGCGCGCGAGCATCGCGTCAAGCCGGCCCGTGACGACAAAATCCTGTCGGCGTGGAACGGGATGATGATCGGCGCTTTGGCCGAGGGCTATCGCGCACTCGGCGAGCCGCGATATTTGGAGGCCGCGCGCCGCGCATCCCAATTCGTGATGACCCGGATGTGGGACGGGCGCGCGCTCAAGCGCTCGCTCAAAGACGGGGTCGCGCGCTTCAACGCCTACCTCGAGGATTACGGCCTGATGGTCAACGGACTTATAGATACTTACGAGTCCTCGCTCGACCCGGCCTACCTGGCCGACGCGCGCCGGCTGACAGACGCAATCCTCGAGCGCTTTCTGGACCGCGAAAAGGGCGGCTTCTTTTTCACCTCCGACGACCACGAGGCGCTGATCGCCCGCACCAAACCGGTGTTCGACGGCTCGACGCCCTCGGGTAACAGCGCGGCCGTGATGGCGTTGCTCAGGATCCACGCTTACACCGGCGAGGCGCGCTACTTCGCCGAAGCCGAGCGCGCGCTCCGGCTCTTCAGGGATCTGATCGAGCAGCAGCCGTTCTCCTTCGCTCACATGCTCGAGGCGATCGATCTCTACGAGCGCGGGCCGACCGAGATCGTCGCGATCGGCGCGCGTCCGGCGCCCGAATTCACCCGATGGACGGAGCGGATTGGGCTCCACTACCTGCCCAATCGCGCGCTGTTCTGGATCGATCCGCAAAAGCAATCGGGCGCCGGCTTTGTCCCGGAGCAGGCGCGCGGCAAGGCACAGATCGACGGCAAGCTTACAACGTACATCTGTCGGGATCGGACCTGCTCGACCCCGATTACCTCGATCGAGGAAGTCGAGGCGGAGTTGCGGGAGTAGCCCCAGAGTAGCCAATGTCGTCTGGCGTCACATACCCCGCGCGCCGCGGCGGCAAGCTCCAGCGCTGAAGCGGCCGCCGATGGGTGAGCGAGCAGAGGCGGCACCGGCCGCAATCGGGAGCGCGTTCGAGCCGACCGTCTTGAATCGGCGCTCAGCCGGCGCGCGTTTTCCGCTCAAGGTCGCGGCGCTGAACCTGCGTGGCAGCGGACAGGTCGAAGCGATTGCGGCGCGCCTGAAGCGCCCGCCGCTTCACGACGTCGGCGTGCTCCTGCTCAGCGAAGTGGCGTGGCGCACTCGATGGTCGGGCCGCCGCGAGGTCGCCGCCGAGCTGGCCTCGATGCTCGGGATGAGCTTTATCTTCGCCCCATCGTGGGGCTACAGGTCTTCGCACGACGCGCGCATGACATCTCTCAAAGGCTGCGCGATTCTCTCCGCCCAGCCGCTGATCGACGTTACCACGACGCCGATCCCGGCGATGCCGCACAGGCACAACCTGCACCGCCGGGTTGACCGTCATGTCGGAATCATTGCTTCGACCGTGATTGGCGGGCGCGAGATCAAGGTTGGTGTCGTGCATCTCAGCCGCAACGGCTCGCCGCAATTCCGGGCGCGGCAAATGGAAGAATATCTGGCCGCTTTTTCTCCCGATGATGGTCCGGCTGTAGTCGGCGGCGATTTCAACACGACCACGATCGCGTGGAACTCTTTTGCGCTGGCAAAGGTGGCGGCGCTGATGATGATTCGACCGCGGCGGTTTCGCGATCCGGCGCGATACGAGCCGCTCCTGGGGCGGCTCGGCGATGCGGGCTTCGCGATCGACGGCGCGAACCTTGCGCTGAAACCGACCTTCACTTTCAGCCGCGTCATTCCGCCCGTGCTGCGGCCCAAGCTCGACTGGATCGCGATGCGCGGCCTGCGCGCCGTGCCCGGCTCCGCCGCGGTAGTAGCACCGCGCGTGTCATTCCTCGATCGGCGCATCTCCGATCACGACTTTGTCGTATGCCAAGTAACGATTTGACAACACGATGTGACAACCAGGAGACAGTAAATGCCTGCAACGCCGCCGTTCAACGGACTCGGAATGCATCTTGGCAACCTTGCGCGCCTGTCGCGTGCCGAAACGCGCTCGATCAGCCCGGAGAATCCGGCCGGAGACAAGGGCAAGGGCGCGATGGCTGCGCCGGAGCCGGGCGTGGGTCCGGCGCGCGAGCTGGGGCGCGGCTGGAAGGTCTCGCCGTATATCACGGTCGCGCCGGGCGAGACCCGCGTGCTCGCCGCTATCGATGGTGCGGGGGCGATCCAGCAAATCTGGATGACCCCAACCGGGCATTGGCGCCACAGCATCCTGCGCTTTTACTGGGATGGATCGGGCACGCCCTCGGTCGAAGCGCCGATCGGCGACTTCTTCGCTTGCGGATGGAACCAGTACGGGCAGGTATCGTCGCTGGCGGTCTGCGTCAATCCCAGGAGCGGACTGAATAGCTACTGGGAGATGCCGTTTCGCAAGCACTGCCGTATCACGATTAGCAACATCGGCGACAACTCGCTGGTTTTGTTCTACCAAATCAACTACACACTCACCCGCGTTCCGCGCGACGCGGCCTATTTCCACGCCCAGTTCCGCCGCGTCAACCCGATTCCCTACAAGCAGGTCTATACGATCCTCGACGGCGTCAAGGGCCAGGGTCACTACGCCGGCACGTACCTGGCGTGGGGCGTGAACAACTCCGGATGGTGGGGCGAGGGCGAGATCAAGTTCTATATCGACGGCGACGCCGAGTTTCCCACTATCTGCGGCACCGGCACGGAAGATTACTTTTGCGGCTCATATGATTTCGACCTCGGCAAGGAGCAGGGCGGCTATCGCGAGTTCACCACGCCCTACGCCGGGCTCGCGCAGGTAATCCGGCCCGACGGGCTCTACAACTCGCAGACCCGGTTCGGGATGTATCGCTGGCATATCATGGATCCGGTCCGGTTCCGGCGCGACTTGAAGGTCACGATCCAGGCGCTGGGGTGGCGCGGCGATCCGGCTCGAGGCGCGGCCTACCTGCCGCTGCAAGATGACATCGCCTCGGTCGCATACTGGTACCAGACCCTCCCGACCGCCCCATTCCCGACTCTGCCGGATCGCGACTATTTGCAGATCATTTAGTAGAGAGCCGACCGCGCGCTATGAAGCAGCGGCCCTGGCGCGGCCAGTCTCGATCACGAACGGGACAGGCACGCGAAGCGCGACCGAGCCTTTGGGAAGCGAAGTGTTCGATTTCTCCCGGTCAACCGAGGGCACGAATCCAGATTCCTTCAGAACCTCATCCAGTGTCCCGCGTTCGAAGCAACTGATCAGGAACGACGCGAGGGCGTCGACCAGGTTCCGCTCGGCCTCTTGCTTGGTCTTGCCCTGCGAATGAACGTCCAACGGGCGGCAGGACGATATGAACCACTTGCCCTTCTTGCGAATCCTGGCGGGCAAATTGAACTCCATCGCTACCTGCATTTTGACGTCACGTCCCCGTACCCTTTGTCACGCTGCCGCGGCGCAGACGTAGTTCTATAGTAGTGTTGATGCTCGGGTTCTGCCAGCGACTCCAGGCTATCCGTCGGGATCGCATGTATGACCCGTGCTTTGCTTCGGGCGAGCTTCGCGGCGCTAAATCAGTTCGATCGGGAACTCGCCTGCCGCGACGGCGCGGCCGATGATCTCGGCTTCGAGGTTGCCCTCGGCCTGCAAATCCGCGAGCAGCCTGAAGGCGTCGGCTTCGGGGATCGCGATCAGAAGCCCGCCGGAGGTCTGCGGATCGAACGCCAGCTCCGCCATTTCGTCGGCAATTTCGTCGGAGATTTTGACGCGCGGGCCGTAGTATTCGCGATTTCGGCGCCCGCCGGCGGGAATCTTTCCGGCCCGGCACCATTCCAGCACGCCCGGCAGCAGCGGCAGATCGGATTCCTCGAAATGGAGCGTCACCCCGCTCCCCTCGGCCATCGGTATCGCATGGCCAGCGAGCCCGAAGCCGGTCACGTCGGTGGCGGCGTGAACGTCGTATTTGAGCATCGCGCGCGACGATGCCGCGTTGAGCTCCACCATCGATTTGACCGCCGCGGCGTATTGATCGGCCGGCAACAGGTCGCGCTTGAAGGTGGTCATCAGGATTCCGGTGCCGAGCGGCTTGGTCAGCAGCAGCGCATCGCCGGCCCGCGCGCCGACGTTGCGCACGATTCGGCGCGGATCGATCACGCCCGTCACCGCCATCCCGTACTTGACCTCCTCGTCGCCGACGCTATGGCCGCCGACGATCACGACGCCGGCCTCGCGCGCCTTCTCCGCGCCGCCGCGCAGGATCTCCCGGAGCATTTCACTTGGCAGCCCTGAGTGCGGCCAGCAGACCAGGTTGAGCGCGGTCTTCGGCACGCCGCCCATCGCGTACACGTCGGACAGCGCATTGGCCGCCGCGATCTGGCCGTAGGTAAAGGGGTCGTCGAGTATGGGCGTGAAGAAGTCGACCGTGTTGACGATCGCCAGGCCGTCGCTGAGGCGATACACGCCGGCGTCGTCGCCGGTCGCGATGCCGACGATCAAATCGGGATGGCTCCCCAGATCGAGCTGCGCGAGCACGCCCTTCAAGTCGGCCGGGCCGAGCTTGCCGGCGCATCCACCGGCCTTGCATCGCGCGGTCAGCCGCAGAGGATCGCCGCGCGCGGGATCGGGACCATTGTCGGATTTCGCCGCCATGACCCAAGCTTAACCTGCCGAATCTTAATCCGGTAGCCGCGCGGCGCTCGGTTCAGGCTTAACCTGGGCCCGCGGCGCCGGGAGAGGTGCCGCTCGCGAAGCGGAATCCGGCGGCAGAATCAGAGCGCCGTGGCAGCGGCGCACTCCCAGCCGCGGCCTTCGCCGGCGGCTGTTTCGCGAGCGACACACACACAGGCGATGGAATCCTACAAAATGGCGGGGCCCTGTTGACACGCGCCGGGAACGCGTCTTGCTGTTTTGGTCCGCGCGATGCTAAGCAGAGCGATTCGTTCTGCCTGTGTGGCGAAAGAGGAGAGACTTCGACGAGGCTCGCGCGGCGCCTGCTGATCGGGCTCCTGATCGCAAGCGGTGCTTCGTGCGGATACCTTGCGCATCCGCCGGCAGCGCCCGGGACGATTGCGCCCGCGCCCGCCAACATCACGATCGCGACTATCCAGGATCGCGCTGGCCACGATGACGCTGGCCACGATGACGCTGGCCACGACGACGCCGGACACGATGGCGTAGGCCGCCAAGGCGCTGACTACGATGACGCCGGGCGGGCCGCCGAGCCCGACGATAGTTTCGCGCCCGGCGACCACGTCGAGGGTTTCGCGCGCGTCTCGATGCGGCCGCGCCACGGCGACGCGGCGCCGGCGCGATCGCGCCAGAACGGCCGCGCCGCTCGACGATCGGGCGCTCGAGCTCCGGATCTTTGCGCTGGTGAATCGCGAGCGGCGCACGCACGGACTCGGGCCGCTCGAGTTCTCGCCTGCGCTGGCGCGCGCGGCGCGCAAGCACAGCGGCGAGATGGCGAAGCAGGACTTTTTCGATCATCAGGGCCGCGGTGAGCCGGGGCTGTTCGTTCGCGTCGCCGCGGCGGGCGAGCGCGCTGATTACGTCGGCGAGAACCTCTACGAGTCAACCGGAGCCGCGACCGACGGGCTCGCCGAAGAATGCGTCAGGATGTGGATGTGGAGCACGGGCCATCGCAGCGTCCTTCTGGAGCCCGCATTTGTGAAGACCGGTATCGCGATCGGCCGATCGGCCGACGGTCGCAACTACGTCACCGAAGACTTTGCCTACTGAGCCGCGCGCTGCGCTGCGGCCGATCAGTCGCAGCCGTTGAAGAACAAGGCCGGCGCCGCGGTTGAAGGCTGGGTCTGGTCGATCGTGAACGCAGGCGTGTCCTGCAGGCTCGGCGAGCAGACCTGCGCCGAGTTGTCGAACGCGTTGGACCTCGCGTCGATACCGTAGGTCACGTTGGCGCCCTCGATACTCAGCGAATAGCCGCGCCCGCTGGTGTTCGCGAATCCCACGATCGGGTTGCCATTGGGGCCCGCGAAGAGATAACAGGCGCAGTTCGGGTCTCCGCCGCATCCGGCGGGCGCGCAATCCTCGAACGGCACCGGATGAGTACCGTCGGAGGTGGTGGTTGTAATCGGCGGCGTATGATCGGACCGGAACAGCGGGATCAACGCCTGCACGGTCTCGCCCGATTCGTTGATGAACGACTGCTCACCAAGGAACGTGAGGTCGTCGCCAGTCGTCGAAGTGTTCATGGTATGCACCGCGCCGTCGGCCAGCGCCTCGGAATTGCCGCCGGTTTCCGGTACCAGGGGAATAACCAGCCCGGTAGCGGCACCCGGACCCGAGACGCTCACGCCGCTGGCGATGGTCGCGTTGGAAGGAACATGATGCGGCGGCATCTTTAAGGCGTCGGAGACCAGCTCGTAAGTACCGTTGGGAACCGGACAGAAACGGAAGGCGCCCTGCCTGTTGGTCATCGTGGTGCGGATCAGGCTCTCGACCTGGTTGGCTCCGCCGCCCTGAACGGGCACCTGAATCCCGTCCTGCTGCTCCAGCCACACACCCGCGTCGGACACCGGCTTGCCCTTGTGCGGAGTGATCATGCTGCCGCCTAACGTGGCATCCACCACCTTGCCGGCCATGACGGCGTGGGCGCCTTCTACGAAGGCTTGCAAGTCGGTGGTGGAATTCGGCTTGAAGTCGTACTGGTCCGCGACGAACTCCGATGGCGCTACCGCAAATCCGGCGTTGATATCGATCGCAAGCTTGTCCTGCCCGCCGGCCAGAGACACGTCAGCCGGAATCGGGATGCCGGTGCCGGCCTCCGACCCATATTCAATTGCCTGTATTTTTCGGCCGCGTCGATCACGCAGTTGTAAACGTTGGGTCCAAGCTTGCATTTGCCCTTGTTGCAGGCGTTCTTGCGGGGTGCCGAGCCGCTACCGTTCAGATCGAGCAGCAAGTTGACTTCCTGATAGGTGCCGCCGGGAACCGTCTCGTTGCCGGTCAGAGTGGTTGCGAAGGGCGGCGCGACGAAGCATCCCTGGCGCGGCAGGTTTGGCGCGTGCCGCAGGTTGACCTGGGTGGGCTTGAGTCCCGGCGTCAGATCAACCGAGGATTCTTCGCCAAATATCGCCCTCGCCCGGATGTCGCTTATCGTGAGGAAAACGTGCGGCAGGGTGCAGGCGTAGGAATTGCTGATACCGACCGTGACCGCGCCAGGCGCGGGAGTCGGCGTGGGCGATGACGATGGGGTCGGCGTCGGCGCTGTCGAAGTCGGAGTCGGTGATGACGGTGTCGGCGTCGGCGCTGTGGAAGTCGGAGTCGCTGATGGGGTCGGCGTCGGCGCTGTCGAAGTCGGCGTCGGTGACGATGGGGTCGGCGTCGGCGCTGTGGAAGTCGGTGTCGGCGATGATGGGGTCGGCGTTGGCGCTGTGGAAGTCGGTGTCGGCGATGACGGGGTCGGCGTTGGCGTTGTCGAAGTCGGTGTCGGCGATGACGGGGTCGGCGTTGGCGTTGTCGAAGTCGGCGTTGGTGACGATGGGGTCGGCGTCGGCGCTGTGGAAGTCGGTGTCGGTGATGACGGGGTCGGCGTTGGCGCTGTGGAAGTCGGTGTCGGTGATGACGGGGTCGGCGTCGATGTTGCCGTAGCTGTCGGCGTCGCGCAAGACGGCCCCGGTACGAGCGCAATCTGCGCGGTGAAGCTGTCTTCGGCGGTGGGAAACTGTACCGACTGATTACCGGTGGCGCCCGGAATCGTAAGCGGCTGATCCACCCAAGCCATGACTTCGCCGCCGAACGTTTCCTGCTGCTCGATCGTTCCGAGGCTGGGCGAGGCTGACTGTGCCTATCGCGTTGAGGTCATAGAGCATCAGCAGCGTGTCGTCCGCGATCGTGGTGGTTATCGAAGGCGATATGATCGTCGTGCTGACCATATTTGCCTGCGAGGCGAAGGTGTCTATCGGGTTGCTGGTGTTGACGCCCGAGTAGGCCGCGCAAATCGCCGACAGGCTGACCGTTTCGTTATAGTCAAAAGTGACGGAGGTGGAATTGCCCGGCTGTTGAATATGATAGTAGAAAAAGACCCCGTTGCCGTCCAAATCGCCGCCGCTGATCAAGTTGCTATAGCCGGGTGGTGGTGTCGGAGCAAAATCATCATTGGCGACAAACCAGACACCGATAAAGTCGCCCGGCTGCACGTTGGCCGGACAGTCCACAGTAAGGCTTGAACTCCAGTTCTGAGAGACCACCGGCGTGCCGGCGAGGCTTATCGGCACGCAAGCTCCGGGTACAGGTGTCGGCGGCGGAACCGGCGTCGGCGAAGCCGTAGGTGTCGGCGTGCATGGCGTTGGCGTTGGCGTACGCGTACATGGTGTAGGCGTCGGCGTGCACGGTGTAGGCGTTGGCGTGCATGGTGTAGGCGTGGGGCCACGTGCCCCCTGCGAACCGCCCGCGAACGCGTCGCGGCTGACGCAGAGCAGCGCGAGCAAGATCGCGATACTGACCGCGCCGATGCGCCAGCCCGGCGCGGCGGCATTGCGGCGACCTGCGACGCGCAGCGCAACGGACGTGACACGACGGCCCGCTTGCGAGGCGCATCGGTTGTCTATAGGCAGCGCGCTTTCCATCACTTCAGATTCAGAAGAAGTCGTCGCCTTGGCCGCATACGCAAGTCGTGAGCATCACTTGAACACTGCACGAATGTTATGACAATAGAAAATCTTTGCCCGCTCGCGCCGGCGATCGCTGATAACTCAGGACGGCGTGGCCAACCGACACTGTAAGGAAGGGCATTTCACTGGTCAATGGCTCAGATACTAAATGTATAGAAATCTAACCATTGGATGATGTTGGCCTGGGCATCGATTTGTGGCCATTCGGTGGCCGTTTTGCAGCGACGGCAGTCAAACCGAGCGCCGCGCCGGACGTGCTGACGGCAGAAATCACCGGCGCCGCCTTCGTTTTCGTTACGAAGTAACGGCGATTCGCAACCGAACCTTTGACGCACCAGTGTTGAGCTGCGTATACTCGGTTCGCACGCAGTGCGGCAATTGCTACCCACCGCACGGGTCCCCGCTATGGAGCAGCCCCGTAATTCCAACGGTTTCGCGACGGCATATCGCTTGCCTGAGTTGGTTTTGGAGGAGCAAGCTTCTTGAGCGTGAGTTCGCATCGGCGAGATCCCGTAAGAAGATGCCTGCAAGATACCTGGAGGTAATTATATGGGCCTGCGGATTCAGTTACTGATGGTTGCGGCCCTGGCAACATTGCTCTTTAGTGTGCCGCGCGTTTCCGGTGCCGCCGGCGCCCCATGTGGCATCCCGATCGTGCCGCCGCCTCCGCCGCCCGCGGTTTCGCCGCCTCCGCCGCCCGGAGTCGGCACCCCGCCGCCGGTCTTCGTGACGCAGCCGACGACCCCGATTAGCCCGATCGTGGCTGGCGCGGAGCAAAGCGCGAACCGCGCCGTGACCGCCGCCAACAACGCCGAGTCGGCGGCCGGCAATGCCGAGGTAGCCGCCGAGCGCGCCAACAAGTCAGCCGCCGCCGCAACCAAGGCGGTCAATCGCGCAAAGAGCGCGGTGGAAGCGACTGAGGAGGAATTCCGCGAGTCGCTCACAAAGTGAGTTGGCCCCCCACTGGCTATTCGGCCGCCATATCCTATATGTATAAAGAGCGACCTTGCGGCCGGCATCGGACCGGCAACTGAGTACCTTATCCGCTAGCCGGAGGTGCCGGAATGAGACTTGTCGCCGTTGTGGCCGGGATTGCAGGATTGATGCTGGCGTCTGCGAGCGCGATGGCGCAGGTGACGCAAACGACCGCTGCTCCTCCCGCCCAGAACCCACCCCGCCTTGCCGCGGCTACCGCGCCTCACCTGGACATTACGCCCTATGGAGGAGGCTTCGTCAGCCAGGATTACGACGACACTAACGAGGGTATACAAATCGAGCAAAGCCTGACCCAGGGGCTCGGTCTGATCGGGCGCGCCAGCGGCTATCAACTCTACCTCAGGGAGAACGCGGTCAGCCCGCTTCAGGCGTCGAGTAATCAGACCGAGGCGCGGCTGAACTTCGGGCGGTTCGAGGGCGGAGTCGATATCAGCCCGGTTGAGGGGACCAACCTGTATCTGCTCGGCGGTCACGATGCCGGGGACAGCGACGCGTTTGTGGTCGAGGGAGACCTGTCGAGCTGGATGTTCCAGTCGAGCGCTCATCCGATAAACCTGTTCGTCGCCCCGATCTACGACACCCAGAACAAAATCACCAGCAGCGAAATCGATTTTCGCGTGGTCGCAGGCCGCAGCCCCGACTGGACCGTTATGGTCGGCGCGGGCGGCGCCGTTTATGGCGGAGGCTTTATTCACGGCGCCGACGGTCAAGGCGGGCTGATCCTCGGGCTCTACAACAATTTCTGGAAATTGGGAGGCGACCTGCAGGCCGGATATGGTACTCCCGGCGGATACGGCGAGCTTACGATCTACAAGACGTTCTCCCTGTGGGAGTGATTGGCTTCGCGGTGGGAGGGATTTGCTCCACGGCGGCAGCGATCGGGCTCACGATGGAATCCTCAATGAAGAACGGACGCCTCGCAATCGCAATCGTCATGACGTGGACGGCGCTTGCGCTCGCCGGATGCGCGTCGGGCCAGTTGCAGCCTGGCCGTGAGCTTGGCCGTGGCACCTTAGGCTGGCAAGTGAGGCTGTGCCCGCGAGCACGGCGCTGAACGGGACGCCGGCGGCCGCGGTGCAGAGTACGCAGGCCAATGCGCTTACCAGAGCTCAGATCGAGTCGCAGCTTCTGAATCTGGTCAACCAGCAGCGCGAGCAGAACGGGCTCAAGCCCCTTACGATCTCCCCGGGAGCTCGAGCGCTCGGCCGAGGCCCATAGCGCCGAGATGGCGAAGGACCGCTTCGTGAGCGTGAGGCGCCGGCGAGTCGTCGCTCGCCGATCGATTCGATCAGGCCGGTGTGCGCAGCGATCCGATCGGCGAGAACGTGTTGACTCTTCCGGTCAGCGACGCTGGCCTCGCCGACCAGAGCGTGAAGACCTGGATGGCGAAGGACACGGCCCGGCGAAATCTCCTGTCGCCCCGCTTCGAGAGGACCGGCTTCGGTATCGAGCGAAGCCTTGGCGCGGTCGGGGAGGCCTACGTGAGCGAGGACTTCGCCCGTTGACCAGGCGTCAGGTCCCGGCCTGCTCGATATCTGAAGCCTGCGACTTCAGGAATGCCTTCAGCCGGCGCTTGATCCGGCCTTCGATTTGACGCACGCGCTCGCGGCTGATCCCGAACCGCTCGCCGATTTCCCGCAGCGTTGCCGGCTGCTCGGCCATCAGGCGGCTGCGGAAAATCTCCAGCTCCTTGTCCTTGAGCGTGTTCTCGAAGGCTTCGACTTTCTCCCTGGCGAAGGTCCGCCATTGCGCGCCGGCGGCCAGTTCTTCGGGGCTGTGCGAAGTGTCTGGAATCACGTCCAGCAGGCGGGAGTCGTCCCCGGTGCCGGCTGGCTGATCGAGCGAGACCTCGCTCTGCCCCATCCGCTCCTGCATCTCGCGGACTTCGCTTTCCTTCACGCCGATTCGCTGGGCGAGCAGGCGCGGCTGCGGCGCGAAGCCTTCCGCTTCCAGCCGCGCGGTCTCCTTTCTCAGGTTGAAGAAGAGCTTGCGCTGCGCCTGCGTGGTTCCGATCTTCACCAGGCGCCAGTTGTTAATCAGGTAGCGGTAGATGTAAGCGCGCACCCACCACACGGCGTAAGAGGGAAAGCGGATGCGGCGGCTCGGCTCGAAATGCTTGACCGCTTCCATCAGGCCGAGGTTGCCCTCCTGAATCAGGTCGAGCAGGTTGCGCTGGGCGCGGGCGAATTCGCCGGCGATCTTTACCACCAACCGCAGGTTGGACGTTACCAGCTTGTAAGCGTACTGCGGGTCCTGGGTCCGCGCATACTCCCGCGCGACCTTTTGCTCCTCTTCGCGCGACAGGATCGGAAAGCGCCGGATCTCCGCGAGATAGCTGCCGAGCGGATCGTAGCGGACGAGACCATCGCCTGGGATGCGCCCGGCTTTATCATGATCGTCGAGCGAAGCCCCGTCCGGCTCGATCTCCGGCCCCTCTGGTTCGGTCTCAGGATGGTCGCGGTCAGTGTCCAGTTCGGATACTTCCGGCGCGGCCAGCTCCGTCGATTCGTCGTCGAGGGGAAACGCACCCGAAGCTTCATCGGGCCGGCGAGCTCGGGCTCGAGCACGACATGGTTTACGGCGCGGTTGCCGCCGCGCGGCCCACCGCGCTCAGCGCGTGCGGTGCTCTTCCTGCTGCTCTTGATGGTCTTGCGGGCCACGGATAAGTCCTGGCCGGATGCGGGGCGCTGACGCCGCGCGCCGGCAGCTAATCTCGAGCTCTCGGAGCGGCGCGCAGCAAAAATCAGCCGAGAGACCGCAGAAATCAGCCGAGCGGAAGGCTAACCCGCCTCCTCGACCTTCGGCCGTTCCAGTATCACCTTGCCGGCGGCGATTTCACGCAGCGCCGTGACAACTTCCTTGTTGTCGGAGTCAACCAGCGGCCGGGCTCCCTTCAGCAATTGCTTGGAGCGTTTGGCGGCGCCCAACACAAGCTCAAAGCGGTTGGAGACCTTATCGAGACAATCTTCAACGGTTATTCTCGCCATTATCCCACGATTTTCCGGCCTGGCCGCGCCCTTGTCAACGCGAATCGCAAAAACTCATTCGTTCTCGAAGAGGTCCTTTATCGCCGCGATCGGAAGCTCATTGCCGATCGCGAGCATCAGCTTGAGGCGCGCCTTGTGACCGGGCATCTCGTGCGCGGCGATCAAACCTGCCCGCAGCAGATGATTCGCGCCCGCATATCCGTACGAATCGCCGACCGCGCCAGCGCCGGTGCGCGAGGCCAGCACTACGGGAAGCCCGCGCTTCACCGCAGATTCCAGCGGCTCGCACCATGAGGGCGGCACGCGCCCGCTGCCGAATCCTTCGATCACAATTCCGCGCAGCTCCGGACGCGCGAGCGCTTCGGCAAGCGACTGCGTATCGCCGCTGAGCGCCCTGACGGCCGCGACCCGCGTGTCGATTCGCGGCGCGAGCGTGCGCCGCAAAGCCGCCGGCACGGTGAAGAGCATCGGCGCACCGTTGTAGATGCGCCCGAGCGGTCCAGATGCGGGCGAGTGGAAAGCGCCGAGCAGGAGTCCGTTGCCCTTGGTGACAAAGCGCGCCGAGTGGACTTCCTCGTTCATCACCAGCAGCGTGCCCAGCCCGGCCGAGCGCGGCCATGCCGCCACTTTGAGCGAATCGAGCAGGTTGCGAGGCCCGTCGAACGAAAGCTCCGACCCGGTGCGCATCGAGCCGGTGAACACCACCGGCTTGCGGCTCGTCACCGTCAGATGCGAGACGAACGCGCTCTCCTCGATCGTGTCGGTGCCGTGAGTCACGACCGCGCCCGCGATATCGCCGCGCTTGAGCTCGCGCTCGATCGCCTCCGCCAGCGCGAGCATCGTTTCGGGCGTCATCTCGCATCCCGGAATCCGCGCGAACTCGACGGTCTCGACTTCGATCCCGCGCGCCGAATCTCCGAGCATCCGCAGCAGGTCGGCTCCGCCGGCTTTCGGCACCGCGCCGCGGCCCGTATCGATCGTAGAGATTGTGCCTCCGGTGGTAATCAGCGCGATTTTCGGTGCTGCCATTGCTAGAGTTTCTCCTGGGCCAGAGTTTCTCCCGGCGGGTTTGTATCGGAGTTGAGCTGCGCCCGAAGGCTAATCAGTAGTCGATATGCCGGCGCGAGGCCAAAACAAGCGGCGACGCCGCATCCATACCGCCCAAGCGGCGCGCCAGGCGCGCTCTTGCCGGCGACGATCGAGCGCTGCGCCTGACTCTGATGCTCGACGGCGTACTGTTGCTCACGATGCTCGTGTATCTCCGATGCCTCGGCAACGGCTTCGTGTTCGACGACCACGAGATGATCGTGATCAACCGCTACCTCGGTCAATGGTCGTTTCTATGGAAGTCGCTGGTCAACGATTCGTGGTGGTTTCGCGACCCGCTCCATCTGCCGCAGAGTTCCTACTACCGGCCGCTTCAGGACATCTGGCTCGGAATCCACTATCAGCTTTTCGGGCTGGTGCCCGGCGGATGGCACGCGACGATGATCGCGCTGCATCTGGCGGCGGTCTGGATGACCTTCAAGATAGCGTCGCGTCTGACCGGCGATTGGCGCACGGCAATCCTGGTCGCGGCATTGTTCGGCCTGCTCCCGATTCATGCCGAGGCGGTCGTATGGCCCACCGCGATCCCGCTGCCGTTGAGCGCCGTGTTGGAGCTGGCGGCGTTCTACCTGTTTATCGCGCGGCGCGATGCGGCCCGCGGGTCCGGCTACTGGGCGGGCGCGATGCTGCTCTACGCGGGCGCGCTCTTCACGCACGAGAGCGCGGTCGCGTTTCCGGCGATCGTCGCGGCCTACGTCTTCCTGATCGAAACGCCGCCGCCGTATCCGGACGACGAACCGCGACCCGATACTTCAGCGGCGCGCGCACGGCGCGCGTTGAGGTTGGCGGCGCCGTTCGCGGCCGAAACGCTCGCCTATCTGATCGTGCGATACCTCGTGCTCGGCTTCATCAACCGCGCCAATCCCGTCAACCACGCGACCATCGCGCAGGTCCTGATGACGATTCCGCCGGCGCTCCCGATCTATCTCGGCCTGCTCGCGATGCCGTGGTTCGCCGGCCCCTCGCATCGGCTGATGATGGTGACCGGTCCATCGTCGGCCGAATTCTGGCTGGGCGTGCTGGTGCTCGGCGTCGTCGCGGGCGGATTTTTTGGGCTCGTGCGGATCGATCCGCGCCGGCGGCTCTACCTGTTCTGCGCGGCGTGGATCGCGATCGCGATCGCGCCGATGATGAATCTGGGCGGTCTCTTCCAGCAGGGACTAATCCAGGACCGATACCTTTATATGGCGTCGTTCGGATGGTGCCTGATAGTCGCCAACGTCGCGGTTCGATATGCCGGCCGGAGCGCTCGGGCGCGTCGCGTGGTGTTGGGCGCGACGGGGGCGCTCGCGCTCAGTTACGCCGCCACACTGTGGCACGTGCAGGGCTTCTGGCACGATGAAGTGGCGCTTTTCACCCGCTGTATCGAGGAGTTTCCGGAGTCGGCGATCTGGCACAACCGGCTCGGGATGGCACTTGAGGAGCGCGGGGAATTAGTCCCGGCCGAGCGGGAGCTGTCGGCTTCGCTGCGGCTCGATCCCGGCGACGGCGCCACACTCTACGATCTCGGCCTGCTCCATGCGCGCCTCGGCCGGGTCAGCGAGGGCGCGAGCGAAGTCGCCGAGGGGTTGAAGCTGGTACCCCACGCGCCGGCGATGGCTTACGTCTCGCTGGCGCAGATCTACATCGGCCGGCGATCGCGCTCAGAGCGAAGCGACCTTGAAGTACGCCGAATCACTCCCGGGAGGCGCCGAAGCGGTTGGGCTGGGGCGGGCCAACACCAAGATAGAACAGGGCGACAACGCCGGTGCCGAGCAGATCCTGCGCGGCCTCGCGGCGCGCTTCCCCGGCGATCAGAGCGTGTGGGCGACGCTCGGCGCGGCACTGTTCGCGCAGAACCGCGACGGCGACGCTCTGGAGGCATTCCGGCGGGCGCTGAAGTTGGCTCCCGACGACCCGCAGACCCATCTCTATGCCGCCCGCACGCTCCACCGGATGGGCCGCAACGGCGAAGCGTTCGAGCAGTGCCGCCTCGCGCTCAGCGTCGATCCCGGCGACGCCGCCGCCCGCGCGTTGATGTCGGAGATCGCGAACAGCGGCAGGTAGTCTCTTACGGCGGAAGCCGCCGCCGTGGGTGATCGCGCGTGGTACTAGGCGTGCATGCCATTTTTGGCCTAAACTCTATTCCGTGGCCAGGGCGGGAGCGAAGCCGGAAGAACCCGGCACGGCACTGAAGCCGATCCGGTGGCTGGGCGATAGCCGCGCGAGGATTCGTGAGTTTCCGGAAGATGTGAAGGACGATATGGGGACCGCTCTCCACTGGGCTCAAAGAGGTGCAAAGCATCCAGATGCTAAACCGCTGAAGGGTTTTGGCAGCGCGGGAGTTCTGGAGGTGGTAGAGAACTTTGATGGAAACGCTTACAGAGCCGTCTACACCGTTAAATTCAGGAAGAGAATTTACGTTCTCCACGTGTTCCAGAAAAAGTCGAAGACGGAAGATCAAACGCCCAGGCACGACATGAATTTGATTAACGAGCGGCTCAAGCAGGCCGAAAAGGCGGAAGAGAATTGAGCGCGGATAACGCCTCAACAGGTGAAACCTTATGAGGGAAGACAAATTTCAGGATGGGAGTGGGAATGTCTTTGCGGACATCGGGGTTCGCGATCCAGAAGACTCGCTTCTGCGGGCGGAACTGATGAAAAAGATCGCCGACGTAATCGCGAGGAAGAAACTTAGTCAGGCTCGGATTGCTAGGGTTCTTGGCGTCGATCAACCAAAGGTATCACAACTTGTAAGAGGCAGAATTTCGGGCTTCACGAGTGATCGGTTGTTTCGATTTCTTACCGCGTTGGGATGTGACGTCCGCATTGAGGTTAAGGAGAAACGGCCCGGCCGAACGCACGGGAAATTGATAGTAGCAGCCGTTTAGCAGGGTGTTGAGAAAGTAAGACTAAATGAGTTGGGGAATGTACCCTCTCAACGCCCTGCATGAAAACCGGCAGCGCCCCGTAGGCCCTTCACGCTGGGGTGGCGGTACCCGTGCCAGGTTGCGATTGCTTGGAGGCGCAACGTCAGCCATTACGATTTCGGCCCCGTATCTTGAGCAGTCAATACGGACTGGCGCGACCGGACGTAGGCTCTCAGATCATCCGCGTCGTAATAGCCGACGACCAAATCACGCCGTACCATTAGGGCTTCCATCGACTTGCGGGTTGGCCTTGAGGAACCGTAAAACCGATCCGACCCGTAGCGTCGCACTTCGTAGACCAATAGGTCAGCAGCCTGAAGGGGCAGAAAGCGTTCTTTTGAGTCAAAGGTTATTTTGCCCAAGCGCTGCCCGTGCAAAGGGTTGCGGTCCTTCAGGTGCTCGAACATCTCTTCCACGACGTGTTGAGATTCCGGCCTACGATCAAATACAAAGTCGATCGTTCCCGGCGGTATATGGTGATAGTAGTCGCGAAAGGTTTTCATCAGGACCGCGAAGCAAAAGTAGTATGGGTGGCGCACTTCGAGTTTCGCCCAATCCGGCAACAGCGACTCATACTCACGGACCGATATGAGACCTCCCACGCCGAAGAGCTTGTGCTCGTCGATCACCCGCGACAGAGCCTTGAGGAAAGAATCGCGTTTATCCTTGGACCAGCCTTCAAACTCTCCCCGACCATGTGCGTATTCGGACATGTGAAAGGTGTGAACACCATAGGACTTTAGCGTCTTGCGCCACGCACGCTGAAAGCGAACCCAGTACCTACGTTTCGACACGTAGCCCGCGATTGCGGCCACCTCAGAACCGGGGAGCGCCCTCTTTGCATCATGCGTGCCGCTTTCATCCATGTAGGCGATCAGCACGGTGAACCCCAAAGGTCGGGCGCAGCCCGGCAACCAAGAAACCGCGAAGAGACGCCGGATATTACGATACTCATCGCTCAGCCGCTCCGATTGTTGAACCGGAACGAAGACTCGTTCAAGTATGCGGCGGAAGCAACCGGGGCAGCGAGCGTGGGGGGCCCCCAAAAAAGGAAAGGCCGCCCTGTCTGGGCGGCCATTCCTCGTCGCGGAGATTCCCTACGGCAGCATTCCGGCCTGGATGATCGTCGGGCCTGTCGAGGCCGGAACCTTGGGCGCGCGCTTGCGCTTCATTGCCTGCTCGATAATCGGTTCGATGCGCGCCGCCTTTTCCTTCGCGCGCATCGGCTGGCGCTCTTTGAACTCGGGCATCACTTCTCTCGCGAACAGATCGAGCGACGAGCAGATGTCCTCGTGCTGGTTGTTGCCGGCCTGCGAGATGAACACCACCTGATCGACGCCGGCCTTCTCGAAATCGCGCAGACGCCCGCGAATTTGATCGGGCGTCCCGATGCATCCGGCGATCCCATCCATCGGCAACGCGATCGGATTGTTCTTGTAATTCTCCCAAATGCTGGTCTTGCCGGGCTCGTGGCGGCCGAAGGCGTAATAATGGCCGAGCGCATAGCCGAAGAACCGCACGCCCTCCTGGCCCATCCGGCGCGCCTGCTCTTCGTTCCGGTCGCACATGAAGCCGGTGACGATCGCGATATTGGCGTTGATCGCGTAACCGATCGGCTCGCATTCGCGCTCCAGCGTCGTGTAGTAGTCATCGACCCACTGTTTCGCCTCTTCGGGTGAGATGAAGGCGAAAGTCAGCGCGCCGATTCCGAGTTGTGCGGCAAGATGGATCGTCTCGCGGCGCGAGCACGCCACCCACAGCGGCGGATGCGGTTTCTGCACGGGCTTGGGAATCACGTTCCGGACCGGCATCTTGAAGTACCTGCCTTCATAGCCCGCAAACGGCTCCTCGACGAACATCCGGCAGATCGCCTCGAGCGATTCGCGCCACATCTCGCGTTTGTCGGCGCGCGCAATTCCGAAGCCGCCCAGCTCGGCCTCGGCCGAGGACTCGCCGGTGCCGAACTCGACCCGCCCATTGCTCACCAGGTCCAGCGTCGCGATACGCTCGGCGACGCGCGCCGGATGGTTGTAGCCGGCCGGCAGCAGCACGATCCCGTGCCCGAGCCGAATCTGTTTGGTGCGCTGGCTGCACGCGGCCAGGAAAATTTCCGGCGCGGACGAGTGCGCATACTCCTCCAGAAAGTGATGCTCCACTTCCCACATGTGGTCGATGCCGAGCCGATCGGCGAGCTCGACCTGGTCCAGGGCGTCCTGAAAAAGCTTCAGCTCCTGGCCGGGCTTCCAGGGGCGCGGAAGCTGATGTTCGTAAAAGGTGCCGAACTTCATCGATATGGCCTCCGAAGAAGATCCGCGGCCGCGCGCTACACTTTGAACAGCGTCCGCGCGACGAGGTCGGTTACCTCGCGCTTGCGCCGCTTGATGGTGCGCGCATCGAGCAGGTCCGTGTTCCAGATCCGGCGCACCATCGCGGCGGTCGTAAAGTAACCGATCGTGACGGATATCAGGCTCATCAGGAAATGAAAGGGATCGACCTCCGGCCGGAACTCGCCCTGCGCCTGGCCCTCGCGGATGAAGTCCAGAAGCCCGTTGAACAGGGGCGGAACGCGCTGCTTCAGCATCTGGCGGCCCACCGCCTTCTGGTCGATGAATTCGCTCCACATGATGCGGTCGAAATGCGGGCGCAAGGCGATGAAATCGATCGCGTTCTCAACCCCGCGCTGGATACGCTCGCGATGGCTTTCGGGTCCGGCCCCGATCGAGCCTGGCCGCCGCTTCGAGCCGGGTGAAGATCCGATCGAGCACCGCCAGGTAAATTTCGTCCTTGGAGCTGAAGTGATGGAACAGCGAGGGCGCCTTGATTCCGATTCTGGCCGAGATGTCGCGCAGGCTCGTGCCGCGATAGCCGCGCTCCGCGAACAGCGCCTGCGCGACCTGCAGCACGCGGTCGCGCGTGTCGGGCCGGCGATGCGGTCCGCCGAGCCCTGCGCCGGTGGCGACCGCGCCGGTGCGCACCGTGCCACTGCGTGCAATGTTCTTTGGTAATGCTCGCAAGGAAACCCGCCGCCGGTACAGGTTTCTAATACGTAACTGACATTAGGCAGTCAAACCGGGCCGCCATCCCGGGGGCGCGATTGCTGGAAGCGGCCACCCTCACCTGGCTCGCGAGCCGCCCTGGGGCGCGTCCCGACGCGCCCCTACAACAGGGTAGTGGCCGGCGTCCGCGCCGGTGGCGACCCTGCCGGCCATCCGATTCTCAAAACCGGTCACTACTCGGCGAATGCCTTAGTCGCGAAGCCTCGACGGGGAGTGCTAAGCTACCGCCCGATTCGACATGGCCGCAAGTCCCCCAGAGAGTATGTCGCAGGAGAGCTATCCTAGCAGCTTTGCGGTCTTCCCCTTCCTCAAGACCCGTGAGCCCATCGCGATAGGGGGACTGACGTTCCGCTCGACCGCGGACGCGTCCGATCTCGGCCCAGACGATGCCCAACGCATGGCCGAAATCGCTGCGATGCTATTCCTGAAAGATGATCGGCGCATACACTCATCTTCCTATGCCGCGCTACCCTACGTCGATTTGGACAATCCGGGAGGTGTCCTTTGGCAGTTGGACCGACTGCAGGCAATCGTGGCCTATTGCTACTCCGCTCCCCACCTAACCCTCGGAGATCCTTTCTTCCGATATGAGGACGCGAGTCTCGTGATCTTCAGCCCCGCCCGGGTGTTTGTGTCTCTCGTGCGTCCGGAAGAACTCGTTGACCAAGTAGGCTCGGACAGTTCGCTCGTGCCCGACCGGTGGGGACACGTTCAGGGCTATCACGGCCTCTACAACTTCAAACAGCACTTCTGGGTCGCGAACGGCTCGCGTGTATATCCGCCGGTTCCCCAAATGGCGCTCAACGGGTCGCAGGATCTGAGCATGGACCTCAGGAGCTTCTTCGCTGGGTCGCTCCGCTACCAATTGCTCCCTGCGGTGATCGAGAGTCCTCCGAGCGCACTTTCCGATCGGATTTTAACGTCTATCAAATGGTTCAATGCGGCCAACAGCTTTTGGGCGGATGAGGAGGCTGCGATCGTGAATATGGCGGTTGCCTTCGAGACCCTTTTGGAGCTCTCGGGAGAGCGCAGGAAACCAGAGGAGCGTAAGAAAGACCCCTTAGCGGATTCGGTTTCGCTCTTGCTTGGGAGAGTGCCGCGACTTGACGACTGGGTACGCCAGTTTTACGAGGCACGCAACGAGATCGTCCATAAAGGGCGGGCAGATCGGCTGAGGCACTTCATCCCGTCTTCTTCGAAAGGTCAGGACGGACAGCTATATCGGTCGCTCCTTTCCTTCGGTCGGGAAGTGTTTCAAGCCTGCGTCGGAGCCTTGGCGTTCGGGGCGAGGATAGGCCAGAAGTATGGCCTCGCGGAAAAACTGATCACAAATCAGGAACGTTTTGAGGAGATCAACAGAACCCTTGACGCTCAATTAGCCAGCCCCGCTGAAGGGCTCCGGCTCATTGCAGATCGAGTAGAGGCAATCAACCGCTATAGGCTCGTTGGCGAAAGCGCCCTCACGATTAAAACGATGCTTGCGTGCGTGCGGCGTGCGGCCCAAGCCCTGCTTGCGTGCGACGCTAGCCTCGAACCCCTGCTTAAAGATCGACTGGAAAGGGTTCTGGCGGCGAATCTGTCACCGGATTCCTACGAGGTGCTCGAAGCTCTGGCAAAGCTCGCGGAGATCACCTTAAAGGCTGGGCCTCAGAACGATTCCAGCACGCCCAAAGCAATCACTTTTCGACTGGTTAACGTCGTCTGGCATTATACCTTCATGAATTATTTCTCGTTGAAGAGACGCCGCGAGCAAGGGCCGCGCTCGGCGTCCTGAACTCTGCTCGCGGCCGTTCGCGGCGCCACAGCCGATAATCGCGCCGCGAGGCGGCCCCTCACCCCCTCCCTCTCCCATCTCAAGTGGGCGAGGGGGTCAGAAGGAAAGCGACGCGCAGTCATCGGATTCTCGGGCGCAATTGGCGGAAGCAGCCACCCTCATCTGCGCGGGCGGCACAGCGGCCCGCGCTTCTTCTCCCGCGACAAAGCGGGGGAAGGCTTCGGATCGTTTCGGCGCTGGTCTGCACCTCTCCCGCTCTTTCGCGGGAGAGGCGGCGCGGCTCCAGCCGCGCGGTGAGGGTGCTGCGACCGGACGGCGAAAGTCGCACCGCGCCTTACTGGAGAGTCCGCCCCGCATCGAGACTTGGCGAATGTCTTAGTCGCGAACCCTCCACGGGGAGTGCTAAGGTACGGCCCGATTCGACATCGCCGCACATCCTCTGGACTTCGTCACGTCCGGGGAACGGGAGCGCGCCACGAGCCGGGAAGTGAGCGGCCGTTCGCGGCGCCGCAGTCGATAATCGCGCCGCGAGGCGGTCGCCCAACAGGGTAGTGGCTGGCGTCCGCGCCGGTGGCGACCCTGCCGGCCATCCGACTCCAAAACCGGCTGCTACCGGCTCGACGGTGATAGTTGCACCCCGCCTGACTATGGTCACTGTTTCCACGCGGCGCCGCCGGGGAATTCGAACTCCGCCAGCGACTCGGGCCGCATCTCGATGCTGAAACCGGGCGCCGTGGGAGCCATGTAGCGCCCCCCGCGCACGACGACCGGATTCAGAAAATGCTCGTGCAGATGATCGGCGAATTCGATCGCGCGATGGTCGAGACTCGCGCTCACGCAGATGTAATCGATCAGCGAGACGTGCTGCCCGTATTCGCAGAGCCCCAGCCCGCCCGCGTGCGGGCATACCGGCACGCCGAACCTGGCCGCGAGCAGCAGCACCGCCATCGCTTCGTTGAGCCCGCCCAGCCGGCAGTTGTCGAACTGGCAGAAGTCGATCGCACCCGCCTGCATCAGTTGCTTGAACATCACCCGGTTCGGGCAATGCTCGCCGGTCGCGACTCCGATCGGCGCGATCGCGCGGCGGATGGTGGCGTGACCCAGGATGTCGTCGGGGCTGGTCGGCTCCTCGATCCAGAGCGGCCGGTAGCGCGCGAGCGGGCGCATCTGCTCGATCGCATCACCCACGTCCCAGGCCTGATTCGCGTCGAGCATCAGCGCGCATCCGGGGCCGATCTCCTCGCGCACCATCGCGCAGCGGCGGATGTTCTCGCCGCGATCGAGCCCTACTTTGATCTTGAATCGCGTCCATCCCGCGGCGCGCGCCGCGCGGCACAGCGCGCGCACCTGCTCGTCCGGGTAGCCCATCCAGCCCGCCGACGTGATGTACGCCGGATAGCCCCGCGAGCGCATCTCGGCCTCGCGCGCGGCGCGCGTCGAATCGTTGCGCCGCAGTATATCGAGCGCCTGCTCCGGCGTGAGCGCGTCGGTGAGATAGCGGAAGTCGACGCACGCGACAAATTGTTCCGGCGTCAGGTCGGCGACCAGCTTCCAGACCGGTTTGCCTTCGGCCTTGGCGTATAAATCCCAGACCGCGTTGACGATCGCCGCGGTAGCAAGGTGAAGCGCCCCTTTTTCGGGACCGATCCAGCGAAGTTGGCTTTCGCCGGTGAGGCTTCGCCAGAAGCCGCTCATGTCGGCCGCGATCGATTCGAGGCTGCGGCCGGCTACCAGCGGCTTGAGCGCGTTGACGGCCGCGACGCAGACTTCGGTTCCACGCCCGATCGTGAAGGTCAGGCCATGACCTTCAAGCCCGTCGCGACTATCGGTCGTCAGCACCACGTAAGCCGCCGAGTAATCAGGATCGGTGTGCATCGCGTCGGAGCCCGCCCGGCTGCGCGAGGTGGGTGTCCTGATGTCGCGGACGCTGAGCCCGGTGATGATGCGTGGCATGGCTGACTGCTCTGATTCTTCTGATTTCTCCTGGCGGCATGCTAGCATCGAGACTTTCCGGCCGTCGATGACCGCCAAGGTCGATGACTGACCGACACCGCGCCGCGACCTCATACGCCGACCTCCGCCAGAGCTGGCCGCTGCCCTCGGCGCCGCGCCCGATCGTCGTGATCGGCGCCGGCAGTATCGTCCGCGACGCCCACCTGCCGGTCTACGCGCGGCTCGGCTTCAAAGTGGCCGGAATCTTCGACGTGAATCCCGAGGCCAGCCGCGAGCGGGCCAGGTCATTCGCGATCGGGCGCGTATTCGACTCGCTCGATGACGCGCTGGCGATGCCCGGGGTGGTCTTCGACCTCGCGATCCCGCCGGAGCATATCGCGAGCGTCGTCGAGCGGATGCCGTCCGGTGCGGCGGTGCTGATCCAGAAACCGATGGGGCGTGATCTGGCCGGCGCGCGCCGCATCCGCGAGATCTGCCGCGAACGAAAGCTCCTGGCCGCAGTCAATTTCCAGTTGCGGTTCGCGCCGAACATGCTGGCGCTGGGAGATTTGATCGAGCGGGGATTAATCGGCGACCTGACCGATATCGAAGTGCGGCTCAATCTGCATACGCCGTGGGACTACTGGGCGTTCCTGAAAGGAGTGCCGCGGCTCGAAGTCCTGCTCCACTCGATTCATTACATCGATCTGATTCGCCGGCTGGCCGGAGAGCCGCGTGGCGTCTACTGCCGCGTCGCGCGCTATCCCCTGATGCCCGATTATCCCAACGTCCGCAGCAGCATCATTCTGGATTACGGCGACCTGGTCCGATGCAGCCTGACGCTCAACCACGCGCACAAGTTCGGGCCGCGCGAGGCGGTGTCGCAACTGAAAATCGAGGGCACGCGCGGCGCCGCGATCGCCCGGATGGGCGTGAACCTCAACTATCCGCACGGTGAGCCCGACGCTCTCGAAGTCACGGCCGGCGGCGCCGGATGGACGCCGGTGCGATTGCGCGGCTCGTGGTTTCCGGAGGCCTTCGAGGGGCCGATGGCGAATCTTCAGCGCTTCGCCGCGGGCGAAGATCGCGCGCTGGTCTCCGGCGTGGACGACGCGTTCCGGACCATGGCGGTGGTCGAGGCGTGCTACGAATCGAGCGCTCGCGGCGCGACGCCCATCGCGGACTGACGTTTCGCCGGGCCGATTAGTTCCAGTTCGTCCAATTCGTGGAGTTGGCCGATCGTTCGAGGAGCGCGCCGCTCACCAGGAGAGCGAGTGGCGCACGGTCTGCAGGATGTGGACGAAATCGCGCACGCTGCGCACTTCGCCCATCAGCGCGACTTGCGAGAGCATCTCCATCTCTTCCTTGGTGACCGCGTTGGCGCGCAGCAATCGCTCGTCCCTTCGGAACTCATCCCAGGCCGAGTTGGCGCCCGGCTTGGGCTGCTGGAGCAGGGCTCTGGCCTCGGGGTTGGCGAGGAAGAACAGAATCGCTGCGGTCGAGTCCTAGCACGTCGGCGAGCTTGGTGACGGTGGCGTCCGAGGGGCGGCGCTTGTTGGCCTCCAGATGGCCTACGAACGGAATCGAGGTCTCGATCTGGCTGGCCACCTCTTCCTGGGTCAGGCTCGAGTTGCCGGCGCCGCTCTCGTATCACTTCGCCGAAAGTCCGCGTCTTGCTCTCTTTAACCATGGCGTCTCTCTCTCGTGTCGAATTTCCCGGGCGCTTACGCGTGGGCGGGAAGCACGTGGACTCGGCATCGAATATAACATTTTGACGTGAAGTCATGCAACTAGTAGCTGGCCAGGCTTTTAGCTGGCCGGGCTTTCCAGGTGCAGGTTTTCCCGCCCCAAGGCGTAGAGCCTGAAAGACCCGGCTGGCCGGGCCGGCGCGGCCCCGATAGCAGCGTTCTGAACGCGCATGAAGAAGGCCCAGCGCTGTGGGCCGGCACGACCCGCTACCGCGGTTGAATACGCCGTGAGGCGGGGTCGTCTTGAATTAAGGTCGGGGTGGCGTTTAGCAGGAGAGGGGCCGCCATTTTTTCGACGGCCTCTTTTTGCCACCCCGGCCCTCAAGCCCAAGCTCTCACCAACGCGACGGCAGCTCAAGAAACGCGGCCGGCCCGCGAGCGGGCAGTCGCCGCCGTCATGGCGTGCTATAGCTTTGGTTCGTTCCTGTGTTACCTTCCGGGGCGGTTTGGCCGGGGCGGCTTTGGCGGCGCGCGGCGAGCGCCACCGGGGGCGGAGCGCGGATTGGGGGCGCCGTTCGTGATCAGGCTTCACTACGCCAATCGTTTGGAAAACCTGGTTGCGCCGCTGGCGGAAGTTGTCGCGGACTGCCAGGGTCGCCTGCCGCTCGAACGCCTGCCGATCATCGTTCCGAACCGGGTGGTCGAGCAGTTCGTCAAGCTCCGCTTGTGCGAGCGGATCGGCGTCGCCGCCAACCTCGAGTTTCCTTTCCTTCGGCGCTATCTCGCGCGTGTCGTGCAGGAGGCGAATCCGGCGCTCAAAATCCTGGAGGCCGAGCAGCTTCAACTCGTGCTGTTCGAATGTCTGCGCCGTTCGATCTACGCCGACGCTCCCGAACTGCTGCCGGTTCGCCACTATGCCGAAGCCGGATCGAAGACCACGGCCGACATTGAGCTCAGGCTGTTTCAGTTGGCGGGCGAGGTTGCGCGGCTGTTCCGCGAGTATTCGATCACGCGGCGCGCGATGATTGCCCGATGGCAGACGCGCGGGCGGATCGAGATCGGCGCCGGGCCGTTCGACGAAGCCGGGCGATGGCAACGCTATCTCTGGCTTAGGGTGTTCGGCGCGGATCTCAGCGTGCGGCCGGATTGGCTCGCCGCCCCGGAGTATCAATGGATGCTGTTGCCGGACGGATTCGACGCCACCGCCCGGCGCTCGCTCAAGCCGGTGCTTCCCCCCGTCCTGCACGTTTTCGGGCTCGCTTACGCCGGGCCTGGCCTTTCGCGAAGATGTTCGCGGACCTCGGCCAACTGATCGAGCTTCATATCTATGCGCTCAACCCATGTCTCGAATTCTGGGAAGACGTCCAGAGTCCAGCCGGCATCGAGCGCGATCGCTGGGTGCGGCGGCGTCAGAAGCTCGGTATCGAGTTGCAGGGCGCGGCCGATCCGTTCGGCCTCGACGGCGGCGGCGACAATCCCGCGTTGCGGCTGTGGGCGCGCCCGGGGCGTGAGTATATCCGCCTGCTGAACGAGCTTACCGATTGCGACTTCGACCCGCACTTCAGCCGTCGCGAGGCCGGCCCGGGCGCGTCGCAGTCCGCGCCGTCGCTGCTCCACCAGTTGCAGGAGAGCATCCTGATTCGCGAGGCCGAGCGCGCGCCGGTTCGCGACGGCGCCAACTTACCAATCGGCTCGCCCGCCGACTCGAGCATCCGGTTTCTCGCCTGTCCCGGTGTCCGGCGCGAGGCGGAGATCGTTGCCGACACGATTTGGTCGCTGATCGAGACGGAGACGCCGGCGGGAGCGCCGCTTCGATTTCATGAGATAGCCGTGCTCGTACCGGACCGCGCGTACGACGACTACATCCCGCATCTCGAAGCTGCATTCGCTGCATCGCACGAGATTCCGGTCGAAGTCGTCAACCGCCGCTTCGCGAGCGAGAGCCGCGTGGCCGAAGCGATCGGCATGCTGCTCCGGCTTCCGATGGGGCGGTTCACGCGCGATGAGATGCTCCATCTGCTGACTCACCCGGCGATAACCGGCGAGGCTCCCGAGCTCGATACCGCGCAGTGGGCGCGATGGTGCGACGCGCTCGGAGTCTATTTCGGCGCCGACCAGGACGATCTCGCCGGCACTTACATCCGCGGCGACCTGTTCAATTGGGATCAAGCCTTGAAGCGGCTGGCGCTGGGCGTTTTCATGAGCGGCGGCGGCGACCCGCGATTCTTCGCCGCTTCGGATGGCCGCGAATTCCTCCCGCACGAAGTCGCGCAGGACGAAGTGACCGCGGCCGCGGGCATGATTCGCACGGCGCGAAGCCTGCTGTCCGACGCATGCGAGATTAGATCGCGCCAGCTAACGCTTGGCGAATGGGCCCGGATACTCGGCGATCTCGTCCTTACTTACGTGCGCGCCACCGACCCGCTCGACGAGCGAATCCGCGACTACTGCATCAGCGCGATCGAATCGATCGCGCCGCCCGGCATCCGGAGCGATCCGGTGCCCTGCCAAATCGCGTGCGAGGCCGCCGCGGCGCGCATCGCGGATGCCGAGTCACGGCGGGGACAGTTCGGCGCGCGCGGCGTAGCGGTGGGGCCGCTTTCCGCGCTGCGATCGATCCCGTTCAGGATCATTTTCCTGCTCGGGCTGAACGAAGCCGGCTTTCCCGAACGTCCGCGGCACGACCCGCTCGATCTCCGTCTCGCCAGGCGAATCGCCGGCGACGTGACCCCGACCGAGCGCGACCGGTACCTTTTTGCCGAGACCCTGCTCGCCGCGCGTGAACGCGTTTTTCTCTCTTACGTTTCCCGCGATCAGCGAACCGCCGATCCGCTCGAACCGTCCGCGGTCATCCGCGAGCTGCAGTTCATCCTGCGCGGCTATGTCGATGAGGCGGCGCTTAAGCATCTGACGGTCAAGCATCCGATGAGCCGCTACGACCTGCGCTATTTTCCCGATCTCGATCCCGATCGCACCGGGCCGGATCGTACCGATCCCGATCGCGCCTGGCCGGATGCGGAATTGGAATTGTTCAGCTTCGATCCCAGAGCGCGGCGCGGCGCACGCATGGCGGCGCTGAGGCTCGACCTCGCCAGGCATTGCGCAGACGCTGCTCTTCCCGGCCGCGGCAGGATGCTGCTGGGCCAGCTTTCGCCGCCGGTGCAAGCGCGAATCGGCCGCGAGCTGCGAATCATGGATCTGCCCGATCGAAGCGGCGCCGCGCGCGCCGCATCGGCGATAGCGCTGCCGCTGGCGGCGCTGCGGAGATTTCTGGAGTGTCCCGTGCAGGGCGCGGCGCGATACGCGCTTGGAATGCGGGAGGACCAGGACGACGCCAGCGAGGACCATCAGGACGAGCCCGTCGCGCAATCGATCCTCGATCGCACCGTGATGCTTCGCGAGGCGTTCTGGAAATCGCGCGGCGACCGCGACTCGGCGGCTCATGATTACCGCGATCGGTTTCGAATTGCGCAGGCTCAGGGCCGCGCGCCGGCCGGACTCTTCGCCGAAGAGGCGAATAGCGCCGACTCGGCGGTGCTCGGCGAGTGGCTCGATCAGGCGCGCGAGGCGGGCGCAAGAGACCTCGCCGATTGGCAAGAGATCCGGATCGGACGCGGCGATGAATTCGCAAGCGCCGATCGCTTGCTGGACGAGATCCTCCTCGAGGTCGCAATCCCGCGTGCCGAGGGCCCGCACGCGCGGACCGTGAAAATCCACGGCGCGCTGGGATTCGTATCGCCGGCTATGGATGCGTCGATCCGATGCGTCCTGCGGGACGAGCCGAAGGCCAAGGACTTCCTGCCGCTATTTTTCTCCGCGCTCGCGCTCGCCGCTTCTGGAGCGACGGATGCGAAGGAGTTTGCGGCGATAGTTGCCGGCGGGGCGGGCGGCCGCGGCAAGCGGCGAATCAAGCGCTTTCGGCTTCCTCCGCCTAAGGCGGCCCGCGAATATCTCGCCGCGCTGGCCGCTGACCTGCTATCAGACGAGAATTACTACTTTCTGCCAATCGAGGCGGTCGAAAAGGTCTGGCGCGCCTGGAAGGGAGCGAAAAAACGCACCGCGGGCGCCGGCCTTGTAGATCTGATCGACGGCGTGCGCGAGAGCGAGCAATCTCGATGCAGCTCGGACTACGGGCCGATCCGCGATGCGCGCCGGTTCGATCCGCCCGGGGAAAGCGAGCTGAAGAGCATAATCGAACGGCGATTTGGACCGATCGGCAGCATCTTCGAGGACTGAGAGCGCATTGCCTTGAGCGAGATCCGCTACCGCAGACCCGCGATCCTCGACCGCATCCCGCGCGACAATCACGCCGTAATCGAGGCGGGCGCCGGCTGCGGCAAGACCCACACGATCGAGCATCTGGTCCTGGACCTGCTGCTCGCGACGCCGTGCGTGCTGGAGGAAATCCTGGTCGTGACCTTCACCGAGAGAGCCACCACCGAACTTCGCAGCCGAATCCGCGGCCTGCTCGAGCGGGTGCTCTATGGCGGCGCGGCGATCGGCGGCGCTCCCGGCACGGAGGTTCGGACGTTCGACGAAACCGCGCGAATCAGGCTGGAAGCTGCGCTGTTCTCCTTCGATCGCGCGCCCATCTTTACGATTCACGGCTTCTGCCAGCGCGTGCTCTCGGAGCTTGCGTTCGACAGCGGCATGAGCTTCCAAGTCGAGGTGGTGGACAGCCGCGGCGCTTTCCATACGGCGTTCCGAGCCGAGCTTCGCGAGAGCCTGGGGTCGCAGGGCCGGCCCGCGCGCTGCTCGCGCAATGGCTTGGGAACGGTACGGCCGACTCGCTGGAAGACTTGCTCTACGAGGCGTACCGAGGTCGCTACCTGGAGATGCGGCGCGGTGATCGGACTGACGCGCTGGCCGCCGACGCGCCGCTCGAGGTCAGGGCCGTGGATTGGTTTCTGCCGCGAGCCGTGAATCGCTTCGGCCGCGACAAGCGCGAGAAGGGCCAAATCGACTACGACGACATGCTGAGCCAGGTGTGGCGCGCGATCGACGGGACGCGCGGCGACGCGATCGTCGCGGCGTTGCGCGCGCGCTTGCGCTACGCCGTGGTGGACGAGTTCCAGGACACCGACGATTTGCAGTGGCGGATTTTCCACCGCATCTTCGTCGAGAGCGAACGAACGAATCTCTTATATGTGGTCGGCGATCCCAAGCAGGCGATCTACGGCTTTCGGGGTGCGGACGTCTTCAGCTATCTGCGGGCGCGCAAAGAACTTGAGAGCCGCGGCGCCGCGAGGGTACCGATCACCAAAAACTTTCGCTCGACCTCCGATCTGGTCGAAGCCTGCAACCTGATCTTCGACCAGAAGGCCGCGGCGCCAATTTTCACCGGAGAGATTCGCCATGACGCGCCGGCCGAATGCGGAAAGCCCAACCTGCGCCTTAGCGGCGCAACGCAAAGCCCGATCAAGCCCGTCACCATATTTCGATATCAACCGCATGCCTATGCCAATGCCGATGCGGCTGCCGGCTCGGCTGCGCGGATGAGGGCCGCGATCGGGCGGCGAATCGCGTTGACACTGCGGCGAATTCTCAACCAACCGCATCGCATCACGATCGAGGGCCAGGACGGCAAGTCCCGGCGCGTCGAGCCGAACGACGTGTTCATTCTCACCCGCAGCGGCGCCGAGAGCATGGAGATCGGCCGGTACCTGCGCGAGTTCGATGTGCGGTTCGCGTTCTACAAGCAGGATGGACTTTTTCAAACCAGCGAGGCGTCGGACATCGTGGACGTGCTCAGAGCGGTGGAGGAGCCGGGGAGTCGATCGCATCAGCTGAAAGCCTGGATGTCGCCGTTCTTCGGCGTGCCATTGGCGCAGATCGCGCGAGTCGGCGAAGCGCCGGCCGGCCATCCGCTCAACGAACGCTTGTTCGAATGGAAAGCGCTCGCCGATGAAGAACGCTTCGTCGAGTTGTTCGATCGCTTGCTCCACGAAAGCGGTCTGGTCGATCGCGAGCTCGTTGCTCTCAAGCAGCGAGCGCGAGCTGACCAACTACCTTCACGTGCTCGAGATCCTGCTGGAGGAGGGGCTGCGAGAGCGGCTTTCGCTGCGCGAGCTAATCGCGCGGCTCGAATCGTATGTCGCCGGGAGGGCGCTCCCGCCCGGAACCGATAGCAATGTCCAGCGGATCGAGAGCGAGCGGCGCGCCGTGCAAGTGATGACCGTCCACATGAGCAAGGGACTGGAAGCCGATGTGGTGTTCCTGTTCGGCGGGACCGGCCGCGCGCCGGATCGATCCCCGCTTGCGATTTACCACGACGGTTACGAGCGGCGGCTCGCCCTGGGAAAGACCGAAAAGGAGTCCGCGAGAGCGTCCATCAGAGCGGAGGAAGAGCAGGAGAACGAGCGCCTGATCTACGTGGCGTTGACGCGCGCGCGCGCGCGCCTCTACCTGCCCTTTTTCCCCGACGGCTCAAGCAAGCGGAAGGTCAATGGATACTACGCGCGGCTCAACGATCGTCTCGCGGAGATTATTGGCGATCGAGCTACCTCCGCGCGGATGTTCGAGATCGAAGACGTGGACGATCGCGAATCCGCCCGCTCGGCGGCAGACCTCCCGGCCCGGCTTAAGTCGTGGTCACCGCCCGACGCGCTGATCGGAGACGATCGCGATGGGCCGCCGGAGCGGCTCTTCGACGATCTCCGTCAACGCCGGGCCCCGCTAATCACCCGCTCGTACACCGCCCTGGAACGGTCGGCGCGCCGCGATTTCGAGCCCGAGGACTTCAACCGCGACCTTGAAGGCGCGGCCGAGGCGGCCGATCTGCCGGGCGGCCGAAACGCCGGCATTTTCCTGCACGAAGTGATCGAAAAGCTCGACCTGACTTCGCTTGCGGAGCCGATCGATCTGGCGTCGTGGAAGCGGCGCGGCGATGTTGCGCAGTTGTTTGCGGATACGATGCGGCGCTATCAGGTGCGCGATCCGCGATGGGCCGATCGCGGACCCGAAATCGTCTTCAATACGTTGCGATCGCCGATCGAGCTGCGTGCAGGCGTCCCGATCGGCCCGCTATATAGATGTCCCAACGTCCGCGAGATGGAATTTCTCTACCCGATTCCGGAAACCTCGCATCCGCTGCTCGAATCGGGCCGCGGCGGCGCGTGGACGGTCGAGCGCGGATACTTGAAGGGCTTCGTCGATTTCGTCTTCGAGCATCGCGGCCTGACTTACTTCGCGGACTGGAAGAGCGATCGGCTGGCGTCATACGGGCTCCCCGCAATCGAGGCGCACGTGAGACAACATTACGAGTTGCAAGCCGCGATCTACTCCGTCGGCGTCGTGCGCCTGTTGCGGATCCGAAGCGAAGCCGAGTACAACGCGCGCTTTGGCGGTCTGCTCTACCTGTTCATCAGGGGTATCAGGGCGGACGGCAACGGGCGCGATGGCGTCTACTTCCGCAGGCCGTCATGGCGGGAGATAGCCCGCTGCGAAGCCGATCTGATCGGCGTCGCGCCGCCGTTGGAGGCCGCATCATGAGCGCCCGCCGTGAGTTGCTCGGAGTTGATTTGCTCGGAGTTGACACCGTGTGGCGCCGCTTCGAGGCCGCTAGCGGAGCGCGCAGTCCCGGCTGGTTGGAAACGTGGCTGCGCGGAATCGAATCCACGGCCGACGGCGTCAACCTTGCCACGGGATGCGTCCAGGTCGCGGCGGAGATCGCCGCGCTCGAACCGGACTTGCCCGACGGCCTGGCGGCTCCCCTTGATTCTACTGACACTGGTGTCGCTCGCCGCGCTGGGCGAAGGCAGCACGCGCTTCCCGGTCAGCGGGCCGAAGGCGCGCGAACCGATGCGGCGGATGCTCGGCGCGCTCTGCGGAGAAACCGAAGCTAACGCGATGGCCCTGGCGATCGAGGCGCTGCTTGAATCGGGCGCCGCGCGCGGTATCGTCGGCCGCGAGGCACGCGACTACAAGCCGCTGCTCTATCTGGCGCCGTTCATATATCAGCAGCGGATTCATTCGGCCGAGGCGGCGCTCGCGTTGCGGTTGACGGTCCTGACACGCCGCAAGGTGTCTCCCGTGATTGACGAAGACACGCTCCGCGCGGCGCTGTCCGATGTGATCGCGAGGCCGAGCATCGTCGGCGGCAAGGCGCTGACGCTCTCAGGCGAGCAGCGCGAGGCGGTCGTGGCGGCGGTCCGCTCGCCTTTCGCGGTGATTTCCGGCGGTCCAGGCACGGGCAAGACCTCGATCGCGCTGGCGATCCTGCGAGTGCTGATCCGTCTCGGCCGCGCGCCGCAAAAGATTGCGCTTGCTGCTCCGACCGGAAAGGCGGCGAACCGGATGGGCGAGTGCATCCGGCAGGGCCTCTCGCAGATAACCAAGCGCAGCACCAATGACGACGCGCTGATGGCGGATTGCCCCGTGCCCTCGACCATCCACCGGCTGCTCGACTATTCGCCGAGCCTCGGCCGCTTCCGCAATCACCGCAACAATCCGCTCGCCGCGTCGGTGGTGATCGTCAACGAAGGCTCGATGCTCGATTTGACCCTGATGGAGCGGCTGCTCGACGCGATTTCCCCGGGTGCTCAGTTGACTATCCTTGGCGACGCCGACCAGCTCCCGTCGGTTGCGGCCGGCGCCGTATTCCGCGACCTGACGTCAATTGTAGGAGACAAGCGCGCCGAGGCAGGTGCGCAGGCGCGTGCGCAAGTCCGCCTCATCCATGCCTACAGGTTCGACCCAGCCGACGCCGCGGGCCGAGCGATTTTGGCTCTCGCGCGCGCTATCAACGACGGCGTGGCCGAAGCGGCGGACTCGCGCGACAGCGGCGGCAGGCCGGTGATTTCGCGACGGGCCTCAGCCGGAGAAATCACATTCGCGGGCGCCGAGGACCTTGCTGCCGGCGCGATGGGGGAATTTCTCGATCGATGGTGCGCAGACCAGGTGCGTGGCGACGAAGAAATTCGCAAGCTCGCAGCCAGGACTTACCCGATTTCGGAAAACGGTTTCGAGCCGGCCGAGCGCGATCGCCTGAAACGTCTGTTCGCCTGGCGAGCAGCCTCACGAATACTGTGTGTCACGCGGGTGTTCGAGACCGGCGCCGATCGAATCAACCAGCGGTTACATCGCGCCGTGGCCGGCGAGGCCGGGGCGAGCCGCGATGGGTTCAACCCCGGTGAGCCGGTGATGGTGCTCCGGAACGATTACGCAGCGGATGCTGTTCAACGGCGACCAGGGGATCGCCGTCGCGGTGCGCCCGCCGGCTGGCAGGCCACTCATGATGGCGGTGTTTCCGCGCGGCGACAACTTCGTGGCGTTTCGTCTCGACGCGATGAGAGACGACCTGGAACTTTGCTACGCGATGACCGTCCACAAGGCGCAGGGATCGGAATTCGATACGGTTGCCCTGATCCTGCCGGCGACTGATATTCCAATACTCACTCGCGAGATTGTGTATACCGCGGTCAGCCGCGCGCGAAAGTCGATGATTATCGTCGGCGACGAAGAAATCCTGCGCCTTGCGATATCGCGCAAGGTCGAGCGCTACTCGGGCTTGAGCGAGCAGATCGCAGCGCTGACGGCATAGCCAAGGCAGGGCGAACGCGAAGTTGTTCGGCGGGGAAGGCCTCCAAGCTTGATCGCGACGGTCAAACCCTTTTACTCTGCAAGCGCTGATTCCGAGGTGACAGATGAGATTTGAAAATATCGATCTCGATCGGATGGCCACCGACGTGCTGGCGGGCGCGGAGCTCGAACGCGACATCGCGCGGGCCGTGCTCGATTGTCCCGATGAACGGCTCTCCGCTCTGCTCGGCGCGACGCTGAAAGTGCGCGAGGCGAGCTTCGGGCGCCGCGTGAAGATCTGCGTGCTTCGCAACGCGCAAAGCGGCATCTGTGCCGAGGACTGTCACTATTGCTCGCAGTCGAAGCTCTCCAAGGCAGATATTCCGGTATACAAGCTCCAGAGCGTCGCGGATCTGGTCGAGGGCGCCAGACTCGCGGTCCAAAGCGGCGCGCGGCGCTACTGCATGGTGTGCAGCATGCGCGGGCCGGCCGCGCCGACATCGAGCGCCTCAGCGAGGCCTGCGAGCGCATCCGCGCGGAGTTCCCGAACCTGGAGCTATGCCTCTCGCTCGGCCTGATGTCGCTGGAGCAGGCGCAACGCCTCAAGCGCGCCGGCGCCGGATGGATCAACCACAATCTCAACACCAGCCGCCGCTTCTATCCAAGCATCTGCACCACCCATACCTACGACGACCGGGTCGAGACCATCGCCAACGTCAAAGCCGCCGGACTTTCGACCTGCTCGGGCGGGATCATCGGGATGGGCGAGAGCGACGAGGATATCATCGACCTGGCCTACGCGACGCGGCGGCTCAAGATCGATTCGGTGCCGGTGAACTTTCTCCATCCGATCGGGGGCACGCCGTTGGAATCGACGCGCTATATCACGCCCGAGAAATGTCTCAAGGCGGCGTGCCTCTTCCGCCTGCTCAATCCGAACAGCGAGGTTCGCGCGGCGGGCGGCCGCGAGCTGCATCTCGGCGCGCGGCAGGGCGAGGTCTTCAACGCCGTCAACTCGATTTTCGTCAACGGCTACCTGACCACCGCGGGATGGGAGTACGCGCGCACGCGCGACCTGATCGAGCGCGCGGGCTTCCAGGTGGAGCAGGTGTAGCGATGCTACATGAACTTCCTTGGCTTCGAGCCCGGATCGGATGGTAAGGTAGACACGTCATGAGTAGTCCTGGACCGAAGGGCCTGACAGCGAGTGTCTCGAAGAAACGGGCAGCCATATCGAGCTCGCAGGTCCGTCCGCGTCGTGCGTCCGCGACCGGCGAGAGCCCTGGATTGACCGCGCTCAAACGGCGGCACTTCACGAAAAAGGGACGAGCGGCCCGCGTCGCGCGTGCCCAGCAAGCCCTCGCCGAAATCGAGAAGATCGGTTCGACTTTCAAGATCGACAACGAGACCCTGAAATCGCTCGCCGAAGATCCCGATCTTGAGTACGTCTGACGGTGGCCCGCGCCGGTCTATCGACGCTTCCTGGCGGAGCGGCCGTGCTCGTGGACGCCAATATCTTCATCTACGCGTTTCTGGGTCGCTCCGAGCAATGCCTACACTCGTCAGCGAGGTGTGCCACCGCCTGATGCTCGTCGAAGCCGTGGACGCAGGCTTGATCAGGAAGCCTTCCGCTGCTGACCTAAGACGAAGACGAACGGGAATTCAACGGTTGACTCGGTATTGGGCTCTCACCAGCCAGATTCTCAACCTCAACTTCGTCGTCGTCCCTCTGGATGATCGCCGGCTACGTCGTGGACAGCAAGCCAGAGCCGACTACGGGCTGCTGACGAACGATTCACTGATCGTTGCGGCGGCACAGGAGTACGGCATCAACTACCTGGCCAGCCGTGATGAAGACTTCGACCGGATTCCGGAACTGGTGGTATGCATGCCCTCGGATATTCCCTGACCGCGGCGGCGGATGCCCGAAAAGGGCGCGATCCGCAACCCTGATGACGCGATTTTCTCGTGATAATTCGACTCGCGATCCAGCGCGGGTTGTCCTACTCTAGTGACCGGAAACGCTGGCGAGGATTCCGCTGGGATGCGCTGTTCGGCCTGTGGATGGGAAAACGCCGAAGGACGAAAGTCCTGCGGCGGATGCGGCGCTGTGTTGCCCACGGTCTGCATCTTCTGCGGCGCGCGGAGCGAACCGGGGAGCCGGTTCTGCGAAGCCTGCAGCGGAGTCCTGAGCGCCAGCACGCCGGCTCCGCCCGCCGTGGCCCAGCCCGAACTGCCCAAATCGTTCGTCGGTAGCCGCTATCGCGTGCTCGATCTGATCGGCGAGGGCGCCAACAAGATCGTCTATCTGTGCCACGACATGCGGCTCCATCGCGACGTGGCCTTTGCGCTGGTCAAGGTCGAGGGCCTCGACGAAGCCAGTCAGGCCACTATGCGGCGCGAGGTCAGATCGCTCGCCCGCCTGGGCGACCATCCTAACGTCGTCACGATCTACGACGTCGGGCAGGCGCGCGGCGTCCCCTGCATCGTGAGCCAATACATGGCGGGCGGCTCGCTCGAAGAGCGGCTGAAAAAGTCGGACGGCAACCGGATTCCGGTCGTGGACGCGGTCCGCGTGGCCGAGAAAGTATGCGAGGCGCTCGAGCACGCGCACTCGCGCGGCGTGGTCCATCGCGATCTCAAGCCCGCAAATATCCTGTTCACCCAGGACGGCGAGCCCAAGCTCGGCGACCTTGGCTTCGGATTGATTCTCGCCACCGAGGCTGTCGAGCCTGATGGGCGCGAGCATGTCGGTAGGGACGGTCGCCTACACCTCGCCCGAGCAGGCGCTGGCCAAGCCCTTCGACGGCCGCAGCGATCTCTATTCGCTCGGCGCCGTACTCTACGAGATGGTGACGGGACGCCCGCCGTTCCTGGGCGAAAACCTTGCCGCCGTAGTCGGGCAGCATCTGAGTCTGCCGCCCGCGCCTCCTTCATGGCGCGTGCCCGAAATCCCGGCCAACCTCGAGGCGCTAATCCTGAGACTGCTCGCGAAATCGCCCGAGGAGCGGCCCGAAAACGCCGCGGTCCTGCGCGACGAGCTGCACGCGATCGGCGAGCAAATCAGAGCTTCGATCGAGGCCTCGATACCCTCGATCGCGGCGCTCAACGCGCGCCACCTCACGCCCGCCGCGACGGTCGAATCGTCGTCGGAGCGTCCCGCGCATCTCACGCAAGCCGAGCACGCGTTGCCGGGCCGCGATACGAGCGTGATCGCCGAGCGCCCGGCCCATGCCTATCGCGCGCGCGCCGCGTCTGCGGCTTCCGCCGCGTCCGCCACGTCGAGGTGGCTGACGCGGCCGCTCGCGGCCGTGTCGCGGCGTCCGGCGCTGGTGAGCGCGAGCGTCGCGATACTGCTCGCGATCGGTTTTGGCGCGCCCCGCCTGGAGCGCGCGTGGGAGGACTATCGAGCTGCGCAAATCGCGCTACGCGGCCTCAGCACGGCAGGCGCGTCCAGCGGAGCCGTTGCCGGCTCGCGCGATCGATTGCCCAAGCCCGCCCGCGAGCTTGCCCCAAGACGAGCCCTCTCGCCCGCGGCGAGGTTGCTCGCGACCGCCAACGGCGGCGACGCGCATGCGCAAGCCAGGCTGGGCGACATGTACTTTTACGGTCGTGGCGTGAGTAAAGACTTCGATCAGGCGCTCAACTGGCTGCGCAAGGCAGCCCAACAGGGTGACACCGACGCCAAGCTCGATCTGGGCCTGATGTCCGCCAAAGGCCAGGGCGTGCCCCAGGATTATTCCGAAGCCTTGCAATGGTTCTACCAGTCGGCGTCGCAGGGCAATCGCTATGCCCAGTTCAACCTCGCCGAGTTGTACCTGCTCGGCGAGGGCGTCGCGACCGACTATGCGGTCGGGGTCGAATGGCTTCGCAAGTCGGCGGCGCAGAACTGCGAGGAAGCGGAGTGCGAACTCGCTGGGTTGTATCGCGACGGAAGGGGCGTGACGCAGGACTACACCGCGGCGCTAGACTTGCTCCACAAGGCCGCTGCACAGGGCAGCGATCAGGCGGAATACGAGCTCGGCAAGTTCTACCTGGTGGGCAGCGGCGTGCCGCAGGACTATTCGCAAGCGGCGCAATGGTTCGTCAAGGCGGCCGAGCGGGCCAATCCACAGGCGCAGAATGCTCTCGGCTATATGTACGGGCAGGGGCAGGGCGTCGCTCAGAACTATGACCAGGCGCTCAACTGGTATCGCAAGGCGTCTGCGGCGGGCTACGCGAAAGCGCAGTTGAATCTGGGCCTGATGTACGAAAACGGTGAAGGCATCGCGCAGGACTTTGGCCAGGCGATGCGCTGGTACCGCGCGGCGGCCGCGCAGGACGACGCCGTCGCGCAGGCCAATCTCGGTTTCATGTACTGGAAGGGCCGCGGCGTTTCCAAGGATTACGTTCAGGCGTTCCAGTGGTTCTTCAGGGCCGCGGACCAGGGCAACGCGGAGGCGCAATACGCGCTGGGCGCGATGTACGACGACGGACGCGGGGTGCGCAAGGACTACCGGCAGGCGGCGGAATGGTACGAACGGGCCGCGACGCAGGGGAATCGCGATGCCCAATACAATCTCGGCTACATGTATGAGTACGGGCAGGGAGTTTCCCAGGATCCCGGCAAAGCGCTCCAGTGGTACCGCAAGGCGGCCGATCAGGGCGACGCGGACGCCGAGCAGAAGCTCAAAGATTTCGTGATCGGCACCACCACTACAACCGCCGCGTCTTCCGGGGATTGAATCTGTAGTAGGACCGGCGTCCCGCCGGTCATTCCCCAGCCAAAATCTCAAGCGGGCGAAACGCCGGCGTTGCTCAATGACCGGCGAGACGCCGGTCCTACTACAGAGGGCAGATCCGCAGCTCCGCCATTAGAGCGGGGGACGGCGATCTCTCCAGGGCCGTGCTTCCTCAAAGGCGGCGGCGAGTGAGATGATCCCGGACTCGTCGGCGGGGCGTCCCACGATCTGCAACCCGATTGGCAAGCCCGCTTTCGTGAATCCGTTGGGAATCGAGAAGGCGGGCTGGCCGGTGGCGTTGAAAGGAAACAGGAACGCCGTCCAGGTATAGACGTCGGGAACCGGCCGGCCGGTCGAATCGATCGCAAACGGATTCGCCGGGTTCGGCAAAGTGCCGAGCGGTACGGCGGGACGGGTCAGCGCGGGGGTAATCAGCGCGTCGTACGGAGCCAACTCCTGGACGATCTCGCGCCCCGCGTTGTGCATCGCGGTCACCGCGCCGATGTAGTCGGTCGCGCTGAAGCGGCGTCCAAGCTCCCAGAGCGGGCGGACCACCGGATCGAGCAGGTCCGGGTCCTCGACCTTGTACGAGCCGATACCGCATACCGAGACGATTTGATATGCGCCCATGATCCGCGTCAGATCGAGCTCGATCGGTTCCACGCGATGGCCCATCTCGCGCAAGACGCGGTACGCGGTGTCGAAGGCAGCGAGCGTTTCAGTTTCGACCGCCGAGAGCACGGTCTCGGAGAGCGCGGCCAGCCGCAGTCCCCTGGGACGCCGGCCGACCGCCGAGCTGAACGGATGCTCAGGAAGCGGCAGCCCGTAGGGATCGCCGATGACCGGCCCGGCCATCACGTCGAGCAGCAGTGCGACGTCGCGCACCGAGCGCGCGATCGATCCCTTGGTGCTGCATCCGGCCCATCCCTCGCCTTGTACGGGCGCGAATGAGATCCGCCCGCGCGCGGGCTTGAGCCCCACCACGCCGCAGCACGCCGCGGGGACTCTGATCGAGCCGCCGCCGTCGCTGCCCTCGGCGATCGGCGCCATCGCGGCCGCGACCGCGCACGCGGAGCCGCCGCTCGAGCCGCCGGCGGTGCGCGTCCGATCCCACGGATTGCGCGTCGTCGGGCAGAAGCCGCCCTCGGTCGTGACGCGTGCGCCGAACTCGGGCGTGCTGGTCTTGCCGAGCATCAGTCCGCCCGCGCGCCGGATACGTACGACGAGCTCGGCGTCGGCCGCGGGGACGAAGTTCGCGTAGGCGCGCGAGCCGTACGTGGTGCGAATGCCTTTGGTCCAGGTGAGATCCTTGATCGCGCAGGGGACCCCATAGAGCGGCATCGCGGCGGCCTCGGCGGCGGAGAGCCGCTCGATTCGCGCGGCGTCGTCGAGCGCCCGGTCCGCGGTGACCGTCACGAAGGCGCCCAGCGCGGGGTTGAGCTGCTCGATACGGCTCAGGAAGAATTCGGCGGCCTCGCGCGGGCGAATTTCCTTCTTCAGGGTAAGCTCGCGCAGTTGCCACGCTTCGATATATGGGTCGAGCTTGATCATCAACTTCAGCGCCTGTGATTTTTCCAATGACCGAGACGCAAGCGGCCGGCGAGACGCCAGCCCTACTTCGGATCGCGCTCTGTTTTGTGCCGCATCGGTCCTCTTGCCGTTTCCTTTCTGAAGTAGGACCGGCGTCCCGCCGGTCATCTTGCGCGCAAAGAGGCCCGACTTCAGCGCGGCTGTTGCTTCATGCGCTCGGCCATCGCCACGCCCATTTCATCCAGAGCCTTTTTGACTGACGGGCGGGTCTGCACGCCATTCCACCATCGCGCGAGCTTCGGGCGTCCCTCCGCCACCGGCTTCGAGCCGAGCATCGGGAGCAGACTGGTAAAGAACATCGTCGGCGCGATGGAGCAATCGGCCAGCGTGAAATCCGGACCGGCGGCAAAGGCGCCGTCGGAGAGCATCTTGTCGAGCATGTCGAGCCGAGAGTTTATTTCGGCGAGCTTATCCGCGACCAGCTTGGCGTCGCGGGTCTTGGGATCGAGCTGGCTGAACAGCGCACGCACGGGCGGTTCGAGATAAATGTCGTGGAAGCGCCCAAAACCGCGCACCCGGGCGCGCGCCTCGGGGCTCTTGGGCAGCAGCGGCGGAGTTGGGAATTTCTCCTCGAGGTATTCGAGGATGACTTCCGACTCGCCGATGATCATTCCGTTGACTTCCAGCGCCTGCGTCTTGCCCATCGGATAGATCTTCAGATACTCGGGCGACTTCAGATCGCCGCCGGGAATCGGCACGATCTCGACCGGGCATCCTTTTTCATAGATCGCGATCCGGCACTTGGCGGCGTAGTTCGAGAGATTTACGTTGTAGAGTTTCATCGTTATCGATTCTCCGGGAAGCTGAATGCGGACCGTTGACTGTTACGGCGCTTATCTCAAACAGGACTAGGCGAGGCAAGGACGCCGATCAGCGGCCGCCTTCAGTCTGCCTGAAGAGGTAGAGCAGCGACTCGGAAAATTCGCCGGGATGCTCCAACGCGGGATCGTGCCCCGAAGTTTTGAAGACCACGGTCGCCGATCCGGGCAGCATCGAGTGCAGCGCCGCGCCGCGCGCCGGAGAAAACACCGTGTCCTTGCCGCCCCACATGATCACAGTGAGCGTGTTGAAGATCTGTCCCAGCCGCGAGCGAATGTGGCCTTCGTCCTTTGGGACCGATTCGAGCATCCCGGCCTGAGCGGGCAGATCGTCGGCGAGCGCCGCGATCATGCGCTCGTACATGAAATCCGGCATCGGCGGCAGGCCGAAGAACGTTGACTCGACGACCGCGCGCATCCGATCAGGAGTGCTCGGGATCAGGTCGTGCTTCAGCCGGGCGGCCGCGCTCGCGCCGATCATCCCGCCGGACACCAGGATCAGCCGCTCGACCTTGTCCGGATGATCGACCGCGTAGTAGAGCGCGACATCGGCGCCGAGGTCGTGGCCGACCAGGTCAACCTTGTCCAGCTTGAGGTTGTCGATCAGATCGGAAACCGTGGCCGCTTCATACGCGATACTGTAGGGCACCTGCTTGTGATACGACGACCCAAAGCCGAGCAAGTTGGGCGCGACGACCTTGTAATGTCCGGCGGCGACCGGCGCCATCACGCCCCGCCACTCGAGCGCTGCGTTGGGGCCGAGTCCGTGAATCATCACGACCGGCTCCTGATCGGAATAACCGCCGGTCACGTAGCAGGTCATCAGCCCGTTGCTGAGCGCGACTTCGCTGCTGGTCACGCCGGACCATCCGAGCCGGGTCTCCTGCAGGAAGCGGATTACGCCGATCGGATGGAGGTAGAACGCCGCGCCGAACACGCCGAGCAGCACCGCCGAGATCGGGCCGGCGATCCTGATCCAGGTCCCGCGGCGCGGGCTCTCTTCGCTGAGCGCGGCCCGGAGCTTGATTTCAGATTCGCGAGCATCCGGCATCGGGGGTCGTTCGAGCAGCGAACTCAGTGCGCGCCAGCCGCGGTCGCCACCGGCGCTGGCGCCGCCGGCGCGGTTGCCCCCACCGGCGCAGATGCTGGTGACGCATGCGGCGACGGGCCATGCGCGCTCGCGATCTTCTTCTTGTGGGGCTTGCGAGCCGCCCGCGCTTGCCGCCGCTCCATCCGGTCGGCGACTGCGTTGATCTCCCTGGTCGCTTCCTCGACCGATTTCTCTGCGCGCTCGGAGGCTTCGGTGGCCTGCTGCGAGGCCAGCAAAGCTTCGGCGGCGGCTTCCTCGGCGTGCGCGGCGGACTGCTGGGCGCGTTGAGCGGCGGCTTCAGCCTGATTGGCCTGTTCCAGGTTGCCCGCGCATCCGCCGAGCGCGATCGAGATCGTGATGGCGGCGGCCATCAGGATGACGTTACGGATCATGCGTTCCCCCAGGCGCCGCTCATCGCGGTGCAAAAGCTTCGACCGCGCGATCATCGGGAAGCGGCGAGCCGTCCGCGCGCAACGGTAAAATGCAAACCTGCGTAGCGCCCGCCTTGAGATGGGCGTCGATACGGTCGCGGATTTTATTTTCCGGCCCCCAGGCGACGATCGCGTTGACCAGCCGATCGCTGCATCCGTCGGCAAAGTCCGCATCGGTCCATCCAAGCGCCCTGAGGTTATTGGTGTAATTGGGCAGCCGGGGCACGTAGGTCTTCATGTACTCGCGGGCAGCTTTACGCGCCTTGGCCGGATCGGTCTCCAGAATCACCGCTTGGGCCGCGCAAAGCCACGGCTTCGGGCCGATTGCGGCGCGCGCCTTGGCGGTATGCTCCGGCGGCACGAAGTAGGTGTGCGTCCCCTGGGCCTCAGCGGCGGCCAGCGCGAGCATCTTGGGATGGAGCGCGGCGAGCAGCGTCGGCACCGGCTCCTTGGGCGCGGACGCCATGTAAAGCGCCGCCTTCATCTTCGCGACATATTCCTTCATGTAGCTGTAGGGTTTGTCGTAACGGTGTCCGCGAAGATTCTCCACCAATGGCCGATGGCTGACGCCGATTCCCAGGATGAAGCGCCCGCCGGAAAGCTCCGCGACGGTCTTTGCCGCCGCCGCCATCGTCATCGGATCGCGCGCCCAGATGTTGGCGATTCCGGTCGCCATCACGAGCCTCTCCGTCCGGCTCAACAGATACGCCGAGTGCGCGAACGGATCGCGGCCCACCGCTTCGGGAATCCAGAGCACCGAATAGCCGAGGCGCTCGACTTTGCGGGCGAAGTCGGCGCTCTCGGATGCGCTCATCGGGTCGAGGAAGAACCATATTCCAACTTTGCTCAGTTCCATCGTCTCTTAACTAGTCGGCTCGGGCGCGCAGGACAAGCGCTGGCCGGGTTTTCATCCGGCGCGCGGCGCGATACATAATGGACTCCGAATTCCGCAACGGAGACCGGCGTAAGATGAAATTCGGCCTGATGTACGCCAATGCGGGGCCCTTCGGGCTGCCTGCGATGCTCTCTCATCTCGCCACGACCGCCGAGAAGTGCGGCTTCGAGTCGCTATGGACGGTCGAGCACGTCGTCATTCCCAAGGGGTTCAAGAGCCAGTATCCGTACTCACGCGATGGCAAGCTGCCGGGCGGCAGCGAGGATGTCCCGATTCCCGATCCGATCGTGCCACTGGCTTACGCCGCCGCAGTCACGAGCAGGATCAAGCTCGCGACCGGCGTGGTGATCCTGCCGCAGCGGCATCCGTTGTATCTCGCCAAGGAGATGGCGACGCTGGATCAGCTCTCCGGCGGACGCGCGATCCTGGGAATCGGCAGCGGATGGCTCGAAGAAGAGTTCCAGGCGCTGGGACTCGACTTTCACGCGCGTGGCGCCCGCACCGACGAGGCGATCCAATCGCTCCGCGCGTTGTGGCGCGACAACGAATCGAGCTTTCACGGCAAGCATTTCAGCTTCGGGCCGGTCAAGAGCTACCCCAAGCCGGTCCAGACCGGTGGCGTGCCGATCCATGTCGGCGGCCACTCGCCGGCTGCGGCGCGGCGCGCGGGCCGCTACGGCGACGGGTTCTTCCCGGCGGTTGGCGATCCGGCCAAGCTCAAGGAGCTGTTCGGTATCGCCAGGGAAGAATGCACGAAGCGCGGACGGAAGTTCGAGGAGATCGAGCTCTCATGCCGGGGGTCTGCGCAACTTGACTTTGCAAAGACGGTCCAAGATTTGGGCGTGAAGCGGATCGCAATCGCGCCACCGGCGTTCGATCCCGACGGTCTGACGCGCGGCCTCGAGAAACTCGCGAACGAAGTGCTCGCCAAGCTCTAGCGCGGCAGCACCCTCACCCGTCGCCTTCGGCGCCGGCGTTCGGTGTCGCAAAACAAGAATGAGCACAGACGGAAGTTAGAGGAGATCGAGCTCTCTGCGCGGGGCCTGGTAATGGGATGAATCCGCGTCGATGGCCTCCGGCGCAGTGGCTTGGTTTCCGTCTTCCCTGAGTCTTATGATTTCGCTATGATTTCGCCCGTGGGAAACGCGACGGAAATCCTGCTGGAAACCGTTCAAAAGGGCGTCGAAGCGTTGGAAACGCGGCTTGTCGCGAAGCTGGAAGTCAACCCCGACCTGAAGCGCACGCTCGTCAGTTTCCAAGCGAACAAACAGGAGCCAGAATACCGTTGGTTCAAGTACAAAGAGGGCTTTTCGGCCCCGTTGCTGAATTATCTTCTGAATGCCCTGAAAATATCACAGGGCAGAGTCCTCGATCCCTTTGCCGGGGCTGGCACAACGCTGTTTGTGGCCAGCGCGCGGGGTCTGGATGCCACCGGAATCGAATTATTGCCGATTGGCTGCGAAGTGATCGAGGTTCGGAAGGAAATCTTGAACGGCGGTCGGGCCCGCGCCGAAAAGCTGGTGAAACGATGGCGCGACGAGCGACCGTGGGCGAATGGCGCGGCTCGACAGGCTAAACCGTTTCCCCATCTGAAGATCGCTGGCGGCGCTTTCCCGACCGATACCGAGGCTCGCCTCGGGCGCTATCTTGCGGCGGTCGAGGGCGAGCGAGGCGAGGATGCACGGCGGCTGCTGCGCTTGGCCGCATATGCCATCCTTGAGGAAATCAGCTACACGCGGAAAGACGGGCAATATCTCCGTTGGGATTACCGTTCAGGGCGACGGCAGGGGGCCAAGCTATTCAACAAGGGCCCTATAAAGCCCTTCGATAGTGCAATCGAGGAAAAGCTCGGCCAGATGTACGCCGATTTGGGCGGACGGAACGGGCTTTTCGACCTGCGACCGGATCCCGAGCAGTTGGGAAATATCGAAGTTCTCAAGGGGTCATGCCTCAAGATTTTACCGACACTCGATAGCGCCTCTTTCGATTGCCTTATAATGATGTCCTGCACGGTAGAGAATCGGGACAAGCCCGGTTTAGAGTCGATGTTTTCGCCGGGAATCTATGGGCCCGCCGTGGCCGCCTTCCAAGAGCAGCAGGAAATACAGGGCATCGTGCGCTATCTGGAACAACGCCGGGACAGCAAGCAAATCAACAATTCCGGCATCCCTCGCATGGTTCGGAATTACTTCTTTGAAATGTCGCTGATTCTCTTTGAGTGCGCCCGCGTTCTGCGACCCGCCGCGCCGTTCGTCATGGTTAATGACAACGTGCGATACGAGGGGGCCAACATTCCGGTTGACCTGATCTTGTCCGAAATCGCCGGGAAAGCTGGCCTCGAGCTCGAAAGAATCTGGGTGTTACCGAACGGGAAGGGCAACAGCAGCCAGCAAATGGGGGAGCACGGTCGCGAGGAAATGAGAAAATGCGTCTACATCTGGCGACGTTCTAAAGCCGGACAAGCCAAGCAGCGAGGTCAACAAGGCTCCGGCACGGTGAGATTAGCGGCATACGTCAGCCTGTTGTGCTGGAGTTCCGAAAAAATTTCCTGAGCCATAGCAGGCACGATCGCCGCACCCACGAAGAACAACGGCGGCGAGTGTTTCTTGAGCGAAATCCGAATCCTGTCGAGCGCCTTGGTTGCCGTTTTCCAATGCTCGTCCGCCCCGGCCGGGTCGATTCCGCCTTTCAGTTCACCGCAAGCAACATAGCACTCTGCACGTGAAAGCAATTGCACGTCTATGGAATCAGGCGCAGACGAGTCGTCAAGCAGAATCACGTCAATGTTTTTTCCGACTATCTTCGGCGTTTTGTCGAATAGGAGACGCCGACGCTGCCAAGCGATGCGCTGAATTTTGCCCTCATCAGCCTGCTGTATCTTTGGCTTTATCCCAAGCGTCTCTAGAGCACGCAACAACGCTCCAGTCAGTTCGACAGAGGCCGTGGCTCCAGTAAAATTGCGCATACTGCCGCCAAGAGCGTCGCCCTTGGTGAGAAGGAATCGATACACGATCTCTTCTCGGAAGGCTTCGCCAGCAGTCTTTGCGAGATTCTTAAACGCACGTTTAACGGCGCTATCCAGCTCGGGGCCTGAGAGATGGTTCCGCGCCTTATCTGAGAAGCCTGCCGCCGTGATGAGGTCGTCGCGAAACTTCTGACTCTTGAGCAGCAGTTCGATATCTGTGACTTCGTAGAGCGCCTTAAGCAGGGCGCGGGCTTCCTCCACGTATGGCGTAGCCTTTCCCGTTTTCGCATGCGCCTGGGTTAGGAAGCCTTCGCAGACCGCGCGATGCGACGTGACGAGATCGGAGGCTTTGCGGATATGCTTCGTCAGCACTGCGGCGCGATTTTAACCGTTTCAGAGGGCGCGAAACATAGTCCCACATCGTCGGATGTCTTGAGGGTTTCCCTTGGGATTCGCAGACCAGAGACCCGGGGAGTCTCGAATATTCTTGGGATCGCGTTGGGATGATTGGCAGCTTGGCTTCGCAAAAGAATGCAGGATTTGGGCGTGAAGCGAATCGCGATCGCGCCGCCGGCCTTCGATCCCGACGGTCTGACGCGCGGCCTGGAGAAGCTCGCGAACGAAGTGCTCGCCAAGCTCTAGCGCGACAGCACCCTCACCAGTCGCCATCGGCGACCTCCTCTCCCGCGACAAAGCGGGAGAAGCGACCAAACCAGCGCCAAGCGCTCTGAAAACCTTCTCCCGCCCTGTTGGGCGAGAAGAGGCGCGAGCCGGTAGGCTCGCGTTAATGAGGGTGGCTGCTTTCGTTACCCAGCCGCGCGGTCGCGGCGCGAATCATTCCTCCGGGCCGAGCATTTTTTCCGGCCTGACGATTCGGTCGAACTCCTCGCCGGTGAGGAAACCGAGCTCGACCGCGGCCTCACGCAGGGTCTTGCCCTCGGCGTGCGCCTTCTTCGCGACCTTGCGCGGCCTTGTCGTAGCCGATATGCGGGCTCAGCGCCGTCACCAGCATCAGCGATTCGTTCACGTAACGGCGCAATTGCTCGAGGCGGGGCTTGAGCCCGACGACGCAGTAGTCGGTGAAGGAGCGGCACGAGTCGGAGAGCAGCGTCACCGAATGCAGCAGGTTATGGATGATGACCGGCTTGAAGACGTTGAGCTCGAAGTTGCCCTGCGAGCCCGCGATCGCGATCGCGGTGTCGTTGCCGATCACCTGCACGCAGACCATCGTCATCGCTTCGCGACTGGGTGGGATTCACCTTGCCCGGCATGATCGACGAGCCGGGCTCGTTCTCCGGCAGGCTCAGCTCGCCGAGCCCGCAGCGCGGGCCCGAGCCCAGCCAGCGGATGTCGTTGGCGATCTTCATCAGCGAGCAGGCCAGCGTCTTGAGCGCGCCGCTGCGCCATCACGAGCGCGTCGTGAGCGGCGAGCGCGGCGAACTTGTTGGGCGCCGAAACGAACGGCAGCCCGGTCAGCGCGGCGATTCGCTTCGCGGCCCGCTCGGCGAACTCGCGATGGGTGTTCAGCCCGGTGCCGACCGCGGTGCCGCCGATCGCGAGCTCGTAGATATCGGGCAAGCACCGCCGTCAATGCGCCTCGAGATCGGCATCGAGCTGCGCGACGTAGCCGGAGAATTCCTGGCCCAGCGTGAGCGGCACCGCGTCCATCAGATGCGTGCGCCCGATCTTGACGATGTCGGCGAATTCCGCCGACTTGGCCGCCAGCGCGTCGCGCAGCTTGCGCGACGGCGGGAATAAGCCGATGGTTGAGCTCCTCGGCCGCCGCGATATGCATCGCGGTCGGGAAGGTATCGTTGGACGACTGCGACATGTTGACGTGATCGTTGGGATGAATCGGCTTCTTGCTGCCCAGCTTGCCGCCGGCCAGCTCGATCGCCGCGGTTCGAGATGACCTCGTTGGCGTTCATGTTGGTCTGCGTGCCGCTGCCGGTCTGCCAGATCCGCAGCGGGAAGTGAGCGTCGAGCTTGCCTTCGATTACCTCGTCGGCCGCCTTGACGATCAGCTCGGCCTTGTCGCGCGGCAGCTTGCCGAGCTCGCGGTTGACCTCGGCGGCGGCCTTCTTGAGCAGGCCCGATCGCGCGGATCACCGAGCGGGGCATCTTGTCGTCGCCGATGCGCGAAGTGGCGCAGGGAGCGCTCGGTTTGCGCGCCCCAATAGGGCGTCGGACGGGACCTCGATCGAGCCCATGCTGTCGGTCTCGGCCCGGGTCGATTTGGCGGTATCCTGGAGTGCGTTCTTCATAATATCTTTGACCATGCCCGTGTAGCGTGCGGACGCCCTTATTGTACCCCAGGCTCGGCAGAGCGGGAAGCTTCCGCTCGTCACGCAGCGGTGCTTGCCGAAGGCGCCTCGGGGCGTTTGAATCGCGCCTCAGAGGGCGCTAACTTGGCGTGCCAGTCCGGTATATTCTGAACTTCGGACGGCTGCGATAGGAGAGATACGGCTATGCCATGGACAATCACCAGGCTCTGCCGGGATTGCGTTGACACCGGATGCGTCAGTGTCTGCCCGGTCGATTGCATCTACGAGTATGTCGGCGACGACAAAACCCAGTTTCCCAATCAACTCTACATAAATCCCGACGAATGCATCGATTGCGGTGCGTGCGAGCCGGAATGTCCCTGGCAGGCGATCTTCGAGGAGCCTGCGGTTCCCCAGGTCCTGAAGGACGATGTTGCGCTGAATCACAAGACGGTCGAATTGGCCGACCAGTTCAAGGTCCAGGTGTTCGTGCAGAAGGAGCACCCCACGCCCGAGCAAATCGCGGCGAACAAGGTGAAGTGGGGGCTGGACCCCAACGAGTGAGCGGTGGAGGGTGATCCATGGATTGGCGAGAGAGAATTGCAATTGACCCGGCAATTCATCACGGCGATCCATGCATCAAAGGCACCCGAGTACCCGTCAGCGTAATCGTGGGCAGCATCGCCGACGGGGACACATTCGACGAAGTGTTGAGTGCCTACCCGCACATCACGGTCGAGGACATAAGGGCAGCTCTCAAGTTTGCCGCCGAAGCGGTGAGTGATAGCGACTTCATTCCGCTGAGTCGAAACAACAAGAAGGTGAGTCCCACGGTTCAAGGTTGACGAGGACCTTCCCCGGGAGGTGTCCGAGGGGAGGTGTCCGAAGCTGCTGAGCGCACGCGGACATGACGCGACTACGGTCGTATTGCAAGGTTGGCAAGGGCTGTCGGACGAGAGGCTTTGGCCGCGCGTTCAAACTGAACGGCGTTGGTTAGTCACTGCAGACAAAGCAATAGAGATGCTCTCCGGGCAGGCGTCATGACATTGACTCTCGACTTCTATTCGATTTCGGCCACGCCGCCGCATTCTCCAAGGCCAATTCGAGTCTCGGCAAATTTAACGAGATGCAACGCTAGCTAGCAGCGCGCTCAGCGACCTCTCCCGGCTTGCGCCTGCGGCCAAGCCGCAGGCGGGCGGGGGAGATGGAATTCCGGGACTCTCTCAGGTCGAAGCTTTAGACGATCTTTTTCTGGCCGCGCTTGAAGCCGCCCTGCTGGCCGACCGGAGCTTCGCTCTCGTGTTCGCGTTCGCGAGGCCGGTTGCGGCCGCCGCCACCTCCGCCACCGCCTCGGCCGCCCTGCTCCTGCCTGCCCCCGACGGGCACGATCTCCACGACCCGCATGTAGCCGTCGCCGGTCGAGCGCGTGGTGATGAGCGGATCGTCCTTGAGGGCGAGATGCACGATACGCCGGTCGCGCGGCGGCATCGGCTCCATCGTCATCTTGACATGCTCGCGCTTGGCCCGCTCGCCCATCGAGAGCGCCATCCGTTCGAGCTGGTTGTTCCGGCGCGCGCGATAGCCTTCCGTGTCGATTACGACCGAGACCGCGTCCTTGATGTTGTGCGCGACCAGGCGGTTGAGCAGGTATTCGAGCGCGTCGAGGGTCTGACCGTGACGCCCGATCAGGATTCCCGAGCCGTCGCCCCGGATTTCGATTTCGATCGCTTCGGCGTCGACCCCGGTCAGGATAACCTCGGCCTTTTCGCCCATCAGCTCCAGGATTTGCGAGAGGATTCCGATCGCCTCGCGCTTCTGCTCCTCGATATTGGCGGCTGGCGATCGTCGTCAGCCGCGGCCGGTTCCGATTCGGGGCCGGTGGCCTGTTCCGCGCGGGCGCGTTGCGGCTCCGGCGTTCGCCCACGTGGTGGTTCCGGCGCCCGCGTGCGTGATCGGTCTGTGCGTGGCCCCTCCGGCGGTCGCGAGCGCGATGGCTCCGGCGGCCGGCCGCGAGAAGGCTCGGGCGCTTGCCCACGCGGTGGCCCGGTGGATGCGGCCTCGGCAGGCCTGGTGCGGCGGGGCGGAGCCGGCGGCGGCGATTGCGCCTTGCTGTGGGCGCCCTCGATCGGGCGGCGGCTGACGCGCACGCGCGCAGGCTCGCGAGCCCAGACCGAGCAGGCCGGAGCGCGGCGTGCTCAGCACCTCGATTAGGACGTCGTCCTGGGTCGCGCCGAGTTCGCTCAGTGCCTGATCGACGGCTTCGTCAACAGTAGCGGCGGATACTTCGATGGAATCTTTTGCAGTCATGCTGTTGCAGCGGGTAGCTGTTTGAACTCACGGTTGAGAACGAACTGCTGGACGATCCCCAGCACGTTGGAGGCGAAGTAATACAAGGAGAGACCGGCCGGGAAGTTAACCAGCATCACGGTGAAAATTATCGGCGAGAGCATCATCATCTTCTGCTGATTGGGGTCCGGCGACTGGGGCATCATCCACTGTTGCAGGAACGTGCTGGCTCCCATCAGCAGGACCAACACCGGGATTCCGCCGCAATGAGTCAGCGGCAGTTGCGGCATGCCGGGAATCAGCAGGCAATCGGGCGCCGACAGGTCGGTGATCCATCCGACGAACGGCGAGTGGCGCAGCTCGACGGCGTTGAGCAGCGCCTCGTAGAGGCCGATGAAGATCGGCAGCTGCACGACCATCGGGGCGCAGCCGCCGATCGGGTTGACGTGGTTGCGCTTGTAGAGGTCGACCATTTCGCGCTGCAGGTGCTCCTGGTCGTCCTTGAACTTCTCGCGGATCTTCGCGATCTGCGGCTGCAGGCGCTGCATCCGGATCATCGAGCGCTGGCTGCGGATCGAGATCGGGAGCAGCGCGGCGCGAATCGCCAGCGTCAGCAGAATGATATCGACGCCGTAGTTGGGCGCGATGAGATGGAACAGCTTGAGCGTCCTCAGGAACGCGAGCGCGAGTATCGCGGTCCATCCGAAGTCGATCGACTTGCTGAGCAGCGGGTTGATCGCCTCCATGATGTCGATCTGCTTGGGGCCCATATAAATGATGGTCCTGAGCTTGCCGGGCGCCGGCGAAAAGCATCTCGGCCTCGGCCTGCGAGCCGTTGAAGGTCATCTCCAACGTGCCCTGATCGGGGCTCTGTGGCAAAAAGACCGACAGGAAGTAGCGATCGCCGAAACCGGCGTAAGTGATCGGACCGTTGAGCGGCGTGACTCCCTTGGTGAGCGCCTTCTGCGCGTTCGACCACCGCCTTGCCGCCGACATAGGCCTGAATCTCCGGGACGTCGTAGTAGCCGGCGTGAGCGGTGAGCGGCTGCGCCATCGTGAGCCCGAGTGCCTGCGCCTCGCCGGTCCCGCCGCTCCGGTCCACGGTCATATCGAACGCGTAGCTGTTGGCGGTGAAAGTGAAGGTCTTGGTAATCGTCACCCCGTATTTGGTCCGCCCGCTGAAGGCGACCGTGGCTTTCGAGCCGGTCGAGCCTCCATTCAGTGCGATCTTGTTGGGCGCGTCGGTAGTGTAGTCCAGCGCCACATCGTCGAGGTTCGTATCGCCGCGCCTGACCACGAGGCCGAGCGGAAGACTGCCACCCGGCGCCGGTTTCACCATCTCATACGACGGGCTGTCGGGCTGCGCGGTCTCGCGGAACTTCCTGAGCTTGAAGCTCTTCAGGCGCGCACCGCGGCTGGTGAAGATCGCTTCATAGAGGTTCGTGCTGACGTTGATGGCGCGCTCCGGAGCCTGCGCGCCCGCCACCCCGATACTCGCCCGAGGCACCGCCATCGGCGGCATAGCGAGTGGCGAAATGATCGGGTTGGCACCCGGGCCCGCGGCAGCGGCCTGTGGGGTAGGGTTCGGAACGGCCTGGCGTTGCGGCGAAGGATAGAGCCGCTTCAGTACGAGCTCCTGATAGGCGACGACCAACCCCAGCGAGAGGATGACCGCGATCAGAATCCGGGTTTCCAAGCTGCTCTTTCCTTCCTGAGGTCGCCGAAGTCGCTTACGATCCGGCCGGTGGCCTCGCGCAGGCGGGAACGGGATCGTAGCCGTGACCGCCCATCGGATGGCATCTGAGCAACCGGCGCGCTGCCATATATCCGCCGCGCCAGATTCCATGAGCCTGAATCGCGAGTTGTGCGTACTCGGAGCACGACGGCTCGAAGCGGCAGGCCGGGCCGAACAACGCCAGCAGCAGCGGCGACAATGCGATTTGGTAGACGCGGAGAATCGATGCGGCCAGCGCGCGGGCTACGGAACGAGCCATAGTGCGGGCTTCGAGCGATGTGTAGATCGTCAAGCGGATCGTGGCCCCTTCAGTTTCCTGCTCAGGCTTAAGGTAGCAGCCGCAAGCTCTGCCTTGATAGTGGGGGTTGCGAGCCCGCCGGCACCGGCGCGAGCGATTACGACCAGGGCCGTCTCCGGATGCATGATCGGGCGGAGCTCCAGCCGGAAGCATTCCCGTAGCCGGCGCTTGAGGCGGTTGCGGACCACCGCGTTGCCGATTCGCCGCGAGACGGCGATTCCGAGCTTGGCGCGGCCGAATTCCGGAGCTATGAGCCCGTAGAGCACAAAATGCTCGCTCTGCCATCGGGCGCCGTTACGCTGGATCCGCACGAAGTCCGCACTGGCTTTGAGCCGGTCGGCTGCCCTTAAGCCGCGCGCCGGTGGTTCCCTCAGCCCGGCTGCTTGGGCGGGATCGTTACCGCCAGGCGCTTGCGCCCCTTGGCGCGCCTGGCGCTTGAGCACCTTGCGTCCGCCCGGCGACGCCATCCGCGCCAGAAAGCCGTGCTTGCGGGTTCGTTTTCGATTGTGAGGCTGATAGGTTCTTTTCATCGATCGTAGTCAACTTCTGCGCGGCCAACGTTGGCGGTCCGAATGGGGAATCTCGTCGCTGCGGCGATACGAGTCCGAACAGGCAATCGAACCACATGATCAGCCCGGTAGCAAGGCCATCAGCGACGCTCAGGGATTATGCCAGTCCCGATCGATTCGCCCGGCTCCGCGCGTCGCGATCATCGCGAGGGGATGAAATGGCCCGGCGCCGTCTGACCGATACGCAACTACTGCTGATGCTGACCGCGGTCGCGCTCGCGATTCGCCTCTATCTCGTTTTCACCAGCTTCTGTATCTCCGCCGACGGCCCGGTGTATCTCCGGATGGCGCGCGAGTTCGTGGCCGGCGAGCCGATGAAGGCGCTGGCCTTCCAGTTCTCGCCGCTTTATCCGTGGCTGATCTCGCGCTTGCATCCGGCAGTCCCCGATTGGGAGCTCGGCGGCGATCTGATCTCGGCGGTGTTTGGAACAATCACCGTGCCTTTGGTTTATCTTCTGATCCGCCAGGCCTTTCGCAATCATGAATACGCCCTCGGTGCCGCGGCGCTGACGGCGATTCATCCTTGGATGGCGGAGTACTCGGCGTCGGTGAGGACCGAGGCCGGGTTTGTCTGCCTGATGGTAGCGGCGGTTTATCTGCTCCTCGCCGGAATCGACCGGGCGAACACGATCGCAATCGCGCTCGCAGGTGTGATGGGCGGCGCAGCGTATCTCTATCGGGCCGAGGCGTTCGGGTTCATGCTGGTGGGGAGCGCTTTTCTGATCGCCGGGCCGTTCATCTGGCGCCGATGGCAGATTCGGCAGGCGATCGGGTGGGCGGCGCTGCTGGCGGCCGCGTTCATGGTCGTAGCCTCGCCCTATGTCCTTTTTCTGCATCGCGAGACCGGCCATTGGACGATCAGTCACGAGCTCAACATCACGGCCTCGTCCGGCATGATGGAGACTGCGGCCAACAAGGCTCCGTGGCTGGCGCTGGAGCGTTCGGGAAACGTCTCGATTCTCGCGCCGCTGTTCCTTAACCCGCGAGCGTACATCTATAAGATCGTGCATGACGTGGTGTTCTCTCCCTACTATCTTGCCGAGGCGCTGGGTCCGCTGTTGACGTTGCTGCTGGCCTTGGGCCTAGCCGCACGAGGGCGCGCAATCTTTCGATCGTGGAGCGAGAGCTTTCTCGCCCTAATAGCGGGATTCTATTTCGGCGGGTTCACGCTGTTTGCGACCGGACCACGCCTGTTGACGCATCTGATCGCGTACACGTTCGGATGGGTGATGATCGGGTTCGATCGCGCCTCCGAATGGCTCGCGGGGTTCGATCTCATCGGCGCAAGGCGCGCGCCCGCGGCGCTCGCGATCGCCATCGCGCTGACAATGCTGCCGCAAACGCTCTGGCCGCTCGGCTATGATATCCGCGCTTTCAGGCAGGCTGCGGCCGATATCAGGTCGTCGGATCGCGGCGACTTCGGGCGGGGTGACTTCGGGATAGTCTCCGCCGACGGGAGGGTTAGCTTCTACGCCGGCGCGAAACAGGTCGAGATGCCCGACACAGTATCGGGAGACTTCTGCCGATGGCTCGATCGCCTGCCCGAAGCGAAATATCTGCTGATGTCGGGCCGGGATGAGCGCCGGCTCGGCGATCCACGCGGGCTTGGATGCGTCGCCTTCGTGAGGCGTTATCCCCGGCTCGGCTCGGGCTACTTCGAGCTCTTTGCGGTCCGGCGCGAGAACCATAAGCACTGACCGCTACGCGTACGCGCCGAGCCGCGGCCGAAATTGCGTCCCGATTCGGTGCTTGGGGCGGCGCATATGGTAGCCTCAATGGGGTCGTGTACGTCGAGGACACTATCGTTGCCCCGGTCACGCCGCCGGGTACCGGCGCGGTCGCGGTAATCCGGCTCTCGGGTCCCAAGGCGATCCGAATCATGCGCGCCATTTGGCGCCCGATCCGTCCACGCGGGACATTCAGACCACATGCGCTCTATCTGGGCGAGGTCAGAAATCCGGCCACCGGCGCATCGATCGATCAGGCGCTCGGCGTCGTGATGCCCGCGCCGAAGAGTCTCACCGGCGAGGATGTAGCCGAGCTTCATTGCCATGGCGGCGCATACCTGGTCAGGCGCGTGATCGCGGTCGCGATGGCGCACGGAGCCCGGATGGCCGAACCGGGAGAGTTCAGCCGCCGCGCATTCTTAAACGGCAGGATGGATTTGACCGAGGCCGAGGCAATCGCCGATCTGATCGCCGCACGGAGCGATAGCGCACTTGAGCAGGCCATAACCCAACTTGGTGGAGCGCTGGCCGAACGGGTCGGAGGGCTGCGGGCCGGCGTGATCGGAATACGGGCGCACCTCGAAGCCGAGATTGATTTTGCCGGCGAGGACGTAAATTTGCCCTCGCGCGAACAGATCGCAGCCGCGATCGCGGACCTCGCCGCCGACGTCCGCGTGCTGCACGACAGCTTTGCGCGCGGCCGGCTGATGCGTGAAGGGGCGCGCGCCACAATCGTCGGCAAACCCAACGTGGGCAAGTCGAGCATCCTGAACCTGCTGCTCGGCGTCGAGCGTGCGATCGTCACACCGGTTCCCGGCACGACCCGCGACGTTATAGAGGACTCGATCAGCTTCGGGGCTTATACGCTCGTCCTTCAGGATACGGCCGGGATTCGTGACGGCGTGGGGCGTGACGGCGCCGCGGGATCTGATGAGATAGGAGAAGTCGAGCGAATCGGGATTGAAAGGACGCTCGCGCATGCCGCCGAGGCCGAGCTGGTGCTCGCGGTGTTCGATTCGTCGCGGCCGTTCGAGGCCGAGGATCTGCGGGTGATCGAGCTCTGCCGCGGCCGCCGGGGCGTGGCCGTGCTCAACAAGCGCGATTTGCCGGCGGTGCTTTCGGGTGAGAATCTGAGCGGCCTCGCGATGCCGGTGCTGCCGTTCTCGGCGCTCAAGGCCGAAGGCGTCGCGGCGCTTAGAAATGAGTTACAGAGCGCGGTCGAAGCGCTGGCCGGCGAGGGCGACAGCCGCGGCGCCGTGAACGGAGACCTCGCGATCTCGCGCGAACGCCATCGCCAGGCGCTGGCGACGGCCCTGGAAGCTCTCAAGGGCGCAGGGCGAGCCGCGCTTTCCGCGCTCCCGCCCGAGTTGATCGCGGTCAACATGGCGATCGCCGCCGAAGCGCTCGGCGCGATCACCGGCGCGGTCGGCGTCGAAGACGTGCTCGACGCAATCTTCCGCGAATTCTGCATCGGCAAGTGACTTCTGTCTTAAAGTAGGTAATATCTACAAATAGTCGCTCTTTCGCTCTCTTCGGTTCCCTCTCCCCCCCGGGAGAAGATCGGGGTGAGAGCGCATACCACCTGCCTCGCTACCCATTTCGCCCGCTGCCCCGCTCGCGGCATAATCCGGTTCGATGAAGTACGACGTGATTATCGTCGGCGCCGGTCACGCCGGAATCGAGGCCTCGCTCGCGGCCGCCAGGATGGGCGCGAAGACCCTGATGCTCACGCTTAACCTGGACCATATCGGGCAGATGTCCTGTAACCCCGCGATCGGCGGAATCGGCAAGGGTCATCTGGTGCGCGAGATCGACGCGCTCGGCGGCGAGATGGGCCTGGCGATCGACGAGACAGGAATCCAGTTCCGGTTGCTCAATACTCGCAAGGGACCCGCGGTGCGCGCGCGCCGCGCTCAGGCCGACAAGGCCGGCTATCGTTCGCGGATGAAGCGTGTGCTGGAGAGCACCGCCAATTTGCGGATACGCCAGGCAAGCGTCGAGCGGCTGCTGGTCGAAAATCAAGCGGTCCGCGGCGTGGAGTCGCAGATCGGCGAGGTCTTCGCGGCCGACGCAGTAATCCTGACCACCGGGACCTTCCTGAAGGGCCTGATTCACGTTGGCCCGAAGAACTACTCGGCCGGGCGCGCCGGCGATTTCGCCGCGATGGGCTTGAGCGAGCATTTGGCTCATCTTGGCTTCCGGATCGGCCGGCTGAAGACCGGCACCTGCCCCCGTATCGATGGGCGGACTATCGACTACTCGGGCCTGGAGGTCCAGCCCGGCGACGAGCCAACGCCTGCGTTCTCGTTCCGCAGCGGGAAAATCGAGCGCGACCAGATCCCCTGCCATTTGACCTACACCAATGCGCGGACCCACGAGATTATCGCCGCGAATATCGGGCGCTCGCCGATGTACTCGGGAGCGATCAAGAGCAAGGGACCGCGCTATTGCCCGTCGGTCGAGGACAAGGTGATGCGCTTTCGTGGCAAAGAGCGTCACCAGATTTTTCTCGAACCTGAAGGGCGCGATACGGTCGAAGTCTATCCCAACGGCCTTTCCACCAGCCTTCCCCTCGATGTACAGATCGAGATGGTCCAATCAATACGGGGGCTCGAGCACGCGGAAGTCATGCGGCCCGGCTACGCGATTGAGTACGACTTCTCAGACCCGACGCAACTTGAGCCGTCCTTGGAGACCAAGCTCGTCGCTGGCCTGTTCTTCGCCGGCCAGATCAACGGCACGACCGGATATGAAGAGGCCGCCGCCCAGGGGTTTATCGCTGGGGTCAACGCGGTGCTCGCGACGCGGCGGGAACCGCCTCTGATTCTGCGCCGCGAGCAGGCGTATATCGCCGTACTGATTGACGACCTGGTCACGCGCGGAATCGGCGGCGAACCCTACCGTATGTTCACTTCACGGGCCGAATACCGGCTCCTGTTGCGCGAGGACAACGCGGATCGTCGGCTCTCGCCAATCGGGGCAAAGCTTGGGTTGCTCGGCGACCAGGCTATCGCAAGGGTCAACGACAAGAGCGAGAAAGTGGCGCAGGAATGGGAACGTCTCCAGGCTGCTGTGGTGCCACTCGGCGATGGGGTGAATCGGCGGCTGATTGAATGGGGCTCGACCCCGATCTCGCAGGCCGTGCGCGCGATCGAGCTGCTGAAACGACCGGAGGTGCAGTACGCGGGCCTCATTGAGATCGTCGGCCTTGAGCCGTTGCTGGATTTCGACCAAGCCGCCGAGCTCGAAATCGAGGTCAAGTACGAGGGCTACGTTCGACGGCAGGCCGATGCGATCGAGCGGTCCAAGCGGCTGGAGGATGCGCTGATCCCCGACGGGCTGGATTACGCGACGGTGCAAGGGCTCTCGACCGAGGCCCGCGAACGGCTCGCCAATGTCCGTCCGCGGTCGCTTGGACAAGCTGCGCGAATGCCGGGCATCACGCCGGCCGCAATCTCGTTGCTGGCAGTTCACATCCGGATCGGGCGCGTAAGCAAGAGAGTCGCTTACGAGGCGGGTTCGGCATGATTCGCCGTTCGTCGTTTCACGTGAAACATCCATGAAAAAAGACTGGCTGCCGAACTTGCCCCCTCGTTTCACGTGAAACGTGAAATTAGCCAACTTGATCCGAAGGCGATCGGCGCTGAGGTCCGTGCCCGCCTCGAGCGGACGCCAGTTGGTCCTTCCTTCGCGCTGCTTGCACCGCATTTTCTCGACCGGATGCAGACCCTCGCCGAATTGCTCGCCCTCTGGGGTGCGCGGACGAATTTGACGGCGCGCCCCAACGATCCGGCCGAAACCGCCTTTCACATCCTGGACAGCCTGATCCCGCTGCTCATCGCAGCTCGCCCCGACGGCACGGCCATTCGTGGGATGCTCGGCGAGAAGCTCGGTAAAGGTAGACGCGTCCTCGACCTGGGGAGCGGGGCGGGCTTTCCGGGCTTGGTGCTGGCGGCGGCGTCTGATGCGCATTTCACACTGTCCGAGTCGCGCCGCAAGCGCGCGAGTTTCCTCTCGGTAGCGGTGGCCGAGATGGGCCTCGACAACGCGGTTGTCGAATCGACACGTGCCGAGGTGGAGGACGTCACGCGCGACTACGACGCGATGACGGCCCGCGCTATCGGGCATTGGCCCTCGCTGTGGAGGATTGCTGCGGCCGCGCTGCGACCAGGCGCTATCGCGATCCTGTACGTGGCTCGGGACCAACCGTTGGATATGGACTTGGCCCGCGCTTCCGGATTCGCCAGCTATCGGCGGGTTCAGTACGAGGCTGATCGTGAGTCGCGTGTGGGTAACTCGCGTGAGGTCCGGTCCATGAACCGCGACCTGATTCTCGCCCTCAAGCGATAGACTCGCGATTAGAAAACTTTATTGGAAAATCGTGTCGAATCAGCCAGTTAACGGTTATCCACAGAGAGGGCTTTGATTTCCTGACCTGTCGGTAGTAAATATCTTTCCTACGCTTCGCGTTTGCGCCTTGCGCGCTTGGGTGTGTGGTTGTGGGGAAGGTGATCGCAATAGCCAATCAGAAAGGTGGGGTCGGAAAGACCACGACCGCGATCAATTTAGCGGTCGCTATGGCGCGGTCGGGCTCCCGAGTCTTGCTGATCGACGTGGACCCGCAGGGCAACGCTACCTCCGGCCTGATGTCGAGCGAGGACCTTGCTTCCACCCGAACCTCCCATCGAACGATCTATGAAGCTCTGATCGGACAACTCAAGCTCTCTGAGACGGTCAGAGCGGTTCGACCGACGCTCTTCCTGTCGCCCTCCAGCCCAGACCTAGTTGGTGCCGAGATCGAGTTGGCGACGATAGAAGGACGCGAGCATCGACTGAAAAGCCTGCTGGGTACTGCGCCGTGGGAATATAACATCGTTCTGATAGACACGCCGCCTTCTCTGGGGCTGCTCACTCTGAACGCTCTGGTCGCGGCTGACTCCGTGCTGGTCCCGATGCAGTGCGAATACTATGCGCTGGAGGGGCTGAGCTCGCTCGGCGCGACGATCGCGCGCGTCAGAAGCGGTCTTAACACCGCCCTCGAAATCGAGGGAATCCTGCTCACGATGTTCGACGCGCGCAACCGGCTCAGCCATGAGGTAACGCGCGAGGTGCGCGAGCATTATCCCGACAAGGTCTTCGAGAGCGTGATTCCCCGCAATGTGCGGCTGTCGGAGAGCCCCAGCCACGGGCTCTCGGTGCTCGAGTACGAGGCCAAGTCGAGCGGCGCCGAGAGCTATCGCAAGCTGGCCGCCGAGCTGCTTGCGCCCAAGCGCTGGCCGCAGCCGGGTCAGGGTGGCGCCTGACAGGGAAGAGCGGCGAACGGTGAAGTCCATTGGATGCGAAAGGATTTGTAAACAGCCTGCGGGCGCGCGCCATGGCCGAGCAACGGCGCTCAGGCCGCGCAATCGGGCACAGTCCAGATGGGGAAGATGAGGAGAGGAGGATGATAAGAAGGCCATTGGGGCGGGGACTGGATGCGTTGATCGAAGAGCACCAGAACGGAGGCGAAAGGCCGTGGCGGGACGGCGCGCCAGGCGGAGCCGGGCTGATGGCGGTGGCGATCGAGCGGATCGTCCCGGGCCATATCAGCCGCGCAAGCGATTCGACCCGGAGCGGCTCCAGGAGCTGACGCGGGCGATCGAGAGCGCAGGGCGTGATCGAGCCGCTGATAGTGCGGCGGGCAGCGGCCGAGGCCGAAAGCGGCCTGCGCTACGAGCTGATCGCGGGCGAGCGGCGGCTGCGCGCTGCGAGGAACGCGGCGCTGACCGCGGTGCCGGTGATGGTGCGCGAGGTTGATGATCGTGCCGCGTTGGAGATGTCGCTGGTGGAAAATCTGGCGCGCGAAGAACTGAACGCGATTGAAGAAGCGCGCGCGTTCGTTCAGTTGGGCAACGAGTTCGCGCTGAGCCACGAGCGAGATCGCGGGCCGAATCGGCAAGAGCCGCCCCTACGTCAGCAATATCTGTCCGCCTGCTCGACCTGCCAGCCGCCGGTAATAGAGATGATGACTAGCGAGCTGACGCGGCTGGTCAGGCGCGCCCGTTGCTATCGATGGCCGGCCGGAGGCACAGATTGACGCCGCCCGTAAAATCGCCGAGGCTGGGATCTCGTCGCGCGGTGCCGAGCAGATGGCAGGGCGCGTCGCGGAAGCCGGCAAGGATGACCGGGCTCCGCGACGGCCGTTGACGCAAATTTGCAAGCGCTCGAAGAGAGCTACAGCGCGCGCTCAAGCGCAAGGTTCGTATCATCGCTCGGCGAGGCGGCGCTCCGGGCCGAAGTCGAAATCGAATATTACGACGATCAGGATCTGACCGCGCTCGCTCGATGCTGACTGGGCAGGGCGGCACCGCCGCAATCCCCGCGGCGTAGAGCTCGTCAGCAAAAAAGGTCGCAGGGCCATGAACGCCCAGCCAGGACCTGCCCCGGTGCAGCAGGATCAGGGTGCGGCGGCCGGAGTGCGAAGTCAGCACTGGCTCCAATCCTAGCGCCTCGTGCTGAAGAGCGCGCCCAGAGGTCAGCCGGGAACGATGACGTAGCCGGGCGGCGCGTCGCCGAGCTTGCCTGAAAGCGGCGGCACGTGGCGATCGAGGTAGAACAGCAACGGCGCAAGGTCCCGCTCGAGACCGTAGATGAACAGCGGCTCGTCGGCACCACCGTGCGCTTGATCTGGTCGCGGCGACCTCCGCAGCGGATCGTCGCCGCAGTCCTTGCTGTCCTTCTTCGGCAACCAGGCGAATTGACGGAGATCATCCCCACGCAGATAGACGCAGACTCGCGGGACGCAGCGAATCGGCCCCAGCGGATTTGCGCCGAATCGTCTCGATCCACCACGCCAGCATCACCGCCGAGCACGGCCACAGCGGCAACAGGTAGGCTCGCCGCTTGTAAGCTGCGATCGAGAAGAAGACGACCGAGACGAGCCAAAAGATCGCGAGCAATTCGACCGCAGACGCTGCGCGCCTTGCGTCAGTCCGCTCCCCCTTCCCGTCTTTAGGGAAGGGGGTCAGGGGGTTAGGTTTAATCGCAGCGATCACCGCGATCGGCACCAGCAGGCTGAGCGGCGGCGAGTTCAGCAGGATCGGCACGACGTAGTACCAGGGCGGCATCGCGCCGAGCGAGCCGAAGAATCGGCCAAAGTTTTCGATCCCAAGCTGGCGGTTGAGGAAGCCGTAACGCCGTCCATAAAGGCAGGCCACATACCAGCTTGAGCCCACGACGAGCGCGAGCACCGCCGGGCCCGGCCGGAGGATCGCGCGCGCCCGGTCCAGATGCCGCTCAACGATCAGGAACACTCCGATCGATACGAGCGGCAGGATCGCGCCGACTGGTCCCTTCGACAGGACGGCCAATCCCAGCGCCAGCCCGAAGAGATAGAGTGCGCCCTGCTCGCCACTCTGCTCTCGCCTGCCCGCCGCGCCGCGCGGCAGGTACCACCACAGGAACGAGAACAAAGCCAGGGTCTCGAAGAAGGTGAGCGTCATGTCGACGCGCCCGATTCGTCCCTGGCTGACGTATTGATACGAGCCGGCCAGGATAATTCCCGCTAGCACCGCGCCTGGCCGGACCGATCGCATCGAACGCGAATGCCATCGTGAGGATCACGCCGGCGGTGGCGTACAGCGCGGAAGGAAGGCGCAGGTTGAACGCGGTGACTTTGTGGATTCCCAGCATCCGATCGAGCGCGGTTGCCGTCCAATGGAAGAGCGGCGGCTTGTACATCGGGTCGCGGCCGTTGAGCAGCGGGAACAGGATCGCGCCATGCTCGACCATCTGCTGCACGGACACGCCCTCGACCGCCTCGTTGTCGCCGCACACGTCGGCGGCGTCGAGGCGATGGAGTGTGAGCGATGCGGCGACGATCGCGACCGCCGTCATCGCAAGCAGCCATCCGGGCGACGCGTTCGAGGTCATAGGCCCGGGTTGATCGGGTTATTCGAGGTCGGTGCGGAAAACGATCAGCTTCGGGATTCGGCCCCGATCGTAGCCGCGCCACTTGACCGCGGCCACTTCGTGCGGCGCGACCTTGCGAAAGCCGAGCCGGGTGAAGAACCGCGCGGCGTGCTCCTCGCTGGTGCATGCGAAGACGTAGCGCAGGCGGCGGGCGATCGCTTCGGTCATCACCTGCCGCACGAGGTCGGCGGCTACGCCCTCGCCCTGGAATCGGGTCAGCGTGTAGAGCGCGGTGATCTCGCCTCCGCGCTCGCGGCGATAGGGCTCGGTCAGCAGGGAGCAGATTCCGGCCAGATGCTCGTCGCCGATTCGATAGCCGAAGCACGACGGCAGAATCTCCGCGATCGCCTCGCTGGTGCGCGGGAGCAAGTACCCCTCGCTCTGGCCGCGCAGGATCAGCGCCTCGACCTCGCCGAAGTCGTCGATCGAAATTGGCCTGACGTTGCCGTACTGATGCTCGGTGAAGAGCGTGCCGGTGCCCAGGTAGCTGAACAGCTCCTCGTAGACCTCGCGCGGAGCGGTCAGGTTGACTGAGCCGACGCCGTCCTTGAGCGCGCGGCCTGGCCGCGCGCAGAATCGCGCGGCGGAGTTTGGAGCGCGTCTGGCGCATCGCGCGGCTGATTCGCCGCCCTTCGACAAACGACAGCCGGCTGCCGTTTCGGTCCGCGACCCCGCCCTGACGGTCGAGCAGAACCAGCTTGAAGACTTGCAGCCTGCTGGCTAACTCCTGGGCGAAGACGATCAGATCGTCCGCGTCGTCGGTCTCCGTGGCGGCGACGATAATCGATCCGGTACGCAATCCGCGCCAGATACGGGCGACCGCCGAGTCAGGCGGATATGGCCGCGTGCGCAATCCGTGCACAGGGTTGATCATCGGCGGAGGTTCCTGCGGCGCCAGACGGCCCATCCGGCGCATCAGGCGCGGCAGCGCGCTCTTCGCGACGATCACGATACATCGGGTCTGGTTGCGGCGAAGCTCCCGGAGCGTGCGGACCAGCGAGTCGAGGTCGCTGATTCGCTCGCCGGCCGGCGGAATCATCGCGAACAGCAGGCTCTTGCCGTAGAATTCCTCGAGGTAGAAGGTCTTCTCGGTAAAGACCGGCGCTGGCCGCAACTCTGCCGTCGAGACTGCCTCGATGGCGCTCACCAGGCGGCGGTCCGTTCGCTGAAGGCTCATCAGGCTAGGGGCTTGCCGATCTCGGCTGGCGTACTTTCGACCGGGGGCATCGTATGTAGCGCTCCGGCGAGCCGTGCTCATCGACGATCTCGCGCAGCGTGGTATGCGAGAACACCTCCAGCAGCACGCGCTGCCCCTCCTCCCACACCCGGAACATCCGGCAGGTCGGCTTGATCTGGCAGCTATTGCTGCCGTCCATGCATACGTTGAGCGTGATCGGGCCCTCAACCGCCTCGATAATGTCCTTGAACGAGATGGTCTCGGGCGTGCGGGCGAGCTGGTAGCCGCCGCCCGGACCACGCCGCGCCCGGACCAGCCCGCGGCGCATCAGGTCGCGGATCACTTTCTCCAGGTAGTACTTGGGAATCTTTTGGCGCTCGGCGATTTCGAGCCCGCGTGTGACCTCGTCGGGATTGTCGGCCAGATGAATCATGGCGCGCAGCGCATACTCGATCTTGCGCGGTATCTGCATCAGGCTCATGATCGGCTCCGTTCGACGCGGTCGCGACTGTCACCCGCCCAGGCTCGCGGCGCCGTTTGCGCCACGCTGTTGCGGATACGAATCGCTCGACGTATTTGCCAAGCATGTCGCTTTCGATATTGACCGGAGCGCCGGGCTCGTTTGGCGCCAAGCGTGGTCATCTTGAGCGTATGCGGGATAAGCTCGCAACTGAATCGGCGGTCGCGAACTCCAAACACGGTGAGGCTCACGCCGTCGATCGTCACCGAGCCCTTCTCGACCAGATAGCGGGTCTCGCTGGCCGGCGCCTCGAAGGTGCACAGGCGCGAGTCGCCTTCGGGCTTGATCGAGACCAGCTTGGCCGACGCCGTCGACATGGCCCGCCACCAGATGGCCGCCGACCAGGCTCTGGAGCGTGAGGCATCGTTCCAGGTTGACCTTGTCGCCGGATTTGAGACCGCCGAGGATCGGTGCGCCGAAGCGTTTCGGCCGAGACGTCCATCGCGATAGTGCCGCGTCCTTTTGCGATCACGGTCAGGCAGGCGCCGCTGACCGCGATCGAGTCTCCAATCCCGATTCGACCTACGGGTAACGCGGTACGCAGGGTGAGAACCGCGCCCTCATCGGAGCGTTCGATGCTCTTGACCGTCGCGAGGTCCTCTATGATTCCGGTGAACATATCGATTTCGTCAAATGAGGTCGCAGAGCGCGGCGGATCCAAAAACCCAGAAAAATCATATCTTTTTTTGGATATCAGGCGCAACTCGATCACAGTCCGGCATCGCTGGCGAGCGGTTTGGTAACTGCGCGCCCGATGGTCTAAACTTCATCCGCCGACTCGAAATACGATGAAGACCACTGAGCAGGGCACCGGCCGGGCGGCGTCGCGCATCAAGGCGCTGCTGTTCGATTTCGGCAATACGCTCGCATTTCTGGATTACGAACTGCTCGCGCGCGAGTTCAGCCTGGCTTGGCGGGCGAAAGCTCGACGCGGCCACGATGGAGGGCGCCGAGTACGAGGGCCGCGCGGCGTTGGATCGATGCATGATGTCGCCCGGCGGACCGAGCGACCCCGACCAACCCAACCGCGAATATTTCCGCGCCTGGATGAATGCGGCCGGGATACCGCACGATGAGCTGCGCGAGCACGGGCAGCGGTTCCAGGCGCTCAACCAGGAATCGACGCTCTGGCGCGTGATCAGGCCGGGGACGATCGACTTGCTCGAACGGCTCAAGTCGCGCGGATTCAAGCTCGCGGTCATCTCGAATGCTGACGGCCGAGTGGCAAACGACGCGCGGCGTTTCGGTCTCGCCCCGCACTTCGACGTGATAATCGATTCGCAAGTCGTGGGCGTCGCCAAGCCCGACCCGCGGATCTTCCAGATCGCGCTCGAGCGCCTGGGCGTCGCCCCCGGCCAGGCGCTGTACGCCGGCGACATCTATTCGATCGACATGGTCGGCGCACGGGCCGCCGGAATCGAGGGCAGGCTCATCGACCGCATGGACCGCTACTCGTGGGTCGAGCATCATCGGATTCGCCACGCCGGCGAGCTGCATCCAATCGACTGAGTAATAAGCCGAACTGACTGAGTAATCAGCGAGGTTCACATGGGCACTATCAGAGAGATGGCAGAGAAGCTCTGGAGCGGCAACGAGTCGGTCCGTTCGGTGCATCCGCTGAGGCCGACCGGAGAATCGGAAGAAATTGCCGACGGCGTACTGTTCATCAAATGGTTCGCCAATGTGATCGTCGCGAAGACCGCAGAAGGCCTGGTGCTGGTTGACACCGGCGCCTACTTCAACCAGGAGCAGACGCTGGGCATCGTGCGGCGCTACTCGCCCGAGCGCATCAACACCGCGATTTACACCCACGGCCACGTTGACCACGTCGGCGGGATGCCGGCGATCGTGGCCGAAGCGCAGAAGAATCGCGTCGCGCGGCCCAAAGTGGTGGGCAATCGCGCGGTCGCGGCGCGCTTCGATCGATACAAGCGCACCGCCGGCTACAATAGCGCGATCAACACGCGGCAGTTCAGCGCGCGCTCGCAATGGCCGACTGAGTATGTATATCCAGATACCTACTACGATAGTCAGTTGAATGTAGTTGCGGGAACCAGTCATTTCGAATGCCATCACGGGCGCGGCGAGACCGACGACGCGACCTGGGTCTATCTTCCCGAGCGCAAGGTGCTGTGCGCGGGCGACTTCTTTATCTGGTGCTCGCCCAACGCCGGCAATCCGCAGAAGGTGCAGCGCTACGCGCGCGAATGGGCCGAGGCGTTGCGCGCGATGGCCGCGACCGGAGCGACGGTGCTCGCGCCCGGGCATGGGCCGCCGATCTACGGCCTGGTCAACGTGCGGCAGGCGCTCAACGATACGGCAGACTACCTGCAAAGCCTCTCCGATCAGACCTCGAAGATGATGAACGAAGGCGCGCCGCTCGACGAAATAATCCATACCGTCAAGCCGCCACCCGCGCTCGCCGAAAAGCCGTACTTGCAACCGGTCTACGACGAGCCCGAGTTCGTGGTGCGCAACATCTGGCGGCTGGACGGTGGATGGTACGACGGCGTGCCGTCGCATCTTAAGCCGGCTTCCGAGTCCGAGCAGGCGCGCGAGATTGCGGCGATAGCCGGCGGCGTCGATCGCGTGGTCGCGCGCGCGAACGAGAAGCTCGCGGCGGGTGAATTGGCGCTCGCCTGTCACCTGATCGATTGGGCCGCATTCGCCGCGCCCAACGACAAGGCGGTCCACGAGGCGCGCGCGAAAATCTATACGGCGCGCAGCGCGCAGTCGTCTTCGACCATGAGCGTTGGAATCTTCCACTCGGCGGCGCGCGAGTCGGCCGAAAAAGCGGGCCTCCCGCCACCGAATATCCGGCGGATGTTCTGAGGCTCCGGCTGCACTCGGCCGGCACTACCGGCACGGAGGCCGGCGCTACGATAACACCTCGCCCGCGCCTGCGGCTTGGTCCGCAGGCGCACACCGGGAGAGGTCGGCGAGCGGATTGCGTGAGCAACCCGCTTGCCGGGTGAGGGTGGCTACTGCCGCTAAGGTAAGAAAACTGGCGGCAGGCGTTAGCGGGGCGGAAGCGTGAGTTTGCCCAGAATCGCCGGCGCGCGCCGGTGACGCTCGGGATATTGCCCGGCTCGCCGCGCAGCATCCGATAGCCCAAAATCGCGAACGCTACGGCTTCGAGCGCGTCGCCATCGACGCCGAGCTGATTCGCAGTCGTCACTTCGATCTCTTGAAGCTCTTTCGCAAGCATTCGCAGCAGCACCGGATTGCGCGCGCCGCCCCCGGTCGCGATTAGCTGATCGACCCGGCCCAACGGCAGCACAAACTTCCGGCACGCCTCGGCGATCGATCTCGCGGTGAGCGCCGTCACGGTCGCGATCAGGTCGTCACCGCGGATCGCGAAGCGGCGCGCTCGCGCCTCGACTTGCGCCAGGTAATCCGCGCCGAACTGCTCGCGCCCGGTTGACTTGGGCGGCCGGCGGCGGAAATAAGGATCGCGCATCAGGCCGGCGAGTAGCCTTACGCTTACCGTTCCGCGCGCCGCCATCTTTCCGTCGCGGTCCATCCGGAGCCTGCCGCCCGACGACTTCAAGGCGAGCGCATCGATCAGCATCACGCCCGGCCCGGTGTCGAATGCGATCACGCGGCTCCCGCCCGGCGACACGTAGGTGGCATTGGCAATGCCCCCGATATTCTGGACCACGCGGCCGAGCTTTCGATCGCGAAACATCCAGACATGCGCGAGCGGCGCCAGCGGTGCGCCTTCGCCGCCGAGCGCGATATCCATCGGGCGAAAATCCGAGACCACCGCCACGCCGGTCATCGCCGCGATTACCGCGGATTCGCCGAGTTGGAGCGTCGAGGGCGTCTGTCCGCGCCCGGCGGTCCGCGGCGGCAGATGGAAAACAGTATGCCCGTGCGAGCCGATGAAGCTCAGGCGCCTGAGCGGGATTCGCGCGCGGAGGCTGATATCGAGCGCCGCGCGGCCGAAAGCGCGCCCCAAATCGAAGTTGAGCGTGGAAATCTCGCCCGTGCCGACGCCCTGCCCGCCCGCGGCGCGGAGCAGGCGCGCGCGCAGGCCCGCCGCATACGGGTAGCTGCGGAACGCGATTACCCTGGCGGGTGGATTTGTCGCCCGATCGATCTCGACGATCGCGGCGCTGATCCCGTCGTGCGACGTGCCCGACATCAGGCCGATCGCGCGAACGGCGCGGGCTGCAACCGCCGCTCTAATCGCGGTTACAGTCATCGCGATGGTCGAGAGCCTGCTGATCGTCAGGATCGTGGTCATCAGGATCACGGTCATCAGGATTATGATCTGGGGGCGTCTGGTGCTTGAGGCGTATTTGCGGGAACGATCCCAGAATCAGGCGCCATCCGGAAGGAAGCTCAAGCGTCGCGGATTCGCGATGCACCTCCGGCTCGATTATGACTTTGTGGCCGCCATGCCATTGCACGATCAGCATCGCGTGGCCGATTTGGCGGCCGGTCACGCGATCGATCTCGAAGTCGCCGTACATCGTGCTGACGCGGAGATCGGAGAACGCGGCGCGGAGCCGCTCCTGATCGATCGCATCGGCCGCCTTGAGCGCCGCGGCGGCGAGCACTCCGGCGGCGTAGGCTTGCGCGGCGGGATAGTCGATCGGAATCGCCGGGTAGGCGGCCCGCATCCGGCGCGCGAACTCCTTTGGCGCCGGGCCGATCTGCGCGGCAAACCGGACGCTTTCCTCCCATCCGCTCGGTCCGACGATTCCCTCCGCGTCCTCGCCCAGCATCGTGCCGAAACGCGCAACGCCGGCTGCGACGCAGCAAAGCACCGGGATACTCAGGTCATGCGAAATTATCACCCGCATCAACTCGAGGTCTTCATCGAAATTTCCCGCCGCGACCAGCGCGTTGATTCGCGAGCGCTTGAGCGCGAGCAGCAGCCGGTCCCACGCGCGGTCGGGGCCGGCGGCGGTGTACTTGAGCCGCACGCGCACGCCGCGCCGGCGTGCCCATCGCTGGTTGCAGGCGCGCTCGAAGCCCGCGGCCACGGCGCTGGCGAAGGGCGTTTTGGACGCGACGATCGCGACCCGTTTGCGCCAGAACTTGAGCGTGCTCAGAAGACGGGCGAACGGAAGCAGGTAGTCACTGGCGGGAGTGAGTATTCCAACTATAAGACGATAGTTGCAATTGTATAGTTCGTCGCCCGCGCCGCCGTGATTCACCATCACCATCCCGGCGCCTTCCGCGATCGGCGCGGCGACGCGCGCGAGCCGGCTCGAGTAGGGTCCGAATATCAGGCCGGCGCGATGCTTCGAGCAGAGCCATCGGTAGATCTCCTCTGCGCGCGCCGGCTCGCTGCGATCGTCGTGGCACTCCAGCGCGAGCCGGTATCTGCGGCCGCGGACCTCGATCCCGCCGGCGGCTTCAGTGTCTGCGACGAACAGGCGCACACCGGCCTCGGCCTGACGCCCCATCTCGGCGTAAGCGCCGCTTAGAGAGAGCGAGAGCCCCACAGTGAGCGTTGCGGCACCCGTCGGCGATTCCTTGTCAGAGCGCGATTTCGGCCACTCCGCCTTTGATCACCGCCTGCCCGTCGGGATTATAGGTCTCGTAGGCATACACCATTCGGCGGGTCTTCTCGCCCTCGCGCCAGACCTTGGTAGTGATGGTCTGGCCGGGCAGAACAGGTTTGGTGAAGCGCACAGCCAGGCGCTTGAGCCGGGTCGGATCGCCGCCGCAGAGCTTGTCGATCGCGACCCTCGAGGTGAAGGCCATCGTGCACAAGCCGTGAACGATAATTCCCGGCAGCCCGGCCATCCTGGCGACATTTTCATCGACGTGAATCGGATTGCGATCGCCCGAGGCCTCGGCATAGCGATAAGTCTGGTCCGGGTCGATCGTCTGGGCCACGACGAACATCGGATCGCCGCGTCGCGGTTCCGGCGGGCGGGCCTCGGCAGGCGCGCCCTTCACGCCGCCGCGGATAAAAAGCGTGAACAGCGTCTTCTGCACATGCTCGGCGCGCTGGTTGTGGGCGTTGAGCTCGACCACCATGGTCTCGCCGGTGCTGCGGCTTTCTATCGACGCGATCTTCGAGGTGGAGGTAATTACGTCGCCCGCGCGAATCGGGTTCGGAAACTCCATGTCCTGTTCGCCGTGCACGAGTCTCAGCGGATTGACGCCCGCTTCAGGGTCGGAGACCGCGCTCAGCAGCGAATGCCAGGTGACTACCACGCCGAACATCGGCGGTGCGACGATTCCGCCGGCCAGCTTCGGGTCGAAAAAGTGCGGGTTGTCATCGTTGTAGGCGCGCGCGTAATTCTGGATCGCCTCCAGAGTGACCGTGGTCGTGACCGGCGGATATTCCCGGCCCACGCAAGCTTTGTTCAATGGCATTGTCGGTTCTCCGGTCCTGATTTGCTAAGTCAGTTCGCGGCCTCCGATATAGACCGCCTTTAGCTTCAACTCCCGTGAGACTACCAGCAAATCGGCGCGCGTGCCCGGTTTTAGTTTGCCGCGATCCTCGAGCCCGAGCATCGCGGCCGGATTCGCGCAAGCCATCATCGCGACCTCGCCGACGCTCACGCCCACCTTCTCGACCATCAGGCGCGCGCCGTCCAGCATCGAGATGACGCTGCCCGGCCAGCGTGCCGTCGCCAAGGCGTGCCGCGCCGGCCTCGACCCGCACGATTGCGCGGCCGGCGTGGCGCGAGGCGTCGGCGCTTTCGCCGCCCAGCGCGACCTTGTCCGTGGTCATCAGCATCCCGGCGGCGCCGCGTGCGCGATAGACCAGCGCCAGCATCGCAGGATCGACGTGTACGCCGTCGGGAATCACGGCGGGTTTCGCGTCGCGCGCGAGCATCGCGGCGGCGATCACGCCGGGGTCGCGATGGCGTAGCGGGCGCATCGCGTTGAACAGATGGGTAAACATGCGCGCGCCCGCGGCGATTCCGGCCTCGGCCTCGGCCAGGGTCGCGTCGGTGTGGCCGATCGAGACGACTACACCACGCGCGCAAAAGCGCCGGATCGCGTCCAACGCTCCGTGCAGTTCAGGTGCGAGCGTGACCAGCCGGAGGGTTCCGAGTCCCAGCACGAGATCGAGCGCGCTGCCGCGCGGCTCCAGATTAAGCGGGGCGTGCGCTCCGAGACGGGCGGACGAGATGAACGGCCCCTCGAGATGCATCCCCAGAATCGCAGCGCTTGGGGCGCTCGCGGCGCCCGTATGATGGCCGCGGGTCTGCGCGGCCATCGCCCCTGCGATCGCGGCGTGCGCGCGTTCGATCTGCGCCAGCGGAGCGGTGACTGCGGTCGGCAGAAACGCGCAGGTGCCCTCGCGCGCCAGATGGCCGGCCAGCGACGCAAGCTCGTCCGACGACGCCGTCATCACCTCGATCCTGTGCGAGCCGTTGACCTGCAGGTCGATGAAGCCGGGCAGGATGTAATCGTCACCGCCGGCCGTCGCGGCCTCGACGGTCTCGATACGCTCGGCGAAACCGACGCGGCCGGCGAAAGTGCGGCCGTCGCCGGACCGCGATCGCTCCGCTCAGATGTTTCATCGCAAGCGGCCGCGCCGGCCCTCAGTTAGCGCCGAACCGCTCCTGCAACAGGCGCGAGAAGCGCGGCAGATAAATCAGGTCGAAGACTTCATCCTTGTCCGGGAACATCGCGACCGCGGCCGCCTTGAGCGCCCGCACGTGCTCCCACGCCTGATCGAGGGTCAGCGAGTCATCCTGCGCGAGGGTCGCGAAAGTAAGATCGACCAGGAAACGCAGCCTTCGCAGCAGCTTGTCTTCCTGTTCGATTTGAGCGGCGCGCTGGTCTTTGGCCATGGCGTTTCTCTCGCGAGGCGGCGCGTGGCGAATGAGGCCGGCGCGCGAGTCATTACATATACTGGATATGTGCCGGCACCCGGAAGCGTCGCCAGCCGTCTCAGGGACTCGGCGGGCTGTTGGCGTCGGCGGCTTCGCGCTGGACTTCCTCGATAAGCAGGATCGCGCCGCCCACTCCGGCTGCACCTATGAAAACAGACAGTGGCACGGAGTAACGGGTCTGACTCCCCAACAAGGCTCCGCCGGCCGCACCTGCCACTGCGCCGATAGCTGCCAGCGTCATTTCATGCTCAACGGTTATGGGTTGGGAGGAACATCCGCTCATGAACCCAACCACGGCGAGGCAAAGTGCCGCTCCACGCAGGCGTGCCGGGGCTTTGCGCGGCCACCGGATCGAGGCGCGGACATGGCTATGGAAGTTATGGAAGCGCTTCATGCCCACAGCAAGTACCCCAGAGCAAATACCCCAGAGCAAATAGCATAGAGGGCGGGCGATGTCAGTCCTCCCCGCGGCCGGGGCAGGCCTCGATCGCGGATGAGACGCCAAGACTTGTCTTGCGCCCGTTGGGATGACAAGTTCGATCGCATTGTGGGACAGGCGCGTCTGAAAAGCAGCTTCATCTACCTGGCGAACGCTGTCAACGATCTGCGCGGAAGCTGGAGCATCATCGGCCTGATACTTGCGCCGCTGGTGCTCGCCACGTCGCTCTGCCTGCTGCCGGACGCGATCAGGCTGCAACGAGATCTGGTTCACAATCTGTCGCCCGGAGAGCGGAGCGTGGTCTACGTACCCGCGCAGGATCCCGGGGTTCCCGGGGTTCCCGCGCCTGTCGGGCCGATCTCGTTCTGGATCAGGTTTCCCACCCAACCGCTGCACATCCTGGCCTTTCTGATCGCGCTCTCGGTAAATCTGGTGGTCCTGTGCGAGCTCAAGCGGATGCGCGCCGGGGCCAGAGCGCCGACGCCGGCCGGCGAGGCGCTCGAGGTCTATCGCAACGCAATTCCATTGGTGCCCGCGTTCTTCTTCATTCTGCTGTTGCAGGTGCTCGCCATCGTGGTCGGCGCCGTCTTGCTGATCGTTCCCGGCCTGCTCGCTTACGTCTGGCTCTACTTTTCGCAGTACGCGCTGGTGTTCGACAACCAGCGCAGTTGGCCCGCGCTGCTGCACAGCCGCGACCTGATGCGCGGGCGGTTCTTCAAGGTCGCGACGCGGATCGTGGTCTTCCTGGCGGTATGGTCGGGTTACAATTCGTGGGTCGGCGGCGCGTTCGTGGTGTTGAGCTTGCTCATGGAGCCGCTCGGTTATCTGGTGGGCAAATTGTCGGCCGCGGTATTCGTGGTGGATCTGCTGGCCGTTTCGGTGGCGTTCGTGACCACGGCATTCTTCATGGCCGCCAGTGCGCGGCTCTATCAGGACCTGAACGCAGTCCCGGAAGGTCAGGGCGTGCAGGCCACCCGAGTCGAAACGGCGACCGCACCGCTGGCGGAACTGCGCGCGTAGAGTCCGGCGCGGGGCCTCAGGTCAGGCGGGCCAGCGCGCGCGCGGCGACCTGGAGCGCGGCCAGACTTGGCGTTCCGAGCGCCTTGAGATCGGCCGCGAGCCGCTGGACTTCCTGGAATGCATTCGCGCGGGTGCCCAGCGCGCGCCGCACCGCTTCGCCCGCGTCGGCGACCTCACCGTGGCCGGTCAGGATCGCGCGGGTCAGCTTTACGCGAGTCGCGCGCAAGTCGGCGCCCAGCTCGCGCGCCGCGCGCCGTTCCCATCGATCGTCGCCGCCAATCGCGTCGGCGGCGGTCTCTAGCAAGTCGAAGTCGAGGAACTCGCCGAGCCGGAAATAGATTGCAACCACGCGCGCCGGATCGAGCTTGAGATCCAGACTGAGACTCAAAACATTCAGCAGATGGTCCGCGAAGGCGAGGCGCGCCAGCTCGTAGGCAGGCTGTTCCTGATGCACGGCCGCGCGCAGATCGCGATAGGCGCGCTCGAAGCGCTCGCGCTCGCCCGCCACCAGCAGGGTCTCGAACTCCGCGCTCAGGCGTTCGAGCGCGGGGCGCAGGCGGTTGACGGTCTCGCCGATCGATGCGTTCCGATTCGGGTCGCCAAGCGCCCATCGCGAGGCCCGATCCACGGCGCGCTCGAGCGCGAGGAATGCGCCCAGCTCCGCCTCGACGCTCAGCTCATTTGCGTCCGCCTTGAGCCGCGCGACGCGCTCGCGGATGCCGAGGATATCGTTCGCGGCCAGCCAGGCGCGCACCGCCTGCTCGGCCTCGACGCCGTAATCGCGCACCAGCGAGAAGACGAAGATCGAGCCCATCAGGTCAACCAGCTCGTTGACCATCGAGGTTGCGATAAGCTCGCGGCGCAGGCCGTGCCCCGGAATTTCGGAGCCAAACCGCCGCGCGATCGAAGCCGGGAAATAGGGAGTGAGGAAGCGGCCAGCCAGGTATGGGTCATCCACGAGCGGCGTCGCTTCGAGCCGATGCGCGAGATCGATTTTGGTATAGGCGGTCAACACCGAGAGTTCCGGGCGCGTCAGTCCCGGAAAACGCGAGCGGCGCGCGGTCAACGCCTCGCGGGTCGGCAGCGCTTCTTCGTGGCGGCGCAGGATACCGCGCTGCTCGATTTCGGTCAGATGAGCGCGAAACGCGCTCACCTGGATTCGGCTGCGCACCTGCTCGAGGCTCAGCATCAGGTTCTGATCGCGATTGTCGCGGATCACCTGGGCGGCGACTTCGCCGCCGCGGCCGCAAGCGCGGCGTTGCGATCCTCGAAGCTCAACCCGCCGCGCGAGAGCGCCGGCTCGAGCAGGATCTTGAGGTTGACTTCGTGGTCCGACATGTCAACACCGGCCGAATTGTCGATCGCATCGGTGTTGATCCTTCCGCCCGCGATCGCAAACTCGATTCGCGCCTTCTGCGTGAATCCGAGGTTGCCGCCCTCGACCACGATCTTTGCGCGCAGCTCGTTGGCCGCGATCCGGCACGCGTCGTTGGCGTGATCGCCGGCTTGGGCGTCGCTTTCGTCCGAGGCCCGCACGAAGGTGCCGATGCCGCCGTTGTAGAGCAGGTCGCCCGGAGCGCGCAGGATCGCGCGGATCAAATTTTCGCTATCGACCGCGCCCGGCTCGCATTTGAGCACCGCCGCCGCTTCGGGACTGAGCGCGATCGACTTCGCGCCGCGTCTGAAGACCCCTCCGCCGGGGCTTATCAAACCGGCATTGTAATCCGCCCAACTCGAGACCGGCAGCGCAAACATCCGCTTGCGTTCGGCGAAGCTCGCCGCCGGGCCGGGATTCGGGTCGATAAAGATATGGCGATGGTCGAAGGCCGCGACCAGCTTCAGATTCGACGATTGCAGCAGGCCGTTGCCGAACACGTCGCCCGACATGTCGCCGATTCCGGCCATCACGATTGGCGCGCCGCGCTCCAGGTCGCGCCCCATCTCGCGCAGGTGGCGGCGCGCCGATTCCCACGCGCCGCGCGCCGTGATACCCAGCTTCTTGTGGTCGTAGCCGTGCTCGCCGCCTGAGGCGAACGCGTCGCCGAGCCAGAAGCCACGCCGCGTCGCGATCGCGTTGGCGAGATCGGAGAACGCGGCGGTGCCCTTGTCGGCAGCGACCACCAGGTAGGGGCCGTCGCTGTCCAGCACCTTGACGCGCTCGGGATGGACCACGCGGCCGCCGATCGCATTGTCGGTGAGATCGAGCATTGCGTTCATCAACGTCTGGTACGCATCGACTACATCCTGGCGCGTGACCGTGGCGGCGGCGCGTGCCTTTACGATAAAGCCGCCTTTCGAGCCGACCGGCACGATAATCGCGTTCTTCACGGTCTGGGTTTTCATCAGCCCCAGAATTTCGGTCCGGTAGTCGTCGGCGCGATCGCTGAAACGGATTCCTCCGCGCGCGACCCTCCCCGCGCGCAGATGGCAGCCCTCCATCCGCGGGCTGTTGACGTGGATCTCGTAGAGCGGCGGGTCGTCGGGCAGACTCGGCTACCTTGCCGCTGTCGAATTTGAGCGCGATATACGGATCGGGCGTGGGCGCCGGGGCGAAATAGTTGGTGCGCACCGTAGCTTCGACCAGCGAGAGTCAGCCGGCGCGCGACGCGATCGTCCTCGATATTCTCGACCGCCGCGAGCCCATTGAGATACCCGGCGCGCAGCTCGGCGAGCTCAAGCGCAGGCGAATCGCGATCGGGGTCGAGCCGCGCGATGAAAAGATCGACCAGCATGCGTGCGAGCCCCGGATGCAGGATCAGAACGCGGCTCAACGCGGGCCGCGCGGGTGCCAGCCGCATCTGGAACGCGACCGCCATCCAGGCGCGGACCAGGGCGACCTCGCGCCAGGCGAGTCCGGCTTCGAGCGTGAGCGCGTTGAGCGGATCGTCTTCCGCCAGTCCCATCCGGACCGCGCGCAGTGCCGCGGCCAGCAGCGGCGCTCCAGGCAGCTTGTCGAGCGTGGTGCCTTTGACGCTCTGGACGCGGAACGATTGCACCGACGCGGGCTTCTTCTCTCCGCCGATCGAAGGCCGTAGCTCGTGCGCGTCTTCGGAGAGCACCCGGATACCGAAGTTCTGGAGAATCGGCATCAACTCGGACAGCGCCGGCGCCTTGCCAAGCTCGTAGATCCGAAGCTCGCCCGAGCCTTCCACGCCCGCGCGCCGTCCCAATTCGACCTCCGGCGCGCCCCCGGCGAGCATCGCCTCAACGGCTTCGATATCGCGGGCGGCGCGCACCGCATCGGCGGTCGCGATATAGTCAGGGCCGAACGCATCCTCCCATCGCGATGCGATCTCGCGTCCGCGTGGCTCGCCGAATCGCGCGGCCAGTTGCTCGCGCAGCCGGTCTTCCCAGGTGCGCGCGAGCCGGGCGACTTCCTCGCCGAGCTTTGCAGCCACGCCGGGGGCGGGCGGCGGCGCGGAAAAGCAGAAGTGCAACTGGGCGGCGTAGCCCTCGCCGATCGCCAGATGGTAGTAGACCAGCGGGCCGCCGAGCGCGCGCTGGAGCGCTTCCTGGATTTCGATTCGCACCCCGGCGGAAAAGCGATCGCGCGGCATCATGACCAGCGCGACCACGCTGCGCCGATCCGGGTCCGGATAAAGATTGACCCGAACCTGCGTCTTGAGATCGAGAATGTGGCCGAGCTGCGAGCGCAACTCGGCGACCGAGGCGCGGAATAACTCTTCCTTGGGAAAGCTGTTGAAGGCTGTGATGATTTGCTTGAAGTCGTGCGAGCCGGGCAGCGCTCGTTCGGCCGCCAGCACCTCGAGCAATTTGGCGCGCAGCACAGGCACATGCGCGGCCTCGTCAGCACGAGCCTTCGACGTGAACAGGCCGACAAAGCGGTCGAACGCGACGGTGTTTTCAGCCTCGCCCGCGCGGCGAATCGTCGCGCGGCGAATCGTAATGTCGTCCATCGCGACTGCGCGATGGACTCGCGACAGCGCGTGGGTCTTGCCGATAATCAGCGCCGGTCCGTCGAAGAGCAGCTTGCGCTCGCGCGGGTCGATCTCGGCCAGCGGCTTGGGCCTCGCGAACCGGGAGCGCGATTCGTCGCGCAAGATTCCCAGTCCTGAGCCGGGTTCGATTTCGAGCACTTGCCGGCCGTCGCTCGAAGCCGGCGAGGCCAGCACCCGATAGCTGCGATAGCCGAGAAAGACCAATCCGCCGTTCACCATCCATCGCAGCAGCTCGCGAGCTTCCACCAGCTCGCGGACCGCGGCGGTCTGCTCGCAGATCGCCAGCGCGCGCGCCGTCATCGGCTCGAAATCTTCGGTCACCATTACCAATTCGTCGAGCCGGCTTCTGAGCTCGGCGGCGATTTGCGGCGCCGCTTCGCTCGGCGATTCGAGTTCCGCCGATTCGAGCTCCGCATAGATCAGCGATTCGCGGCGCTCGACGGCGAGATTTTGCTCGAACGAGACGAGCGGCCCCGGCGTCGCGGGTCACGGTCAAGATCGGATGGAGCAGCATCCGGAGCGGCGCGCCGAGCTGATGGAAATATTCGAGCACGCTATCGACGATGAACGCGCGATCGCGCATCGCGATCTGCACGATCGTAGTGGCCTTGCCGTCAAAGCCTGCCGATACGCGCACCGCGATCGGCTCGATCCGGAGCGAGAAGAAATCGAAGGCGCTCCCGGCGATCGCGAGCAATCGATCGGCGCCGAGGCGCTCGGCCAGCTCGGGTGAGAGGCGCGCGAACAGGCGCGCGGCGAACAGCTTGAGTTGCCGCGCGCGATCGCCCGCGGCGGTTTGGTCGATCAAATTCTGGAGCGCCGATTCGATTTCCACACTACACCGGGACGAATCGATTATAAGATGCGAGCGCCGCGATCGGCCAGCTATCCGTGGAGCCAGCTATACGTGGAGTTGATTCGACGTCATTAATAGAGTGAGCGAGGCGAACTCGGGACCATCGCATGCCGGAGTTCGAAATCACCGCGATGACCTTCGGCCCGTACGGGCTCGGCCGGCTCGACGGCAAGGCCGTGATGGTGCCGAATTGCGCGCCCGGCGACGTGCTGGAAGTCGAGATCGAATCCGAGCGGCGCGACTACACGCTCGCCAGGCCGCCGTGATTCGTCCCGGACCGGATCGCCGCACGCCGCCGTGTCCGTTCCTGCCCCGCTGCGGCGGATGCGACTGGCAGCAGATCGCCTATCCCGCGCAAGTCAGGCTCAAGGGCGAAATCATCGCGGCGGAACTCGGCCGCGCGCTCGGCGTGACGCTCGACGCAGCCGGTCTGGTCGAGCCGGCCCCGCTGAATTTGGCTACCGCTCCCGTATCCGCCTCAAGGCCGGGCCGGGCGGCACGCTCGGTTTCCGCGAATTGGGCAGCAACCGAATCGTCGAGATCGATCGATGCATGGTCGCGGCCGAAGGGATCAGATTGCCGCATCGGCTCGCGGCTGCGCTCGGGCGCAACCTCGACGAGATCGAAGTTGCGCGCGACCGCGCGCGAGAAGTCCTGATCGCTCACCTGGCGCGGGCGCCGGGCGCGGTGGAAATTGAGCGCGCGCGCGCGGTGATGGAGGCCGACCGCGAGATCGCCGGAATCGTGATGCGCGGCGGGCGCGGGCGTGAAACGATCGGCGATCCCGCGATCGCGATCGAGCTCGAGCCCGGGCTCGAAATCACGGTCGACGCCGATCTGTTCAGCCAGGTGAATCACGTTCAGAACCGTCGCCTGATCGCTTTCGTGATGGAAGCCGCCGGCGCGCGCGAGGGCGCGCGAATTCTCGATCTGTTCTGCGGCGCCGGGAACTTCAGTCTGCCCGCCGCGCGCCGCGGCGCCGAGGTGACGGGCGTTGACTCGGAGCCGCCGGCCGTCGCCGCGGCCGCCGCGAACGCGCAGCGGCTGGGCTTCGAGCGCGCGCGCTTCTCCGCGATGAGGGCGGTGGAGACTGCGGCGTTCCTGATCCGCGCGCGTTATCGGCCCGCGACGGTGATTCTCGATCCGCCGCGCGCGGGCGCGCCGAATCTGATCGATCCGATCGCGAAGCTGGGTGCGCGAGCCGTCATCTACGTGTCGTGTAACCTGACCACTTTGGCGCGCGACCTGCGGGCGCTCGAAACGCGGGGCTATCGGCTCGAAAATCTGCGCGCGTTCGATTTCTTTCCCAACACTCATCACGTCGAGCTCGTTGCACACTCGGTATTGACTTAGGTTGCGCGGGGTCCTTAATCTAAGGCCAGATCGGTCCGTATTTTCCTTCCAGGGGCGAGAACAAAACGATGGCCACCAAGCAGGAGAAAGCGCAGCGCCCGAAAATCACGATCATTCCGGGTCGCGGCGTCGCTCAGACCATCAATTACCTGCTCGAAGATCGCGACGATCTGGAATGGATCATCGCGGTCGGTCGGACCAAGAACGGTGAGCTGTTCTTCTACGACACCGGCGGCGATATCGTCGAGGACCTCGGCACTCTCGAGTATCTGAAAGCGCGGATCGTCCGCGCCCACTTCGGCGACGAGTACGAATAGGATCGCCGGGCGCACCCGCGCCTGATCCTCAGATCGCTCGCTCGCCGAGTTCTTGTCCTAAGCTTCGAAACCCTGTCCTAATCGTCCAAATCCTAGTCATCGAAATCCTGCTCGGGCGGACGCGCGTAAATACACCCGCTTCTGACTTCGAGCGGCACGCGATAGAGAAATTTTCCGCAGTGCGCTCGGCGGTCCGGCGACGCATTCTCCGGTGGCCGGATCGTAGTAGGCGTTATGCGTCTGGCACATCAGGTAGCGTCCCTCTTCGGCGAAGAACTGGTTTTCCACCCAGTCCATCGCCATCGGCACGTGGCGGCATCGATTAACGTAGGCGTGATATGCGCCGCCGAAATTGATCACGAAGCATTCCTCGTCGGTGCCGCGAATCGGCAGCATGAACTTCATCGATTCTCCGGGCTTGAGATCGCCCGCGCCGCGGACCAGGTAACGAAGGCTTCCGCGCGGATGCCGTACGGCGCGGGAAGTTTTCTTCAAGCGGTACTCTTCAAGACGGCCTCTTCAGGATGATGCTGCCAGAGGATAGTGCTGCCAAAAAATAGTGCCGCGATGAACCGGACGGCCGCGCGTTTGCCCACCGGCTTGCCGGAGTCTGCCAAAGCCCTTAGCATCTGTAAATGCGCTGCGCCGCGATCGCCGGTATCGGACGCGTCGCTTCAGCCTGAAAAACCCGCACCAAAAGGAAGCGTCATCCGCAACGATGGAGAAACCAAGAATCCGTCCGGTCGAAGTTTTCCCGATCGAGCATCAGGAGCAGACCCTGGTTTGCCTGCGCGATCCGAGCGGGATGGCGCCCGAGCCGCTGATGCTCGGGATGGGCGCGTACTTCCTGATCACGCTGCTTGACGGCAGCCACAACGTCGCCGACCTGCAGGCGGCTTTCACCAAGCGATACGGCGACGTCATCCCGCCCGGGAAGATCGAGGAGCTGATCGCGGCGCTGGACAACAGCTACTTCCTCGACTCGCCGAAGTTTGCCGAGCGCGTAAGGCAGGTGCGTGAGGAGTTCGACCGGAATCCCGAGCGGCCCGCGATTCACGCCGGTCTCTGCTACGAGAGCGATCCTGCAATGGCGCGCGACGAGATCAGGCGCTTCCTCGAACCGCCGGCCGGACCCGGCACGGCCGCGACCTCGGTCGGCGGCAAGGCGCTCAGCGGGCTGATCGCGCCCCATATCGATCCGCGCCGCGGCGGCCCGGCCTACGCGCACGCCTACGCCGAGCTGGTGCGGCGCGAGCCGCCGGAGCTGGTGGTGATCCTGGGCACCTCGCATTACGCGATGGGGCCGGAGCTTTTCACGGCCACGCGCAAGAACTACGCGACTCCGCTCGGCACGCTCGAGACCGATCGCGAATTCGTCGAGCGGCTGGCCGCGCGCTATACGGCGGGCGATCTTTTCGCCGACGAGATGCTCCATCGCAGCGAGCATTCGATCGAGTTCCAGGCGCTGTTCATGGCCTGGGCGCTCGGCGCGCGCGGCTACACCGTCGTGCCGATTCTGGTCAGCTCGTTCCACGAGATGGTCGCGGCCGGAGTCGCCCCGGCCAGTCGTCGGCGGGTCGGCGATTTCCTCGACGCGCTGCGGGCCGAGCTCGCCGCCGACGGGCGGCGCGCGCTGATCGTTGCGGGCGTGGACTTCGCGCACGTCGGCAAGAAATTCGGCGATGAGTTCAGCGTCGATGACGGCGTGGTCGAATGGGTCCGGCGCGACGATCTGGCGCTGATTGAAACCATCACGCGCGGCGATCCGGACGGCTTCTTCGCCGACATCTCGAAGGATCGCGACCGCCGACGAATCTGCGGGATGGCTCCGATCTACACCCAGCTCGAGCTGTTGCGCGGCCGGCCCGGCCGGCTGCTCAAGTACGACATCGCACTGGAACCGCAGACCGGCTCGGCGGTCACGTTCGCCAGCCTCGCGATCGAGTGAGTTGTCCCCGCGTGGCGGCACGAAGCGCTCTTGCGACGCATCGGGACCGGCGCGATAATCCGAATTCCCGGTGGACGCATAGCTCAGCCCGGTTAGAGCGCTTGCCTCACATGCAAGAGGTCCCTGGTTCGAGTCCAGGTGCGTCCACCAAGACAAAACCCGAGTCACTGCCGCGTCATCGCTGCCCTGACTTGTGCGTCGATCTCGCGATCCTGCGGGCCGGTTGGCAGCTCGAACACGACGCTGTGAATGACGCCGCCATGCAATCATTCTACAGCGAGAACTCGACCCGCTTCCGCACGATGGAAGCGGCGCATCGGAACATCCGGAACAAATCCGGCGAACTCACAACTGGAAGCGGAGACCCAAAACGGAAATTCCGGCGGTGTAGCTATTCGCGCTCATCCTGACCATGCCTGGATTGCAAGCTTCAGCGATTGGTCCTGTACCCCACACGATATAGGTATTTCTCCTTACCCATCCAGGTACTTTTTGCGCGTCACATCGGCAGTATTCAGATTGAGCCGAACGACCGCTTTCCTTTAGCGTGCTTCCGCAGGTACGGGCATGATTGGATGGGCAGGTGGGGTGCGGTTGGACACGTTGACCAACCTTGAGCACGAGCTGGGAACGCCGTTGCAGGTGATGCTCGGCTATATCGACTTAGGGGAAACGGCCCCTCGCTCTTGCGACGCATCGGGACCGGCGGCATAATCCGACATCGCGGCGGGCGCATAGCTCAGCCCGGTTAGAGCGCTTGCCTCACATGCAAGAGGTCCCTGGTTCGAAGGTGCGTCCACCAAGACCAAGACGATAGGCGATAGATGATAACGAGGAGGATGGCAGTGAAACGAGAAAAACTGTTGCTCGTTCTGATTCTTCTGCACGACGGTCATTTTCATCGGAGCGCCAGCAATGGCGACCCCCCCGGCGGCCGCCCCCTGGTCCTCCCAGACGTTCACCTCCACCTCAGGCGGCACCTTCACCCCGCCGACCTTGGGGCTCCTCACCTTTGGGCACATCGTCGATATTCTCCTTGTTGGCGGCGGTGGTGGTGGCGGCGGGGCCTCCAGCTATGGCGGCGGCGGTGGTGGCGGCGGGGGAATAACGTGGCTGACCAATGTGCCGTTAACGGAAAAGCTGACCGTCACCATCGGTGCCGGCGGTTCAGGCGCCAGCGACAGCAGCAATGGCAGCGCCGGGGGCACGACCGAGATCGTAGGGGCGACAAGCGGCTTTATCTACGGGGCCGCCTATGGCGGCAATGGGGGCAATGCAGGCAGTACCGGCGGTAGCGGGGGAGCCGGGCGGCACCGGCGTCAGTGGCAGCACCGGCGGCTCCGGCGGCAACGGCAGCACCACCACGACCGCGGGAACCACTCTTTCCCTTGTTTGCTGCGGCGGCGGCGGTCCCGGGGGAGCGGCTGGCAGCAGTTCTTACCAGGGCGGGGGCGGCGGCGGTTCTTATGGGGCCGGCGCCGCCGGCGGTGACAACGCCAATGGCAGTTCCGCCTCCGACAATACCGGCGGCGGAGGTGGCGAAGCCGGCAACGCCCGCCACGCTTCCGGCGGCGATGGCGGTTCCGGCTATGTGATCATCTACTACTCGCTGCTTTAGGAAGGGTGACGCCGAGCGGCGGGCGCCATTCAGGGATCCGGCGCCAGGTGGCCTGACTTCGGAAATACGTTGAAGATGTCTGAGCCCTCTCCCGGCTTGCGGGAGAGGGCTTACAGGTCGTACTCCTTGCGGCAAAGTTCCAAGTAGGCTTTTCTTTCGTGCGCCAGCAGGTCGGCGGCTGCCTCGGCTGCCAGGCTGCCTAGCAACGACACTCGCTCGTAACCATTCGGCACATAGCTCAGATGGGAAACCAGGCCGTAGCCGGGATCCAGCACGTGAAGCTGGATCGCGCGTGGCTCCATGATGAAGTCCAGCGCCTCGCGGTCGCTCATATTGAGACTCACCTGATGGCAGGTGCTGGGAGCGACCGATGCGATCGTGCCGGCCCACGCGACATGTATCGGCCGGTGGATATGGCCGCAGGCAACCCGGAGCACCTGCCGATGGCGTGACACGATCTCCTCCATCTTGCGGCCGCCGTGCAGACCCGTAGCATCCATCCAGCGCACCCCGGTCCGAAATGGCGGGTGATGCATGAAGATCAGCGTTGGCCGATCGGGTTGCGCACTCAGCGTCTGCTCCAGCCATCGCAATTGATCGTCGTCGATCAACCCGTGATGCTGTCCCGTCACCAATGTATCCAGAGCGACCAGTCTTATCAGGTAGTCCTCGATAGTGTAATTGACGAACGGCGCCTCGGGCGGCGGCATGTAAGGCTGATCGGCAAAGACTTTGCGCAGCACTTCGCGCCGGTCATGATTGCCGGGAATCAGGAAAGCAGGCGGTACGAGCCCGGATAGTATCTCCCGCAGGACCTCGTACTCTTCTTCACGGCCATGGTCGGTCAGATCGCCCGATGCGATCACCACGTCGGGGCGTGGTTCGAGACTGTTGATGTGCGCGACAGCCTCGGCCAGTTGCGCATTGGTCGGGACCTTTCGGTAACACAGACGATCCCGAGCGACGACATGGAGATCGGTGATTTGTGCGATGATCATGGACTTACACCCTCTGCGATCATCCGGAGTTGCTCGTTGCCGGCGCGTCGCCTACGCGCCGGTTTTCTTGCCGGGCTTCGATGGCGCTGAATAGGTAGATTTATTAGCAGCAAAAGTCTCGGCCTTGGCTCGATCGTCCTCGTGCTTGAGCAGCACTGGAAAAAGGGGTCTTGAGATGGCGAATTATGCCATTATTTCCCAGCAAAAGCTCCTTTTCAGGCCTTTTCGGCTTCCGGTCGCCCCATTCCCTTTTACCAGCCATTTACCGGATTGTCAGGGGATCGGGGACCGTCGGTCTGGGGAGCCGAAAATTCGAGACCAACGCCCCGACCGCCAGCCGAGCGGCGCGTTGACACTGGAGTCGCTACCGAGCTAAAAATCGCGTGTTTGAAAAATCAAAATGGAAACCCCAGTTTAGGTGTTTGTTTCTAGTCGCGCTTTCTCTCAGGCCAAGTGGTCTGCCCGGTTGTGGCGGGGTGTCGGACTAGCTTCATCCTTTCCACAAGCTTTCTGAATTCCCAAAAGTGCACCGGCCCTCTCTCGCTCATCAGCTTGTTTAGGTAGATTTCACAGAGCTCGGCGGTTTCGCAGATCGGGCCTGCGTAGATCCGCTCCACGATGGCGTTTTTGACGCGTCTCTCCCGCTGAAGGAAACCAATCAGGTCGAACCGTCTGATAACCGAGTCGGCCAGCTCCTCCTCTCGCGCTGTCCAAGGGGCGTTAGCGTTTTTCTTCCTGAGATCCCTGAGCTCTCTTCGCTCGCTTCTGATCTCCTCAAGCCATTTGATGACCTCGATATCAGAGGTGAGCTTGAAGGACCGCTCCGCGACTCTTGCTAGCATCGCAGTGTAGCCGATCAAGCCAACGACGAGCCAGGCGGCAAGAGTCTGCAGAACCTGGGCGTTAACGTTGAGCCAACAAACAACCGTGTGGAAAGTCTTCAAAGTCCAAAACTCCCTCGGGGTTTTTGTTCAATCTATGCGAGCGTGTGAGGCGCTTCCGTTGGTTGCTTCTTTGCCTCTTACTCACCGGACCCCCTCCTCATCGAAAGGGCCGCCCCCTGGAGGTCCAGGAGACCCTCCCCACGGCTCACCTGCCAAAGCTTACGCGATTCATCCCAAGAGGCAAGGCGCGACTATGCGCGCGCCACGGCGGCGCGCCCGAAATAAAGAGCGGCCCTCGGATCAGGAACCGTCGTCACGCGCGCGGCGCTCCAGACTCGGAGGCGCTTGCGCCTTCAAAGCTCCTTCCTGATACCTTGGAGCGCTTCCCGCGACTCGATGAGTGAGTTGTTCCAGACGCGCCAGTCGAAGTGATCCCAATTGAATCCGACCCTCGGATCGACTGACCTGACAGATCTCACCTGATCAGCGATCCACTTCATCCGTGATTCGATGATACTTGCAAAGCTTCCGGCCCGAAGGCTTACCTCCGATGCGAGGGTGCGAAAATGGCCGAAATCGAAATCGCCCCAATCGAGAACATGCGCGATTGCGTTGGCTATAAACTGCCTGTCGCTCGTCGGTACCGGCAAAGTTTCCATGATCGCGGACAGATGTTGGATGCAGGTTTGCAGTTCTCGGCGTCGGGCTTCGGCCGCTTCACGTTGACCCCGCAATTGTCCGTTGGCGGCCTCCGCGAGGGTACGAGTGAGCACCACGTACCACGCCGTTATGCATACCAGTACGACAGTACTGATTGCTTGGATCGCGCTGGCGTAGTGATTTAACCAGTCCAGCACCAGGGGTGATCCTCTCTTCTCCATGCCTGAAAAAGATGGGGCGGGAACAGTGAGCGAGTCACACCTGCTCGGTGGAATCTGGCCTGTAGATATCAAATGCAGACCAATTATCTTTCCAGTTGGCTGGCATATAGTTCACACCGAACCTGCGCTCCCAATTCTTTGTGTCGTGCGCTGGATGCTCGATGCAGGCTTTGCCGACATCTTTCTTTCGTGCGATCCAATATTTTGGAGATTCATTCGCGCTGGGAGAGCCAAGCCACACGAAGACGACAAATTGATTGTCGGAAGCTGCGACCCATTGCTCGGCGCTTTCATCGAGAATGAAGCTATCCGCCCGATCAGGATGGCACGACTTCACCTGAACGAAGCCTAGCTTAGATCCATTCTTACCGCCGACCATGATGTCGTCATCCGAGAAGTTTTCGGGGAGCAGAGCGTTGGGAATTGCCCGCTTAGATAATTCGGCTGCGACGTACAGTTCCCCGGCGTGACCACCAAGTTTCTTTATCCACTGAGCGGTCCTCATGTTCCCTTCCTCCTCACGGTCAAAAGGGGTTCCACTGTATCTGTATAGGGGGCCTAAAACCGTTTGATCAAATAGCCCGATCTTCATTCCATATCAAGGGCGATCCCCCGTCCTACGCGAGGGGCCGGGAACCTTCCGGCCCCGGCCCTTCGACCGCGATCGCGCCCGGTTACCTCTTCGCGCGCTTCGCCTTCCTCGCCTTCGCGGCCGATCCGTATCGAGCAGAAAAACACTTGCGGCATCGAGCATCGTGGCGTTGCTCGTTCCCGGCGCGTCGTCCTACGCGCCGCTTTTCTTGCCGGGCTTCGATGGCGCTTGATACGCAGACTTAGTGGTAGCAAAGGTCTCGGCCTTGGACCGATCGTCCTCGTGCTTGAGCAGCACTGACAGCGAGGCGCGGATCGCGGGAGTATCGAGCTCCTTGACGCCCAGGCGCAGCAGGGCGCGCGCCCAATCCAAAGCCTCCGCGATCGAGGGCGGCTTTCTGAGCTGGAGCTTGCGGAGCGCTCCCACGAAACGCGCCGCAGCGGCGGCGAGCTTCGCGTCGAGATCGGGCACCTTGAGCTCGATTATGCGCCGCTCCTGCTCGGCGCCGGGAAAGTCGATGAACAGGTGCAGGCATCGGCGGCGCAGCGCTTCGGATAGCTCGCGCGCGCGGTTCGAGGTCAGCACCACCACCGGATGCTCGACCGCCCGCAACGTCCCGAGCTCCGGCACGCTGACCTGAAAGTCGGATAGCAGCTCGAGCAGGAACGCCTCGAACTCCTCGTCGGCCTTGTCAACTTCGTCGATCAGCAGCACGACCTTGTGGGGCGCGGAGATCGCCTTGAGCAGCGGCCGTTCGAGCAGGAAATCGCGCGAGAAGATGTGTTCCGAGACTTCCTCCCATCGCAGACCTTGATCTTCGCCGGCCTGCAGGCGCAGCAACTGCTTCTGGTAATTCCATTCGTAAAGCGCGCGCGCCTCGTCGAGGCCCTCGTAGCATTGCAGGCGAATCAGCTCGGTCTTGAGCATTTCGGCCAGGACCTTGGCGACCTCGGTCTTGCCGGCGCCGGCCGGTCCTTCGATCAGGAGCGGCTTGTCGAGCGCGAGCGCGAGGAAGATCGCGGTCTCGACGCGCTCGTTGGTGATGTAACGGGCGCGCTCAAGGCCTTCGCGGACAAACTCGCGCGTGATATCCATCGCTGGTGAGCATTGCCCGAGCCTCCCATCAAGTCAATTGGGGAGCTAATTCACTTGAATAAGACCGCTTCCCCTGCGGGCTGCCCGTTTTGGCGATCCACGCGTTGCCCAATCTCACGGGTGGCCCTTGTGTCAGGTCGAGGCAGGCTGACACGTATTGCTCCAAGAGGAGCAACCGGGCAGACCGTCAACCGATCTCTTTTGCGGTTGTCGCGGCGATCTGCCATCGTCCGTCAGCGCTTCGCTGTTGATGCGCGATTACGGAGGACTAACGATGAATCTGGAGCACGAATTCACTTACGTTGCGACACTCAAGCCGCCGGTGGAAATCGGCGCGGGCCCGTTCGGAATGCGGAACTTTTTCGAAGTCACCGGCGGAACGGTCGAAGGCAAACGGCTGAAAGGTAAAGTTCTAACTGGAGGCGGCGACTGGCTGCTGATCGGACCGGATGGATACGGGCGCCTCGACGTGCGCGCCCAGTTCCTCGCCGACGACGGCGCCTCTGTGTATGTGTATTACACCGGACTGCTCCAGATGAACCAGAAGGTCGCCGACGCGCTCGCGAAAGGTGCGAGCACCGATTACGGCGACCAGTATTTCCGCACCACGCCCCGGTTCGAGACCGGCGACCCGCGTTATACGTGGCTTAACCAGAGTATCTTCGTCGCGGAGGGGCGGGTCGGCCCCGGCCGCGTCGAGTACAAGGTGTACCGCGTCGCATGACTCAGGACTGTGGCCAGCGCAATGAGAAGTCTTCTCGGCTGGCCGCTGTGTCACAAATCGGCCGAACTTCTCGATGTGAGGAGATCAGTCTCTTTCTCTGCGTGGCCGCACGTTTTGGTGATCCACGTTGAAGCCGAATAGCAGGCTGCGGAAAAAGTCGCCGCAGCCTGCTCCCTCTCTTCCTTCGGCTTCGCTCAGGACATGCTTATCTCCCCCAGGACAGGGGGAGCAGATTTAGGAAAGCAGCCAGTTTTCACGCAGGGTGCTGCTGCATCGATGAGCAAGGTCGCCCTTGGAGACCGTTCCGACCCTGCTATGGCGGCCTGGCGGCGGAAGTAGCGCGCGTAGTCACGATTGGAGTAAGCACCGCGAATGACGTAGCCGCGATGGTACGAAAACCGGGCCAAAAGCTTGCCGAGGGGGCCGTCTGGGTCGAGAATTGAAGGAGGGGGGAACCACCTGCGTGAATGTTTCGATCGGACAATTCGGCCGGGGCAGGAGTGTCGGTATGGGTTTGAAACAAAGCTAAGGAGGCATCAAAGGAGGCATCAGATGAAGAGCAACAAAACGGTTTGGATTTCGATATTGATATTAGCGATTGCGATTTTTTCCTGCGCCAGGTCCGGGCTGGCGGCAGAGGACGACAACCAAGCCGTCATGAACGCTGTCACGCAGTTTTATGCTGCGTTGAACAAGCTGTTTACGGGTGACTTGGATCAAATGAAGGAAGTGTGGTCACACGCAGACGATGTTACCTATATGGGTCCCGATGGCGGATTCCAAGTCGGTTGGGACCAGGTGCTTAAAGATTTGGAGACACAGGCTGCCATGAAGCTCGGGGGCAAAGTAGAAGCTACCGGCATTCGAATCACGGCAGGCCAGGATGTCGCTGTCACGCACAATTACGAGCAAGGAGAAAATACCAACGCGAGTGGAAAAACCCAGAAGGTTTCAATCCGAGCAACCAGCGTATTCCGCAAGGAGGGCGGGAAGTGGAAAATGATCGGACACCACACGGATTTGCTGCCCTACTTGCAGAAATGACGCCCACCGCGCGGGGTCGGCGGCAATACGGTGTAAGAGAGGCCGCGGGAGGCACAAACGGAGTGTAAGAAAGTGCGACCGGGATGTAACCGAGCGGGATGCCAGAGGTCCGGGTCATTCGTTTACGATGATCTTTGGGGCGCGGCGGCGCTCGGTGAACAGCCGGATGCGGTATCGCGCGCCGCTCAACTCGTTGCGAGGACTCGCGCGCAACTCCTCGGTGTAGGCTGAAACCTCGCTCGACAATCGCTCTATATCGATACCGCCGCGCGACGGCCTGAAGTCCTCGAGCGCGAGCATCGCCTGCGACAGCAGGTTGATCGACGACTGTCGGCCACCCCGATTAAACCGCAGATGCAGCGCCGCCGCGACCCGGTTCAGCGCGCCCACCAGTTCCTTCAGTTCCGGCTCGACGATCGTTGCCGCGCGTTCGAACCGCTCGGCCGCGTCGAAGTACCGGCCCCGGTTGAAGTCGCCGATCGCATCTTTAAGGTCGCTATGCACAGTTGGGCCCGGCGGCCGATACCGCGACCGCTTCAGCATTATAGCTCGACAGGCGTTATCGCGGCTGCGCTGGAGCCAAGGCTAAGCGATGCCTAACTGTCGCGCGTGAGGCGATTGACGGCGCTCAGATGGCGTAGCGCGTCCCGCTTGCGCCCGGCCTGCTCGTACAACTCGGCGAGATTGCGATGGGGCTCGACGCGCGCGGAGTCGCATTCCAGCGCACGCTGGAAGCTCCTGATCGCGTTGTCGTCCTCGCTACGGCTGCGATAGAGCGCCCCGAGCCGCTCGTGAACCTCTGCGTTCGAGGGTTCGATAGTCGCGGCGCTCAGCAGATGCTTGAGCGCGGCAGAGGTTTCGCCGTCGCGCTCCAGAACGGCGGCGATCTTCAGATGCACTTCGGCGTTGCGCGTCCCGCTCGCCAGCAACTCGGTGAACATCCGGCGCGCCAGTAGAGCTTCTTCTGACGCCGACTGTCCGCTGCGCGATAGCGGGCGCGTCCGTTTCGCAACGGGCTCTTCCTCGGCCGCGAAGACCGCCGCCAGCGAGTCGAAATCGAGCATCAACTGCCCGCTCTCGGCCTCGAATGCGAATCCGTGTTCGCGCACCACGATCCGCCCGTCCTCGTTGCAGAGCCTGAGCGAGGTCATCGGTCGCGCGGGACCTACCAGCCCGCGCACGCGCGCGAAGCAACGTTGGATGGTTTCCAGATGGCGGCGGCTCGGGAGCAACTCCTTGGCCAGGCGCATCACGAGCAAGTCGTTGAAGGCGAACCGGTACTGGCGTCCCTCGGTCGCGGCCGGGTGAATCAGGCGGCGCTTTACCCAGTAGCGAATTCGATCGGGAGAGACGGCAAGGATACGCGCCGCCGATCGGGTCGAGAAAGTTTGAGCTCCGCCGCGCTCTCACCGCCTGCCATCGCCAACGCCACCGGCTCAGAGTATAGGAACTGCTCCGCCGTTCCTCAACCGCGCGCGCGCGGTTTCTCAACATGCCTGGCGCAACTTCGCTCGTGCTCGAGCAGCAGCTTCTTGCGCCAGAGTCCGCCACCGTAGCCGGTCAGCGATCCGTCGGAGCCTACCACGCGATGGCACGGCACGATGATCGACAGCCGGTTGTCGCCGTTGGCTCGGGCGGCGGCGCGCGGAGCATTCGCGCGGCCCACGATCCGGGCGAGTTCCCGGTAGCTGATAGTCTGGCCGGACGGGATATTCCGCAGCGCTGCCCAGACCTGACGCTGGAAATCCGTTCCGGGAAGGCACAGCGGAACCCGGAACTCACCCAGCTTTCCGGCAAAGTAGTCCTTGAGTTCCGCGTGGGCTTGAGTGATGTAATCGTTGTGGCCGGGTGCGATCGCGCACTTCAAGCGCCTCTGGAGCCGGCGGATCTGCGTCTCAAGCATCGGGCGGTCGGCAAACTCGAGCAAGCAAAGACCTTCGTCGCTCGCGCCTGCGACCATCGGCCCGAGCGGCGTCAGCAAGCGAGTGAACACCAGGAGCCGCGACGACCGGCTCCGCCCCGGCGTCTCTCCGAACAGCCGCCGGAATGCCTCGCGAAATCCACTGACCGACTCGTAGCCGTGATCGTAGCCCGCCTGCGTGAGGTCCGTGCCCAGCCTGATTTGTCCGAGTGCGCGGCCCAGACGCCGCGCCCGCACGTAGCCGTGGAAGGTCATGCCGTGATGGCTCTTGAACCATCGGCTCACGCGTGCGGGCTCGATCGATCGCTCGCGAAGATCCGAGTCGTGCCAGCGCCGGTCAGGATGGCGCTCGACCTCGGCAATCAAGGCGTCAAGCCATGGCGGCGGGTCGCCGGCGGGATTCAGCGGGCGGCATCGTTTGCACGGGCGGTACCCGGCGGCGAGCGCCTCTCGAACCGTGGCGAAGAACTCAACGTTCTCGGGCCGGGGCTTTCGGGCGGGGCAAACCGGCCGGCAGAAGATTCCGGTGGTGCGAACGGCGGTGAAGAACACGCCTTCGTAATGCGAATCGCGCGTCTGGTAGGCGCGGATCATCTCGCCGCGCTCGGGCAGACTCGGTTGGAGCATGATGCGAATCTACGAATGAACGCGGTGTGTCGTCTACCGAAGAATCGACGGCAAATCCGTGCGACGCGGCACGCTGTTCCATTATAATGTTCGCCCGATGAGTGATGAAGTGCGCCCGGTGAGTCCTACCTCGCTGCTCGCGGCGACGCGCGCCGCGATGAAAGAAGACCCGATCGTATGGTCGTTCGCCGCGCTGTTGGGACTGGTCTGTATCGCGGTTGCGGGCCGCTACGACACTTTCCGCAACGAGCTTTACTTCATCGTCTGCGGGCGCCATCCGGCTTTCGGCTACGTCGATCTGCCGCCGCTGGTCGCGATTCTGGCGGCGGCGACGCAACTGTTCGGCGATCACACCTGGGCGCTGCGTTTTCCGGGTGTCGTTGCGATGGTCGCGTTGATTCCGCTGACGGCTGCTTTGGCGCGAACGCTTGGCGGCGACCGGACCTCCGCCTGGATGGCGGGCGTCGCTATCGGGCTCTCGCCGGTTCTGATCGGATTCTCCATGGTGCTCACGACTTCGACCTTCGAGCCGATCGCGTGGACGGCCTGCGCCTATATGCTCGCCCGCGCCGTCATCCACGGCGATCGGCGCGCACCGCTATGGGCCGGGGTGATCGCCGGCGTGGCGCTTGAAGCGAAGTACGGGATGGGCATCTGGCTGATCGCGCTCGGAATCGGCGTGGTTCTTACCAGCGCGCGCCGCATCCTCAGATGGCCGCAGCTATGGTACGGCGTGCTCGCCTGCACACTGATCGGAGCGCCGAGTCTCATCTGGCAGGCTCTGCACGGCTGGCCCTTCTTTTCGATGATCCACTACGCGACCACGAAGAAGAACCTGACGGGTGGGCCGATTCGGTTCGAGGTCGGCCAGATATTGTTGATGAACTTTGTGCTGGCTCCGCTCTGGATCGCCGGTGCGATCGCACCGTTCACGAGCGCGAAACTGCGCGAGGCGCGCTTTCTGTCGATCGCATTTGTCGCGGCGACCGCAATCGTCATCGGCACGCACGGCAAGGACTACTATCTCGCGCCGGCTTACCCGGCCATGTTCGCGGTTGGCGCAGTCGCCTGCTCCGGACTTGGCCGATGGCTGCGGGTGCTGTGGTTTGGCGCCGCGGCTGCGATGTTCGCACCGATCGTGCCGGTCATATTGCCGATTCTCGATCCACCGGTGCTGGCTCGCTACCTCGACGCGACTCATCTGCGCCCACGCGCCGACGAGTTGACGGCGATCGGCGCGCCGCTCACGCAGCTCTTTTCCGACGAGCTGGGATGGCGCCAGATGGAGAAGCAGGTCGCGGCGGTCTATCGGTCGCTGCCGCCTGACGAGCGCGCCCGCGCTGCGATCATGACCGTAGACTATGGAGAGGCGGCGGCGATCGATGTGTACGGACGCGCGGACGGATTGCCGCCTGCTCTGTGCGGCCAGGCCCAGTATTTTCTATGGGGACCGCGCGGCTATGACGGCAGCGTGCTCATCCACGTCAATGGCGACCCAAACCGATGGCAGGCGCTTTGCCGGCGGAGCGAAGTCGCGGGATGGATCGGCGCTCCGTATGTGATGCCCTATGAGAACGGGCGTCCGATCATCTTGTGTCACGGCATGCATCCCCCGCTCACCGACACGTGGGACTCTTTCCGGCGCTATCAGTAGTCGCGCTTTCGCGAGCTTCAGGCTTTTGGCGATGCCCGGCGTCTAATGCTATCGTGCGCCCGACCGCTGCGACGACCCAGCAGGCCGTTGACAAATCACGGCCTGCTCCCCCTCTCTTATCTCCCCCGCAAAAGAGCGGGAGAGAAGGTTGAGGAAAGAAGCCAGCTTTTACGCAGGGTGTTGAGACGATGCGGAGTTCAATTGCGACAATCATGCTTTTCTCAACACCCTGCTAGGCACGCTCAGGGGGCGTATGGCGACACGGAAAGGGCGAGCGAAAGCCAAGACCGGACGTTCCGAGGCCAAAACCTATCGGCACCCCGAAGCGGAGAGCCTTCTCCGGCCTGATATCGGCGTGCAGGCGCAGTTCAAGAAGCGCAAGCCGCCGGCCACGTACCGCTACGATTCGTCGCTCTCGCCGGCGCTCGATTGGGACGGCCAGAACCCGACGCGCGAACTCGCCGAGTGGCTTCTCGCGGCGATCGACGAAGCCTCGGCCCTCCCGCCGCCCAATACGTTCGAGAAGCCCCGCGCATTCGTCGGCGCCGACGGCCGCGAACGTGCGTCGGTCACGGGGTTGCGCGATGCGGTCGAGCAACTGAAGCGGCTCGGCGAACCGTTCCTGAATTGGGCCGGCAAGGCGGAGCGGCTGTCGTTCGACGTGCCGACGCTGCCGCTGTTCGTCCACGAGCGGCTCTCGACCAAGGCGATTATCGAGACGCTCAGCGGTCACAAGCGCGACACGCAGATGGAACTCCAACTGTTCGCCGATCCGCAGCACCCGATCGCCGACCAGGTGCTTCGCGCCTACGAGCACAAGGACAAGTGGGTCAACCGGATGATGCTGGGCGACTCGCTGGCCGTGATGAACTCGCTGCTCCACTACGAGGGGCTGGGCGGGCAGGTGCAGATGATCTACATCGACCCGCCCTACGGCGTGAAGTTCGGCTCGAACTTCCAGCCCTTCGTCCGCAAGCGCGACGTGTCGCACAACGACGACGAGGACATGACGCGCGAGCCCGAGATGGTGAAGGCGTATCGCGACACCTGGGAGTTGGGGCTGCATTCGTACCTGACTTACCTGCGCGATCGCCTTTTGCTCGCGCGCGAACTGTTGGCGCCGAGCGGCAGCGTCTTCGTCCAGATCAGCGACGAGAACTTGCACCACGTCCGCGAGGTAATGGAGGAGGTCTTCGGAGATGAGAACTTCTGCTCCGTAATTGCCTTCGCGAAGACCACTGGGGCAACAAGCGAACTCTTGCCAGCCACTAACGACTTCCTTCTCTGGTATGCCCGCGATTCAGAGCGTGTGAAATACCGACAGCTCTTTGAGCCGCTGTCGAGCGGCGAAATCCGTGAGCGATTTAGGTACGTCTCGGAGGGCACCCTAGGGGGCACGGCACGGAAGCGCATGATGTCTGCGAAAGAGGCAAGCGGTGAAGCGCCGCTTCCGCAAGAGGCTGTGCCTTTCATGTCGGACAACTTGGTAAGCCAAGGCTTCCGCCAGTTCACGACCGTGCCGTTTGAGTTCCAGGGGAAGATCTATCACCCGGGCGAGCAGATGAATTGGAAGACCACTGTGGAAGGGCTGAACCGGCTCGCGAGGCTCGGCAGGCTCTTCGCCGCTCAGAACTCTTTGCGTTTCGTCCGGATCGCCACGGATTTCCCGTACAGCTCGGTGAAGAACGTCTGGACCGACACCACTACTGGAAGTTTCCTCGCGGAGAAGCTTTACGTCGTTCAGACCGGCACAAAAGTCTTGCAGCGCTGCCTCTTGATGAGCACCGACCCTGGTGATCTCGTACTGGACCCAACGTGCGGTAGCGGCACGACCGCTTATGTCGCCGAGCAATGGGGGCGGCGATGGGTCACGATCGACACCAGTCGTGTCCCGCTCGCGCTCGCGCGCCAGCGTCTGCTCACCGCGACGTTTCCTTACTATGAGCTAAAGGACGAGGCGCGCGGACCGGCCGGCGGCTTCGTTTACCAGCGCAAGCAGAACAACAAGGGCGAAGAAGTCGGCGGAATCGTCCCGCATGTCACGCTCAAGTCGATCGCCAACGACGAACCGGCCGACGAAGAGGTTCTGGTCGATCGGCCCGAGGTCACGAGCAGCATCACGCGTGTCACCGGCCCGTTCTGCGTCGAGGCAACGATCCCGACGCCGGTTGACTACGATGCCGACACGACCGCCGAAGTCGGAGCAAGCAGCGCCGAGGACCACGGCTCGTTCGTCGAGCGGATGCTCGAAGTGCTGCGCAGGTCGCCCGTGCTGCAAGTCGGCGGCGGCAAGAAGGTCACGCTCAAAAACATCAGGCCGCCCGCAAAGTCGCTTTCGCTCTCAGCCGAGGCAGTCGTCCACAACGGGAATGGCCCCGGTTCCCCTCTCCAAAAGGGAGAGGGGTCAGGGGAGAGGTCAATCGCAATCATGTTCGGCCCCGAAAACGGCGCCGTCAGCGAGAAGAGTGTTTTCGAGGCGGCGCGCGAGGCGCACGCGAAAGGCTACACCTATCTTTATGTGATTGGCTTCGCGATCCAGCCGAACGCCCGGCTGCTTATCGACAAAGCCGAGGAGACGGTAGGAATCCCTGCGGCTTACATGGAGGCGACGCGTGACCTGACGATGGGGGACCTGCTCAAGACCATGCGCTCTAGCCAGATTTTCAGCGTATGCGGGATGCCCGACGTGACGCTGCGCAAACTCAAGTCCGGCGGCAAGGATGCTTCGGCGCGTTACGAAGTGGAACTTCTCGCCGTGGACATTGTCGATCCCGCAACGATGGAGCCGCACGAACTCAAAGGCGACGACGTGCCGGCATGGTTTCTCGATACCGACTACAACGGCCTTTGTTTTCACGTATCGCAGGCGTTCTTTCCGCGCACGAGCGCGTGGGACAGCCTCAAGAAGGCGCTGCGCGGCGCCTACGAGGAAAGCGTTTGGGACCATCTGGCGGGAGCGAAGAGCGCACCGTTCGAGGCGGGCGAGCACGGCCAGATCGCGGTCAAGGTAATCGACGATCGGGGGAACGAGTTGATGGTGGTGAAGGATTTGAAGGAGACCACCTAACCCCCTCGCCCCCTTCCCCTGAAGGGGAAGGGGGACAGAAAAGAGAAGGGGACGGAAAAAGGTTTCGAATGTTTGTTCCCCTCTCCGGAAGGGAGAGGGGTCAGGGGTGAGGTCAAGTGCGAATCACTCGCAATCAGAGAGTGAGTCCCGACAAGGCGGAACTCGCGAGGCAATTGCGCAGGGCGATGACGCCTCAAGAGGCGATGCTCTGGAATGCGGTTCGGAACAATGCACTTGCTGGTCTTCATTTCAGACGGCAACAAGTGATCGCCGGGTTCGTTGTGGACTTCTACTGCGCGTCAGCGAGGCTCGCAGTGGAAGTCGATGGAGTAGTTCACCTGGCGCAGATGGAATACGACGCCCAGCGTGACCGGGCGCTTTCTGAGTTGGAGGTACACACTCTCAGGGTGACAAACGACTCGATCATGTACAACCTCGAAGGAGTGCTCCGCAAGATCCGCAACGAGGCCGTCCGGCTCTCGAAAAAGAACCTAACCCCCTCGCCCCCTTCCCCTGAAAGGGAAGGGGGAACAGAAATTCCCCTCTCCAGAAAGGAGACGGCGCAGAATGTTCCCCTCTCCAGAAGGGAGAGGGGCCAGGGGTGAGGTTCTGTGCCCAACTTCGAAGTACCAGAGCCAATCCTAAACTCGCCCTACGAAGAGCCGGGCGAGCACTGGCATATCGAGGAAGACGAGGCTCCCGAAAAGCGGCCGGGCAGGCGCGAGGCGGGATACTGGTATCGCGATCCCAAAGCGCCCGCCGCTGACACTGAGCATGAGGCGCGTGGCGTCTGGCAACCCCTCGAACGAGTCAACCTGATCCGCGAAGGCATCAAGAAGTGGCGCGCGTCCGGTTATCCCGGTGCGTCGCGCACCACGATCGACCTGCTGAATTATTGGCGGCGTGAAGGCCGGCAGCATCGGCTCTTTTTCGCCCAGCTCGAAGCCGCAGAAGGGATAATTTTTCTGACCCAGGCGCGCGCGGATTTCAAGCAAGGGATCAGCATCCCGCTCGACGAGCCGGGCGAAGATGGGACGGCGAAGGGCTACAAGGCGTTCCGGCGCTACGCCTGCAAGATGGCGACCGGGACGGGCAAAACCACGGTCATGGCGATGCTCGCCGCCTGGAGCATCCTCAACAAGGTCAACGACAAGAGCGATTCGCGGTTCTCGGACACCGTGTTGGTTGTCTGTCCCAACGTCACGATCCGCAACCGTCTCGCCGAACTCGACCCTGAGCGCGGCGACGCGAGCCTCTATCGCACGCGCGACCTGGCGCCATCCGAACTGATGCCCGACCTGAGCAGGGGCAAAGTGATCGTCACGAACTGGCACGTCTTCGAACCGCAGGCTCCGAACGTCGGCGGTACGGGTGCGCGGGTAATCAAAACGGGCGAGCGCGTCGAGACGGCCGAGACTATCACGATCGGGCCAAAGAAGACCGTGGCACGCGGCAGACGGTATCTCACGCCCGAGGAGTACGAGCGGCAGAAGGCGACCGGCCAATTGGAGGTCGTAAGCGAAGAGCGGGACGAACAAGGGAACCTCAAGCGCGCGCGGGTGAGATCGTATCGTTACGTCAAGAGCGAAACCGCGCTCGTGAACGATGTGCTCAAGGCTGTCGGCGGCAAACAGAATATCCTGGTCTTCAACGACGAGGCGCATCACGCTTACCGCATCCGCCAACCCGAAGGCGACGAGAGCGAAGAGGAAAACGGCAACGGCGCCGACGAAGACTTTTACAAAGAGGCGACGGTCTGGATCGACGGTCTCGACAAGATTAACAAGCTGCGCGGAATCAACTTCTGCGTCGATCTGTCCGCGACACCCTATTACCTCGGCCGCGTTGGCCAAGCGACTAATCGCATCTTTCCGTGGACGGTCAGCGATTTCGGGCTGACCGATTCGATCGAGTCAGGCCTGACGAAAATTCCGCAACTCGTCGTGACGGACACGACCGGCGAACGGCCGCCGCCCTATTTCAACATCTGGCGATGGGTCCTGAACAAGCTGACCACCGGCGAGCGCGGAGCGGCCCGCGAAAGCCCCAAACCTGAGGCGGTCCTGAAATACGCGGATACGCCAATCAAGATACTCGGCGGACGGTGGGAGCAGAAGCTAACAGAGTGGCAGCGCGACCGGCCCGAGGACCCACGTCCCCCTGTGTTCATCGTGGTCTGCAAGAACACCGCGATTGCGAAGGTGATCTACCAGTGGCTCGGCGAGGGCAAGCCGCCAAGCGCCTCGATCGCGCCCGCCAATATCGCCGGCTTTCGCAACACGGACGGCGTGAAGTACACGATCCGCGTCGATTCCAAGGTCGTCGCGGAAAGCGATGACCTGGAGAACGCGAAGAACGACGAAACCAAGTGGATGCGCTTCACGCTCGACACCGTCGGCAAGCGCGACTGGCCGACCGACACCCAGGGGCGGCCGGTCTATTCCGAAGGCTTCGAGGAGTTGGCTAACAAGCTCAAACGCCCGCTGCATCCGCCGGGACGCGACGTGCGATGCATCGTCAGCGTCGGAATGCTGACCGAGGGATGGGACTGCAACACGGTCACTCATATCGTCGGGTTGCGGCCGTTCATGTCGCAGCTTCTATGCGAGCAAGTGGTGGGCCGCGGATTGCGCCGCGCCAGCTACGAGCCGATCGAGAAGGACGGCAAGCTACTGCTAACCGAGGAGATTGCCGAAGTCTTCGGCGTTCCCTTCGAGATTATTCCGTTCAAGGAGAGCAAGACTGCCGCGCCGCGCCCGCGCGAGAAGCGGCATCACGTCCATGCGATACCAGAAAAGACGCGCTATGCGATCGGATTTCCGCGCGTGGAGGGGTACCGGCAGGCGGTTCGCAACCGGATCGCAATCGACTGGAACACCGTGCCCCCAGTTCGTGTGAATCCGCTCGAAATCCCGCCCGAGGTCGGGATGAAGGCCGGAGTTCCGAACAACAAGGGCCGCTTCACGCTCAGCACTGTGGGCAAGACCGTGCCAGCGGGACTGATGGAGTGGCGCGCGGCACAGCGGATGCAAAAGCTCGTGTTCGAGATGGCCACGGCGCTGACGAAAGACTACATCAGTCGTCCCGACTGCATCGTTCCGGCGCACGCGCTGTTCCCGCAGATTCGCGCGATCGTCGATCGCTACATCCGCGAGAAAGTAGAGCCGATTCCGCCCGGCGAAAAGATAGACGCGGGAATCTCACCGTACTACGGCTGGGTGATCGAAGCACTTCTGGCGGCGATTCATCCCGACAAGTCGAGCGGAGAAGAGCCCGAACTGCCTATCTATGACAAACGGGGTGACGGCTCGACCGCCAACGTCGATTTCTGGACCAGCCGCGATGTTCGGGAAGTCGAGCACAGCCATCTCAACTACGTCGTGGCGGATACGGCGAAATGGGAGCAATCTGCGGCCTACTTCATCGACACGCACAAGCTCGTCGATGCGTTCGTAAAAAATTCCGGTCTCGGGTTTACCATCCCGTACTTTCACAACGGCCAGGATCACGATTACGTGCCGGACTTCATCATCAGGCTCAAGACCGAGCCGCCGACGCATCTGATTCTGGAGGTAAAAGGTTACGACGTACTCAAGGAGATCAAAGCTGCGGCAGCGCATCGATGGGTCAAGGCGGTCAACGCCGATGGACGTTGCGGGCGATGGCAGTACGCGATGGTCAGCAAGCCCACGGACGTTCCCAAGTGCATCACCGATGCGGCTCCGCCCTCTCTCTCCTGAGGCTGCCGCGGCCTTCTTCCGGTCTCAGCGCTATGCGGCGGGATCGAGCAGCACTTCCGGCACGTCAACCACCCGCGCGCGCAGCCATTCGCCGAGGCTCTTGGCCTGTGGATCGGGGCGCACCGACGAGGCTACGCCCTCGCCGAGCAGGCCGACGATCACGAAGTTGAGCGCGCGCAAGTTGGGGAGTTCGTAGCGGCGCACCTCAAGTGGCGCCGTCTCGGGGAGGAGCTGCTTGAGGCGCTCAATGCTCAGGAACTCGGCGAGCCACGCGTAGGCAACGTCGCTGCGCACCCACAGACCGACGTTCGCGTTGCCGCCCTTGTCGCCCGAGCGCGCCCCAGCCACGCGCCCGAGCGGCGCGCGTCGCGTCAAGCCGGCCGGCGGCGACGGCAGAGCAGTCGGAGTTACCTTGACGGGCGAGCGTGTCGCCACCGCGAGCGGCTTGATCGGGACGCTGTGGCCGTCGGGCAGCACGGCAACGTGCTCCACGGCATCCGCCGGCACGAGTGTCGGCCAGTAGACGCCGTATGCGCTCGCGTCGCCGGGCGGGTCCATCGAGTAGAAGCCGGGATAACTGGCGAGTGCTAACTCCGTGATCGCAGAGGAGAACGCGCGTCCCACCTTGCTCGCGTCGGCGTCCTTCACGGTGACGGTGAAGCTGGCGCTCGCCTGCTCGTTGGTCGCGGGATCCGGATGCTGCGTGCGCGCCAGATGGAAGTGGAGGACGCCGAAGCGCTCGGCGCCGCCGAGGCGGCGCACGATCGCCCGCTTGAGCACCGCGGCCTTCTCGTCCACGTCGAGACCGGTGAGCACGAGCGTCATCGTGTTGCGGTAGCCGCCTGCGTAGTTGATGCATACCTTGAGCGCGCTCGGCGCAGGCTCGCCGCGCACACCCGACACGCGGACACGATCGGCGCCGGCCGTGTCGAGCCGGATGCTGTCGAAGCGCGCGATCGCGTCTGGATTCAAGTAGGACGGCTCGCCGAGTTCGTAGAGCAGTTGGGCGGTAACGGTACCGATTGACACGAGACCGCCTGTACCGGGGTGCTTGGTGACGACGAACGAGCCGTCCGCTTCCATCTCTGCGATCGGAAAGCCGGGGTGGTCCAGATCCGGCACCTCGCTGAAGAAGGCGTAGTTGCCGCCGGTCGCCTGCGCGCCGCACTCAAGGACGTGCCCCGCGACCACGGCGCTCGCAAGCCGGTCCCAGTCGTCGCGCGCCCACTCGAAATGCCAGGCCGCCGGACCCACGACCAGCGACGCGTCCGTCACGCGCGGACACACCACCACGTCTGCTCCCGCCTTGAGGCATTCGACGATGCCCCACGCGCCGAGGTAGGCGTTCGCGGTCACCGGCTGCACCGGCATCGCCTCGAAGGGACGGCCGTCGTCGAGATGCGCAAGGGTGTGTCCCGCCCGCCGCAACTCGTCAAGGCGCGGCAGGAGATCGTCGCCCTCGACGTGGGCGACGCGGGCGTTGACGCCGAGGCGCTTTGCCAACTCCCGGATTTTCTCGGCGAGACCGCGCGGGTTGAGGCCGCCGGCGTTTACGACCACCCGCACGCCGCGATCGACGCAGGCGCCAAGTACCTCCTCCATCTGGCGCAGAAACGTCACCGCGTAGCCGGCGCCCGGGTCTTTCTGGCGGGCCTTCCAGAGGATCAGCATCGTGAGCTCAGCGAGGTAGTCGCCGGTGATTACGTCGATGGGGCCGCCCTCGAGCATCTCGCGCGCCGCCGAGAGGCGATCGCCGTAGAAGCCGGAGATGTTCCCGATCCGGAGCGATCGGCGCACGTTCATCGTTTCCTCCAGACGGGCGCGCGCTTTTCGAGGAAGGCCCGCGGTCCTTCTTGCGCGTCCGCGCTCTTGTAGACCGGCTCAAAGATGCGCTCGGCCTCGTCGAAAGACTCGCTCCGCAGGCGCTCGGCGGCGGCGTACACCATCCGCTTGCCCGCCCGCACGGAGAGCGGCGCGTTCTGCGCGATGCGTAGCGCGAGGGCGCGCGCGTCTTCCTGCAGGCGTTCGAGTGGTACGACGCGGTTCACCAGGCCGATTCTCGTGTGCCCGATGCGCATCGATCGGCTCGGCGGTGAGCAAGAGTTCGAGCGCCACGCGGGGCGGAATCATCCACGGCAGTGGCGCGGCCCACGGCGCGCCGCGGCTCCACTTCGCCTCCGTGATGGCGAACTTCGCCGTCTCAGCGGCGATGCAGAGGTCGCACATCTGCGCGAGGGCGAAGCCGCCGGCGTAGGCCAAGCCGTTCACGGCGGCGATCACGGGCTTGTCGGTCATGAGATTGCGGCCGAGCTGCGGGACGAAATCCAGCGGCGGGACCTCGAGCCGCATCGCCGACATCTCCTTGAGATCGGCGCCGGCGCAGAAGACCTTGTCACCGGTTGCGGTGAGAATCGCGACCAGCGCGTCGTCGTCATCGACGAAGCGGCGGAACGCCGCCCACAGGCCCTCGCGCACCGCACGGTTCAGCGCATTGCGCGCCTCCGGGCGATCGATCGTGATCGTGCTGATGCCGTCGCGGAGTTCGTAGCGGACCACCGGCTGGTCTGACATTGAAGGTCTCCTCCTCGATCTTTACTGGCTCGATCTTCATGGTAGTGCGCGGTTTTGAGGTCAGACGGCCGGCAGGGTCGCCACCGGCGCGGACGCCGGCCGATGACCGGCGGGACGCCGGTCCTACTTCTGGAAGTAGCGCCGGCGTCTCGCCGGTGATTATCCGGCCTCCGTGCCAGCCCGTGCTACTATCTTTACTCGGCACTTGCGGTCTCTGCTTCGATTACGGCGAGAATCGCGCCCGCTGCCACCTGCATCCCGACGGTCGCGCGGATCTCGGTCACGCTTCCCGCATGCGGCGCCCGGATCGCGGTCTCCGTCTTCATCGCTTCGAGCACGAGCAGCAGGTCGCCCTTGGCGACGCGGGCGCCGGCGGTGACGTAAATCTGTTTGACCACGCCCGGCATCGGCGCTACCAGCGAGCCGGCGGCGAGCTCGAGCTCGGGCTCGGCGAAGCGCGGGAGCTCGCGCAGATCGCTCGCGCCCATCGCGCTGTCGACGAAGACCCGCTCGCCGACCTGATGCACCGCATAGCGATGGCGTACAGCATCGACTTCGAGGTCAACCTCGCTTTCGCCGAATGCGTGTACGCGAACGGGTTCGAGCGCGTTGCCGTTCACTTGAGCGCGCAGACCCTCGCGTCCGAAGCGGTAGCGCACGTCGAGCCGTCCCGAAGTTCCCTCAAGGGCCTGCTCCTGGTCTTGTGAAGGGACGTTGCGCCAGCCGGACGGGATCGAGGCCAGCGCGCCGCCGCGCGCGCGGCGCGCGGCTTGCAACGCAAGCGCCGCAGCGAGAGCGTGGAGGCGCTCGCCCGCCGCGTCGCAGAGCGGCGCGCCGAGGATCTCAGGAGGGTGCCGCTGGAGGAAGTGCGTGTCGGTTGCGCCCGCCAGGAACTCGGGGTGGCGCAGGATGCGCACGAGGAGATCGCGAATCGTGTGCGGGCCATGAAGGTGCGCGCGCGCGAGGGTGTTGGCCAGCTTGGCCGCCGCCTCCGCGCGCGCCGGCGCCCACGCGATCACCTTGGCGAGCATCGGGTCGTAGTGGACGCTCACCTCCGAGCCGTCCTCGATACCCGAGTCGAGGTGGAGTCCCGATCCCAGTGCGAAGGCGAAACGGTGGAACGTGCCCGTCGATGGGGCGAAGCCGGATCGCGCGTCCTCGGCATAGAGACGCGCCTCGATAGCGTGGCCGCGAATCGGCGGCACTTCTTCCTGCGCCGGAAGCGCGCCGCCGCGCGCCACTTCGATCTGGAGCCGCACGAGGTCCAGCCCCGTCACGCACTCGGTCACGGGGTGCTCGACCTGGAGGCGCGCGTTCACTTCCAGGAAAAAGAACTCTCCGGCCGGCGTGAGCAGGAATTCGACGGTTCCGGCGTTACGGTAGCCAATCGCTTCGCCCGCGGCGACCGCGGCCGCACGGATGGTCTCGCTCAACCCGGGGGTCAACGCGGGGCTCGGCGATTCCTCGATGATCTTCTGGTGCCGCCGCTGGATCGAGCATTCGCGCTCGTAGAGATGGATCACACGGCCGTGTACGTCGCCGAAGATCTGTACCTCGATGTGGCGCGCGCCTTCGAGGTAGCGCTCGAGGTAGACGGTATCGTCGCCGAACGCCGAGAGCGCCTCGCGGCGGGCCGAGGCGACAGCCTCTCCGAGCTCCGCCGCGCTATGTACCACGCGCATGCCACGGCCGCCGCCGCCGGCCGAGGCCTTCACGACGACGGGCAGGCCGAGCTCGCCGGCGAGGCGCGCAAGCTCTGCCGCCGGCGCGCCGTCGCGAAGCTCGCGGCTCGGGAGTTGCGGCACGCCAGCCCGCTGCATGAGCCGCTTCGCCCCGAGCTTCGAGCCCATAGCCGCGACAACCTCGGGCGGAGGTCCCACGAACGTAAGCCCGGCGTCGCGGCACGCGGCGGCGAACGCCTCGTTCTCCGACAGGAAGCCGTAGCCCGGATGCACCGCATCGGCGCCCGTGCGGCGCGCCGCATCCACGATTGCATCGATGCGCAGGTATGACTCTGCCGGCGACGCACCGCCGAGCGCGACCGCCTCATCCGCCTCACGCACGAAGGGCGCGTTGCGATCGGGCTCCGAGAACACGGCCACGGTCGCGATGCCCATCTCGCGCGCGGTGCGCTGGATGCGCCGCGCGATCTCTCCCCGATTGGCGATCAGCAACTTCCGCATGCCGTTCTCACATCCGGAAGACGCCGAACTCGCGCGCGCCCCGGATCTCGTTCGAGTGCACGACGGAGAGCGCTATCCCGAGCACGGTCCGGCTGTCGCGCGGGTCGATGATTCCGTCGTCGAAGAGCCGGCCGCTGGTGAAAGGTGCAAGTGACTCGCGCTCGATCTGGTCCTCGACGGCGCGCCGGCGCTGCGCGTCGGCCTCTTCGTCGAAAGGTCTTCGTGCGGCGGCCGCGGCCTCGCGGGCCACGATCGAGAGCGTTCCGGCGAGCTGCTCGGGGCCCATCACGGCGGTCTTCGCATTGGGCCAGAGGAAGAGGAATCGCGGTTCGTAGGCACGGCCGGACATGCCGTAGTTGCCCGCGCCGTAAGAGCCGCCCACCTGGAGCGTCAGGTGGGGCACGCTGCTGTTCGAGACCGCGTTCACCATCATCGATCCGTGCTTGATGATGCCGCGCTGCTCGTACTCCCGCCCGACCATGTAGCCCGTGACGTTCTGCACGAACAGGAGCGGCCGATCGATCTTGTTGGCGAGCTGGATGAACTGGGCCGCCTTCTGCGATTCCTCCGAGAAGAGCACGCCCTGGTCGTTGGCGAGGATGCCGAGGTCGTAGCCGTGGATGCGCGCCCATCCCGTCACCAGGTCGGTGCCGTAGAGCGGCTTGAACTCGTCGAACTCCGAGTCGTCCACTACGCGCGAGATCACCTCGCGGATCGGGAACGGCACCTTCATATCGGCGGAAGGAATGCCGAGCAGCTCGTCGGTGTCGTAGCGCGGCTCATGCGGCGCCGCACTCGGGCCTTGGCCGAGCTTGCGCCAGGCGAGGCGGGCGACGATGCGCCGGCCAAGCCGCACGGCGTCCGGCTCGTCGAGCGCCATGTAGTCCGCGAGGCCCGACATGCTGGCGTGCATTTCGGCGCCGCCGAGCTCCTCGTCATTGGCGTCCTCGCCCGTCGCCATCTTCACCAGCGGCGGGCCGCCGAGGAAGACCTTGGCGCGATTGCGCACCATCACCACGTAGTCGGAGAGCCCGGGCAGATAGGCGCCGCCGGCCGTCGAGTTGCCAAACACGAGCGCGATCGTCGGCACGCGCCGCCCCGAAGAACGCGTCAGATTACGGAACATCGCGCCGCCGGGCACGAAGATCTCCGCCTGGCGCGGGAGGTCCGCGCCGCCTGACTCGACCAGGTAGACCAGCGGGAGCCGGTTCTCGATCGAGATTTGGTACGCGCGCAACATCTTGGCGAGCGAGTACGGGTTTATCGCGCCGCCGCGCACGGTCGGGTCGTTGGCGAGAATGAGGCACTCCGTCCCGGAGACGACGCCGATCCCGGTCACCAGCGATGCGCCGACCTCGTACTCGGTCTCGGCCGCCGCGTAGGGTGACAGCTCGAGGAACGGCGAATCACGGTCGAGTAGCAACTCGATACGCTCGCGCGGCAAAAGCTTCCCGCGCCGGCGATGCCGCTCGACGTAACGCTCTCCGCCGCCGAGCAGCGCCTGGCGCTGCAACGCCGCGAGGCGGTCGAGCTTCTCGAGCATCGCCTGCCGATTGGCAATAAACGTCTCCGAGCGCGGGTCGATGCGGGTTGGCAAGATCGGCATTGGCTCGACTCCTCGTGCGGCGGGCCGGCGCGCCATGCAGCCTAAGTGAGTGATGCTCACTTAACAGAGAACCGATGGTCGCGGAAGACATCCGCGAACCTAACCCCTGACCCCTTCCCGACGCGGGAAGGGGCAAGCGGCGCCGCCCAGTTCCCCTCTCCGTTTCGGAGAGGGGCCAGGGGTGAGGTATCAGACGACTTCGGCGTCCCTGCCGGCCATCCGGCTCCAAACCCGGCCATTATGAACGCTGCGAGGTCCTTGTTTCGGACCGAGTCTCCGGCAAATGATACTCACATTCCATCCCAGGAGGCCCTATGGCCCGCATCGCGCCCGCTCCAAATCCTTACGAATTGACCGAGGATCAGCGCCAGACGATGGCCCTTGCCGACGAGTTCGCGCGCAAAGAGCTGGCGCCACTCGCGAAGAAGATGGACGACGACGAGTGGTGGCCGGAAGGACTCTTCCGCCGCCTCGGCGCGGCCGGCTACCTCGGCCTCACGATCCCGGAGTCGGAAGGCGGACCCGGACTCGACGTTTTTTCGTCGGCGCTGGTGGGCCAGGCCTTTGCGCGCTGGAATCAGGCCGTCGCGCTCTCGTGGCTCGCCCACGAGAATCTCTGCGTGAACAATATCCAGCGCAACGCGAGTCCGGAACAGAAGAAACGCTACTTGCCGGGTCTCGCCGACGGGACGCTGGTCGGCGCGCTCGGCCTCACTGAGCCCGGCGCCGGCTCCGACGCACTCGGCGGCATGCGCACGACGGCGCGGCGCGACGGCGATCATTACGTCCTGAACGGCCGCAAGCTATTCATCACCAACGGCTCGATCGCCGATGTGCTGCTCGTGTACGCGAAGACCTCGCCGGAGCTTGGCCCCAAGGGCATCAGCGCGTTCCTCGTCGAGAAGAGCGCGCCGGGCTTTTCGGTAGCGCAGAAGCTGATCAAGATGGGCTTCCGCGGCAGCCCGACCGCGGAGCTGGTCTTCGACGACTGCCGGGTTCCGGTCGCGAACCGCGTAGGTGAGGAAAACGCCGGCGTCGCGGTCGTTATGAGCGGCCTCGACCTTGAGCGCGCGGTGGGCGCGACCTTGTCGATCGGGGTCGCTGAACGATGCCTGCAGCTTGCGATCGATCATGCACGGCAACGCCGGCAGTTCGGCCGTCCGATCGGCGAGTTCCAAATCATCCAGGCCAAGCTCGCTGACATGTACACCGCGATCGAGTCGATGAGGCTGCTGGCTTACAAGGCGCTCGCGGCGGTGAACGAGCTTAAGATCGGCGGCGGCGGACGCGGCGGTGTCCATCAACTCACGGCGGCGTCCATTCTCTACTGCGCGGAGGCGACTTCGCGCGTGGCAGCCGACGCCGTGCAGATTCACGGCGGCAGCGGCTTCATGTGGGAGATGGAGGTGAACCGCCTCTATCGCGGTTGCAAGCTGATGGAGATTGGTGCGGGCACGAGCGAGGTCCGGCGCATCATCATCGCCGAGGAGCTGCTGCGCTCAGGCCTCGCGGTGTAAGCGGAGAGATAGCTAACGAGCGAGAAAGGGCTGTAGCTTTTGCCAAGTCTCTGAATCGGCATCGTGCGCCTTGCGACTGCACTCCCGGCAGAGGCTGACGCGGCAGGTTCTCCCGGTTTTAGGCTCTTCCAGCGTTTCCGATTCGATCTCCACCTCGGGTGGCATTCGTGCGCAGCATTCGCAAAATATCATTCTGTCCCCATCGAGGTGTGCGGTCCCCATCTACGCGAGACGCTCACCGCCGGACGAAAAGACCAGGCGAATTCTGAAAGCGGCCGATTCGACGTTGGATCAAAGGCGCCTGGCGAGCCAGACCAAGGGGGGCAAAGCCCAGCCCGCCAGCGCCAAGAAATTACGCCTCCCGCGCGGCAATCCCGTCACGTGCGTAGACAATAATGAGAGACAATTCGCAGGCTTGAAAGTTGGGCTCCGGTCCTAGGACTTTGGTCCTATATGCAATTCGCTGCGGATTATGGGGCACCAAGCAGCAGGAAGAGTCTGGCCAAGGCGATCGAAGAATCACTCTCCGTGGATCAGACTCCGAGACGAATGGCCATCCGGACCAGGTCAGCCAGCGACTCCGCGTTCATCTTCTCCATCACGCGGCCTCGATGAACCTTGATGGTTTTTTCCGCGATGCCCAGCTCGTTCCCAACCTCTCTGCTGGGCAGACCTGCTGCCACAAGTGCGAACACCTGACGTTCGCGCGGTGTTAGCGATCCATGGAGCCGCTTGAGATGCGCCAGGTCCTTCTGCGCGACCCGCAATTCGCGAGTTCGTTCCGCGACCCGGCTGGTCGAGGCAAGCAGGGCCTCATCTTCGAATTCCAGTGCGACGTTCCTTATCGCAGCATCCGCTTTCAGAATGCGCTCCAAGCTGTAGAGCTGCTCGCCGAGTCCGGGCGTCGCCTTCGCCCGTCTCGCGTGTCTGAACAAGAGCAGCACGCTACGAATCATTTTCGCGGCCCGGCTGTGGTTCTGAATAATATCCTGAAGCGCTTCTTTGACCGCTCCGGGATCGGGCTTTTCAGGCGCAAGAAGACGTTGTGCGGTCCGTGCGTTGTCGCGGATCGCGGTCAGAGGCGGGTTGAGTTCGTGGGCCAGTGAAGCAGCCAGTTCGCCCATCGCAGCGACTCGTGATGCGCGGGTCAGTTCCCGTCGCAGGAGCAAAGCCTCGGCGATCGTCTTTTTTCGCTCGAGGGCGAACCCGAAAATTTGCGCTATCAGTTCGAGGCGCCGCACAACTTTGGATGGCCACGAGCGTTCGTGGCGAAGCGTCCCGAAGGCTACGCCGCCCACGACGGTCTCGCCGACTCTGACTGGCACGGTAAGATTGGATTTGTTCCCGGTTCTGCGGTAAGTCTCGCGGTCTCGGGCGGCCTCAGGCGGCAACTCGTCAAGCCTCGAGAACTGGAATATTTGCCCTGACAGGACCTTGGCTGTAGCCAATGGGGCAACGTCATGGACATTAGGGAACCCCGGTGTCCGTGGGAGACCCGGACGTGCCCACTGATGGCTGACATTGACCTTGCCGTCGGGTCCAACCTGGAAGACCGTACTGCGATCCAAACCCAGGGTGAGAACGATGCGTTTAAGCCACCGCTCGATTTCCTGGTCGATCGACCCGATGGTGGCTCGAACGAAGGCCCCGGACAGCTCAGTAACCAGCGCCTCGAAGCGATCCGACTCCCGGCGAAGGTCTCGATTCTGTCGGCCACGCGATAAGGCCGACGGGTTTCGGTGCCTTGTTATTGCCCGCGGCATAGGTAGTCGAACACCGGCGTCGGTGCCCCAGAGCCGCCCGGAAGGCGACGGCTAGGCACTCGCGCGGGCTGCGGCAGAAGGAATCTCGGTCTGTGACTTCCGCCCGATCCGGCTCATCAGGTCGCGTTGGAGTATCGCCGACGCGCAAAGCACTCCGCCCATAAGCGCTCCGGCGACGCCGCAGCTTGTCACGTCCTGGCCGGTGAGGAACAGGCCCGGGATCGCGGTTCGCGGCCGCAGCAGAGGATCGCCGAAACGAGCGGGAGTATGGGCCAACCCGTATGTTTCGCCGCACGCGTAGTTCGCGAAGTGACGGGTCGTGACCGGCGTCGATAGTTCGCAGAGGTCGATCTTGCCCTCAATCTGCGGCACGTGCCGATACACCACCTCCAACAGCCGCCGGGTCAGCTTGTCCTTGAGCGCCTCGTAGTCACCCGGACGCTTCTTCCATCGCGTATCGGCCCATCGTGCGAAGGTGTCCCAGCGCGCCAGCGTAAGCACCTCGATCGTCGAGCGCCCCGGATGGCGCCGGATGAAATCGGGATCCTTGGCCGAGGGGAACGAGATGAAAACCGGGGGCATCGGGCCGTCTCCGTCTGCGAGCGCGTTAGCGAACGTCTGCTCATGCCGTTCGTCCGGATAGACCCAAAAATTTCCTTTCGGTAGCCCAAGTTCCTCGGCGGTGTTGCGCAAGCCGATATAGAGGCACAGATACGCGATCGAACGCCGCAGCGCGCGTGGATTCGGCATCGCGTGACGGCGCTCATCCACGTCATGCGGGAGAAGACGCTCCATCGTGTTCATTACCCCCGCATCGCTGATCACGATCGGCGCCCCGATTATCGCACCGTCGGCCATTTGCACGCCCACCGCACGGCCATTCTTGATCACGATCTCCGTCACCTCGGCGTTGATAAGTATTTTGCCGCCGGTCGCCTCGATCACGGGTGCGATGGCCTGGGCGATCCGGCTCGCTCCGCCGACCGGATAGTACGCGCCGTCAAAGTAATGGTTGGCGACCAGCGCGTGGATCGCGAAGCTGCTCTCGGCTGGCGGGAGGCCGAAATTACCCCACTGTCCGGTGAGCACGGCGATCAGCTTCTGATCGTGCGTGAGATCTTCGAGCACCGAGCGCGTCGTCCTTGCGGCAAGGCGCATAAAGGAGCGGCGCATGAGCGGGCCCGCAATCGCCGCGATCGCGTTCGGCAGCGCCTTAGCCGTGAAGTACTTGCCCGATGCCGACACAAGTTCACTAACGAGGGCGAAGTAGCGATCGATCGCGACCGTCTCATTCGGGAAATAGGCCTTGAGGTCGCGGCGCAGGTTGTTGGCGCCGGCATGCAATTCGTACACCTGATCGCCGATTACGATGCGGTCGTAGACCTCGCCAAGCGAGTTCCACTTCAGGCTGCCGTCGGTGACCGCGTCGAAAACGGCACGCATCGTTTGCCCGGGCCCGAGATCCCCGAGGTAATGCACGCCAACGTCCCATTCGTAGCCCGGGCGGCGGAACACGTGGGTGTATCCGCCCGGCGTGTAATGGCGCTCCAGGATGAGCACGCGTTTTCCGCCGTAGCGCGAGAGCAATGCCGCGGCGCCAAGTCCACCAATTCCGGAGCCGATTACTATCGCGTCGTACGCACCGCTCGCGTGATAGCTGCGGTAAGCTTCGGCGATTTTACCTTTAGTCGGCATGGCTCACCTCTCTCGACTACGCCCGCGCCCGCAACGAGATGTTCAGCGGCGTTGGCTCGCGGGCAAGCGCCTATGTTGGCAGTGTAAACATTTGATGTTGACGTTGTCAACAATCCACGCCACACTGAAAGGCGTGATATCTCACTCACTCGATACCCGGCTCCGGCGCGCAGGCAAGGGTTATCATCACGGGCGGCTCAGGCAGGCTCTGCTCGAAGCGTCACTGGAGATCGTCGCCGAGGGCGGCCCGTCAGCGTTGTCGCTGCGCAAGGCTGCGAGCCGTGCCGGCGTCAGCCATGCCGCGCCCAAGCGCCATTTCGCCACTGTCAGGGACCTGTACTGTGCAATCGCCGAAGACGGCTATCGCAAACTGCGCGCGTATCTGCTGGAACGCGTCGCGCGGAGCACGCCGGTCACACCCGTCCAGGCGCTGGCAATTCTGGGCGTGGCTTACGTCGAGTTCGCTACCAGCCATCCGGGACACTTCCGCGCCATGTTTCACTCGGGCGTGACCGATCGCGCATCGTCTCATCCGCTGGAACAGGCTGCCGGCGAAGCATTCGACGTGCTGGTAGAGGCGATAGAGCACTGTCGGCAGGCCGGCGAAGTCCGTCCGGCGCCGCCACGGGAGCTGGCGCTGGGGGCGTGGGCATTAGTCCACGGGCTTGCAGTGCTGGCGGTCAACCATCAACTGGTGAACCGGGGTTTTTCTTCCGACGATCCCGTCGCGCTCGCGCGGGAAGCGACGCAGCAGCTCTATCTCGGGATGCGGCCGTGAGCCATCCGATGTCGCCCCGACGTGCGAAGCGTCACTCAGCTTCGCCGAGCGCCGTCAACGCGGCGGTCGCCGGCTTGAGCCAGAATCGGATCTGATCGTAGACCGCAGGATGGTTGAGCAGCCGCAGGTGGGTCGTCATCCCCAAGTGGCTCTGGTTCGCGGCTCGAAACGAGACGCGTCTGGCCGGCTGCACGCCGTGACCCAAGGCGCTCGGAAATCTCACCAGCATGTCGCCGAGAATGAAGCCGAGCGGATCGCGCGGGCTTTCCGTCACGGTTGCGGCAACGAAGTAGTGCGCCGCGGAGTCGAGAAACGGGATGTCATGGCGATTGTCCGCGAGCAGAGCGTCAGCATCTCGTCCCCGCCAATCCTCCTCGACCAGATAGCCAAAGCGCAGGTCTTTGATCCCGTCGCTGCGGCCGTTGACGAGGTTCGCGATCGGCCGCGTTACGTCGGACATGTTCAAGGCCCATCCCATCAGGTTCGAGAGCTTCTCCAGCGGCGCTCCAAGATGCGGGGTGCCGAGGCAGAAGATATGGCGAACGGAACCGACCCAGCCGTTTCGGCGCTGCTTGCCCTGATGGCACGCGCTTCTCGCGACCAGCCCGCCCATACTGTGGCCGACGAGAACGATCTCCTCGACAGCGACGGGCCATGCGCTGACCAGCTCTTCCATTTTCTCGGCCAGTAGTGCGCCGTTTTCTGAAACGTGGAGACCGGAATTGTAGCGGAGATAGAACGGCGTGTAGCCGAGGTCTTGTTCCAGAAGCGACCCGTAGGTCGTCTCGCGGTTGCCGTATCGTTCTTCCGAGTAAAACCGCCACACCTGCTCGTTGCCCGCGAGGCCATGAACGAACACCGCGAGCTTGCGGCCGGCGCCGGGGTATGTACGGCGGAGAGTCTCGGCGTCCAGCGCGACGGTTCGACCCTCATGACGAAACTCCATGCGGGTCCGCAAGCCGTTTCCATTCCGTTCCAGACGGTCGCCCACGAACCCGTTCAGCGCGCTGATGGCGAGGTCCAGGGCGGCGGGCAGCGGCTCTGCTTCGGCTGGCGGTGTCTGTTCGAGCGGCGTTAGCGCCCAGTCGGCCGCACCCCCGGCCAACTCCATCAGGCTGCGCAGACCCCAGTAGACACCGCCCGCGATTCCGTCGTGAAGCATCCGGACCGCAGCCGCCGGGACACGGGTCACCGGGACGAGTTCGAGCGCCTCGAAAGGACGCCGGGCAATCGCGGCATGCATCTCCTCAACGGTCGTGGTGCCGCCGTTGACCGCGCTTACGAAGAGGTCCTTGAGCCCACGGATTCCGTCGATATTTCGCATATGTCCTCCGGGCAACCATAGAGCCGGCGGCAGCTCGCACGCAAGGTGCCGCGCGCTGGAAAAAAATCGGTTCAACTTCGGTACCAGCGGGCGCTCTGTGCATTCGATTTATTCAGCGATTAGCTGGAAGATTGTCGCAGAACAGGGAGCCTTCCTTTCAGAGGACGGTCTTCGCTGCTTTGAAAGGAAAGACCATTTTGGGAAGGTTAAAGGCCACATAAAAAGCACTGAAATGCCTTGGTTTTCCTTTCAACCATCGCCATAATGATTTTTGAGAGGAAAGCGTTTGAAGGTGAAGGAACTCAGCGCCGAGCAGCGGAGGATAGCAGTCGATGCCGTCCAGCTCTACCAGCACTTCCTCGACCTTCGTCAGGGACACCGGGAATTCCGAGGCGGACTCCATTGGAAAACCGTCGGCGCCAAGCAATACCTCATAAGGACGCTGGACCGTATGGGTCACCAACGGTCGCTGGGTCCGCGGTCCCCCAAAACCGAGGAGCTTTTTCACCAATTCAGAGAAAAGAAAAATGAACTCAGAGGACAGCTCAAGTCCATCGAAGAAGAGCTCAGCAGACTGGCCAAATTCTGTGTCGCTGCGGGAGTCAACCGCGTCCCGCGAATCGCGGCTGACATCGTAAGGCTGCTCGATTCCAGTGGGCTCTTGGGCACCCATTTGCTCATCCTCGGCAGTCACGCGATCTATGCTTACGAGCTCGCCGCTGGTGTGCAGCTCAAAGCCGGTCTCCTTCAAACGAACGACCTCGATACACTACTCGACAGCAAGGCAGAGCTGGAGATCGCAGGTGGCGGTCCGAACCGTCGGACTGTTGGGTCTAATTCAAAGAGTCAACAAAAGTTTCAAGCTTGCCAGGCAGCGGTCGTTTCGGGCCGTGAACGCCAAGGGTTTTATGGTTAACCTGATACGGGCGCCCTTTTCCGATCGAACAGTAGCGGCAAGCCTGGGTCGTCGAGAGGACCTTATCGCGGAACCATTGCAGGGTCTGGAGTGGCTGGCTGAGGCGCCACGAATGACGCAAATCGTGATCGCCGAAAACGGTTATCCAGTTCGATTCATCGTTCCCGATCCCCGGGTCTTTGCGCTGCACAAGATCTGGCTCTCACTTCAGCCGACGCGTGATCCGATTAAAAGGAAGCGTGACTTTCGGCAAGGCGAAGCCGTGGCGAGTCTTGCCTTAGAGAGTACCTGAATCTGAGCTTCGATGACGACGCGATCGCCGAACTTCCTCCGGCGCTCACCTCAATGAAACCCGGACTGATCGAGCGCCTGCGAAGCCGCGCCGCCGGTGGGGAGCCCGAGTCCCCGCTCCCTCCGGGGTTCGACGAAATAGACGAGGAACCGATTGAGTCGTCCAACGACAAGTCAAGTTGAATCCCGTTACTTTCCATGCTGCCACCTCGCCGGTGAGTGATCGAGCACGCGCCCTCAGATTCGTGCTCGCTGGGTTCTGAGCAGTTTGCGCGCCTATGAATCGTGCGAGGCCGAGTTACGGCGAACGCGTCTTGAATCTGACGTTGCGATCATCGTCGGAGCCTGCGTGACCTGCTGATTGCCAGTCAGCAGGTCAACCCGGCACGTTTCCGGACCGCAGCCGCCGGGATACGGGTCACCGGGACGAGTTCGAGCGCCTCGAAAGGACGCCGGGCGATCGCGGCATGCATCTCCTCAACGGTCGTGGTGCCGCCGTTGACCGCGCTTACGAAGAGGTCCTTGAGCCCGCGGATTCCGTCGATATCTCGCATATGTCCTCCGGGCAACCATAGAGCCGGCGGCCTCTCGCCCGCAAGGCGCCGCGCGCTGGAAACAAAATCGTATGGTCAGCGAGGGACCGCCTCAGAAATTTCTGCATCTAACCGCATTTATCGGCCGGCGCCGGTGGCTCAACGGTGGCACGGTGACCGGTGATTTGAACGATGGAGATGCGGTAGAAGACAGGCACCAGCGGGCGCTCTGCGCCGTGGAGGGTCGTTCTCGCGTAACCGGGCTCCCACCACAGGGCATATTGTGCCAGCAGTTGGTGGGCAAATTCTCGCGCACTATGCCACTCGGGCGTATCGCGCAGCTCCTCGTATTCACCGAAAACGATGACACTCACCCAGTGGTGCGGGCTGATCGCCTCGTCCGCTTCGACACAGACCAGCGGGTTGGCGCGCATCCACTCAATCTTTTGCCCAACCGTGGAAAAGCTATACAGGTAATTATTGTGGTGAGCGAAATAGAATGGCACGACATAAGGTTGATTCCCCTGGGCGCACGCTAATCTACCCAGATGGGTACGGGACAGGAAATCCAGACACGCCTGCCTAGTCAGTTCCTGGATCAACACGACGGTTCTCCCGCGTCTCGACCATTAAGGTCTCTATGGTCTGCTTGCCACTATCGCGCCATTCATAGGCAAAGTCCATGTTGCAAGGCGTCCATGGCGTTTTGGGCAGGCATCTCCTGAACGAAGTCCATGAAAGCGCGACGAGGCGCGGGCAGCGCTTCGGCGCGCCAGTGTCATCCGGACCGTAAACCGACCGCGCCGATTGGCCTCGCCAGTCGCGAAGCCGGCGGCACCGCTGCCAAGCGCCTGGGTCATCGCGGCCGTGGTCTGGTTCCAGAACGAGGGGGCGTTCACTTAGGCTCCAGGCGATTATCGCTGCCGCGACGATTCCAGACCAGCGAATATTCTTTGGACCGCCGCCAGGCAGGGCGCATGCGCTGGCCGCTGCGGGAAAAGCCTATAGAGGTAACGGCCTTTGGTGGTCGCGGCGTTTCGAGGTGTTCCAGGTAGTCGCGGCCAAAGATCGAGAGCGTGACTCCTCTGGTCGCAGAAAAAATGTGGGCGCGCGAGGTATAGCCTCGCGCGCCCCTCTCGATGTCAGTTAGCCCGTTGCGAGCGATCTGTTAGGGTTCGTCGCCGCCGTTGGTCTTGGGCGCCTTCTTGAGCACGTCGCCGGTAGTTGGATCGATAAAGATTTTGTGTTTGCTGACCGCGGCCTTTTTCTGCGTGAAGTCGAACATGTTGGTGATCGGTCCCGCGTATTGGTCGTAAGAGCCGGGATCGCCGCTAGCCGCAGGGGTAACGAAGGGCAAGCCCCAGTTCTGCTCGATGAACGCAATCGCTGAGCTTTGATCGGTCACCGTGTGATCGACGAAGTTGGTCCTGGCCCAAGGCGAAATTACGAGGAACGGAAGCCGCGGGCCGTAGCCGCATCGTCCCTGCGCTTGCAGGCCATTGGTCGAACTGCCGCACGAACTGGTTCCGCTCAGGGCGTCGGCCTGTTGTCCGCCCGCGCCGTTGGCCTGCGAGTGGATGATGATTGGGCCCATTTGATGATCGTACCATCCGTCTGAGTCATCATATTCGATGATCACCGCGGTGCTATTCCAGAATTTCGATTTCTCGATCTGATTGATGGTATCGGCCATGAACACCTGCTCGTCAACCGGCGAGGAATAGCCGGCGTGACCATCCTGATAACCAGGAGCTTTGAGAAATACCACGTTGGGAAGATTGCCGGCCGCCAGCGCGTCGAAAAAGTCGTGGCTATCGTATTGATGGTTGGCGGCATCGGTGGCGCCGATCGCGCTCACGCTCGTGGGTCGTTGGTGAGTGCGGTTCGCCGTGCTCGTGTAGAACTGAAACGGCTGGTGATGCGGAATGTAGTTGACCTTCGCGGGAAACGCGCCGGTAAGCGAGGTATGGGTCCGCGCGCAACCAGTGGTGCCGTTCGGATTCGTGATGGTCAGGTCGAAGCCGCCCTCGAACCATCCCCAGGTCAGGTTGGCGTTGTTAAGGAGGTTCCCGATGTTGCTTCCGGTCAGATGAGCGCTGTCGCGGCTCGTGCACATATCACCGGTAGGCTGCGCATCGTCGGTTAGCGATCCGTCGGTTACATCGACACCTTCGCTCGCGGCAGTGTCCTGCACCGCGCCGCCAGTATCACCCGAGATCAGGTTGACCGCTCCCGGAGCCGAGGGCCCGAACGTGGTTCCGTAAGAATTGTCGTTCATCGCGAAATTCTGCGCGTAGTTCCAGAGCGCGGTGGTGGTATTGCCGTCGTAGTAGCCCATTACCAGATCGTTTGGATGATTCGCGTCCAGCGAAAGAGGCGTGCAATCTCCTACGTTAGTGAACGCGGGAAACATGTCCATCAAGCCGTTGTCGAAGGCTTGCTGCTCGGCCATATAGTTATGGTCCTGATCGCAGGTGGCAGCTTGCGAAAACGAGAGGCGGAAGGGATTTCCGAAGGTTCCGTTGAAATTCGGATTGCTGTTCAACAGCGCGGGGGTGAGACCGTTGACGGTCGGGGTTCCCGGCTTCGCAGTGAAAGTTGACCCGTCGGTGTTCTTCGCAACCGGGTAGGTTGCGAAATAGTGATCGAATGATACGTTTTCCTGGAAAATCACGACCACATGCTCGATAGGAGTTGTTGGCGATGCTGCCATCGCACTCCCCCCCGCGATCAATGTGACCGCCAGCGCACCCGATAGGCGTGCAAGCAGCTTGTGAACCTGCATCTCTAGCTCCTCCTTAGGATGTCCCGGGATCGATGTCCCAGCGAATTTGATCGATGGAGTATGCAGATTTAACGTGAACGGGTGATTACGGAACTCCGGTGCCTGTGCGAACCTGCTGTGAAGTGCCCTCAGTTGAGATGTGAACGAATCATTAATGAAGGGTCGCTCCGCTCAGGCGCTTCGGCGCGCCGGCGTCATTCGGACCGTAAACCGACAGGCGCCGGTTGGCCTCGCCAGTCGCGAAGCCGGCGGTACCGCTGCCAAGCGCCTGGGTCAGCGCGGCCGTGGTCAGGTTTCAGAACGAGGGGGCGTTCACTTAGGCTCCAGGCGATTATCACTGCCGCGACGATTCCAGACCAGCGAATATTCTTTGGACGGCCGCCAGGCAGGGCGCGTGCAGCGTGGTCAGGCCACCCGTCGGATTCGCGCGCGACAATAGCCGATCAGCCCGTGCTTTTCACTTGGATGAGGTTTCCGGGGGACAGGCCCGTTTAACACGCGGCGCGGTTTTCGATCCCAAATCGCTCCCTGAATGTGCTCCTATTCTCGCTGCTCGCTGAATCGATTGCAGCATGTCCGATATACTTCGTCCGGCACTTTATGAAGGCAACGAGGAAAAGCGCGGCGCGAGACATAAATGCCCACCGGCAGGAGATGATCCGGCAAGAGGCTCGCAAATTGGTGATCGAGTATTGGCGGCGCGCGCAATCACGCGCGGGCAAACCGCTGACAGCCTTTGCGGTGTTGCCAATCGAGCCGCGCGTGATCGCGACGGATGTGCTCGGTCTTGTTTTCGAGGAGCCGTACGAAATTGGGTCCGTGCCTGCTCCGAATTGGAACAGGATTGACGTTGCCGGCCAGTTAAATCGGGCCGAAAAGAAGATAGTGGTCGCCAGCAGACTGCCGCCCCAAGTCAAACGGTTCACAGGGGCGCATGAGATCGGCCATTTCGTTCTGCATCGCGGCGCAGACAACTTGCGCGAAAATCCAATGACAGAAGCCGCGATCCGGAGCCCCTTCAGGCCCCCCCGCGAGCGGGAAGCCGATCTGTTTGCTGCCGAACTGCTGATGCCTAGCAAGGCTCTCGAAGACGCGTTCTCGAGCTTGTTCGGTCTGCCGGTTGATGGCAACCGAATAGACGAGGGCCAGGCGTTTTGTCTGATGGGTGAAAAAATGACCGCCTCAGAATTGATGCGGCTCGCGCCTATCGACCGCGCAAAATTGATCGCCGAGGCGTGCTCTTTGACCTCTAAGCACAATCGCAGCCTTGCTGACATTTTTGACGTCTCCGTCGTCGGCGATGGGCTATCAACTTCTCGACACTGGTCTCGTCAGCTAGACCATAAGCGCGCCCCCCGGGAGGCCCCTTCTGCTTAGGAGGCTGCAAGACGCTCGCCGACTACCTTGTTCTTCGCAAAAGTACCTCTAGTTCCCTTCCCCATCCCGCATCTGCTTCCATGAGCTCTGGCAATAGACTCCTAGCTCCAGCGGCGTTCCCTTCAACTAAATAAACAATTGACAGGTCGTGCAGAGCGTCTTTGAAGTGTGGATCTACAGCCAAGGCTTCTTTATATGCAGCGACTGCCTGAGCGTACTGACCGGTGTCTTCATAGGCGGTCCCCAAATAGTAGAGAGCCTGCTCATTTTGAGGCTCCAACAAGGTTGCTCGCAGATAGTTAGCGACTTCTAGGTCGAACTGGCCCTTCTCATAGTAATCGCCCCCAAGGCCGAGATAGGAATCGACGTATTTGTCATCTATGGCTAGCGATTTTTGATAGTATTTGATGGCCCTGTCCCATTGCTTCTTGTTGTCCGCAAGATTTCCGAGCGAGTAGTAATACGCAGGGCTTTCCTCGACGAGCGCATTGACTCCGCCGCCGAGCACGCCTTTGAGGTCATTAATCGGCACCGCGAGGTTCAAGTTCTGCGCCTCGCCGACTTGTGGTCCCGAAGAGATGTTGTATATTTCTGCGGTAATACCGACTACTTCGCCATCTGTGTTGAACAGGCCGCCGCCGCTGCTTCCAGGAGAAATTGGCGCGGTAAACTGAATGAATCGCCGTCCACCTATCTCTTGGAGGGGGTTGCTGACATTACCCGTCGAGACTGTGTCACGTAGAGTTGCTGGCGTCCCGATAGCGTATACTTCGTCACCGACCTGTAGTGTGGTCGAATCGCCGAGCCTATCTACCGAGGGCGTTACACGCGCATCGAATTGCAAGATCGCAACATCCGCCCTTTCGTCGATATCGCGAATTCCTCTGAGGGTATAGAAGGCCCCAGAAGGTAGCTGAGCAACGATATTCGAGGCGCCCTTAACGACGTGGTAGTTGGTCACAAGAACACCAGTCGGCGTGATAAAGACACCGCTCCCCTGGCCGATGGCCTTTCCTTTCGCGTCGTAGGCGTACAACGCGGCAACGGCGTTCAAATTCCGCCGCATCGCGTCGAGGCGGAGCTTGTGTTCGTATTTGTCGAGCACGACGGCTGCGACCAGCGCGAGGACAAGGGCGATCGCTATTTCTTTGAAGTAATGGCGGGCAAGGTGGGCCAGACTTCTGATCTTCCCGCCTATGTAGATTCGTCCGAGCTTCATGGCTCAAGCACGGATGCAGCACAGACCAAATAGGTTCGTTTGCTTCTGGCGTTCGGCCTTCGGTAATTGGTTCGACGGACCTCGATCGCACGCCGGTTCCACATCCGCCGGTTCTGCTTCTAACGGGCCGGGGTCGGCGCGGGCGTTGGCACTTCTGGAACCAGCACAATGCTCAGCGAATCGGGCTCTAGTTGAAAAGCCCCGCCCGAGACTATGTCAATCACCCACGGGAAAATGAAAACCAGGTCGAGGAGCGTCACCCACGAGAATTTGTAATGGATCGTCCTCGTTACCGTCTGATAGCCGGGTTTCGACGCTGTGACTTGATAGACGCGATTGCGATCCAGCGTGACTTCTGTGGGTGTGATCAAATCCTGGTCTTCAACTTTGACCGTGGCTCCCGGTGGTGACGTAGTGATCGGTATCGTCTGCGAGCCGCCGCCATGGATGATCGTCGCGCAGCTTGAGAGCGAGAAGGTCGCGACGAGCAGAGCGGCGAAGGGCCGAATCCAAAATTTCCCCCGCAATTGTTGCACTGGCGCATTCTCCCCCTGAGAGAGCAGTCCTGCGGGCGATACAGTCTCACCGAGCGGGTGTCGCGGTCAATGCTGGCGGGCGACGGGCTCCTCCCCAAGCCATATCCCCCTGATTTTATTGGAGCCACCCGTCGGATTCGAACCGACGACCTGCTGATTACGAATCAGCTGCTCTACCAACTGAGCTAGGGTGGCCCGGCGTGCATCGGTCCCGGAGCAGGGACCGAATGCAGAGACACTAGCGAAGCCATCGCGAGCAGGGAAGTCTCCGGGCGACAGATAGCGGGTCATTTTTGACGTGGCTGCAAAGGGATTTTTGCGATTGTCATTCCCGCGCGCGTGGCTGCCGTGCGCGAGGAATCCCGGATTCGGAGATCAGGATTCTTCGCGCGCCGGGCAAAAAAGACGCGCGAGAATGACACCAGCGGGGAGTTCGGACATACAGCCATATTGAGATCGCCGGGCGCCAAGCGCCCTCGACACCGATGCGAGGTTTGGGTCATCGTAGTCAGACCGCGGCGCGGTTGGCAGGATCGGTGCGGTTGAGACGGTCGGCGCGGAAGCGCTCGACGAACTGGACCAGCTCCGCCGCGACGTGCTCCTTTTCCGTGTTGACTGTGACCACGTGGTAGCTTTCGTTCAACTCCACCAGCCGCTTCTGCGCGCTCCCGATTTGGCCCATCAGGAACCCGACGTTGCGATCGTACGGACAGGTGTGATCCTTGTGGCTGTGGACGATCAGCGCCGGCTGGGTCAGCCCGGAGATTCTCGGCCGGAGGATCCGCTCGAGATCGAGCAGGTTGATCGGCGCGCTCAGCGGCATCAGGCGCGAGCTCGGATGAATCCTGCGCGCGCCATCGTCGTGGATATCGGAGCCCGAGTCGCTAAGAAAGATGCGGCGCGTCAGCGGACCGAGTATTCGCGCCGCGGTCAGCACGGCTGCGGCTTTTCGGTCGAGGAACAGCGCCGAGGAGAGCATCGCGATCGCGGCCACGCCCTCACGCTGATCGAGCGCGAGCCGCGCGGCCAGGACGGCGCCGAGCGAGAGTCCCACCACCACGATAGGCTCGGCGAAGCCGCGCAGATGCTCAAAGCCGCCGACCACGCTCTGGTACCAGTCGTTATAATCCGCGCCTGCCAGATCCTCGGGCGCGCCTGGCGTGTCCGGCCAGCCGCACTCCGCACACGCGCACGCCTGCGGACGCCAACTGCTCGCCGGGGAATCGCATCTCGTAAGGCGTGCCGGTCAGCCCGTGGATCAGCAGCGCGCTTACGCCCGAGCCGGGAAAAAAGAACTCGCTGGTGTCCGCACGCGCGGGAACCGGGTCGGAATCATGGCCCGAGGAGTTGTTCATCGGTATACGACTTGCGCGGTATGCGGCCGCGCCGATCCTGGATCGGCGCCTACATCGAGGACTCGGCTGGCGACCCGAGCTGATTCGGTGTTGACCGTGATTCTGGCGTGTTCCTTCAAGCCCGCCGTAAAGCGGCTCCAGGCCTGGTCGCGGCGCTCCTCGAGCATCCGATCCGTAAAGGCGGGGCCTTCCTTTTTCCATTGGTCGTTATCGGGGGGTCTGCGGCTGAGGACCTCAAACAGATAGGAATCGCCCCCGTGCTCCAGCACCCGATCGATCACGCCGGGAACCTTGATAACGAGTCCGGCAGCGTCGGTCGCCTCTGGGAATCGGCCGACTGCCGGGATCGTGCCCTCGGCGCGGCCGAACTCGCCCGTACTATGGACTTCGAGCTTGTTGCGAGCCGCGACCGTGCTGAAGTCGTCGGCGGTCTTGATCTGCTTCAGGATCGAGTCGGCGGAATCGCGCGCGGCCCGCTCAGCCATCTCCTGCACGAGCGCCTCGCGCACCTTGGGACTGATTTCGGCAAGCGGCGGTATGTGGGACGGCTCGCGCTTAATCAGCTTGATCAGATATGACTCGCCTGCCGCGCCCGCGATCGCGCGAGCATCGCCCTCCTGGAGCTTGAACGCCTCGCGCGCAAGTCCCGGAGTCTTCTCGGCGCCTTTGACGGGCTCATCGGCGGCGAAGAATGGCGTCTCGACGGCTTGCAGTCCGCGCTTTTGCGCGAGGTCCTTCAAGTCCTGTCCTCGGAGCGCCGCGGCGAGATCCTCATTGAGGGCCTTGCGGGCGATTTCGCCGCCGGTCTTTCTTCGCAGCGTGTCGATAATCTCGGGCCGCGCCTGAGCGAGGGTATCGACGCGCGCCGGCCGCGAGTCTTCGGCTTCGACGACGTGATAACCGAACTGCGACTCGACCATCGTGACCTGGCCCGGCTTGAGCTTGAAGACCGCGTCCTCGAACGGCTTCACCATCTGGCCCCGGCCGAAGTAGCCCAGATCGCCGCCGTTGTCTTTGGTCCCGGGATCATCGGAGAATTTTGCGGCCAACGGCGCGAAATCGCCCGGATGCGCCTTGACCTGGCGCAGGATTCCCTCGGCCTTGGCCTTCGCGGCGGCCTTTTCCTTGCTGGTTGCGCCCGCTGGAACGGTGATCAGAATATGGCGCGCGCGGACCTGGAAGGGATGGGTGAACTCGGTGCCCTTGTTCTTGTTGTAATAGTCTTCGATCTCCTGGTCCGACGGGTTGAGCTTTTCGGCCAGCGCCGAGGGCTCGTAGTTGACCAGAAGAATCTTCACGCGTTCCGGTTCGCGGAACTTTTGGCCGTTGCGATTGTAGTAGTCGGCGATCTCCTTGTCGGTCGGGTTCACTTTGGCCGCGAACTGCGAGTAGGGCATCACCACGTAGGCGAGCGCCAGCTTCGCGTTATGCTGGTCGAAATCGAGCCGCGCTTCTCCGTCGCTGAGTTGCACGCCCTGCGCGACCATCCCGTGCAGCAAGTCGTCGGTCATCGCCTGGCGCTCCTGTTGCTCGAAGTCAGCCGGCGAAAGATCGTTTTCGCGCAGCACGGCCTGGTAGGTATCGAAGTCGAACTGCCCGTTGACCTGGAAGCCCTTGCTGGACGCGATCCTGCCCTGGAGATCGGCGTCGCTGACCTCGAGCCCGATGCGGCGCGCCTCGCGCTGGAGCAGCCGGGCCTCGATCAACTGCCCGAGCGCCGCCTGGCGAAGGTTCATGCCCTTGAGCGCTTCGGCGGCGTTGCCGCCGTACATCCTCTGGAGGCTGCGCCTCATCTGATCGGCTTCCCGGTCAACTTCGTCGGTCAGGATCCTCTGGCCGTCAACCGAGGCCAGCGGATGGACCTGGTTGAAAAGGCCGGTGCCGATTCCCCAGAAAGCGAACACGACGACGATCAGACCCAAGACGATCCTGACCATCCATGAGTAGGCGTGCTTGCGAAATGCGTTCAACATCGCAAGCTATAATACAGCCGGTCGTTTTCCACGCGCAAATTGGTTCGCGCCTTGCCGCCCCGATCTTTCTCTGTTAGCTTTGGCGATGCAGTTCCGACCGAGTGACAATTTTGGCCGGTTTTGGGCTGCCGGAGCGCCCGGCAGGCGGTGCGAAGGTAGCAGTTTAGCGTGGTTCGCAGCTTTGGCGGCCCGAGCGGCAGGCGGCAGGCGGGGGCCTGAATTTCAGTGGTACTCAATTCAATTTTCGGTTGGTTTTCCAACGATCTGGCGATCGATCTCGGCACCGCCAATACCCTGATCTACGTCAAGGGCGAGGGTATCGTGTGCAACGAACCCTCAGTGGTCGCGGTGCAGAAAGACTCGCGCGGCTCGCGGCGCGTGCTCGCGGTCGGCGCCGAGGCCAAGAAGATGCTGGGGCGGACGCCCGGCTCGATCGTCGCGATTCGCCCGCTCAAGGACGGCGTGATCGCCGACTTCGAGATTACCGAGAACATGCTCCGCTACTTCATCCAGAAGATTCACAACCGCAAGACGCTGGTCCGGCCGCGAATCGTGATTTGCGTGCCGTTCGGGATCACCGCGGTCGAGAAACGGGCGGTGCGCGAATCGGCCGAATCGGCCGGCGCGCGCGAGGTCTACCTGATCGAGGAGCCGATGGCGGCCGCGATCGGCGCCGGCCTGCCGATTACCGAGCCGACCGGCAACATGATCGTCGATATCGGCGGCGGCACCACCGAAGTCGCGGTCATCTCGCTGGCGGGCGTGGTCTTCTCGCGCTCGGTCAGGGTGGCCGGCGACAAGATGGACGAGGCGATCATCCAGCACATCAAGCGCAAGTACAATCTGCTGATCGGCGAGCGCACCGCCGAGCTGATCAAGATCACGATCGGGTCGGCTTACCCCGGCGACGAGATCCAGACCATGGAGATCAAGGGGCGCGATCTGGTGGCGGGCGTTCCCAAGACCATCGAGATCACCGACGAGGAGATCCGCGAGGCGCTGATGGAGCCGGTGCATCAGGTGGTCGAGTCGGTGCGAATCGCGCTCGAACGCACGCCGCCCGAATTGGCCTCGGATATCGTCGACAAGGGAATCGTGCTCGCCGGCGGCGGCGCGCTGCTTCGCAATCTCGACGTGCTGCTGCGCGAGGAGACGGGTCTGCCGGTGACGCTCGCCGACGACCCGCTGACGGCGGTGGTGATGGGCGCAGGTAAGGTGCTCGACGAGTTGTCGCTGCTCCGCGATGTGACGGTTCGAACTGATCGGGCAGGCCCGCGCGGCAATAACAGAGCTTCACGCCTAGGATCACAGGCGAGTGAAAAGCTCCTTTCTGTGGCGCAATCGCATCGTGCTGACCGGCGGCGCGTTGCTGTTGCTGTCTCTCCATCTGGTCTCTATCGGCGTTCATCCATGGGATCGCGCGGCCATTCCTCAAGCTTTCGTGATGGAGGCCTTGCGGCCCGTCCAGCTCGGCAGCGCGCGCCTGGTGGACGGCGCGATTCATCTCTTTCGCGGCTACGTCGATCTGGTCGGCGTTCAGCGCGAGAATCAAACGCTCAAGGAGCAAATCGCCCAGCTCAACGCCGAGCTCGCCCAGTCCGGCGAGCTCAGGACGGAAAACCAGCACCTCACCGAGCTGCTCGCTCTGAAGAACGCGGCCCGCGACAAGCTCGAGCTCGACACGGTCGCGGCCGAGGTTATCGGCAGCGATGCGACCGGGCTTTCACGCACGCTGATTATCGACTGCGGCGCCGGCTCCGGACTCAAGCCCGGGATGGCGGTGATTGCCCATGAGGGCGCCGTAGGCAAGATAATCGCCGCCAGTCCCCATGCGTCACGCGTGCTGCTGATCGACGATCATAATTCCGCGCTCGACGCGTTCGACCAGCGCACGCAGGCCAGAGGGATCGTCGCCGGGACGCCGGACGACGGCTTGATCATGAAATATGTTGACCGCTCAGACGATCTGAAGCCCGGCGACCCGATCGTAACCTCGGGTCTGGACGGGATCTTCCCGCACGGCATGCTGGTGGGCTACGTGATCTCGGTGCGTCGCGAAGGTCCGGGACTGTTCCTAAATGTCAACGTGAGCGCGGCGGTAAATTTCAGGCACCTGGACCGCGTGCTGGTGTTTACCCGGCAGCCACCGAAGGTCACCGAGCCGCCGCAGAGCTGATGCGCCCGTGCGCCTGTTAGCCCTGTTTGCCCTGGCCACCTTCGCCGCCCTGGCGATTCAGACCATCCTGCCCCTTTGGTTCCCGATTCGAGGTCTCGTGCCTCATCTGGTTATCATCCTGTCGGTAGACCTGGGGCTCAGGCATCCTAGCGCGTCGGCGGCCCTGATGGCGTTCGCGATGGGCTACGCGACTGACGCTCTTTCGGGTTCACAGGTCGGCCTGAATGCGTTCACGGTGACGCTGGTCTTCCTGGTGTCGTATGAACTTTCGGGGCGGCTGCTCGCGACCAGCAATCTGGTCGGCGCGATTACGGTATTCGCCGGCACGCTGATCAACGCTCTGGGCGCATTCGTGCTGGCGTCGAATCCGACGACCTGGAGCCAGATCGAGGGCGCGGCGGGCCGGCGGATGCTGCTCCAGGCGTTGATTACGGCATCGCTCGCGCCGCCGGTTTTCTGGCTTCTAAGATCGGGCAAGTCGGCGCTCGGATTGCCTCTCCGAAACCCCCGCGAGTAAATGCGCCCCTCAGGCGGGGACGTAGCGCTTCACAGCGATGTCCCTGGAATGCTCCCGCACCTTCGCCACGTCGTAAGCAAGCTGCATACGGAGAAGATGGTTCATATCGGGGCCGAAAGCCTTCTCGATCCGCAAGGCCATCTCCGCTGTGAGCGCGGCCTTGCCGTGGAGAAGGTCCGAGAGCGTGGCCCGCCGAACTCCCAAAATCTCCGACGCCTTCGACACACTGAGGCCGAGGGCCTCGATGACCTCGGTTCTTATCAGGTCACCGGGATGGGGCGGGTTCTTCATGGGCATTGCGGGGCTCCTTAATGGTAGTCGATCAAGTCGATGTCGCCGGCGACGTTCGTCTCTTCGTCATAGCGAAAAATCAAGCGCCAGTTTCCCGTAACCGTGAGGCTCCAGAATCCTTTCAGGTCACCTTTGAGCGGGTGCAGCTTCCATCCGGGAAACCGGCTGACCTGGTCCAGATCGGGGGCGGTCTCCAGGGCGAACAGGAGCTTGCGCAGCTTGTCGGCCATCGCAGGCGGCACTCCTTTGACGTTGCCGTCCTCATAGAGCTGCCGAAGCCCCTTATGGCGAAAACGGACAAGCCGCATGTTCTTGCGTCACGGGTATAATATGTACGGTTACACCGTACAGGTCAAGGGCCAAGTCGTGCTGCGGTTTTGCGCCTTGGCCGTCGTGCCGTTTCCCTTCCGAAGTAGGACCGGCGTCCCGCCGGTCATCTTGCGCGCAGAACCGGGTCCACGGTCCACGAGCAATTTGCCCACGAGGCCTGGGCCATCGCCATTGCCAAATCGGCGCTCGGATTGCCTCTCCGAAACCCCCGCGAGTAAACTGATACGCAGAGGCCTGCACCTTGCTTGGGTTTCTCCGTCGCCGCAAAAGCAAAGCCGCACCGAAGCTTGAACCCCGTCTCATCGCGCTGTTCGCGCTGATGATGGCGGCGCTGTCAGTGTTGACGGCGCGCCTCTACTACCTGCAGGTGATCAAGAGCCAGGAGATGACCGAGCTGGCCGATCGCAACCGGATTCGCACTCTGCGAGTGCCGGCGCCGCGCGGAATCGTTTTCGACCGGCGCCATCGCCCGCTGGTCGATACCCATCCGACCTTCGACGCGGTGATCGTCCCCGAAGACGTCAAAGATCTCTCCGCCACGATCGAGCGGCTCGAAACGCTGTTCGGTGGCGATCATGTTGCCAACAAGATCGCGCAGGCCGAAGATGACGGGCGTCCGGCCTACGATCCGATCACCGTCGGCGAACGGCTTACGTGGCCGCAAGTCGTCGCGCTGGAAACCCATCAGCTCGAGCTTCCGGGCGTGAGCCTGCAAGTTACTCCGCGGCGCCATTATCTCTACGGCAGCCTCGCGGCCCATGTGCTCGGCTACGTTGGCGAGACCACCGGGCAGGATTTGCGCAAGATGGCCGGCTATCACATGGGCGACGAGATCGGGAAATTCGGGCTGGAGCGCGGATGGGAGCCTTATTTGCGCGGCGCCAGCGGCGGCCAGGAGATCGAAGTTGACGCGGTCGGGCGGCGCCTGCGCCTGCTTAAGGAGAATCCCGACCGTCCCGGCCAGAGCGTCGTGCTCACGATCGATCTCGATCTCCAGCAGGTCGCCGAGCAGGCCCTTGGCGATCACGCCGGAGCGCTGGTCGCGCTCGATCCCAACACCGGCGAGATTCTCGCGATGGCGAGCCATCCGGCCTTCGATCCCAACATGTTCGGCGTCAGCGGGATCAGCGGCGTGGACTGGCAGAAGCTGATGGCCGACCCGGACCATCCCCTGCAGGACCGCGTGATCCAGGGCACTTACCCGCCCGGTTCGACTTTCAAGCTGGTCGATACGATCGCCGCGATGGAAGAGGGCACGCTCAAGGACAACACCGGCTATTTCTGCCCCGGCGGCATCTGGTATGGACATCGCGAGTATCGATGCTGGCGCAAGCAGGGACACGGCGGCCTTACACTGCATCGCGCGATCGTCGAATCATGCGACGTGTATTTCTACAACGTCGGGATCCATCTCGGGATCGACAAGCTCGCCAAATGGGCGCATCTGCTCGGCTTCGGCCAACCTACCGGAATCGCAGCTCGACAATGAGAAGGGCGGGGTGGTCCCGTCCTCGGCCTGGAAACGCAAACGCTTTCACGAGCGATGGTACCCGGCGGAGACGCTGTCGGTCGCGATCGGACAGGGCTACGTCAACGTAACGCCGCTCGAGTTGGCGCAGCTCGTGGCGGAAATCGCCAACGGCGGCATCCGCTACAAGCCCCACATCGTCAAGCTGGTCGAGGGCCTCGACGGCGGCGTCGCCAAGTCGTACGACCCCGAGATCGAAGCGAGGGTCAACATTGATCCGAAGGTTCTCGAGACCGTCCGCGACGCGATGGGCGACGTGGTCAACGGGCCCGGAGGCACCGCGCACAAGGCCCAACTCAAGGGCATCACCGTATGCGGCAAGACCGGCACCGCGCAGGTCATGAAGGAGGCGGAAGGCACTCGCGTGGCGGAGGACAAGCAGCCCGAGCGGCTGCGCGATCACGCGTGGTTCATCGCATACGCGCCCAAGGACCATCCGCGGATCGCGATCGCGTGCCTGATCGAGCACGGCGGTCATGGCGGCGCCGCGGCGGCGCCGCCGGTTCATGACGTGATGCAGAAATTCTTCGAGACTCTATCCTGCGCCGGAGCCACAAACGGCTCCCGATATGACCAAGGCGTCCGCGCCCCCGCTGGTCGCGAGCGAGGAGGCCCGTCCCTAGATGGGCCTGATTAGGTAGATGGCCCTGATCGCGGGCCTTGACCGCCGGATCATCTACCACTTCGACTGGACGTTGGTGGCAATCGTCCTCGGAGTGCTCGGGATCGGGATGCTGAGCGTGCTCAGCGCCTCCTACGGCGGACCTCACAGCAGTTTCCATCCTCTGGTGGTCCGGCAGTTGATGTGGATCGCCGCGGGGCTGGCGGTGATGCTGGTCGCCGCGCTGATTGACTACCGGGCGCTCTCGACCTACGCGTACCTGCTCTATTTCGTCGCACTGGCGCTGTTGGGCGCGCTCTCGATCGTCGGCCATTCGACCATGGGCGCGCGGCGATGGATTGCGCTGGGCTTCTTCCATCTCGAACCTTCCGAGGTGGTCAAGCTTGCCCTGGTGCTGGTGATGGTTCGTTATCTGCGGGAGGAGCCGCCCAAGGGCGGAATCAGGCTGCTCCAGTTGATCGTGCCGGCGGTCCTGGTGCTGATACCGGTCGGCCTGGTGCTCAAGGAACCCGACCTCGGGACCGCGCTGATAATGCTGGCGATCGCCGCCACTCTGATATTCGCCGGCGGGCTCAACCTGCGCGCATTGCTCGGGCTGGCGCTGGTCGGGATGCTTGCCGCTCCGCTTGGATGGCATTACCTGAAGCCCTATCAACGCCAGCGGCTGGTAAGCTTCATTAATCCGCAGTCCGATCCACTCGGCGCGGGCTATCACGTTATCCAGTCGGAGATCGCGATCGGCTCGGGCGGCGAATGGGGCAAAGGCTTTCTTAAGGGCACCCAGGCGCGGCTGAATTTTCTGCCCGAGCAGTCCACCGACTTCATCTTCTCGGTGTTCGCCGAGGAATGGGGCTTCGCGGGCTCGCTGGTGCTCATCGGGCTCTACGCGGCGCTGATTGCGCGCGGCGTATGGATTGCGCGGCACGCGCGCGATCGCTTCGGCGCGCTGCTCGCGATCGGGCTTGCCGCGCTGATCTTCTGGCAGGTGGCGATCAATATCGCGATGGCGTGCGGCGTCCTGCCGGTGGTGGGCTTGACTCTGCCGCTGGTGAGTTACGGCGGCTCGTCGCTGATCGCCATGATGGCTGCGATGGGCGTCCTGATCAGCATCAACACCCGCCGCTATTTGTTCTGACACTGCGCTTGTGCACGTGGCGGGGGACGGCCAATACTGACGGCGGGCACGCTGGGCACGGTAGTGTTCATAGAAGGGAATCACCACAGTTCCGTTGACCGCCCCGCCTGGTGCGCGGACCGAGGTGGAGCTGAAGTCGTAGCGAACAAGAGCGCTGCTCAGCGCAAAGCTGCAGGGCTTTATCTCACCCCGCTGGCGGTAGCCGACTTCATGGCTGCCCAAGTGAGCGCCAGTCGAAGATCTGTGCGCATCCTCGATCCTGCGGCGGGCTCCGGAACTCTGCTCTGTGCAGTTGTGGAACGGCTGGCATTTGCCGGTACTCGGCTTCAGTACGCGGACTTAACTGCCTACGAAACCGACCATGACTTACAGAGCGTCCTCTCGGATGTGCTGGAGAATCTCAAGCGATGGGCGGCGAAGCGCCGAGTTAAGGTGTGCGCGAGGGTTGAAAAGCGGGACTTTATTTCAGCCCACCCGGAGGCGCTCACAACCACTGACCACTTGTTCCATTCGCAGAAGGTACAGCCGTTCGACCTTGTTATCGCGAATCCCCCTTATTTCAAGATTCCACGCTCCGACTCGCGTGCCCGAGCTGCGACCTCCGTGGTTCATGGTCAGCCGAACATTTATGCTCTTTTCATGGCGGCCGGCGCGGCCCTTTTGCGTGAAGGCGGCGAGTTTCTCTTCATAACACCACGCAGTTTCACGTCAGGTTCTTACTTTCGACTTTTCCGGGAAACATTTTTCGCAGGCGTGCGCCCCACGCGTGTGCACGTGTTCAGACTCCCGCCGCGCAGCCTTCGGCCGCGATTCCGTGCTGCAGGAAAACATCATACTAAAGGGCGTTCGAGAACAGGGCTGGCAGTCTCGCGATGGCCATCTCGAGTTATGCATCTCGAGCAGCGTCGGCATTGCCGATCTTGATAATTCAATCCGTCGATCGTTGCCGCTCGAAGATGCCCTCGGAAGGCCCGGCACTGACAGGATACTAAAACTGCCGATTCTGAAGGACGAAGATGCCGCCGTTCGGCTCGTCGATTCCTGGAGCGGGTCTCTTCATGACTACGGCATGAATATTTCGACGGGTCCGGTCGTGCCCTTTCGGGCAACCGAGTTTCTGGACGAAACCGGTGCGCCAGCCGACAGCTATGCTCCTCTCATCTGGATGAACCACGTTCATGCGATGCGGATTTCATTTCCCCATAGTTTCCGGAAACCGCAGTACATCAGACGGAGCGCCAGCGAAAGGTCTCTACTCTTGCCCAACCGGAACTACGTCCTGCTCCGTCGTTTCAGCGCTAAGGAAGAACCGCGTAGGCTGGTGGCGTCGCCGTGGCTCAAGCGTTTGTCTTCCTGCCCACTACTGGGAGTTGAAAATCACCTGAACTACATTCACCGACCTGGTGGAGAATTGGCGGAAGACGAGGCCGTTGGACTGGCAGCGCTTCTCAACAGCGAGTTGCTGGACACCTACTTCAGGGTGTCGAGCGGCAACACACAGGTGAGTGCAACCGAGCTGCGGGCGATGCCTCTGCCTCCACGCGACACGATCCTGATGATCGGTCGGCGCGCTAAAGCGGTAACCGGCTGTGGTGAGAGCCTGGAGGAGATCGTCGGAGAGGCTATCGGGTTGAATTGATTCATCAATTTCACAAGGAGGACATGAGCGTGCAGGAAACGATGGATATAGCCGGTGGCGTCGTCGAGTTTGGTACTGAGGCGGTGCTGCGGTACAGGGAGATTCCTCCGCTCGAATTCGACAACGAACTTCCAGAACAAGTTCTGTCGCAGATCATAGCTAAACGTCTTTCTGATCGGTTCCGTGTCGAGGCGCATACGGAATACGGCTACCAGCAACTGGTCGAAAAACTTGGCGCGAATATGGGCGCCTCCGAGATACAGAAGAACTTTGGTGGCCTGCGCTCCGACGTTGCTCTTCTGCCGCAGGGCTCGCCACCCGAAATTGTCGAGTTAAAGATCATGGACGAGAGGAAGAGTTGGGCCGACGTGGTCGCTGACAAAAACAAGATTGAGAGGCTCGCGAAGGTCGCGAAGATACGGGGTTACTTGGGAGTGTTGGTCTGCGAAACTGGAACGGCGAAATTGGATGAAAGGGTCAGGGAGCTTGAGAGGCAGCTTGGTCTGAAGGCGCGTGTCGGCGATGCCCAGCGCGCGCTCGATGGGAAGTGGGAATGGTGCTTTTGTTGCTTCGCTGTCTGCTGAAATTCGCAAGAACCCCGAAGTCTACAACGGCGACAGGTTTCTCGGCCCCCGAGATCGATCGCGAGACTGAGCGCGGCAGCCAGCGACGCTGCCGTTACCAGCTCAGGTAGCCGCCGTCAACGGCGACCGTCGCGCCGGTTACGTAGCTCGACGCGGCGCCGGCGAGAAAAATCACCGCGCCGCGGATTTCGTCGGGCCTGCCGAGGCGGCCCATCGGCGTGAGCGCTTCCATGCGTTCGCGATTACCGGGCTTCGCGATTCCGGCTTCGGTTGCCTCGGTGGGAATCCATCCGGGCGCGATCGCGTTGACCAGAATTCCGTGCGGCGCCCACTCGATCGCGAGCTGGCGCGTCAGGTTGGCCAGCGCGGCTTTGCTGGCCGTATAGGCCGAGAGCCGATAAACCGCGCTTCCGACGTGGGCCAGAATCGACGTGATGTTGATGATTCGCCCGGGCCGCTTGCGCTCGATCAGGCGGCGCGCGACCTTCTGCGATAACATCATCGGCGCGGTCAGGTTGAGGCTGAGCGCCGCGTCCCAATCCTGACGCGAGTATTTTTCGGCCCGTCCGGTCGGCGCGATTCCGGCGTTGTTCACCAGGATCTCGATCTCGCCGAGCTCCGCGACGGTCCGCTCGATTACGCGATCGAGTTCGGCCTCGACCGTTATGTCGGCGGCGATCGGCATCGCCTTCACCCCGTAGTCGCGCGCGAGTTCTGCTGCGATCGATTTGAGCCGGTCGGCACGGCGTGCGACGAGTGCGACATTGGCGCCGGCTATCGCGAGCGCGCGGGCGCACTCGAGGCCCAGCCCCGACGACGCGCCCGTGACCAGCCCGACGCGCCCGCGAAGCGAAAACAACGCTTCGAGCGAATCCATTGCACGGGCCGCCGCGTCAGTCGCCAAACGCCTCGCCGGCCGCTTCAGCCGCGGCAGCCACGGCGCGATCGATGTCGGCGCCGGTCACGCCACAATGCGTGACGGCGCGGAAGGTGGTCGCGTCTCGCGGGCTTACCAGAACGCCGCGCTCCTTGAGCGCCCTGGCGAAGCGCCGCGCGGACGGCGCGTCGCGGTCAGTGTCGAAAATCACCATGTTGGTGCGCCGCGCGACGGTCCTGACGTTCAGGCCCGCGATCGGCGCGAGGCCATCCGCCAGAGCGCGGGCGTTCTGATGGTCCTCCGCCAGGCGATCGATCATCGTTTCGAGCGCGATTATTCCGGGCGCCGCGATTATCCCGGCCTGGCGCATCCCGCCGCCCAGCATCTTGCGCACGCGCCGCGCGCGGCCGACAAAAGCGTGGCTGCCGCAGAGCAAGGAGCCGACCGGACACGCGAGGCCCTTTGACAGGCAGAAGCAGACCGAATGCGCCGCTGCGGCGAGCTTCGCCGCGCTGGTTTCGAGCGCGAGCGCGGCGTTGAAGATCCGCGCGCCGTCGAGATGAATCGCGACTCCGCGGCGGCGCGCGGCTGCGGCGACCTGCTCCGTATGTGAGAGGCTCACGGCCGCCCCGCCACATCGGTTGTGCGTGTTCTCCAGCGCCACCAGCGCGGGCTCGGCGAAATGCGGATCGTCGGGCGTGTCGAGCTCGCGAGCCAGCTCCTCGAGCTCGAACTCGCCATCCTCCGTGTTGCGCACCGGGCTGAGCACGATACCGCCCAGCGCCGAAGCGCCGCCGGCTTCATAGACGTTGGTGTGCGCCTCGGAGCCCACGATCGCCTTGGTGCCGCGCGGGCAATGGACCAGCATCGCGATCAGATTGCCCATCGTTCCGCTCGCGACCAGCAGCGCCGCTTCCTTGCCGAGCATCGCCGCCGCCATTTGCTCGAGCCGGTTGACGGTCGGATCTTCGCCGTAAACGTCGTCGCCGAGCTCCGCGCGCGCGATCGCCTCGCGCATCGCGGGCGTCGGCAGAGTCACCGTATCGCTGCGTAGATCGATCACTCGCGGGTCGCTCTTTCTTACGCCTCTCCCTGACCAGGGAGAGGTCGGCGAGCGCTCGCTCGCCGGGTGAGGGTGTCGCTGGGCTTCATGTCACGCGGACAACAACGTCACTTCGGATAAAGCGGCGTGACGTTGCCGTTGGAGACATCGACCTGCTGAATCGCGTTCTCGGTGGTATCCGAGAAATAAAGCGTGCGGCCATCCTTGCTGATCGCGAGGCCCGAGCCGATATGGCCGTTTACCAGCGTCACTGTCGATACGGTCGCGTCGGCCAGGCCGAGCTTGCGAATCGCGTGATTGTCGGCGTCGGCCACGTACAGCGTGGCCCCGTCGATCGCGAGCGCCTCCGGATGGTCGAACGAGGCCGCCGCACCTTTGCCGTCGTCCTTGCCCTCCGCGCCGCTGCCCGCGATCGTCGAGGTCACGTTGCGTGACAGATCGATCTTGCGGATCAGGTTGTTCGCCGTGTCCGACACGTAGACGAACTTGCCGTCGGTGGCGATTCCGCGCGGCCGGTTGAATTTGGATTTGCCCGCAGGGCCGTCGTCCTTGCCCTCGCCGTCCGGCGACTGCCCGCCGATGGTCATCACGCCCAGGTCGTCAAGCAAGAGCTTACGGATCATGCTGTTGCCGGTGTCGGCGATGTAGATTGTTCCCTTGCCGTCGGTGCAGAGCTGCGTGGGCAGGTTGAAATGCGCCGACGCGCCGTGCCCGTCTTCGGTGCCCGAAGTGTTCGCCGCACCGACAGGGGTGGTGACCACTTTGGTTGACAGAACGATCTTGCGGAGGTCGGAATTGTTGGTGTCTGAGACCCACAACGCGCCGTTCGCGATCGTGAGTCCATCGGGGCTGTTGAACAGGGCATTGGATCCGGTGCCGTCGGTGCTGCCCTCCTTGAACAACTGCCCGGCGACGATCGAGATGGCGCCGCTCAAATCGACTCTCGCGATAGTGTCGTTGCGGCTGTTGGCGGCGTAAACCGCGCTGCCGTCAGTATCCAGGCCAGCGGGAAAGTCGAGCCGCGGTCCGCTCGGCGCGGTAGCGACCGGCGGACTCTCCTGCGCCGCCGCTTGAATCGCGAACGATAACGTTACGGCTACGACCAGCGCCGCCGCAAAAGCCGGCGCTACTTTTCCCGGCCAACTTTTCCCGCGCGAACTTTTCCCGCGCCAACTTTTCCCGATAGTCATGCTTGCCCCGCCCGCTGGTCAGCTCACGGAAAGATTGCCTTCACGATCTCGTCGATTGCGCGCTTGCTGTCGGCCTCGTCGGTAAGCGACCATGTGACGGCCACCGTGGCCGCGCGCCGCGGCGAGATTCCCTGGCGGACCAGCTCGCCCGCATAGATCAAAAGCCGCGTCGAGACGCCCTCTTCGAGCCCCGAGGACTTCAGGTGGCGGACTTTCTCGCCGAGCTGGGCCAGCCGCGTCGCCAGCTCGCGATCGGCGCTGGCCTCGTGTTCGATAATGTCCACTTCCTTTTCGGCGGGCGGATAGGTGAACTCGATCGTCACGAAGCGCTGGCGGGTCGAGTGCTTCAGGTTTTTCTGGATACTCTGGTAGCCGGGATTGTACGAGATCACGAGCAGGAAGCCCGGATGCGCTTCCAGCGTTTCGCCGCGCTTCTCCACCGGCAGGATTCGGCGATGGTCGGAGAGCGGATGGATCAGCACGGTGGTATCCTTGCGCGCTTCGACCACTTCGTCGAGGTAGCAGATCGCGCCGTTGCGCACCGCCTGCGTCAGCGGGCCGTCCACCCAGACCGTTTCGTCGGCCTGGATCAGAAAGCGCCCGACCAGATCGCTGCCGGTCAAATCTTCGTGACACGCGACCGTAATCAATTCGTGCGGGCCGTCGGGCAGCGCGGAAAGCTGATGCGCCATGTGCTCGACGAAGCGGGTCTTGCCGCATCCGGTCGGTCCCTTCAGCAGGACCGGCAGCCGCGCCCGGTAGGCGGCGGTGAAAATCTCGACTTCGTCTTCGATCGGCAGGTAGTAGGGCGCGTCGGCGGGGTTTAAGTGTTTTACTTCGGGCCCTTCGTGTGAAGCCTGCATCCGGCTGTCGAATTTCTTGAGCTTCATTGAATCGCCTTTTGCGCGACGGCCTTCCAAAGTCTGGGCAGGCGTCACGCGGATTCTAGGAGACCTTTGGCCTCGCCTTCAAGGCAGATGAAATTGCTTCAATTCAATTCAATGACGCGGCACGTAGGTCGAGCCCTCGCGGCTGTCCTTGACCTCGCATCCGCGCGCCTCAATCTGCTTGCGAAGCTCGTCGGCCAGAGCGAAGTTGCGTTCCTTGCGCGCCCTCGCGCGTTCCTCGATAAGCTGGCTCACCTCGGGCGGAAAGTCCGAGGCGGCCTGGGCGAGCGCGAGCTTGCTTTCCAGATCGAGCCCCATCACCGCGTCGAACTTCCTGAGCGTTTGCCAGACGCGTTTGTCGTCGCGCCGGTAAGCTTCGCCGATCATCTCGAGCACGACCGCCAGCGCCTGCGGCGTGTTCAGATCGTCGTTGAGCGCCGTTCTGAAGCGCTCCTCGAAATCGGCCGTCCACATGCTGTCGGGCTGATCTGCCGATTGTCCGCGCGAGTTGCGCGCGAATTCGTGGAGATATTCCAGGTTGGTCTGGGCGGCGCGGACCGTCTCGTCGCTGAAGACCACCTCGGAGCGATACTTCGCGCCGAAGCAGAACAGCCGAAACGCCATCGGATCGATATTCGCCGCGATCAAATCGTCGACCCGCGGAAATTTGCCAGCGCTCTTGCTGATCTTCGCGCCCTCCTTGCTCACCAGAAAGGCGTTGTGAACGAAGCAGCGCACGAACCGCTTGCCGGTGGCGCTTTCGGACTGCGCGATCTCGTTCTCGTGATGGATCGGAATATGATCGGTTCCGCCCGAATGGATATCGATGGTCTCGCCGAGATACTTCATCGACATCGCGGAGCATTCGATATGCCATCCCGGATAGCCCGGTCCCCACGGACTCGGCCATTGCATCAGATGCGCGGGCTGGTCGAGCATCCAGAGCGCGAAATCGTGCGGGCTTTTCTTGTCGGGCGAATGCTCCAGGCGCTGCGCCGCCTGCTGCTCGTCGAGGCTCTGGCGCGAGAGCCAGGCCGATTCGGTTCGGGCCGCGATATTTTTCAACGTCGAAGTAGACTGCGCTCTTCGCGACGTAGGCGAAGCCGCGATCGAGGATGCGCTGGATCAACGTCTGCATCTCGGGGATGTGATCGGTCGCGCGGCAGAGCAGCTCGCCGGGCGGCAATTTTATATTGAGCCGCTCGCAGTCGCGCCGGAACATCGCGAGATAGAAATCGGCCACCTCGCGCGGGGTCTTGCCCTCGGCGCGCGCGGTCTTCTCGATCTTGTCCTCGCCCGCGTCCTCGTCCGAGGTCATGTGGCCGACATCGGTGACGTTCATGACGTGGCGGACGGCGTAGCCGTTGAACTCGAGCGCGCGCCGGAGCGTATCGACGAACAGGAACGCGCGCATGTTGCCGAGATGCTGCGCCAGATAGACGGTCGGCCCGCAGGAATAGTAGCTCACCGCCGGCGGGTCGAGCGGGCGGAATTCCTCAATCTTCCGGCTGAGCGTGTTGTAGATGTAAAACGGTTTCACGTCGGCGACGGATTCAAGTTATCCCGCCGCCGCAAGTTCAAACAAGCGCCGCCAGGAAGACGGCAGCAGCCGGCGAGACGCAGGCCCTACTTCAATCCGCCCGTTTTCTCCGCAGTAGGACCGGCGTCTCGCCGGTCGGGATAGCGTGCCGATGGCCGCCGCCAGTGTTGATTTGTGTGTAGTCCCTATTGAGACTACAATGATTTGATGGCGTAAAGTGATCTTCGCGCCGGATGCGGCTAGGCAATTCAAGCAGCTCAGTGCAACGGAACGGTCGCGGCTCAAAGAAGCGATCAAGTCATCGCTTGTAGAGGATGACGCCGCCGCTCCGACCAGGAATCGCTTCCCGCTTCGGAGGCCCTCCGAGCGGGCCAGCTTCGAGTTTCGGGTGGAAGAGCTTCGAGTCTTCTATCGGGTGGTCGATAACGAAGTCAGAATCGTTCTGATAGGCCGAAAGAAAGGCAACCAGCTTTTCATCGACGGTAAGAGGTTTACGCTGTGAAGATCGAAAATGTCCGCCAGGCCAAGGCGAAGCTCAACCGCCTGATCAGCGAACTCCCGAAAACGGGCTCGGTCGTCATAACAAAGAACGGCAGGCCGTGTGCCGCGTTGATGCCAATTACGGAGGATACCGATCTGGAGGCCCTTGCCTTGTCTCAGAACAAGCGTTTCTGGCGTATGTTTGACGCCGCCTACAAACGCGCCGAAAAGGAGGGCTGGCTCGATCTGGAAGACCTCGACTGACGCGGCTCCGAGCCGGCCAGCGATTGCCCCTCTGACCGTAAATCCTACCGCGAGGCGAGAACTTGGGCGAGGTGCATCGTTTCGAGCGGCATGCCGCGGCGATTTGCTCCGCCGGCGACGTGCATCAGGCATCCGCAGTCATTGGCGACCAGCACTTGAGCGCCGCTCTCCGCGATGCGACTGAGCTTGTCCTCGAGCATCGCAGTTGAGATGTGCGGAAATTTCACCGAGAACAGCCCGCCGAATCCGCAGCATTCCTCGCGATCGCGCAACTCGCAGAGCCGAATGCCGCGCACCGCGCTCAGCAGGCGCATCGGTTCCTCGCGAGCGCCCAATTCGCGCAGCAGATGGCACGAGGGATGGTACGCGACCGTGCGCTCGAAGTGCGCGCCGACATCTTTGACCTTCAATTCATTGACCAGGAACTGGGAGAACTCGAACACGCGCGGCGCCAGCGTCTCGGCCTTGCGCCTCAAAGACAGGACATCCGCCAGCAGGTCGCGGTAGAAAATCTTGACCATGGCGGCGCACGAACCGGACGGGATTATGATCGGCAACTCGGGGTCGAAGCTGTCGAGGAAACGGCGCGCCAGATCGAGGGCTTCGCGGCGCAGCCCCTCGTTGAACGCCACCTGCCCGCAGCAGAACGCGCCGCGGGCCGCGCGCACGCGCACGCCCCGCCGTTCGAGGACTGTGGTGGCCGCGACCGCAACCTCGGGGAAAAACTCCTCCGCGAGGCAGGTCGAAAAGAGCTGGACTTCATCCATTGTGCGACCTGATCTGTATCATCGGGTCAGGATCACCGGATCACTATGACGTGTAGTTCGCGCGGGCCGTGAACGCCCATCACGATTCGCTTCTCGATATCGGCCGTGCGGCTGGGCCCGCTGATGAGTGTGAGCCGCCGCGCGGCGACTCCCGCCGGACCGATTTTCTCGAACAGCGCCGCGAGGTCGGGCACGATTCGCTCCGCGCGCAGGATCGCGACGCTCACCGGCGCCAGCAGCGTCAGCGAAGCGGGCCGGCTCGCATCGGCCGCGACCGCCAGCGTGCCGGTCGAAGCGATTCCGTAGTCCGCCTCGGCGAGACCGAGATCGCATCGCGCGATACGTTCGCGTACTGCCGCGCGCTCGCCCTCGCCGACTCCATCGGCGCGGACCATCTCGATCGCGATTCCGGCCTCCGCGAGAGGGTTCACGAAAGAATCGACGTTGACGGTGATTCCACGGCCCGCCGCGACGCTTCGAATGCTCCCGGAACGGCAGAGGGCGGCGAGCTCGCCGGCGGCCTCGGCTCCCGAATTCGCCACGATCGCGCGCCCGTGCAGGAGCTCGAGCTCGCGCGCGAAGCGCGATGCCAGATCGCGTTCGCCCGATAGGGCGTCTGGATTGGCGTGCGAGGCCGGATTCATCACGGGCGCGGCTTGGGAAAGTCGCGGCTCTCGGTCCAGTTGCTGAACGGCGGCGGCATTTTGCTGATGTAGCCGTTGCGGCCGAATGGTTTGAGCGCGAGCGCGGCGAGTCTGCCGGCGATACGAATCAGCCGCGGATAGCGCGCCAGCCGCGCGAACGCTCGCGCGCCCGATCGCGCCCGCTCGATCTCCGGCGGCCATTTGATCGGCGACGCGCCCTCGCTCTCCTTCCATCGCAGGTGAAGCAGGATACGCGGGATATCGATCTTGACCGGACACACGTCGCGACAAGCACCGCACAGCGTCGAGGCGAACGGCAGATGGCCGGCGGCGCTGCCGAACAGTGAGGGGCTGACGATCGAGCCAATCGGCCCGCCGTAGGTCGCGCCGTAAGCGTGGCCGCCGATTCGCCGATAGACCGGGCATACGTTGAGGCACGCGCCGCATCGAAGGCAATAGAGCGCCTCGCGCAACACCGGGTCGGCGAGCATCGCGCGCCGCCCGTTGTCGAGGATCACGACGTGCATCGCGCGCGGACCGTCGAGCTCGCCCGGCTGTCGCGGGCCGCTCAGCAGCGTGGTGTAGGTGGTGAGCTTCTGTCCGGTCGCGGTGCGCGCCAGGATTTCGAGGAAATGGCTCAAGTCGGCGAGCCTGGGAATGACTTTCTCGATTCCCATCAGGGCGACGAAGGTCTCGGGCATCGAGGAGCAAAGCCGCCCGTTGCCCTCATTCTCGACTATCACCAGCGTTCCGGTCTCCGCGATCGCGAAGTTGACGCCTGTCACGCCCAGCTCGGCGGTCAGGAATGCCTCGCGCAGGCGCTGGCGCGCGACCGCGGTGAGCGCTTCGGGCTCCGAGGTGTAGGGAATTCCGAACTTGTTGGCGAAGAGCCGGCCGATGTCCTCTTTCGAGAGATGGATCGCCGGCGTGATGATATGCGAGGGGCGCTCGCCGCGCAGTTGCACGATATATTCGCCAAGGTCGGTTTCGATCGCCTCGATCCCCGCCGCTTCGAGTGCGGGATTGAGCTCGATTTCCTCGCTGGTCATCGACTTGCCCTTCACCACGAGTTTGGCCCCGCACTCGCGCGCGACGCCGAGCACATGATCGCGCGCATCGGCGGCGTTCGCGGCGAAAAACACCTTGCATCCGGCGGCTTCCAGCCGCTCTTTGAGTTGGGCGAGGAGTTCGTCGAGACGGCCGATCGCGTCTGCCTTGATTTCGCGCGCGCGGTCGCGCTCGGCTTCGTAGGGCGGAAAATCGGCGACTACCTCGGCGAGGTGCTCGAGATGGCGTCCGCTGGCGTTGGCGAGCTTGCGCCGCAGCTCGTGATCTTTTACCGCGGCGCGGCTGGCCTCGAAGAAATCGAACGATCCCGGCGCAGAGGCCATCGCAGCGCTAATTGATTCGCGCCACCTGGCGCGTCAGACGCATCACGGCTTCGCGCGCCGTGTCGGCGCCGGGATGCTCGGGGGCCTGCGAGAGGAAACTTTGAAAATCATCGAGCGCCGCCTGGAAGCATTCGAGCCGCTCGTAAAGCGCGCCCCGCTCGGCCAGCTCGTCGGCCGAGCGCGGATCGAGGAGCAGGATCCGATCGAGCGCGGAAAGCGCGCGCAGCCAATCGGACCCGTTGGAGTAGATGTCCTTCAGATTCCGCAGCATCCGGACCAGGATCTGGCGCTCGCCGACCGCCTTGATCATCGCGGGATGGACCTCGACGGGCTGGTTGTAGATTTCCGCAAGCCGCGCGCGAATCTCGTCGAGGCCGAGGATCGTCCCGCCGCAGAATGGATCGATTATCAGCTCGCCGCGATCGTCGACCGCCTTGACCAGAAAATGAGCCGGGAACGAAACCCCGTAGAGGTTGATTCCGAGCCGCCGCCCGACTTCGAGGTAGACCACCGAGAGCGTGATCGGAATACCGAGCCGGCGGTCGAGCACCTGGTTCAGATACGAATTGCGCGGGTCGCTGTAGTTGTCGCGGTTGCCCTCGAAACCCTTCTCCGCGAACAGGAAATGCGAGAGCAACTGCACGCGCTCGACGGTGTCGGCGCCGGCGTGTACGGCCGGCTCCGCTTCGCGAGCCAGCGCGGCCAGCCGGTCCATGTACATATCGACGTCGAGGTCGGGATATTCTTCCCGCGCGATCAGCAGCGCGCCGCGCGCCAGCGGCACCGGCTCGCGGGCCGCGATGGTCGCGAATTGATCCCGTGCGTCGTTCATATCGAGCGGTCCGTTACGAGTGTCCGATCCGTGCCGCCTGTTTGGCAAGCGCGGGCATTCACACATTTGCACCCATTTGACCGAGCGCAAGCTTGATTTCGCGGCCGACTTCCGAATTGGGCTCGCGCGACGAGCGCCGATCGAGCGCGGCACGCGCCGCGCATCCGGCCAGCCCGGCCGAGCGCCCATGCCGCGTGCGCGCGCACGAGCGCTTCGGGCTCCGACTCTAGCGCGCGGATCAGCGGCGCTACCGCGTCGGGATTGCCACTGTTGCCGAGCGCCACGCAGACGTTGCGCAAAAGCCCACGCCGTTTCGCGCGCTTGACGGCGCTCTTGCCGAAGCGCCGCCTGAATCCGTCATCGTCGAGCGCCAGCAGTTCTGGAAGCCGGGGTGCGAGTTCCTCTGCGGCATCGGCCGCGTGCGGATCGTTCCACGGGCAGACTTGCTGGCAGATGTCACAGCCGAAGATCCAATTGCCAAGCTTGGGCCGCACTCCGGATCGATGGGGCCGCGATTCTCGATCGTCAGGTAGCTGATACATAGCCGCGCGTCCATCACAAAGCCGTCGGCGAGCGCTCCCGTCGGGCACAGGTCAAGGCATCTGCGACAAGTCCCGCAATGATCGCGATAGAGCTCGCGGTTCGGTTCCAATTCGATATCGGTGAAGATCTCGCTCAGGAAGAAATACGACCCGTGTTCGCGATTGAGCAGATTGGTGTTTTTGCCCACCCATCCCAGGCCCGATTCTGCGGCCCATTCGCGCTCGAACACCGGCCCCGTATCGACGTAATTGCGGGTCAACCCGCCCGGCCGCATCGCAGCGATCAGGCCGGCGATCGATTGCGCCTTCTTCAGCACGCGGTCGTGATAGTCCAGCCCGAACGCATAAGCCGCGATTCGCCCACGCAGCTCCGCGCGCCAGTTGACCGTCGGCGGCGCGGGCGGATCGTAGGGGTAGCCGAGACTCACGACCGAGCGCAGCCGAGGGTCGAGGACGCGCGGATCGAATCGCCGCTCCGGATCGCGCGCGAGCCAACTCATGTCGGCGTGGCGATTCGCATCGAGCCATCGATGGTAGAACTCCTCGCGCTCGTCGAGCCGCCGCAATCGCGCGAATCCGACCAGGACGAAGCCCTCGCGCCGGGCAGCTTCGACAATGGTTTGTTCGAGGGTCATTGCATTTGGATTATGCCATCGCGTGGCGCCGAGGCGCTGCCTTGACTGAGCGGTCAGGCGTCATTAGCTTCTGGATTGGGACGCCCGGCGTGGCGCCCGCTATCCGGAGGTCAGAAATGGCAGAGGAACTGCATGAGGAACAGACCCCGAACGGTCACGAACATCCCGCAAACAGTGCGTCGGCGCCCGATGCGCCGGTGAAGCTCACGCCCAAGGCGCTGGAAGTCGTGAAGGCGATGATCGCGAGAGAGAAGCTGCCCACGGAGTCCGGGCTTCGAATCGGCGTGACGGGCGGCGGATGCTCCGGATTTCAGTACGCGCTCAACTTCGACTCGCACAAGCAAGGCGATATCGTAACGGTCCTGGACGGTGTCAACATTTTCGTCAACGAATTGTCGCAGCCCTATATCGGCGGAACGACGCTCGACTATGTCGAGGGTCTGCACAACGCGGGCTTCCGGTTCGACAATCCTCGCGCCAGCCGCACCTGCGGGTGTGGATCGTCTTTTAGCGCCTGACGAAGGGACCCGCGCCGGTCCGGTTTCCGAAATAAGTTGTTCTCCGGCCTGATATTCAGGCTCTCGCCGGCGAGACGGCGCTTCATGCGCGAACTCGCCGGTCCCGGACTCGCGAAGTTCAATCAGCGGCTCGCCGAAGCGGGCTTGCCGCGCGCCGTGAAGTTCATCTCGACCCTCAATGACGCCAACGCCGACTTCATGGCCTACGCGCTGTCGCCGGCGGGGCCGCTTGCCGCTTGCCGCACCGGCGCGAATCCCGACTCGGTCGAGGCGTGCATCGCCGATCTGCTGGTCTACGCGGTGAATCTGTTCGCGCGCGACGAGTTGCGCCGCGACGCGAGCGAGTTGATTCCGCTGCTCGCGCGGATTGTCGATATCAGTCCGACCCGCGTGATGCTCAAGCGCGACAATCTCAGCAAGGCGCCGCGCTCCGCCGAATGGATGCTCTACACGTGGCTGGTCCGCAACCTGACCGGCGCGGCGCCCAAGTACGATCCGGAACTTGAGCGCGGCTTCGGTTATCAGTACCTATCGTACATCGGGCAGTATCGGGCGATAATCGAGCGCGAGTTGAACCGGGCCGATCCCGAATAGCAATCGTGAGTTGGCGCGGCGTCAAATCGGCGTGATCCAGATGAAAGACCTCGAAGGCAGGGGAATAATCGTAACCGGCGCGAGCCGGGGAATCGGCCGCGCGATCGCGCTCGAAGCGGCGCGCCGCGGCGCGAACGTCGCATTCAGCTACCTCAAGAGCGGGGCGCCGGCGCAGGCGCTGAAGAGCGAGATCGAGGCGCTCGGCGTCAAGGCGCTCGCATTTCAGTGCGACGCGGGCAACCTTAAGAACGTTCGCGAGATGGTGAAAGCGACCAAAAGCGCATTCGGCAAGATCGACGGTCTGGTCAACAACGCCGGACTCACCCGCGACAAGCTGATCGTGATGATGAGCGAAGAGGACTGGGCCGAGGTAATTCGGACCAACCTGACCGGCGCCTACAACTTCGTCCGCGCCGCGGTCTTCATGATGATGAAGGCCAAAGCCGGCGCGATCCTCAATATCACCTCGGTAAGCGGAATCGTCGGGATGGCGGGGCAGGTCAACTATTCGGCGTCGAAGGCGGGAGTGATCGGGCTCACCAAGGCGCTGGCCAAGGAAGTGGGACGCCTCGGCGTGCGCGTCAACGCGATGGCGCTGGGCTTTATCGAGACCGACATGACGGCCGCGATGCCGCCCGAGAATCGCGATGCGGCGCTCAACATGATCCCGCTCGGGCGCTTCGGGGTCGTGGCCGACGTGGCGCCGGTCGCTGCGTTCCTGCTCTCCGACGCCGCCGCTTACATCACCGGAGCCGTTATCCAGGTGGACGGCGGTCTGGCGATGTAACGCGGTCGCGTGCTCGCCGAATCAACCCAATGGGCTTTGGTCAGACGCGAATCGCCTTGAAAGGACTTTGCCTCGACACGATAATCAATCAGATGTGACACCGCAGTTGCGACACCGATGAGTGAACAGAGCGCTTCCTTTTTCTTCGAGACCGACGTGCCGCAGGCCTCTCGGGAGTTGGCCGAGTTGCGGACCACCGGCAACTACGCGCCGCCCTTCGAGGTCGTCCGCCGCCGGGTGATCGACGACTACCACGAAGGCAAGATGACGATCGACGCGACGGTGGTGATCCGGGTGGGCGACGTGGAAGACACCGAGGCGGCGCGCGGCGTGGGCGTGTTTCATGCGCTCGATCTCGCGCTGCGCAAGGCCCTGCTCAAGTACTTTCCCTTTCTCGAAGCGGTGCACGTGACCGAGACCTACATGCACGGCAGCGGCGAATCGACCGAGGCCGAAGTCATGTCGATCAAGAAATTTTCCGACGGCCACGACACCTGGGCGACGCTCGCCAAGTCGGCCAACACCGTCGAGGCCGGATGGCAGTCGCTGCTCGACGGCTACGAATGGCGCATCCACAGCGAGCAACTCAAGCTCGCGCACTCCGCACACAACCCCCGCTTGTCGAGGCGCTGAAAAGTGGATCATCCCGCCGGAGCCGCGGGAACCGCCTCGCCGGGAAAGCTCGCCATCCTGATCGACGGCGCGTGCGACATGTGCCGCACCGGCGCTGAGGCTGTCCGCCACTACGACGGGAGCATGGTGATCGAGATCTTCGACCTGCAGAATCCCGCGCATCGCGAGCGCTTTCCGCAATTCAAGCTCGACGAGCTGCTCGAGGAGTTGCACACGGTGGACGATCAGGGGCGTGTCTATCGCGGCGCGCGTGCGATCAACGAGGTGCTGCGCCGCCAGAGCGGGCCCACCCGATGGCTCGCGTATCTGTGGTACATTCCCGGCTTTCCCCGGCTGGCCGACTGGCAGTACAAGCGGATGGCTGCGACGCGCTACGAGCGCGACCGGCACAGCCGGCTCAAAGCCCGCCCCGGACAGAATTAGCCGCGCGGCGCCACTCATGCTAAGCCATGACCAGGACAAATTCCTGGTCGCGATGGGGGCTCGAAATAGCATGAAACACTCCTGGGGAAGAATCCGCATCGGCGCGATCGCGAGCTTGGGCGCGGTTGCGTTCGCGCTGTCGGGCTTCATATTCTTCAGCGTTTTCAGTGTCGCGCCGCGCGCCTATAGCGCGGCCCCCACCCCGACCCTCCTGGTTACGGACGGTTGCACCGCCGCAGTTACGGCATATTCCGCCGCGAGCAACGGCGATGTCTCCCCACTGGCCCCCGCCCCTACCGGTCTCGCCGTGCCCCAATCCGTGGCCATTGACGCGACTGGAAACATTTACGTCACCAACTCCTGCCACGCCAACAACGGATTCCCTAACACCGGCGCCATCACCATTTACGCCGAGGGGAGCAACGGCGCGGACGCCGCTCCCATCGCCATCATCGGCGGGAGCAACACCGGTCTGATCAACCCAGAAGGCATCGCGGTGGATTCCAGCGGCAACATCTATGTGGCGGACCAAGGCGACTACAACACCCCTAGTGTGTTTGTCTATTCGGCGGGGAGCAACGGCAATGTCGCCCCCATCGCCACCATCAGCGGCAGTAGCACCGGCCTGGACAAGCCATTCGGTATTGCGGTGGATTCCAGCGGCAAAGTCTATGTCGCGAACCAAGGGAACTACGGGGATGGCGGCTCCAGCGCCCCCAGCGTGTTGGTCTATTCGGCGCTGGGAAGCAGCACCGGGCTGCTCAATGTCGCCCCCATCGCCACCATCCGCGGGCCGAACGCCGGCCTGGTGACCCAGAAGGCATCGCGGTGGATTCCAGCGGCAAAATCTATGTGGCGGACCAAGGCGACATCGGGGATGGCGGCAATATCACCGCCAGCGTGTTTGTCTATTCGGCGCGGAACTACTACGCCGCCCCCATCGCCACCATCAGCGGGAGCAACACCGGCCTGAACTTCCCGGTCGGCATCGCGCTGGATTTCAGCGGCAAGATCTATGTGGCTGACCAAGGCAACATCGGGGATGGCGGCTCCACCGCCGCCAGCCTGTTTGTCTATCCGGCGCTGGGAAGTAACACCGGGCTGCTCAACGAGGCCTCCACCGCCACCATCAGCGGGAGCAACACCGGCCTGAACTACCCAGGAGGCATCGCCTTGGATTCCAGCAGCAAAATCTATGTGGCGGAGCCCGGCGACCCGCCGCAAGGAGAGCCCGCCAGCGTGGGCGTCTATTCGGCGGGGAGCAACGGCAACGTTGCCCCCATCGCCAGCATCAGCGAGAGCAACACCGGCCTGAACTATCCAGAGGGCATCGCCCTAGATTCCAGCGGCAAAATCTATGTGGTGGATGACGGACCTCACGGCTATGGCCCCGGCAGCGTGTTTGTCTATTCGGCGGGGAGCAACGGCAACTCCGCCCCGATCGCCACGATCAGCGGGAACAATACCGGCCTGATCGGGCCACACGGCATTGGGGTGGATTCCAGCGGCAAAATCTATGTGGTGGCCGCCGCCGGCGTGTCTGTTTATTCGGCGGGGAGCAACGGCGACGTCGCCCCTGTCGCCGTCATCAGGGGGGCCAGCACCCGCCTGAGCGTTCCATTAGGTATCGCGTTGGATTCCAGCGGCAAAATCTATGTGGCGGACTGGGAGACCTCGAGCGTGTTGGTCTATTCGGCGCTGGGAAGCAGCACCGGGTTGCTCGACGAGGCCCCCATCGCCATTATCAGCGGGAGCAGCACTGGCCTGTACCTCCCAGAAAACATTGCGGTGGATTCCACCGGCAAAATCTACGTGGTGGCCTCCGGCGGCGTGTTTGTTTATTCCGCGGGGAGCAACGGCAACGTTGCCCCCGTCGCCACCATCAGCGGAAGCAGCACCGGCCAGAGCTTCCCACAAGGAATCGCGGTGGATTCCAGCGGCAACATCTATGTGGCCGACGAGGACGCCGCCAGCGTGTTGGTCTATTCAGCGGGGAGCAACGGCAACGTCGCCCCGGTTATGACCATAGGCGGTCCAAACACAGAACTGTTGGAGCCTCGGTTAATCGCCATCCAGCCTGTGGCTGCGGCGCCTACGCCGATGCCGACCGCGAATGCGACCCCGCCGCCGACGGGAGCAGCATCGCCGACAGTGACCCCGTCGCCGACCACGACCGTATCGCCGACGGTGACGGCGACCCCGCGACCGACGGGATCGTCGACGCCGACGGCAACTGCGACTGCGACCTCAACCATCCCGACGCTCCTGGTTACGGACGGTTGCACCAAGGCCCTCGCGGCATACCCCGCCGCGGGCAACGGCGATGTCTCCCCGCTGGCCCCCGCCCCTACCGGTCTCGCCGTGCCCCAAGCTGTGGCCATCGACGCAAGTGGGAACATTTACGTCACTAACTCCGTGATCTTTGGCAGCTTCGAACTCGGTCCCGATTGCGGCGGCGCCAGCTACGTCACCATTTATGCCGCCGGGAGCAACGGCGATGCCGCTCCCATCGCCGTCATCGGCGGGAGCAACGCCGGCCTAGGCTGGCCACTCGGCATCGCGGTGGATTCCGGCGGCAAGATCTATGTGGCGAACATCTCCTACCCCAACGAGAACTCTGGCTCGAGCGTGCTGGTCTATTCGCCGGGGAGCAACGGCAACGTCGCCCCCATCGCCACCATCAGCGGGAGCAACACCGGCCTGACGTTCCCAAGAGGCGTGGCGGTGGATTCCAGCGGCAACATCTATGTGGCGGATCCCGAACGTCGGCGGGGTGCTGGTCTATTCGGCGGGGAGCAACGGCAACGCCGCCCCCATCGCCACCATCAGCGGGAGCAACACCGGCCTGCACACGCCGGTCGGCGTCGTGGTGGATCCCAGTGGCAAAATCTATGTGGCGGATGACGGACTTTCGGGCGGCGGCCCCGGCGGCGTGCTGGTCTATTTGGCCGGGAGCAGCGGCAACGTCGCCCCCATCACCACCATCAGCGGGAGCAACACCGGCCTGAGCGTCCCATGGGGCGTCGCCTTGGACTCCAGCGCCAGAATCTATGTGGCGAACGACGCGCCTTACGCAGGCAATGGCCCGGCCGCGTGTTTGTCTATCCGGCGGGGAGCAACGGCAACTCCGCTCCCATCGCCATCATCAGCCTGACCAGCCCCAACACCGGCGAATCGTACTCCCCACAAGGCATTGCGGTGGATTCCAGCGGCAACATCTACGGGGCGGGGGCTGGCTACAGCGTGTTTGTCTATTCGCCGGGGAGCAACGGCAACGCCGCCCCCGTCGCCACCATCAGCACGACCATGACCACCGGCCTGGCCTGGCCACAAGGCATCGCGCTGGATTCCAGCGGCAAAATCTATGTGGCGGATCCCGGAGTAGGCAGTGTGTTTGTCTATCCGGCGGGGAGCAACGGCAACGCCGCCCCCATCGCCACCTTCCGGGAGATGAGCAGCGACCTGAGCTACCCAGTCGGCATTGCGGTTGATTCCAGCGGCAAAATCTATGTGGCAGACCAGGGCGTCAGCAGCGTGTTTGTCTACTCGGCGGGGAGCAATGGCAATGTGGCCCCCATCGCCACCATCAGCGGGAGCAGCACCGGCCTAGTCCAGCCATACGGCATCGCAGTTGACTCCAGCGGCAAAATCTACGTGGCGAACGAGGGCAGCTATCGAACGCTCGTCGGAACGGTGACGGTCTATTCGGCAGGGAGCAACGGCAACGTCGCCCCCATCGCCACCATCAGCGGGAGCAAGACCGGCCTGGCCGAGCCACAAGGCATTGCGGTGGATTCCAGCGGCAAAATCTCTGTGGCGGGCTTCGACTCCAGCGAGCACCCGAGCGTGTGGGTCTATCCGGCGCTGGGAAGCAGCACCGGGATGCTCAACGAGGCACCCATCGCCACGATAGCCGGGAGCAACACCGGCCTGAGCTTCCCGCAAGGAATCGCGGTGGACTCCAGCGGCAACATCTACGTCGCGGACTTCCTAGCCACCGGCGTGTTTGTCTATTCCGCGGGGAGCAACGGCAACGTCGCCCCGGTTAGGGCCATAAAGGGTCCAACCACAGAACTGTTTGAGCCTCTCTTCATCGCCATCCAGCCGGGGACTGGGGCGCCGCCAACGGCTGGCCCCACGCCGAGCATGACGGCGATGGCGACTCCAACCGCGAGTCCGACCTTCACCGCGGCGACGCCGACGATGACTCCGACTGCAGTCGGCTCGCCCACTACGCTGACCGCGGCCCCGGCGAAGCTCAACTTCGGCAACGTCGATGCGACCGGTACCAGCAAGCCCAAGAAAGTGACGCTCACCAACAAGGGCACGACCGCGGCGGTAATCGGATCGGTGACCGCGACGCCGCCATTCGCGATCGCCGGCGGCGCGGACACCTGCTCGGGTCGAAGCATCAAGCCGAAGAAGAAGTGCTCGTTCAACGTCCAGTTTGCTCCGGCGACGGTCGCCAACGTGACCGGAGGGTCGATCAACGTGCCCTACAACGGCAGCAGTCCCGCGATCAGCCTCAGCGGCGCTGGAATCGCGGTGACGCTGAAGGCGCCGTCCAAAGAGACATTCTCGTCGGTGGCGGCAGGCCGCACCGGTAAGCCAAAGAAGATCAAGATTTCGAATCCCGCGACCGTAAGCGTCAATCTCGGTAGCACCAGCATCGGCGGCAACGATCCCGGCGCGTTCACGATTACGGCCAACACCTGCACCGGCGCGCTGGCAGCCAAACCCGGCAACTGCACGATCACGATGGAGTTCACGCCGGGGAGCGGCGCGACCGGCGCGCAGTCGGCGACGGCGGGGTTCAGCTACACATACGGCGCGAACAACGGCAGCGTGTCAGTCCCGATCGCGGGCACCGTCAAGTAGATCGCAGCCGGCGAGCCGGGAATAGCGCTGCAACTGGAATCGGAGAGTCAGAACGGAAATCGCGGCTTAACGCCGATCCGCCGAACACAGGAGAAACCATGAGCGGGAAGAACTTCTACAGGCGATGCTGGGCGGGATTAACTTTGGGTTGCGAGCGCGCGAGCGCTTCGAGCAGGAGCGCCTCAGCGGCCTTCGCGCGGGCAATAGTCTGGGTTGCGTTGTCGATAGCGCCACCGAAGCTCGGCCACGGGAGAGTCAGGCTTGGCGCGGTCGTATTTCTGAGCGCCCTTGGACTGGCGCTTTTTGGGATCGTCGTGCGGCCGGCGCCAATGGCCGCGCCCGCCAATGTGGCTCCGACATGGGGGAAGGTCCTAATCGCGGGCGGAATCCCCGGCCCCCTGCCCTCGACCGAACTCTACGACCCGGCGACCAACAGCTTCGCCGCCGTCGCCGATACCCCAAACATGAACACCGGTCGCTACCAGGCGACCGCGACGCTTTTAGGCTCGGGAAAGGTGCTAGTCGCGGGCGGCATCAACGGCTACCTCGATGGTATACCCACAGCCGCATCTTCGACTGACCTCTACGACCCCGCCACCAATGGCTTCGCCCTCGCCGCCGCTACCCCAAACATGAACACCGGTCGCTACCAGGCGACCGCGACGCTTTTGCCCTCGGGAAAGGTCCTAATCGCGGGCGGCTATTGTTGCGTCTTTTTCCCCTCGCCCCAGTCTTCGACTGAACTCTACGACCCGGCCACCAACTTGTTCGCCCCTGCTGCCGGTACCCCTGCCATGAACACCGCTCGCGTCGATGCGGCCGCGACGCTTCTACCCTCGGGACAGGTACTAATCGTGGGCGGCTACAACGGCGGTGCCCTGTCCTCGACTGAACTCTACAACCCCGCGACCAACGGCTTCGCCGCCGCCGCCGATACCGCTGCCATGAACACGGCTCGCTACGGTGCGACCGCGACGCTTCTACCCTCGGGACAGGTGCTAATCGCGGGCGGCCAAAACACCAGCGGCCAGGCGTTAAATTCGACTGAACTCTACGACCCCGCGACCAACAGCTTCGCCGCCGCCGATGCCGCTGCCATGAACGCCGGCCGCTACAATGCGACCGCGACGCTTTTGGCCTCGGGAGGGGTGCTAATCGCGGGCGGCTACTTCACCGGCGCATTACCTTTGACTGAACTCTACAACCCCGCAACCAACAGCTTCGCCGCCGCCACCGATACCCCGGTCATGAACACCGCTCGCGAGAATGCGACCGCGACACTTTTGGCCTCGGGACAGGTGCTAATCGCGGGCGGCCAGGGCCCCAGCGGCAACCTATCTTCGACCGAACTCTACGACCCCGCGACCAACAGCTTCGCCGCCGCCATCGATACTCCGATCATGAACGCCCCGAGGTACGACGCCGTGGCGATACTGCTCCCTCCGAGTGCGCCGACTCCAACCCCGACTCCAACGCCGACTCCAACTCCAACCCGAACCCCGACTCCGACGCCTACGCCGACTCCAACCCCGACCCCAACGCCTACGCCTACGCCGACGCCAACGCCAACCCCGACTCCAACGCCGACTCCAACTCCAACCCCGACTCCAACGCCAACGCCGACTCCGACTCCAACGCCAACGCCGACTCCAACGCCAACGCCGACTCCAACGCCGACGCCGACTCCAACGCCGACACCGACCACCACGTTGAAAGCGTCCCTAGCGAAGCTCAACTTCGGCAAGGTCGATGCGACCGGTACCAGCAAGCCCAAGAAGGTGACGCTCACCAACAAGGGCACGACCGCGGCGGTAATCGGATCGGTGGCCGCGACGCCGCCATTCATGATCGCTGGCGGCAAGGACACCTGCTCGGGTCACGGCGTCGCGCCGAAGAAGAAGTGCTCGTTCGACGTCGAGTTTGCGCCGGTGACGGTCGCCAAGGTGACCGGAGGGTCGATCGGCGTTAGCTACAACGGCGGCAGTCCCGCGGTGAGCCTCAGCGGCACCGGAATCGCGGTGACGCTGAAGGCGCCGTCCCGTGAGACGTTCTCGCCGGTGGCGGCAGGCCGCACCGGCAAGCCCAAGCGGATCAAGATTTCGAATCCCGCGACCGTGAGCGTCAACCCCGCTACCACCAGTATCGGCGGCAACGATCCCGGCGCGTTCACGATTACGGCCAACACCTGCACGGGCACGCTGGCGCCCAAACCCGCCACCTGCACGATCACGATGGAGTTCACGCCCGGGAGCGGCGCGACCGGCGCGCAGTCGGCGACGGTGGGGCTCAGCTATACATACGGCGCGAACAACGGCAGCGTGTCAGTCCCGATCGCGGGTACTGTCAAGTAGATCGCAGCCGGCAAGCCGGGAATAGCAACGGAGAGGGGTGCTCCGCTCACGCCTGGGCGCGATCCAGCAGCTCGCGGGCGGCGCGCCGCATCCGGTCGGTAATCTCCGCGCCGCCGAGCATCCGCGCGATCTCCTCGGCGCGCTCGGCGGCCTTGAGCACGTTGACGCGGCTGCGCGTTGCGCCGCGCCGCTCCTCCTTCTCGACCACGAAATGAGTGTCGGCAAAAGCCGCGATCTGGGGCAGATGCGTGATGCACAGCACCTGATGAAACCGGGAGAGCAATTTCAGCTTGCGGCCGACCGCTTCGGCGATCGCTCCGCCGATTCCGGCGTCAACCTCGTCGAAGATCAGCGTTGCGACGCCGCGCCGGCGCGCCTCCAGGCTCTTGAGCGCCAGCATGATCCGCGAAAGCTCGCCACCCGAAGCGATCTTGACCAGCGCCATCGGCGGCTGGCCCAGATTGGGCGATAGATAGAACTCGACCGTATCGGAACCGCCCGGTCCAAGCGCCACGCCCCTATGAACGAAACCGGCGCCGCCCTCGGCATTAGCTTCGATGCGCGCGTCGAAGACCGGACTGCGCATCCCGAGCGTCTTGAGTTCCGTTTCCATGCCCCGCTTGAGCTCCGCCGCGGCGCTACGGCGCCGCGTGCTGAGCTTTTTCGCGAGCGCCGCGAGCGCGTCGAGGGCGTTCGCAAGCTCGGCCTCCGCGCGGCCCTTGTTCTCCTCCATGCCTTCGAGCTCCGCGATCTCGGCGCGCGAACGGGCGAGCGTCTCCAGCGCGCTGTCGATCGTGCCGCCGTACTTGCGCTTGAGGCGGTTCAGCTCCGCCAGCCGGTTTTCGATCTGTTCGAGCCGCGCCGGATCGGCCTCGACTCTTTCGGCGTACCCGCGCAGCTCATGCGCAGCCTCTTCCAGATTCAAGCGGGCCGACGCGATCAGTTCGATTTGCGGGCTGAGCTTGGGATCGATCGCAGCCGCCTCGCCGAGCCGGGTCTGCGCGCGCGCGACCAAATCGAGCGCTGCGTCCTGCGCCCCATAGAGTATCTCATGGGCCTCGTTGGCAGCGGCGGCGAGCTTGGCCGCGTTGGCGAGCACGGCGCGTGCGGCGGCAAGCTCCTCATCTTCGGCGGGCGAAATCGCCGCGCGCTCGAGCTCCGCCAGCTTGAAGCGCGCAAGCTCGATCGAATCGGCGCGCTCGCGTTCACGGCGGGACAGTTCCTCGACCTGCGCGCGAATCGCGGCGGCCCGCTCGTAGGCCGCGCCGTATCCGGCCAGCTCCGATTCGAGTCCGGCGTAGCGATCGAGGATCTGCCGATGAGTTTCCGGGCGCAGCAGCGATTGCTGCTCGTGCTGACCGTAAATCTGAACCAGGGCGTCGCCGATTTTCGCGAGGCTGTTCACCGTTGCCAGCTCGTCGTTGATTAGCACGCGCGACCGGCCGCCCTCCGCGATCACGCGCCGCACGAGCATCTCGCCCTGATCGCCTCCGCGCAGGTCGCCGCCGCGATGCAGTTGTTCCGCATCGCGCGGGAATTCGGTGTCGCCCGCCAGATCGAACCGCGCCTCGACCGCGGCTTCTTTCCGGTCGACGCGGATCAACTCCGCAGAGGCGCGCGCGCCGAGCAGCATCGCGAGCGCGCTCATGATGATCGTTTTGCCCGCGCCGGTCTCGCCGGAGAGCACGTTGAGGCCGGGGCCGAACTGGAGCGCCGCCTCCTCGATAATCGCGAAGTCGCGGATCCGCAGTCTCCAGCAGCATCGCGGCCTATCCCCAGCGCAGCTTGTCGCGCCAGATCTCGAAGTACGGATGAGTCGAGCGGATCAGGGCCACCACGCTCCGGCTCTTGCGGACCTTCACCGCGTCGTCAGGGCCAAGCGCAAGCATCTGCTGCCCGTCGAGCGTGAGCGCCGCGGCGAGCTTGCCGATGACACGGATCTCCAGCTCGAAGGTGTCGGGCAGCACCACCGGCCGGTTGCTGAGCGTATGCGGACAGATCGGCGCGAGCACGATCACTTCGAGAGTCGGAAATACGATCGGACCTCCGGCGCTCAGGGCGTAGGCGGTCGAACCGGTAGGGGTCGCGACGATCAGCCCATCTGCGCGATAAGAACAGAACGGCTTGCGATCGGCGACCACTTCGATTTCGAGCAAGGTGCCGATCTCGCGCTTGTTGATCACCACGTCGTTGAACGCCCGCAAGCCGGCGGCGCGGGCCGCTTTGCGGCCGCGGCCGCCGCGGGTCACCGACGCTTCCAGCATGATGCGGCGGTCGACTTCGTAGTCGCCCGCCAGCACGCGCTCCAGCAAGCTGCGCGCATCCTCGATCGTGGCCTGGGTCAGGAAGCCGAGTCCGCCCAGGTTGATGCCGAGAATCGGGGTCTCGCGCTCGCCGATCAGGCGCGCGATCGCGAGCAGCGTGCCGTCGCCGCCAAGCACCACGATCAGTTCCGCGCGGCGCGTCAGATCTTCGATCGCGAGCGGCCGCGCCTCGATCGCCCGCGCTACGTCTCCCTCGGCCAGAGCGACGAGACCCCGCGCGGTGATCCAGGCGCCGAGCTCGCGCGCGATCGCCAGCGCTTGGGGGCTGTCGCGCTTGACGATCAGGCCGACGTTCTTTATGGGACGCTTCGCCACGGGTCATCCGGAAGCATCATTTTTATTGCTGGCGCGGGTCGTCGCCGCTATCGGGCGCCGGCCGGGGCTGGGCCGCTGACGACGTTGTTGCCCTTTACGTAGATGATTGCGACCGCATTGATGTAATACCCGGTCATGTTCTCGGAGGTCTGTGCCTTGCTCGCGAGGATCAGGATCGCGTCCGCGCCGGTCTCGCACGCCGCTCGCATCACGGTCGGCATCACGTCGCTCTCCTCGGCAAACCGATTTCCAAGCCCCTCGATGATCGAGACCTTCTTAAAGTCGGTCAGCGGTTCGCTCCGCAGGATCGGCATCGTGCAGTCGGGACCCTTCGCGGCTCGGCCGGAGGGCTCGATCTCAGTGACCGTCGCCTGCGGCGGCAGCGCGATCACACGTTGGCATCCTGCGATCATTGCGAGCACCGGGGCGAGCGCCGCGGCGATTACGAGAGCGGCCGATTTTGGCACCCCTAAGCAATAGCCGCGCGCGCAGGATGCTCGCAAGCCGGTAGCGCTGTGCGCGTTGCCCCTCGCTTTCGGTTCGCCGCTTCTATATGAATTCCGATCGCGGCGCCTGACCGGCGCCGACGATGATCGAAAATGCCGACCGCAGCCGCAAAGCCGCCTGCACAACCGCTACTGGGCGCGCATGTGTCGATCGCGGGCGGCGTCCACGAGGCGCTGGCGCGCGGGCGGCAAATCGGATGCGACTGTATCCAGATTTTCACCAAGTCGTCGCGCCAATGGGCGGCGAAACCTTACGGCGGCGACGAGATCGAGGCGTTCAAACGCAACCAGAAGGAGCAGGCGATTCAGACCGTAATCGCGCACGATTCCTACCTGCTCAATCTCGGCGCTCCCGACTCAAAGCTCCGCGAACGCTCGGTGAAAGGGCTTATCGACGAGCTGGAGCGATGCGAGGCGCTCGGCGTACCGTACCTGGTGGCGCATCCGGGGGCGCACGTCGGCGCGGGCGAGGAGGCCGGAATCGCCACGATCGCGCGCTCGATAGACGAGGCGCACAAGGCCTGCGCCGGCTTCAAGGTGAAGATCGCGCTGGAGATCACGGCGGGGCAAGGGAGCGTGCTGGGGTACTCGTTCGAGCAGATGGGCCGAATCTTCGATGCGGTGAAGAACAACGCGCGGCTTAAGCTCTGCTTCGACACCGAGCACGCCTTCGCCGCCGGCTACGATCTCCGTGATGATTCCGGCTATGAGCGGGCCTTCGCCGAGCTGGACGAGCATGTCGGGCTCGAGCGGCTCGCGGCATTTCACCTGAACGACTCGCTCAAGCCGTTTCATTCGCGCGTCGATCGCCACGAACATATCGGCAAGGGGCACCTGGGCGTTGACGCATTCAGGCGGTTGCTCAACGACCCGCGATTCGGCGGGCTTCCGATGTGCCTGGAAACCGAACCGGGCCCCGAGATGCAAGACATCGCGAACGACCTTTCGACGCTCCGCAGCATTTTGAAGAAATAGCAACGATGGCCAAGCGGATTCTCACCGGGGATCGGCCGACCGGCCCGCTTCATCTGGGTCACTACGTCGGATCGCTGCAAAACCGCGTGCGGCTACAGAATGAATACGACACCTACATTCTGATCGCAGACGTTCAGGCGCTGACCGACAACTTCGAGCATCCGGAGACGCTGGGCGCCAACCTGTTCGAGGTCGCGCTCGACTATCTCGCGACCGGGCTCGATCCCGACAAGGCGAAGATCGTCGTTCAATCGATGGTGCCGGAGCTGACCGAGCTCACGATTTATTTCATGAATCTGGTCACGGTCGCGACGCTCGAGCGCAATCCGACCGTGAAGGATGAAATCAAGCAGCGCAACTTCGGCCGCAATATCCCGGTCGGGTTCTGGTCGTATCCGATCTCGCAGGCGGCCGACATCACGATCTTCAAGGCGGATCTGGTCCCGGTCGGCGAGGACCAGCTCCCGATGATCGAGCAAGCGCGCGAGATCGTCCGGCGCTTCAACTCGCTCTACGGCAAGGTCCTGATCGAGCCCAAGGCGATGCTCGGGCAGATCGCGCGGCTGCCGGGCACCGACGGCGGCGCCAAGATGTCCAAGTCGCTCAAGAATTGCATCTACCTGGGCGATTCGTCGGAAACGCTGCGCAAGCGTGTGATGTCGATGTTCACAGACCCGACCCGAATTCATCCGACCGATCCGGGCCATGTCGAGGGCAATCCGGTCTTCACTTATCACGACGCGTTCAATTCCAATAAGGCCGAGGTGGAAGAGCTCAAGGAGCGCTATCGCAAGGGGACGGTCGGCGACGTCGAGGTCAAGCAGCGGCTGTTCGAAGCGCTCGAAACGTTGCTCGCGCCGATTCGCGAACGGCGCGCCGGGTTCGCCGCGAAGCCGGCGATGGTGCGGGAGATCGTGATGGAAGGGACGCGCAAAGGACGCGCGACGGCACAGGCTACGATGGAACAGGTGCGCCACGCGATGAAGCTGGACTACCGCTTCTAGCGCGGCTGACGCCTTCCGGGACCGGTTCGCCGGCGCGTCTCAATCGGGCCACGCGACAACGCGGCGGCTTTTGCTTCAATACGCTTTGGCGAAAAAGGCGCGCTCCGGCGCCGATTCGGCGCAAACGATGCATTTGCCGGGCGAAGTTTTCTGATCGAGCGGGATCGCCCGGCAGGTGGCGCGGGTTTCCTCGCGAATTTTGGTTTCGCAGGCCGGGTTGCCGCACCAGTAGACGTCGGCGAAGCCGCCGCCGCCTTCGCCTTCCATCTGCGCGCGCAGTTTCTGATAGTCGCTGAACTGGCGCGTTTCGGTCTCGCGCGTATGCTTCGATTGCTCGTAGAGGCTGCGCTGAACTTCGTTCAGGATCGCCGGAGTGTGCTCGGCAATCGATTCCATCTTGAGCTTCGATTTGTTCTGCCCCGCCGGCAGATCGCGGCGCGCGGCGACCACTTCGCCCGACGCAACGTCGCGCGGTCCGATTTCGATCCGGAGCGGCACGCCGCGCATCTCCCAATCGTTGAACTTGAACCCCGGCGTAACGCCGTCGCGCTCGTCCACTCGGGCGCGCACTCCGGCGCGCTCCAACCGCTCCAGAGCCGCGCGCGCGGCCGCCAGCACATGGTCGCGCTCCTCGGGCTTGCGCCAGATCGGCACGATCACGGCCTGGGTCGCGGCGATTGCGGGCGGGATGCGGAGGCCCTGGTCGTCGCCGTGGGCCATCACGATCGCGCCCAGCAGGCGGGTCGAGACGCCCCAACTGGTCTGCCACGGATGCTGAAGCTGGTTCTGCTCGTCGAGGTAGCGGATTTCAAAGACGCGGGCGAAGTTCTGTCCCAGGAAATGCGAAGTGCCGCATTGGAGCGCGCGCCCGTCGCCCATCAGGCCCTCGACGGTGTAGGTCTCGTCGGCGCCGGGAAAGCGCTCGGCGGCGCTCTTGCGTCCGGTCAGCACGGGAATCGCGAGAAAGTCCTCGCAGAAGGCGCGGTACAAATCGAGGATCATCAGAGTCTCGCGCTCGGCCTCTTCGCGCGTGGCGTGCGCGGTATGGCCTTCCTGCCACAGGAACTCCGCGGTGCGCAGGAACAGCCGCGTGCGCATCTCCCATCGCACGACGTTACACCATTGGTTGATCATCATCGGCAAATCGCGATGCGAATGAATCCACTGCGCGAAAAAATAGTTGATGATCGTTTCGGAGGTCGGACGCACGACCAGCGGCTCTTCCAGTTCCTTGCCGCCGCCGCGAGTCACGACCGCGACTTCGGGCGCGAAGCCTTTGACGTGCTGCGCTTCCTTTTCCAGCAAGCTCTGCGGGATGAAGAGCGGGAAATAGGCGTTGCGGGCGCCGGTTTTCTTGATCCGGCGGTCAAGCTCGTCGCGCAGCGCCTCCCAAATGGCGAAGCCGTCCGGTCGGAAAACAATGCAGCCGCGCACCGGCGAATAGTCGGCGAGCTCGGCGCGCAGCACCACGTCGTTGTACCAGGCTGCGAAATCCTGGCTGCGCGGAGTGATCTTTCTCTCGTCCTGCTTGTCTGCCATGGAACCTACTATTCAGACGGAGACGGCGACGCGATTCAACCGCGATCTAGCATGCTGTGGCAAGGAACGGCTCCCCGTCAGCCCACCATTTCTTTGTGCAGCGTCTCGAGCATGGACTGCAAAACCACATCACGTACAGGCAGCGCCGACTTCGACCGAGGCTTCAGCAGGCCTTCAAGCCAAGCTTGCACGCCCTCATTGCGTGACCGCGCCAATGCCCATACCAGTGGGAGAATCCGTGCTTCCACGCTCCGGGAGTTACCGCGCACACGAATGTACCGTCTCAGAATTTTCTTTGTCCTCTTAACCCGACCCAATTGCGCTTGCGTGCACAGCCGAAGCAGCAGATCTGTATCGGACGATATGAGCGGCACGAGGGCCAGGCGCAGTTTGTCATCCAGTTCGTTTCTGCACGTAAATACATACAGAAAATGCAGCCGCAATTGTTCATCTTTTAGGGTGTCTACCGAGGCCCATAGCAGAATTTTCCGCCGATGTTCGCGCGTCCCATGTTTGTGTGACGCGAGCAAGAGCAGTGCACGCGCATACCCAGAACCCAGTCGATCATCGTCGCTGATCACTCGCCCCACGGCGAAATCCGCAAGCCGTTTGGAAGCCTCCGCAGAAAAGGAGGCGTCGCACAGGTATCTTGCGAAGTGAATGAGCCGCTCGGTGTTGCCCTCCTCGCGGTTCCACAGCTTTAGCACATCCTCGAGGTATCCGTCCGCATTTTCCAAACGCAGCACATAGTCGATGACCACGCTGGTTAGTTGAGGGGCTCTACGGAGATCCCTCACTAGCCGTCGCTTCATCACAGGCCAATGGTGCCTCTGAGCCGTTCGATATAGCCGTTTAGTCACCCTGTCCCAGTTCTTTTTTGTCTTGCGGGATCTGTACCACTTGGCTACGAGCGAGTTGAACCCCTTCTCGTCCTTCGCCTGGTCGAGTTCATCGATGCTCAGGTTGACCTCACGGTGTCGGTGCTTCTGGTACTCCTCGACGCTCATGATTTCGCTTTTGGCTGCGTTGGGATTCAGGCCCACGCCACGCAAACTCATGTGGTGTCGCTGCTTTGCCGAGACGGCACTCTCAAGATCCGGAGTGAAGATCGCGCTGTCATCCACGTAGCGTACGTATCTGCATCTATCGCCGTCAGGAAATTGTGCGTCCACAATCTTAAGATAGTTGTGGGCAACAAGTCGGCTCACGTCGTTCGGCTCAATAGGAAGGCCAGTCATTGCCATGTAGTTGAAGCGTGGCAACCACGCCTCCAGGCAATAGAAGATCAGCTCGATCAAAGAGGCATGCGCGCCCGTTCGCTGTGCGAGGAACTGTTTTGCGCGCGCGCGGTCTACCGAAGGAAAGAAGTCAGCCACGTCGGTGTCGTAGACATATGCCAGTCGCTCGCCCTTGGCCGCGCTTGCGATCTTAGATGAGTAGTCTAGCCAGGTTTGAAACCAGTTCGCGTAGTCGCCCGGCTCCCGAGTACTGCTGGCATGGCTGCGGCCGCAGAACGCTCGCCCATTGTCATCAACCGTAATCTTGGCTTCGAGCACGTCGATCGCTCGTCTGCCAACGACGGAATCGATAAGAGAAGGGAAGACCAGCTCTCGATAGTTGTCCGAGCGCTTGTGCGTAAGACAGAGATACGAGGCTGATGGGCTCCAAAGTCCCGCGCTGACCCGACGGGAGATCATCTGGCTGAGTTCCTCTTCGAACTCAATAAGGACGGCGGCGCGGAGAGGATGCGCAACTAGGTTGTCGTTGTCTTGTGTGCTTGCCATTCGCTTCAGCGTGAAGGCGACGTTCTCAGGCGAGAAAGCCTTCGCTAACACGTCCGCGTGCGATACATCAACCTCGGCGGCTTGCTTGCGGGCGGTCATGGCGGCTTAAGTGAAGTGTTTGGCCGAGAAATCCGAGGTGAAATGCTCCGCAGTGTGCCCGCAGCGCCGCGGGTTCAAGATTCACCTGGGCACTTTCACGAAGCGCGACGTTGTCGTGCGGGAATTGACGCGGCGCGCGCGCGTCAGGCCGCGACCGGCTGGCCTTCGCGGCAAGCCGGCGTGAAGTCGAACACCGGGTAACGCTGGCCGAGAATCTTCGTGCTTGACGCCGTGTAGTGATAGACCAGCGCCGCGCGCCGCGACCGGGCGCGATTGTCGTACGACCGATGCATCAGGTTGGCGTCAACGTGGCCCTCGATTGCCCACAGGTGCAATCGTGCGAGGCTAGGCAGCCTCGCGTTCGATTGACCCGACGATTCTCGCGGCGATGTCGTCGGGCGACATGTGCTCGGCGAAAATGCCAACGCGGGTGCGCAGCGGCGCGGGGGCATCGCGCCGTGCATGCCTTGTAAGGAACACGGGAATCAGCTTTTTTTCCAGCCCAATGGCCGCGCCTATCTCGAAATTGACATTGGGAGAATTCACAGACTTGTCCGAGACCAGGACGACATAGCAGGAAGCGACCCTCAACTTTTTTTCAAGCTCGGCGCCAACATGCCCGGCATAGCCGGCGTCCTCGAAAGTTTCTATTCCCAGCTTGCCCAGAGCTCGGCGCAGCTTCCGGGCCAAATCCGCGTCCTGATGCGTATAGGAGACAAAAAGCTTGGGTTCTTTTTCATGCCTGTCTGACATCGCCTACTTTTACCTCAGCCGCGAGCGCTGAACTCCTCGAAGTACCGCTCGACATCATTGATGTTGAGCGCGATTGTACGCCTTATCAAGACTGGAATATTCTTCTTCTCCGTCACGAGTTCGTCAAAGGTCCAGGGGTACAGAATGGCCGTCACTCTCTTCTTTTGAACCAGGGCTGCGCCGATCTCCATCCATACATAGTAGCGGTCCACAGACGCGGGCGTAATAAGGACCAACAACTCGGTGCATCGCCGCAGCGCGCTCACAAGCTCGCTCTCGAAATCGTCGCCGCTTTCCACGTCGATTTCGTAGAGGAAGGTCTTCGCCCCGCGCTTCTGAAGATGAGATGCTATCTGTCTCGCTATCCATTCGTCGCGCGCAGCATGGGACACAAAGACCACCGCTTCGCGAACCCGCCGCCGCTTTCCCCTTTCGCCCGCCGCCCGTCTACTCCATCAGCAGCGAGGCGCGCGTGATCACGACGTCCTTCTGGCGGTTGAGCCACTCGGCCTGGGCGAAGGCGTCGTTGATCTTCGTCAGCGGGAACTTATGCGAGAGCATCCGCTCGAAGGGATAGCGCGCGCGGGTGCGTTCGAGGAAATCGAGCGCCTTCGGAATCACCCACGGATCGTACATCAGCACTCCGACCAGCTTCTTGTTGCCCCAGGTCAGCGCCGAGGGATCGAAGGCCACGGTCTGGCCGCGCGAGATGTTGCCGATCTCGAGGTAGGTCCCGCCCGCCCGCAGCATCGCGATTCCCTCCGGCACCACCGCGGGCAGGCCGACCAATTCGCAAACCACGTCGGCGCCGCGCTTGCGAGTGATCTCCATCACGCGCTCGATACGCTGCTCGGCGCTGGCGGCCTGGTTCAGATCGATGACGTCGTCGGCGCCGAACTGGCGCGCCAACTCAAGCCGCGACGCAACGCTGTCGATCGCGATTATCCTCGCCGCGCCCATCTCGCGCGCCACCGCGATCGCGTTGAGGCCGAGCCCGCCGGCGCCCTGCATCACCACGGTGTCGCCGAAGCGCACTCCCGCCTGGCTCAGGCCGTAGATCACCTGGCTCAGCGCGCAGTTGACCGGCGCCACCAATTCGTCCGACAACGCGTCGGGGGTTTTGAACACGAACATCCCGGGCTGCAGGTAGCAGTATTCCGCGAACCCTCCGCGAAAATACGGCGGCTCTTTGATCGATCCCGCCATGTTCGACATTTTCCTGGGGCAAGCGGCGCGATGGCCGTGCAGGCACTGATAGCAACTGCCGCACGGATTGAAATAGCAATATACGACGCGGTCGCCTTCCTTGAGCGGATTACCAAGGCTGTCGGTTTTGACGCCGGCGCCCAGTTTCGCGACGCGTCCAGTGGTCTCGTGGCCGATGATGATTCCCTCGGGCGGGATCTTGGTCGCCAGGTCGCCGCGCCAGATATGAAGATCGGACCCGCAAATGTTCGCCATCGCGATTTTGATCAGAATGGCGCCGGGCGCGACTTCCAGGGATCGGAAATTCCTCGATCTCGTAAGGTTGGCGAAATCCTTTGAGTACCGCGGCTTTACCTTTCAATGCTGCTCCTTGACCTCGCTTGTCGGCGCCGATTCAATCATCGAATGGCCGCCTCGTTTGGCAGCTTAGTCCGGGGATTCCGATGTTATCAATAGAAACGCACGAATCGGCCCGCGTGGTGTCGCGCCCCGCGCACGTCTCGCTGGTCTACGAGATCGAATGAGTCATGCTCAAGCCCGGTGATCCAGCACCACCGTTCGACCTGCCCTGCTGCGAGAACGACCGGCTCGCTCGTCTCAGCCTGGCCGCGATAAAGCCGGAAATGGTGGTGGTGTTCTTCTATCCCCGCGATTTCTCCTTCATCTGTCCGACCGAGATCGTGGGCTTCAGCCACCAACGCGAAGCTTTCGATGCCGAGCAGGCGCAACTGATCGGGATCAGCACGGACAGCGCGGAATCGCATCGGCGATGGGCGCGCGAGCTCGGCGCAATCAGCGTATCCATTGCTGGCCGACGAGGGCGGCGCTGTCGCGAGCGCGTACGGCGTGTTCGACCCGGCCGAGAAAACCGCGCTGCGGGCAACGTTCATCCTCAATCGCGATCGCATCGTGGTCTACTCGGTTGCAAGTTCCGTCAATGTCGGCCGCAGCGTCAGCGAGACGCTCCGCGTCGTGTGCGCTCTGCGCTCGGGACGCCTTTGCCCGGCGGACTGGCATCCGGGCGACGAATTCGGGCCCGCCGGGCAGAAGTTTTAGCCGGTGTCGGCAGTCCCTGATGCGCCGCCCGGAGCGCCGCCGATTCGAGCGGCTTTCCAGCATCCGCGAGGTCGTGTTCGGGGTGCAGGACGGCGTGCTGACCACCGCCGGCGTGCTATGCGGTCTCAGCGGCGCCGTCTCGCAGCATCGCCAGGTGATTCTCGCCGCGCTGGCTTCCACGGCGGCCGGCGCGCTCTCGATGGGCGCGGGAGCGTACCTCGGAACCAAGTCCGAAGTGCAGGTGCTGCGCAGCGGAACTCGATCGCACGCATCGCGAGAGCGCCGGCGAGCCGTACGTCCTGCAAGAAAGCCTGCTCGGCGAGCTGGCCAAGGAGGGGCTCACCCGCGAGGCCAGCTACCGGGTGGTGAGATTGCTGAGCACGGCGCCGCGAGCGTTGGCCGCGACCGCCGAACAGAAGGTCTACGGCGTCGTCGCCACCGCGATGGGCAGTGCGGTGGCCGACGGTCTGACGATGGGTCTCGCGTTTCTGGTCGGCGCGGTCGTGCCGCTGCTTCCCTACATCCTGATTGCGTCAGGCGGGGCCGGCCTGATCTTGGCCGTGGCGGCGACCGCGCTCGTGCTGTTTGCGGTCGGCTACTTCGTGGGATGGATGGGCGACGCGCGGCAGCGATGGCTTTCGGGGCTTCATTTCCTGGTCGTCGCGGTGGGCGCCGCCGCGATCGGCTATCTGATCGGATTGGCGATCGCGCCAATCGGCGGCCCTTCCGCCGCGCCCGCGCCGTGAAGCCCATTCAGTACTCGTCGCTCACCGCTTTCCTCGCGCATTACAAGGCGCTCAAGTCGTCGAGTAGCCTCGCGCCGGAGGAGCTCTCGATCCGCTCCGGGATGGAGAAGCTGATCGATTCGATCGGCCCCGGCGTTCGCGCGCTGCTGGAGACCGAGGCGGTCCCCAGCGCCACCGGCGCAGACCTGCGGCGCCGCCAGCGCGCCGAGCGCGAGCTCGCGCCGCGGCCTGCTCGTGCGCGGCGTACTGACGGGATGACCGCCGGGCGATGATGCTCTACCTCCTTCGGCGGCTGGTTTTCGGCGCTGCGGTTCTGATCGGCACCTCACTCATAACTTTCGCGATCGCATTCGTGGTGCCTGCCGATCCCGCGGTCGCGATCGCCGGCGCCAAAGCCGACCCGCAAACGCTCGCGACGATTCGGCATGAACTCGGCCTCGACCAGCCGCTCTACGTCCAGTACGCGCGCTATCTCGACCGCGCGATACACGGCGACCTCGGCCGCTCATACATCCGGCGCGAGAGCGTGACCGAACTGATCCTGAGCCGCTTTCCGGCCACCGCGGTGCTGGCGCTCTCCGCGATGGCGCTGTCGCTGCTGCTCGGCATTCCGATGGGCATGCTCGCGGCGGCTTATCACCGCCGCGCGCTCGACAACGTGCTGCTGGTGATCTCGCTCGCGCTGGTCTCGATGCCGGTCTTCTGGCTCGGCACGATGCTGCTGATCGCGGGCGGACTTTATTTTCGCATCCTTCCCGCTCGGCGGCTTCGGCGACTGGCGGAGCCTGATGCTGCCGACACTCACGCTGGCGCTCGGCTCGGCCGGCTATTACTCGCGGATCCTGCACACCAATCTGGCCGAGGCGATGGACAGGATTATATCCGCACCGCGCGCGGCAAGGGGCTCTCGCGGACGCGCGCGATGCTCAAGCATGCGATGGCCAACGCGCTGCTGCCGCTGGTGACGCTGGCGGGCCTCGACCTCGCGGGGCTGCTTTCCGGCGTGGTGCTGACCGAGACGGTTTTCAACTGGCCGGGTATCGGGCGGCTCGCCTTCGAGGCGATCTTCAATCTCGATATTCCGCTGATCATGGGCACGGTGCTGTTCTCGGCGTTTCTGATCGTGGTCGCGAACCTGCGGTCGACCTGCTCTATGCCTGGCTCGACCCGCGCATCCGGCCTGATGGAGAGCGGATGAGGCCCCGGATGAGCCCGCGAACCAGTCCGATGGAGATCGATCGGCGGCGCGATGGTTGCCGCGCTGATCGCGGTCGCGCTGTTCGCGCCGATACTCGCGCCGCACGATCCGACCCGCGCGGTCGCTCCGACCTACGGCGACCCGGGCCCGCCCTCAGCCCGCCTTTCCGCTCGGCACCGACGAGCTCGGCCGCGACGTGCTCTCGCGGATCATCTACGGCGCGCGGATCTCGCTGACCGTCGGGATCGCGGCGATGGTGGTGACGATGGCGATCGGCGTGGCGATCGGCCTGAGCTCGGGATTCTTCGGCGGCAGCGCGGATTTTCTCCTGATGCGTTTCACCGACGTGATGCTGACGCTGCGCGCGCTGCTGCTCGCGATGGCGCTGGTCGCGGTACTCGGGCCGAGCCTGCTCACGCATCCTACTGGTGATCGGCCTGGTCTCGTGGACCCAGATCGCGCGCGTGGTGCGGGCCGAGACGCTCTCGATGTCGCAGCGCGATTTCGTGCTTGCGGCGCGCGCGCTCGGCGCTCGCTCGTCGCGGCTGATCGCGCGTGCACGTGCTGCCCAACGTACTTGCCGACGATCGTGGTGATGGCGGCGCTGAGCACCTCTGGCACGCTGCTGCTCGACGCGGCGCTGAGCTTTCTCGGCCTCGGCGTGCCGCCGCCGACGCCGAGCTGGGGACGAATGATCGAAGAGGCCACGATCTATTTCCGCACCGCGCCCTGGCTCGCGGCCTTTCCGGGCCTCGCGATCTTCTACGCGGTGCTGGCCTTCAACCTGCTCGGCTACGGATTTCTTCGCCGGCGCGGCGGCCGATGACGAATCACGGTCACCCTTCTGAGCCCTCTCCCATCGTCTGGGAGAGGGTCTGGGTGAGGGTCCGGCAGAAGCTATTTAAATTTTTTTCCTGTATGACCCTCACCCCAACCCTCTCCCGACCGGCGGGAGAGGGCTTACAGAGAGTGATGATATGTGTACTACTCGTAGCGGCGCTCGCGGGATGCCGCGCCGGTGCGCCGCCGCTGAACTTCCCGCCTGGCGCCAAGGTGCTGCATCTCGCCCTTGCCGATGACGTGCCCACGATGGACCCGGCGGCCGGATACGACACGCCTTCGTGGACCTTCGAGCAGATGGTTTTCGACACGCTGGTGCGCTACACGGACGACGGCGTCGAGCTGCAACCCGATGTCGCCGTCGAAATGGGAGTCGTCTCCCGACGCGACCGTCTTTACGTTCCATCTCCGCAACGACGTGCGCTTCACCAACGGCCGCCCCGTCACCAGCGACGACTTCAAGTACGGAATCGAGCGGGTGCTCGACCCCAGCAACCGTTCGAAAGGGATGGAGTATTACCGCGAGATCGCCGGCGCAGCCGGCTTCGTGGCCCATCGCGCTGCGCACGTGAGCGGAATCGAAACGCCCGACCCATACACGATCGTCTTCCATCTCAGCACGCCCGACCCGATTTTCGTTCACAAGCTCGCGATGCCGTTTGCGTCGGCCGTGCCGCGCGAGGTCGCCGGGAAATGGGGCGATGACTTCTCGCGTCACGTGGTCGGGAGCGGCCCGTTCATCCTCAAGGAATGGATCGGCGGCCAGCGAATCGTGATGGTCAAAAACCCGGACTACTTTATCAAGGGCCTGCCCCGGCTCGACGCCGTCGTGATGCTGGTCGAAGTCAACGAGGAACTGGACTGGTTCAAGTTCGAAGCCGGCGAGATCGATGTCTCGGCGATTCCGACCGCGGAGTTTCCCTACGTGATGAAAACGCCGGCGCTCAAGGCGCTAGTCCTGAAGAACATCACGGTCACTACGCGCTACCTGGGGATGAACTGCCAGATGTGGCCGTTCACCGACATGCGCGTGCGCCAGGCGTTCAACTATGCGATCGACAAGCGGAAGATGATCGCGCTGCTGAACGGACGCGGTATCGTCGCGCGCGGGGTTCTGCCGCCGAGTCTGCCCGGCTACGATCCCGAGGTCGAAGGCTATGCGTACGACCCGGCGAAGGCGCGCCGCCTGCTCGAACAGGCCGGCGTGGGCAAGGACTTCGCGCCCGCAATCTGGTTACAGGCCGATCAGACCTTCATGATGCTCGGTCAATCGATTCAGCAGGACCTCGCGCTGGTCGGAGTCCACGTCGGGCTGAAGCCGGTCGCCTGGGGGCCGTTTCTGGAGGCGATCCGCCAGCCGAAAACCGCCGAGCTTTTCCTGATCGCATGGGAGGCCGATTTCCCTGACCCGGAGAATTTCCTCGAGGTGCTGCTCTCACGCAAGCAATGGGGCGCAAACAACGACGCGTTCTACTCGAACCCGCCGATGGACGCGTTGATGGCCGAAGCGGCGCCGATCGCCGATATGCCCAAACGGTACGCGCTCTATCGGCAGGCGGAGAAGATCGCGATCGCGGACGCGCCGTGGGTGTTTCTCTACTATCCGGTCAACTATGTGATTCGCCAGCCCTGGGTACACGACTACGTACTCAATCCAACCCGCCCCACCCGTCTGGAGAAGGTCTGGCTATCGGATCACATCAGGCGATAAGTCACGCGGCACGCCAGCTCGCGATGGCTCCATTCTGGCGAAGATGGCTAATCGTGCCCGTCGAGCAAATCAAGCCTCGCATCGCACGCCTCCAGCGCAAGGGAATCGTCACCCCGGTATCGCATTTTCCACCAGATAGTAGATGATCACGAGGCCGGAGCCGCCATTGCCGCCCGCACCGTTTTGGCTGCCACCGCCCCCGCCGCCGGTATTGGGCGCCGCCTGGGCACCAGTGGTTTTGGAGCCCGAGCCGCCGGCTCCGTAAGAACCGCCGCCGCCGCCTTCGCTGTAGCTGCCGTTGTAGGCGGCTCCGCCGGCGCCCCCACCGCCGCAGCAAACCAAGTTAAGAGTGGTTCCATTAAGACCATTCGCGCCGCCAGCGCCGCCGGAGGCGCCACCTACACCACCGCCTGTCCCGCCAGCACCGCCAACTGCGGGAGGGTAGCCCCTGGACACGCCGCCGCTGCCGCCAAAGGCGGCTCCGTAGGCAGTGCCGCTTGTTGTGCCGACGACCGTGGTAGTGCCCCCGCTGCCGCCATTACCCGAAGTGCCGGTGCCGCCGGCTCCTGATGGTGACGGTGAAACTTACCTCCGTTGCCGGTACCGGCACATTTGTCAGCCAAGTTACTCCCCCGCCGCCACCGCCACCGCCATAGAGGCCCGCGCCGCCAGCGCCACCGCCGCCGACAAGGAGAATATCGACGGTGGTCACGTTCTCGGGCACGGTCCAGATGCCGGCGGAGGTGAACGGCGGCGTCGAGTGCCAAACAGAAACGGCTTCACCCGATCTTATTGCCGGCGCTCCGATGAAAATGACCGTCGTGCAAAAGATCAGAACGAGCAGCAGTTTTTCTTTTTTCACCGTCATCCTCCTAGCTTCGCTCACTGCCCCAAGCCCCGCTCACTAAATTACTAACCATATGAGACTTATTTCCGCTAAGCCGGGATTTCCCCTTTTGAGTCTCCGCTTCCGGCTGCCAGCATATAGACAACAGCATATAGACAACAGCGGCCTCCCTCGGCAAGATATCATGGCCGTTTTCGTCCACTATCGGGCCTGACTGACGCCTAGCCCTGGGCCTCGAGCTCCGTCAGCTCGCGGATCGCGTGGCGCAGAAAGCACAGTCCGACCAGTCCGTTACACAACATGAAGATGAAGTGCGCCGCCAGACTGTAGGCGAGAATCACCGGCTGCGAGGCGTTGTCCGAAAAGAACAGCAGCCACGCCGCCTGGCTGGTGCCGAGATGGGCTATCGCGATCGGCAGCGCCGCGGCCAGAAAGACCAGCGGCAGAAAGAGCACCAGCTTCAGGAAGGGGATCGCGATGCCATACAATCCGAGCGCGAAGTACTGGGCGAGTATCGAGCCCATGAACGTCGGCGCCTTGATCGCGAGCACGCATAGATAGTCGCGCGGCCGCGCCTTCAGGAACGTGCTCAGCACGGGGCCGAAGCGCGAACTTTCGATCCCTTCCCGCAGGCCGGCGTTTCTGCGCGCGAGCGCGAAAAATCCGATCAGTGCGAACAGCAGCGCCCACGCGGTCACGTACGCGATTCGCAACCCGTGGGTGACTTCGAGGAGGCGCGGATTGGCGGGCGCGTAGAACAGCACGCCCAGCGTGGAGAATAGAAAGAGCTGGTAAATTTCCAGCACCGCGATGAACAGGACGGAGCTGAGCGCCTCGAAAAACGGGATCCTGGCCCTGCGATACAAATAGTAGGCAACGCCGCCCTGTCCGAGGCTGGTGTTGAGCAGCGCCAGCAGGTACATGCTCGCCCGTATCGGCATCACTTCGGTGAAACGCAGTTTCGCGTTGAATCGGCGCACGACCCACGTCAGGCAGAACGAATCGAACGCGAAATAGACCACCGCAAACGGCAGGAAGATCCCGATAAATTCGAGCGCCGGCACTCGCCGCAAGGCTTCCACGACCTTGCCGACCGGAATCCGCCAGAAGATAAGGACGAAGATAATCGCAGTGCCGAGATACGGAATGGCGCGGCGCCAGATGGGTACGGACGAGCGCGCCTGCGGCGCCCCGGACGAAGGCGCGGCGGGCTTTTCCGCAATCTCGCCGCTGCTCATTGGATATCGCCGGGGATATCGCCGGGCAGATCGCCGCCGACAGCCGCCGTCCCGGCCAGGACGCGTTCTCCGGCCTCGTTTGCAACCCACACTTCGAGCGCGGTCGCTTTCTTGCCCGCGCCGGCGATGCGGAAGTGAGCGGTCAGCCGGTCGCCGAAAAGCACCGGCTTGATGAAGGCGACCTCGAAGCTTCCGCCGCGCAGAAAGTTCATCCCGAAGCGGTCGGCAAGCAACTGGGCGAGAACCGCGAGGCTCTGCTCGCCGGCAGCGATCGGCGCCGCGAATCCGGCGCGCTGTGCTGCCGCCTGATCGTTGTGGATGTTCGCCGGCTGGCGCCGCCGCGGCGATTCGATCGCGCGCAGATAGGCCTCGGAGGCGTCCGCATCGAGCAGATACGGCGCCGATGCGCACTCGGCCCCGGCCTCGAAACGATCGCGATCACGATCGGCTTCGCTCATCAGATCTCCCCTTCCCGCAACAGCACAGACGTGATCGTCTGGCGCGTCAGAAGCCGATCGCTCTCCGCGTCGCGCGCCTCGTATTCCAGCTCGAAGTAGAACTTGCCGCGCTTGCGATAAGTGCGGGCGATTCGGCCCGAAGCCTTGATCGCCTGTCCAACCCGCATCGGCTCGAACAGCTCGCACTTGTGTTTGGCGTGAACGCCGCCCGATCCGCCGCGAAAGTGCGCCGCGATCAGGAGCGCATAGTCGTTCAAGCGCATCGTGGGCGGCGCGAGTTGCCCGCCCGATGCCGCGCCCGTGAACAGGCCGCTCTTGAGCGCCGCGGCGAACGCGCTCACCTGCTCGCGCGAAACGACGTAGTGAATCGGTCCGAGCGCCATCCCCTCGCGCAGATTCTCGGCACACATCAGGATGCGATGGTCTTCGCTCATCTTCTTCGTCGGTCCTGTTCGCAGACTCCGGCAGTTGCCTCGGCTATTTAGGCACGCAACCGGTGTGGCTTGGAAGCGCTTCGCGGGCCTGCCTGGAAGCGTTCTGTCGATTTGCGGCTGAGCAGCGCGCCGCTTACGATACGATCCGCCGATGGCAACCTCTTCACCGAACTACACGCGGGCCGCGATCGCCCATCTGCGCCGCGCCGACCCGGTGATGGCGCGGATAATCGAACAGGTCGGCCCGTATCAGCCCGCGCGCCTGCCGGAGCGATTCCACGCGCTGGTGCGTGCGATCGTCTTTCAGCAAATCGCCGGACGCGCCGCGCAGACCATTTTCGATCGCTTCGTCGGCGCCTTCGAGGGCGCGCGCTTCCCCACGCCGGCGCAGGTGCTCGCGATGCCGGATGAGACGATGCGCAAGGTTGGTCTCTCGCGCCAGAAGACCATCTATATCAAGGACCTCGCCGCGCACGTCGCCGGCGATTTGCTGAACTTCAGGCGCTTTCGATGGATGACCGACGAGGAAATCATCGAGCATCTCACGATGGTTAAGGGAATCGGGCGATGGACCGCCGAGATGTTCCTGATGTTCAACCTGTGGCGGCCCGACGTGCTGCCGGTCGATGATCTTGGCGTCCGCAACGCCGCGATGAAGGTGTACCGGATGCGCAAGCCGCCGACCGCCAAACGGTTGCGGCAACTGGGTGAGCAATGGCGGCCTTACCGGAGCGTCGCGACCTGGTATTTGTGGCGGAGCATGGCGATTACGCTGCCGGACGGCGCGCCGTCGCCTCGCCAGTGATAGGCAGACGATAGGCAAACTATAGGAACGATCAGGAAGGAGTCTCACAATGCGTCAGATCAAGTTCGCGGTCTCTCTGCCCAACCACGACTTTGCGGCTGCCCGCGCGATGGCCGAGCGTGCCGAGGCGCTCAAGTTCCATTCGGTCTCGATGGACGATCATTTCTTTATGCGTGGCCTGATGGAAACGCCGCAGACGCCGCATCTGGAGTGCTTCACGGCGCTGAGCGCGCTCGCCAGCGTGACGAAGCGTGTCCGGCTTGTCCAGATGGTCACTTCGATGTCGTACCGCAATCCCGCTCTGCTCGCGAAGATCACTTCCACGCTCGACCATATCAGCGGCGGCCGGGTGACGGTCGGCGTTGGCGCGGGATGGTTCCGCGAGGAATACGCGGCCTACGGCTTTCCATATCCGTCGAACGCCGAGCGCATCGACCAGCTCGCCGATGGAATCAAGGTGCTCAAGGCGATGTGGACCGAGGACGAGCCGACTTATCACGGCCGCTACTTCAAGATCGAAAAAGCCTGGAACTTTCCGAAACCGGCACAGAAACCCCATCCGCCGCTGCTGATCGGAGGCTCGGGCCGCAACGTGCTCAAGATCACCGCGGCTGAGGGCGACATCGCGAATCTGATCCCGCCGATCAAGCGGGGCGAAGTGGATCTGAAGGAGTCGCTGAAATTCGACAAGCCCGCGCTGGCCCGCAAAATCGAGACGCTGCGCGGCTATACGAAAGCGGCCGGGCGCGATCCCGGCGCGATCGAGATTTCGGGCAACAGCTACGTGCTGGCTGCGCGCGACAAGAGCACCGCAGAAGCGATGGTGCAGGCGACCGCGGCGGCGATGCAGGTCTCCGACATCGAAGCGGCGCGCCACTCGCCGATGGTGCTGGCCGGGACGATCGACGAGGTCAAGCGCGAAATCCGCTCGCGGATCGAGACGATGGGCGTGACCTATTTCTTCCTGAGCTTCCCGACGCCCGACGGGCTCGATTTGTTCGCCAAAGAAATCATGCCGGAGTTCACGAAGTGAACCACGGCAATACCGGGCTTCACGCCGCGAGCAGTCGCTGAACGGCCACCTATCGCCTACAGCTCACGGCCCGACCCGCGCCGGCAGAGCCCGTACGTCATCTAGTCTCATCGCTCACGCGGGGCGGCCGGAAGATGGACCTCAGATAAAGCGCCACCAGGTTGCGCGCTCCGCATCGCTAAGCGTTAGCTGCGTCGTCCCATCGCGCCGGCCGCCTTCGAGGGTTGCTATGATTTGGTTTCCCTGTGGCGACCCCGCATCATAGGCTTCGTACACGATGCCTTGCGGCGTTCGTTCGAAGCGGGCCACCGGCTGAACGAAATCCCTCATCTCTGGAATCTCCAGCTTCATTGTGTTTCGGGTCCCCCTGGCAGAGGCTTGAATAATGCCGTGTGCCTCACCGGAAGAGGAGCTCCGAACCTCAGTGGCGTTCAAAAAAAATGTATCTACAACCCGGAATGGTATCTGCGTCTGGGTGGGGCGGTCCGTCACAGAAGCCTTTCTTAACCGCATCAGGAGAACTGTTCCGGCTGGTGCTCTCGCTCCGGCCGCAGGCCGCTCGCGGCCTGTTGGCAGTGGTGCTCTACGGCGTGCAGGAGCAGCGGGACGGGCGATGCCAGAAACGGGAGGAGGGGGAGGCGCAAATCGTTTCGATGCAAATAACGGTGGAGTACGACGGCCTGACCGTCTTGTTCTCTGCCGACGTAATTCGTCCCGGGCTGTAGCCTCTTCCGGCAGGTAACCTCCGCTGCTCAAGCGGGCCAAAAAGTCCCGATCCAACCGCACAGCAAGACTGCTAGTGGTATCTTTCCATGATGAGAGCGCGTCTAGGGTCTGCGCCACAACGGCCGCATTTATGTTAGTGTCAACCTGCAGACCTGCTTCAACGTTTACATAGAGCCCGGACTGGGTGATGTTATTCGATCCCACAATCAAACGCGCCTCCTCCTCGTTGCGGAAGAGGTATAACTTTGGATGAAAAATACTACCCGACTCGTTGTGATATACAAACGTCTCGCAGCGTCCGTGCTGCTCCAGATCAAGAAGCGCTTGGAGTCCTTCTCGTGTTGTATTCTGTATGTCGATCCCAACAATGACCGACAGTTGACCACCATGCCGCAGGAAGTTGGCGAGACGGCCCGAAAGGTAGGCCATCCCGGAAGCGCGTACCCACGCAACGGCGATGTCGAGCGTATCCCAGAATGGATCTACATTATCTACCTGATCTACATGACGAAGCAGCTCGGTTCCGAATCGAATTGCTAACGGTTGGTTGTAGAGCAAAGGTCCTTCTTTCCTTCGAGGAATTTACCCCGTGACACCCGCGTCACGCAGCAGCATCGACCGCTGCCGCAATGATGCCCTCATAGGGGTAAGAAGCTCTATCGAACAAACCTCAGCGCCCGTTCTCATTGCAGCGGTGGCGTCAGCGGTACACCGTCCGGATCGAGATCGTTGACGGGGCCCAGCCGTTCCATGCCGAGGTTACGGTAAAGCTTCACTTTGGGTCCCTTTGTCTTTGTCAGACCGGGCTTCGCAAAAATGAGGACATATTCGTGGACATTCTTGAAGAGGAAGTTAGGAGGATAGGGATAGCTTCCGAATATCGGGCGCTGGGCGCCATAGGAGCCCCATTTGCCACCGGTCCCCTCCTTTGACCAGATAATCTCGTTGACCATGACAAACCCAATGTCACGCAAGAGGACCGCGAAATCCGTCGCAAGCGGGAATGTCAGAAGACCGTGGTCGGTGTGCTGGTTCACGTTGGCCGTGACGACGCACATTTTTCGGCCCGGTATCAGGGCGCGAAAACATTCCTCGAAAACGGGACGGACGGCTTCTATAAAAGAGCCATAGCTTTCTATCTTTCCCAGATTGCTTTCTGAATTGCCGTAATCCGCCTTGTTCCAGTAAGGCGGGCTGGTAACCACCAGACCGACGCTATTATCCTCGATGAATCTCAGGTTCCGGCTGTCGCCGCGCACAGCGACCAGCGGCTCAAAGTCCGGCCCGTGGCCATTCTGGAGCTTACCGCACTCCCTTTTGATAGTACGAACGTAGTCGGCGTTCTGATCCACGCAAACCGCACGCCGCCCGAGGGGAATGACAGCACGCGCAGTCGTTCCGGTTCCGGCAAACGGGTCAAGAACCGTTTCCCCGTAGAAGCTGAAGAGCTTCGCGAGGCGGAAAGGAATTTCTGCCGGGAATACTGCTGGGTGATCGTCGTGGCTTGTGTTCGCGATTCTCCAGACAGTTGTGGTATATTCCCGCCACTCATCTTTGGTGACTTTGCTCCTCTCTTTGGCGTCCGGATCGACACGCGTCTTCATCGTGACTTTGTTCTTGTTTTTTTGGGCTGCCGGCTCGACACTCGTTTTCCTCATGCCCGTTCCTTCCCCTCGGTCTCCGTGGTGATGTGTTTGCGCAGCGTGGCCGCTACAGTCCGCCCCGTGAATTGCTGAAGCTCATCGACAAAGGTTGCTTCAAGCCCCGTGAGGTCAGCAAGCACCTGATCGATCTTGCGCCGGATGTCATCGTGCCCGTTCGGCGTGTATGCGAGCGAGGTCCGCCCTCGGTTCAGGCTTGTGATTGGCTTCGCTTTGATCGCAGACCAGAGCTCCGCACCGCGCTCGGCGAGCACATCTTTCACTGGCACCGTGAACGGTTCAGGGCCGAACGGGAGCTCAGCAAGGAAACGCCTTGAGACGTGGAAACCGTCGCCGTGCGCGTGCCACCACCAATAAGCGAGATGGCTTGAAAGGATCGCAAAAACAGCAAAGGCTTCTCTGCTTGAAGAACATCTGACTGCGTGTAATGGGTCTTCAGATAGCACCTGACCAAAGTGAAGCAGGCCGTGCTCGGGTCTAACAAATACGTTTAAGAAATTGTAGGCTGTGGCGCCAACAAACACCGTCCGGTCGTCTGCACTCGGCGTTTCGGCCAGATTAAGGCGCCCGATGCTGTGCACCGCCTGTTCAAGGCGACTCCACCGCATACGGAGTGTTTTAAGGGCCGAGGCTTGGGCGTCACCCTCAATTTTCGGAATGCCTGCCCGTATATCGCTGCCCACCACCGTGAACTGGAGGTTCCTAAACATTTCCGCCCGGCTGTCACCGCGCCACTTCCGCAGCGGCCCGGTGGCTAGTACTGAGGTTCTGTCCGATGGAGTTCTCGACCACAGTATGATCGCGTTCCGCGTCTTTACGTCCTCTCCGAAAAGAGCATGCGGCTCTCTATCGAAGAACGCAAACCGCCACTGGCCCCGCGTTTTGGAGATTAGCTCTCGCGCGATGGAAAACTGCGGACCAACGTTGCAGGCTATGGAGAGCGGCAGGACAAGCGCTCCTGAACATGTCTCGTGGTCGGCCAGGCGCACCATTTGCTCGATGAATGGCAGGTATATTTCAGCACTGGGGCACGGTTTGACGGCAAGCGTTTTGTACACGCGTCCGAGTTCGGTGAGGTCGGAACGGCGACCGATGTCCGCATAGGGCGGATTGCCGAGGACCACTGTCGGTCCGCGCCTCAGTGTGGGAAACAGCCGGGAAATAGGAAGATGTCCAGCCCCGCCCAGATCGTTCGGAATGCTTTTACCATCCTTATCGGGCATGTCCTCTGCGCGATCGATGCGCAGAGTATCGATGCAGGCCAGATTCAGGCGCAGCCGTTGCCAGGATTCCGCAGGCGCACTGCTCTGCCCCACGAGATCGCCCCAGGTATCGGCCATGAGCACAAACGCGGCTGCATCGAGCGGCCAAGGATCGATATCGGTGCCAAACAGGCATTCGGTGGCGAGTGAAAAGCTGTTCCTTTCAGGATGGCGGCGCCGAATTTCCTGAAGAGCCGCCCTGAGAAAAACGCCTGTCCCGCAAGCCGGGTCGAAGACGGTGGGCAGGGTTTCGGAGCTTAACGCGGAGAGACAAGCGTCGGCCATGTATTCGGCAACGTCCGCCGGCGTATAGAAGACGCCTTCGGCTCGCTTGCGCGTTCGGGTGGCGCGGGTGGCGGGATTGCGTCTTACGCTCAGCCTACTTCCCGGCCCGTGGGGACTCAGGATGTATGGCAACAGTTCGAAGTACCCGGATGCATCCGCTTGGGACCGCAGCGCCGTCTCTGCCTTCCTGATAGCCTCATCCGACGCTAGTCTAGTTAGGCGATCTCGCGCATGAGGCCCAAAGAACCACTGTTCGGCTTGCGCCAAAGAAGCGGCGACGGGAACTACTTCGGCCGCGACGCCCACAATCCACATTGAAACAATGGCCCAGGCGACCATCTCTGCATCTGGGCGGGCGATATCCGGGGAGAACTGCTCACAACGTGGCAAGAAGAGGAATGCGCGGATAGCGGAGCAGTGCTTTGTCGCAAGTGACTCGGACAGGATGGAGACAGCATCCCGAATCGGCTTCCCGTAGAATTCAACGGCCGTTGAGAGGACATGACCACGACGGGGCACCGCGAGCCGAAACGTCTCCTTTGCCGGGGACACGACCGACGATTCCGCTCGCGCGTTCCGCCCAGCGACGGCAGGTGCGGGCAGTACAGAGCGCTCCCATTCCTGAAGCGCGAGCGGCGTATCAGTCAGTCTTCGGCGCACCGAAAAGGGAAGGGCAGCCTGCCCCTTGCTGGTGAGGCGACTGCTCGCGATCGCACGCGTTGTCTGACGTTTCGACACAACCGTACCGTCTTTCCCCGGAGTAATACCTTCCTGCCATTATTACCCGGAGAGGCTCTTAAGTGCCAAGCGTACCCTGCCCTGGCGGGCCGTTGAACTCAGCCGTAGGTCACGACCCAGAGTCACGATCGCGTTGACCTTGTGATTGAGCGTCTCGATTCGCTCGAAGAAGGCGGCCACGAGACTCCGTGGAAGAGACCTCGCGGGCTTGCAACAGGCAGACGAGACGGCCGGCAGGCGCGAAACAGAGTTCGTCCACGATTGGCATCGGATAATAGCCTCCTGGACGCAGGCGCCAGTCGGGATTTGGCATCCCGGCACGCGCGACGGACGCGGACTGACCCCACTGGGCAGGCGCACAGATGCAATTTGCGCAGGTCCGGCCCGCGTCGGCGCGGGTTCAGGAGAACGCGGCGCGCAACTGCTCGCGATCGAATCCGGCGATGATGAGTCCGCCCGTTATCACCAGCGGACGTTTCATCAGGCGCGAGTCCTCGGCGATCAGATCGATCGCCTGTCTGGCCGTGATCTTCCCTGGGTCGAGCCCTTTGGCCTTGAACGCCGGGCTCCTGGGATTCAGGAACTCGCGCGGATCGCGGCCCTTGAAGATCCCGGCGATCTCCGCGGCGCTGAGCGGCGTCTTTGCGTAGTCGCGCTCGTCGAGCTCGACGCCCAACTCATCGCGGATAAACGCCCTCGCGTTGCGGCAGGTGGTGCAGGTCGAGCGCCAGAGGAAACGCGCCTTTTTCATCGCGCGGTCATCCCTATGTTGCGGCCGATGCTCCGGCCGATGCTCCGGTCACTCGATACTTCTGTCGGCTCGATTGCTCATCGGCCCGGTCCCCTGATCGGGCGCCGCCGGTACCGCGGGGGTCGCCAGCGAAGACGACGCGATGGTCGCGCCGTACGGACCCGATGACGCGGTCGCGGACGCGGCTTTTACGGCCGCCGGAGCAGTCGAGGTCGGACCGGCGAAGCTGATCGGATCCCTGCCCTCCAACATGCCCGGCGTCACGACGTAGTCGCCGCCGAGCGAGTCTGCGCCACACCGTGTTCGCGACCTGGGTATTACCCGCGGTCATCGCCCATGCGCCGGCGCCGACCAGACTGCCGGTCAGCGCATAGAGCACCTTCGCCGGCACGTAGGGGATGTTGGCCAGCGCCGCAAGCGCGCCCCATCCCACACCGCCCCAGTTGACTCCGCCCCCGGCCGGCTGCGGGACCTGCTCCTGATCTGCCGCTAGCGGGCTGAATTCCTGCGCGAGCATCGACGCGGGCATCGCGAGCAAAACTGCCAGCGCCATTGCGACTATCGAAACCCTCTGCCTTCCGTACAACATCTTCAATCCTCCTCCATCCACGACCTTATTCGGTCTTCACCACAGCATCTTTGGGCAACAGTTCGAGCAGATCGCGAAAGGCGCTTTCCAGATAATCGCGATCCTTGGATTCGAGCGTAAGCTTCACGCGGTACTCGGGGTTGTTCAATTTGGGATACGAGCCGAGCAGGAGCCTGGGAAACCGGGTCAGACAGGAATTGAGATGCTGCGCGATCGCGCCTTCGTTCGCGGTCACGTAGATCGCGTGCGAGTAGTACGGATCGGCGGCGAACCGGCTCATCAGCGCCAGCAGCTTGGCTTCGAAAATTTGCGGTATTCCCGGCAGGATGTAGATGTTGCGGAACTGCACCGTGGGAAACCATCGGTCGCCCGCCTTGTTCAGCACCGCTCCCTCGGGCATTTCCGTCATCTTGAGCGCGGCGGCGGCGTTGACGTGATCGATAAAGTGCTCGTGAATCAGGCGAGTCATTTCGGGATCGCTCACCAGCTTGCGACCAAACGCGCGCGCCACGCCTTCCATCGTGACGTCGTCGTGAGTCGGGCCGACGCCGCCGGAGGTAATCACCACGTCGAAGCGCTCGGCGCAATGCTTTACCTCGTTGGCGATCGCGTCGAGCTCGTCGGGCACCACGGCGATCCGGTCGAGCGCGACGCCCGCCTTGCGCAACTCGCAGGCCGCAAAGTATGCGTTGGTGTCCTGGACTTTGCCGGAGAGAATTTCGTTACCCACAACAACCAGGGCGCAAGTGCGTTCTCGCATAGCATGCCCCGTTCCCATCACCCGCCCACGCATTATCGCAGCCTCCCCCCGCCTCCGGCAAGGCGGTGGCAGTACCTGCGATCAGGGTATGACCAGCAGAGCCGAACCGGGATCCGAGTCGAACGCCAAGAACGTTCGCGTGACTGCCTCGAAGAAGCATTTCAGCCTCCGATGTGGAACAGTTGCCGCGTGCGATCCAGATGACCTTTGGCGGCGGGCCGAACAGGAAGCTGCGCTGCCTGAAATCAGAGTCCTTCGAGACGACAATTAGTGCGTTCGAGGCGGCCTAATTCCAGATGTCCTCGTCGTCCGCGTGCTCCAGGCTGACGCTGCTTACGTGTATGGAGTCGGGGTACAAATCGGCCAGCGCCGGGACGAGGCGTCGCGAGAGGTTCTGATCGAGGAGCAGCCTCAAGGGTTCGGAAGCGCGTAGAGCCTGCGCTCGCGGTCCGCAGCGAAAGCAAGGCACGCGCGGATATCTTCAGCAGTAAGCTCGGGAAAATCTCGCAGGATTTCGGCTTCCGACATGCCGGAGGCAAGATAGCCTAGGATGTCGTAGACCGTAATGCGCATCCCGCGGATGCATGGCTTGCCGCCGCGTTTCCCCGGCTCGAGCGTGATGAACCTGCGATAGTCCATGAACCCCGAGATTAGGCCGAGCCTACCGTTGCGGCAAGCTGCGATGGGTGCCGAGATAGAGGCCGCGGCCCATCAGGCCCTCGGGGTCGTACCGCACGCCCATCCCCGCCGACTCGAAGGCCCGCGTCATTTCGTCGCGCGTGAACAGCGCCAACTCCATCCGCTCGCTGTAATGCTCGATTCCGTCGAGCGTGCCGCGCAGGTAATGGAACAGGAGCACCGACTGATCGCCCTCGCGGCCGCTGAGGCTCATCCGGCAGACCTTGTCGGCGCCAGTCCCGCGCGGAATTTGGCCGAGGTGGATGAACTGCCCGCCGGGATGCCAGGTGTCGGGAGTGAACCACGGCTCGACGATCAGCACGCCGCCGGGCCTCGTGTGACGCGCCATGCAGGCGATCGCGCGATCGAGCCGCGCGGCCATTTTGACGTTACCGATCGCGCTGAACAGGCAGGTGACGGCGTCGTAGGTGCGGCCGAGATCGAAATCGGTCATGTCGCCCTGAGTATAGTTGCCTGACGGATTTTTCGTTCGTGCGGTTCGGAGATAGTCCGGGTTGATATCGACGCCGTCGACCGCGTAGCGCTCCTTGAGGAATCTGGCGTGATTCCCCGTGCCGCAGGCGACATCGAGGATCGTGCGCGCGCCGGGGACGGTTTCGCCGATAAGCCCGGCGATTCGCTCGCATTCGCGCCCGTAGTCTTTGAAGTGGTAGATCGCGTCGTAAAGTTCGGCGCTCTCTACGAAGGTTCCGCCGCTATTTTCCATCGCCGATCGGCAAACCTGGATGGGGCGGCAGGCCCTCGTTGAGCGAGCCCGAGGGAATCTCGAATAGGCCTTGAATCGCATTTTGCCGTTGGGGGCTCTTATCGGCGAGCAAGTTTGTTAATTTCATAGAAGATCCCTGTACGTCATTATTCCGTGGCGACCGAGGCTCGTTGATCAGGGTTTCTGCCTTCTGGGCCGCTTCGCCACCACGACGAATCGCGTTCGATAAAATTGGCCGCACGTGCTCGGGGCTCAAGAAGATATGCGTAGCCTGCCTTCCCGACGTGTACAACCGTTCGAGACAACGGACCGCCTGTAGCGGAAACTCGATCGACGCAGAGGCGAGCGACTCTAGGATCGCATATGACGCGTGTTGGAGGTCGGCTCCATGCCCGGCGGTCGCGATTTCGAGCGCGGCTTCCAGTCGGGCAATAGCCCATTCGCTGTCCAATGCCTCGGATCTGAACCACCACCCGAACGAAGCCGCCTCGCCTGCGTACTTGTCGGGTTCGGCGGCGCCCTTCGCTTCGGCGGCGCGCCATTCCCACAACGCGACCAGACGTTCGATAGTGGCGGGATCGACCGCTTGGTTGGACTGCTTGAGTTGAAAGAGCCAGCGACCTATGCACTCAAGCGCATAGGCTCTAGCCCTGCCGGATGCCTTGGCGAAGAAGTCGGCGAGCAATCTATCATCGCCATCGATGGAAAGTTTGCCGCGCCAGTAGAAGGAGATCAGGTGGGCGGCCAATTGGCCGTCCTGATCCGCCGGCTTCCCGCCAATGCTGCGAGCGGCTCCGAGACGTTGGACGGCGAGCCGGTATTGCGTCATAAGGATCGCTAAGACATCGTCGTAGGGATCGCAATAACCAATGTACGCGTCCCACGCGGCTTCCCAGAGCTGTCTTTCGCTGTCTTTGCTCGGAAATATCCGTTCCGCATTTCCAGAAGCCCATTCTCGGTTGACCAGTTGAATCCACGGGAACCGCGCTCCATAAACGGATCGCGCAGCCAGCGACGGATCAACTTGCGGGTCGAGGTGCTTCTCAAGAGCCTCCCTTACTTCCGGCATCTCAGCAAATCCGCGCGCGAGCCTTGATTCCCCGTCGGGCAATTGTTCTAGGTGCCGACGCACCCAGGGAGCGTAGTGCGTGGTAGCAAGTAGGGCGACGCCCCGGGTCGCGTTGATCGCGAGATCGAACGGATGACCGCTCGATCCGAGATACCTCCTTTCGTCCTCAGGGGTAGGATTGGGATCGTCGGAAAGCTTTCGCAGGACTACCCAGAGAACGTCTCGAAGATCAAAGGGCAGTTCGTCCGCACCCTGGGTTAACGCCGACTCGAGAAGGTGCGCGATGGCAGTGCGGGTCCAGCCCCAGTCCTTGTCTTCCTCGACCCAGTAAGGAGCTTTGTTTAGGGGTGGGTCGTCTTTCTGTTCGAGTACCCAGGTACAAAGGTTGAGAATCGATTGCCAAGCGAACTTCTTCTTTCCGACGGCCTGGCTTACGCCGCTGATCAGAGAGCGAACGTAGATAGGGTGCAGGCTGGTAAATCGTTCAGCTACGGGAGAGAAGCGCCCCGGGTCTTCCGTCACCACCGAAGCTAACTCCCGCGCTAGGCCCTCCCGAGATTCGCGCATGAAATAGTGGCCTGGCAGCCATTCTCGCAGGTAGGCGATGATCTCGTCCGCTTCCATCGCTTTGAGATCCCCTGCCGATTTTGGGCTTGTCGCGCCCACGAATGTCCTGCCGTAGGAGGGAAAGTCGGGGTGTTCCGGGGCTCCCAGCTCTCTCCGCAAGTCCTCATAGCGAACCTTCCAATCCTCGGGAAGGCTCTCACCGAACCGCGCTAGCCAGTCCCGTTGCCAGAATTTCGCGAGCCGCGAGGCCTCTTCATCCGTGAGCTCCCCTTCCCTGAGCGCGCCGAAACGTGTCTTTGAACATGTCGGAGCTAGGCGGCGCCGCTACCCAATTCAAAATTGTGGCCTGGGCGGCGGCCTCCAGTTCTGGGAAGCGTCGCGCCAGCAAAAGCGAGTATTCGTGCCGACAGTCGAGATCGTCAAACAGGCTCGCGATTGGCAAGGTACTGCGCCGCCAAGGAAACAGGGACGCCTTGAGTTTCCCGGAGCAGATACAAGACCATACGAGTGAAAACTCGCCATCGCGGCTTTCGGGTCTCTAGAATTCGTACAACCTCCGGGAGTACCGAAGGTTCGGCCAGCAAGATCTCTCGAGCGGCGTCTCGTACAGCCAAAACCAGAAGCGGCTTTAGGCTGGGATCCTGATTTTGGCCGTGTTCCTCAATCGCGGGACGCCAGATACGCGAGTAATCCTCGGGCGTACCTGCTCGGTGTTGCCGCTGCGAGAGGCGTACGGCCGAGTCGAGCAGGTCGCAGAGGAGCGAAAGTGCACTTAGGCCTGTGGTTTGCGTGATATCCGGCATTGACTTCTTGAGGATCTGTTCGTACTGCCAGAGATCGAGCCTAGCGATTGCTTCGGGCGGAAGTCTCAGTCTCTCGTTCTCTTCCATGATCTCTTGGGTGCGGGGATCAGGGAGCACTTCCAGCAGGATCCTCATCAATTGGAGTGCTGCCTCACTTTGGTTGCCCTGCGCCCAGCGAACCGCCAGCGTTGCGAGTCCCTCTGCGCTTGGGGACGAGAGTGTTGCCCTTGCCCAAGTTTGAGCTCTTTCCAAGAGTCTGACCGAAACGTCCGCCGGCATGGCAACTGCCGCATCCGTGAGATCTTCGTACACGCTTAGGTTTCCATTGTCGGGAATCTCGAGAATCACCCCGAGAACGACCTCGGGTCGTAGACTTGCCATCCGCGCCAGGTATCGCGACTGCGGCCAAGACGGAAAAGCAATGGTCTTACGATCTTCGTTTCGCAGCACTTCGGGCGGATCACGAAAAAGAACCGAGCTCGGCCAACGGTCCTATCCATTCGGGATTCTCCAAGCGATCAAAGAAATAGCGTCGATGCGCGGCTTGAACCAGCTGCACAATCGCTCGTCTCACTTCATCAGCGGTTGGCTTTTCCCAGGATTTCATCCAACTCGTCCGTCGTTGCGAAGAATGTGCGTAAAATACCGCCAAGGGCATCCTCAAAAAGCTCGAAGCGACGCCTCAGATCGTCGTCACCCATGGGTGGATCCAGGGGCATTTCCTCTGCCCCTTGGCTCGCCTCGTGCGCATACTTTACGCCCCATCCGGTATTCGCGAGCCATTCGCTGACTATGGCCGCCGGCACGTCCTCCACTATCTCTTCAGGGGGATCCAAGGCGTTTAACATCCGCTCCGCCTTGCGCCGATTTGCCTCCCTGTCTTGCGCGTGCCGGTTCAGGAGAGACTGCCATCGGCACATAAACTGATTTCGGAATTGAGAACGTCTCCGTTTGCGGGATCTTGACTTCGCGCAGGTGCGGCCGGAGTCCGCCCGTCGAGCGGTAAGCCCGCCCTATTCCAGTGCGCCAATACATTGTCGCATAGGTTTACGTACTCGACGCGCGTACCACGTGTTGGTCCTAGGATTAGGTCTGGGAGTAGACGGCTGATCTCGCGGACCGCATGGGCGACGAAGCGCACTTTGCCGGGGAAACCGGGGTCAGGCAGCATTCGAAGCGCCCCGCGATAGAGCTCGCCGAGCGCGGGAGCGTTTCGCGCAAACCATGCGTCCAGTTCCTTTCGCCGCGGATTCCAAGGATCGGCTCCCGAGGGCAAACGCTGCACGTCAGACTGAGTAGCTCTAGCCAAGTGGGCCCCTTGGTCGGATTCGTGCGACTTGTTCATGCAACGGCGAGAGAATCGCACGACCTAAGTCGAGGCGCGGCGATCTGGAGCGGCGCGAACTCGCCCCTATCTTGCGGCGGGCTGAGGCGAGGCCTCCTAAGGCCAGTGAACCTTACGAGCCTCGGTGCATCCGTCTTTCGCCCTCCTTGCCGCTATTTTCCATTGCCGATCGGCAGGCCCTCGTTGAGCGAGCCCGAGCGGAAGCCGCGCAGATCCAGCGCGACGAACCTGAAACCGATTCCCTTGAGTTCGCGATCGATCAGCGCGCGGATCTCCGGCTTCAGTATCCGCTCGATTTCATCCGCCTCGACTTCGATCCGCGCCAGATCACCGTGATAGCGCACCCGTGCGACCTTGAAGCCGAGCGCGTGCAGGAGTTGCTCGCCGCGCGCGACCTTCTCCAGGCCTTCCGGCGTAATCGTGGTCCCGTAGGGGAAGCGCGAGGACAGGCACGGCGACGCGGCCCGATCCCAGGTGCGCAGCCCGAGCCGCGCGAAAGCTCGCGCACCTCCGCCTTGCCCAGATCCGATTCGACCAGCGGATGGCGCACCCGCTTTTCGGCCGCGGCCTTCATTCCCGGCCGATAGTCGTGAAGGTCATCGAGGTTGAGTCCGTCGGCGATCTCGCCGATTCCAAGCTCGCGCGCCTTCGCTTCGCAGACCGTGAACAGATTGGTCTTGCACAGATAGCACCGATTGACGGGATTGGCGGCGTAGCCGGGAATCTCGAGCTCGTTGGAGTCGACGATCAGATGGCGCGCGCCGATCGACTGCGCCATCGCGATCGCGGTGTCGCAATCCTCGTCGGGCATCGTGGGCGAGGTCGTCGTCAGCGCAATCGCGCGATCGCCGATCGCGTCGTGGGCGACCTTGAGAACGAGGGTCGAGTCGACGCCGCCCGAGAATGCGACCAGCACGGCTTTCATCGGTGCGAAGATTCCACGCAGCCGGTCCAGTTTGGCGTCAGTCGAATCCATTCGCGAATCCATTCGCGAGTCCATTTGCCCGCAAGCGGCGGAAACTTAGTGGAAAGCGAGGCGGTTCAGATTCCTTCTGCCTCGAACAGGTCGGTGGTCAGGTAGCGCTCGCCGGTGTCGCAGAAGACCGTCACCACGAGCTTGCCCTTGCCGAGGCGGCGCGCGATCTGCAGGGCGGCGAAGCAGTTTGCGCCCGATGAAATTCCGACCAGCAATCCTTCTTCGCGCGCCAGCCGCCGCGAATGGAGCGCCGCGTCTTCATCGCCGACCTTGATAATCTCGTCGTAGATCTTGCTGTCGAGATTTTCGGGCACGAAGCCCGCGCCGATGCCCTGGATCTTGTGAAACCCCGGCTCGCCGCCGGAGAGCACCGCCGAATTGCGCGGTTCGACCGCGGCGATCAGGAGCTTGTTCTTGAGATGCTCGCGGAGATAGCGGCCGGCGCCGGTGATCGTCCCGCCGGTGCCGACCCCGGCGACAAACGCGTCGATCCGGGGCAACTGCTCGACCAGCTCGGGCCCGGTGCTGGCGTAGTGCATTTCGGGATTGGCCGGATTGCTGAACTGCTGCGGCATGAAGTAGCCGGGATTTTCGCGCACCAGCTCCTCGGCCTTGGTGATCGCGCCATGCATCCCGCGCGTGTCGGGTGTGAGCACCAGTTGCGCGCCGTAGGCGACCAGCAGCGAGCGGCGCTCCTCGCTCATCGTATCGGGCATCGTGAGGATGAGCTTGTAGCCCTTGACGGCGGCGACCAGCGCGAGGCCGATTCCGGTGTTGCCACTGGTCGGCTCGACGATCGTGTCGCCCGGCTTGAGGCGTCCCTCGCGCTCGGCCCGCTCGACCATCGCGAGGCAGATTCGATCCTTGACGCTGCCGCCAGGATTGTAGTTCTCGAGTTTGGCCCAGACTTCGGCGTCGTCCTTGCCCGGCATTCGGTTCAGGCGGACGACGGGGGTGTGGCCGATCAATTCAAGTGGCGAGCGCGCGACGCTTACCGGCATGGAGGCGATTGTAGCCGTAAATGCGGCTGTGTTGCGAGTTCTCGCGGCGCTTTTCCGCCGGCTCAGCGCGCGCTGCGGGCGGTCGGACGGGCCGGCGGCGCATCGTGGCTAGGCTCGAAACTGTCGCCTTTGCCGATCAGCTTGCAGGTCGGGAGCCAGACACGTTTTTCGGGATCGCGCACCGTATAACCGATCACCCTGGCGTGCCGGCCGTGCTTTGCGGCGATACTCACGACTCGATCCGCATCGCGCGGGGCGACAATCACGCAGAAGCCGGTGCCCATGTTGTAGACCCGGAACATCTCGGGGTCCGGGATGCTCCCGCGCCGCTGAATCATCGGGAAAATCGGCTGGGATTCGAGCGGCTGGTCGATCACGTAACCGGTCTCGGACGCCACCCGCGCCAGATTCAGCAGGCCGTCGCTGGTGATATGAATCAGCGCCCTGACCGCCAATCCGTCGTCGAGCATCTGCATCACTTCGCGAACATAGATGTGAGTCGGAGCAAGCAACTCCTCGCCCAGCGTTCTTCCCAGCGCGGCGACATGCTCCGATAGCGCCGCCATCGATTCGCGGAACAGTACGCGGCGGGCGAGCGTCAGACCGTTGCTGTGGATTCCGCTGCTGGCGATTCCGACCACGGCGTCGCCGGGCTCGATCGCCTGGCCGATAATAATCCGATCCGGATGGACGGTTCCGACGCAGGTTCCCACCAGATCGAATCCGTAGCCCTGGCGAACGTCGTCGCGAATCATTTCGGCGACCTGCGCGATCTCTCCGCCCGGAATATTGATCCCGGCCGCCTCCGCGCCCGCGTAGAGTCCCTTGCCGATCTCGCCGAGAAAGCCGGACTCGATTTTCTGCACCGCGATGTAGTGGACCATCGAGATCGGCCGCGCGCCGACGCAGATCACGTCGTTGGCGTTCATCGCAACGCAATCGATCCCGACCGTGTCGTACTTTCCGAGCGCCTGCGCGATCAGGAGCTTGGTGCCCACGCCGTCAGTGGAAATCGCGAGTCCCTGTTCGGGCGACAGTTTGATGACATTGGCGAAGTATCCGAGCGGGAGGATCGGCTTGTTCGGATTCAGCGCGAAGGTCCGGTTGACCCACGCACCGAGCTCGCTGAGGCCGGCCTCTTCCAGGCGCGAATCAACGCCGGCGGCCGTATAGCTGGCCGTAGAGGCGATAGGGGTGTCCTTCTTCATTTCGCTTGCTTCATTTCGCCCGCGCTACGTGGCTAGCAAATTGAATGTCGCGATGACAACGCCGGGCGCGACGCGCATCAACAGTGCGAGGGTGATGCCCCGCTCACTGCTGGCCGGATACCGGATGCACGACCTGGCCGTCTTCCGCCGCCTGGCCGATATTGAGCGCTACCAAATCGTCGCTCTGCAGATCGCCGGTGACCACCACGTTCTGGCCGTCGTCATAGCCGAGGCTCACTTCGACCAGATGCAGGCGATCTGCGCGGACCACGGGCACGAACACTTTTCCGCTCCTGAACACCAGCGCATCGTCGCGCACCATCTGGCCCGACTCGGGCGTCGAGATCGTGATGGCGATTCTCGCGTACATGCCGGGATAGAGGGCAAGGTCCGCGTTGGGCAAGTCGACCTCGACCAGCATCGTGCGGCTGGCGTCGTCGAGCGCCTCCGGATGACGAATGATCGGGCCCTTGAAGACCTGGCCGGGCCGGTCGTAGGAGCTGATCGCCGCTTGCTCGCCATTCCTGATGAACAGCGCGAGACTTTGCGGCACGTTGGCATAGACCCGTAGCGGTGCGCGCGTGGCGACTCCCAAAATCGGAGCCCCGCTGCCGGTCGTCGAGCTGGTCGCAGCGGGGATGAAGGCGCCGGGATCGACGTAGCGTGCGGTGACGATCCCGGCGAATGGCGCGGTGATTCGCTTGTAGCCCTGCTCCGCGAGCAGTTGCTCGTAGGTGGCTTTGGCCTGGAGCATCGTAGCGTGCGAGGTATCGGCGACCTGCTGCGCGACGACCCCCTGCTTCACCAGTTCCTGGTTACGCACATCGGTGACTTGCTGGAGCCAGTAATTCGCCTTCGCGTTGACCACCTGCTGGTCGAGGTCGGGGGTCTGCAAGTACGGCGAGCAATTGGCCGCGCTTAACTGCATCGCCCTTGTCCACCATGATTCGGTCCAGATAGCCGGCGACCTTGGCGTAGATCGACGCTTCGACATAGCCGTGGACGGTAGCGGGCAGGTCGATCGTGCGCGCGGCGGCTGGTGGGCAACCCTGGCGACCAGGACGTTCCTGCCTTGCGCTTCGGCCTGCGCGAGCTGCGAGGTCTGCCGCTGGACCGTCAAGTCGTGACTCAGCACCAGCCCCGCGGTCAGCGCGACGATCAGGACGATCGCGCCGATCAGGCCGGCGGTGAAGAATCTGCCGGGCGTGGGACCGACGTATTTCCTGGGATCCTCTTCCATCAAGTCCTCACGCGCCGGGGAGCGTCACGGCTTCGATCTCGGCGTCGCGCTCCTTCTTGCCTTTCAGATCGCGGCTAAGGATCGAGTACACGGCCGGCACCACGAACAGCGTCATCGGCGGTCGCGGCGATCAGTCCGCCGATCACGGCGCGGCCCAGCGGCGCATTGAGTTCCGAGCCTTCGCCAAGCGCGAGCGCCATCGGCAGCATGCCGAGAATCATCGCGAGCGCGGTCATCAGGATCGGCCGCAGGCGGATGCGCCCGGCCTCGATGGCCGCTTCGACCGGACTGTAACCTTCCTCGCGCAGGTCATTGGCAAAAGTGATCAACAGGTTGCCGTTGGCGACCCCGACTCCGACCGCCATGATCGCGCCCATCAGCGATTCGACATTGATCGTGGTGCGGGTCAGCACCAGCATCCACAGCACGCCGGCAAGCGCGCCCGGCACCGCCATCATGATGATGAGCGGTTCCAGCCACGACTGAAAATTCGCCGCCATCAGCAGGTAGACCAGGATGATCGCGAGCACAATGCCCAGTCCAGCGTGCCGAATGATTGGCGCATCGCCTGGCTCTGCCCGCGGATCGTGATCTGCGTGCCGGGCGGCAATTTCCCGAGGTTCGACGATTTCGCGCTGGACCGCGTTGCTGGCGCTGCCGAGGTCGCGGCCCGACACGCCGGCGTTGACATCCATCACGCGCTGCACCGTGTAGTGGGCGATGATCGAAGGATCGACGCTATGCGTGATGGTGGCGACGTTGCCGAGCATCTGGGCGGGCGGCGAAATGGAAGAAATCGAATCGGACTGCGGCGTCGCGCCGGACTGCGCCGGGCCGGGAGGCACCGAACCCGCGATCGGGATCCGCTTGAGCGCCTCGACCGAATCGATAAAGTGCTGCGGCGACTGCGAGATCACCGTGTAATTGACGCCGCTTTTGGGATCGAGCCAGAAGTTCGGCTGGAGCAGGCTGTTGCCGCTGAGCGCGGTCAGCAGACTGGAGGCCACCTGCTGCTCGGTCACGCCGAGTTCCAGCGCGCGGTCGCGATCGACGTTGACCTGGAACGCCGGATAGTCGAGCGGCTCGGCAATGCGGATGTCCACCAGCCCCGGGATTCGCTCCATCCGCGCCTTGAGCTGCGAGGCGATTTTATAGTCGGATTGCAGATCGTTGCCCGAGATCTGCGTATCGATCGCGGCCGGCAGGCCGAAGTTCAGCACCTGGCTGACGATATCGGCGGCCTGAAAATATCCGGTCACGTCGGGAAAGTCTCTGGCGAGCAGGCCGCGAATCTCGGTCTCGTACATCGCGGTCGGCCGGTGGCCGGGCTTCAACTGGATCAGGATGTCGGCGTCCTGCGGCCCGGTACTATCAGTCTGATAAAACGCTAGATCGTATGAAATCGGCAGTCCGATGTTGTCGCTGATTCCCGCAATTTCAGCCGCCGGAATGGCGCCCGCGGATCGCCTGCTCGAGACGGTCGACGACGTACTCGGTATGCTCGATCCGGGTGCCGCTGGGCATCCGCACGTGCAGGCGCATCATGCCGGCGTCGACGGTCGGGAAAAAGTCTTCGCCCGCGACTGCTCAGCAGGAACATCGAGGCAACCAGGGCGATCGCCGACGCAGGTCAGGCCAAGGCCGCGCCGCGCGATGAACATCGCCAGCGCGGCGCGATAGCGCTCGCGCAATGCCGTTGAAGCGGGTGTTGAACCCTCGCGCGAAGCGATCCCAGCGGCCGGGGCCCTGGTGTTCTTCGTGCTCGTGGGCCAGCAGATGATGCGCCATCGTGGTGACCAGCGTCCGCGACAGCAGGTACGAGGTCAGCATCGCGTAGACTACGGCGAGCGCGAGCGGCGTGAACAGGAACTTCGCTACGCCCGAGAGCAGCGCCACCGGGAAGAACACGATACAGATCGCGAGCGTGCCGACCAGCGTGGGGGTCGCGATTTGGCTGGCGCCGTCGAGAATCGCGACCAGCAGCGGCTTTCCCATCGCATGATTGCGATGGATGTTCTCGACTTCGACCGTCGCGTCGTCGACCAGCATCCCGACCGCCAGCGCCAGGCCGCCCAGCGTCATGATGTTGAGGGTCTGGCCGGTAAGCTTGAGCAGGACGATCGCGGTCAGAATCGAAAGCGGGATCGAGGTGATGACGATCAAGCATGCTGCGCGGCGAGCCCAGGAAGACCAGCACCATCAGCGCGACCAGGAAGGCGGCGATCACCGACTCGCGCACCACGTCCCACAGCGCTCCCCGCACGAACGTCGACTGGTCGAACGTCAGGGTCAGATTAATCCCCTTGGTCGCGGACGCCATGATCTGCGGGATCGCGCGCTTGACGGAATTCACTACCGTCCAGGGTCGAGGCGTCGGCGTGCTTGATTACCATCAGGTAGGTGCCGCGCCGGCCGTCGACCCGCACCACGTTGGTCTGCGGCTGATGGGTATCGGACACCGGCGCGACGTCGCCCACGTGGATCGGCGCCCGGTTGGTGATCTTGAGCGGAAGCTGGTTGAAGTCGGGCACGGTGTTGGGGCTCATGTTCAGGTCGACGTTGTACTCGTAGTCGCCCATCTTGGCCGTGCCCGAGGGAATCACCACGTTGGCGGAGGCCAGCGCGTTGCCGACGTCGGCGGGCGAGAGCCCGTTGGCGTAGAGCGTAGTCGGATCGAGGTTCACCATCACGGCGCGCTGCACGCCGCCGAGCGGCGCCGGGCTGGAAAATCCGGGGATGGTGAACAGCTTGATGCGGATGAAGTTCAGGCCGTAGTCGAACAGCTGCGTCTCGGTGAGCGTATCGCTGAAGATGTTGAGCTGCGCGACCGGCAACGTTCGCTGCGTCGTAGGAGATTATCTGCGGCGGCACGGTGCCGCGCGGCAGAATCGACAGAATGGTCTCCGAGACCGCGTTGATCTGCGCGATCGCGCCGCCGATGTCGGCTTCGGGATAGAAGTAGACCTTCAGGATGCCGAGCCCGTTCATCGATTCGGAATCGATATGCTCGATGCCGTTGACGGTGGTCGAGTAGGCGCGCTCGCTGATCCAGACCATCCGCCGTTCCATCTGAATCGCCGACAGGCCGGGGTAATTCCACACCACCATCACTACCGGCAGCTTGATCGCCGGAAAGATATCGACGTTCATCAGCTCGAAGGAGAGCCCGCCGAGCACCAGCATCAGGAGCGCCATCACCGCGATCGAGATCGGGCGGCGCAAGGCCATGCGAACCAGCCACATCATAACCGGCGACTACTTTGGCCCCGGACCGGCGCTTGTGGCGACGGGTTCCCGAGACTGTATCGAGGAGATTTCAGTTTCAGTGCCCAAGTTCCTTAACTTCCGGACGCCGGTCAATCCCTTTTGCTCCGGCGCTGCGCCGTTGGCCAGGCATTGCGATTCGCTCACCGACCCAGCGCAGGCACTTACCCCACTTGCGGCGGAATTTCGGATCGTCGGGTGCGACGCCGCTGACCAGCCGGGTTATCTGCGGAAATGCCAGCGGCGCGAGCCGCAGCGCGAGACTGACCATCAACAGCATCTGCTCATCCGCATCGGCCGGCAGATCGCCGCGGCTCTTCGCACGCCGCAACTGCGCGGCCTCGATACGGAGCAGGGCGCGGCGCTCTTTCTCGGCCACCAGGCGGCGCGTTCCGCCTGCGAGCGCTTCCCACTCCGACATCCGCACGTGGTCCAGGTTGCAGCAGTTGGTTTCGTACCCCTTTACCAGCCGGCTTGTGAAGTCATAGTCCGGGCTCGACTCGATCGTGGTCGTCCGCTCGGCGAGCTTTCGCCGCAGGACCTCGCGATAAAGCCCTTCCTTGGTCTTGAAGCAGTAGAAGATCATCCGCTGGTTGACGCCTGCCCGGCGCGAGATCGCGTCGGTGCGGGCCCCGGCAAAGCCGTGGGCGGAGAATTCGGCCAGCCCGGCGGACATGATTCGTTCGCGGGTGCGGTTCAGATCGCGGTCGCTGCCCATCGCCGTCTACTCAATTAAGCGGATACTGAATTCTATTAAGCGGGCACTGAAAAGGAGTCAAGGGGCGGCTCCGGCGCGCGAAGCGCGGGGCCGGCTGCTTTGCGGGCCTGATTTGGAGATCTGATTTGCGGACCATGAGGGCTTCACCCATAATTGGCGGTCGTGACCCTGTTTGCGTCTCCCGCGGCGGGACTGTCGGGATCGGTCGGTCTCGCCGGATGGATCCATCTTGAGGCCGTCCGTGCGCTGGTCCATCACACTTCGGCGGTCGTCGCCGCAGTGGTGCTGTTCGCGCTGGTGGGATTCCTGACCGAGCGCCTGATGCACGACGGCCCAATCAAGCATGCCGTCCGATGGGTGGACGAGATCGCGCTGTTCGGACTGTTTATCTATTTCGTCTATGAACTGTTCGCGGAACTGTTCACGCTGCTTTGAGTCGCGCTGCTTCCCGTTACGACGGGGACCGGCCAGAGTCCCCCCTGATGATGGCTCTGCCGTCCACTGACTCCCCGCGCGTGCTGGTAATTTTCCCCGGCGCGCTCGGCGACCTGATTTGCTTCGTGCCGGCGCTTCGCGCGCTCGGGCGGCGCCATCGCGGGGCGGCTCTGGAGTCGATGGCGCGCGAGGAGCTCGGGCGCTTTGCAGCCGGCAGGATCAGCGTCGCGCGGGCACATTCGATCGATCGGCGCGAGGTGGCGTTGCTGTTTGCCGAATCGGGCGCCGATGCGCGAGGGTTCTTCGGAGCCTTCCAGAGAATCTACTCATTCTTCGCGGCCGGAAATCGCAGCTTTCGCGAAGCGCTGGCGATCGCATCCGACGCCGAGCTGAGCTTCCATCCGTTTCGGCCCGATCGCGCCGGGCACGTCGCCGTGGCCTATCTGCATGCGTTGGGCGAGCCCGTCAACTCCCTCGAATGCCGCGTCGAAGTCTTGCCGCACGATCTCGCCGCCGCCGCGCGGCGGCTGAGCGATCATGGCCTCACGGCGGGGCGTTTCGCGCTCCTGCTCCCGGGCAGCGGGAGCGCCCAAAAGAACTGGCCGGCGGTAAAGTTCGCCGAGCTTGCCCGGCGCCTTCAGCCCCGCATCGCAGCCGCGATCGCGCTGGGCCCGGCCGAAGCCGCGTCGGCCTCGTGCTTCGCGGAGACCGGCTGCGCGATCCTCACGGACCTGGAGTTGGGCGAGCTGCCGGCATCGCGGCGAGCGCGTCGCTGTTTGTCGGCAATGATTCGGGCGTGTCGCATCTGGCGGCAGCCTCCGGCGCGCCCGGAATAGCGCTCTTCGGACCGACCGACCCGGCGCGATGGCGTCCGCTGGGCCAGTCGGTGAGGGTTCTTCGATGCACGCCGCTGGCGGAGCTGGATACGGACCAGGTTGCAGCCTGCGCGCTCCAGATGCTCGATCCGCTATGATTAAGATTTCGGGCCGGGAGGTCATTGATGATGTTCACCGGACGGGGCAGACACTCACCATCTTCATCGGCGAGACCGATCAGTATCATCATCAGGCGCTGTACATGGCGCTGGTCGAAATGCTCCGGCGCGAAGGATGCAGCGGCGCTACCGCGACGCGCGGGATCGCCGGGTTTGGTGCTTCGTCGCTTATCCACACGTCGGCGATCCTTCGTCTTTCGATGGACATGCCGATCGTGATCACCGTGCTCGATCGCCCCGAGCGGATCGATCGGGTAATTGGCGTGGTCAGGGAGATGGCTCCGAACGCGCTGATCACGGCTCAGGAAGTCGAGGTCCTGCAGTCGGGAGCACCGTTCAAGGAAGGCTTGCCGGACGTGAAGGTGTCGGAGGTGATGCGCCGTGAAGTCGCAACGGTCCATCCCGACAGTCCGATCACGCAGGTTGTCGAGCTGCTGCTGCACAAGGACTTCACCGCCGTGCCGGTAATCGACGATCAGGGCAAGGTGGTCGGAATGGTCAGCGATAATGATTTGCTGACGCGCGGCGGGATGAATGTAACCATCAGTCTGAAAAAAGCGGTTGACCCCGATTACGTGCGCACGCTTCACGAATCGCTGGAGAATCCGAATCGCAAGGTGTCCGAGGTGATGACGCGGCAAGTAGTGACAGTCGTTCCGGACACCGTTCTAGGCCGCGCTGCGAAAGTGATGGTCGAGAAACATCTGAAGCGGCTGCCGGTGGTCGATCCGGACGGCAAGCTGGTCGGAATTCTGGGCCGCCTGGACATATTGAACACGATCGCAGCCGTACACCTGCCGGAGTGGCATCCGGAAGCGCATTCCGCAGGCCCGCAGGCAACGGTGGGTGAGGTGATGACCCGCGAAGTTCCGACCGTGCACGAGTCCGCGACGATCGAACAGGTCTTCGATCTTCTGGTTTCGTCATCGCACAAACGAGTGGTGGTGGTGGACGACAAGCGGCACGTGGCCGGCATCATTGCAGACTCGGACTTGATCTCGAAGCTGAGCCGCGAAAGTTGGCCGGGACTGATGGAGATTCTGGTATCCAAGGTACCATTCGCGAAAATCAGCGGCGACGCCCGCAAGCACATCCAGCGACTGCGTGCTCACTCCGCGAAGGAACTCATGACGCGAGAAGTCATAACCGTGCGGGACAAAATGCCGGTTGCGAGCGCCTTGGCGCTCTCCGCAGAAAAGCGTGTGAAACGCCTGCCGGTGGTCGATGGCGACGGTGAATTGGTTGGGATCGTGGGACGGACCCAGATGATGCGAGCGCTACTCGCCTGACGAGCAGCAGGGAAGGGTTCGGAGAGTGCTGGGACTGTTGTTTGTCGCGTTGGGCGGTGCGATCGGATCGGTTACTCGCTATCTGGTCGGCGGCTGGATTGCGAATCGCTTTGGCGCCGCGTTTCCGTATGGGACGTTCGTGATAAATGTCACCGGGAGCTTCATCATCGGCTTCTTCCTGGCGTTCGCGCAGGAGCGCGTGTCGCTTAGCCCGTACTGGCGCCTCTTCTTCGCGGTCGGCTTCGTCGGCGGATATACGACCTTCTCGACCTTCGAGTATGAAGGAATCCGATTGCTCCAGGACCGGGACATGCTGCTCGGTGCGGTCTATCTCATCGGGAGCGTGGTCACGGGCGGCATCGCAGTCTTCGGCGGGATCGTTCTGGGTAGCTGGATCTGACGGAGTGTTGCGACTCGCCACGATTGACTGGCGCGAGAGAAGTGTTAGACTAAGCAATAGTTGGTGATGGGGTTCACCGAAACCGCCTTGTCCTGAGCAGGGCTGATGACCCCTACCGAGGTTCAAAGAACCGGTAGGGGTTTTTCATTTTCCACTCCTACCTGAACATCGGCGGCGCGAGGGCGAGTGACGCCCGCGTCAGAGTGATAGTCCCCCAGTGGGGTGACGGAGGCAGCCGCATGCACAACGTCTGGTTTGTAGCGTCGGCGTGGATGGGGATTGCGTTCCTCGCAAGCCTCATCTCGATTCGTTTGGGCGTGTCAGTGGCGCTGATCGAAATCCTACTCGGCGTACTCGCGGGCAATACCTTTCACATACAGTCGAACGACTGGATCAGTTTCCTTGCCACCTTCGGCGCGGGATTACTGACATTCCTGGCCGGAGCTGAAATCGATCCGGAATCGCTCCGGTCGCATCTTAAAGAGAGCCTGGCCATCGGCATCATCGCTTTCATCATCCCCTTCCTCGGGGCCTTGGCGTTTGCGTACTGGTTCGCTGGCTGGACGTATCATCAGGCGCTTATCGCGGGTATAGCGCTGTCCACGACCTCGGTCGCGGTTGTATACGCCGTGCTGGTTGAGAACGGGCTGAGTGAGACTGCAGCTCGGGAAGATGATACTGGCGGCCTGTTTCATCAACGACTTCGGAACTGTTCTCGCGCTGGGTGTGTTCTTTGCGAATGTTAATCGCTGGATGGTGTTGTTCGTCGCCGTCATGGCGGTGATGCTTTATTTTCTACCGTCGTGGACACGCGGGATTATCAAAAATTTGGGTGCGAGCCGCGTGAGCGAGCCAGAAGTCAAATTCCTCTTTCTGGTTCTCTTCTTCTTGGGCGGGCTCGCTACGATGGCAAAGAGCGAGGCCGTGCTGCCCGCTTACCTGGCCGGTCTGGTCGTGGCTGGAGTGTTCCTTAACGACCGCGTGCTTGTGAACCGGATGCGCGCGATCGCTTTCACGATGCTCACGCCGTTCTACTTCATTAAGGCAGGCCTGTATGTCTCGCTCCCGGCGCTGGTTCCGACCGCTGGGCTCGTCATCATCCTGCTGATCATCAAAATGTTCACCAAATTTGTCGGCGTATGGCCGTTGGGAATGGCGTTCGGCATGCCGATGCGCGAACGGAACTATACGACGATGCTGATGTCCACCGGGCTGACATTTGGTACGATATCCGCGCTGTTCGGACTCGAGAACAAGATCATTAGTCAGGCGCAGTACACCATACTAGTCACGGTCGTTATTCTGAGCGCGGTCGTCCCCACTCTTATTGCGGAGCGATTCTTCATGCCGGTGTCGGTATTTGAGCAAAGCCATGACGAATCGGCCGAGCCGGTGGCGGTGGCAAACTAGGAGGTCTTCTCCGATGTACAATAACATCGCGTTAGCCTTCGACGGTTCGGAAGGATCGCGCCGTGCTCTCGACGCTGCGCTCCATCTGGCGCGTGCGGAGAAACAGAAATTGTGGATGATCTTTGTAGAAGATTTGCCGCGCTACTCGGATGTCACGAGCGAAACCAATGAAGAGCGCGAGCGCGGCAACGCTATTTTCGAGAAGCTCCGGCAGGAAGCCCTCGCTGCTGGCAAGAAGTATGGCGTCGAGGTGATCGCCGAGAAGCGCGTGGGCCATCCTGCTCAGGCGCTTGTTCATTATGTCAAAGAGGCCTGCGTCGATCTCCTGGTGATGGGCCACACAGGGCACTCCAAGGTCTGGGGAACATTCATGGGCACGACAGCCGATAAAGTTGTGAGTCACGCGACATGTTCAGTGCTGATCGTCAGGTAGGAGATGCCCGCGCGGCGAGCGGCCCCGGACCGCTGACCATGAACTGGTCGCACATACGAAGGCTCTCCATCGTGATGCGTTCGCTGGAAGACGCACTACTGGAAATGGAGGGTGCACTGGAACCGAATTCCGAAGCTCCCAGACGCGTGATGACCGTCTTTGAGGAAGACATCTCCGAATCCGCAAAGCCTGCGATACGGACGAAGATCGAGGAGATCCGCACAGAAATCCGCGATGCGAAGGATTGCTACGCTTTGCACGCCGACACCAGTTCGAATCGCCTGCGCTTCTCAACCAGGCTGTCGATTCTGGCGATTGACGTGACCGAATGCAGGCCACAGTATATGCGCGGCTACGGCCAGGTTCCGCAGGATGAGCAGAGTGCCCTCGACGAGCGGATGTCGCGGCTGGAAGCGCTGCTCAACGATCTGAACAAACTCCTCTGAACGAGGCGCAATCGTCCGGACCGCGACACGAACCGCCGTGCGCGACCGACAGGAGATGAAAACTCTGCGACCGGCTCGATGTTGTTTCGTTGAAGAGCCTGGCTGCGGTCATTGTATGCTAGAAAGAGTAACGAACGGGGCCGCTGACCAGCAGGCCAGCAATCGCGAACAACAAAGCCGGTGGCATCACCAATGCTCCCAGTTTCAGAAAGGTCCAAGCGCTCACGTGCTGATTTTCCCGTCGCAGGGCGGCCAGCCACAGGATGGTTGCCAGCGATCCGGTAACGGACAGATTCGGTCCGAGGTCCACGCCGATGAGCACGGCACTGGCAAACTGCCGCGGTACATGCGAAGCAGACACAACGGAGCCTGCCAGCAGACCGGCCGGCAGGTTGTTGACCAGGTTGCAAATCAGGGCCAGAGTCACGCCCGCTGCCCAAGTCGTCACCATCGCGGAGCGATCGGCCGCCATCTGCAGAACATGAATGAGTGCCTTCAGCACGCCGCTGCGGTCTAGCGCCTCCACCAGCACGAACAGGCCGGCTACCAGCGGCAGGATCTCCCAGGAAATGTCCTTCAGGACGGGCCAGGGTGCCTCGCGCTTAAGAAGGAGCACGACGGAAGCGGTCGCGACACCCGAGACGAATGTCGGCAGTCCAAGTTCAAGGTCGAAGCCGGAGACAAGCAGCAGCACGATTCCCGTGCCCACGATGCCACAAGCGGTCGTGAGGCCGCCGCTGGACAGACCAGGTACATCGACCTCAGCGGCCATTATCTCCTGCCTCAGCGAATCGCGCTGCGTGAACCAGAGGACAGCGTAGGTAACCGCGATCGACAGCAGCGATGGCAACGCGAACCGCGCGAGCCATTGCAGCAGCGGCGGCATGTGGTCACGGAATATGACCAGATTCGCTGGATTTGAGATCGGCAGGACGAAGCTGGCCGCGTTTGCTATGAAAGCACAGATTAACAGATAGGGAAGCGGGTCCTTCACCTTTGCAGCCTTGGTCGCTGCGAATACGGCCGGCGTGAGAACGACCGCAGTGGCGTCGTTCGACATAAGCACTGTAACGATCGTACCGACGCCATAGACCAGGGCAAACAGCTTCATTGCCGAGCCGTGTGCCATGAGAGCGGCCCGCCCTGCAAGAAAGTCAAACAAGCCCTCTTTTCGCGCCAACTCCGCCAGCAGCATCATGCCACCTAGAAATAGGTAGATGTCGGTTCCCCTGCCGACTGCTTTCAGCGCGTCGCGCCATGGCAGCAGACCGAACACGATCAACATAACCGCGCCGGTCACGGCCCAGGTTGCCTCGGGCAGCTTCCAGGGGCGGGCGATCACGCCAAAGACGCTCAGCGCGGCGATTGCCCAAATAATGTCATTCGCCATCGTCAACGCTCACTCTCTGGCTGTGCCGGGAAACTGCCTCGTCCTCCGGGCGCCCCTTGCCATCCGAGGGTTTCTGGCATGAGGAGCCACAGGATCAGAAAGGCCGCCGCCGCCACTGAGGCCAAAAACAGAAACCCGGCTCGGTCACTGAAGTGGTGAACAATGGCTCCGGCAATCGTTTGACTGAGAGCCGCACCGATTCCCACGGCCGTTGCGATCGCACCCAGCGTAAAATTAAACCGCCCGGTGCCACGCGTCAGATCGGCGATCACCAGGACGGAAACGACGACGAAAATGCCGGCACCGACGCCGTCGAGCACCTGAATGCCGACCAGCAGGTAGAGGCTGTTAGTGAGCGTGTAAAGGACGCCGCGGATCGGCAGTATTCCAAATCCCATGAGCAGCAGGGGCTTTCTACCCCAAGAGCCGGCGCTGCGGCCTGCCCACGCCGCGAGAAGTGTGATCGTGAACTGCGTTGTCACGATGCAGGCCGACATGAACATCATGGAAGTGCGCCCCTTGCCTTTCGCCAGCATCTCGCCAAGTAGCGGAAGCATCGCTGCATTGGCGAAGTGGAACATGACCGCGCAGCACAGGAAGATCATCAGTGGCCGGTCCTTCGGCAGATCCCAGATACTTGCGGGTTCCCGGTCATCCTCGCCATCTCTGGATCCCCTGGCGAGCTCGTAGTCGATCTCGTCCGGACTGATGAGGAACAGAGACAGGATCGTCGGAACTGCGAGAGCCACAACAAAGAAAAAGACGCCGCGGTTCGAAATGAAATATCCGATCAACCCCATCATTAGGGCGGCGACCACGTTGCCGGCCGAGTTGAATGTTTGGTTTCGTCCCTGGCGGCGATTGAAGAGTCCATGCCCCACAATCCCAAGAGAGATGGCGGCGATGGCAGGCATGAAGAAACTGGACATTGCGCCGATGAGAATTTGCGCTGTCACGACCGGCCAGAACGACGGAAAGAACGCGATCAGGAGAGCTCCGATAGCCAAAGCGACCACTCCCGCCGCAATCAGCGCTCTTTTGGACTTGAGCCAGTCCACCAAGGCGCCCGCTGGCGTTTGCGATGCGATGCCGGCGATTCCGCCAATCGTGAGCGCAAGGCCCACGCGTTGCTCGTTCCAGCCGTACGCGGCAAGGTAGATCGCGAGAAACGGCCCCACGCCGCTTTGCACGTCGGCGAGCAGGAAGTTAAGCCAGTCGAGTCCGCGCAAGCTCCGGGCGGAGGGCCGTCGCCTGTCCAGGTTCGAGTCGCAGGGAACCCTGGTCTGCCTATCGTCGGCCTGGGACACTGTGCCGCAAGCACTCGGCGGCCGTCGCGTCATTCGAGAAGCTCCTCAGGTTTGGCAGAGTACATGCGCTCAATCATTTCGTAGACGAGTTGGGGCTGATCACTATGCGCCCCGCGGCGCGACCGAATGATAGAGGCCACTCACAGTATATGCGCGGCTAGGGTCAGGTTCCGCCGGATGAGCAGACCGCCCTCGGCGCGGGGCACCCGGCCGGACACATACCGGTACCGGCCAGACATCTGCCAGGGTAATGATTATGTTGTGGAATGAGACCGAATCCCTGCGTAGAATGATCTGGCGGTACCAACCGCGATATTGCAACGGGTCAATCGATGAACAACCTGCTCAAGACCACTGTCCTGCTCGGCGCGATGACCGGGCTGATCCTCCTGTTCGGCGACGTGCTGGGTGGACGCCGCGGGGTGGAGATGGCCTTCGTGATCGCCGCCGCGATGAACCTTTTCAGCTACTGGTTTTCGGATAAGATCGCGTTGCGGGCGTACAGCGCCAAGGAACTGGGACCATCGGAGGCGCCCGAACTATACTCGATCGTGCAAGAGCTCGCGAGCGCGGCGCAAATCCCGATGCCGCGGCTGTACATTATCGACAGTGACACGCCCAACGCGTTCGCGACCGGACGCAATCCCAACCACGCTGCCGTCGCCGTCACGCGGGGCATCATGCGGATCTGCAACCGCAACGAGCTCAAGGGCGTACTTGCCCACGAGCTGTCGCACGTAGTCAATCGCGACATCCTGACCAGCTCGATTGCGGCGACGCTCGCCGGCGCCGTGATGATGATCGCAAGCTGGGCTCGATGGGCTGCGATCTTCGGGATCGGCGGCAACGACGAGGACGAACGCAGCGGCGTGTTCGGCTTGCTCCTGATGGCGGTCCTGGCGCCGGTCGCGGCAACCCTGATTCAACTGGCAATTTCGCGTACCCGCGAGTATCAGGCCGACGCGAGCGGGGCGCGTCTGGCCCACGACCCGATGGACCTGGCGAGCGCGCTGCACAAGCTCGAGACGGCCAACGAACGGATACCGCTGGACGCGGGACCCGCGACCGCTCATCTTTTCATCGTGAATCCGCTCAGCAGCCAGGGTATGATGCGGCTGTTTTCGACTCATCCGCCGATCGAGGAGCGCATCCGCCGGCTCGAGCAAATGGCGGCGGGGCGCAGCGCATAACTTCGATCGGCTACGGTCGCGCGATGGACAACAACGAGGAAAAGGAAAAGGCCTTCAAGGTCGACGATCGCCGGCGCTTCTCGCCGCAAGGGGAACTGAAGCCGGAGCATCGCGGCGCCGACGACCAGCCGGCTTCGCCGCAGACCGGCACCGCCGAGCCGGCTGGCGCCTCCGAGCAAAAGGCCGCATCGGCCCGATCGGTTGGCCAGTCGCCCCAAGCTGGTGCTGACGCGGCCGGCGCGGACGCCCCGGGTTACGACGCCGCGACGGCGGCCGAGATAACTTTCTCGACCTTCGTCGTGGGACTCTCGACCCAGGCGCTGTTCCATCTCGGCGAGATTCCCGATCCCGCCACCGGCCAGCACGCACGCGACCTGACCGGCGCGCAACAGTTGATCGACATCCTCGGCATGCTGCAGGAGAAAAGCCGCGGCAACCTCGAGCCCGGCGAGCAGAGCCTGATCGAGGCGATTCTCTTTGATTTGCGGATGAAATACGTTGAGATTGCGCGGCAAACCCCACGCTAGGCGCGGCAGCCCGCGACGGGCCCCTTGTCCAGAACGGAAAATTCACGGATGAGATTGCGCTCACAGCCGATCACCGTTGGAAGCGGCGGGAGATTCTTCTCTCGGGCGACTTTCACACTCCTCATCGTTCTGTCGGTCCCGGTTCTGTCGATCGCGATGGCGTCCTTCGGCGCCGGCGCGCGCCGCCAATTGTGGACCGACGGTCCATCTGGATCGGACCGTGCCGGATCGGACCGTGCGCGCCAGATCCAAAGCCTTCCCGACTTCGTCGCCTTGGCTGCCACGCTCAGCCCCGCCGTGGTCAACGTTTCGAGCGAGCAGGCGGAGGGCGCGAGCATCGAGGGCGGCGGCGAAAGCGAGCCCTTCGAGCACTTTGGCCCGCACTCAAAAGGCCTTGGCTCGGGCTTTTTCATCAACAAGGAAGGCTACATCCTGACCAACCAGCATGTGGTTGACAACGCCACCAAAATCATCGTGACGACCAGTCAGGGAAACGAATTCAAGGCCAAGCTCGTCGGCAGCGACTCCAAAACCGACATCGCGCTGCTCAAGGTCCACGCCAGGCGCGACTGGCCGGTGGCGCCGCTGGCCGACTCCGACGACGTCAGGGTCGGCGAATGGGTGATGGCGATCGGCAGCCCGTTCGGCTTCGACCATTCAGTGACGGCCGGAATCGTGAGCGCCAAGGGACGTTTTATCGCCGGCAACTACGATGACTTCATCCAGACCGACGCGTCGATTAATCCCGGCAACTCCGGCGGCCCGTTGATCGATCTGCACGGCGAGGTGGTGGGCGTCAATTCCGCGATCTTCACCCGCACCGGAGTCAGCATGGGAATCGGTTTCGCGATACCGATCAACCTCGTCAAGGACGAGGTTGACATGCTCAAAAGCCGCGGCAAAGTTTCGCGCGGATGGCTGGGTATCCTGGTGCAGAAGGTCACCCCCGACCTCGCGGAAGCGATGGGCCTCCACGAGCCGCACGGCGCGCTGGTCGCGGATGTGCTGAAGGACGGCCCTGCCCGCGCGGCCGGGTTGCAGCGCGGCGACGTGATCGTGGCCTACAACAACCAGCCAGTCGGCGATTCACAGGAACTGCCGTTGCTGGTCGGGCATACTCCGGTCGGGCATACCGCGAGCATCAGGGTTATCCGCAACAAGATCGCGAAGGACCTGACCGTCACGATTACGGCCTCGCACGAAGAACAGCTCGCCTCGGCCCAGGAGGAAGAGGGCTCGGAGCCGATGGAGAAATCGCCGCTCGGACTCTCGGTCAAGGACGTGACTCCGCAAATTGCCCACGAGCTTGGACTTTCCGACTTAAGCGGCGTGCTGGTGTCGTCGGTCAAGCCCGGCAGTCCCGGCGACGAGGCCGGAATCCGTGCTCACGACCTGATACTGGAAGTCAATCGCCAGCCGGTAAAAGACGCAGCCTCGTACGGGCAGGCGTTGAAAGCCGGCGGCAAAGGCAAGATCGTATTGCTGCTCGTCAAGCGCGAGGACAGCACGCTTTTCATGCCGGTAAAGCCGCAGGGTTAGCGCCGATCGCGCGGCTTTCGCGGACCAAGTTCGAGCGGCCAGCGCGTCCGCGTGCCGCTAGCGCGCGTCGGGAGCGCGGCCAGCCTCGCGATCTATCCAGATTGTCGTTGGCCAGATGTCGTTAGCCAAATGTCGCTTAGACGGATAATCAAGGTCTCGCTGTTCAGCGGGTTCGCTCTGCTCCTGTTCGCGACGCCGCCGATCCTCTACTTCTTTTACGTTTACTACCAATCGCTCGAGGCCGAGGTGGTTGCGCGCTTCTCGGGCAAGCGCTGGGACATCCCCTCGCGCATCTACTCGGACTCGCTGACCGTCTACGCAGGCCAGAATCTGAAGGATCTCGGCTTCTTCGAGCGTCTGGCGCGGCTCAATTACCATCCGGTGATTCCCGGCCGGAAAGTCGCCGCGCGCGGAGAATTCAGCTACGACGCCAAAGCCGGGAAGCTCGAGCTCTTTCTGCACAGCTTCGCCTACCCGGATCACAATTTTTCCGGTGAGCTGGTTGAGATGACGCTCGCTGCGGTGGACCAGACGATCACCTCGATCCGCGACCCGCTCTCGCGCCAGCCGCTCTACTCGATCGAGCTGGAACCCGAGCCGATCAGCGGCATCTTCCAGGGCAATTGGGAGCAGCGCCGGCTGGTGAGACTCGCGCAAATTCCGCCGCTCTCCATTGACGCGATCCTCGCCGCCGAAGACCATCGCTTTTACGAGCATCACGGACTCGACCTGATGCGGATCGCCAAGGCGGGGTGGGTGGACTTCACCGCGGGCCATATCAGGCAGGGCGGTTCGACGCTCACGCAGCAACTGATGAAGAATTTTTTCCTCGACAAGCGGCGCGACTGGCGGCGCAAGATCAAGGAAGCGCTCATGGCCTACATCGCCGAGACTCGCTATTCCAAGGACGACATCCTGGAGAACTACATCAACGACATCTACCTCGGCCAGCGCGGGCAGGAAGGAATTTACGGAATCTGGGAGGCCTCCGAATACTACTTCTCCAAGGAGCCGCGCGACCTGACGATCGGCGAGATGGCCGCGATCGCGGGCATGATCAGCTCGCCCAACCGGCTCAACCCGCTGCGCCATGCGGAGCTCGCGCGCGCGCGCCGCAACGAGGTGCTGGCCTCGATGCTCCAGGACGGCTACATCAGCAAGGCCGCCTACGACGACGCGGTCGCGGAGCCGTTGCGCCCGCGCGAGGCCTATACCGAGAGCAACGACGCCCCGTTCTTCGTCGATTACGTCAAGCGCGAGCTGGCCGAACGCTACCCGCCGGAAGTCCTGACCGGCGAGGGCCTGCGCATCTTCACCACCCTCGACGTGCATGCCGAGAAACTCGCCGAACACGCGGTCGAGCAGAATCTCGAAGAACTCGAAGCCAAACATTCGCGGCTGCGGCGCAAGGAAGCCAACGACCGGCTCGAGGGCGCGCTGATCGCGATCGAGCCCCAGAGCGGGAAAATCCGCGCGATGGTCGGCGGGCGCGATTATCGTACCAGCCAGTCAATCGGATCGTGCAATCCCGCCGCCAGCCGGGTTCCGTGTTCAAGCCGGTGACATACCTGGCCGCGCTCGATGAAACCTTTTCGGGCGAAGGCCGGTTCCTGCCCACCTCGATGATCGACGACGAGCCGTTTACCTGGAGCTACGGCGACATGAGCTGGACGCCGAACAACTACAAGGACCGCTACTTCGGGCGGGTCACGCTCAAGTTCGCCCTGATGGAATCGCTCAACTCGGCGACCTCGCGGCTGGCCAACGCGGTCGGACTCGATCGCGTGCGCGCGATGGCCGCCAAGCTGGGCTTCGGTGATTTGCCGCCCTATCCGTCGATCGTGCTGGGCGGAATCGAGGTCAGCCCGATGCAGGTTGCGCAGGCCTATGCGATCCTCGCCAACGGCGGCCTCAAGGTCCAGGCCTTCGCGGTCGCCGAGGTCGTCAACAAGGACGGCCGCGTGATCGAAGGGCACAGAGCTCACCGCCGAGCAGGTGCTGTCGCCGCAGCTCGCTTACACGATGGACTTCATGCTCGAGCAGGTGATCGATCACGGCACTGGTTACGGCGCCCGCAAGATGGGCTTCACCCGGCCCGCGGCAGGCAAAACCGGAACCACCAACGATTCCAAGGATGCGTGGTTTGCCGGCTTTACGCCCGACCTGCTCGCGGTAGTATGGACCGGATTCGACAAGAAGGAGGATCTCGGCCTGACCGGAGCACAGGCCGCGTTGCCGATTTGGACCACCTTCATGAAAGCCGCGACCGCCACACGGCCGGCGCTCGACTTCACCGCGCCGCCCGGCGTGGTGATGGTGGGGGTCGATCCGGCGACCGGATGCAAGGCCGGGCCGCTTTGCCCGATTTCTACGGAAGGCGTATTTCCCAAGGGGATGGAACCGACGCAATCGTGCTCATGTTCGCCGATGCCGGTGGCGGCCGGCGATCACGGCCTCCCGACCGCGGACTCGGCCACCGATCCTAACGATTAATTGCCGAACGATTAATTGCCGAACGATTGAATTGACCAAAAACGATTGAATTGAACTTGAATTGATGACCACCTCGCCGCGGACGCAACCGCGCCTCCCCCTAGCGCTCGCCGCCCTGCTGTTCGCGCTGCTATCAGCATCGCCGACGCGCGCGGGTCTGACCGAGGAATCCATTCCGGCGCAAGAGATGCCGATCGCACTGGCCACGCCCGTCGCGACGCCGCTAGCGACGCCGGGCGCGGCGGAGCAAGCGCCGCCGATGGCGGTCATCGCGACCACTCCGGGTATCGCAACCAGTCCGGGTGTCGCGAGTCCGGGTGTCGCGAGCGGGCCGGAAATCGCGACCCCGCCGGTTGCCGCGATGCCTGAGCCGTCTGCCACAGCTTCGCCCCTGGCGGCGAGCGCCGCGAGCGCGGACCCCGGCGCGACCCCGCTCGGAGCGCCGCCGCCGATCGATCTCGACACGCTCCCGACCATGCCGGTCAGCGAAACTCCTCTGACCGCCCTGATCGACAACGCGAAGACGCCCACACGTGCGACCTCGCTACGCCTTACCGAACAGGCGCGCCAGGATATTTCAAACGGCAAGGCCGGGGAGGCGATTGCGGCGCTGACGCGTGCGCTCTCGATCGATTCCAGCAATGCCTACGCTTACTTCTACCTCGGCCGCGCGTACCTGTTGAAAAAGGACTATCACCAGACGCTGACGTTCCTGCATCGCGCTGAGATTGGTTTCGCGAGCGACCCAACCTGGCTCGGCGAGACGCTGAGCTTCGAAGGCGTCTGCGACGAGCAATCAGGCCAGACTGCGCAAGCGGCCGCGGCCTACCGGCGCGCGCTGGATTCCTCGCCCTACAACCTGATGGCGCGGACCGGCTACGTCAGGCTCGCGCCGTCCGTCGCCCAGTCCGTTACGGGGGCCGTCACGCCGCCCGACACGAGTGTGTCGCCGGAAACCGGCGCTTCGCCAGACGGCGAAGCCGGGCCGCCGCCTGAATCAGGCGCGCTGCCGCCGCCCACGATGCCGCCGCCGCCCGGCGCACCGCTCGAATCGAATCCGCCCGGCCCCGCGCAGTAAATGTTGATCCTTGGCATCGAATCGTCATGCGACGACGCGGCGGCGGCGGTTATCGAAACCGGGCGCGCGGGCGAGGCGCGTGTCCGCTCCAGCGCGGTCGCCAATCAGGACCTGATTCACGCCCGCTACGGCGGAATCGTGCCCGAGCTCGCCTCGCGCAATCACGTCGTCACGATCCTGCCGGTGATGTGGCAGGCGCTGGAGACCGCCGGATGCGGGCTTAGCGACCTTGACGCAATCGCCGTGACGCGCGGACCCGGCCTGGTCGGATCGCTGCTGGTCGGACTGATGTTTGCCAAAGGACTGGCGCAGACCAGCGGCCTGCCGATGGTCGGCGTCAACCATATCGAGGGCCATCTGCTCGCCCCGATGCTCGAACAGGGCGTGCCGATGCCATTCCTGGCGCTGGTCGTGTCCGGCGGCCATACCGCACTCTTCCTGGTCGAGGATTTCGGCCGCTACACGATGCTCGGGCAGACCCGCGACGACGCGGCCGGCGAAGCCTTCGACAAAGTCGCCAAGCTCATGCAGTTGGGCTATCCCGGCGGCCGCATAATCGACCAGCTCGCGCGGCGCGGAAACCGCAAGTGCGTGCGATTGCCGCGCGCGCGCGTCAAGGGCGCTCCGCTCGATTTCAGCTTCAGCGGGATCAAGACCGCCGTGGCGTCGTTCCTCGCCAGCGAGGCTGGCGCCGCGACCGCGCCGGAGGATATGGCAGCAAGCTTCCAGGAGGCCGTGGTCGATATGCTGGTAGGGCCGGCGATCGCGGCAGCGCGCGAGACCGGCGTCGATACGATCGCGCTCACCGGCGGCGTCGCGGCGAATTCGCGCCTGCGCGAGCGGCTCGCCGAGGCCGCGTCCGCCGAGGGTCTCCGATTGGTCGCGCCGTCGATAAATTATTGCACCGACAACGCCGCGATGATCGCGCTGGCGGGCAGTTACCGCCTGTTGCGCGGCGAGCGCGACTCGCTCGCGATCGACGCTCAAGCGAATCTGGCGCTGTAGTGCCATTGTTTTGGCTTCGTTCTGAGAGGGTGTGAGTAAATTGCCTTCAAGCACGCACGGCGAAGCCTCAGGTCCCTCGCCCGCGTTGCTCGCGGGAGAGGGCAAGCCGCGCGGTCGGACGTTGATTCCTTACTGTTTTCCGCGCGGCGCGGGTGAGGGTTCCTACAGAGTCTTAATCTCCTATTACTTTCTGTATGACCCTTTCCCGCTCCCGGCTAACGGGAGCGGGAACAGAGAGCCAGACGATCGCCTTACGATGATCTCGAGGACCGGCTGGCTGGCGTCTCGAAGTGCATCAAAGGAACACGGCGTCTGAAGCGATTTCGCGGCGCGGCCCGCATAGAGCTTCCTACCTTCCTTCGATCCGGGAATGAACGCCAGAGCACCAAGAGACCGACCCGAGAGGGCCAAATGGGTCCCTACACTTGCCTTGGCGAGCGCGGGGGTGCGGCCCAGCAAGGGGCGCGGCCAGAACTTTCTGGTCCAGCCCGCCGTCGCCGATCGGATCGTCGTCGCCGCCCGCCTTGGCCCCGGCGACCACGTGATCGAGATCGGTCCCGGCCTCGGAATCCTGAGCGAGCGTATCGCCGCGTATCCGATCGCGCGGCTTTCGATGGTCGAAATCGATTCGCGCCTCGCCACCGGCCTGCGAAACCGCTTCGAGCCGGCCCGCAATATCGAAGTGATAGAGGCGGACTTTCTCGACCTCGAGTCGGCCACCGTGTTCCGCGATTCGCCCGCGGTCGTGATCGGCAATCTGCCCTTCAGCTCGGCGAGCGCGATCTTGCGCAAGCTCTGCGATCGGCGCCGAATGATCTCCCGGATGGTCCTGATGTTCCAGCGCGAGGTGGCTGAGCGGATTCGCGCCCGGCCGGACGAGCCGGGCTACGCGATGCTGAGCGTGGTGAGCGCGCTTTACTGGGAGATCGACTCGCACTTCAGGGTCACCGCCGGGAGCTTCCATCCCAAACCCAAGGTTGACGCCGAAGTGCTGATCATGCATCCGCGCGTGCCTGCGCCGTTCGCCGATGACGAAGAAGACGCCGTTATCGAGACGGTGCGCGCAGCCTTTTCGAGCCGCCGCAAGACGCTGCGCAACGCTCTGTCGGCAGGGCTCAAAATCGCTTCCGCGCGCGCGCAAGCCGCGCTCGAACGGGCGGCGATCGATCCCCGCGCGCGAGCCGAAACCCTCGCGGCTGCCGACTTCGTCCGCCTCGCGCGGAGCCTCGGGGTGCGAACCGGCGATGCCTGAGTTGCCCGAGGTCGAATCGCTAAGGCGGATCCTGGCGCGCTCGGCCACCGGCCTGACGATCGTCTCGGCCAAAGTCCTGGAGCCGCGGCTGCGGCGCAAGGTCTCGCACGACTTCGAGGCCGCGATCGCCGGTCGCAGGATCGAGGCGCTGGCGCGCCGCGCGAAGTACCTGATTATCGAGCTGGCGGGCGGCGACGCCCTGCTGGTGCATCTGGGGATGAGCGGCAGCCTGACCCACCGGCCGGGAAGCGCGGCTGCGCCGGATGCTAGTCCCGTATTTGCCGACCACGACGAATCGCTCGACCCAGCCCACGACCACGTCGAGTTTCGTCTCGACGACGGCAGCCGTATCGTCTACAACGATCCGCGCCGCTTCGGACTCTTGAAGCTCGTACCGGCGGGCGCGCTCGAAGCGACCGTCGAGCTGCGCGGGCTCGGCCCCGAACCGCTCGGCGACGCCTTCAGCGCCGACTACCTGGCGCTCAAGGCGCGCGCGCGGCGCGTCGCGATCAAGAACTTGCTGATGGATCAACGGATCGTCGCGGGAATCGGAAATATCTACGCCGCCGAGATCCTGTTCAGGGCCGCGGTTCGTCCCACGCGGCGCTCGGGACGGCTGAGCCGCGCCGAGATCGGGCGCATCGCGGCCGCTACGCGGTCCGTCTTGCGCGAGGCGATCGGCAAGCGCGGCACCACCTTTCGCAGCTATCGCGACTCGCGCGGACAGCCGGGCGGCTTCGCCAGCCGCCTTCGTGTCTATGGACGCGAGGGCGAACCCTGCTATACCTGCTCGACGCCGATTCGCAACGTCATCGTCGGGCAGCGCGCGAGTTTCTTCTGCCCCCAATGTCAGAAGTGATGGCAAGGCCAATGTGGAAAGCACTACCCTCGCGATCTGGCGATGGAACTCTGCGGCCCGCAATCATAAACTTTGCACAAGCTTGGCACGGTGGCCGGGAAGAAGGCGGAGAGGAGGAGTTGGCTCGATGACCGAACTGCCGCAGGGGCTGGGTGCTGCTCTCGCCTTTATCGTTGGCGCGAGCATCGGGAGCTTCGTCAACGTGGTCGCCTACCGGCTGCCCCGCGATCTCTCGATCGTCAGGCCGCGCTCGTTTTGCCCCAAGTGCAATCATCCGATTCCGGCCTGGGCGAATATCCCGATTCTCGCCTATCTCGGCCTGCGCGGCCGATGCCTGATGTGCGGCGGCTCGATACCGTTTCGCTACTTTCTGACGGAGTTGGCTCTCGGGGTGACCGGCCTCTACCTCTACCTGATGTTCCCGCTGGCTGAGGCCGGGGCGCGTTTCGTGCTCTGCGCGGCGCTGTTCGCGGCTTCTCTCATCGACTACGACTGGCGAATCATCCCGCACGAGATCTCGATGCCGGGAATCGTGGCCGGCTTCCTGTGCGCCACCTTCGCGATCCCCGAGGTCGGCTGGAAGGCCTCGCTGGGCGGAATCGCGCTCGGCGCGGGCGTGCTGTTCGGGCTGGGTGAACTGTATCTGCTGGTGCGCAAACAGGAGGGCGTCGGGATGGGCGACGTGTTCCTGGTCGCGATGGTCGGCGCGTTCCTGGGATGGCGCGCGGTGCTGTTCACGCTATTCGTCGGCTCGATCTTCGGTTCGGTCGGCGGAATCGTTGCGGCGCTTTCCGGGGGAATCGGCGACTCTCCGGTCGAAGGCGCCAATCCCGAAGCTGATCAACCTGAAGCGGACGTTTCGATCCTGAGGACCGCGGTGCCATTCGGCCCGTTTCTCTCGCTGGCGGCCGGAATCTACACGCTCTTTCAGCCGCGGATTCATCGGCTGATAGCTTTATTGCCGCATGGATCGCGGACTCTTCATCACGCTCGAAGGAGTCGAGGGCTCAGGCAAAACCACCCACGCCGCGATTGCTTGCCGGCGCGCTCCGCGCCGCAGGCTTTTCCGTGACCGTCACGCACGAGCCGGGCGGAACCCGCGCCGGCGAAGCGATCCGCGCGATTTTTCTTGACCCGGCGGTCTCGCTCAGCGTCGCCTCCGAGTTGCTGCTGGTGCTGGCCGATCGCGCCCAGCACGTGCGCGAGAAGCTCGCGCCGGCGCTCGCGCGCGGCGAAATCGTAATCTCGGATCGCTACTCGGACTCGACCGTCGCCTATCAGGGCTACGGCCGCGGCTTCGATCTTGCAACTGCTGCGGCGAATTGAACCGGCTCGCGAGCGACGGGATGGAACCCGACCTCACGATCGTGCTCGATTGTCCGGTCGAGACCGGGCTCGCCCGCACGCGCGCGCGCGTGAGACGCGGCGACGTCCGCGCGGCCGGATCGCTTCGAGGGCGAGGACGTAGACTTCCATCGCACGAGTCCGCGACGGCTTTCTCGCGATCGCGAAGGCCGAGCCCGGACGCGTCACCGTAATCGATTCGGCGCGCGACCTCGACGCGGTCAGCGCCGATATCGGCGCGCCGGATATCGATCGCGACGCAGCATCGATCGGCGAGCTGATTGAACCGATGCCCCTGGACACACTGCGCGGCCATCGCGAGACTTTACGAGCGCCTGCAGGCCGAACTCGCGACGCGCCCGTCGCACGCATATCTGTTCTCCGGCCCGCGCGGCACGGGCAAGGCGCTGGTGGCCGAGGGCCTGGTGCATAGCGCTGCTGTGCGAACGCTCGCCCGGACCGAAGTTCTGCTGCACGCCCGATCGATGCCCGATCGCGCGGCGCGCCCGCGCGTCGCCGCGCGCGAGGGTGTCCCGCGACTGCGACTGCTGTGCGGCGTGCGTCCAGATCGCGTCGGGCGTTCATCCCGATTTCACCCGCGTCGATGCGGCCGAAGAACCGCACCGATGTGTTGATCGAGCAGGTGCGCGAGCTGATCGCGCAGCTGTGGATACGCCCTTCGCGCGGCGCGATGCAAGTCGCGATCCTCAACGACGCCGAAACGCTCAACGTCCCGGCCCAGAACGCGCTGCTCAAGACGCTCGAGGAGCCGCCCGGTCATGCGATTATTTTTCTGATCACGCAGAGCGAGCACGCGCTGCTCGATACGATCCGTTCGCGGCTGCGCCCGGTGCGTTTCCGGCCGCTTGCGGTCCCCGATATCGAGGCGATACGTCGCAACGCATGCGAAGCTCGACCCGGCGCGCGCGCGCGCGATCGCGCGCCTGGCGCGCGGCAGCGCGGCGCGCGCGCTCGCGCTGATCGAGGGCGACGAGCCGCCGCTGGCGGAGCTACCTCGGTGCGCTGAAGCGCGCGCGGCCACTGGATTTCGCCGCGGCGCAGACGCTGGCGCAGGAACATCTTCGGCAATCGCGAGCAGGCAGCCGAGAATTTCGAGTTGATGGCGCGGCTGCTTGAGGAAATACTATGCTTGAAGCTGCTCGGGCCGAGTTCGTACCGCCGCTCGCCCGAGGCAGCGGACGCTATGATGGAACTCGCGAACCGGCTCTAACGTCGAGGCTGATTGCACGGTCATGGGCGCGGCGGTCAGGCGGTCGCCGCGGTCGAGGGCATGGCGAATCCGAGACTTCAGGCCGAAAACTCTGGATGGCGCGCGGCGCAGGCGGCGCGGAGGCAATGATGGCAGGCGATACAGATCCTTTCGAGATCGCGACGAGCTGCCGCGAATCGTCGCAATCAGCCTGCAGCCGACCGGGCATCTCTTCAACTATCTCGCCGGCGACGTCTCGATGCGGCGCGGCGATCGCGTGCTGGTCGATAGCGAGGGCGGCGATGCGCGTCGGCACGGTCGAGATGGAGCCGCACGAGCCTGCGCACACGCTCGATTTGCCGCGCTCAAGACCGATCATCCGGATCGTCGGCGCCGAGGATCTGCGGGCCGAGGAGGAAAACCTCGAGCGCGAGGCGCGCGCGCGCGCGGCTGTGCATCGAGCGGATCCACGAGCGCGGCATGGCGATGAAGCTGGTCAACGTCGATTACGCATTCGACGGGCGCAAGGCGGTCTTCTATTTCATCGCGGAAAACCGCGTCGACTTTCGCGACCTGGTGCGCGACCTCGCCAACACGCTGCGCGTGCGCGTCGAGATGAAGCAGATCGGCGCGCGCGACGAGACCAAGGTGACCGGCGGACTCGGGCCGTGCGGGCGCGAGCTATGCTGCTCCTCGTGGCTGCGCGATTTCGAGGCGGTCACGGTCAAGATGGCGCGCGAGCAGGGACTGGCGCTCAATCCGTCGCGCCTCGCGGGGATGTGCGGGCGGCTGAAGTGCTGCCTGCGCTACGAGTACGCGACTTATGTCGAACTGAAGCGCGGACTTCCCGCGCTCGGCAAGCGCGTGCAATCGCGTGAAGGGCGACGGCAAAGTGATCAGGCAAAACATTTTCACGCAGACCGTGTTGATTCAGCGCGAGGAAGACGGCGGCGTGGTCGAGGCGACGCGCGAGGACCTGGTCGAACAGCGCCCGCGGGAATACGCTTGTCATCTACCGGATGGATCTTCCTCGGCGCGAGAACGGTCGCCGCAAGCTTACCTCTCCCGCGCCTGCGGTCTGATCCGCAGGCGCAAGCTGGGAGAGGTCGCCGAGCGAGTTGCGACAGCAAATCGCCCGGCGGGTGAGGGTGTCGCTTTCCAAGCCAAATCGCTTCGCGCAGAATGACAAATCAGGACCATGGCTGAACGAGTCCACATCACGACGGCGATCTTCTACAGCAACGGGCCGCCGCACGTCGGCCACGCTTCGGAAGCGTTCGCCGCCGATGTTTCGCGCGCCACTATCGGCGCAAGCTCGGCAAGCAGAACGTCACCTTCGTCACCGGCACCGATGAGCATGGCGACAAGAATTATCGCGCCGCCGCGGCCGCAGGGACTCAAGCCGAAGGAGTTCGTCGATCGCATCGCGGCCGTGTTTCAAGGACGGCTTCGAACTCCTCAACATCAGCTACGACTATTTCGTGCGCACCACCGACCCGGCGCATCAGAAGTTCGTGCAGTCGATGCTGCAGCGCGCGTACGAATCCAGGCGATATCTACTTCAAGGACTATGAGGGCCTCTACTGCGTCGGATGCGAGCGCTTCTACACCGAAAAGGAACTGCTCGAAGGTGGAATCTGTCCGGCCCATCAGCGGCCGGTCGAGAAGATCAAAGAGGGCAACTATTT
>CAWBYV010000017.1:0-237916 GCA_963793115.1 uncultured delta proteobacterium
ATTGTTGACCAGATAGCCGACCTCGATACCCGCGCCGGTAACCTGACGATGGAGCGCGGCGGCGCTCTCATGACCGGTCAGATCGGCGGCGATTACCTTCACCTTCGCGGCGCCGAGTTTGGACGCCTGGTCCGCGACGGCTTTGAGCCGGTCCTCGCGGCGCGCGACCAATATGAGGTCGTAGTTTTGCTTTGCGAGCTGGCGGGCAAACTCCTCGCCTAACCCGCTCGACGCACCGGTTACAAGCGCTGTGGCCATCTCTGTCTCCCTCGATCGGCGAGATTTCGATCGCTCTGAATCAGGCGCTGGTCAATTTCAGTTCCTTGCGGAAATGCTCGATCGTCGTCGCGAGGCCCTGCATCAGCGGCGTTTTGGGTTCCCAGCCGAGATGTTTGCGCGCGAGCGAAATGTCGGGGCGGCGGCGGACCGGATCGTCGGGACGCGCCGGCTTGTACACGACCTTCGAGGACGCGCGCGAGAGCTCGATCGCCATCGAGGCCAGTTCCTCGATCGTAAACTCGTCGGGGTTGCCGATATTGACCGGCCCGATGAAATTCTCCGCGTCCATCATCCGCACGATCGCGTCGATGATGTCGGCCATGTAGGCGAACGAGCGGGTCTGCTTGCCGTCACCGTAGATCTCCAGGTCCCGGCCGCGCAGGGCCGCGACGCAGAAGTTGGAAACCACGCGGCCGTCGTCGATCGCCATCCGCGGGCCGTAGGTATTGAAGATCCGCACGATTCGGATCTCGACGTTGTTCTGCCGATGATAGTCCATCATCAGGCATTCGGCCACGCGCTTGCCTTCGTCGTAGCATGAGCGCACGCCGATCGGGTTGACGTGGCCCCAGTAGCTCTCGGTCTGTGGATGCTGCTCCGGGTCGCCGTAGACCTCGCTGGTCGAGGTGAGCAGAATCCGCGCGCGCACGCGCTTGGCGAGTCCCAGCATGTTGATCGTGCCCATCACGCTGGTCTTGATGGTCTTGACGGGATTGAACTGGTAATGGACCGGCGAGGCCGGGCAGGCCAGATGAAAGATTCGGTCGACTTCGAGCAAAATCGGCTCGACGGTGTCGTGCCGGATGACCTCGAAGCCCGGGCGGTTGCGCAGATGGGCGACATTCGCCAGGCGTCCGCTGAAAAAATTATCCAGGCAGATGACTTCGTGGCCGTCGTTGAGCAGCCGCTCGCAGAGATGAGAGCCGAGAAAACCCGCGCCACCTGTGACCAGTGTCCGCATCGGGCGGTCCTAGCGCGCGTTCTCCCTGAGGTCTTCGGCGACCGGAAAATCGCCCGCGCGATAGCCGTACCGGCGTTGATACGAGTCCATGATATGGAGCGGGATGCAATGCACGCGGTTCGGACGCAGTATAAGGCTCGCTTGGCGGCGGGGCAAGGCAGTATCGGTATCATCGAATGAAGAGAGCCGGGCAGGGGGCCGTAATCGCGGGCGTAGTCGCATGGTATGCGGCCGTTTATCTAATCGTCCGGCCGCTCGCCGATGCGCCCGTCATCGACGCTTGGATTTATAGCCATGCGGTCCGGTTGTTCGCGGCCACTGGCAGGCTCCGATTCGGGGGCTTCACCGAGGCGATGCCGGTCGCGCAAGTTCTCTACGGCGCGGCGTGGGGCCGGCTGTTCGGCGCCAGTGAGGTCTCGCTCGATCTCTCGGTCGCAGGTCTCGGAGCGATCGGCGCGATCCTGCTTTACCCGCTGCTGATCCGATGCGGCGCAGGCCGCGCCGAAGCGGCGATCGCATCCGGACTCCTGATAGCGAACCCCTGCTACTTGTTTCTGAGCTTCTCGTTCATGACCGACATTCCGTTCCTGGTCCTGATGATCGCAGCGACGCTGGCCTTCGCGAAGGCGGAGCCTCCGTCCGGGCGGCTCTGGCTCTGGGTCTGCGCGCTGCTGTCGATCGCGGCGTTCATGATTCGCCCGTTCGCTGCCGCGGCGATCGCCGGGTTTGCCGGCGCGACTATGATCTATGACCTGCGTGGTCACAAGCTGGACCGCCGATGGCTCAAGCGCGCGGCCAATAGGCTCGCGCCATTCTGTTTCGCGGCCGCGGCCTGCGCGGCGGTCTGGATATGGCTGATGGTGATGCAGGCGCCACCGTTTCGACTCGAGCAACGGACCCGCCTAATCGGCTACTTCTTCACCGTCGGGGTCGCGACCTATATGCGCGCCGGCATCCTTGGGCCGTTGCTCTACCTGGGAGTTGTGTTGAGTCCGCTCGCGCTAGTTCAAGTAGTTCAACTGCCCGCCGCCGGATTGCGCCGGGCGGCCGGGATCATCGCAACAATCTTTATTGCCGCCTGCGTACTCATCCGCCTGGATCCGATACCTCCTGCGACGCCCGAGCTGAGCTGCTTCGGCGGCTGGAGCAACGCGCTCGTGCTGCGAGGCCTGCCGGATCGTTTCCAGTGGCAGGGCGCCGGGAATTGGATCGCCGTTGCGCTCGGCAGCATCGGAGCGGCGGGCCTGATCATGGCTGCGCGGCGCGCGTGGCCGAGACTGAACCGCGCAGGGGGCGCGCTGATAATCGCGGCGGCGTGCTACTGGGCCGGCACGATTCCGCTCTGGCTGTTCAACGATCGCTACTACCTGTTTCTGGTCCCGGCCGCGGCGTTGATCCTTGCCCTGTCTCCGATTCGATCGCAAAGGCTCGCGGTTCCCGCGGCGATCTGTCTGACGGCGATTATGGGAATCGTCTCGGCGGCCGGACTGTACGACTATCAGCGCGGGCTCGGGGCCGTGATCGCGGCGCGTGACGCGCTCGAAGGCGAGGGCGTGCCGCGCCCGCAAATCGACGCCGGGTACTCACTCAATGGCGCCGACCTGTACCGCTTTGCCGACCAGGCGGAAGTCGAAGACAGCTTCGAGCGCGAACAGGGGATTCCGATGATCACGTCCTCCGCGCTGGACGAATACACGATCGCCGCCGCGCCGATCGCCGGCACGGAGATCGTGCGCCGCCTCGATTGGCCGGGCGTATGCGGCGGCGGCCGCCGCGCCCTGTACGTGCTCCGCAGAACGGGCGTCACTTCGACGCCCGGCAAGTCATCGCCGGTGAAATGATTGGGTAGGACTGTCGGCGATTCCTATATTACCAGAGGCAGAAAGAGGTCGGAACACATGGCAGATAAGCGCCAACTGGGGATTCTGAAGAAAGGGCCGATAGCCTGGAACGAATGGAGAAAGCAGAACCCGTGGCAAAAGGTTGACCTGAGCGGCGCAGACCTGAGGGGCGAGGCCCTGCGCCAAGCGGACCTGCGCGGCGCGGACCTGAGCGGCGCGGACCTGTCCGGCGCGAGCTTGACTGGCACGGACCTGAGCGCCGCGGACCTGAGCGGAGTGAACCTGGACGGCGCGTTCCTCTGGTTAGCCAACCTACACGGAGTACTAGTGGTCCAGACGAGCTTCGCGGCGGCCCGCTTAGGCGGGACACTGTTGGCAAACATCGATCTGAGCGAAGCGAAAGGACTCGATGCCGTCAGGCACAGCGCACCGTCCACAATCGGAATCGACACCATCTACCGTTCGGGCGGCAACATTCCTGCGGTGTTCCTGCGTGGGTGCGGCGTTCCCGACGACTTCATCCTGTACGCGAAGTCGCTGGTCGGCAAGCCCATCGAGTTCTACTCGTGCTTCATCAGCTACTCGACGCTCGATCAGGAATTCGCGGAGCGACTCCACGCCGACCTTCAGGCCAAGGGAGTTCGCTGCTGGTTTGCGCCCCACGATCTACACGGTGGCAGGAAGACGCACGAGCAAATTGATGAAGCCATTCGCATGTACGACAAGCTTCTCCTGATACTTTCCGAGCACAGCATGAACAGCGAGTGGGTCAAGACCGAAATCTCGATGGCGAGAAAGCGTGAGGCTCGGGAAGAGCGGCGAATGTTGTTCCCGATTAGGATGGTGGACTGGAAGAGAATTTCAGAGTGGGAGTGCTTCGACGCGGACCGAGGCAAAGATTCGGCGCGCGAGGTTAGAGAATTCTACGTCCCGGATTTCAGTCTTTGGAAGGCGGACCATGACACGTACAAGAAAGAGTTCGGCAAGCTTCTGCGCGACCTCAAGGCCAACCAATCGTCTTTGGCTCAGCGCAGCGACGCAACGAAATGAACCGCGCCGCGACGCGCGGCTGCGATACGCGAGCCTCTGAGCCCCCTCCCACACAGAAGATGGGAGAGGGTGTGGGTGAGGGACTTAACGGAAGAATTCCTATTTCTTCTGTCTGACCCTCACCCCAACCCTCTCCCGGATCGCGGGAGAGGGCTTGCAAGCCACATGAGCTTGTAGGCGAACTTCGAATTTAGGACATTAGCGGCAGAAAGAGGTTGGGAGAATGGCAGATAAGCGCCAACTGAAGATCCTGAAAAAGGGGTGGCTAGAATGGAACGAATGGCGAAAGCAGAACAGGCTGCCAGGGGTTGACCTGAGCGACGCGGAGCTGAGCGGCGCCAACCTGCGCGAAGCGAACCTGCGCCACGCGGACCTGAACGGCGCGAACCTGCATGGCGCGGAACTCACCGGCGCGGACCTGGGAGGCGCCTGGCTCAGGTGGGCCAACCTACGGGGGGCGATAGTGCCCCAGACGAGGTTTGCGGAGGCCCATCTACACTTCACAGTTTTTGCCGACGTCGATCTGAGCGGGGCGAGAGGACTCGATACCGCCGAGCACGACGGCCCGTCCACAATCGGAATCGACACGATCTATCGCTCGGGTGGCAACATTCCTGACGTGTTCCTGCGCGGGTGCGGCGTTCCCGATGATTTCATTACCTATGCGAAGTCGCTGGTCGGCAAGCCCATCGAGTTCTACTCGTGCTTCATCAGCTACTCGGTGCTCGATCAGGTATTCGCAGAGCGGCTCCACGCCGACCTACAAGCCAAGGGGCTCCGCTGCTGGTATTTCCCTGAGAGCGCCAAGTGGGGCGAGCCTGTCTGGGGCGAAATAGACCGCGGCATCAAGGTTTACGACAAGTTGATCGTCATCTGCTCGCAACACTCGCTCGTGAGCGGACCCGTACTTCGAGAAATTGAGCGAGCGTTGCAACGCGAGGATAGAGAAGCCGGAAACGTTCTTTTTCCGCTACGGATAGACGACTACCTGTTCGAGCAATGGCAGCATCCGCGCAAAGCGGACGTGCTCGCCAAAGTAGTTGGAGATTTTCGCGGCTGGGATCACGGGGCCAAGAAATATCGGTCGAGTTTCGAGAAGCTGCTGAAGGCTCTGCGTGGGGAGAACGCGCCTTCGATTCGAACACCGTGACGACGCGCAACGGCATCACGAAGCCGCCGCGTCACGACGGGCGGCGGCGGCTATATTCGTGCGGCCAGCGCCCGAGCCTGCCCCGTGCTGCCGTTCGACGGATGCGCGTGATAGCTTCGCTCCATGACCAGTGTGCAGGCCGCGCCATTGTCGATCGAGCCCGCAATCTGGGCGCGCGAGCTGCTGGCTTCACTGGGATGCGCCTCCGATGCGATGCGCCACGAACTGGTCATCACCAATCGCGATCCGATCCTGCCGACGCGGTTTCGCGTCGGCGAGGCGGCGGCTGCGGCGCTCGCGGCGCAAGCGGTTGCCGCCGCCGACCTGTGGCGTCTTCGCGGCGGCGGTCCGCAGCGGATCGAGCTTGACATTCGGGCCGCGGCGGCTTCGCTGCTCTCGTTCGTCTTTCAGCGCGTCGCCGGAGTTACGATCCCGCGCGAGCCGCTTGCGACGACGGCGCTCTATCGCGCGCGCGACGGGCGATGGATTCACCTGCACGGCGGTTTCGCCAGCCGCGAGGGAACGCTCGCGTTGCTCGGCTGCGCCGACGAGCCGTCCGCGGTCGCAGAGGCCGTATCACGATGGGATTCGCAGGCGCTCGAGGACGCGCTCGCGGAGCGCGGTCTGTGCGGCGCGATCCTGAGGAGCGCCGATGAGTGGCGCGAGCATCCGCAAGGGATTGCGCTGTCCCGAGCGCCGGTTGTCGAGTTGATCCGAATCGGCGATGCGCCGCCTAAGGCGCTGCCATCGTCCGCCGCGCGGCCGCTCGCGGGAGTGCGCGTGCTCGATTTGACCCGCGTACTGGCGGGACCGGCCTGTGCGCGCACGCTGGCGGAGCACGGCGCCGAGGTGCTGCATGTGCGAAGCCCGCGGCTCCCATTTATCGAGCCCTTCGTGATCGACACCAATCCCGGCAAGCGATCCTGCTATCTGGACCTTGAACGCCACGACGATGCCGGCCGGTTGCGCGCGCTGGTGCGCAACGCCGACGTGTTCTCGCAGGGCTATCGTCTGGGCGCGCTCGCCCGACGCGGCTTTGGGCCCGACGCGCTGGTCGCGATGCGCCCGGGGATCGTGATGGTTTCGATCGACTGCTACGGCCATCAGGGACCGTGGGCGGCGCGACCAGGATGGGAGCAGCTTGCGCAGACGGTTTCCGGGATGGCCCACGAGCACGCCGGCGACAGCACGCCGTCGCTGGTTCCGGCCGCGGTCACCGACTACACGACCGGATACCTCGCGGCGTTAGGAGCGTTGGTCGCGCTCGCTCGCCGCGCGGTGGAAGGCGGAAGCTGGCACGTCAGGGTTTCGCTCACTCGCACCGCGATGTGGATCATGTCGTTGCCGCGCACGCATCTCGAGGCGTCACCCGCGGGTCTCGATCTCGCCGCGCTCGCGCCGTGGTTCATCGAGATGAACACTGCCTGGGGGCCGCTCAAGCGGCTCGGACCGATCTCGCGGATGTCCGAAACGCCCCCGCGATGGGATCTGCCTCCGGCTCGGCTCGGCAGCGATCCGCCGTGCTGGAAGTGACGAGCTAAATCGCTATCGCAAACGCGCTGCGCCGGTTAGCGGTCGGAGAGTTCGAACGCCTTCGCTTCGGCGCGCGATTCGGGAGGGGGACCTGACCCTACGTAAGTCGGCACGCCGGTTTTGGCCTCCACCGCCTTCTCGAGCCGGTAGAAGTCAACCTTGTCCGTGAGGCCGTGATGCTTGGCCTCGTCGACGGCGTGCTGCCAGAGCCCCGGATAGCGCGCGTACAAGTCGTCGTGCACTTCCGCGTAGAGCAGGTCGCCGCGCCATCCGAACTTGATCGGCTGGTAGACGAATCGCCCCGGCGTTCCGATCCTGACCTTCTTGAAGAGGCTCTCGATATCCTCGGGATAAAGCCGCACGCATCCGTGGCTCACTTCCATCCCGACGCCCCACGGATTGTTCGTGCCGTGCAGCGCGTACAAGGGCAGGGTGAGCTCGATTCGGTAATAGCCCAGCGGATTGTCGGGCTCGCCGCCGGCAATCATGTGCTCCGCTTCGCCGTCGCGTTCGAGATGCTCCTCGTAGATGTCCTGCGGCACGATCCAGGCTGGATCCTCGGTCTTGCCGCGTACCTTGAAGGCGCCGACCGGAGTCTTCCAGTCAAAGCGGCCGAGGCCGACCGGAAACGAGTAGACGACTTCCGCGCCTCTATACGATGCGGGCGTGATCTTGCCGTGCTTGCCGCGCTTCTCTGCTCCGGGGGCGTGATAGTAGTACAAGCGCATCTCGGGGATATTGAGCACGATCCCGACCCGCGGTCCCTCGGGCAGGATGCGTTCGGTCGGCAGCTCGATGTCCTTGCCGGCCGGCGGCAGCCACCAGTCGAGGTGATTGTTCGCGTCGGAGATTTCCTTGGCCGTCAGCCCGTACCATCGCGCCACGTCCAGCAGCGTGTCGCCGGTTCTGATCCGATAGGTGGTCATTTCGCCGATCAGGCCGTCGTGCGCGGAAGGAAGCGGATAGGAGTACAGGGGACGATGCTCAAACTGATCCTCGGACAATCCGGCCAGGCCAGCGGCTGGCAGAACGACGAGCAGGATCGCGATCGAGCAGAATATTACGAGAGACCTGGCCAGATGCCTGCGAATCGATCCCGACCAAGGCCGGTTCAATGACTGCGACGAATACATCCCTCCGGCCCGATAGAGCCTCTCACCACCGCCCCACTCCATAAATAAAATGATACGGCAGGCCGTGCTGGCGGGCAATCGGGCCGCAAGTTCCGCCTTGCGGTCGCGATTTCCGGAACCGGCGCACTTCCCTGTAATGACGAATGGCTGTACAGATATACATACGTATGGGGTTTACTGAGACCGGAAAGAGAGCGGAATGAAGGTTGCCGGTCTTGAATGGGACGAGGCCAACCGGGCCAAATGCCGAGAGCACGGCGTCTCGCTGGCCTCGATCGGGCAAATGTTCCGCAGGCCGATCGCGGTTTTCCCAGACCCCTTGCACTCTCGGCAGGAGGAACGTTTCAAGGCGATTGGCAAAGGCGACGATGGACGGAGCATCTTCGTGGCATTCACGCTGCGCGCGCAGGGACCTGACGCTTATCCGTCCGATCAGCGCGAGATACATGCATAAGAAGCAGATCGATCACTATGAAAAGGAAGCTGCCACGGTTCAAAACCGACGCTGATGCTGAGGAGTTCATCGCCACCGCCGACCTCAGTGACTACGACCTGTCCAGCATGCGAATGATGCGCTTCGAGTTTCAGCCCAAGCGCGAGCGGGTGAACATGCGCTTGCCCAAGCTGCTTCTCGACGCGGTCAGGGCATCGGCCGAAAAGCCGGCGTCCCTTATCAGCGTTTCATCCGCCATGCGCTCGAGGCCGCGGTACATCGGCCAAAAACCCGCGAGCGCGCGAAAGCTGTGGTGCCTATGCGCCGGACCAAAGGGAAGGGTTGAACCAGCGCCATCGCTACCATCGGGCGGCGCGGCGTTGCGGAATTGAAAGCGGGTTCATCGACCTGGCGTTCGTGCAGGATCTGTCGGCGCGACCCAACCCGATCCTGGGCGGCGTGATCCGGCAGGCCGCGCTAGGGGGCGATCGGACGCAGCTTGGCGAACTTGATCACGAGCAGCTTTATGCCGGCGCGGCCGAAATCGACCCAGGCCTTGGCTGAGTCGCCGCGGCCTTCGCGCCGGCGGACAATTCCGGGACCGAAGGTTGGATGCGTCACGCGCGCGCCGATTGCGAGGCCCTCCGGCTCGCCGTCGCCGTTGCCGTCGGCAAGCTGGCTGTCGGTGTAATCGACGTATGATTCACCCGGCATCGCGAGCTTGACCGGCGCCGCGCCGGCCCGCTCGGGCGCGATCCGCCGAATCAGCGCCGGATCGATCTCCGCCATGAAGCGCGAGGGGCGCGATTGCTGGCGCACGCCGTACAACTCGCGCGAAATCGTGTTGGTGAGATAGAGGTACTGGCGCGCTCGCGTCATCCCGACGTAGCAGAGCCGCCGCTCCTCCTCGATTTCCTCGCTGCTGTCCTGCGAGCGGCTGTGCGGAAACAGCCCTTCTTCCATCCCCGCGATGAACACTGCGGGATATTCGAGCCCCTTCGACGTATGCAGCGTCATCAGGGCTACGCGCCCGCCCTGATCGGCGAGCTGGTCCGCGTCGTTTACGAGCGCGATTCGCTCCAGGAATTCGCTCAACGCGCCGGCTCCGTGCTCGGCGTCGAACTCGCTGGCCGCCGACAGCATCTCTTGCACGTTCTGCCGGCGCGTCGTGCCGTCGGCGAGACCTTCGAGATAAGCGGGGAAACCGGAGTGCGCGATGACCTCGTCGAGAATCGCGCGGACCGTCATTTGGCCGCCCGCTCGATAAGCTCGCGCATCCAGGCGGCGAGCGCGGTCGCGGTCTTCGCGATTCGAAGCGCGACCGTCGATACCGATTCGAGGCGGCCCATCGCGTCGAACAGGCTCATCTCACCGCGCGCCGTGAGCGCCGCCATCGCCTCGATCGTCTTGTCTCCGATCCCGCGCGGCGGCGCACCGATCATCCGCTCCACGCTGAGCGCATCTTTGGAGTTCGCGATTACCCTGAGATATGCCAGCAAATCGCGGACTTCGCGATGGTCGTAAAAGCGGACGCCGCCCACGATGTAGTAGGGGATTCGGCGCCGGACCAACGCTTCCTCGAGCACGCGCGATTGCGCGTTGACCCGGTAGAACACCACGATGCCGGCGGCGCGCAGGCTCGACAGCAGCCGGGCGATTTCGCGCGCGATGTACTCGGCCTCATCGCGCTCGGTGAGTCCCGTGTACCAGGTCACCAGCTCGCCGTCGGCGTTCTCGGTCCACAGCTCCTTGGGCTTGCGCTCGCGGTTGTTGCGAATCACGCCGCAGGCCGCAGCCAGGATGGTCCTGGTCGATCGATAGTTCTGTTCGAGCTTGAATACGGTGGCGTTGGGAAAATCGCGCTCGAAGTCGAGGATGTTGCGGATGTCGGCGCCGCGCCATCGGTAGATCGACTGGTCCTCGTCGCCGACCACGCACAGATTGCCGGTGCGCGAGGACAGCGCGCGCACTATCAGGTACTGCACCCGGTTGGTGTCCTGGTATTCGTCAACCAGCAGATGCGCCGCGCGCGCCTGCCATCGTGCGAGCGCGTCCGGCTCCCGCTCGAAGAGCCGATAGGTCAGGAGCAACAGGTCGTCGAAATCGAGCGCATTCATCGCGCGCAGACGCTCCTGGTAGAGGCGGTAAAGATCGGCGATCGCGGTTTCGCTCTGATTCCCCGCGCGCGCGGCCAGCTCTTCGGGAAAGATCGTTTCGCTTTTGGCCTGATCGATACGGGCGCGGACCAATTCGGCCGCAGGAGCGCCCGGCATGGCTGATTCTTCGGCCAGCCGCCGCAGGAGCGCGAGCGAATCGCCCTCGTCGATGATCGTGAAGCCGGGATCGTAACCAAGCGCGGCGATTTCCAGGCGCAGGATCCGCGCGCATGCGGAATGGAAAGTGCTGACCAGCGGGAACCGGGTCGCGTTGCCGAGCAGCACGGCGATCCGCTCGCGCATCTCGGCCGCTGCCTTGTTGGTGAACGTAACCGCCATCACCTCGCCGGGCTGCGCCTTGCGCTCGGCCAGGATGTGGGCGATACGGTAAGTTATCGTGCGGGTCTTGCCGGAGCCGGCGCCCGCGAGAATCAGAATCGGGCCGTCGCCGGCGAGCACTGCGGCACGCTGGGCAGGATTCAAATCGTCGAGCGGAACAAATGACATCGCGGCGTGCCGGTCAAAGCAGGATAACGGCTTTTCGCACTCGTGGGCAATCGCGCGGCGCGTTCGAGTGACTCTCAGCCGATGGCCACCTACACGCCGCGAGACAAATTTTACCGCAAAGCTCGTGCGCAGGGACTGGCTTCGCGGGCCGCGTTCAAGATCGAAGAGCTGATCGATCGTTTCAAGCTGGCTCGGCCGGGCGCCAAACATGGGGTCAAACATGGGGTCAGGATTATCGACCTCGGATGCGCGCCCGGTGGATGGCTCGAGATTCTGGTCCGCGCCGCAGGCCCGCACGGTACGGTGGTCGGAGTCGATCTCGTCGAATGCCAAGTTCCAGGCCAAGCTCCGGGCGTGATTACGATCGCCGGCGATATTCGCGATTCGGCGGTCGCGGCCGTGGTTGCGGAGAAGCTTGGCGGCCCGGCCGATCTGATCACCAGCGATCTCGCGCCAAAGCTGAGCGGCATCGCGGCGCGCGATCAGGCCCGATCGCGCGAGCTGGTCGAAGCGGCGCTCGGTCTGGCGGATCGGCTGCTCAGGCCGGGCGGCGCGATGGTCGCGAAGCTTTTCATGGGCGCGGACTTCGATCCAATCGTCGCGGAGTTCCGGCAGGGATTTGCGAGCGTCCGGATCGCGCGCACCGAGGCCACCCGTCCGGGTTCCTCGGAGCTTTACATCGTCGCGCGCGATTTCCGTGCGCCTCGCCGCTGAGAACCCGCGAACCTGACCCGAGCCTGATACCGGCGCCGATACCAGGCCACGCGAGTCCAGCAACGCGAGTCTGGAATACTCCCGCACGGGCGCGCTATGGTGCGATCAATGGGCGCGATGCGCAAATCCGCCCCTCTTCTGATGGCGGCGATGGTGGCCGCCGCGTGCGCATGCAGCCGCGCTTCGGCTCCCGATTCGGATCAGGTCAAAGTGGAGGTCGCGTCAGTCGGGGTCAACGGCGATACCGGCGAGCACTACGTGCTGCTCGCCGACCATTCGGGCCAGCGCACGCTGCCGATCGCGATCGGCGATATGGAGGCGCAGGCGATCATGCTGGAGCTGCACGGGATGAAGACCGAGCGGCCGTTGACGCATGATTTGCTGCGCGAGGTGATCGAGCAGACCGGCAATCACGTCAACCGCGTCGTGATCGGCAACCTGCGCAACGAGACCTACTACGCGGTCATCTACCTGAACCGCGGCCGCTATCAGGTGGATAGCCGCCCGAGCGACGCGATCGCGCTGGCGCTCGGCGCCAACGCGCCGATCTTCGTCGCGAGGCGGTTGTTCGAGAATCCTGCTGCGAACGCGCTCCAGCTCGGAACGCCCGAGTTGCGCCGCGGACTTGGACTAACCGTGCAGGAATTAACTCCGCAATTGGCGGGCGCGCTCGGCGAGCAGCCTCACAGCGGGGTGCTGGTTTCCGAAGTGACGGCGGCGAGCGCCGGCGTACGGCGCGGCGACGTTATCACCGGATTGGCGGGCACGCCGGTCAAGACACTCGCCGATTTCGCGCATGGCGTCGCGAGTCTCAAGCCGGGCGATTCGATCGCTCTGACGCTCAAGCGCAACGGCGCCCCGCAAGCGCTGATGATCGCCGTGCCGGCGCAGAGCGGCGCGAGTCGCTGAGGCGCGCCGCCGCTTCTTGTTCTCACGTAATCCTCGGTCAAGTCGTTACGTGAGAGGACGCACCCGGCGACCCGGTTTGCGCGATCGAATGATCTCAACTCCTTCGAGCGGGGCTGCGGCCAGATGAGCCTTGAGGCTCTGGCCGCGTCTTCGCGGCCGGCGTTTTCTGTTGGCAGGCCGCAACGTGAAAGACATCCGCGGCAGCGGCGTGCGCTGCCTGAATCCGTTTCAGTTCGCGGGATGAATCTGCCCGGCGCGCAGGCTTCAGACGCCGGGTTCGGGATGGGGTCTCGGATGCTTTCCGGGGGGGAATGGACTAATCTTGCGGCTGCGGCGCGGCTTGACGTTCATGCGATCGAGCAGGCGGAAATACGCGTTGCGAACCGTCTCCATCAGCCACAACAGCGCAAGCCCCACTGCGATCCCGATCCCCTGCAGCATCTGCGACAGGAACTCGAGCGTGGTGAACCGCTGGGGCTCGAAGTTTATTCCGGGGTTCTCGGCACCGGGGTTTTCAGCGCCGACACTTTCGGTGTGCTTGTGCTCGGCGTGCTCGGGCGCCGCGGCTTGTTGCTCGACGTGTTCTTCCATCGCAAACCAGACTAAGCACCGGCGCGCTGCCGCGCAAGCTTTCGCACGCGACGATGGACCGCGAGTCTACGCTACGTTTGCTCTCCCCGAATCAAATTCGGTTGTCCGGATGACCTCCCGCTCTAGTGCGGCATCGGCGGCGGCGCGCCGCCCGAGGTACCCGGCTCGGCCGGCATTGCAGGCGGGGGCGATAGCGGCGCACTCGTGCCGGTCGGCGCCTCGCTCGATCCAGCGCCCGATTCGCCGCTCGGGCAGGCCGGCAGCGTGAGCTTCACGTTGTCGAAAAGCGGTTGCGAGTCGTCGTGCGCCCAGAGCCCGATCCGTCCCTGCCTGATCTTGCTGTCGTTGATATCGAACTCCATCTTGTCGTTCGCGTAGCCGAACATGTGGTCGCCGTCGGCGACGACCTTGATTGAGTACCACACGCCCTGATCGATCGGGACCACGGTCTGCTTGAGAACCTCGGGCTTGCCGTCCGAGATTCGGTAGAGGGAGAAGAAGTCGCTGGGGCAGCCCACCGACAACAGGTAGTAGTTCTTCGGGTCCGCGTAGCGGAAAATCAGTCCGCCCGAGCAGTCAAAATATCCCTTCTTCGCCTTGAACTGGGCCTCATAGGTGAAGTCCGAATATTCGGTGGGATCGCTCACGACCACCAGCGCGGAATACTCGAGCGCGTTGATCAGCGATTTCAGCAATCGCCCCGATTCCATCCCGAATCCGTTGGGCTGGCTCGGCGCGCCGGGATCGGGGAGCACCACCCAATCGCCCTCGACGGCGGTCCATCCCTGCGCGATCTCGTGCGGCTTGTCCTGATCGAAGTTCCACTCCTTCACCACCAGGCGCCGGCGTCGGCGAAGGGGTGGGAATCGGTGTCGCTGTCGGTGTCGGCGTGAGCTTGGGCTTGTGTTTCGAGTAGGCTGGTGGAGCGTACAAAATCGATGTCGCCGCCAAGCCGGCCAGCAACACTATCGCGATCCGCAGGCGGGAATTACCCCTCATCATATTTCCTCTTCTACCCGGTATCAGACCGGAATGCGTTGAACTGTTGGTCGGTAGCGCCCCAGCGATCGGGCGCGAGTCTCGCGATTCCTTGACCGCATGTCAAGGAACCCCTCCGATGAGCCGTTGACAGGCCGAGGCCCGCCTTCGTTTTTGATTCGCTACAATATTTTCAGATCGCATCGGGGACGTACGGCTTTACGCTTGACTCTGATCGGCAGTGAATGGGATGTTGTGGAACTTTTAGGGATTATAGGGGATTCGGTGGGCAGCCGTGGGTGCCGTAGCGGGTTTCAGTGGGCGTTTCGACCATGCCATCGATGAAAAAGGACGCGTGAGTATCCCGGTGCGCTTCCGCGAAATCCTGCAAGGCGACCACGACGACCTGCTCTACATCACGAATTGCAACTTCGACAAGGAGCGATGCCTCGAGCTCTATCCGCCGCGCGAATGGCAGCGGCTGGTAGGCAGGCTCCAGCAGAAGAAGTCCTTCAGCCCTGAGATTCGCGCGTTCCAGGCTTTTTACATCGGCGGCGCCCACGAAGTTCAGGTCAACAAGGCGGGACGCATCATCATACCCGCCAGGCTTCGCGAATATGCCGGACTCGAACGCGACGCGACTTTCTCGGCGATGATCGATCACTTCCAGCTCTGGGATCGGCGGACGCTCGATCGGCATCTGACCAACATCAAGGTGACGGTTGGCGATCCGCGGTTCCTGAAGGAACTGGATCTGTAGACGATGAACGCGGCGGTTAAAGTTGACATGAGCGACCCGCCCGCCGAACGGACTCACGTTCCGGTGATGGTGGCCGAGATCTGCGCGCTGCTTGTGGCGCGGAGTCCGCGCACGATCGTGGATGCGACGGTCGGAACCGGCGGCCATGCCGAGGCTCTGCTGAACGCGACCGAGGCGCGCCTCATCGGACTCGATAGAGACCCGGCGGCGCTTGCCGTCGCGCGCGAGCGGCTGGCTCGCTTCGGCGCGAGAGTTAGTTTGCATCATGCCGACTTCGCTGCGATCGACGCGGTTCTCGATCGGACCGGCGACGATCGCGTCGATGCGATTGTAGCAGATCTTGGAATGAGCAGCCTGGCGCTCGACGATCCAGCGCGCGGTTTCAGCTTTCGCTTCGACGGTCCGCTCGACATGCGGATGAACCCCGAGCAGGCGCTCACCGCGGCCGATCTCGTCAACGGCGAAAGCGAGGCCGAGCTCGCGCGGATTCTGTACGAATACGGCGAGGAGCGAGCCTCGCGCCGGATCGCGCGCGCGATCGTCAACGCGCGGGAGCATTCGCGAATCTCGACCACTGGCGAGTCTGCGCCGGATCGCCGAACGCGTGCTCGGCTGGCGGCGGAGCGGCCGCGTCCATCCGGCGACGCGGACTTTCCAGGCGTTGCGAATCGCCGTGAACCGCGAACTCGAAAGTCTCGCTACGCTGCTCGACCGGGCCCCGATGCGCCTGGCGGCCGGCGGCCGGATGGCGGTGCTCGCGTACCATTCGCTCGAAGATCGCGCGGTGAAGAATCGCATGCGCGAGTTGAGCGAAACCGCGGAATTTACTCTACCGGTACGCAAGGCGATTCGGCCCAGCGGTGCGGAGATCGCGCAAAATCCGAGGGCGCGCAGCGCGCGCCTGCGATGCGTGGAGCGCACTGCATCATGACTCGCCGCGTCAGCCCGGTGAAAAAGGCGCCCCGGCTTCTGCCCTCGATCCTGGTGGGCGCGATTATCTTGATCGTCTTTACGATGCTAATGATACGGCTCCAAGTCACCGAGGAAGGTTACCGGCTCTCGCAGTTGCAGAGCGCGATCGAGCAGCAGCACGAACAGAATCGCCGCCTGAGGCTGCAAGTGCGCCGAGCTCGGATCGCATCAGCGGCTGCGCGCGCTCGCCGCCCGGTATCATCTCAGCGCGCCGCAGCGCGGACAGGTGGTGATGGCGCCGTGAATACCGCGTTCATGCGCCGCCGTGCGCGAGTCGGCAAGCTGACGCTGCTGACCACGGCCCTGTTCCTGATGGCGGCGACGCGGCTGGTATGGCTGGTGACGCTCGACGGACCGGCGCTCAACTCGCGCGCTCGACGCGAACACATCGGCGAGCTGCAAGTTGGCGGCGCCGCGCGGTCCGATCGTCGATCGGCATGGCGAAGTCCTGGCGCTATCGGTCGAGACGCGTTCGCTCTACGCTCACCCCAAAAAGTTGCTCGACGGGAGCAACGCGGCGCAGCGCGCGCGGCTCGCTGAAGAGCTGGGGCTCTCCAGGGCGGAGCTTGAATCGCGGCTCAAGCATCCGGCGCCCTTCGTCTGGCTGGCGCGCCATCTGGCGCCCGAGCGTGCCGAGGCGGCGCAGGCGCTGGGATTCGACGGTCTCCACGTGCTGAGCGAGTACAAACGTTTTTACCCGGAGAGTGACCTGGCCGCGGCGAGTGGTGGGGTTGGCGGGGATGGATGGCCAGGGACTCTCCGGGATTGAATCGCAATACGAGCATCTGGTCCGCGGCGAGCCGCTCGAGTTGAGCTTTTATCGCGACGCGCTGGGCAATCCGATCCTCGACAGCCCGCTCGCCCTTGGCAGTCCCGAGCCGGGAGCGCGTATCGAGCTGACGATCGATTCCGAGATTCAGTCGCTGGCCGAGAATCAGCTCGCGGACGAAGTCCGCACCAGCGGCGCGCGGCGCGGCTCGGCGATCGTGCTCGACCCGTTTACCGGCGAGATTCTGGCGCTCGCCAACGTCGGCGCGGACCCGGCCGAGGCTCACGATCGGCTGCACGACCCGGCGGTTCAGGATGCGTTCGAGCCCGGTTCCACGATGAAGGGAATTCTGGGCGCGATCGCGCTTGAAGATCGGACCATCACGCTCGAGCAGCAAGATCTACTGCGAGAACGGCCAGTACCAGATCGGCGGGCGCGTGGTCCACGATCACGGCCATCATGGATGGCTCGACCTGGGCGAAATCATCGAGGTTTCGTCCAATATCGGTGCCGCGAAGATCGCACTGGGACTCGGTTCGCAACATTACTATGAAGGGCTGCGGGCCTTCGGAATCGGACGCCGGAGCGGAATCGACCTTCCCGGCGAGACTGCCGGCCTGCTTCGTCCGCCCTCCACCTGGCAGCAGATCGATCTCGCTAATCACGGATTCGGGCAGGGCGTCGCGCTCACGCCGCTGCAGCTCGCGGTGGCGTACGCCGCGATCGCCAACGGCGGCCTCCTGATGCGTCCGTTCGTGGTCAAGAATGCGTATGATGCCGCGGGCCGCTGCATTCTGGCGCGCGCGCCGCAGGTGCTGGGACGCGCGGTATCGCCCGATGTTGCCCACAAGATGAATCTGCTTCTGCGTGCGGTCGTGAACGGTTCCGATGGCACTGGTCGGCGGGCACAAGTTGACGAGTTTACAGTCGCGGGAAAGACTGGCACCGCACAGATGATCAATCCGGAGACCGGCGGCTATTATCAGAGCCGGCTGGTCGCCTCTTTCGTCGGCTTCCTGCCCGCCGATGATCCACGGCTGGTGATTCTGGTCGTGCTCGATGACGTTAACCACGGCCATTTCGGCGGTCTGGTGGCCGCGCCGGTGTTCAGCGCGATCGCCAGCGGCTCGCTGCGGCGCCTCAATATCATCGCGGCGCATTCACCGGTCGAGACCGCAAGCATACTGCCCCCTGAGGGCGGCCACGATAGCGGCGACCGCGGCGACGATGCGAGCGCGCCTTCGCGCGGCATCGAGCCGGTGGTGTTCACCGATCCCGCCAGCCGCGGCGGAATTCCGGATTTCGGCGGCTTGAGCCTGCGGCGCGCCTTGGCGATCGCGCATCGTCGCGGCCTCGAGCTCGAGGTCAAAGGCTCCGGCTACGTGATCGCACAGGCGCCGGCGCCCAACGCTCCGGTCGTTCATTCGCCGGTAAAAGTCATGCTTGCGGCGGAGCCGGTGCAGGCGCCGACGGCATCGGCCTCAACGACGATGTTGGTGACGACAGATCGGACGCGACTGCGAAAAGCCCGCGCGGACAACGTAACCGAGGAACGCGTTGAAGCTTGGCGAGTTGATTGCGGGGCAGGAATTGAGGCAGATGGAGGGCGACGCAGAAACTGAAATCACCGGGCTAAGCTACGATTCGCGCCGGGCCAGACCCGGGCGATTTGTTTTTTTCGCTGGCGCGCGATGCGGCGCGCGGCCGGGCGAATTTAGTGATGCATTACGCCGCGGGGCGCGCGCGGTGGTGGTGAGGGGATGGGATGGTGCGGCGACGCGCCCCGCGGTAACGTTGATCGAGTGCGAGCGGCCGCGCGCGATTGATGGGCGCGGCCGCATCGCGCTTTTATGGTGCGCCGAGCGAGCGGCTGGATCTGATCGGCGTGACCGGCACCAGCGGCAAGACCACGACTACATATCTGCTTGCCTCGATTTTCGAGGCGGCGGGTGAGCCGGCCGGGATCATCGGCACGATCGGCGTTTTCGTCGCGATGACAGAAGCTTTACCGCGGCCTGACCACTCCCGAGTCGATCGATTTCGAAGCGCGCGCTGGCGGAGATGGAGCGGGCCGGCGTCGCGTGCGTGCGGCGGCCGAGGTCTCCTCGATCGGGACTCGAAGAGGGCCGGGTCGAGGGGCTGCAATTTTCGCGCCTGCGTTTTCACCAATCTCGGCCGCGACCATCTCGACTATCACGGCACGATCGAAAATTATTTCGCCGCCAAGCTGCGGCTGTTTACCGAGATTGTTGCCGCGCGAGCCGCGCGGCGCGACCGGTTGCGATCGTGCGCGGCGACGATCCGTTCGGCCAGCGGGTGCTGGCGGCGTCAGCGGGCGCAAGCTGAGCTTCGGGCTGATCGTGCGCTCGATGTTTATCCGGTGAGCTGTAGCGCACCGGCATCGACGGGATTCGCGCGAGGGTAAGCGCGCTCGGGCCGAAGACTTCGAGCTCGACTCGCCGCTGCTCGGTGAGATCAACTTGCTCAACATCCTGGGTGCGGTGCGCTGTGTCGGTGGCCCTGGGCATCGAAAAGGCGGCGGTGGCGGAGGGTGTGCGGCGATGCCCGGGGCCCCCGGCAGACTCGAGGCGGTTGCCGGTCCGCCCGGCGTGACGATGCTGGTGGACTACGCGCACAAGCCCGACGCGCTCGAGGCGGTGTTGAACGCGCTTGCGCGCGATCGGGCGGGGACGGCTGGTGTGTGTCTTCGGATGCGGCGGCGATCGCGACCGCGGCAAACGTCCGATGATGGGCGAGATCGCCGGACGGCTCGCCGACCTCGCCGATCCTGACCTCGGATAATCCGCGCACGTGAGGATCCGATCGCGATAATCGCGGAAGTCGAGGCCGGACTGGCCAGCTGCGGGCCTCACCCGGATCGATCGTTCCGAGTGCGGCCAGCGCGCGGGCTATCTGGTCGAGCCCGATCGCCGTGCCGCGATCGCGCTCGCGCTCGCGCTCGCCGCGCCCGGCGACGCCGTCATAATCGCGGGCAAGGGTCACGAGGACTATCAGTTGGTCGGCGACCGCCGTCTGGACTTCGACGATCGGGTCGTGGCGAGATCGATTGTCGCCGAGCTGGGCAGGAGGTAGGGCGCTTGGAGAGGGGAAAGCTCTTGCTCGTACGACCCTAAACGGGAACTCTAATTTGGGCCGGATCGCAGAGATGCTTTATCTTGTTTTGTACCCGCTCCATTCCAGTCATCCAGTGTTCAACGTTCTGCGCTACGAGACCTTTCGCTCCGTGCTCGCGGGACTCACCGCGCTGGCGCTGTCGCTCGCGATGGGCCCGTCGCTGATCGAGCGCTTCCGGGCTGCGCACTTCGGCCAGACTATCCGCGACGTTGTCCCGCAGACTCATCAGAAGAAGGCCGGTACGCCGACCATGGGCGGTCTTCTGATCCTGGCTTCGTTCCTGCTCGCAACCATCTTTCTCGCCGACATCCGCAATCCTTACGTTTGGATCGCAATCTTCGTCACGCTCGGCTTCGGCGCGATCGGGCTCGCCGATGACCTGCTGAAGGTCAGGCGCGGGCGCGGCCAGGGACTCAGCGGACCGCAGAAACTCATTTGGCAGTTCCTGTGCGCGCTGGTCGCGGCGCTGGTGCTGTTCGCCGGGCTCGGCTTCGACACCCATCTGACCGTCCCGTTCCTGAAGAATATCAATCCCGACTGGGGGCGATGGTTTTATATCCCGTTCGCGATGCTGGTGATGGTCGCCTGCTCCAACGCGGTGAATCTGACCGACGGGCTCGACGGGCTCGCGATCGGGCCCGTCATGACGGTGGCCTTCTGCTACTGGACCTTTACCTACGTGGCCGGCAACCTGAAGTTCGCGGCCTACCTGCAGATTCCGCACGTGGTCGGCGCGGGCGAGCTGAGCATCTTCTGCGCCGCGCTGATCGCCGCGTCGCTCGGCTTCCTGTGGTACAACGCCTATCCCGCCTCGATGATCATGGGCGACGTGGGTGCGCTTTCGCTGGGCGGCGCACTCGGCGTAGTCGCTGTGCTTGCCAAGCAGGAGTTAGTGTTGCTGATCGCAGGGGGGGTGTTCGTGGTCGAGGCTGCCTCGACCCTGATCCAGCGTTACTATTACAAGCTGACTCATCGCCGGATTTTCCGGATGGCCCCGCTGCATCATCATTTCGAGCTCGGCGGATGGCCCGAAACGGTGGTGGTGGTGCGCTTCTGGATCGTTTCGATCGTCTGCGCGTTGATCGCGTTGAGCACGCTGAAGCTGCGGTGATCGGAACTCGGAGGCAAGCGGGTGATGGTGGTTGGGCTGGGAGTCACAGGTCAAGCTGTCGCGCGTTTTCTCGACGCTCGCGGGGCAATGCTGACGCTCACCGATCGCCGCACCGATATCACGTCTGAGGCATTGCCTCACGCGACGCTTCGTCTCGGCGCGGAAAATCCTGCCTGGCTCGGCGATGCTGAGCTGGTCGTAACGAGTCCCGGCGTGCCGCGCGATTCGATCCTGCTGCGGGCCGCGGTTGCCGCGCGAGTCCCGGTCGTGAGCGAGATCGAGTTGGCCGCGCGCTTTCTGACCGCGCCGATCGTCGCGATCACCGGCACCAACGGCAAGAGCACGGTCACCGTGATGCTGGGCGGGATTTTCAGACGGGCTGGAATGAAGACCTTTGTCGGCGGCAATCTCGGCACGCCGCTGCTCGACGCGGTGGGACGCGAGCTCGACGTGGCGGTGGTCGAAGTCTCGAGCTTCCAGCTCGAATGGGTCGAGAGCTTCAAGCCGCGGGTTGGAATTTATCTGAACCTCACCGACGATCACTTCGACCGTTATCGCGATCTCGACGACTACGGCGATGCGAAGGCGCGAATGTTCGCGAAGCAGGACGGTGCTGATTGGGCGATTCTCAATCGTGACGACCCGCGCGTGTGGCGGCTCGCCCGCGAGCTCGAGATCCAACGTCCTGGGCTTCGGCCTCGGCTCGGCCACCGTTCCCGGAATCTGGCGCGACGGCAACACGCTGATGTACGACGACGGCCGCCGGCGCGCGCGTATTGATCTCGCCGGATTCAGGCTGCCGGGACGCCACAATCTCGCCAACGCGATGGCCGCGGCGGCGGCTGCGCTCGTGATGGGTGTCGATTCGAGCCACATCGAGCGCGCGCTCGGCGACTTCAGGCCGCTGGCGCATCGGATCGAGCCGGTCGGCGAGCGAGCGGGCGTGACGTTCATCGACGATTCCAAAGGCACCAACGTCGGCTCGGTGGTCGAGGCGATCGCGGCCGTCAAAGCGCCGATCATTTTGATCGCCGGGGGACTCGACAAGGGCGGCGACTACGCGCCGTTGCGCAAACCGCTCAAGGAAAAAGTGAAGCTCGCGATCCTGATCGGGAATGCGCGCGAGAAGATGCGTTCGGCACTCGCGGGCGCGACCGCGATCGAGCTTGCGCAAACGCTCGATCAAGCCGTGCAGCGGGCGGCCCGCGCCGCGGCCGCCGGGGATACCGTCCTGCTCTCGCCGGCGTGCTCGAGTTTCGATCAATTCAAGGACTATGCGGAGCGTGGGGAAATATTTAAGAAGCTGGTTCGGGCGCTTTGAGGCGGTAGGCTATCCGCGCCGCGATCGGTGGCTGTGGCTGCCGGCGGGCGCACTGATCACACTCGGCCTCCTGATGGTGCTGAACACCACCTACTTCATCGGCCAGGACCGGGGCGGCGACGCGCACTACGTCAGGCTCCATTACTTCAAGTTGCACCTGTTCCATATCGGGCTCGGAACGATCGCGCTGCTTGCGCTCTCGCAATTTTCGCTGCGCGGCTTGAGACGCCTGGCCTATCCTCTGATGGTGGTCTCGGTTCTGATGCTGATCGCGGTGTGGATTCCAGGCCTCGGCCTGGCGCGCGGAGGCGCGCGGCGATGGCTGCGCATCGGGCCGCTGCTGGCCGAACCCTCGGAGCTGGTGAAATTTGCGGTGGTCTTTTTCCTCGCGGAATTCCTGGCCAGGCGGCAGGAGCGAATGGAAAATCTTCGCGCCGGGCCGCTCTCCGCGATGATTATCGTCGGTCCGATCGCGCTCATGGTCCTGGCGCAGCCTGACTTCGGCACCACCGTGATGCTCGCGGTGCTGCTGTTCGCGATGCTATTCGCGGCCGGCGCCAGGACCGCGCATCTCGGCGCGAGCGGCGGGTTCGCAGTGGTGATCCTCGCGGCGCAGGCGGTGCGCAAAACCTACCGGATGCGCCGGCTGACCTCTTTCCTTCATCCGTGGCAGGTCGCGCAGGGCGCGGGCTTTCAGTTGATCCAGTCGTTCGTTGCGCTCGGCGCCGGCGGCAAGTGGGGTGTCGGGCTTGGCGCGGGCCGCCAGAAAATGTTCTATCTGCCGCAGGCTCATACCGATTTCATCTTCGCGGTAATCGGCGAGGAGCTTGGGGTCGCCGGCGCGATCGCGGTGCTCGCGCTCTTCGGCATCATCATGTGGCGCGGGATGCAGGATCGCGCACGAGGAGCCCGATCCGTTCGCGAGCCTGCTCGCGGTGGGGCTCACGTCGCTGCTGTCGTTCCAGGCTTTGTTCAACATGGCGGTCGTGATCGGGATGATTCCGACCAAGGGTCTGCCGCTGCCGTTTTTGAGTTACGGCGGGACCGCGATGGTAATGTCGATGGCCGCCTTGGGCGTGTGCTCGCGCTAGGGCGGCGTCCCGCGATGAGGCGGGCGTGACGATGCAGACGATGAAGGGGCGGATCATCCGCGGAGAATGAAGGTGATTATTGCGGGCGGAGGAACCGGGGGGCATCTGTTCCCGGCGGTCGCGCTGGGCGAGGAGCTTGCCCGCCAACGGCCCGACAGCGAAGTGCTGTACGTCGGTACGCAGCGCGGGATTTGAGGCGAAGTGGTTGCCGCAAAACGGCTTCGCCTAGCGAACTCTTTCCGATGCGCGGCATGCGCGGCCACGTCCGCGTGCGCGGATCGTGGCCTGCTCGAATTTTTCCGCGCGCTCAAGTCGAAGCGAGCGCGCTGGTCTCGCGGCGTTTCGCGCCGATCTGGTGGTGGGGGCCGGCGGATACGCGTCGGCGCCGATGGCGATGACGGCGATTTTCGGACGCGTTCCGCTAGTGCTGATGGAGCAAAACACCAGGCTGGGGTTGGCGAATCGGATGCTGTGGCGGTTCGCCAGAAAGATTTGCGTGGGATTCGCGGAAACGCCGGCAATTCAGCTCCGCCAAAGTCGAGATGACCGGCAATCCGTTGCGCTTCGTGCCTGAGCCGGGGGCCGCGCGGCCTCTGATAAATTGTACAAATCTTGTTATTAGGCGGTTCGACCGGGAGCACATCGGTTGAATATAGGTGATTGTAGAATGCTTTCAAAAGTGTGAAAAAAACTGTTATAAAATCGAGCATTGTTCATCAGACCGGGGATGCGGACGTAGGGCTGGTGAAGGACGGGTACCAAAAGCTGGGATCTTGGGGCGCGGGTGACGCCGTTTATCGACGACATGGCGCCCGCGCTTGCTCAGGCCGACCTGGTCATCGCGCGCGCCGGTGCGATGACGGTGTCGGAGATCGCGCGGCGGCCCGTCCGGCGATTTTCGTTCCGTATCCATTCCATCGCGACCGCCAGCAAGAGCTCAACGCACGCGTGATCGAAAAGCTGGGCGGCGCGATCGATGGTTAACGACGACCAGCAGCTGGCTGACAACTTGGCTCGCGTTATCGAGAAGCTTGACCGGCGACCCGGCCGCGTTTAAGCGAGATGGGGCGGCGTGCCATGGCCGCGGCGAAACCGGACGGGCTCGGCGCGATCGCGCGCGACTGTTTCGAAATTGCCGACGGCCGGAGGCTCGCGCGTGAGCGGTTCGTCCCAAAGGATTTCTGACCAAAAAGCGCCGGCTGCACTTTATCGGTGTTGGCGGCGCCGGCATGAGCGGAATCGCGGAGCTGTGCATGCGGCTCGGCTTCGCCGTCAGCGGCTGCGATCTGCGCGCGACCGAAACCACCGCGCGGCTGGCGTCGCTCGGCGCCACGATCCGTTACGGCCATCAGCCAGACCATCTGGCGCCGATCATCCAACGGACTGGATGCGGTGGTGATCTCGTCGGCGGTAAAATTCTCCAATCCGGAAGTGAGCCGCGCGCGCGAGTTGAAGATTCCGGTGATTGCGCGCGCGGAAATGCTGGGCGAGTTGCTGCGGCTGGCGCAACTTGGCGTCGCGGTCGCGGGAACTCACGGCAAGACCACCACCACTTCGCTGATCGCATTAATCATGGAGGCGGCGGGTCTCGATCCTACCGTGGCGATCGGCGGCAACCTGCGCTCGCGCGGCACCAACGTTCGCCTCGGGCGCGGCGATTTCATGGTCGCGGAGGCGGACGAAAGCGACGCTTCGTTTCTGTTGCTGCTTCCGACGGTGGCGGTGGTGACCAATATCGATCCCGAGCATCTCGATCACTACGGAACATGGAACGGGTGAGCGACGCCTACCAGAGCTTCATCAACCGCGTGCCGTTCTACGGCGTGGCCGTGCTGGGGATCGATAGCCTCAATGTGCGCGCGCTTCTGCCGTCTGCGCGCAAGCCGGTGGTCACATACGGCGTCGCGGCCGAAGCCGATTTGCGCCCCGAAAACATCACGATCGATGGATTGTCGACCCGCTTCGAGGTCGGTCACAAGGGCGCTGAACTCTCGGGACCGTGACGATCCCTTCGCCGGGGCGTCACATGTCGCTCTCAAGGCCTGGCCGCGATTGTGGTTGCGCTGCGAGCTCGGGATCGAGTTTCGAGATCGCCGCGCGACGCGCTTGCGAACTTCTCGGGTATCTGCCGGCGATTCGAAATCAAGGGTGAGGCCGCGGGCCGGATCGTGCTCGACGACTATGCGCATCATCCGGCGGAGGTGCGCGCGACGCTGGCCGCCGCGCGAGCCGCGTTTGGCAAGCGCACGTCGCGATTTTCCAGCCCCATCGATTTACGCCGCTTGCGCGACTTGTTCGACGATTTTCATCGACGCCTTCGACGCCGCCGATGTGCTCTACCTGACCGAGGTTTACCCGGCCGGCGAGGAGCCGATCGCGGAGCGTCAAGTCGCGCCGGCTGTACGAGGCGTTGCGCGCGCGCGGCCATCTCGAGGTTCGCTACCTGGGCGACGAGACCGAACCCGGCGGCGCGAGATCGCCGGCCGATTCGGCGGCCGGAGACCTGATCGTCACGCTGGGCGCGGGCGACGTTTACAAGATCGGCGAAGACATTTTGGTGGTGCTGGCGCAAGACGCTGGCCAGGAGCATCGAGGCGAAAACCTATGAGCGCGCTTGAAGATCGAACTGAGAGCGCGCTTCGGCTACGCGCTCGAAGTGAACGCAGATGCTGGCGGAGTTCACCTCATTTCAGGATCGGCGGACCAGCCGATCTGCTGGTTGCGGTCGAGAACGAAACCGAGTTGACGGCCGCGATGGCGGCGGCGAATCGCCATGGCGTTCCGGCATTTTGCCTCGGCGCTGGCACCAATCTGCTGGTGAGCGATTGCGGCATGCGCGGGCTGGTCGTGAGGCTCGGCGACGGCTTCAGAATATCCGGATCGACGGACGGCAGGTGAACGCCGGAGCCGGGGCGCAATTCGGATCGCTGGTGAGAAGCCGTGGTCGAGCGCGGGCTGACCGGACTCGAGTTCGGCGAGGGCATTCCCGGCACGGTCGGCGGTGGATTGGTGATGAATGCGGGCGCGTTCGGCGGCGAATGGCGCGAGTGGTGACGCTGCATCCACGGCGCCACCAGTCAGGGCGAGGTCGCGCGCTCGGCAAGGGAGAGGCCGGGTTCGCTTATCGGCGAACCGAATCTGCCGCCGCGGTTTCATTATCACCCGGGTCGAGTTCGAACTCGCCGAAGGCGATCGCGAAGCGATCAGGCGCGAGTCGCGGAGCTGAAGGCCCGCCGCGCGGCGCGCCAGCCGGCGTGGATTTCCCAACGCGGGTTCGATCTTCAAGAATCCGCCGGGCAATTTCGCCGGACGCCTGCTCGAGGGCTGCCGGCCTCAAGGGTGAGCGGATGGGCGGCGCGGCGTTTTCCGGAGCAGCACGCGAATTTCATAGTCAATCTGGGCGGCGCGAGCGCCGCCGAGGTGCGCGGCTTGATTGAATTGGCGTGCGACAAGGTCAGGGAAAACAGCGGTGTGGTTCTGGAACCCGAGGTGAAGTTAGTCGGCGAGTGGTAGCGGGGTAGGGCCTTTGCGCTGGGAACGGGCGGTGGTGGTGAGGCGGAAGCGGAAAAACGGCGTCACAGGATGGAGCAGGCGGCTGGCGGGAGTCGTGCTGGTCGCATTTTTTGCGCTCGGATATTTCCTCGGGCTGGGCTCCGCGACCCATCTCTTTACCCGCCGCGCGCTCGACGTTGCGACCCGCTACAGGTCGCGCCTGCGCACGGAATCCGCGCTGATTCGTCGTTTCTCGACGGGCTGGGCCGAGCCGCCGCGCGCGCCCGCTCATAGCGGAGGGCCGGTCGCGATCGTCGAGCGGCGCGACGGATTCTACGCGCTCTACGAATGGGGTGAATTGCGCGGCCCGGTCTCCGCCGGCGCCCAGGATAGTCTATCGACGGATAATCTCCCGATAATCAGCGGCGCTCCGCTCGAACGCGCGCGCGCCGCGGATCTGGTCAGCTACGCCCGAATTCTGGTCCGCGCCGAGGGCGTCCTCGGCGAGCTCGGTTTCCGAGTTGCGCCTCGAAGACGACCGCGAAGCTTCCCTTTTCCTGGATCGATCGCGCACCGAAGTAGCGCTCGACCTCGACCACGCCCCGCTCGAGCTTGAGCGCGCCGGTCGGGTGCTTCGGCGCTGGCGTGGCCGCGAGGCCGAGATCGCGTCGCTCGACATGACCACGCCCGGGCAGGCCGTGATGCGCCTGCGAGCGAACGCTTTTGCGAGCGCCACCGGCGGCCGCGCCCGAAACGCCGGGAAGCCAGCTATCGCGCCGGCCGGTTCGCTCGCGCCCGCCGCGCTCTCCACGCGGTTCGGCGCCGCGGGCAAGGCTCCGATGGCGGTGGTGATGGAGGCGGGCTTGCGATGAGGCATACGTTGACCGCGCTCGATATCGGCACCAGCAAGGTTTGCGCGCTGGTGGCCGAGGCTGCTGACGAAGACCTCGCGCTGATCGGCTATGGAACCGCGCCTTGCACGGGGCTGCGCAAGGGCGTGGTCGTCAATATCGAGGCCACGGTCGAGGCGATCAAGGCGGCGGTTGCGGAGGCCGAGAAGAGTTCCGGCGCGAGGCCCGGCCTGGTGATCGCAGGCGTCGCGGGCGCTCATATCCGCGGGCTCAACAGCCACGGGATCGTGGCGGTGCGCGGCGGCGAGGTGAGTGCGCGCGACGTCGAGCGCGTGATCGATGCGGCCCGCGCGGTCGCGATCCCGCCCGATTGCCAGGTCCTGCATGTCCTGCCGCAACGGTTCGCGGTCGACGATCAGGAAGCCGTGCGCGAGCCGGTTGGCATGGCGGGCGTGCGGCTCGAAGCCAGGATTCATATCGTGACCGCAGCCCGCAGCCATAGCCAGAATCTGGGCAAGTGCTGCGAGCGCGCGGGCGTCACCCCCACCGATTTCGTGCTCCCGCCGCTGGCCTCCGCCGCCGGCGCGCTGTTCGCCGACGAGCGCGAGCTGGGCGTCGCCCTGGTCGATATCGGCGCCGGCACGACCGACATCATTGTGTTTCACGGCCGCGCCGTGATCCATACCGCGGTGCTGCCGCTGGGCGGGAACCATCTGACCAGCAACGTCGCCGCGGGCCTGCGCACGCCGCTTGCCGACGCGGAAGGATTGAAGATCAACTACGGCGTGGCGACCAACCTGGTGGTCGGCGCCGATGAGATGGTCCAGGTGCCGGGAGTCGGCGGACGCGAGCCGAGCTCGATCGCGCGCCGTGCGCTCGGCGAGATTATCGAGCCGCGGATGGAAGAGATCTTCATGATGGTGCAGCGCGAGCTGATCCGCTCGGGAGTGGCCAGCAACCTCGCCTCAGGGATCGTGCTGGTCGGCGGAAGCTCGCTGCTGGAGGGCAGCCAGGAGCTTGCCGAGCGGGTCTTCAGCCTGCCCGTGCGGCGCGGATTGCCGATCAATCTCAAGGGGATGCCCGAAGAGTTGATGAAACCGATGTTCACGACCGCCGCCGGCCTGCTGCTCTATGCGCGAGCCGAGCGCGGACTGGCGAACTCAACCGCACGGCACGGGCGCCTGGGATGGTTGCGCTCGCGGGTCGGCGAGTGGGCGAGGGACTTCTTTTGAGCAGGCGCAGCAGAAGACGCCGGCTGATCCAGATTGTAAATGAGCGCCGCGAGCAGACGCCGCGCAGAGGGGTAGGAGGAGCGGAAATGATTACGTTGATGGACAATCCCGATCCGGGCGCCAGAATCAAGGTGATCGGGGCGGGTGGATGCGGTGGTAACGCGATCGCTCACATGATCGAAGCCGGACTCCGCAACGTCGAGTTCATTGCGATTAATACCGACAGTCAGGCGCTCAAGAACAACGGCGCCCCGGTTCGGGTCCAAATCGGACAGAACCTGACCCACGGGCGCGGCACCGGCGGCAATCCCGAGATCGGCCGCAACGCCGCGCTCGAGGACGAGCAGAAGCTGCGCGAGCTGATGGCGGACGCCGAAATGGTGTTCGTCACCGCCGGGATGGGCGGCGGCACCGGCACCGGCTCGGCTCCGGTGATCGCGCGGCTGGCGCGCGAGGCGGGCGCGCTGACGGTCGGCGTAGTGACCAAGCCCTTTCAGTTCGAAGGCAGTCGCCGCATGAAACAGGCCGATCAAGGGCTGCGCGATCTGAAGGACGCGGTCGATACGCTGATCACGATTCCCAATCAGCGCCTGCTCTCGATCGCAAGCCGCACCACCTCGATGCGCGACGCGTTCAAGAAGGCCGACGACGTGCTCCTGCAAGCTGTGCGCGGAATCTCGGAGCTGGTCACCGTTCACGGCCTCATCAACCTCGACTTCGCCGACGTGCGCACGATCATGGCCGAGCGCGGGATGGCGATGATGGGCTCGGCGAACGCCTCGGGCGAGAATCGCGCGCTTGAAGCGGCCCAGCGCGCAATCTCGAGCCCGCTGCTCGAGGACGTCTCGATCAAGGGCGCCCGCGGCCTGCTGGTCAATATCACCGGCAGCCCCGAGATGGCGCTCTACGAGGTCAACGAGGCGCTCAGCCTGATTCAGGAAGAGGCCCACGAGGACGCCAATATCATCTTCGGTGCTGTAATCGACGAGAATATCGGCGACGAGATTCGCGTCACCGTAATCGCGACCGGCTTTGGCGATCAGGCCGCCGAGACTGCCGAGGCCCACTTCTCGGCGTACGGCACGCCGCTCACCGCGCCAATCCAGGCGATGCCGACGCGCCCGATCGATCCGGCCGAGCCGCAACAGCCTGCAGTCGAAACTGTGATGAAGCCGTCGATCGCCAATCAGCCCAAGAAGCCGATCCGCAGGCTCGGGCTGATCGTGGACGACAGCCTCGATATCCCGACGTTCAAGCGCCGGGCCGAAGAGGCGGGCTACGGGGCGGTCAAGATCGAAGCTTCCCAGTTGCTCGACGGCGACGACGAACTGGACGTCCCGACTTTCCTGCGCAAGCAGGCGAATTGACCTAACCCCCTGACCCCCTTCCCTAAAGACGGGAAGGGGGAACGATCTCCGGCCTCCCTTCCCGTATCGGGAAGGGACGGGAGGGTTAGGTCTGAGAAAGGTGGCGCACGATCCGCGGTCGGAGAGCCTGCCCGGCGCGCACCTACCAACCCGCCGCCGCATCCGGCAAGCTATTGCCGATGGCATCCAACGCGAAGAGCGAAATCTTCAGCGAGCGGCGCAGGCGCCTGATCGAGGAGATCGGCCCCGGCGCGATCGTCGTGCTGCCCAGCGCGCCGGTCGCGGTCCGCTCCAACGATGTCGAGTTCGTCTACCGTCAGGACAGCGACTTCTACTATCTGACCGGTTTCGCCGAGCCTGAATCGGTCGCGGTGATCGCGCCCGGTCACAAGGATGGGGAGTTCGTGCTGTTCGTTCGCCCCCGCGACAAGGAGCGCGAGACCTGGACCGGGCGGCGCGCCGGCGTCGAGGGCGCGGTGATCGACTACGGCGCCGACAAGGCCTACACGATCGCCGAGCTCGACCGGGTACTCGCCGAATATCTCCACGGCTACGAGCGGGTGCTCTTTCCGATCGGGTTCAATCAGGAGATGACCGACCGGATGCTCGCGATGCTGCGCGCTTCCTACCAGCGGCGGCCACAGAGCGGCGACGGCCCCAGCGGGATACTCGATCCACGCCAGGTCATTCATGAGATGCGCCTGTTCAAGCATCCCGAGGAGATCGCGGCGATGCGCCATGCGGGCGAAATATCCAACCAAGCCCATCGGCGCGCGATGCGGGAGGGGCGGCCCGGCATGATGGAGTGGGAGATCGAGGCGCTGATCGATTACACCTTCCGCTCGCGCGGCGCGGCCGGTCCGAGCTATCCATCGATCGTGGCCTCGGGTCCCAACGCTACCGTGCTGCATTACATCGTCAACGATCGCCGGATCGAACCGGGCGACCTGGTGCTGGTCGATGCGGGATGCGAGTACGACTTCTATGCTTCCGACGTGACGCGCACCTATCCCGTCGGCGGACGTTTCAGTCCGCTCCAGCGCGAGCTTTACGAACTCGTGCTGGGCGCGCAAATTAAGGCGATCGAATCAATCCGGCCGGGCGTGCGGGTTGAAGAGGTTCACAATCTCGCACTTGGAGTCCTGGTCGAAGGCATGCGCGCGCACGGACTGCTGGCGGGCTCCGCCGAAGAGATAATCTCGAGCCAGAGCTATCGCCGCTTCTATATGCATCGCACCAGCCATTGGCTCGGGATGGACGTGCACGATGTCGGGCTTTACCGCATCGGCGGCGAATCGCGAAAGCTGGAGCCCCGGATGGTCCTGACCGTGGAACCGGGGCTCTATATCGCGCCTGACGACGAGACCGCGCCGGAGCGTTATCGCGGAATCGGAATCAGGATCGAAGACGACGTGCTGGTGACCAGCGACGGTCACGATGTGCTTACCGCGGCGATCCCCAAGTCGGTCGCAGACCTGGAGGCGCTGACGGTCCACTAACGCGGGCGGGCGCGCCTCAAGTTTCGAGAACCGCCTCGACCTTGCTTTCCAGATCGACTCGCCGCCGCCTGATGCGCGGCAATTTCGCCGGATGGCGCGCGACTGTTGAGTCGGCGCTATCGGGAGACCGCCCATCCACTCGTTACTGCCGTAGCCGCAACTGTACCGGCCGGAGTATAACGCACGATGCACGCCCGAATGCTCTTGCTAAGACTATTGGCTCGAATCGAGTCCACAACAGAGGCAATGCCCAACGTGGGAAAAAATTCGAGGAAAAAAATGCCGGTTGAAAATTTGACCACCACTATCTGACCGTTTTGGTCGCAGTAGTAGAAGTCAGAGGCTGGGTGCGCCGTTCGTCAAGTCGGTTCGTGCCGGCGCCCCTAGGCTGGAAATGACCTGTTGGCGGAGGACTCCTTGTCTCACTTGCGAAAACTCGCCTCCAGTTGCATTTGTGCTCAGCGCGCAACCGGCTAAGAGCCCGGCCCCGATTACAGCCGCTGCGGCTCCCGTCAATGCGTGCCACACTTTACGTTCGTTCATTTGGTGCCACGGCCCCGTGGTTCCCTCTCCCTGACCAGGGAGAGGGTCAGGGTGAGGGTAGCCCGAGCGCGCGATAGATTTCCTCCAACACACCCTCCATGTTCTCAAAGACCTCGTTATTCCAGAATCGAAGCACACGATAGCCGCGCGCCTCAAGCAGTTTCGTCCGGGTCGCGTCGGCGTCGGAGCGATCCATGTGCTGACTCCCGTCGAGTTCTACTACCAGTGATTTCTCGCGGCAGCAGAAGTCGGCGATGAAGGAGCCGATTGGAAACTGGCGGCGGAACTTGCAGCCTTCAAGCTGCCCAGCTCGGAGTCGCCGCCACAGCCTGTCTTCGGCCTCGGTTTGTTCGTGTCGGAGCTTTCGAGCGCGGTTGTGCGGGAGCGACACATCGCGGCGAACTTTACCGGCGTCGGGCAAGACCCTCACCCTTTCCCTCTCCCTGGTCAGGGAGAGGGGACAGAAAAGAGCTTTCCGAAAGCACAAGAAGAAGACACAAGAACCTGCCGCCAGCGGCCAAGCGTCGAAACCAGAACTTCGGACTTCACATTTCGATCGCGCTGGCGGTGCCGACGACGGTCTTGGTGCCGTCCGCCTTCTCGCACCAGGCCTCGACTTCCGCCCGGACGCGATTGCCCTCGGGCCGCCGCTCCACGATCCGTCCCTGCGCGCCGCTGGTCTCGTTGCCCCACAGCACGTTCACCAGCCGCAGGTCCATCTTGCCGCCGTGCATGAAGCCCATCCCGAACCGCCGGGTCATCATCTCGGCGACGAGGCATATCGAGAGCATCCCCTGCACCACGATGTCTGGAAATCCCAAATCGATCGCCGCCTGGCGATTGGTATGGTAATTCCGCGCCGGCCCCGAGAACGCCATGCACATCGCCTCTGTGATCGTGCGCATCGGCGCGCCGATCGCCTCGCCGCCGCGCTCACCCACCTTGAACGTGCGCGAGGCGTCGCGCTCGCGCGAACGGTCCACCACGAAGCCCTCTGTCTGCTGCTCCTTGGGAATCAGAAAGCTCTGATGCGTTCGGCTGCGCGACACGAGCCCGCCGGCGGCGTTGAAGACGAACGCCTCATTGACGATATATTCGCGATCGCGCTTGACGTAGCGCTCGACGATCGAGCCCCGCGTCCGCAGGCGCTCGCCCACTGACACCGGCGCGAACACGTCCCATTCCTGACGCGCGTGCAGATTGCCGTAGATGTTCGGCAGGTACCAGCTCAGATCGCGATAGATCTCTGAGTGGAGGATCAGCGCGGGGGCGAGCGGGCCGTCCAGCGGTGACTCGCCGCGATACCACGGATTGTCGTCGCCGGTGCCCATGATGAACTGCTCCACCAGCGCGGGGGTGATTTCCACCTCGCGCCCGCCCATGTCGCGCCCGACGTAGTGCCTATCCTGCTCGAAGAGGTCGCTGCTCATTTTAATTCCCGTTGACTCCCGTTGATTTCCGCGTCGCGCTCAGCGTTTGCAGGTCGCGAAGGACGCTATCTCCTACGTGGCCTTGAGTTTCGGCTTGAGCCGCGCGTTGAATTTCGCTAGGTCGATCACGGCGCGGCGATGCGTTCCCGATCCGATTTCTTCGGTCTCGTCGAATGCGCGCACCTTGAATTCGAGCCGCCGCCCTTCGCATCCGGTCACCTCGGCTTCGGCGCGCACGCGATGGCCCACGGGCGTCGCCGCGACGTGAGCGAAGTCCATCGCGATTCCCACCGAGCTTTCGCCGGGGTCGAGGTAGGCGCGGATCGCGTCCATCGCGGCCAGCTCCATCATCCCGGCCATCACCCGCGTCGCCATCACGGCCGGCAAGCTCGCGTCGAGCTTGATCGCCAGGTCGTCCTCGATGACCGTATGGGCAAAGCTGCCCTTCGATCCGATCGGTACGTCGCGCATAGAGAAGTTAAATCACAAAGTCGCCAGGAGACAACAGCGCAGTCTACCTGCACCCGCGCTCGCGTCGCTCGCGCGGCCTCTTCCTTCGGCAAGCTCAGGACAGGCTCCTGGTCGGGGAGATGCGCTCAAACGGTTTCACTCGCGGGCGAAAGCCGCTAGAACGTCGGATAGCGCCGCCACTTCCGGCCCGTCATGAACGCAAAATCCCGCCATTCAAGCCCGGCCGCGACTGCACCCGCGCCGGCGCCCGATACCGCGGCCCAGGAGGCCTGGCTCGAAGGGCGGGGCCTCACCAAGAAATACGGCGCCCGCACCGTGGTTGACAACGTCGAAATCCGAATCCATCCGGGCGAGGTAGTAGGGTTTCTCGGTCCCAACGGCGCGGGCAAGACCACCACCTTCTATATGCTGGTTGGCCTGCTCAAGCCCGATGCGGGGCGGGTCCTGTTGCGCGGCGAGGACATCACGACCCTGCCGCTCTATCGGCGCGCGCGGCGCGGGATCAGTTATCTGCCGCAGGAGCCCTCGGTGTTTCGCAAGCTCACGGTCGAGGAAAATCTGCTGGCGGTGCTCGAAACGCTGCCGCTGAACGACGAAGAACGCCGCGCCCGGCTCCAGTCGCTGCTCGACGAGCTTGGAATCGCGAGATTGGCCAAGGTCAAAGCCGGCGTGCTGTCGGGCGGCGAGCGGCGCAGAGTCGAGATCACCCGCGCGCTGGTGCTCGACCCGGTTTATCTCTGTCTCGACGAGCCGTTTGCCGGAATCGATCCGATCACCGTGGTCGAGATCCAGCGCGTGATCAAATATCTCAAAGGGCGCGGCATCGGCGTGCTGATGTCCGACCACAACGTGCACGAGACACTCTCGATTACGGATCGCGCATACGTGATCCACGCCGGCAAAATCCTGCTCGAAGGGAATCCGCGCGAGATCGTCGAAAGCGAGGCGGTGCGCGAGGTCTTCCTGGGCGATCGCTTCCGGCTGCGTTAGGGAAACCTAACCCCCTGACCCCCTTCCCGACGCGGGAAGGGGGAACCGGATTCGCCACGAAATGATCGCCCCTCTCCGTTTCGGAGAGGGGCCCGGGGGAGAGGTTATCTTCATCCGATTATTTTGGGTGCCATAAGAAACCTAACCCCCTGACCGCCTTCCCGACGCGGGAAGGGGGAACCAGATTTCACCACGAAATGATCGCCCCTCTCTGTTTCGGAGAGGGGCCCGGGGGAGAGGTTATCTTCATTCAATTATTTTGGGCGCCATGAGAAACCTAACCCCCTGACCCCCTTCCCGACGCGGGAAGGGGGAACCGGATTCGCCACGAACCGATCACCCCTCTCGGTTTCGGAGAGGGACCGGGGGAGAGGTTATCTTCATCCGATTATTTTGGGTGCCATAAGAAACCTAACCCCCTGACCGCCTTCCCGACGCGGGAAGGGGGAACCAATGCATTCGCTCGATCCTGCGCAGCGCTCGTAGTATCCTCATGGACATGAGTATCCTGGTGCCATTTGTGGTCGAGCAGACCGGCCGGGGCGAGCGCTCCTACGATATCTACTCGCGCCTGCTCAAGGACCGGATCGTCTTTGTGGGCGGGCAGACCACCGACGAGCTGGCCAATCTGGTCACGGCGCAGCTCCTGTTCCTGGAATCGGAAGACCCCGACAAGCCGATCAATATGTACATCAATTCGCCGGGCGGTTCGGTCACCGCCGGTCTTGCGATTTACGACACGATGCAGTTCGTTCGCACGCCGGTCGAGACCCTGTGCGTCGGGCAAGCCGCGAGCATGGGCGCGGTGCTGCTGTGCGCCGGTGAGAAGGGCCGTCGCTACGCCCTTCCGCATGCGCGCGTGATGATCCATCAGCCGCACGGCGGCGCGGAAGGCCAGGCGGCCGATATCGAAATCCAGGTGCGCGAGGCGCTCCGCCAGCGCGAGTTGGTCAACGAAATCCTCGCCCGCCACACCGGCCAGAATATCAAGAAGATCGAAAAGGACACCGACCGCGACAACTTCATGACCGCGCAGCAGGCGCTCGACTTCGGGATCGTCGATTCGATTCTCTCCGCGCGTCCGAACAAGATCGCGTAGCGTCCTGAGCTGCGCCGATGCATTCCGCTTTTCTTCCGTAGCGCTACGAAATCCCTGATGCCTTTCTCAGCCGCCTAAAGCACAAGCGGGACCAGCCTGTGCCTGCTTCGTCGGCACTTTCCTTGACAATCTGGCCTTCAGTGTTACGCTTCTTATTCAATTCATTAGCTGAAGATCGCGCTTGGGGGAGGGTGCGGAATGGGGAGTGAGGGCGACGCTGGTCGCTTGAACCCGCGAAGCGGAGGATATCCGGTTACTCGCCGGATTGCCGGATTCCGTTTCACCCGGCCCCTGCCTGCGTTGATCCTCGGCACTTCCGCGCGGACGCAAGCCGCCGCTCCCCGGCCCTCTCCCTTTAGGGAGAGGGTGCCGAGCGCACGTCGGCGGGTGAGGTTCTGAGGGGCGGGAGCCGATGGGACGAGCGATAGTAAAAACCTGCAAGCGCGCCTGGTCGGGAGCCGCCCGGCCGACATTCATCGTCGCACTACTCGTGCTGGTGCCCGTTTGCGTCGTGCTGATTCATTCGGCGCTGAGAGCTTCATCCGGTACGATAACCGTCAACACGACCGGCGACCCGAGCACCACCGGCAGCGGTTGCAGCCTGCGCGAGGCGATCAACAACGCCAATAACCCCGGCACTGATCAGACCAACCTCGATTGTACTGAGGTGTATGGCGCCACCACCCTCATCAACTTCAGCGTCAGCGGGACGATCACGATAGTCGGCAGCGACCTTCCCCATATCGCGAAGACTCTGACGATCGACGGGACCGGCTACGGGCCCGGGTACACGATCACCGTCAACGGCGCCAGTACGTATCAGCTCCTCACGGTGAATGGGGGCGCCACGCTCACCCTGAATGACCTGACGCTCGCCCACGGCGTCGGGTTCAACGGCGGCGGTATCTTCAACGGGGGCACGCTCACCGTAACCAACAGCACCTTCTCCGGCAACAATGCGTATAACGGCGGCGGCGGCATCTTCAACGCCGGCACGGCGAGCGTAACCAACAGCACTTTCTTCGGCAACAGCGGGGCCTACAGCGGCGCCCTCCAGAACCAGAACGACTCGGTGCCGCCGACGCTGACGGTCACCAACTGCACCTTCACAGGCAACAGCGCGACATTAGGCAACACTTACGGCGCCGGCGTCATCCTGAACTACCCAACGGCGCCGCTCTACAACAACACGGCGACGTTCTACAACAGCATATTGGCCAACAACTCCGGCGGAAACTGCACTACGGGCTCCAGCAGTACGCTCCCCATCGACGGCGGCTACAATATCGACGACGACGGCTCCTGTAGTTTTACAGGAAGCGGCACGAGTCAACACGTCAATCCGCTGCTCGACCCCAATGGGTTGCAGAATAACGGCGGACCTACCGAGACGATCTCGCTGCAGGCGGGCAGTCCCGCGATCGCCGCGGTCTTGCCTGCTTCGTGCACGGTTGGCACCGACCAGCGCGGCGACCTGCGGCCTTATCCCGGACCGCCCGCACAGACTAACTGCGACATCGGCGCGTTCGAAGGCGACAACGTCACCCTCACCGGATCGGTGCAAGGCGACGGCGTGACCGGAATTTCCGGTTCCACCGTGACGCTTTACGCGGCGGGCGGCAGCGCCTACGGGTCGGGCGCCACGCCGCTCGCCACGGCCACCACCGCCGACGACGGCACTTTTACCTTGACGTTCCCTCAACCGGTGCCGGGCAATCCGCAGACCTATATCACCGCGACCGGCGGCAGTGTGAGCCCCTACGGCCCCAACTCGGCGATCGGCCTGATGGCGGCGCTGGGTCCGGCCAACAGCCTGGTGGACACGACCACCATCACGATCAACGAGCTGACCACCGCCGCGGCCGAGTGGTCGCTGACCCAGTTCCTCGATCCGACCGGACGCATCGTGGGCGCGCCGGCGACCAACACGCTCGGGCTCCAGAACGCGTATATCAGCTTCGCCAACCTGGCGGACATAAATTCCAGCAATTTGTCGGTGAGCGGCAATCCATCGACCTTCCTGCCGAGCGGAGGATCGTGTCCGGGACCGGTCAACTGCGACGGGCTTGAGCGGCTCAACACGCTGGCCAATATCCTGGCCGGATGCGTCCAGAGCGACCCGTCGGGGACCGCGTGCGCGCAGCTTCTATGCGACGCGACCCCGGGCGACCTCTATGGCACCAGTTGCACGACTCCCGTGCCCGCGATCACCGACACGCTGGGCGCGGCGTACCAGATAGTCGCCAACCCGGCGAACAATGTCGGCCCGCTGTACGGACTTGCAGGTGGTACACCGTTCGCCCCGACGCTGGCGGCGCAGCCCGACGGCTGGGAGATGGGCCTCAACTTCGCCCCCGCCCGCGCGTCGTTCAGCTACCCCCTCTCGCTGGCGCTGGACGCATCGGGCAACGTGTTTGTGGCGAATAACAGCGGCGGCAGTGATACCGCGGGCAGCGTGAGCGAGCTGACGACGGCGAGCGACTATCGCACCGGCGTCTTCTTCGACAATACCAGCTCGCCGAGCGCGTCGTTCAGCGGCCCCGTCTCGTTAGCGCTGGACAAATCGAGCAACGTCTTTGTGGCGAATATCGCGGGCGGCACTGGTCCTCCCTACGGCAGCGTGAGCGAGCTCGACCGCGCCCAGCTACACCATCGGCGCCAGCTTCGACAATGCCAGTTCGCCGGGCGCGGACTTCGACGAACCCGAATCGCTAGCGCTGGACGCCTCGGGCAACGTCTTCGTGGCGAATGGTCAAAGCCCCACGGGTCCTCGCTACGGCAGCGTGAGCGAGCTGACAGCGCCCCTCTACACCACCGGCCTCAACTTCAACAACACCGACTTGCCGGACCCGTTGTTCAGCGTTCCCCTCTCGATAGCGCTGGACGCATCGGGCGATGTCTTTGTGGCGAATTCGAACGGCAACAGCGTGAGCGAGCTGGCGGCGCCCAACTACGCCACCTCGGGCTCCAACTTCAACCCCGGGGACGCGTCGTTGAGCGTCCCCTTCTCGCTGGCGCTGGACGCATCAACCAACGTCTTTGCGGCGAACGAGTACGCCAGCAGCGTGAGCGAGCTGACGGCGCCCAACTACACCTCGGGCTCCAACTTCAACAACACCAACACCGGCTCGCCCGGCGCATCGTTCAGCGAACCCTACGCGATAGCGCTGGACGGATCGGGCAACGCCTTTGTGGCGAATTTCAACAGCAGCAGCGTCAGCGAGTTGACCGCGGCGAGCACCTACGGCACCGGCTACAACTTCGCCCCCCCGGGCGCGGGGCTCGGCCAACCCGTCTCGCTGGCGCTGGACGAATCGGGCAACGTGTGGCTGGCGAACACCTCCCCTGACAGCTCCGTGAGTGAGCTTATGGGGCTGGGCGTGCCGGTCCTCACGCCGCTCCAGGCTAATCTGCCCACGCCTCCAACACCTACTCCGACTCCAACCCCGACGCCGACTGAGACCCCGACGGCGACACCGACCGACACCCCGACGCCAACGCCGACAGCGACGCCGACCGAGACATCGACGCCTACGCCAACGGCGACACCGACTGAGACACCGACAGCGACGCCAACTGAGACCCCGACGCCAACGCCGACCGAGACCCCAACAGCGACGCCGACCGAGACGCCGACCCCGACTGAGACCCCGACGGCGACACCGACTGAGACCCCGACTCCAACTCCGACTGAGACCCCGACGCCTACGGCGACGCCGACTGAGACCCCAACAGCGACGCCGACTGAGACCCCGACACCGACTCCGACAGAGACTCCGACACCCACGCCCACCCCGACGCCAACGCCTACGCCGACTCCAACGCCGACGCCAGTTCCGGTGACGATAATCGTCAACACGACGGGCGACCCAGGCTCGCCGACGGAATGCGACCTGCGCGACGCGATCACCGCAGCCAACACTGAAGACCCGGTGAACGGATGCCCAGCCTGGCTCCGGCAACGATACGATCAACTTCAGCATCAGCGGGGCGATCCTGCTGGGCAGCGGGCTTCCCCCGATCCAGAACACCCTCACGATCGATGGGACCGGGCAGACGATCACCATCGACGGCGGTGGACATCAGATAGTCCTTGTGAATGTGGACGCCACGCTGAGTCTGAATGATCTGACTCTTGACGGCGGCAATGGCGGAGCCATCATCGACGCCGGCACGCTGACCGTCACCAACAGCACTTTCTCCGGCAACAGCGGGACCGATGGGGGAGCCATCCATTCAAACGCCGGGGGTTCGGGCGCGCTGACGGTTACCAACAGCACCTTCTCCGGCAACAGCGCTACCGAGTTCGGGGGAGCCATCGACAACGCCGGCAGTAACTCGATGACCGTTACCGACTGCACTTTCTCCGCCAACAGCGCGCTCGTTGACGGCAGCAACATCTATAGCGCGGGCGGCACCGTCACCGTAATTAATTCCATTCTATCCACCAGCTCGAGCAATAACTGCCTCGGTATTACCGACGGCGGCTACAACATCTCCTACAATTCCTCGGGCTCCGACACCTCCTGCGGTTTCACCGGGACGAGCGTCAACAACGTCAATCCGCGGCTCGACCCCAGCGGGCTTGAGAACAACGGCGGACCTACCGAGACGATCGCGCTGCAGGCGGGCAGTCCCGCGATCGCCGCGGTCCTGCCTGCTTCATGCACGGTTAGCACCGACCAGCGCGGCGATCCGCGGCCAGCCGCCGGACAGACTAACTGCGACATCGGGGCGTTCGAAAGCGGCACCGTTACCCTCACCGGATCGGTGCAGGCCACAATAGCCGGAATATCCGGTTCCACCGTGACGCTTTACGCGGCGGGCCGCAGCGGCTACGGATCGGGCGCCGCCGTGCTCGGCACAGCCACCACCGTTAGCGGCGGCAGCTTTAGCTTGACGTTCGCAGTACCGGCGGGGAATCCGCAGACCTATATCACTGCGACCGGCGGCAGCGTGGGCGCCTACAGTTCCAACTCGGCGATCGGCCTGATGGCGGCGCTGGGTCCGGCCAACAGCCTGTCGGCTACGACCACCATCACGATCAACGAAGCTGACCACCGCTGCGGCCGAGTGGTCGCTGACGCAATTCCTCGATTCGACCGGGCGCTTCCTGGGCGCGCCGCCGACCAACACGCAGGGGTTGCAGAATGCCTACATCGGCTTCGCCAACCTGGCGGACATAAATTCGACCAATTTGTCGGTGAGCGGTAGTCCGTCGAGCTTCCTGCCGGTGTCGTGCCCGGGCTTGGACCCGAATTGCGACGGGCTGGAGCGGCTCAACACGCTGTCCAACATCCTGGCCGGATGCGTCCAGAGCGATCCGTCAACGACCAAATGCGCGAAGCTTCTATGCGATGCAACCCCCGGGGACACTTACCCCAGTACCTGCTCGGGAACTCCCGCCGACACGCTGGGGGCGGCGTACCTGATAGTCGCCAACCCGTCGAGCAACGTGACCGCGCTGTACGGACTTGCGTCGGTGGTTACGGAGTTCAGTCCGGCGCTGACAGCGCAGCCCGACGGCTGGGAGATGGCCCTCAATTTCAACAACAGCAATACCGGCTCGCCGGGTGCGTTGTTCGACGTTCCCGACGCGATAGCGCTGGACGCCTCCGGCAACGTGTTCGTGACGAATGAGGAAGGCGCCGGCGGCCTCGGCAGCGTGAGCGAGGTCTGACGACGGCGAGCGACTACCAGACCGGCCTCGACTTCACCCCGGCGAGTGCGTCGTTCTACCACCCCGTCTCGATAGCGGTGGACGGATCGGGCGACGTTTTTGTGGCGAATGAGTTAGGCAACAGCGTGAGCGAGTTGACGGTGCCTTACGCCACCTCGGGCTCCAACTTCCACCCGGCGGGCGCGTCGTTCAACGCACCCATCTCGCTAGCGCTGGACGCATCGGGCAACGTCTTTGTGGCGAATTTTAACGGTAGCAGCGTGAGCGAACTAACGGCGCCCAACTACACCTTGGGCTCCAAGTTCGCCCCCTCGGGCGCGTCGCTCAACGAACCCATCTCGCTAGCGCTGGATGCATCGGGCAACGTCTTTGTTGCGAATGTAGGCAACAGCGTGAGCGAGCTGATGGCGCCCAACTACGCTACCGCGGGCTCCAATTTCAACCCCGGCGGCGCGGGGTTAGATGGCCCCATCTCGCTGGCGCTGGACGGATCGACCAACGTCTTTGTTGCGAATGTAGGCAACAACGTGAGCGAGGCTGACGGGAAGCAGCGCTTACACCGTGGGCTCCGACTTCATCGCGGCGGGCGCGTCGTTCAATGAACCCGACGCGCTAGCGCTGGACGGGTCGGGCAACGCCTTTGTGGCAATTTACGCCGCTGCAACAGCATCAGCGAGTTGACGGCGGTCAGCAGCTACCTCACCGGGCTCAACTTCGCCCCCTCTGGCGCAGCACTCAACAGCCCCGTCTCGCTTGCGCTGGACGGATCAGGCAACCTTTGGCTGGCGAACGGAGCCGGTAACAGCGTGGGCGAGTTCTTGGGTCTAGGCGAACCGGTCGTCACGCCGCTCCAGGCCGCCCTGCCCACGCCTCCGACACCGACGGCAACGCCAACTGCAACAGCGACTGAGACCTCGACAGCGACGCCGACTGAGACCCCGACAGCGACGCCGACCCCGACAGCGACGCCGACTGAGACCTCGACAGCGACGGCGACTGAGACCCCAACGGTGACGCCGACTGAGACCCCGACAGCAACCCCGACGCCTACGCCGACCGGGACGCCTACGCCGACACCGACACCGACGCCAACTCTTACACCAACACCGACACCAACTCGGACACCAACACCGACACCAACGCCAACTCGGACACCAACACCGACACCGACACCGACGCCAACACCGACACCAACACCGACGCCGACGCCAACACCGACACCAACACCGACGCCAACACCAACACCGACAGCCAACGCCAACCGACACCAACACCGACACCAACACCGACGCCGACGCCAACACCGACACCAACACCGACGCCGACACCGACACCAACACCAACACCAACTCCGACACCAACACCGACGCCGACGCCAACACCAACACCAACACCAACACCGACGCCGACGCCAACACCGACACCAACACCGACGCCGACACCAACGCCAACTCAGACGCCAACACCGACACCAACGCCAACTCCGACACCAACACCGACACCAACACCGACGCCGACGCCCACACCGACGCGCACCCTGACACCAACTCCAACTGCAACTGCAACTCCAACAGCTTCACCGATACCGGCGCCTACGCCTACGCCGTTCCCGCCGGTGACCGTGTTTGGAGATGGTGCGATCGCAGTCGGGACCTCGCAGGCCGAGTTCGTGTTGGAGGTGAGGCAAATCGGAGCAGAACTCACCGGCTACCTCGTCTACCAGAATCTCGCGAGCGGCGACCTGGTAGAGAGTGCCGGTATCGTTTCGCTGAGTTTGCCGGGCCCAAACCAGGCCAGCTTCTCCGGCCCCTGTTACAACGACTCGGAGGGGCCATGCACGTTCACGGTAACGGTTCACGGCAATCAGCAGCCGGTTCAACAGCTTTGCGATCGCGGGCACCGGGTTTACGCCGGAGGCGGGGGATCTCACCAGCGGAGCGATAGAGATCTCTTCCGGGCCGTGAGCTGCTGACAGCGCCCTCACCCGCCACGCGGCATCGATGTCGCGCGGCGACCCTTCGGCTTCGCTCAGGGCAAGCTCTCTCCCGGTTTGCGCCTGCCGGTCAGTCGGCAGGCGCGGGAGAGGTCAATCAGATAGCGGCCCGCGCCGGTGTTCTATCCGCGTCGATCTGTGGTCTGATTCCCCTCGCAACGCGGAGGGCATCTTCGATGGAACATCGGATCGAGCATCGGATCGAGCATCCGATCATCCCGGGCCGGCTGAGGATCGGAGACTTTAACCTCTACTACGAGCGGGTCGGAGCCGGACCCGCGCTGGTCTTCCTGCACGGGCTGGGCGGCAATCACCTCTCGTGGTGGCAGCAGGTGCCGTACTTCATGCGCTGGTTCGAGTGCATCACGCTCGACCAACGCAGCTTTGGCCTCTCGCCCGATCCCGACAATTTGTTCAATGCGGCGCACTCCAGCGACCTCGCGCATCTGCTCGATGAGCTGCGAATCGAGAAGGCGGTACTGATCGGACAATCGATGGGCGGGTGGACGATCGTCGGCTGCGCGATCGAGCATCCCGAGCGCGTCGCCGCGATGGTGATGGCGGACACGCACGGAGGTATCTTCACGCCCGCGATGGCCGAGAGCTTCGCGCGCCGCACAATCAGGCCCCTGAGCGCGTCCGTGGCGATCGGAGCGCTGCCGACCTACGCGACCGACTATTTCCCGCGCCGGCCCGAGATGGCGTTTCTGTACGACTCGCTACGGATTTTCGGCGCTCAGCCGCCGCCCGACGCGATGCCGCGACTGGCCGCGCGCAGCTACGATCTCGAACGGGTGCGCGAACGGCTCACGATGCCGATTCTGTGCCTGGCCGGCGAGGAAGACGCGCTGATTCCGCCCGCCGCGCTCAAAATTCTGGCCGAGACGGCGCTGCCCAATGCGCGCTTCGCGGCCGTGCCGCATTGCGGCCATTCGATCTACTTTGAGCGTCCGGAAGTCTTCAATCAGTTGGTGCTCGGCTTCCTGCGCGAGATCGGCTACGGCGCGAAAGAGGAGTTGCGCTGACGACCTCGAAATACCAGCACGGCCTGCGGCGGATGGGCGAGCGGTTCGAGCAGGCGCGTTATCGCGGAGTACGAGTAACCAGGCAGCCGCCGAGGAAAACGGCCACGGCCGTCTGAACCGCCTCGTCCAGAAGCACCGTGTCGCGCTTGTAGCGCTGGATTCCGCGCATGATGCCGAGCAACGATTCGGCGACCAGTGCGAAATCCAGGTCGGCGCGGATCGATCCGGCTCGCGCACCTTCGGCCAGTACACCGCTGATGAGCAACGAGAGTTGCCCGCGCTCCCTGGCATAGCGGGTCTCCGTTGGCGGTGAGACCTTGGCCGGGTCGCGTAGCATCGTGAAAAACTGCCGGCGCGTCCAGAAATACGAGCTCGCGAGCCTGACGATCGACGTGATGCGCTCGGATATCGATCCGGCGCTCTTCAGGGCGGCCTCAATCTGCCTGCGAAGCTGTATGAGGCCCTCGATCACGGCCGCCGCGTAGAGCTCCTCCTTGGACCCGAACTGGCGGTATACGCTGCCCTTTCCGACTCCCGCGCGCGCGGCGACCTGGTCCGTAAGAACATGCTCGAAGCCCTTTTCGCCGAACAATTCGATGGCGCTGCGCAGGATTTTCTCGCGTAGCCGCGGGATCGGACGGCGCCCGCGCCTGACCGCGCCCGAGGGTGGTCGTCGATTGCGGCTGGCGGGTGTGTTGCGCGCTTTTTCCACGTTGTATCCTTCGGCGTTTTTCGGCGTCTTATAGCGATGTATGCGGCGGGGTCCCGGGACCATCGGACCCGTATCCAAAATATGGCACATATGGACTCCAGCGTCCACAATTGCGATAATCCGGATGATGCCGTCCCATCCCAGCGCGCAGGGCGGAGTCCGTATAATCGCATGTAGCCATCCTCTCTCGCGTCTCGCGGGGCTCCTCGCGCCCCCCCGTCACGCAAGACGTTGGCGGTGCAGGCAGAGGATGCGATCATGAAGGTCGAGGCTTCGGTGGCAGAACAACTGGAAACGATGTACTCGGCCCAGGGAGAGCAGGTCCGAATCCGGACCGCGACCGGCGCTAGGCGATGGTGGGTGTGGGCGGGCGCGGCGCTGATCCTGGCCGCGATCGGGTACCTGATGCTGACCAGGAATAGCGGAGGCCATGCCATCTCGGGCGACTCGCCGACGATGGCGCGCCAGAGCGTCCCGGTCACGGCCGAGCCGGCCAGGCTCGGCGATTTCCAGCGCTACCTGACGGCGCTGGGCTCGGTGACCCCATTCAATACGGTTATGGTCAGGAGCCGTGTCGATGGCCAGCTTGATTCGGTCAACTTCAAGGAAGGGCAGTCGGTCAAGCAAGGTGACCTGCTGGCCCAGATCGATCCGCGCCCCTTCAAGGCCGCGCTCGAGCAAGCCCAGGGGCAGCTTGCCAAAGACAAGGCTTCGGCAGCCTACGCGCGCGTGACGCTGGCCCGCGATAAGGAACTGGTCAGGGAAAGCGTCATCTCCCAGGACACGCTCGACAGCCAGGACTCGACCGTGGGCCAGTACGAGGGAGCGATAGAAACCGACCAGGCGAATATCGATACCGCCAAACTGAACCTGATCTACAGCCGTATCACTTCGCCTTTGACCGGACGAATCGGTTTGCGGCTGGTGGATCCCGGCAACATGGTGCATGCGACCGATACCAACGGGATCGCGGTGATCACGCAGCTTCAGCCGATCGCGGTGCTGTTCAGCATCCCCGAGGACGACCTGCCCAAGGTGCTGAGCGATCTGAAAAACGGGGGCCAGTTGCCGGTCGACGCCTGGGATCGCGACCTGGGGCAGAAGCTGGCGACCGGTTCGCTGCTGACCTTTGACAACCAAATCGATCCCACGACCGGTACCATTCGTCTCAAGGCGTCTTTTCCCAACACCGACAATTCCCTGTTCCCGAACCAGTTTGTCAACGTGAAGCTGCTGGTGGAGACCGATCACGACGCTGTGATCGCGCCGGCGGCGGCGGTCCAGCGCAGCTCGATCGGCACCTTCGTTTACGTCGTGAAACCCGACCAGACCGTTGACGTACGCAAGGTGATCGTCACCGCGATGCAGGGTGACATCGCTGCGATCAGGGACGGACTGCAGCCGGGTGAGAAGGTCGTCACCGACGGCGTGGACAAGCTGCAGCAGGGCTCCAGAGTGCGCGTTCAGTCCGGCCCGGCCGGTGCGGCCGCCCAGATAACCCATCAATGAATCCGTCGCGGATCTTCATCCTGCGGCCGGTGGCGACCTCGCTTCTGATGGTCGGCATCATACTAGCCGGCTTGTTTGCCTACAAAATGCTGCCGGTGTCGGCGCTGCCGGAGGTCGATTATCCGACCATCCAGGCGCTCACGTTCTATCCCGGCGCGAGCCCCGACGTGATGGCCTCGTCAGTGACGGCGCCGCTCGAGCGCCAGTTCGGCCAGGTGCCGGGCCTCAACCAGATGACGTCGAACAGCTCGTTCGGCAGCTCGCTCATCACGCTCCAGTTCGACCTCGACCTCAACATCGACGTGGCCGAGCAGGAGGTGCAGGCGGCGATCAACGCGGCTGCGACCTATCTCCCGGCCGACCTGCCGAACCCGCCGGTCTACAGCAAGATAAATCCCGCCGACGCCCCGATTTTGACGCTCGCGCTGACCTCCAGCGTGCTGCCGCTGGCGCAGGTGGAAGACCTGGCCGACACCCGGCTGGCGCAGAAGATTTCGCAGTTGCCGGGTGTCGGGATGGTCAGCATCAGCGGCGGACAGAAGCCGTCGGTGCGGGTGCAGGCCAATCCCACTGCGCTGGCCAACCTTGGGTTGACGCTCGAGGACCTCCGCACCGTGATCGCGGCGGCCAACGTCAACCAGGCGAAGGGGAACTTCGACGGCAAGCACCAAGCTTACACGATCGACGCCAACGACCAGTTGCTGTCGAGCAAGGAATACAAGTCACTGATTGTGGCATACCACAATGGCGCGCCGGTGCAGCTACGCGACGTGGCAAATGTCGTTGACAGCGCCGAGAACGTCAAGGAGGCGGCGTGGATGAACACCACGCCGGCCGTGATCGTCAACGTCCAGCGCCAGCCGGGCGCGAATATCATCGCGGTGGTCGATCGGATCAAGGCGCTGATGCCGCAACTGCGAAGCTCGCTGCCCGCTTCCGTGCAGGTCGCCGTGCTCACCGATCGGACCACCACGATTCGCGCCTCGGTGGCCGACGTGCAGTTCGAGATGATGCTCACGGTCGCGCTGGTGGTGATGGTCATGTTCCTCTTCCTGCGCAACTTTTCGGCCACCGTCATCCCCAGCGTCGCGGTGCCGCTCTCGCTGATCGGCACGTTCGGCGTGATGTACCTGCTCGGCTACAGCCTGAACAACCTCACCCTGATGGCGCTGACGATTTCGACCGGCTTCGTAGTCGATGACGCGATCGTGATGATCGAGAACATCTCGCGCTTTATCGAGGAGGGCGACGCGCCGCTCGAGGCGGCCCTTAAGGGCTCCAAGCAAATCGGCTTCACGATCGTGTCGCTGACGGTCTCGCTGATCGCCGTGCTGATTCCGCTGCTGTTCATGGGCGATATCGTCGGGCGCCTGTTCCGCGAGTTCGCGATCACGCTCGCCGTGACGATCCTGGTCTCGGCGATCGTGTCGCTGACCCTGACGCCCATGATGTGCGCGAAGCTCCTGCGGCATCGCCCGGCCAATCAGCAGGGCAGGCTCTATCGTTACACCGAGCGCGGCTGGGTGTGGACCATCGAGTTCTACGGCCGCACGCTGCGCTGGGTGCTCGACCATGAGACCGAGACCCTGGCGGTCGCCGTCGCCACGCTGGTCCTGACGATCGCGCTCTACATCATCGTGCCGAAGGGTTTTTTCCCGATTCAGGATACGGGCGTGATTCAGGGCGTGTCGGAGGCGCCGCAGAGCATATCGTTTGACGCAATGAGCGATCGACAGCAGCAGTTGGCGCGGGTGATCCTGACCGACCCGGCCGTCGAGAGCCTCTCGTCGTTCATCGGCATCGACGGGACCAACACGACCATCAACAGCGGACGGCTCCTGATCAACCTGAAACCGCTCGACCAGCGCGGAGTGGGCGTCATGGAAATAATCAACCGGCTGACGCCCAAGCTCGCCGCGGTGCGGGGGATCACGCTGTTTCTGCAGCCGGTGCAGGACCTGACCGTGGCCGATCGTATCAGCCGGACGCAATATCAATACAGTCTGGAGGATGCGAGCGCGACCGAGCTGGCCACCTGGGCGCCCCGGTTCGTTCAGAAGCTTCAAACCCTCCCCGCGCTTCAGGATGTCGCGAGCGACCAGTTGAGCGCCGGTCTCGAGGCGCGCCTGGTGATCGATCGCGGCACCGCGGCCCGGCTCGGCATCACTCCGCAGATGATCGACAACACGCTTTACGACGCGTTCGGACAGCGCCAGATAACGACCATGTTCACCCAGTTGAACCAGTATCACGCCGTGCTGGAGGTCGCTCCCGAGTTTCAGAATAACCCCAAAGAGCTCGACGACATCTACATTCGCTCGACCGGCGGCGGCGAGGTGCCGCTGAGCGCATTCACGCGATACGAGCAGGACACCACCCCGCTGATCGTCAATCATCAGGGGCAGTTTCCCGCTGTGACGGTCTCGTTCAACCTCGCGTCCGGCTACTCGCTGGGCGACGCAGTTGACGCGATCGAGGCCGCTTCGCAGGAGCTCGCGATGCCGCTCAGCGTGCAGGGAGCCTTTCAGGGGACGGCACAAGCGTTTCGGGCTTCGCTCAGGAGTGAGCCGCTGCTGATCCTGGCCGCGCTGGTGACGGTCTACATCGTGCTGGGCGTGCTGTACGAAAGCTACATCCATCCGGTCACGATTCTTTCCACGCTGCCGTCGGCCGGCGTCGGCGCGATCGTGGCCTTGCAGATCTGCCGGACCGATCTCAGTGTGGTGGCGCTGATCGGCATTATCCTGCTGATCGGCATCGTCAAGAAAAACGCGATCATGATGATCGACTTCGCGCTGGAGGCGCAGCGCAAGGAAGGGCGCGCGCCGCTCGACGCGATCTACCAGGCGTGCCTGTTGCGCTTCCGGCCGATCATGATGACCACGATGGCGGCGCTGCTGGGCGGCTTGCCGCTGGCGCTGGGCACCGGCACCGGCTCCGAGCTCCGCCGTCCACTTGGAATCGCGATCGTGGGCGGCCTGCTCGTCAGCCAGATCCTCACCCTCTACACCACGCCGGTGATTTTTCTCTTCTTTGACCGGCTCGCAGCGCGATTCGCAAAACCGCAGCCCGGTGCCGCCTATCAGGAATCCATCCCGTTCCAGGCCTCATGATCGAGACCTTCATCAAGAACTCGGTCGGCACGACCCTGCTGACGATCGCGCTGGGGCTCGCGGGCCTGATCGCGTTTCGGGTCCTGCCGGTTTCGCCGCTGCCGCAGGTCGAATTCCCGACCATTCAGGTGCAGGCCAACCTTCCCGGCGCGAGCCCGGAGACCATGGCTTCCTCGGTGGCGACGCCGCTGGAGCGGGCGTTCGGACGGATCGCAGGCGTGACCGAGATGACCTCGGCCAGCTCGCTGGGCGCGACCTCGGTGGTTCTGCAATTCGACTTGAGCCGCAACATCGATGCCGCGGCGCGCGACGTTCAGGCGGCGATCAACGCCGCGCGCGGCCAGTTGCCGACTACGTTGCCGAACAATCCTACTTATCGCAAGGTCAATCCCGCCGACTCGCCGATAATCATTCTCGCGCTCTCCTCGCCGACCCAAAGCCCCGGGCAGATGTACGACGTTGCCTATTCGATCCTCTCGCAGAAGCTCTCGCAGGTGGAGGGGGTCGGCCAGGTGATCGTGGGCGGCAGCGCGCTGCCCGGCGTGCGCGTCGAGCTCAACCCGACCCAGTTGAACAGCTACGGGATCGGGCTCGAGGACGTCCGCAGCATGCTGTCCAGCTCCAATGCGAACCGGCCCAAGGGCGAGCTTGCGAGCGCCGCCACGTCGATCGGGCTCTCCAGCACCGATCAACTCCTCAAGGCCGATCAGTACCGGCCGTTGATCGTGACCTACCGGAACGGGGCCGCGGTCGGCCTGTCGAGCGTCGCCGGCGTGGTCGATTCGGTGGAAGACATTCGCAACGCCGGATTTGTTGACGGCAAGCCCGCCGTGATGATCATCGTCTTCAAACAGCCCGGCGCGAATATCATCGATGCGGTCAACCGGGTGCGGGCAGTGCTGCCGCAGTTGCGAGCCTCGATTTCGCCCGCGATCCACATCGAGGTCGTGCTCGACCAGAGCCAGACGATCCGGGCCTCGGTGCGCGACGTCGAGTTCACGCTGCTGTGCTCGATCGCGCTGGTCGTGATGGTGGTCTTCCTGTTTCTCCGCGACTTCCGGGCGACCGCGATTCCGGGCGTGGTGGTGCCGCTTTCTCTGATCGGAACGGTCGGCGTGATGTACCTGTGCGGGTTCAGTATCGACAACCTTTCCCTGATGGCGCTCACGATTTCGACCGGATTCGTGGTCAACGACGCGATCGTGGTGGTCGAGAACATCTCGCGCTACCTGGAGCAGGGCTACTCGCCGTATCAGGCGGCGGTCGAGGGCGCGAAGGGGATCGGTTTCACCGTGATCTCGATCAGCACCTCCCTGATCGCGGTGTTCGTCCCGATTCTGCTGATGGGCGGACTGGTCGGCCGATTGTTCCGCGAGTTTGCGATCACGCTTTCCGCCGCGATTATGGTCTCGATGGTTATTTCGCTGACCACGACACCCATGATGTGCGCGAAGCTGCTCAGACCGGTTGCCGAACGCGCTCGCGGGCGGCTGTACCGGGCGAGCGAGGCCGCGTTTGAGTGGATGATCGCACACTACGAGACCAGCCTGGGGTGGGGCCTGCGTCACGCGCGCCTGATGCTCGCGATTTTCTTTGCGACGCTGGCCGTCAATATCTATCTCTTCGTGGTAATCCCCAAGGGCTTTTTCCCGCAGCAGGACAACGGACGCCTGATCGGCGCGGTTCAGGCCGACCAGGACACCTCGTTCCAGTCGATGCGCGACAAGCTCATTGAGTTCGTCGGGATCGTCAGAAAGGATCCGGCCGTCGACCACGTTATCGCGTTCACCGGCTCCAACGGCGGCGGCACCAACACGGCCCGCATGTTCATCACGCTGGTGCCCCGCGAGCAGCGCAAGATCAGCGCCGACATGGTGATCGGACGGCTGCGCAAGGAGGTCTCGCGAATCTCCGGCGCAAGTCTCTACCTGCAGGCCTCGCAGGATCTGCGCATCGGGGGCCGCTCCGGAAACGCGCAGTATCAGTTCACCCTGCAGAGTGACGATCTGGACCTGCTCGACCAGTGGGGGCCGAAGATGCTGGCCAAGATGCGGTCGATTCGGCAGCTTACCGACGTCAACAGCGATCAGAGCAACAACGGCCTCGATGCCGCGCTCGTGATCGATCGGAGAACCGCTTCGCGGCTCGGGATCACGCCGCAACTGATCGACAACACCTTGTACGACGCGTTCGGGCAGCGGCAGGTATCCACGATGTATACCCAGTTGAATCAGTATCACGTCGTGATGGAGGTCGCGCCGCAATTCTGGCAGAACCCCGACACCCTGCACGACATCTACGTGCGCACCGCCGCCGGCGTCGAGGTTCCGCTGAGCGCCTTCACCCACTACCAGCGCTCGACCACGGCGCTGGCGGTGAATCATCAGGGGCAGTTCCCGGCGGTGACCATCTCGTTCAATCTGGGGCCGGGGGTTGCGCTCGGCGACGCCGTGAAAATGATTTCCGATGCCGCCAAACAGATCGGCCTGCCGGCCGCAATCGACGGCACCTTTCAGGGCACGGCGCAGGCGTTTCAGTCTTCGCTGGCGAGCGAGCCGATGCTGATCCTGGCCGCTCTGCTGACGGTCTACATCGTGTTGGGAATTCTATACGAAAGTTACATTCATCCAGTCACGATTCTCTCGACCTTGCCGTCGGCCGGGGTCGGGGCGCTGCTGGCCTTGATGATATTCCACACCGAGCTGACCGTCATCGCGTTGATCGGGATCATTCTGCTGATCGGCATCGTCAAGAAGAACGCCATCTTGATGATCGACTTCGCGCTGGAGGCGGAGCGCTCGCAGGGCAAGTCCTCGCTCGACGCGATCTACCAGGCCTGTCTGCTGCGCTTTCGGCCGATCATGATGACCACGATGGCGGCGATGCTCGGCGGATTGCCGCTGGCGCTCGGCCACGGCACCGGCTCGGAGTTGCGCCGTCCGCTCGGTCTCGCGATCGTCGGCGGATTGCTCGTGAGCCAGGTCCTGACGCTGTACACGACGCCGGTGATCTATCTGTACATGGACGGCCTGCGTCTGTGGAGCCTGCGCGTGTTCAAACGGGGCGGTACTGAAGCGGCGCCGTCGGCGGTCCGGGCGTGAAGCAATTTGCGGCGAATCGTGGGCCTATGCTGACCCGGTTGCGTCGCTGGTACTGTCCTGATCCGGACACTACATGTCCTTGGCTTGATTGGAGTTAGCCTCGTGAGTATGCTTCGTAATGGAGGCTTTGTTCGGCGCGAAAGCGTTGGGCATTGCCTTTTTCCTTCAGTTCTTCTCATTCGCCGGCCGAAGGTCGTCGATAACGGCGAAGCTCCAAACGTAAAACGATCCGGGACCCTCCTGCCGCACGGCCCTGTGTCGCAAAGCCAGGACCGCATCCGCGAACGGCTTGAGTTCCTCTCTGTGCGGCCTTGTCATACGCCCCGGAATTCTAACGCCCCAGGCGATGACATAAGCTACCAAATCCGCTACCTGGACCAGGCTCGTAAGATCGCTGTGAACAAACATGGGCTCGGGAAGGATGCGTGACGAGCGCATCCGCCCGACGGCTGTTGTCTGGAAGTAGCGTCCCATCTGATCCAGTAACAGCCTGCTCTGGCTTCTTTCCAGTTCATCGAAAACGACCAGACCATGCTGGTTTGGTGGCTGCTCCTCCAGAAAGTAGAAGAAACGCTCGAACAGATAGGCATAGTTTTTACGCAGGAAAGCGCCCTTGGGCCGCGGCGCATCGCGATCCACAATCGCCGCGAAAGTGCGAACTTGGTGTTGGGCGCAGAGTTCCAGAACTTTGAAACAAATGCCAACCGCGCCTGGCCCAGGGCCGTTAATCCGGGGCGGGTTACGTTTGGCTCGTGCCCCGCGGACTTTGCCTGCCGCCCCTCGATCAGCACGGCGGACGCAAGCTTCAGACGCTCATCGTCTGGAATGGTGCTCATCTGGTTGGCGAGCCTGAAAGTTTTCCGCTTGAGAATGTTCTTGCCCTTGAGTTCCGCTGCGTCGATGGTAATCCGTTGACCAAAATACTTAATTTCGGCCTCCTGGATGGCTGTAATCAGATTCCAGGTGCGGGAGTCCTCAACTGTGACGCCTGCGAGGACCTCGTACAGCGATTGCTTATGGTCGGTGCCGGTCTCGTCAACGAACAGAAGGTATGCCAATTTCGATGAACCTCTTTACCGGAGCGCGACTCTCTCCAGCCGCCAGAGCGCCGTGTCGCCGCCGGCGAGCAGGCGCGCCAGATGCGCGAGCGCCTTCAAGTCGCGCACGCCGATCGCGATCTCCGGGGCGATCAGCAGATTCACCTCGGGCGGAAGCTCGCGCGCAAATCGCGCGACCCGCTCCATATCGCCCAGGGCGTGAGCGCGATAGCTTTCCAGCCGTTCCACCAGCGTGCTGACGCCTGGGTCTGCGGGCAAATCGGCCGCGAGCGTCGAGCGGAGCCTGCCGATTTCCTCCAGATGGCTGGGGAGGCGCGCGTCGTTTGCGCCGCTCGCGATCTCTTCCAACGAAGCCTCGTCGAGGAACCGGTTGAGCACTATCGCCGAGAGGCGCAGGCCTTCGGCCCGCATTTCCTCGATCAGCTCCCGCGCCTGATTCAGCCGATCCTCTTCGGCGGTGGTGACGAGCACGAAGCGGACCGCCGGCGAGTGAAGCAGCGCTTCGGTCTTGTGCAGCCGCTCGACCATCGCATCGACGGTCTCGGCGGCGGCGGCGAAGAACTCCGAGATTGACGTAAGGACGTTTGCGCCGGCGAAATGCTCCAGCTCGCGGACCACGAATCGCGCCGCGCGGCTCGCGAGCTTCATCGCAAATTTGCTCGCCGACAGGTACGGCCGGAACAGCCATCGGGCGGCGCGCGTATCGAGCAGGCGCGCCAGCCGCGCTGGTGCGTGCAGAAACTCAAACGCGTGCGCGGCGGGCGGCGTGTCCACGATCTCCAACTCGAAATCGCCCGCGGTATGCAGATCGTAGAGCTGTTCCAGCGCGGCGTAGGCCTCCGAGCCGGCGAACTGCCCGGTGAGGCTTCGATAGAATGGATTGTCGAGGATTCGCCGCCTGGTCTCGGGGTCGGGCGCGAATTGCTCGACCATCCCGTCCCACGCGCCCTTCACGTCCAGCACCATCGCGGAGAGCGGGAGTTTCGGATCGAGCCCCGCAGCCTTGAGACGCGCCGTGCCGAGACCTTTGGGGCGGCCGCCCAGACGCTCGAGTCCGAGCGCGTCGCGAAGCCGCTTGGCCGGATCGACGGTTATGAGCGCGGTGTTGATGCGCGCGCCGGCGGCGGCGATTCCGAGCGCGGCGGCGACGGTGGTCTTTCCGACCCCGCCGGTACCGAGCAGGATCACGACCGATCCCTTCTCGAGCAGGTCTGTGATCGAATTTCGTACCGAATTCCCCACCGCATTCACCTGGCGCAGTCCGCGCGCAAAGATAGCAGTTGGCGCGCCGCGAGGCATCGCCTCGGCGACCGGACGATCATCTGTCCGGCCACTGGCTGTGAAGAGAACCACGCGCACCGGCTTCCGGCGCGCGCGATGCGGGTCTAAAGTAAAGCTGCCGTGGGCGCACCTTCGAAGCTTGAGCTCGAGCGCTTCGTCTCGACGTTCCCATATTCGAGCGAGGCATTCCTGGTTGACGAGGTGCTGTGTGTCAACCTCGCGCAGCGAGAGATCGAAGCGCGTATGGACACGACGCGCTCGCTGCCCGTCGCGCGGTATCAAGTGGGCGATCCAGGCATCCATCCTCGGCACGTCTCGGGGCCCGACCTTGTACTGCTGACCGGCAACCTCGGCTGCCTTCACGCCTACTTCCTGCACAACTGTCGTTGGGAGGAGGGATGGGTCGGGTTCGGCAACCGCATCCATCGTGCCGATTTCCGAAGTCTGGCAACCATTGGACCGCCGCTCCGGCTCCATTCCAAAGAGACCAAGGCCCGCGAAGGGCCGAAGCGGGTTGTGCTGCGCTACGAGTTTCGCTTCTGGCAGGAGGAGAGGCTAGTCTACTTTGGCGACCAGTCGGCAATCTTCGTTAAAGGTCGGGCGTTCGAGGGAGATTAGCTGGAATTTCCCTTTTGACCCTGCCGATCAAGGGCTGTATAGAGCAAATCTCGGCTAAAATGCGATCATTGTGGAGGGGTGTGGATGGTTGAGTATCTGCCCATTTATCTGGTCATTGGTGAGTTGATCCTGACCGTCGTTGTCCTGGTTGTCATTTTCAGGCTCGGGCGGGATGCGGGCAGACTGGCCGCCACCGCGGTCGAGCCGCTCGCGCAACGCCTCGAGTCGATCCGCGAAGACCTGGCCGGCAAGTTCTCCGGCGCGACTGCCGACATGGCCCAGCGCCTGGAGAAAACCGGGGGCGACCTCCGCCAGGAGCTTACCGATCGGACCCACGCGGAGTTCAACGCACTTCGCGACTCGATCGGGGCCCATCTCGCCAGCGGGCGCGAAGAGCAGGGTCGCGCGCTCAAGCTGGAGATCGAGGCGCTCACCAATGAGACGCGCAAGGGCCTCGAGGCGATTCGCCAGGAGGTTGACCAGAAGCTGCTCGCAATCGGAAGGGAAGTGCAGGGCAAGCTCGACCAGAATATCCGCGAAGGCTTTCAGCAGTTCGAGAAAGTTCAGCAGCATCTGCAAGCCGCGCAGGAACAGCTCAAAAACGTCAGCGCGATCGGTTCGTCGATCAACGATCTCAACAACCTGCTCAAGCTGCCCCATCTGCGCGGCCGGTTCGGCGAAGCGAGCCTCGAGCGGCTGCTCGAAGACTTCCTGCCCGCCACGATGTACGAGCTGCAGGCGCACGCCGGCCAGAACGGACAAAGCCGGCCCGATGCCGTCATCAAGTTTCCCGACTGCGTCCTTCCGATCGACGCGAAGTTTCCACGCGAGCAGGTCCTGCCGCTGTTCGAGAGCAGCGGCGAGGCCGAACTGGCCGGCGCACGCGAGCAGTTTGCGCGCGTGATCAAGGAGCAGGGCCGTAGAATCGCCGGCTATATCCATCCCGAGAATGGCACGACCGACATGGCGCTGATGTACCTGCCGAGCGAGACGCTCTACATGGAGACGATCCTCAACGGCGAGGCTCAGCGAATGGCTCAACAAGCAGAGAATATTTCCGGTCTCGCCGAACACGCTGATCGTAACGCTGCAATCGATCTCGATGGTCTTCAAGATGTACCAGTTCGCCAAGAGCTACGAGCAGGCGACCGAGGAGCTGGCCAAGGCGCAGAAGACGTTTGCGTTTTTTGAGAGCAAGTTCGAGGAAATCGGAAAGTCGCTGGTGAAAGCGCAGGAGGCCTACGGCGTCGCGTCGGGGCATTTGACGCGCTATCGCAGCCGCGTCGTCAGCCTGAGCGGCGAGCCGATCCCGGAGTCTCGAACCGGGCAACGGCGCCGAAGAGAACGGCGGGTGAGTCGCACTGAGGCGACCGGTCTGGAGAATCGGCGTACCGTTCGACCCACGGAGTACCGCGTGCTTCTATCAGAACGATAGCGATGTCGGCCTGGGCCCTGATGAGCTTGGCTATCTCGGCGGCGCTCCTTAACCCCCGAGCCACGAGCGCATCGGAGAGAGTGTTTTCCCGTTCACCGTAAGCCAGCCGGCAGCGTAATTGAAGTTGCAGACGTAGTGGCTTCCGGTTGGCACAAGGACGCCCAATCCAACTAGGTGCTCCACGTCGTCGCCAGAGAACCTGTGAACCAATGAAGCTGGCAGACTCAGCGAGCCCGAGGCCGACAATAGGTGTCCGGAGAGAAGGCCTCGTACTAGCATGCCGGCGTTCAACGTCCCTGGGGAACCTGCCGTTGACCGATGCTTCAGCCTCCGCTTGCGCGTCTTCTTCCCCCGGAGACGAAGCCCGAAACTTCAAGGAGAATTTCGGCGATTTTTGGGCCAGCGCGACCAACAGTTCACCCAAGGCGCGGGCCAAATTAGCGCTGGGAGCGCCAAAGTACGATACGGCGTGATACTCATCCACAAACCTGCTGACTGCCTCGGGGTCGATGTTCGCCAAGTTTAGGCTCGTCTCTGTGGGGCCCAGGTCGTGGCCGTAGAAGCGCGAGCGCCCCGTCGCAAGTCGCGAGCTCGAAGTCGAGCGTTCCTTCCCTTAGGTCAGTTTTGGCCGCAAAAGAAAAATTGCTCACGGAGGTTTCATTCGGCCCGCGATCGCGGAACTGATCAATTCGCAGGTCCAGGTTTCCTTGCCATACTCCGGTCACCCCCTGGTATGCGCGCCCACGAAGCACGAACCCGCGAAGCACGAACCCACGAAGCGCAGGATCTCCAGCAAGCGGGTGAATCGATGCGTCCCCAGTTTCGATGGTGCCGGAAGCTTCGCTTAGGTCATTGGCGACATGAAAGGCCGCGGCCATGCCTGCGGAGCTAAGTGCGTTTTCACCGTCCCGATAAACAAAGGGCAGCGACGAGATGCGGATAGCCGTGGCGCCGGTGGGCGAAACGGAGGACTCAATCCTAAGCGAGACTTTGCTGAATATCTCGCGCGTCTGGGGATCCGTGTTATTGGGCAACTCGACCGAGGTATCGATCACCGCTGCTACAGGTAGGAGCGACTCCCATCCCGCATGCGCCACGAACGGACCATGCCAGATTCGATGTATCAGTCTTATTGGGCGGCCGTTGAGCAACAAGCTCGTTGTTGCAAGCGAAGAAAACCAGCCGGCGTCATACGCGTTGACCGTCAAAGGGACTCCATCGGCGGACAGTTGGCGCATCGCTTGGCGGAACCGGCTCTCTGTGTTGGACGCGAAGAGGCCGGGAAGTAGATACAAGACGATGGCGGCTGCGGCGATTACCCCACCCGTTGTAATCGGCCAGCCGGGATTGCGGTGAGCCTCAGCGCCTTGACCGGACCCAGGATGCGACTGAGTTGGCGCAGCGCTGGAGCCTTGAAGAGTTGAGGGCTGCGGCGCGGACTGGTGTCGCGCAGCCCCGCACGCCGGACATGCAATGGCGTTCAGAGGCATCGAGCGGCCGCACTTGGTGCAAAAGCCGCGTGTTGCGGTGCCTTTCTTGCGGCCGGTCGTTGCCGATCCGAACCCCGCTGCTGGTCCCGGACCGCCGCAATTCGGGCAGCGTGGTGCCGTAGTGGAAACTCGATGTCCGCAGGCTCTGGCAGAGGACCAATGCCATGTCATCGACTCCTTCTGGCGCTGCGGCCTTGCATCACCATTTCGGTGCGGGCTCGTTCCCAGGGCATTCATGAATCCGGCAGGCCACAAGGTCGAATCTGGCGGAAGCGGATTTGCGTTTCCGCCGCCGCTGCGCGGTCACTGCGGAACATGGGGATGCTAGTCGAGAAGGTCCCGCTTGACATTGGTTACCGGCCAAGTAAACAGCGGTGATGTGTACCTGAACGAATTGGAACCGGCGGTTGGCAACGGAAAATCCTCGTAATATTCGAATTGCTCCCCGGCTGCCAGATCGATGTCGTGCCCTCGCCTTTGACGGCGCCCTAGGATACCGTTCGCTGTTTCGTCCAACCTCGTACCGCTGTCGTCCATGATGTAGATAAGGTGCCGCGAGTTTGGCTCGATCCAGTACAGCCTCTGCGGCCTGCCGTCAGCACGCATGGAGAACGTAAGCCTGAGACCGTTCGCAGAGACATCCACATAGAGAAGCTCGATCGTTAGATTATTCCCAGCCGCCACCACCTGTACGTTCGTGATCATTATGCGTCCGGGAGGCGGCGGCGAGAGGACATAGTTTGCCTCCTGCCCCTCGCACGAGGCGGGTGAACCGTGCGCGATGTCCCGTAGGATGTCGATGCCTTGCACCCATTGGCCACTTTCGTACAGCTCCATAGCGTAGGCGAAACGGTAGGGAATCGTTTTCATGGTGGCGTCGGGAATCCCGAACTCGCTGCAGAGCCGCATCGTTGTCATAAACCGCAGTCGTCCCAAGGCGTGCAGGTTGCAAAGGCCTTTTGCCAGCTTGCCGAAGAGCGCTTGGCCCTGCTCTTGGGCGCTCTCCGGATCGTACGATACGGACTCCTTGGCGTAACGCTCTGCCCCGGGGGGATCGCTCCGGTCTAGGGCGGAGTCGGCGGCAGCGGCGAGATCGGCGGCCACCTTGCGCTTGAGCGATGGGTCGAACTGGGCTGCCAGCCCGAAGAACTGCTCGGCCGAGATCACATCGCGCAATTGAAATGCCGCCTTGGCTTTCGAATAGAAACGCCCGCCGATCCTGGGTGCAAGACTCGGATCAAATTTTGTCGCCATCGCAAAGAGTTGCCGGGTCTCGTCGGCGCTCGCGTCCGACCAGGAGCTTTCCCCCTGTTCGAGGTAGCTCCGCGCGACCTCCGTCGTTTCGCTCGCATCGAGCGCCACCGCGTGGTTGAAAGCCTCCTGCGCCTGTACCAGATCACTGCTCCTGAGAAAGGCTCTCCCAAGCAGGAGGTACAGATGCGCATCGTTCGGTGAGGATTGTATCTGCTCCTGTAAAAGCGCAACGGCCTGCGGGCCCTGATTGGTTTCGAGCAGCCGCTTGGTCTCCCGCTCGGTGCTGACGCGGTTGACGTATGAGCGAGCCGCCACAAGACCAATCAGAAACACAACCGCCGCAACTGGCCAAATCAGTCGGCGTGAAGACCGCGGCGGCCGGGAAACGCTTGGTTGCGGGTTCCTTCCTCCAACCGCGCCCCCCGGACTTTCTGGATTCACTGGCTCGCTCCCCTGCTCTGCCGGCGACGAATTTCAAATCGCGAGCCCAGTCGCGAGTTGCTTCTTGAGCGCCACTGTCGTTTTATGAAGCGACGATAGCCCTTTTCCCATTCAACATGCGTCTCTGTCAAGGCTCGGCAAATTCGTGAATAGAAGGGATTTTTCGCGCCCGGTCAAGATTTTGCTCGTGCTGGTAGCGGCCAGCATGACTTCATCCCTGTCCCGTGCATTTGCTGCAGATGCGCCATCACTGTCGCCCGAGGGACGGGCTACCGCCGCCGAGCCTGCACCGGTGCTCCCACGGGCGGTCACGGTGCCCACGTCAGCACCGCTGGGCGCGCCGGCGGTTGCTTCCGGCTCGGCGCCGCCGGTTGGGGAAGGCAAAACGGCGGCGTTGCCGGCGCCGCTGACAGCGCCGGGGCCGCCAATCCCCTCAAGTGTCGGGCTGCCAGTCGCGCCGGCCGCGACAGCGCCGACAGCGCGGCGACGGACCTCCACGCGTCACGCATCTCTCCCTCCACCCATCAAGGAAGAACAGGTTGAGCCCGCGGAGGGACGGCTGCAATTGAATTCAGACGCGTGGGTAATCGCTGCCCCGATACGATCGGGCAAGGCGGTGCGCCGGGTTCACGCTCGAAAGTACGTGCAGGTTACCGGCCTGGCGGCCGACTATGTTCGCGTGCAGCTTCACGACGGAACCACAGGCTACATACCGATCAAGGCGGTCAATCTGGTGAGCCCGGCCGCCAAGATTTTCCGGGTTCTGCACAACTCGCCGGTATTTGCAAAGGCTAGCATGTACAGCGGCCGCGTCGCTGAAGTCCATGCTCCAGGCGAGGTGATGGTGATCGGCGTCGCGCCCAACTATCTGAAGGTCAGGATGAGAAGCGGCGTCGAAGGGTTTGTCCCTGCAGCCGCATTTGAATGACGGGGAAAACAACTTGTTAGTGCTCGATGGGAGCGGCAGGGGAAACGTTACTCTCCATCTGCTCTTCAATTTCCCGTCTTAACTGCTCGGGCGGGGGATGTTCGCCGAGCCGCCCGACTGGACCGCCTTGGAACCATGAGATCGCGTGATGATAACGGCAACGTCACGCCTGTTCCGCATCCGAAGGGGGCGGCGCCTTGAGTTGGCTGTGCTCGCGGCCTGCCGCGATCCACGCCTCGACGTCGCGACGCTCGCGCGCGAGCGAGTTCGCGACCGCCTTGCGCAAGCCCGGATGCGTGATGAAATGTGCGCTGCGGGTCAGCGCCGGATCGAAACCGCGCAGCCATTTGTACTCGCCCCCGGCGCCCGGCTCGAAGCGCCCAAGGCCGCTTGCGATGCAATGCTCGATCGCGGCGTAGTAGCAGACGTTGAAGTGCAGGTACTTGAGATCGCGGAAGCATCCCCAGTAGCGGCCGTAAAGCACGCCGGCCTTCTGCACATTGAACGTGCCTGCGATCAGATCCTCGCCGTGGAATGCGCACACCAGGCAGAGGTGGCGCTTGAAGCGCTCGCGCATCAGGTCGAAAAACCGCTTGGTCAGGTACTGGCGTCCCCAGTAGAGCTTGTCGATCGTCGATCGATACAAGTCGAACATCCGGGCGAACAGCGAGTCGGGAATCTCGTCGCCGGTGTAGACCCGGATCGCGACGCCCTGGTCCGCGAGCGCGGCGCGCTCGTGACGGACCGCCGATCGCCGCTTGCTCTTGAGATTATTCAAGTAATCGTTGAAGTTCTGAAAATCCGCGTTCCGCCAGTGATACTGGTAGCCGAGCCGCTCCACGAAGCCGAGCTTGCCGAGCGCCGCGGCTTCGTCGGCTTCGCAGAAGTTGACGTGGATCGATGAAATCTCGTTGTCAGCGCAAAGCGCGATCAGGGCCCGCGCGAGCAGGCCGATCAGCCGACCGCGATCGGCGCCCGGCGCGGTGATAAAGCGGCGGCCGGTATGCGGGGTGAAGGGGACGCCGGCGAGCAGCTTGGGATAGTAACGGATTCCGGCCCGCTCCGCCGCGTCGGCCCATCCGTGATCGAACACGAACTCGCCCATGCTGTGAGTCTTCAGGTAAAGCGGGCAGGCGCCGGCGAGCGCGCCGCGGTCGCGCCCGCCGCGCCCATCCCGAATGACCAGATGGTAGGGCGCCCATCCGGTGTCGCGCGCGGCACTGCGCGATTCCTCCATCGCGGAAAGCCAATCCCAATCGAGGAACGGCGAGTCGTCGCGAGCAAGCATCGCGTTCCACGCCTGGCGCGGAACCTTCCCGATTCCCTCGACGATTTCGACGCCCAACTCGCTCACAGGCCTCACTGGTTCTCAGGATGGCAAAGCAGCCGCTCAATGCAAGGCTCCCTTCTACCCCGGCGGATTTGCTATTTTAGAGATGTGACAAGCGGACCAGCTCGCGCCGGCGCCGGACCGAACTTGTATCGCGCCGTAAATTTGGATCGCGCGCGCTTTCAGATGCGCGCCGGCGGGCCCGACGACGGCGACGACGATCGATCGTCGCAGCGCGAGGTCGTCACCCAGCGGCGCACCCGCACGCAACCGAAGACCCGCAAGCCCCCGCTGTTCAAGGTCGTGCTGCTCAACGACGACTACACCCCGATGGAGTTCGTGGTCGAACTTCTCAAGCTGGTCTTCAACAAGCCGCACGCGGAAGCAACCCGGATCATGCTCCACGTCCATCAGAACGGGATAGGCGTGGCGGGCGTCTACCCCTATGAAATCGCCGAGAGCAAGGTGCGAACGGTGGAGGAATTGGCCCGCGAGAACCAGTATCCTCTGAAGTGCGTGATGGAGAAGGAGTGATTAAGATCATTAGGAAGGAATCGCCAGGCGCATAGTGCGAGCCTCGCGAACCTCGGGACGATTATGTCTTCGTCGGGTGTGATGATCAGCCGCGAACTGCAGGTCACGCTGCAACTTGCGATGCAGGAGGCAGTGGATCGCCGCCACGAATACGTCTGCCTGGAGCATCTGCTGTACGCGATGCTGCACGATGTTACGGCCACCGACATCCTGCGCAACTGCGGCGCCGACCTCGACGCGCTGCGCGCCAAGCTCAGGAAGTTCCTCGACGAGCAGCTCGAAACCGTGCCGAAGGGAAGGGCGTTCCAGCCTCATTACGCGCCCGGCGTGCAGCGTGCCTTGCAGCGCGCCGCGCTCCATGCCCAGTCGGCGGGACGCGCGGAGATCAACGGCAGCAGCGTGCTGGTCGCGATGTTCCACGAGACCGAGTCGCACGCGATCTTCTTTCTCGAGGAGCAGGGCGTCACGCGCTTCAACGTCGTGAACTTCATTTCCCACGGAGTCTCGAAAATCGGCGCCGGCGCCGATCGCGAGCCCGCCGAAAGCGGAGATGCTGCCGGCGGCGAGGGCGAGGCGGAAGGCGACGGGGAAGGCGAGCGCAAGCTATCGCCGTCGAAGGCGCTGCAAACCTACGCGCTCAACCTGACCGAGAGGGCCGCCAAGGGCAAGATCGATCCGCTGGTCGGGCGGGAGAAGGAGCTCGAGCGGGCGATCCACATTTTGCTTCGGCGGCGCAAGAACAACCCGGTGTTCGTGGGCGAGGCCGGCGTGGGCAAGACCGCGCTGGCCGAGGGGCTGGCGCTCGCGGTGCACGATGGACGCGTGCCGGACGCGCTCAAGAACGTCGAGATTTACGCGCTCGACATGGGCGCGTTGCTCGCGGGCACCCGGTTTCGCGGCGACTTCGAGCAGCGGCTCAAGGCCGTGATCAAGGCGGTGCAGGGCGATCCGCGCCGAATCCTGTTCATCGACGAGATCCATACGATCGTCGGCGCCGGCGCGGCTTCAGGCGGCACGATGGACGCGTCCAATCTGCTGAAACCGGCGCTGGCCTCGGGTGAGCTGCGCTGTATCGGCTCGACCACCTATCAGGACTACAAACGCTCGCTCGAAAAGGACAAGGCGCTGGGCCGCCGCTTCCAGAGAATCGACGTGCTCGAACCGAGCCAGGAAGAAGCGGTGCAGATACTGAATGGCCTCAAAACCTACTATGAGAAGCATCACAACGTCCGCTACACCACGCCCGCGCTCAAGACCGCGGTCGAGCTGTCGTCGCGCTATATCAACGATCGGTTTTTGCCCGACAAGGCGATCGACGTGATGGACGAGGCCGGAGTGGCGGCGCATCTGCGCGGCAAAGGCCCGGAGCCGGTCACGGTGGGAGTGCGCGATGTCGAGCGCACGGTGGCCCGGATGGCGAAAATCCCGGAGCGCACGGTGTCGGCGACGGATCGCGTGCGGCTGCAATCGCTCGACGAGGATCTCAAGCGGTCGGTGTTCGGCCAGGATGCCGCGGTCGGAGCGGTCGCGCGCGCGATTAAGCTCGCGCGCTCGGGTCTGGGTCATCCGGATCGGCCGGTCGGTGCGTTCCTGTTCGCGGGACCAACCGGGGTCGGCAAGACCGAGGTCGCGCGGCAACTGGCCAAGGTGATGGGCGTCGAGTTCATCCGCTTCGACATGAGCGAATACATGGAGCGCCACACGGTCTCGCGGCTGATCGGCGCGCCGCCGGGATACGTCGGCTTCGATCAGGGCGGCCTGCTCACCGACGCGATCAATCGCACCCCGCATTGCGTCCTGCTGCTCGACGAAATCGAGAAGGCGCATCCCGACCTGTTCAGTATCCTGCTCCAAGTGATGGACCACGCGACCTTGACTGACAACAACGGCCGCAAGGCCGACTTCCGCAACGTGGTCCTGGTGATGACGACCAACGCGGGCGCGCAGGAACTATCCCGCTCGATGATCGGGTTCGGCACCGACCTCAGCGCCGGCGATCCCGAAGATCGTGATCGATCGGATGTTCAATCCCGAGTTTCGCAACCGGCTTTCCGCGATAATCGAGTTCGCGCCGCTTACGCCGCCGATAATCGAGCGCGTGGTCGACAAGTTCATCGGCGAGCTAGCCGAGCGGCTCGAGAAGCAGAAGGTCAAAATCGAAGTCTCCGCTGCAGCGCGATCGTGGTTAGCCACGCGCGGCTTCGATCCCAAATTCGGCGCGCGGCCGCTGGGACGGCTGATCGAGAACGAGATCGCCCGCGCGCTCGCCGACGAGATTCTCTTCGGCCTGGCTGGCGAAAGGCGGCGCGGTCTCGGTGGATCTCGGCTACGGGGCCCTGACCTTTACCTACGCTGAAACCACCGCTCCGGCGCCGGTCGCGGTGGAATGACCGGCGGGACGCCGGTCCTACTTCAGACAAACGGCGGCGACACAATTGGCACCGCCGCCTGAGGCCGGCGCTGCGGAATCCTAGAGACTCGATATGAATCTCGAAGACGCGATCCGAAGTAGGACCGGCGTCCCGCCGGTCCTGCGAGTGGCCACAGGCGATCGGCCCGCGGCTACATTGCGGTGCCGGTCACGGTGACGGTCTGGTTGCCGCCGTCGCTGGCGATCGAAATCTTCCCGGTGAACTTGCCTTTCGAGGTGGGCGCGAACTGGATCTTAACCGGGAACGACTGGCCGTCTTTCAACTGAAATGAGCTGGTTCCGGGCGGTGCAGTGAACGGTGCGGGCAGTCCATTGGTCACGAGGCTCCCGTGCAGCACGCCCAAGCCGGTATTCTTGATCGTCAGCACCATTGTTTTCTTGGTGTTCACCCTCACCACGCCGAAGCTGAGCGTGGCCGGTGCGTTCAAGGTCCCGGATACCGCTTTGCCGCTGACAGTTACGGTGCTCGGAGAGTGCTTCGGGTCGTTGCTGGTGATCGTGAGACTGCCCGTGTCGGTACCCGGCGAGGCCGGCGCGAACTGGATTACTACCTTCGCGCTGTGGTTGGCGGATAGATTGAACGTGGTCGCAGTGCCCAGGGAAAACGCCGAGCCAAGCCCGCTCGCATTGATGCTGCCGATCAGCAGGCCAGGACCGGAATCGGTTATGTTGAAGCTCGTCGTGGCCGTCGTTCCCGTTCCGGTTGCCGGGAAAGCGATCGCTCTGGACGAGAGCGCGAGCGTTCCTGACGGTGTGGGCGTCGGTTTGGGAGTCGGGGTCGGAGTCGCCGTGGGGAAGGCTTTGGCGAGCGTCGCGATGTCGAACGTACCCCATCCGCTGGCTTGATCGTAGCGGGGCCCTGCGCTGAAGCCGGTCACGTGGTTGAAGCTGTTGTTGCCGCTCGTAACGTCGCGGACGCCGGCGGATTTCCCCACCGCGCCAAGATGGTAGAGCAGGGGATTCAGATTTCCCAATCGCCCGCCCTGCACCTGCGCCAGGAGCCTGGAGATCCCGGCCCATAAAGGAGTTCCCAGGCTGGTGCCGCCGTCGCAGCAGTTGATGCAGGCTTGGCCGCGAGGGCATCCCGAGTACGGGTCGCCCGCGTGGTCGCCTAGAAAGACGCCAGGCAGGTCGGGGCTCGCGATCATCGCAACGTCTGGAACGTCGCGATGGCTATCGGCGGGCGTGACACCCTTCTGATAGGCGGGTTTGGCGAATATCGCGCTGGCGCCGCCGCCGCTCGCGCCGCCCTCGGGGGGGGTGCCCTCGTTCCATACCTTCTCGGAAACGAAACCGACGTTGTCGCCATTCTGGTCGAAATCAGGAGTGAATTGCGTTCCGCCGACGGCGGTGACATTGGGATCGGCGGCCATCTCGTTCACGTTGCGGGTTCCCACCAGGCAGTTGTCCGCTCCGCTGTCGCCCGCCGCAATGAACACCGACTGGCCTTGGCTGGCGGCCTGGCTGAAGATCGGATCGAGCGTCGCGGTGAAATAGCTTTTCGCCATCTCACAAATGCCGAAGCTTACGCTGATCGCAGAGCACGAGTCGTCGTTTACGGCGCTCTGAATCCCGTCCGCGATCGGGTCGATTATCCAGTCGGAGTCATTTCCGATATAGGCCGTCAGCGGCGCGTTGGGCGCCGCCGCGTGCGCGTACTCGAGGTCCATCAGGGTCTCGCCCTCGTCGCTGTTGATGCCGGGATCGCTGGTCGGAAACGAGTTGGTGATAGCGGCCGCCGGCAGAGAGAAAGTCGTGTCGAACAGGGCGACCGCGTCCTGCGCATAGTTGGAGTCTTCGACCACCGCGATGCAATCCTGGCCGTTGCCGCCGTTGACGCCCGCGTTCAGCAGCGGCGTTTCATCGTAGAAGCTATAGATATCGGCCGGACCAAACGCCGGTGAAGAACCGTTGAACAGAACCGCCGACGATCACGTTGGGCGCCTGGAGCCCAAAGGACGGCTCTCGCATGAAGCTGCCGGTGACAAAAGAGGTGAGCTCCAGCGGCGACAGTTCGCGTTGGACCGAGGCGATGGGATGCCGCCGAAACTTGCGGATCAGCGGGACGAAGCGGCGCAGATTGTCCAGTCCTTCGACGCGGGCGATAACGCCGGCGAACCGGCCGGCACGGCCGGATCCGCCAGATTCCCGAAGAAGCGATCGTCCGCAGTCGAAGCGATCGTGACGCCGAAAAGCCGCTCAGTCTGCGATACGGCGCCATTGAATGCAACGTCAGGGCCGGCGAGGATTCGCCGCAGTCACCTCGAAGCCCTCGGATACGAGCCAATCGGCCACCGCCTTGTAGTCGCTCGCTTTCGGACCGAAGCGCGCAGCGAAGTCCTCGGGAGTGAGCCAGTGATGATATTCTCTCGATGCGGGATCCTGCTGAGCGGCCAGGAGCTTGTCCAGTTCGGCGCGGTTTCGCAGCGCCAGGAAGACTTTCAGGTTGAGCCGGCGATAGGACGCCGCGCGGCCGAGCGGAGCCCATTGAGCCATCTCGGCCGGATGGTTTTCCGCCAGCGGCACGTTCTGCGCAGCCGCAGATCCGGCCCGAAGCATCAGGATCGCCACGACCACCAGAACGGCCAATGCGAGTGCCGGGCGACCGCCTCGACCGGCGATCCTGTGATGAGCGATCATATCGATCATCTTAGACGCCAACGGATGTCGAGTGTTTCAGCCGAGCGGGCTGACAGCCAGTAGATCGATTCGACCGTCGGTTAACGTCGCGAACCTGCTAAAGACTAACCGGGTGCGCCGCCGCTAGCCAGCGGGATTCTCGGCGCGGCCTCTCAGGTGATGTTCCCGCGAGCTTCGCGACGTTGCGTCTTTCTGTAGCGCCGGCCTCCGTGTGTAGCGCCGGCCGGAGCCTGCCCTGAGTCCGACCGAAGGGTGCCGGTACGCTGGAACGGGAGGGACGGGAAAGGACGCGCAGCCGACAAGTCAGGACGCTGACCCGGAAGGGTAGTGATCCAGGTTCACTTTTCACCGGATCGCTGAGCCGTGAAGGTTAAAAGAACAGAAGGGTCACGGTGATAGTGTCCGTGTAGAGTCCCGGAGGCAGGGACTGAAATTGGCCGCCGGGAATCGTTGCAACGATCGGAATTGTTATGTTCCCGGATCCTGAGAATGGAACCGTCATCAGGATCGGCGACGAAAGTGTAAAAGCGAGTCCGTCTCCTCCTTCATCCACCAGACAAAATAAGGACCCCAGGGACGAAGAACCGGGGACATCGCACGATCCTGCGTCGCTAGCCTGGGCGATGTCACCCCATTCGCGGCGAACCGTGCTCGCGGCGGGCGCGGGCGCAGGCGCGAGTCCAGTCAAGAACAGCCCCGCACTGACAACCGGCTTATAGAGATCGTACGCAATCGAGCTGCGTCCGTGGCTCAACGCGCGAGTAGCGGTGGATCCCTTCGGAAGGTGAATCCCGGCAACCGCAGACTCCGTTTGCGCCGCTATCAAGACCGACCTGGATGCCGAACGATCCGAGCTGCACGGCCGATGGGCACGTGATGGTAAGACTTCCTTGGACCGAGTAGCGGGCGGCCAGCGTTCCGCTCTTCAAACTCGATCCACTGACCGCTCCGAAATTGATTCCGGCCGAAGCGAACGTGCATCCGCCGATCGCCGAGGATACTTCCGGCGCCGGCTGGGATGCGGCGACAGAGAAGGAGAGGCCGCTGACGGTTACCCGTATCGGTACAGAGATCGTGGCGCTCGACTGCGCGAGTGCACCTTTGGCCATGAACGCCAAAAGCATCGCGCACACCGGCGCGGTCAGGACTGCCAGCGATTTCGATCGTGTTTTAGTAGACATAAAATTTCCCTCCTGCGTCAGCCCGGCCAAAAACCGCGTAGTTTCGTCGAGGGTACCGAAATCTCTACTGGCGGTATAGACGGAACTTTGGCGAGCGCTTGCCAGACAAAATTTGGCGGACTTGCGGCGCGGTGAAGGGACGAAATCAGCACCTCACCGCTCGCTTCGCTCGCCGCCTCTTCCTTCGGCAGGGCTCAGGACAGGCCCTGGTCATCGCCACCGGCGCGGGGGAGAGGCGTAGGAGCGGCGCCGCCTTTGAGCGACCGGAGACATAGGTAACACTTTAGACCGGCAACATAGGTAACACTTTTTGCCGGTTTGCTGCTGGCGGGGAGGAGCGCGAGGGGGGCAGCCCCCCTCGCCGCTGGCTGTGAATCGCTGCTCATTGCGCGCCTCGGTTCAGCTTAAAGGTCACGCCGTCGATCACCCCCAGCGCGATCGGCCCGAAGTAGGCGGCGGCCTCTCCGTCAGCATTTTCTCTAAGTCCAATCACCTCATTGACTAGCGCCGCGCCGATCAAGACCAGTTCGCCCTGCCATTTGATCTCGCCGTTGCTGCGCACCCGGCGCGGTTGGTAATCGGCGGGATAGACCGGGTCCTCCAGCCGCTTGGGATAGGACCGCGGCGAGGGCCTGTAATGCTCCGCCGGCGGGGTCTGGCCCAGCGCCTCGTGGGGACGCTCATGGTTGAACTCCGCGCGAAAACGATCGAAGCGGCGCTGCTGGGCCTGGAGATTTTCCGCGGGCGGTTTGGCAGTCTCGAGCTTGAGCGTGCGGTGCATCCGTTCGTGACGCCCGTTCTGCTGCGGTTTGCCGGGCTCAATTCGCTCGGGCAGGATTCCCAGCTTCACCCACCACACCGACAGCTTGCCCAGCCCTCCCGCGCCCAGCGAAGCGAACGGCGCACCGTTGTCGGAGCGCATCGCCAAGGGCAGCCCATATTCTTTGAACACCCGCTCCAGTTCGCTGCGGCAGCCCTCGCTGTCAGGCGGACTCACCACTTTGGTGCACAACAGGTAGCGGCTGAAGGCGTCGGTGACCGTCAGCGGATCGCAGCGCGCGCCGTCGCCGGTGCGGAACCAGCCCTTGAAGTCGATGCACCACAACTCGTTAGCTCCCAGCGGCGCACGCAGCGGGCCCCGATTCGGTGTCGCCCGCCGCCGCCGCTTACGCGCCTGGCTCAATCCCGTGCGCCGCAGCAACTCGCCGATCGTGCTCGGCACCGGCCAGCTCTGCTCCGGTGCCCGCTCAACCAGCCTGGCACGCAGCTTCTTCGGACCCCAACTGGGATGCTCCCGGCGCACTCCGCTGATCGCCTCGGCCTGCGCCTGGCTGATCGCCCACGGCACCACCCGCGGCGCTCGTGACCGATCCTCAAGCCCCGCCAGCCCCTGCTCCAGATAGCGCTGCATCCATTTGTATCCGGTCTTGCGGCTCACCCCGAACTCTTCGCACAGCTCGCTCATGCTCTCCTCCCCTGCCAATACCGCCCCAATCAACCGCACCCGTTCGTCCATGGGACAGACCTCCCGCCACGGCATCTCTGTACCTCCTGCCGTGACTTAATCTGTTACCCATGCTGCCGGTCTATTCTGTTACCTATCCTGCCGGTCCGCACCCTTTCCCTGCCTCTCCCGGATCAGGGAGAGGCCGCCGCGTCTTCGCGGCGGGTGAGGGTAATCCGCCTACGAGCGAAAGGCTCAGCCTCTCGCCAGTGCGATCGGCCGCATCGTCGCGGTGAATCGCCTACCGCAACGGCTGGCGGAACGGTACTGGAGGATTGTTGACAATCATCGGGACGGATTGCGCCGGCGAATTCACGACCAGCACTCTGAGCGGCAGGTTGTTGTTCGCCACCGGAATCGTGCCGCCAGGCCCCCAGCCTTCGACGTAACATGGATGCTGCGGGTCGGCGCCGCATCCCTGCCCGATGTCGGCTGCGCCAGCCGGACCGGGAACCAACAACGGCCGGGTCGCAATGACTATCAAAGCCAGAGCGATGAGCGTGAGGATGAATTTCGTGTATCGATCTATTGGCTTCATGATCGCACCTGTTTCGGTTTGCTTGCAGCCCCGTTGATCTAATCTTTCCGTTTATCGCCCCGTCAACAAGTCTGCCCGCTCGCGCGTGACGTGGTGAAGGGACGAACTCAGCACCCTCACCGCTCGCTTCGCTCGCCGCCTCTCCCTGGTCAGGGGGAGGCATAGGGGCGGCGCCGCTTTTCCCCGCCTCTCCCGGATCAGGGAGAGGCCGCCGCGTCTTCGCGGCGGGTGAGGGTAATCCGCCGATGCGCAGCTCAGCGACCGGGCTCGCGATGCGCAAAGGTCGATGCTTCGATCTATACCGGGTCTTTCTCGGACCACGCGGCGCTCCGAAACCGGCACACAACCGGCATACCCGGCGAGATCGAAAACTAGCGGAGAGTCTGGAACGTCGCGCCTTGATTGAGGTCTATTGGTGGGCAGGGGCAGAATTGAACCGCCGACACAAGGATTTTCAGTCCTTTGCTCTACCGACTGAGCTACCTGCCCACCGTGCCGGGAATCGTTCGCGCGTCGAAAGCAAGCCTCATTGCTAGCGAGACTCGCGCGGTCATGCAACCGGCGAGGGTTCCGGCGCGAGCAGCCCTCACCCGCCAGCCGCAGCGGCTGTCGGCCTCTCCCTGGTCAGGGAGAGGCGAGGAGCGCAGCGTTTAGCGGAGGGCGGCGACCTTCGACTCCACGAAGTCGATCACTTTGGCCTCCAGATTCACACCGTCGAGGCGATCGATCTCCTGAACGCCGGTCGGGCTGGTCACGTTGACCTCGGTGAGGTAGCCGCCGATGATGTCGAGTCCGACGAAGTAGAGCCCGTCGCGACTGAGGCGCGGCCGGGCCATCGCGCAGATCGCGCGATCGCGCTCGGTGACTTCGGCCTTGATACAAGTGGCGCCGACATGGATATTGCCGCGCACCTCCTCGGCGAGCGGCACGCGCAGCATGCATCCGAGCGGCTCGCCGTCCAGCACGATCAGCCGCTTGTCGCCCTCGCGCACTTCGGGGATGAACCGCTGCGCCATCATCAGGCGCGTGCCCAGGCGCGTGACAGCCTCGAGGATCGCGTTCAAGTTGCCGTCGCCGCGCCGCGCCAGGAATACGCCTTCGCCACCGTGGCCGTCGAGCGGCTTCACGATTATCTCGCCGCCCTGGTCGAACAGGAATTGCTTGATGCGCGGGATCGCGCAGGTCACCAGCGTAGGCGGAATCGCGCCGGGGAAATTCAACTGGTAGAGCTTCTCGTTCGCTTCGCGAAGGCCGGCCGGATCGTTAATCACGAAGGTCCGCCGCGTGTCTACCAGAGTGAGCAGCATCGTCGCGTACAGGTAAGCGGCGTCGGCGGGCGGGTCCTTGCGCATGAAGATCGCGTCGAAGGTTTCCAGCGCACAGTCGGCGCCGTGGTCGAGATAGCGATAGTGCGGCGTCGCGCGCGTCACTTCGCATCGGCGCGCCCAGCCCATCGCCTGCGGCCCGCGCGCGAACAAGTCGCGGATGCCGAGCTCGTAGATCGCATGGCCGCGCGCTTGCGCCTCGAGCATGAAGACGAAGGTGGTGTCCTTGTCGGCCAGGACGTCCGCCAGCGAGTCCATCACGAAGGCGAATTTATAAGCCATCGGTAAGGCTCCTCAGTCCAGCTCGCCGATCGCATCCACGGCGATGCTGAGCGCGGCGAGCGCGGCGGTCTCGCTGCGCAAGCGGTTGAATCCCAGTCCAACCTTCACAAAACCCGCCTCGTCGGCCATCGCCTGTTCCTCGCGATCGAAATCGCCCTCCGGTCCACAGACTATCAGGATTCGATCCGGTTTGGCCCGCCTGATCACCGCGCCGAGCGGCTCGGCGCCAATCGCGCAATTCACGCGTAGCGTGTCGCCGGGAACGATACGAATCAAGTCGGCGAAACCGAGCGGCGGTCGAATCTCCATCGGGAATATGGCGAGACTCTGCTTGGCGGCGGCGGCCACCAGCCGGCGCCATCGCGCGATTTTCTCGCGGCCGGGAGTCAGCGCGACGGTGCGGGCCGACACGATCGGCCAGACTCCGCCGCGCCCAGCTCGGCCGCCTTCTCGACCAGGAAGTCCATCCGCGGGCCCTTGATTATTGCCGCGCCGAGCGCGACCGTGCGCGCGCGCGTGACGCGCGGCAACTCCCGTGCGACTTCGATCACCGCCTGCCGTGCCTCGAACGATCTTATGACTCCCTGGTATTCCGCGCCGCGTTCGTCGATCAGCGAGATGCGCGCGCCGGTCTTAAGGCGCATCACGTCGCGCAGATGATGGAACTCGTCGCCGCCAAGCCGCGCGACGCCGCCGCGGACCGAATCGTGAGCAATCGTGAACCGCGGCGGACGATTCATCGCGCGAGCACCCGCACCATTACCATTGTCGCCCAGCCGTGGTCCCGCGCGATCGAAACGCATCGGAGCGCCGGCTGATAGCTGCGCAGAACTTCGCTGGCCTCGCACGCGAGGATTCCGGACAGGATCAGCCGCCCGTCAGGGGCGAGCAGACGCGTGAGCGTGGGCGCCATCTCGATCAGCGTTGGGGCGAGGATGTTCGCGGCAATCAGATCGTACCGCCATCGCAGCGCGTTCAGCGGGGCGGACGAAAACTCAAGCTCGGCTTCAAGCTGATTGAGCTTGGCATTCTCGCGCGCGTTTTCGAGCACTTCGGGGTCGCTATCGATCGCCGATACGGTTTGAGCGCCGAGCAGCTTCATCGCGATCGCAAGAATACCCGAACCGGTTCCGACATCGAGCGCGCTCCGAGGGCTGCGCTCGGCGAATAGCCGCTCCAAAACCCGCAGAACCCCGGCGGTGGTTGCATGATGGCCGGTGCCGAAGGCGCGCGCCGGCTTCACGATCAGCACGATCCGGTTGCTGCGCGCCGAGCCGCGCTCGCTGCTCCAGGGCGGAACGATCAGGAAGCGACGGCCGATCCGTAGCGGCTTGAAGCGCTTCATCCAGAGCGTCGCCCATCCGGGATCAACGATCGTGCTGGCGCGCGGATGGCGCGCGCCGCCAGCCAGCATCCCCGCCGAGCGCATCGCGCGGGTCAGTCCGGTGAGCCTGCCCGGCGAGTTGCGATTCGGTCATGCCGGTGAAGAAGGCTTCCAGCGGCACGACCTTCGGCGGCTTCACACCCGGCTTGAAAGATTGAGCGATCGCACATCCGATCGCGCCGCGCGCGACCAGAAATCCGGCGGCTTCGTCCGCCATCGCGGCGGGCGTGTCGAACACGGCCTTGACGAAGCGCTCGGGTTTGCCAGTGGCTCGCGCCATCTTCAAAAGACGCGGGCGCCCCCGATTTCGAGGGCGCCCGCGATCGTCCAAACCCATGGAAAGACTTTCTCAACACCCTGCTATGGTTGCAGGCGGAAGGCTTCCTCCCGGGCGGCAGGACCGACGCCTGCGCGTGCGATTACCTGCTGCTCGACGGGGATGCGCTTCTTCAGTTCCGGCATCACTTCCTTCGCGAAGGTGCGGAGATTCTGTTCCGCGTAGTCATAGGGCATGCCGCCGTAGCTGAAGACCCCGTTGAATGCCTCGCCGCCGGTGCGATTCGCGACCTCCACAATTCGGTTGTAACACTGCTCGGGCGTTCCCCAGATTTGCAACCCGAGAAAGAACTCGACCATCGCGTCAACGCCGCCCGGCGAGTTCATTATCTGCTGCATCCGGCTGTACGATTCGTAACCGCGCATGTTCAGCAGATGGGTCCCCTTGAGCTCGTAATGGCGGACCACCGAATACCAATACGCGCCGATGTACTTGTACGCCATCTCGCGCGCGCGATCGGCATTTTGATCGCAGATGACCCATCCCGCATTGATCGGCGGCGGCGCGTCAGCGTGGTTGACCTCGCGAAAGATCCGCCGGTAATCGTTCAACTCTTGCGTAACCGCTTCCCACGGCTTCTGCGGAATGATCAGCAGGCCGACTCAGAGCCTGGCCATGATCGCGGATGACTCCGGCGATACCGCCGCGGCGTAGGTGCGTCCCCGGAACGACTTGAACGGCGCCGGCCGCAGATAGCGTTTGGTCTGCTTGACCAGCTTGCCGTCGAATTCGCAGTACCCGGTCTCGAGCCCGTGCAGGATCATCTGCGCGGACTCGGTGAAGAACTCGCGGCTGTCTTCCTGATTGACGTGGAAACCTTCGAACTCGACCCGGCCCAGTCCGCGGCCGATCCCGAAGATGAAACGGCCGTTGGAGAAATGGTCGAGCATCGTGACCTGCTCGGCGACCCGGATCGGACTGTGCCACGGCAGCACCACGACCATCGAGCCAAGCTGAAGCTTCTGTGTGCGCCCGGCGAAGTAGGTGAGGTACTGCAGAACGTCGGGACACATCGTGTAGTCCGTGAAGTGATGCTCGACGCCCCACAGCGATTCGAAGCCCAGCGGCTCCGCCATGTCTCCCAGCCGAAGCTCGTTGCGATAGACCTCGCGGTCGGCGCGGTTCTCGCCTTGTCCCTGGAAGATGACTGCCATTCCGACATGCATAGAGTGGATCTCCCGCTGATGATCTCGCGCTCCGAGCGGCTGAAATACTATGACGATTACGCCGCAATTGCCATTTCGGATTTACGCACCCGCAACGCGCTTGTGGAGCGAACCATCGCGGCGGTTTTGGCCTCGGGCTGCGAGGCGGTAGAATCATCGCAGTGGTGAAGCCTGGCCTCCTCAACATAGGGCATCGCGGCGCGAGCGGCCGCTTTCCCGAGAACACTCTCAGTTCGTTTCGCGCGGCGATTGAGGCTGGCGCGGAAATGTGCGAGCTGGACGTGCAGATGACGCGCGACGGCGTCGCAGTGGTGATCCATGACGACACCGTCGATCGCACCACCGACGGACACGGCCCGGTCGCCGGGCTGACGCTGGCGGAGTTGAAGCGCCTCGACGCCGGCGCCTGGTTCGATCGCAAGTTTGCCGGCGAGCGCATCCCGACGCTCGACGAAGTCCTCGCCGCGGTCAAAGACCGATGCGCACTCGATATCGAGCTGAAGGCGAAACACTCGGAGCGCCAGGTATGCGAACTGATGCGCAAGCATCGCGCGATCGATACGTCGTCCACGATGCCGGGCATGATATCGAGCTTCGAGTGGGATTTGCTCTGGCGCGCGCGAGAGATCGAGCCCGCAATCCGGATCGGGATGCTGGCGGAGAAGAACCCGGCGCGGCTCATCGCCGAAGCGATCGCGCGGCGCGTCGCGGCGATCAATCCGCGCTTCGATCTGGCGACGGCGGAGTTCTGCGAGCAGGCCCATCGCAGCGGGCTAAAGGTTTACGTGTGGACCGTTGATGCTCCCGAGGCGATGCGCGCGTTGGCGGACAACGGCGTCGATGGGATCGTGACGAATTATCCAGAGCGGCTGCGCGCGCTGATTGCGGAGTGAGCGTGATGTTCGCGCAGGACAAAATCGAGGAGCTTCGCAACCGCGCCGATATCGTCGAAGTGATCGGCGCGCACATCCGGCTGCGGCGCGTGGGCAACCGCTTCAGCGGTCTGTGCCCGTTTCACAACGAGAAGACGCCGTCGTTCTCGGTGAGCCCGGACCGCGGCTTTTTCCACTGCTTCGGATGCGGCGCCGGCGGCACCGTGTTCAACTTCGTGATGCGGATCGAAGGGCTGAGCTTTCCCGAGGCGGTAGGTTCGCTCGCGGCCCGCTACGGGATCGCGCTTCCCGAGCGCGGTCAGAGCGGCGCCAAACCGGGCGAGCGCGATTCGCTGTTTCGCGCCAACGAGGTCGCCTCCGACTTTTTCGCGCACGTCTTGTGGAAGCATCCCGACGGCGCGCCGGCTCGCGACTACCTGAAATCGCGCGGCGTTGCGGACGATACCGCGCTTGCATTCAAGCTCGGATTCGCACCGGCCCGCGCCGGGTCGCTGACCCGCGCGCTCGAGAAGCGCGGGCTCCTCGAAGCGGGCCGCAAGCTCGGCCTGGTCAAGCAGGACGCGAGCGCTCCCTACGACATGTTCCGCGCGCGCCTGATGTTCCCGATTCGCGACGTGCAGGGGCGCACGATCGCATTCGGCGGACGCGTGCTCGACGACCGCATTCCCAAGTACATCAATTCGGCCGAGTCGCCGCTCTATTCCAAGGCCCGCAACGTCTACGGGCTTTACGAGGCGCGCCAGGCGATTGCGAAGAACGATCGCGCGATCGTCGTGGAGGGCTACCTCGACGCGATCGCAGTATGGGCCGCCGGCTTCCAGGAAGTCGTCGCCAGCCTCGGCACCTCGCTGACCGTCGATCAGTTGCGGCTGCTCGGGCGGCACACTCGCAACGTGATCGCCTGTTTCGACGGCGACGCGGCGGGGCGCAAGGCTTCGCTGCGCGCGCTCGAGGTTTTTCTCGCCGCGGGCCTGCTCGGGCGAGGGATTTTCATCCCAGCCGGGTTCGATCCCGACACGCTGATTCGGGACCAGGGCGCCGCCGCCTTCGGCGAGCTGATCGAATCGTCGCAACTGTTGATCGACTACTTTATCGGCGAGCAGGCGGCCGCTGCGCGCCAGTCGCTGGAAGAACGGGCGCGCGCCGCCCAGCGCGTGGCGGAGATGCTGCACCGGGTCGCGAATCCGTTCGAGTTCGATCTGCTGGCGCGCAAGGCCGCCGACGCGATTGGAGTCGGCGAAGAGGTGCTCAGGCGCGAGGCCAGCCGGCAGACTGCGCGCGGCGGGCGCGAGCGCAGCGCCGAATCGCCACCACCAGGGCCGCTGGGGCCGCCGCGGACGGACCCGCTCGCGGCGGCCGAGATCGGCTTGCTCGCGATCGCGGTCGCGCGCGCCGACCTACGCGAGACGATCCTGAACGCCGCGCCGACCGCCGATTTCGCCGACGCCGGCCTCGCGGCGGCGCTCGGCGAGCTCTGTAGTTCCAACAAGGGCCGTGGCGAAATCGAGAGCTGGCTTGCCGAGCGGCTGTCGGACGAACAGCAGAGCAGGCTGAGCGGGCTGATCGTCGGCGCCGCCATGGACGATCCAAAAGAAGCGCGCAAACTGGCTGACGACTACGTCCGCGCGCTGGAGCGCGGACGGCGGGGGCGTGAAATCGACGGGCACAGGCGTGGAGCAACGCCCGCCGACACAGCCGAGTCGGTGGCGGCCCTTCAATCGCTGATCGCGGTGAGACGCGAAGAGCATCGGAGCGACTGAGACGGAATCGCAACGCTGTCAAACCGATTCGTCCGGTCTCTTAAAACGGGCGGCCAAAGTTGGTACGATCGGGTTTCGTCCGATGCGTGTGCGAGGGCCCATAGCTCAGCCTGGTTCAGAGCTGCCGGCTCATAACCGGCTGGTCCCAGGTTCAAATCCTGGTGGGCCCACCCAATCGGCAATCGGTCTCGCCGGATACGGACTTCAGGACAACCAACAGGAAATGGTGAAGAATTGCGCGAAGAGCTAAACCGGCTGACGCACCTTCAGACTCTCGACCTTCGCTTGCGGGAGCTTGAAGAGTCGTTGGCCACCATCAGTGCGCGAGTCGAACAGCTTCGCGATGACGCAACCAAAACCGCGGCCGAGCTCGAACGGCTGTCTGAAGAAGACAAGCAGGCCCTGCTGCTCCGCAAGCAGCAGGAGCTCGAGCTCGCCGAGGGCGAAGCCAGCATCCGCAACCATCGGATGCGCCTCAATCTCATCAGGAATGACAAGGAGCTCCAGGCGGTCGGTCACGAGGTCGAGACGCTGAAGGAAAGCAACCAGCGCCTTGAAGGCGAGGTGCTGGTCCAGATGGAAGCGGCCGAGCGTCGCGCGCAGCAAATCAAGGAGCTCACCGAGCTGGCCGGGAAAAAGCGCTCGGAGTTGATCGCCGCCGAAAAGAAAATCGCGGGACAGGTCGAGGAGGTCAAGACCGCGCTCGTCAAGCAGCGCGCCGAACGCGACGCGGTTGCGGGCGGGATCGACGGGGGACTGCGCCAGCGCTACGAGATGATCTTCAACCGCCGCGGCGGACTGGCGGTGGTCGCGGTCAAATCGGGAACCTGCCAGGGATGCCGGATGAGAATACCGCCGCAGCTCCACAACGAGATCCAGCGGCTGGACAAGATTCACTTCTGCCCGAACTGCCAGCGTATCCTGTACTGCGAAGTCCAGCCGTAGCCAGCCGCTCGCGCTGGCAGCCGGCTTCCCCGGTGCTACAATCATCGATGCCGGAGTGAACCGGGCGATCGCCCCGCAAGGGGAGGAAAGTCCGGGCTCCACAGGGCAGGGTGACCGCTAACGGCGGCGCGAAGCGATTCGCGGAAAGTGGCACAGAAAACAGACCGCCCGCAAGGGTAAGGGTGAAATGGCGGGGTAAGAGCCCACCGGCGCGCGAGCGATCGCGCGCGCATGTCAAACCCCACCCGGAGCAAGACCAAATAGGAGGGATAGAGTGGCCCGCTCGTAATCCCTCGGGTATGGTCGCTTGAGCCCGCGAGCAATCGCGCGGCCTAGAAGAATGATCGCCGCCCGCAAGGGCACAGAACCCGGCTTACAGGTTCACTCCGGCAACCAAAGGACCGCGCCGGTCCTCTTTCAAACCTGCGATGACCCGGCTATAGGCTGCGATTAGGTGCTCGCACCGCAGGGGGCGTCATCGCAGCCGCTTCATCCTCTCCGGCGCCCGCGCAAGGCGCGCCGGCAACTTTGCCTGCGTCGCAGTCTGTATCGGGCGCGGCGCAAAGTGCGCGCGGCGCGCGGCCTGTCCGTTCGGCGACGGCCCGGCTCGCCCATGCGTTACCGATCTCCGAGATACCACCGATCTATTGTGTCGCGCTCGCGATTGTCGCCGGCGACGGCCTCGGTAACTTGGGCGCCGGCCTTCCGCTCTCTTGCGCGATCATCGCCGCGATCGCCGCGGCGGCGCTGTTGCTCGCCAGACGTCCGGCCGCCGGGATTGCGATCGCGCTGGCGGGAATCGCTGCTGCATCGACGATACCGGTGCACGAGCTGCTCGCGCATCCGCCCGGCAGTGCGAGTATCAGGCGCTTTGCGGACGGAGCGCGCGTCACTATAGAGGGGCGGCTGGTCCGCGAGGCCGAGCCGTATCACGGCCGGACCCATCTATTCGTCGGCGTCGAGCGCGCCGGCGAGGCGTCCGCGGCGATGCAACCGGCCCGCGGGACAGTGCGCGTGACGTTGCTCTATCCAGCCGGCTTCAAAATCGGCGAGCAAGTCCGCGTCACGTCCCGGATTCGTTTTCCGCGCAACTACGGAAATCCCGGCGAGTTCGATTACGAAGCCTACCTCGCCCGCGAGGCCGTTGCGGCCACGATGGTCGTGCCGGATGCCCGAGGCGGCGCAGGCTCATCGAGCGAAATCGAATCGATTGGATACGCTCGCCGCTGGCCGGCATCCGCGATCGAGGGAATCCGCGCCCGAATCGGGGCGTTTATCGACGCCAATCTGGAGCATCGCGAACGCGAGGAGATGCGCGCGCTGCTAATCGGCGACCAGGGCGGGATATCACCCGACTTGCGCGACGACTTCGCGCTGACCGGGATGGCTCATTTGCTCGTGATCTCGGGGTTGCACTTGAGCTTCGTTGCGGCTGCGGCCTTCGCGGCGGCGCGGCTGGTGCTGGCGCTGTTCCCGATCCTGATGATCAGAGGATACGCGAACAAGCTCGCCGCCGCCGCCGCCGCGGTTGCGGTCATCGCGTACGCCTCGATCGCGGGCCATCACGTTTCCACCATGCGGGCCCTCGTGATGGTCCTGGCGTACCTGTTCGCCGTGATGATCGATCGCGCGCGCGAGCTGCCGGCGAGCCTCGCGCTGGCCGCGCTGGTGATCTGCCTCGCTATCCCGGGCTCGACGGCCGACCTCGGCTTTCAGCTCTCCTTCGTTGCCGTGATCGCGATCGTGCTCGGGATGCGGCGCTTCAACCGATGGCGGAATAGCCGGCGCGCGGTGAGCGGTCTGGCGCTGGTTCACGAGTCTATCGGTTGGCGCGCGGCTTGGATGCTCCTGGGCTACTGCGCGGTGTCTTTCTGGGCGATGCTCGGCACCGCGCCGCTGACGGCTTATCACTTCAATCAGTTCGCGATGGTCGGGGTGATCGCGAACGCGGTGGTGGTCCCCGTGATGGGCTTCGCGGGCGTGACTCTCGGCCTGGGAGCCGCGGCGACGAGCTTCGTGTGCCCGCCGGTCGCGCGCGGCTTGATGGGGCTCGCGGGAGAATTTCTCGCCGCCGGTACGTGGCTTGCGCGATGGTTTGTCGGGTGGCCGTTCGCATGGACGCACACCTTCACGCCGACTGTGCCGGAGCTCGCGATCGCCTACGGATTCCTCGTGCTCTGGCTCTGCTGGCCGCTCTCCGCAACCGATCGCCCGCCGGACCAGCGCAGCGATTTGCCCAAACCGGCGCCGCCGCCATCGGCGCCGCGTTGGCGGATCGCCGTTCTCGGCCTGCTCGGTGTAGCGCTTGCGCTCGACGCCGCGTGGTGGATCCGCGATCGTTATTTCAACCCCGACCTTCGCATCACGTTCGTATCAGTGGGGCAGGGCGATTGCGCGGTGGTCCGGTTCCCCGGCTCGCGCGTGATGCTGGTTGACGGCGGCGGCGAATTGGGCGAGTTCGACCCGGGTGAACGGATCGTGGCGCCCTACTTATGGTCGCGCAAGATCATGCGCGTCGATTATCTGGCGCTAAGCCATCCCGACTCGATCACTTCGGCGGCTTCCGTTTCATCGCGCGCAATTTCCATCCGGGAGAGTTCTGGACGATTCCGGCGGCGAGCCCCGACCGGAGCTACCTGGAGTCTGCTCGGCGCTCTGACGCAAGCCGGCACGCGGGTCACAATAGTCGATTCATCGTTCGCGCCCGCAACGATAGGCGGCGTAACCCTGGAATTCCTCAACCCGCAGCCGGGCGAACTCGCCAGCCGTAACGACAGACTCGATGGTGCTGAAGATGATCTTCGGCGCGACTGCGGTGCTCTTCACCGGCGACCTCGAGGCGAAGGGCGAGCGCTCGCTGATCGTCGCGGGGCGGGATTTGCGCGCGACGGTCCTGAAGGCGCCGCATCACGGCAGCGCGTCGTCCTCGACCGAGGCCTTCGTCGAGCTGGTTCATCCCGCGATCGCGATAATCTCAGATGGGTACCACAACCGCTTCGGGTTCCCGGCGCCCGAAGTGCTGGATCGATACAGCCGAATCGGTGCCGATCTGTTGCGCACCGATCAAAACGGCGCGATCGAAATTGACTTGAGCCGCGCCGCGATAAGCCTGCGGACCTATGGGAGCCGCTAGCGCGCGGGAGCCGCTGGGACGTTGGGAGTCGTGCAGGAGATCGATCATCGCTTCTCCTTTGGGCTTGACGGCGGTTGGCGAGACAGACCTCCGAAACTATAGCAGGCGCGCAGCCAGGACAGCCCGGCGATCGCGAACAAAGCGTCCAGCGCGAAGTTGGCGCAGTCGCGCCCCTCGGCGGTGGTCTCCAGCGCCGAACGAATCGCGTCGCGGCATCCGCAGCGGCCATCGGCGCGGCGGCGAACGGAAAGGACAGGCGGTTCGACCGGGCCGCCCGAGGATCGCGTCAGTCAATGAGCCGTGGGGCTCTGGCCCGCCAGCAGCGGCACGGCCCAATCCCATTCATAGCGCTTGCGGCTCGCTTCGGACTCGACGTGGCTCATGATGTTGTCGGCGCAGGCGCTGCAAAAGAAATAGACGCGCTCGGGATTGCTGACGCCCAGCACGAGCGCTTTTTCACCGATCGCTTCGGTCGAGAAACCGCCATTACAGGCGCTGCATCCCGCCTGCGACAAAACCTCTACGCGGTTGACCAGCAAAAAATCTTGCATTGGCTTACGTTCTCCTTGGGCGTAATAGTAGTTTCTGTTCACCGCCCCCGGCCATCGGAGCAGGGACGCGGTCGTGACCTTTTCTATAAAGCGGGTTGCGTCGCCGCGCCAGCGAGCCTCGGTCCGGAACCAGCTTCCAATATCACGCCGCGACATTCTGTAGCAAGTCGCGTCCTCTCGACAGTTACTATTGGACCCGGCCGCCAATTCATGCCGGCAGCCGCAAAATGAAGCTCGGAGTAGCTGAAGAGCACCCGGCTTTGAATAAAAGACGCGGAATTCGAGTCGAAATCATCGAGTCCGGGACTGTTAACACGCCGCCCTAATCACCTCGTCCGGCAGTTCCGACAATTACTACAGTGTGACGGAAAGCTTAAGTATTTGTATGCCACCGCTTTGCGTTTGCGGCAAAACGATCTATAAGGTTGTGGCCGGCCGGAACGCTGGGGGCAAGTTCTGCATGTTTTGCGCGTCTTGCTGCAAGGACAACGTAGAGGGGGAAAAGCTTTGCACCGGATGCGGGTCGCTGCTCGGCCCGCTCTGCTCCTGGTGCGGCTCGTCCAACCACTCCGATGACGCGTTTTGCCGCGGATGCCACACGCGGCTGCCGGAGTCTGCGGCCCGCAGGCTACGACGCGGAAACGGCCGAACCTGAATCATTGGGCGCGGGCCACTACCAGATAGGCCGCCTGCTGCGCGCTTGCGGCGCGAAGCGCGTCTATCTGGCCCACGACACCTGGCTCGACCGCAAGCTCGCGGTCGCGGTGATTTCCACCCGCGGGCTGAGCGTCGAGGCGCGCGGGCAGATCATGCAAGTGGCGCGGTCAGCGGCGCGAGTAACCGGCCATCCGCATATCGCGGGCGTCTACGAAGCGGGCGAGGAGGACGGGCTGGTCTATCTGCTGAGCGAGTACCTCTCCGGCGGCTCGCTCGCTGACTTGCTCTCCGGATCGAAAGATCGTGGCCTCCCGATCGCAGATGTGCTGCGGATCGGAGCGCAGATCTGCGCCGCGCTCGAATACGCGCACTCGCTCGGCGTGGTCCACGGCGACCTGACTCCCGCCTCCGTGATGATCGCGCCGGATGGCTCGGTGAAGCTGGGCGACTTCGGCCTCGGGCTTCCGTTGACGATATATCTCTCGCACCTGGCCGGCGAAGGTATCATCGTCGATAACGCGGCTTACGTGGCGCCGGAACAGATCTTCGGCGGATCGCCCGAACCACGCGGCGATCTGTACTCGATGGGCGTGCTGCTCTACGAAATGCTGGCCGGGTCTCCGCCGTTCGGGCGGGGAGATTCCGAGGCTCCGATCGCCGAGCGCCTCGACAGCAAACCGCCCCGGCTCGAGCGCGCCGACGCACCCGGCGCGTTGCTGAATCTGGTCCGCCGCCTGCTGCAAAAGCGGCCCGAGCGGAGGCCGCCGAGCGCCGCCTCGGTCGGCGACGCGTTGCGGTCGATGGCGGCGATGCCGCGGCCCCGATCGATTGAGATCGAATGGGCTCCGCCTCCGAGCCGTGACGCATCGTTCCAGATAAGCGGCGTTGGCCAGATGAGCGGCGTTGGGGCGATGCTCAGCGGCGCGAATCCGTGGGCGGCACTGAACGTGGTGAGCTACGCGGCGCCGCTTTCCTCGGCGATCGTGGCGGTCGCGATGCTCGCGGCGCTTTCGGTCGGCTCGACCCGGATCGCCTACAAATGGTTCGGCCAGTTCAACTCCATCGCGGCGCCGCGGGCCGAGTGGCCTCAATTGACGGCCGTCAGCCCGGACCAGCCTCGCTCGCCACAACTCGGGCCGGTCGATCTCGCGTCGGCGGGCGTCGGCCATGCGCAGCCGGAGCCATTACGCGCGCCGGCCGCCGCTCATCCGCAGCAGACGGTGGCTTCGATCGCCATTCCAGCCCCCCAAGCCGCGCCGCGGCCGGAGAATCGCGCCCGCACCGATAGCGCGAATTCCGGCTCAAGCGGGAAACCGGACGGGAAACCGTATCAGGAATTGATCGATCTCGCTCGCGGCGGTGATGCTGCCGCGCAAGCCGCGCTGGGCAACCTGTATCTGCGCGGCGAGGACGCCGCCCGGAATTACGGCGAGGCGGTTCGCTGGTTTGAGAAAGCCGCGGCTGCCGGCAATCTCCAAGCGCAGGTCGGGCTGGGTTACATGTACGCCACCGGCAAGGGCGTAACGCAGGACTACGAACAGGCGGCGAAATGGTTTCTGATGGCGGGCGCGAAGGGCGATCCCGACGCCGAGTACAATCTCGCCTTGATGTACGACCAGGGACAGGGCTTATCGGCCGACCGGAGCGAGGCGCTCAAATGGCTGCGCCGCGCGGCCGCGCAGGACGACGCCCGTGCGCAGTACGATTTGGGCAGGAAATACATGGAAGGGCAGGGCGTCGAGCAGGATTATTCCCGCGCCCTGCCATGGCTGCGCAAAGCCGCCGCGCAAGGCAACGTTCCGGCCGAGAACGCGCTGGGCTATCTCTACGAGAAATCGAGCCCTAAGCTCCGCGATTATTCGCTGGCTTTGAAGTGGTATCGCAAGGCCGCCGAGCAGGGCGACGCCAAGGCGCAACTCAATCTCGGCCTCATGTACGAGGGCGGCGAAGGCGGCCTCGTCAACTACGCCGAGGCCGCGCGATGGTATCGAATGGCGTCAGAGCAGGGCGAGGCATACGCGCAGACCCGGCTCGGAACCATGTACTGCAAAGGCCAGGGAGTGAGCCGGGATTACGCCGCAGCCAACCGATGGTTCAGACAAGCTGCCGCCCAGGACGAGCCCAAGGCTGAGCACAGTCTGGGAATAATCTACGACACCGGCCTGGGCGTTGCGAAAGATTACGCCGAGGCGGCGTTTTGGTATCGCAAGGCTGCCGCCCAGGGAAACGTCGACGCGCAGTACAATCTTGGCTACCTGTACGAGCACGGCCAGGGCGTGACGCGCGACGCCTCTGCCGCGCTGGGGTGGTATCGCAGCGCTGCTATCCAGGGCGACTCGTCCGCACTCGCACGGGTCAAAGTTCTCCAGTCGAAATCCGACTGACTATCAGCCTTGCCGGCTTGCTTCGCGGACGCCGGCGGGGAACCGCTCGCAACCAAAGGCGCTCACAGAGCTTGTGCGGCCGGCGGACTCGAACTAGGTTTGCGGTATAACCTTCTCTTCGCAGGAGATACAACATGGGCCGCAAGGTATTCGTCGTGGGCGTGGGCATGACCAAGTTCGAGAAGCCGGGCTCGAAGGCATGGGACTATCCGGACATGGCAATGGAAGCCGGCACCAAAGCGCTGGCCGACGCGGGAATCCCATTCGACCAGATCGAGCAGGCGGTAGTCGGCTATTGTTACGGCGAGTCGACTTGCGGCGAGCGCGCGATTTACGGGCTGGGGCTCACCGGTATCCCGATTTACAATGTGAACAACAACTGCTCGACCGGCTCGACCGCGCTGTTTATGGCCAAGCAACTGGTCGAAGGCGGGATCAGCGACTGCGCGCTCGCGCTCGGCTTCGAGAAGATGGAAAAGGGCTCGCTCGGCGCGAAATACACCGATCGCACGAACCCGATGGACAAGCATTTCCAGCTCATGGTCGAGTTGCGGGGATTCAAGCCGGCGCCCGCCGCGCCCCAGATGTTCGGCAACGCGGGCCGCGAGCATATGGAGCGTTACGGCACGACCGCGCTTCAGTTCGCGAAGATCGGATGGAAGAACCACAAGCATTCGGTCAACAACCCCTACTCGCAGTTCCAGGATGAATACTCATTGGAGGATATCCTCGGCGCTCCGATGGTCTACGAGCCGCTCACCAAGCTGCAATGCTGTCCCACCTCGGACGGCTCGGGCGCGGCGATCGTCGCGAGCGAGGACTTCGTCAAGCAGCACGGCCTCCAGGCCAAGGCCGTCGAGATCCTCGGGATGTCGATGGCGACCGACTTCAAGAGCAGCTTTGAGGAAAAGAGCTGCATCAAGATGGTGGGCTATGACCTGTCGAAGGCCGCGGCGCAAAAGGTCTACCGGCAGAGCGGGCTGGGGCCCGAAAATGTCGATGTCATCGAGCTGCACGATTGCTTCTCGTGCAACGAGTTGCTCACTTACGAGGCGCTGGGGCTCTGTCCGGAAGGCAAGGGCGGCGAATTCGTCGACGCCGGTGCGAATACCTACGGCGGCCAGGTGGTGGTGAATCCGTCGGGCGGCCTGATCTCCAAGGGCCATCCGCTGGGCGCGACCGGGCTAGCCCAATGCGCGGAGCTCAACTGGCAGTTGCGCGGCGAGGCCGGCAAGCGCCAGGTCGAGGGCGCCAAGGTTGCGCTGCAACACAACCTCGGACTCGGCGGCGCCGCCGTGGTCACGATGTACCGCCGCGCGCAGATCGGATAGCAGTTGTCTGTGGTTCATGTTCCCCTTCCCTCGCAGGGAAGGGGACAGGGGTTAGGTTTTTTCGAGAGAACCTCTCCCCGTGCCCCTCTCCGAAACGGAGAGGGGTGTCCGTTGCGGTTTTCGGCGCCGACGGCGCGGTCGAGTGATTATCTCCGGAGGACTCTGATGAGCACGAACGGATCGAATTTGCGCGGATCGAATTTGCGCGAGCGTTATGGCGAATGGGCGCTGGTGACGGGAGCGTCGGCGGGAATCGGCCTCGAGTTCGCCCGCGAGTTCGCGCGCGCGGGATTGTCGTGTGTGCTTGCCGCCCGGCGCGAAGATCGGCTCAAGGCGCTTGGCGACGAACTCTCCAAGGCGCACGGAATCCAGACGCGTGCGGTCGCAGTCGATCTTGCCGCGCCGGACGGCGCGGACAAGCTCGCCGGCGCGGTCGCCGACCTGCCGATCGGAATCCTGGTCAACAACGCGGGCTTCGGTTACGCCGGACGCTTCGACAAGCTCGAGACCGATCGGCTCCGCGCGATGGTGATGGTCAACTGCGTGACGCCGGTCGTATTGACCAGCCGGATTCTTCCCGCGATGGTCAAACGCGGACGCGGCGCGGTGATAATCGTCGGCTCGGTCGCCGGTCGCCGGCCGCCAGCCGCTCCCGCTCCATGCGGTCTATAGTGCGACCAAGGTCTTCGATCAGTTCCTGGGCGAGGCGCTATGGGCCGAGTTGCAAGGCACCGGGATCGACGCATTGTGCGTGGAGCCGGGACCCACGGCCACCGAGTTTCAGACGGTAGCAGGCGAGCAGGTCGGGCCGAATCACGGCGAACCGGCCGAGAACGTGGTGGCGATCGCGCTCGCGGCGCTCGGCAAGCATCCGTCGGTGATCTCGGGATGGTTCAACTACGTGCGCGCCAATCTCCCGCGATTCCTGCCGCGCTCGACCGTCGCGCTGATCGCCAGGCGCGTAGTCGCGGGCCAAACGCCCCCCGAGCTTCGGTGAGCGGGCCTGTAGCGGGCCAGTTTCCAGTCTGTCGTTTCCTTTCGTAGGGGCGGCTCGCGAGCCGCCCGTGGCAGGGGGAGGCGCGACCCGCCGCTACAAACGAAGAGGGCCGGCACGGAGGCTGGCCCCTACCGTGGAGCGATCCCATTCAGGGGTAGTGGCCGGCGTCCGCGCCGGTGGCGACCCTGCCGGCCATCCGATTTTCAAAACCGGCCACCACGCTGCTCCCTTCTAATTGCTGCTCTTCCGGGCCCGTGATACTTTGACAAGTTGCGCTTCGCAGCGGTTCACCCGCAGGGGCGGCGTACCCAAGTGGTAAGGGAGAGGTCTGCAAAACCTCGATGCAGCGGTTCGAATCCGCTCGCCGCCTCCATCTTTTTCCGACTCTTCGACTTCCCCGGTGTCGGTAGCGGCGTCAGTCAAAGCCGCCCGCAGCGAGGACATGCAAGATGGCCGCGCCACGTCGCCCCCGACCGCACCTTCTCGATGCTTACTCCTGGCAGTCCGCCTTTTTGGAGACCAGAAGCCTAGTCCTCAACTTGTCCAGAGCCATCAGCCGCCAAGGTCGCTCCTGTAGCCTCAGGCTCAGCACTTTTGGCCGCGAGGCTGCTATCCCTCTTTTCGCTTTCGAGCGCTTCGCGTTCGAGTTGACTTACAAGCATTTTAGCGGCCGGGCGCATACGGTCGGTGACGAGCTTGATGAGAGCCTTTATTTGATCGCGCGCTTCAGACGATACCACCCGAACGTGCTCGGTCAAGAGAAGCTCAACATCCAACGCAAGAAGCAATGCCGGGTTGCGAGGCTTAAAGTTCTCTGCGTATTCCTGCGCCAAATCGTAAAAGCCCGACTGCAACAGAGCGACAATGAACCAGAATCGCACTTCATCCTGCTTAGCGGCATCGTCCCGATAGGCTTCCAGCAGCTCGCTCTGAAGGCGTTCCACAAAAAGTGCCAAGTTCGACAGCGCCAGGCTTTCCCGCGCGGAAAAGAAGCTAGAAATCAGCAGCATCAAGGGCATCCCTGCATGCCTTCTACCGAATTCCGGATCGCTCCGAGCGTCAGCGACTGAGCGAATCACGCGCGAATAGACCTCTGCCTTGTCCCCAATAGGCGCGAAATAACATGCTTGGAGAGCGACCCCAATAGTCGTACCCGCGATAAAGCAGGCATCCCCTTTTTTCGCGGCGAGAGCGTGCGCGAGCTTGGTCAGCGACGCAATGTCGTCCGGGTGCTCCCCGAAATAGAATACAATCGCGGGCTTCCACCAGTAATCATCGATGACGCTCGTTATGTACTCGGGTCCTGTTATCGCGCGGCCGGCGAAAAACTCCTGAAAGAGCAAATGTCGGAACTCAATGCGGTTAAGGTCCACTCGGAACAGGCCAGAGCGCTCTATAATCTCGTCGTATAACAAATCCGTATCTTCGATGAAGCCGCGAGAGTGCAGTTCGTTGTAAACCGCCTTCCGAAACTCCTCCAGCGGCATACCTGTTTCCCGTCTTTGATGCATTCCAAAGGCGACCTGCCGCAAAACCAGGTCTTTGACCGGCGCCTGAATCTGTTGGCACAGTTTCTTTCCTTCATCCCAACGTCCGAGCATCAGTTCGGTATATTTTTTAAAGAGTTCGGTTATGTTCGGTGGAATGTCTCGCCTGGAGCCATCTGAAACGGCTACAAAGATCGTGACGATTAGTGGGCTAATGGCTATACCGTGGACATCTTGCAGTTGTCGAAGAATCTCGCTCGCGTCCTCAGGGCTGAGACTTCGCGCTTTCGTCAGGCTCCTGACCATCTTCGTTGCTTGAGTCAGGCTGAGCTGACTGACGTTGTAAAAGGTAAAGGATGCCCTGAGCGTAGCGTTCGACATGGTGTATGGCGTCGGGCGCGATGTTACAATTACTTGGCACTGTGGGAAGTGTGAATTGAATTGGTACGCCAATTGCATCAAAGCATCGGCCTGTGACTCAGTGCTGATTTCATCCAAGCCGTCGATCATCAGCACTACGCGGCCAGACGTTAGGTCGTCAGCGCTAAAGGGTTGGGTGAGATTTGCGCTAAACGCCTGAATACGCTGAACCGCATAGTCCAGCAGGGTGGTGGGCGCAGCCTCAGCTACGTCGCGGGCCCGTAGGACAATCGGTATACGGACATTCGCTGGGGAATCTAGCTCGCGGCGGACTAGCTCGTAGGCAATGCGCTTGAGGACGGTCGATTTGCCTGAGCCGCCGGGGCCGAGAATGAAAAGTCGGCGCTCGCGTTCATTGATGAGAGAGGTGGCGGGCAGAGAGTCGAATTTTGGCTGGCTCTGCTTTTTGGCAAGCCGTCGTCCCTTGAGGGGAGGTTTTCTTTTCGAGCGAACTACGTCAACGCTCGCGTAGGTCCCGTCTAGAGCCCCGGCATTGGTGTTTTCGTGGCCAAGTCCCGAGCCCCCGGCAAGAAAGTCGGTGCCTTGTTCAATGGCGTTGGCGACAAGTCGAAAGTATGAAACCACGTCGGAATCGATGTTGAGCCAAAGCTCGGGCAGGTGCCGGTCGATCAGGGGGATCAGGTTCTCAATATCGAGGAACTTGAGGCGTGGATTCGATAGCTGATCGAGGATGTGTTGCCGAGCACTGTCATTGATCTCTCCACTAGCAACCAAGAAAGCCTGGAGCGGCACCTTCTTAACTTTGTCTTTGAGTAGGGGGACGCTTGTGTCAAGGGCTGTCCTGAGTTGCGCGACCATGTTGTCCAAGTTGTCCTTCGCCGAACTGGCCTTTGTGATCCTGCCCCTCTTTGTCTGTACTACGCAGATGTCCGTTCCGCCTATTTCGCTCGTTGCGGTGAAGTAACAATCCTTGCCCTGCTCGAAGGGGCCGCAAGTTTCGCGACCGTCGGCAAAACCCTGCTGGAGGAAAATGGGGCCGACCACTTTGTCGCGAAAGTCGTCTTCAGACAGACTCGAGAAGATAGCGCTGCTTTTTGAGACGCGAAATTCGTGTCGCTTGCCGTTGTAGGTGCTCGGACGGTGTGATTGATGCGGTCATGGTTCACTCCGGGCTTGGGTGGGTCGAAAGGCTGGTCGCCAGAGGCGAGGGAAAACGCACTTTACGGAATCCGCGCGTTCGTCGGGTTTCAAGCGCACTCGGCCCGCGCCGCTTTGTCCAGGCTCGCCGTATATGTGGGTGATACCACGACTGGCGATGTTTTTCCAAGATGCACGCGGGGCCGCTCGTCCGCCGCGCCATTGTGCCGGACTGGCTATGCGCCCGGATGGCGGATTGTCCCGCCTCACGAGTGTGTGAGCAGGTCGTCGAGGGATTCTCCGAGATGTAAGCGCGATATCGTCTCGGCCAGAAGCGATGCCATGCTGACGACCTGGACCGGCATCGGCAGGCTGGCGTGCAGTTCAACGCTGTCGCTGACGACCATCTTCTTGATCGGTAACGGCGCCAATCTCTTGACCGCCGGGCCGACCAGTAAAGCGTGAGTTGCCACGACGGTGGCGCCGGGCGTGGCGCCCTCCGCGAGCACGGCGTTGATCGCGGCCTCAATGGTGCCGGCCGTGGAGATCATATCGTCCACCACTACAGGTGAGAGGCCGCGAACATTTCCGACTACGCCGCGAGCCTCCACCGTTTCACCGCTGAGCCGTCGCTTGTGCACGATAGCCATCGGCAGCCGGAGGATACGAGCGTAGCGCTCGGCCAGCTTCACTCCGCCGAGATCCGGCGAGACGACTACGCTGTCAGCCGGAATCGTGCCGTAGACTGCGTTTGCGAGCAGAGCCGTGGCGCTCAAGTGATCCGCGGAGACGCCAAAGACTCCCTCCAGGGCGGTGGTGTGGAGATCGACCGCGGCGATGCGATCAAAACCGGCTGTTCCGAGCAGGTCCGCAATAACGCGCACGCCCACCGGCTCTCTGCCGCTCGCTCGCCGGTCCTGCCTTGCGTAGCCGAAGTAGGGGATCACCGCGAAAAGCCGTCCGGCCCCCGCGCGTCGGCAGGCGTCCGCCAGAAACAGCAGTTCCATGATGTGCTCGTCCGCCGGCGGGCTGGTAGGCTGAATCAGAAAAACATCGCGGGCGCGGACGGTCTCATGAAGCTGGACGTGAAGCTCGCTGTCCGGAAATCGGGTCAGTGTGCGGCGGCCCAACGCCACGCCGAGCCGGTCCGCGACGGACTCAGCGAGACCCTGATTGGCCGATCCGGTGAAAATGGTGGTCTCCATGTCCCGGAATCTCCGACTGGGTTGGATGCGCTCGACGTTGCAAATGCGATTATTCGGTCTGCACGGCCAGATTATTGATTACGCCGTTAACGCCGAATACATACCAGGCGTCCATCTCGGCCATCTCTCTTTCGGAGTCGTTGACGACCAGTCCCTCCAGCGTGACTACCGCATCGCGGATCGTAACGCGGATGCGATTGGCATTAACGAGGGGATCCTTTTCGAGCACGAGCTTGACCGCCTCGGCGATCTCGTCGTCGCTATCTTTCTGATCGGGCACTACCTCGAGGCCGTTAACGACATCGCGGCTGCCCGGCACCCACCATGCGAGCACTCCGGCAAGCCGCTTGTGCGAAAGGCTGCTCACCTGACCGTCCAGCGTCACGACGCCGTCATCGACCGCTACGTCAACCCAGGACTGCGGAGCGACGGTTGATTTCTCGCGGGAGCCTTCGCTATCGCCGGTGCGGATGCTCCCGAAGCACGCTTCTTCCAACAACGCATCGCGAACGTGATCGCGGATTTCGCCATCGCCCATCCGTTTTGAAGGCGCGACCCGCAGGCGGTCCACAATGCCTCCGCTGATTGCGGCCGCGCGTTCGAGCGCGATTTTCTTGGCGGCGATATTGCCGACTTCACCTTCGAGCACGAGCGCGCCGTCGGGATCGAGCCCGATCTTGATCCGATGCTTGTGAAAATCGATTCGGCGATCGTGCTCGAGCGCTAGCTCGACCCTTTTCAAGATGTCTTCGCTGGTATCCGTATTCGATCCTCGACCTGACCCTTGAGCAAACTACGCGCCACACGCGCGCAACACTGGCGCCCGAGTTTTGTTCTTTTTGGAATCAGATCGAGAGATAGTATGATGCCTTCGGAGACACAACCAGTCTCGTCATGCCGTCGTTTTTCGGTAGGCCGCCGATAAGAAACGCTGGCGTAGCTCTTGCTCGGGCAATCCTGTGACGGAGAACTGGTCGTCCGGCCGGCGCCATGATGCAAAACGAGGAAGTCGCGAAGGTTCTCGACGAAATCGGCGACATGCTCGAGGTCGAGGGCGAGAACTTCTTTCGTGTGCGCGCCTATCGGAACGCCGCCCGCGCGGTGCGCGATCAGCCGGTTCAGGTCGCCGACCTCACGCCCGATCAAATCGACGAAATTCCGGGTATCGGAGCGGACCTTGCCGGCAAGATCGACACGCTGATCAAGACTGGCGACATCCCGCTTCATCGGGAGCTTGCTCGGAAGTTCCCGGCCGCGCTTCTGGAATTGCGAAACATACCCGGCCTCGGTCCCAAGCGGGTGAAGCTGCTGATCGACCTGCTGAAAATCAAGGGGAGCGAAGACCTCGAACGCGCGGCCAAGTCTGGAAAGCTACGCAAGCTCCGCGGCTTCGGACCCAAGATCGAGCAAAAGATTCTCGAATCCCTGGCACGGCAGGATCGTGACGCAGTCAAGCGGATTTCGTATGCGGAAGCGGCGCCGATCGCGGAGCGTCTTGTTGTTCATCTCCGCAAATGCCGGGCGGTTGAAGAGCTGGAAGTAGCGGGCAGCTTTCGCCGCCGGCGCGAGACCGTGGGCGACCTGGATCTACTCGCGGCCGCTGCGCAAGCTGAGCCCGTCATGAAGCAGTTCGCGAGCTTCCCGGAGGTGGCAAAGGTTCTCGGCTCCGGCGAAACCAAGACCAGCGTGGTGCTCAAGGGCGGGCTGCAAGTTGACCTTCGCGTGGTGCGGCGCGAAAGTTTCGGCGCGGCCCTGGCGTACTTTACCGGCTCGAAGCCTCACAACGTTCACTTGCGCCGTATCGCGCAAGCGCGCGGGCTCTTGCTCAACGAGTACGGACTGTTCCGGAACGGTTCGACGGTCGCCGGGAAGACCGAGGAGCAGGTCTACCGCGCGCTCCGGCTTCCCTGGATACCGCCGGAACTCCGCGAAGATCGCGGCGAGATAGAGGCCGCGTCGGAAAAACGCCTGCCGGCGCTGATTTCCCGAAACAATCTGCGCGGCGATCTTCATACGCACTCCACCTACACCGATGGCCGCGCCTCGATCGAAGAGATGGCCCGCCAGGCCCGTAAGAGCGGGCTTGAGTATTTCGCGATAACCGACCATTCGCGCCGCCTCGCGATGGCGCACGGTCTCGACCCCAAACGCTTGCGTGAGCAATGGCGCGAGATCGAGCGAATCCAGGCGCAACTCTCCGGTATCAAACTGCTTCGCGGGACCGAGGTGGACATCCTCGAAGACGGCAGCCTCGATCTCCCTGACGACGCGCTGGCGGAACTCGATTGGGTAGTCGCCTCAGTCCACTACAAGCTCGAGCAAAGTCCGCACGAGATGACGCGCCGATTGATCGAGGCGGTTCGCAATCCTAACGTTGACGTGATCGGCCATCCCAGCGGGCGCCTTATCGGGCGCCGCCAGCCGAGCGAATTCGACCTCGGCGAGGTGTTGAAGGTAGCGCGCGAGGAAGGATGCGCGCTCGAAGTGAATTCGCAGCCGGATCGGCTTGACCTCACCGACACCGCTTGCATGTCCGCCAAGCATGCCAGCGTCAAGCTCGTGATATCCAGTGACGCACATTCGCCGCGGGATTTCGATTTGCTCGAATATGGCGTGAATCAGGCGCGGCGCGGATGGATCGAGCCGGGCGACGTGCTGAACACACGCCCGCTCAAGTCGCTGCATCTGCGCTGATTTGGCCCGGCATATCGTTCCCGGGCGAGAAAAATGGAACTCCGCAAAATTCACGACTACCTGTGGGAGATTCCGCGCCAGGGCGGGATGCTGGTGCCGGGCAGGATTTACGCCAACGCCCGGATGATTGAGGATCTCCGCGAAGATCCCGCGCTTACTCAGGTAGCCAACGTCGCCTGCCTTCCGGGGATAGTCGGTTATTCGCTCGCGATGCCGGATATCCACTGGGGTTACGGCTTTCCCATCGGCGGCGTCGCGGCGATGGACGCCCGCGCCGGCGTGATCTCTCCGGGCGGAGTCGGCTACGACATCAACTGCGGAGTCCGTCTGGCTCGCACTCAACTTCAGTACGAAGACGTCGCGCCCAAGGCTGGCAGCTCGCCGACGCTCTGTTCCAGGCGATTCCCGCGGCGTTGGCTCGGAGGGAGCGATTCCGGGACTCTCGATCCAGGAACTCAAACAGTGGTTGCCGAGGGCTCGCATTGGGCGCTGCGCAATGGATATGCGAAGAAGAATGACATCGAGCACACCGAGGAGGGCGGCCGGCTATCGTCGGCGGATCCGGACGCGGTCAGCGAACGCGCATACAAGCGCGGTCGGAAACAGCTGCGGCACACTGGGTTCGGGAAACCATTTCCTCGAAGTAAGCCGCGTCGACTGAGATCTACGAACCCCGCGTCGCGAGTGCGCTCGGATTGGAGATCGGATCAGGTCACCGTCATGATCCACTCCGGCTCGCGCGGACTTGGTCATCAGACCTGCGATGACCATTTACGGATGTTCGGCGCCGCGATGGCGAAGTACGAAATCAGCCTTCCGGACCGCCAACTCGCGGCGGCGCCGATCCTTTCACCGGAGGGGCAGGCGTACCTCGGCGCGATGGCGGCCGCCGCCAATTTCGCCTGGTGCAATCGCCAGGTCATGATGCATCTGACGCGAGCAGGCGTTCATGGAAGCCCTCGGTGTAAGTCCACGCGAGCTTGGGTTTTCGCTGGTGTACAACGTCTGCCACAACGTTGCGAAGTTCGAGGATCACATCATCGATGGGGCGAAACGGCTGGTGTGCGTTCATCGCAAGGGAGCCACGCGGGCCTTCGGACCGGGCAACCCCGCATTGCCGGAGCTCTGCGTCCCCTGGGTCAGCCGGTGCTCATTCCGGGCGACATGGGACGCTACTCATTCGTGTTGATCGGCCTTCCCAAGGCCATGAGCGAAACGTTCGGTTCTTCATGTCACGGAGCGGGCCGCGTGATGAGCCGCACGCGGGCCAAAAAGGATGCGCGCGGCCACGACGTCTTCGCTGAGCTTGCGGCGCTCGGCGTGACAGTCAGGGCGCAGACCCGCGCGGGAGTGGCCGAAGAGATGCCGGCGGCCTACAAGGACGTGGCCGAAGTGGTAGAGGTCATGGAGGCTGCGGGAGTTACAAAGAGGGTAGCCAGGCTAAAGCCCTTCGCAGTCATCAAAGGCTGACGGCTTGAGATCTCGATTCCCTTCCGAGCCGGCGCCCGCCGGCGAAGGCAAAGTTCAGTGGACTCCTAGAACCTCGAAGCCTTCGTCTTCCAACGCCTTTGCGATTTGCCCGCCGTCCTCGCTGCGAATCAGAAAGTAGAAGACCCGCTCCGCGCCCCATTGCTCCCGATAGGTTCCGAGGCCGGAGATTTGCCCGCCTTCACGTGCGATTATCTTCGAAGCTTCGGCAAATTCATCCGGCTTTCCCTGTTTCAGAACCAGATCCAGCCGCACGGCGTCCTTCTCTCGCGTGCCCATCAGATCCAGGAAGGCGGCCACGATATCGGTCAGCGTTATGATGCCGACCAGCTTGCCTTCCTCGACTACAGGCAGTCCTCCGATCTTGTTCATCACCATCAACTCGGCCGCATGCTCGAGCCTGCCCTTGGGCGAGACCGTCAGGACGTTCGCGCTCATCGCAGCCCGTGCGCTGGTCGAGTCCAGGTTGTTCCAATGAGTACGCACATCGCGATCGGTGACTATCCCGACCAGCTTTCCGTTCTCGACGACAGGGAGATGCCCGAATAACCCGGCGCTCATTTTGGTGCGCGCCACCGCGAGCGATTCATCCGGTTCGATCGTTACCGGCGTGCGGCTCATCCGTTTTTCGACAAACATTCTCTACCCTCCTCTCTACCCTCAGCATCTACCGTGCCGAGATCAGGCACGAACAGTTCCCGTCATCAGTCAGAATCCTTGCCCCGTTGAATCTGACCGGGGCTGGCTCCGATCGCTGCATTACTTTCGCGCGGTGCATCCAAGCGCAACAAAAAGGCCGGGCTAGCCGTCTGGCCGCTTTCCCTGCAGCGAAGCGCCTGGCTCAGCGAGCGTCAGGAACGCGTCGAGAATATCGCTGCGGGTAAGAATGCCCACCAAGCGGCCTTTCTCGACGATCGGCAACGCGCCGATGCGATGTCGCCGCATCAGCCGGACGGCTTCCCGGAGAGTCTTTTTCGGCCCGATGGTCAGAACGGCTTCGCTCATCACCGTCTCGATGGTGACCTCGCCCGGTTCCGGCGCCTCCGCTTCTTTGACCCCGGCCGCTGCGGCTGAGACCTGCACGGCCTGAGGCGCATCTCGCAGGTCGCGATCCGTAACGATCCCGCTCAGCCGCCCGTTCACGACCACCGGAAGCTGGTTGATCCGATACTGCTCGAGAAAAGCCCTCGCGTGGGCAACCGAGTCGTATGGCTTTACCGTATGCGAGGGAACCTTCATCCAATCTTCGACCAGCATCGAGGCCGCCTCCGGCCGCGCGCGCCTCGCGGTGGCGCTTTCGCGACCCGCCGATACCTTGCTGTTCGCCGTTTTATCCATTCATCAACTCCTGTGAAACCAGGAAGACTTTCAGGATGTCGCTGGTGCTGACGATCCCCATCAGCTCGCCATCGACGGGCAGGCCGCCGATCTCAGCTTGTCAATCAGCATTGCTCGTGCCAGCGCGCAATGCGGGTGGAAGATCGTGGAGCTATCAAATGCCTCCCTCGCTGGCGCCGAAGGAGTCACTAGCGCATGAACGATGCCTCCGATGCCTCTAATCTGCCCAGCAGAAGTATTCCACACGGGGGGAAATGTGCGGCATGCTCGATGCAATCGTCGAGAGACCGACTGTGTGCCGCAGCGTCGGGGAGTTGCGCCAAGCTGTCAGAGTCCAATGGAGGCACCATGAAACTGTGTAAAACGGACATTATTGCCATTGCGGCGGTGCTACCTATCGTTTTCAGCTTGACCGCGGCAGTACCGGCCGCGGAGCAGGCCGCCGCGCAGCAACCATTCGCCAGCGCGCAGCAGGTTGAGTCTTTCGGGGACAGTCGTTTTTGCTCGGAGACGATACTTCGGTTGCGATCGTCCGTGCGCTCGACTGGGACAAGGAGCGTTCGATCAAAATCCCATTCTGGCTTGGGACGGGACGTGTCGTACCGCCAGCGGCCAGGCCCAAGGAGGGCGGTTACTACGTGATCAGCGAGGCATATATCGTCCGCAGCCTCGGTGGCAAAGAATGGCTAATCCGCGCGGGCAGCTCGTTGCGAAAGCCAGACGCGGTGCTAATCACGGCCCGGACGCACTACAAAACCACTGGCGTGATCCTGCCGACGATCGTTCAGTACACTGGAACCCGGAACTTCACGCGAACTGACGGGAGCAAAATAGACATCCCCGTGCTGCAAGAAGTCTCGCTTCCGATGAAGTGGACGGCGCCGGGCCTGGTGCCGGCGCTGTATGCTAAATTCACGATCCGGCGATAGGACGCTAGCGAGACCAGTCTGGCGATCACTCGGGCAAGAGGCTCAGAGAACTATCGTGATCGAGCTTCGGACTACTGGAAGGAAAGCGGTGTGGACCTAGCCATTTTTTCCGGTTCGGGCAATATCGCGCTTGCCAAGGCAGTTGCCGATCAACTGGGTGTCGCACTTGGACGGCGTCTTCTTGCGCGATCTCCTGACGGGGAGTTGCGCGTGGAGATTCAAGAGAATGTGCGGGCATGCGACGTATGGCTGGTTCAGCCCACCGGACCGCCGCTGGACAAAAACCTGATGGAGTTGTTCTTCCTGGCGGATGCGTGCCGGCGTTCAGGGGCTAATCATGTAACCGCGGTGGTGCCCTATTTCGGCTATGCGCGGCAGGATCGCAGCGCTAGCGGCCAGCAGGCGCTTGGCGCCCGCTTGATCGCAGATCTGCTGAGAATGGCCGGCGTTGGCCGCATCGTGGCCGTGGACCTGCACACAACGTCGATTGAAAGTGCCTTCAGCGTGGCCTTGGAGCACTTGAGCGCTGTCGGACTGCTTTGCAGCGCGATCGCCTCACCGCCGCCTGACAGTGTTCTCGTCGCAGCAGATATGGCGGCACTCAGACTGGCCGAACGCTACGCCCGGGTGCTGAACCTACCCATAGCCATCGTGGCGAAGGTTCGCGTTAGCGACGAGAAAGTGGTGGCGCGCAGCTTAATAGGCGATGTGCGGGGCCGCACGCCCCTTATCGTCGACGATATAATCATAACCGGTGGAACTATCGAGGCCGCGGTAAACGCCGTGATTGCTGCCGGTGCGATTCCAAACGCCACCGTTGTGGCCACCCACGGTTTGTTTGTCGGACCAGCTACGGAGCGGTTGGCGGCGTTGCCCATAACGCGCTTGCTGGTCACCGACAGCGTCGAAATTTCGTCCGGCCTTAAATTGCCAATCGAGGTGATCAGCCTCGCATCCTTGCTCGCACAGGTTATCTCGCGGCTTCACGCCGGCGAGCCACTGGGTGATTTGATTGCGCGGGTTTGAGAAGCGAATCGAACGGGGTGAAACTGCGCAGCGCAGAAGATGGTGCCAAAAGGAAACAATGCGGCCGTTAGGGCTGCTTTCTATTCCGCACAACGAGGTTAATATTGTGAAAGGCCGATTTGATCGGTTTCCAGGCATGACTAGCACCGGAAGATCGACCATCTTCGCATTCGGTTTCCTGTTGATCGGCGCAACGGCCTTCGCAGGCGCCGATGCCGCAAACGGCCGAGCCTTGTACCTGCGCTACTGCGCGTCTTGTCATGGAATCAGCGCCAACGGTCACGGTCCGGTGGCGTCTGCGTTGAAGACACCACCAGCGGACCTCCGTATTTTGTCGAAGCGATACGGGAACCCACTGCCAGAAGATCAGATAGCCCAATTCATTGACGGGCGCGCCGACGTGCAAGCTCACGGTCCTCGCGATATGCCGATATGGGGTGAACGAATTTGGGCATCCGGCGAAGCCGAGGGGCAGCAACACAAGGTGAGTCCTCGCATCGCGGATCTGGTCGCCTATTTGCAGTCGATCCAGAAAACTCAACAGCAGGCCCGTCTCGAGCAATCGCTCGGCCGCCTGGACCGCCGCGTCAACCGATAGCCGCGTCGAAGGAGGATCCCTCTTCGCGATGGTTGCGAATTTCTGCGTAACCGCGAATCCAGCCGTAATTCGGCCGTTCGCGCATCCCGAGGGAGGCTCACGCGATGCTCCTGAAGGAAATCGTCAACTCCAACACAAGTGTCGCCACGCATCGTCACACTGACGCTCAACCCCGCGGTCGATCTAGCCTGCGAGGCTGATTCTGTCTACCCGACTCGTAAGGTCCGCACTACCACGGAACAGTTCGATCCCGGCGGCGGCGGAATCAACGTTGCGCGAGTCGTGAACGAGCTCGGCGGAGAGTCGCTCGCGGTGCTGATGGCGGGCGGCGCGACTGGGCGGTTTCTTCGCGAACTCCTGGACCGTGAAAGCGTCGCGTGCCGAGCCGTTCCCATCGCGGGACTCACGCGAATCAGCGTGGCGATTCATGAACGCTCGAGCGGTCTCGAATACCGCTTCGTGCCAGAGGGTCCAGCAGTGTCCGACGCCGAATGGCATGCGCTGTTCGAGGCGCTCGCGGAGCTCGACGGCGATTGGCTGGTCGCGAGCGGCAGCCTGCCGCGCGGCGTCCCCGAGGATTTTTATGCCCGGCTTGCAGCTCTAGCCGCAAGCCGGCATCAGCATTTCGTGCTCGACAACTCCGACTCCGCGCTTAAGCCCGCATTGGGAAAAGGTCTCACCTTGATAAAGCCAAGCCTCAGTGAGTTTGAGGGACTAATCGGACACGAGGTACGTGACCCGCGCGAGCAGGATGCCGAGGCAGTCAGGCTCGCACGCGAGGGCGCAGCGCGCCTGGTCGTCGTCTCGCTGGGCGCAGCCGGCGCCGTTATGGCAAGCGGGGAGGGCGCCCTGCGTTTACCGGCGCCGAAGGTTCCAGTGCGCAGCGCGGTCGGCGCGGGCGACAGCTTCGTCGCGGCGATGACGCTCGGGCTGGCACGCGGACTGTCGGCGGAGGATGCTTTCGCATGGGGAATCGCGGCGGGATCCGCGGCCGTGATGCGCTACGGGACCGCGCATCCGCGACGATCCGACATCGAAATGCTGCACGATCAGATTCCCGCGATTGGCCGCTGAGCCGCATGTCTCGTCCGCTCTGAGCATCTTGATGTTTTCCGCGGAGCAATTCGAGAATGCAGGGCGAAGCTCCTGGTCCACCAACTTCGGGTACCTGACCTTCGAGACCAAGGGTAGAACTGTGCTCAGGCAGTCCCACTTGCGAAGACCGCCGACCAGTGAAACTATACAGTGACTCTTTCAGGCAACCCATAGGGAAAGGAGCGAACCTTGGACATAGAGAGAATCGTCGCAGACTTGAAGCGGGAAAGGGACCGGCTCAGCGGAGCTATCGCAGCATTGGAGGGAACGGGTAAGTCAGGCGATGGAACCAAGAGGAGTGCCGCGGCCCCAAGCCCGGCTGCTCCGACGAGGAAGAGGCGTCACCGTCTAACCGCGGCGGGGAGAAAGCGGTTGTCGGAGATGATGAAGAAGCGCTGGGCCGAGTATAGAAAGAAGCGGTCATAAGACATCACCGAGACACTGGCAGAAGCCCAATTACGCGCCGCTCGCCAACAGGCCGGCAGCGCTGGAAACTCCGGCCTTCTCGCGCTGGTGGGATTTTGAGTAGGCACATCCGTCATGTCATTCAATGAATACGCTTCCTTCGACGGCCTTGCCTTGGGCCGCATGGTGCGCGAGCGCAAGGTCACCTCGGCTGAGGCTGGTGGAGGCGGCGATCGCGCGCGCGGAAAAACACAACGCTAAGCTCAATGCGATCGTTTTCAAGGACTACGATCGCGCACTCGCCGCAGCGCGCGAACGCAAGGCCGGCTCGGCGCCGTTCGAGGGCGTGCCGATGCTGCTCAAGGACATCCTGGGAGATTGCGCGGGGATGCCGACGCGTTGGGGTTGCGCATTCGTTCCGGCCACACCGATGGCGGCGGACTCGGAGGTGGTCGCCCGCCACAAGCGTGCAGGCTTCATCCCGTTCGGCAAGACCAACGTGCCCGAGTTGGGAATCGTGCCGGTGACCGAGTCGCGTCTTTACGGGCCGGCGCGCAACCCGTGGAACCTCGAGCGTACGCCGGGAGGCTCCAGTGGCGGCTCGGCCGCGGCGGTCGCGGCCGGGATCGTGCCGGTCGCGCACGGCAACGACGGGGGCGGTTCGATTCGGATCCCTGCGGCGTGCTGCGGGCTGGTTGGACTCAAGCCGACGCGTGGGCGTATCTCGCTCGCGCCGAATCCCGGCGACGCCATCGGCGGTCTCGCCGTCGAGCATGTCTTGACCAGAACCGTTCGCGACAGCGCGGCAGCGCTCGACGCGACCGCGGGTCCGGTGCCCGGCGATCCATACTTCCCGCCTCCACCGGCGCGGCCCTACTTGCAGGAATTGTCGGCACCACCGAAGCGGCTTCGAATCGCCTTCTCAACGCAGAATCTGCTCGGCGGCGCAATTCATCCGGATTGCGTCGAGGCGACCAAGCAGGCGGCGAAGCTGTGCGCGGAACTAGGACACGAGGTTGAAGAGGCGACGCCTCAACTCAACTACGAGATGCTCGTGCAGTCTTTCGTCACCGTCTGGGCGGCGAGCGTCGCGCTCTCAATCGAGGGGACGAGGCTGCTAACCGGCGCCGAGCCGACACCGGAAAAGTTCGAAACCCTTACGTGGAACCTGTATCAGCAGGGGCGGCAGGTGTCCGCGCCGGAGTATCTGATCGCGCAGGTGCTGCTCCAACAGGCGTCGCGCCAGTTTGCGGCCTTCTTCGAATCGCATGACCTCTTCCTGACGCCGACGCTGGGTCAGCCGCCGCTCAGGGCCGGCACCATCGACTTGATGAGTCCGAGCACGAAGCTGCTCGACGAGAAGATCGTGAACTTTATTACGGTGACGTGCCCGCTTTACAACATCACCGGGCAACCGGCGATCTCGCTGCCGCTCTACTGGAATCGAGAGAAGGTTTGCCGATCGGCGTGATGTTCGGCGGGCGCTACGGCGACGAGGCGATGCTGATTCAGGCTCGCGGGTCAGCTCGAACAGGCGCAGCCGTGGATCGGTCGCAAGCCGCCGATCTGGAATTGAACCTTGAGGCGCGCGGGTGGCCGCGAAGTGATCTCGCTTCCAACCGCGCGGGGCGAGTGGCGAGTGCGCTCGCGCCCGTTCAGTGAAAGTGGTCGTATCCTAGCCAGAGCGCCAGCAGAATAAGCCGCCTGACCAGCGGTTCCTCCACGCTGCCGATCACCCCCTCCACTGAATCAACCAGACCACGTGCTTCTCGGCCCTCATCACCGTTGTAGCTGGTGTCGGAGACGGGAAAGCCGAGTTCGCGCGCTTGCGCAAGCAGCGCGCGTGTAACGTCGGTGCCGAAATGAGGATTGATGATGAACAGTCCCTCGTCGAGCGGGCTTGCGAACTCGACCATGCCCACCTCGTAAGGCGGCGGATCGTAGCCGAGCTGATCCTCGGCAAGCGAGAATAGGTAATGCCCTTGCGCGGCCACCCGCGCTTCCATCGTCACTTGCGTTTCGGGAAAGGACTCGCCCGGCACCGCGGCAAAGAAGAGCTGGCCGATTCGCACCGCGCCCACCAGCGTGCGTATCTTGCCGTCCGCCATATAGGGCTCGCGATTCGAGCGCATCACGCGGTCGACACTGGCCTTCCCGTTGGCCATCAGACTCGCCAGCACAAGATTCTCGACGGGCTCCTCTAGGATGGTTTCGGCGGTCGCGATCGGGCCGTGGATTTTCACCGCCTGCGCCTCGGCTTCAAGCGCGAGCCTGGCGACGGTTGCGCCGTAGCTTTCGGCTGTGAAAGGCCCGCGGGCTCCGATCGCCTTCAGATCGGGCTGGGTACGCCCTACGGAGGCGACCATGACGAGCGCCGTCCAATCGGCGTGCGCCTTCTCGACCGCTTCCACAGCCGCCCCAGGCCAATCGGGCGAGATCAGCGTATTGTCCTTGCCCAGCCCGGTGACATGCGCGCTGAAGTTGATCAGCGTCGCGAACGGCGCGCCGTCGGAACCCTGCGCGAACAGCACGCGCAGCTTGGTGTCGAGCGGATACGCGGCGAGCAGGGTTTTCAGGAGATGGGACGGCCCGGTATCGATTTCACCGGAGTACAGCGATGCCTGCCGTTCGTCGCGCAGTGCCGATTCGATCGCGGCGACGGTCTGATCGGCAACGAAGTTCAAATATTCCGGTGGTACGCCACCCCATACTCCAATGTCGTCGGGTCCGGAATGATCGTGCGTGCTGGCGATGATTATCGCGCGTTCGGGAATGCCGGCGTCATTCGATACGCGCCGGCGGATGTCTGCCGAGCCATACCGCGCGCCGCCCTCCTGGTAGGCGAGGAAATGCCCTTGCGTGTCGATCGCGCAGAAGACCGCGGTCCGTTCACCGCGCGAGATCGCGATTGCACGCGCGTAGATGGGGCTCCTGACCCCGGTCGATCGCCTGACGGGACCGAAGCCGTAACCCCCGAGATAGACTGGCGAGGCCGGCGTGATCTCGCGCCTGGATGCGCCCACGCAATATTCGCCGCTCGATTCGGAGGCGGAACAGGCGGTCGTCATCGCCGCCCGCGCAAGCGGCTTGGGCGCGAACAAAAGCACGGATGCAGCGGCGGCGAGAATCGCTCGATGAATCTTTCGCGATGCACGCGCCATGAGAACCGCCAAGTTGCCTTCGCCGGCGCGATTTTCTACGCTTCGAGGATTCGGGTCGCGGCCCAGGTTCCGGTCTCGATAGCGGACTCCAGCCACGGCATGCCCATGTAGTCGCCGGCCAGAAGCACGCGGCAATCGCGCGGACGGGAGCGCCGGTACTCGGCGAGATTTCGGGCGCGCCCGACCGGCGACTTTGGGATTCCCTCGCGCCAGCGCACGACCCGGGCAAAGCGTTGGGCGGCCAGCGCACCGCGGAAGAGCCGTTCGACGTTGGACGCGACCGCGGCGACGATCTCCTCGTCCGGCCGATCGATCATCCGCTCCGCCTCGTTGACGGTGAGGAACAGGTTCAGCATCTCGCTGCCGCTCGGGACGCGACGGGGGTCCTTTGCCGATTCGATCGTAACCGAGACGATTTGCCGCCGTTCGCTGCGCGGTATCATCATCGCCCATACGTCTTTGAGCCCGGCGTCGTCCGACCAGTTGCGGCTGGTCGCGAGACCGACCTTGATAACCGGTGCGTATGCCGTCGCCATCAGCTTGCGTTCGAGCTCGTCGCCCGCAGCGTACAAGCGGGACGCCACCGACGCGGTGGCGGCGAGTACGACGTGGTCTGCCCTGATGGTCTCGCCGGCGAGACGCACGGTCACGCCGTCGGCGGATGCCTCGAGCGCCTGGACCGGCGATTCGAGTTTGACGTCGAGCCGCGCCGCCATCGCCTGCGCCAGCGAATCGTTGCCGCGCGCCAGGGTCATCTCCTTGCTGCGGCCGGAGTCGGTCAGAGCCAGCACGGCGAGCGCCACCGCGCGCGAGCTTTCCTCGATCCGTTGCATCATTCCGCCCGCCAGCACAGGTTCCAAAAGATAGTCGGCGGCGCGCCCAAGACATCGCGCGCTCCATTGCGCGGCGCCCTCGTCATCGTATGCCGCCCAGGCAGAGTAGTTGTCGATCGGTGGCCATCGAAAGCTTGTGGTATGCCAGGTGAAGCGCAGGAGGTCGCGTAGGCTGACCAGTCTCGTCTTCAGAGCGTAGAGGGCGAAGAGCGACCCCGCTGGCATCCGCCGCGCGCGCCCGTCCTTCAGCACCGCAATCCAGCGGCTGGTCTCCTTCAGTTCGGACTCGAGCCCGAGCTCCCTGATCAAGCCCAGGGCGTTGCGATAGGTGGTGGTATAGAACTGCGTGCCGCGCTCGTAGACAAAGCCGTCGTGGCTCTCGGAGCTCAGGCGTCCGCCAACCCGGTCGCTCGATTCGAAGAGCGTGACGTTCGCCCCCGCCTGTCGCAGTCGAAGCGCCGCACTCAGGCCGGCGATTCCCGCTCCGATAACAGCTACGCTCTTGTTGGGCATCTGTTGCACGCTCGCGGCGAAGGCCCCGATGCGCCCGTAGCATAGAAATTCCCGGGAGGAACTGCAAAGCGGCGTTGCTCACGCGCGCCCCTTGGTCATGAGATGAATGCTTCCTTTGGATACACGCCGTCGCGCCCCCCGCTGTTTCCATCGGAAGTCTCGCCCGCGCATCTCCCCGGTAGAACTGGCTGAGAGCGCGGCACGGTATTAGCTTCATCGGTGCGGCACGCGAGGCGCCGCGTTGGCTGATGCGCTCTTGGACACTGGCTGTCGCTATCGCCATTCTCGCCGCCATCGGCTCGAGCGCGGCGTGGTGGTCATTTCGCCGGACCGCCGATACCGGGATGGTTATCGCCAACGGCCGAATCGAAGGGGACGCGGTCGTTGTGTCCAGCGAGGTTCCCGGACGTTCTGACTTGGCTCGGAGTCAAGGAAGGCGAAGGCGTCGAGCAGGGCCAGAAAATCGCGGAGGTCGATTCCAGGCAATTGAAGGCACACGTGAATCAGGCCGATGCCGTCAAGGCCGCGCGCCTGGGTTCGCTGGCCGCCGCGCAAGCGACCGTCCTCGCCGCCGAGGACCAGCTTCACAAGGCGGAAGCCGACCGCGCCGCCGCCGAAGCCCAACGCGTCAAGGCTGTGCTCGACGCGACCCGAGGCGTGGAGCTCTTCAAAAAGGACATCATCCCGAAATCGGAACTAGACCAGTATGTCGCGGCGCGTGATGTCGCGATCGCCAATCTCAAGGCTGCCGAAGAGCAGGTGACGACCGCGCGCAGCGGAATTGCGGTCGCCGAGGCCGCAGCGGCCTCGGAAGGAGATCAGGTGGCCGCCGCGCAAGCCGCGCTCGAGGCCGCCCGCGTCGATCTCGACGACGCTCAGGTCCGCTCACCGATCGACGGCGTCGTCACCAGTAAGGTCGCCGAGGAAGGCGAAGTGCTGCAGCCGGGCTCGCCGATTGTCGTACTCGTCGATCTTCAGAAGCTCTACATGAAGGCCTTCGTTCCCGAGCCTGACATCGGGCGCCTGAAGCTCGGTGATGAAGCGCGCGTCTTCGTGGACGCCTACCCGCAGCGCCCGTTCACTGCACGAGTCCGCGAGATCGCGTCGCGCTCTGAGTTCACTCCCAAGGAGGTGCAAACTCGCGAGGAGCGCGTCAAGCAGGTCATCGCGGTCAAGCTTTATCTGGATTCCAACCCGCAACAGATGCTCGTCCCCGGCATGCCGGCCGACGCCGTCGTCCGCAGCAATCCGGAAGCGCGATGGGTCCATCCGTGATTTCGTCCGCTCCAATCGTCACCTCGCCAGTAAACGCTCGATCGGCCGTTCGCGCGTGCGATCTCGCCAGGCATTTCGGAAATACGGTCGCGCTCGCCGGAATCAATCTCGAAGTTCCACGCGGCGAATTTTTCGGCCTGATCGGCCCCGACGGCGTCGGCAAGTCGAGCCTGCTCAAGGCGATCGCGGGCCTGATTCGCGTCGATGGCGAACTCAAGGTGCTCGGGAACGATATGCGCTTCGAGGCAGGAGCTGAAAGGGCCAAAGCACGGATCGGCTTCATGCCGCAGGGACTCGGTCTCAACCTCTATCCCGAGCTCAGCATTGACGAAAACCTCGACTACCTCGCCGAATTGCGGCAATTGTCGGCCGCTTTGCTTGCGGCGTCCAAAGCGCGCCTGCTTGCGATGACGCATCTCGAGCCATTTCGCAATCGTGCCGCCGGCGATTTGTCGGGCGGGATGAGGCAGAAGCTTGGACTCTGTGGCGCGCTGATCGGAGAACCCGAGCTGCTAGTTCTCGATGAGCCGACGACTGGCGTCGATCCGGTCTCGCGGCGCGACTTCTGGGACATACTCACCGACCTCGTCGTTGGCCGCGGTCTCACTGCGATCGTCGCGACCTCATACCTCGACGAGGCCGAGCGCTTCGAGCGCGTGGCTTTCATGTTCGGCGGCCGCATCATTTCGATCGGCACGCCGGAGCAAATTCGTTCGTCCGTCCAGGTCCGCGTGCGCGAGTTCATGCCGCGCGAGATGAAGGCCGCGATGACGGTGCTCGACGCAGCCGGCGTCCACTTCCGCCGCAACGGCATCCGGCTGCGCGTCGCAGTCCGCGCGGGTCAGCAAGCCATCGTCGATGGCTCGCTCGACCGTCTCGCGCCGGAGGTGGCGCCGGAAGATCCTGCCGCCGCGCTTGACGATATCTTCGCCGCACGCGTCGCCGGCCAGCGTGGACCGGCGCCTCCTTATCTGCGCTTTCCGTCAACGGCCGCAAGCGCGCCGATCGCAGCCGCGCCGGTCGAGGTCACTTCGCTTACACGCCGCTTCGATTCTTTCACCGCCGTCAACGCGGTCAGCTTCGCGCTCGAACGCGGCGAGATCTTCGGCCTGCTCGGCCCCAACGGCAGCGGCAAGACCACCATCATCAAGATGATCTGTGGCCTGTTGCGCCCGTCATCTGGCCAAGCGCGCATTATGGGCATCAACGTCAACGGCGCGGGCCCCGCGATACGCCGCCATATCGGTTACATGTCGCAGGTGTTTTCGCTCTACCGGGAACTGTCCGTGATGGAAAACCTGAACTTGTATGCCGCGATGTACGGCGTCATCGGCGCCGAAGGCCGTGAGCGCATCGAATGGGTGCTGGATCAGGCCGGTCTTCGCGGACGCGAGCGGGAGCGCGCCGGACGTCTGCCGGTGGGCGAGCGGCAGCGCCTCGCACTGGGATGCGCGATCCTGCATGGACCCGGGATTGTGTTTCTCGACGAGCCGACCTCCGGCGTCGATCCGATTGCGCGCGATCTCTTCTGGCGGATCATCCGCGATCTCTCCGCCGCGAGCGGCGTCACGATCCTGGTCTCCACGCATCACCTGACGGAGGCCGAGAATTGCGACCGGATCGCCCTGCTCGACGCGGGGCGCCTGGTCGCAGCCGACTCTCCGCTCAAGATTCGCGAGCAAGCCGCTTCGCGGTGCGGCGCGCTGCTCGTAATCAGCGCCGAGCGCTATCGCGAGGCGCTCGCGACGCTCCGCGCCGCCGGCTTCAGCGCGACGTTCTTCGGTCGCGACATCCACGTGATCGCGCCCGATGCGGCCGCCACAACCGAGGCGGTAACGGCCCGTCTGGGCGTTGCCGGACTGCGGGCACGAATCCGGGAAACGGCGCTCACCCTTGAAGACGCGTTCATCGAGCTGGTGCAGGCGGCGCGCGATGAGGGCGAGGCGTCATGACGTTGCGCCGGATCATCGCGATCGCCGGATGCGAGACGCGCCAGCTCCGGCGCGATCCGATGATCGTCGTGCGCGCGCTCGGCGTGCCGCTCGCGTTGTTCCTGCTCTTCGGCTACGGACTGTCGCTCGAACGTCGAGCATATACCGTTCGCGGTGGTTGACTGCGACCAGAGCGCGTTCAGCCGCGAGTACATCTACGCGTTCACCGCCAATCCAACATTCGATCTGCGCGCCGAACCTGCGGACACGAAGGCGCTTTCGGCGATGCTCCGGCGCGGGGAGATCCGGCTCGGAATGGTGATCCCGCCGCAATTCGAGCGCACCCTATACAAGGGCCGCCCGGAGAAAATCCAGTTCGTGGTCAACGGCGTCTATTCCTATCGCGCCGAGGTGACCCGCGGATATGCGCTCGCGATCGCCGCGGACGTATCGGCTGAGATCTTCCGCAGGCTGATGCGTCAGAGGACCGGCCGCGCCGCCAACCTCGACCCGATAAACATCGAGACACGCTATCTCTACAACGAGTCATTGCGCGCCACCAACGCCATCGTGCCGGGCCTCTTGCCGGTGATCCTGATGATGTCGCCGGCGGTGATGGTCGCGGTGGCGATCGTGCGCGAGAAGGAACTCGGCTCGATCGTCAATTTTCTCAGCTCGCCGGCGACCCGCGCCGAGTTCGTCTTCGGCAAACTGATTCCCTACGCCGTAATCGGATTCGGCGACGCGCTGATTCTTGGCGCGCTGACGGTCGTGCTCTTCGCAGTGCCGTTCAAGGGCAGCGTCCTGCTCTACTGCCTCGGTGCAGCGCTGTACGTCATCGCAACGGCTGCGATGGGCCTGTTGTTCTCATCCTTCGCCAGGAGCCAGTTCGGCGCGATCGTCGTAGCGATGATCGCGACGATGGTGCCGTCGTTCCTGTACTCCGGGCTGCTCATCCCGATTCACAATATGAGTCTCGACGGACGCATCGCAGCGCACCTGTTTCCCGCGATGTTCTTCAACCACATCGTGCTCGGCGTCTATCTCAAGGCGCTGCCCTTGCGTGCGATGCTCCCCGATCTCGGCGCGATCGCGGTCTTCATCGCGGTGTACCTTGGTGCCGGAATCGCCCTGACGAGGAGGCGCGAAGCATGAGGACCCGCCGCCTGCTTGCCCTGATCTACAAGGAGATCCTCGAACTGAGCCGCGATACCGTGCTCGTGATCTTCCTGGTCTATTCCTTTACCGGAGACATTCTGGTCGCCGCCAAAGGCGTTCGCCTCGATCTTCACAACGCCGGCATCAGTGCGCTCAGCCAGGACCACGGCCCGATCACCCGCGAATTCATCGCGGACTTCGCGCCGCCCTACTTCCGGATTCACAGCGAGACCAACGAGGACTCGATCATGCGCAGGCTGGATGCCGGACAGGACGTGGCGGGTATCGTCATTCCTCCCAAATTCGAGGCGCGCCTCATGCGTAACGCCCCGGCTTCGGTCCAGCTTTTCCTCGACGGCTCCAGCGCAACTCAGGCGTCGCTCGCCGAAGGCTACGCGCGCGAGATCGGCGCCCGCGTCGCCGAGAGAACCGCAATCGAGCGGCTCGGGATGCTGCCCGACGCCCGGGAGGCGCTCCCAATTGCCGGCTCAGAGTTGAGGGTTGATTTTAATCCCAACCGCAACGAGGAATGGTTCCAGGGTTTGCAGGAGATGTTGATGATGATCTCTCTGCTGGCGATCGCGTTGCCGGCTGCGGCGTTGATTCGCGAGCGTGAACACGGCACCATCGAGCAACTCCTCATATCGCCGGTCGCGCCCTGGGAGATCCTGCTCGCCAAGACGCTCGCGAGCTCGCTGACGCTGGTGATGTGCACTGCGGTTGCGGTTTTCGGCCTGATTATCCCCGTCTTGCACGTACCGATCCGCGGTAATCTTCTGTTGTTCTTCGCGAGCACGACGCTGTTCGTTTTCACGATGTCGGGTCTCGGGCTGCTGGTTGCGTCGCTGTGCCGAACGATGCCGCAGGTTGCGATGATCTCCATCCTGGTAGCCGCACCAATTCTCTTTCTGTCGGGCGCATGGACGCCGCCCGAGGCGATGCCGAAGTGGTTCGCCGAGATGACGGTGCTGTCGCCGCTGCGATGGTTCAACGACGTTGCATTCGGGGTCTTCTTGCGCGGCGCGACCCTCGGCGACCTGCTCATTCCGGTTACGATGATGACCGCGCTCGGCGGAATCTTCTTTCTATGGGGTATGCTCCGCCTCCGTTCCCATCTCGATTGATGAGAGCTGTTTTGATATAAGATTTCGGAATGGCTGGGCTCGAGCTGGAAAAAGTTATCTAATATGGAAGGAGTCATCGAATGAAGGTTAGAAACCGGCTGGCAAAGGGAATTGTAATCGGCGCGACCGTCGCCACTCTGGCGGGAGCCATCACATCCTACGTCTGGGCCGATGCCAAAGATCTCTATAACGACAACTGCGCCGGCTGCCACGGGCCTGGCGGAAAAGGCGACGGGCCCGCCGGCAAAACGCTGCAGCCGCCGCCGCAGGACTTTGCGACCGCGCTCAAGGGCAAGACCGACGACTATATCAACAAAGTAATCAAGGAAGGCGGCGCGGCGAATGGAAAGTCAGCAAGCATGCCGGCGTCCTCGGGCTTGACCGACGACCAGATCAAGTCGCTAGTCGATTACATCAAGCATCTGTAGAAACCGGATTCGCTGGATTCAGGCTGAAGCAGGTTCGAGACGGCCTGGGCATTCTCGCGCCGTGTGGAGGTGCGGGTCTTCCCGTCGCCGCTCAACGGCTGGGACTTCGGCAACTTCGAACTTCGTAAATACGAGGGCAAAGGGAAAACGCCATGGGGAATGAATCCCCTAGTTCTGGGAAGGGATACAAGGCGCCGGGTGGTGAATACGTTGCCGCCGCGAGCGAACGGGACATGACCCGGCGCCAGTGGCTTGCGCGATTTTTCTGGGCAGCTACTGCGCTGGTCGGGGTGGGAATGTCTCTGCCCGTGGTGGGCTACTTCCTCGGGCCGATTCTCAAGGCGGGCCGGCCAACCGATGTGAAACTCGGGAAGGTCGACGATTTCCCAATTGGGGTCCCGCAGCGCGTCGAGGTCACTTTATTCCGGGTCAACGGCTGGGTGACGGAACAAGCGCGTCAGATTGCGTGGGTTCTGCGTAAGAAGGAGGGGGACGACGGGTCGTGGTCTTCGATCCGCACTGCACCCACCTCGGATGCGCCTATCACTGGGTCTGACAACGTCAAGCAATTCCAATGTCCTTGCCATGACGGCAGATTCGATATCAACGGGTGCGTGATTGGCGGTCCGCCGCCGCGTCCCCTGGATACCTATCCCCACGAGGTGCGTGACGGTGTCCTCTACGCAGTTAACCGAGCCGCAGAGGAGGCCCTCATGCGGCTCAGCAAAGCCTAGCCGATTGGTTCGACGAGCGTCTCGGCACGCGTGACATAGGGAAGGCGCTATTCGCGCGCAAAATTCCCGAAGCCCCCGGCTTGGTCGGCTGGATCTACACGCTAGGCAGCGTGGTGATGTTCCTGTTCATTCTTCAGGCCGCGACCGGGATGTTTCTGGCGATGAATTACGCGCCAACCCCGGAAAACGCCTACGACTCGGTGCGCTATATCTCCGAGCAGGCTTTTTTAGGTGCGTTCTTGCGCGGGCTGCATCATTGGGGAGCGAGCGCGATGGTCGTGGCGGTCGTCTTGCACATGCTGACTGTTTTCTTGCTCGGGGCATACAAGTATCCACGGGAGTTGACCTGGGTCACCGGGGTTTTCCTGCTGGTGGTGGTACTGGTCTTCGGTTTCACCGGCTATCTCCTGCCCTGGAACGAGAAGGCGTACTGGGCAACGATCGTCGGCACCAATATCGCGCACGAAGTCACCGGGGGTTGGCCCCTGCGTCGCCCGGTTGCTGATGGGCAGTAATGAGCTCGGAGCACAGACCCTGACTCGTTTCTACTCGCTCCACGTGCTGTTATGCCCGCGGCCCTGATTGTATTCTGGGCACCCATCTCTTTATGGTAGTGCGCCAAGGGGTAACTGCCCCGCCGCGCGTGAGAGCCAGACCCGGGACCGACATCGTCACGGGGCGCGGCCGTGCGATGGACGAGTATCATGTGGAAAAGGAAGCCGGTGAGCCGTTCTATCCGTATTCGTTGGTCGAAGGATGCGGCGGCCGTACTGATCGTATTGGTTGCGATCATGGCCGTGCTGCGTGGTGGTTCCCGGCCGAGGTCGGGCAGTTTCCGGACCCAACCGACACCAACTACAATCCGCGGCCCGAATGGTACTTTCTTTTTCTGTTCCAGTTTCTCAAATATTTCCCGGGAAGCCTCGAGCCGGTGGTGGCGGTGGTGCTCCCCTCATTGGCGATTCTGGGCCTGCTCGTCCTTCCCTTTGTTGATCGTCGCTGCTCAGGCATCCGCTCGACCGCCCGCTGCTCCGGTGGCGCTTGCGCCGTCTTGGCAGGGATCATTTTCCTGACGGTCGCCGGCGCCCGCTCCCCGCAGGTAAGCCCCTACGTTCCCGAGCCTCCGCAGGTAGCGGAGGGAGAACGCCTCTATCGGGAACTTCATTGTGAATATTGTCACAGCGTGAATGGGCGCGGCGGCGTGATTGGTCCCGATCTCGCCCTGGCAACTGAGCAACGACACGATACGCCGTGGATTGTAAACCACCTCGAAAATCCCCAGCTCGTAGTCAGCGGCAAGCCGGCATCGCCGATGGGGGTGCTGCCGGTGCTACTTCCCGAAGAGAGGGAGGCACTGGCCGCTTATATCGAGGAGTTGCGTGGTGGCGGGCCGTATAGCGCGCTGGCACCGGTGCTGTTCCAGACATACTGTATGGGGTGTCACCGGCTAAACGGGCATGGCAGCACTTTCGCTCCCGACTTGAGCTCGATCGGTTTGATGCGTACCAGGTCGTTTATCCACAGATACATCGAGAACCCCAAGGCGGTAGTGGGTAGCGCGCGTATGCCGAGTTTCCTTACGCCTCAAGGGCCGCTTACTCACGAATTTGTCGAAGACCTTGCGCGCTACCTCGCGGTGCAGCGTGGCTCGGTCACTCCAAAAGAATCGACAAGCTCGAGCCGGTAGGCGATAAAGGGGCCAGGTATCCTGCTGGTGTGATGGTGCCCGCGCGGCGGGCTGATTGGTTGGAAGGGGACGGTAGCCCCGCGACGGAACGTCGCGGGGCTACCGTCGGACGATACTCATAGCATAGCCGCCGCTAGCTCCCTGCAATCTCACACTGCCGGCGAGCCCGCTTAACGGGCGTGCGTAAGCTGCCGAAGCCCGATACGAACGATCTCCGAAAGTTTGAAATTGAACAGGTGTCTTGGCCAGAACAATTCACGTTTATCGCACACGGTGGACTCACTGAATGCCGCTAACCTGCCTTCAAGGTCCGCGTCCATCAGTTGCTCGTCCTGCTGTTGGCTCTTCGCAGCCAATCGAGTTCGCAGCTCGCGCGCCGCTCTGATCCGGCTCGCCACCTGGCGTCCACGCCGATAGGTTATCCGGCCGTATTTCAGCTTCAATTCGTTGAGTCGTTCGGCGCCATCATATGTTGCATCGACGAGCTCGGAGCGGCTCATCCATCGGGTCTCGTAGTTCAGGATACGTTCCCAGGACGGCTGCAGCAGGAGCCGCCGATGCTCCTCAAGACTGTGCGCAAATAATCGGTAGCCGAAGCCTTCTGGGTTCTGGAACACCCGGCTTCCAGGGTCAACAAATGGCCCTAACGGCGAGATAAAGCACGACAGTCTTGGGTCACTAGTCCGGAACAAATGCTCACAGTAAGATATTGTGTCCTGAACCGACTGGTATGTCTGTCGGGGCATGCCAATCATGAAGAACACGTCCAGACGGCCGCAGCGCAAGCGAAGGGCCTCGGAGAGTACGTATTCGAGTTGGGCGTTGTCGTATGATGGTTCGCCCTCCTGTGCGCGGCGTACTTCATGGTCATGACTTTCGGGGCTGATTTCCATGCTCCAGTTAGGGACGGACGCGTCTATGCGCCGGAGAAACTCGAGCGGCGGGAGGTCGAAGAATTCAAAAACGAGTTGATTTGAAACCTGCGAATGATGCAGCGCACTTAGCACTTCGTCGGCATAAGCCGCTCCCGCCTGGAGGAGATCGCCCACCAGGAATATCGGTGCCCGAATAAGGCGCGAGATCGCCACAACGTTAGCGACCAGACTTGTGGGGCTGCGGAATACCGGCAGGGTTCTCTTGGTGAGATGCGCACACGCCGTCTTCGAGCTGCCGCAAGTTACGCACTCGTAGGAACATCCCTTGACCGTGAATACTGCTGTGATCGGATTCCGCCACCATCCGTTAAATGGCATGACGCTCCGGAGATCGCGATAGCGCATCACCATCTCAACGACAAAGTCGGGCCGCAGATCCACATAGTCGAGAGACGGCGGCAGGAAAGTCGTTGGATTGACGTGTGACGCCCCGCCGTCCTTCCATGTGAGATTCGGAATGTTACGCAGAGCGGGCCTGTCGCCCAGGGAGTCAAGAAGCTGATGCAAGGGCCCTTCGGTACTGTCACCGCGAAGCACATAGTCTACTTGTGGGTAGCCGATGAGTTCCTCATGGAAATATGTGGAGGAAAGCCCGCCCATGATGACCGGGATGTCAGGATGGATCTCCTTCACAACCCGGGCCACCTCCAACGCCCCGTGTGCGTGTGGCAGCCAGTGGAGATCGATGCCTACGGCTCTGGGGCGGAGCGATGCCAAAAACCCTGGAACCGAGAAGCGCGGCTCATTCATCATGCGCACTGCCAAATTCGCTATGCGCACGTTCATTCCACGCTGCTGGAGGTAGCTTGCGATGGTAAGAAAGCCGAGCGGATACATCTCGAACACTGGAGACGAGGGAATGAGGTCGCTAACCGGACCGTAGAAGATAAACTTCTGACGAAAGTCATAAACGCTCGGAGGGTGCAGGAGCAGCAAGTCCAGGCCGTCGTCGCGCCGCATAGGGCTACCTCGGTCTCGCCATTCTAAGGTTGTCGGGAGGCGTATAGACAATAGCAGCGGTCGCGAAGGATCGAGCGGTTGCGGTAGTGCATCGCGGCTAATGACTTGCTTTGGGTTCCGCAGATGGTCTGCCCGCGGCGTCATCGCGTGACAATCAGCACAAAAGCTTACCTGTTCCGCCCGCGGAAGGACAGACCAGAAGTGGCGAGCGTCACCATCCGGCTTCGTCATCAGCTCTCGTGAGCGCTCGACGCAATCGGGGAGGACGGATGCGGCCGGGGTCAGGGCTAGAATCCGGCAAAGAACGCGGCCAGCGTCACGCTAAGCAGAAAGAAACCAGTGCCGACGGCGGCCACCGCGATGATCCTGGCGAAATTCTTAAGCCAGCGAGGCGGTTGATCGGTCTCAAGCCCCCGGAGTGCTTTCTGCTCGAGCAAGCGCTGGTACTCCAGGGGCCGGTCACGGCGCAAATCCTCGTCGCTTTCCCGGCCCGTAAAAATCACCGGATCCATCGGGAACTTCTCGGGCCGCAAGTGCGTATTGAAGAAGTGGATCACGAAGATGAACCACACGGCGAGCAGCGCTTCTTCGCCATGGACAAGCAGCGCAACATTGAACATGTAGCCGGGTACGAATCGCGCAAAGAAGGGTGCGAACCACATCATGTACCCGGTCACCCCGATAATAGCCATTCCCCAAAAGACCGCCCAGTAGTCGAACTTCTCCCAGTAAGTGTAGCGGCTGAAGCGCGGCTTCGGCCCCAGCCAGAAAAACCACATGAAATGTTGATAGAGGTCGACCAAGTCCCGTGGTTGCGGCACTAACGAGGTCGGCCCCCAGAACATGCCGCGTTCTTCCTTGATGAGCCCGAGGTAAAGGACCTTGCCGACATGGAAGGAGAAGCCCGCTGTCATCAGCACAGCGCAAAACTTGTGAAAGAAGAGGATCGCGCGAAAGCCGCCTACCGCCTGGGCGATGCTCTGCGCCCACAGCGTATCGCTGAAGCGCAGGGGCATCCCGGTCGCTGCCAACCCAAGGAATGTCGCGATGACCAGGCCATGAAGGTAACGCTGCCCCAGCGAAAACCGGAAGTAATACGCGGTGGCCGGCTTGTCGGCATTCATATTTTCACTGCTCGCCATCTGGATCACTGCGGCCGCCCAGACCCTGAAGGTGCCGAATTATGGTTCCTCGTAGACCATGAACGCACCAGCCACAACAGCGTGTGCAATCCGAAGAACGCGAATACCGACAGCAGTAGGAGGTTCATCGCGAGCGCCGCATAGTAAAGGGTCGGATTCAACGCGCGGTCATGCGGATTGGGGTGAGGCTCGAAACTGACAAAGCTTCTGGTAACACCCTGATGGCACTTGCCACAGGTGGAAACGAGATTTTGCGGCGCAATCGAGGACTTGGGATCCGACGGGGGCAGAACCGCATGGCTTTCGTGACAGCTCCAGCAACGCGCGGTCGCCACGAACCCGAGCGCGGTCACCTGACCGTGGAAGGTATTCCGGTAACTGTGCAGCCGCTCCTTGTGGCAATTCCCGCAGGTTGCCACCGTCGTGGTCTGCCAGGCCTCGGTCTGAACCCTGGCGATTCGATGCACGGTGTGGCAATTGGTACAAACCGCTGCCGTGGCGCTGCCGGCCTTGAGCGCCTTGCCATGTGCGCCCTCGAAGTAGAGCGCTTCGATATTGGCGTGGCACGAGCCGCAAGTCGCGGGGACGTTTTTGCGATAGGTTCGGCTTTGCGGGTCCTTCGCGCTCAGAATGCGATGAGACCCGTGGCAACTGGCGCAAGTTGCAGCAACCAGCAGGCCGTCCGTGGTCAGGGCGAAGCCGTGGATTGAATCGATGTAAAGCCCGTAGACATTGGTGATGCCGTAACGCCGGGCCATCGCGGCATTTCCATGGCAACGTCCGCAAGTGCGCGGCAGGTTCAGCGGGTAAACCGGCGACCTCGCATTAGTCTTCGGCAGAATCGCGTGCGGGTTGCCATGGCATTCAAGGCAAGCCGGGTGCTTGAGCTTCTCCCTGCCCCAGACCGCCGCGTGGACACTTTGGCTGTAATCAACCTCGATCTCGCCGTGACATTCGCGACACGCGACTTCCTTCGGCGCGGGAATATGGGGAAATGCCTTGACATCCGAATGGCAAGCCGTGCAGCCAAGTGCGGAATGCACCGAGGAATGAAACAGCTTGGCATCTACGAGCTTAGCCGGCATTACATTATGACAATTGAGGCACTCCTGCGTAGTCAGCGCCGCCGCATGCGCCACGCCCGACACAGCAAGCACGAACGACAGTGCAATGAACCCTCTCTTTCTTGCGAGCACTTATGATCAACCCTCTACAGGGCTCCCCCGGTGTGGCAGGTGCTACAGAGCATTCCGGAGATGCTTTTCAAATCGATCGGATGAGCAAATGTCTTCCCTCCCGGCAACATACTCGGCTGTCCGTCCTGGCTGCCCTCGAGGAACGTGTGACACGTCTCACACGCCTGGCTTATTACCCTGCCATCCGAGCTGACATGCTTGCCGTCGTGACAGCGGAAGCAGCCTGGGTAGTACAAGTGCCCGATATTGTCGGGGTGCGTATGCCAATCGACCTTCATGTATGGGAAGAAATTGCGCTCGTAGACTTGCTGGACCTCCGTGATGGCCGCGTCGATCCGCACTTTCCTTTGCGCGTAGGCCTCAGGATCGTCGCTACGGTAGAAGACATCCAAATTCGTCGCGATTGCTTCCATCGCCTCCTCATCTGAGGAGTAAGTTCTCGTAAGGACTTGTACCGCCTGCCGTTTGATGAAGGGAAGCGAGCGATCCAACCTGCCGGACGCAATTGACTGATCGACAGCCGCATCGGGCGGAAGGAATCTGTGAGCCGGACGGTCGTGGCAGCTTACACAATCCATCAACCGCTTTGGTGCTTGCGAAATCTCGGCCGGTGTCGGAGCACCATTCTTGACGACATACTCGGTCACGCGCCCCTCGGTATCTTTCACCCGCACCCAGGGAATCACACGGCTCTGCTTGTCTTTCGCGATGTACCAAATTTTGTAGGCGATATTCATGTGCCAATGGATTCCAGTGGCACTGCCGAAGTTTGGATCTCCTCCGCCGGTCTTGATTAGCAGCGGTATCACCCGTGGTGTGTTGCTCTTGTCGTAGCCGAAGTGGTTGAAGACCTTGAGCTGGGCTCCGTAGAATTTTTGCGGCCAGTGACATTGTTCGCAGGCCTGTTGGACCGGCCTGAGGTCGCTGATTGGGGTCGTAATCGGCCTCGGATAGACGTCGCGGAACACGGCGTAAACCTGGTATGTCCCGGAAAGCTTGGAACGGACGTACCAGGTTGCACCGGGACCGACGTGGCAGGCCACGCACGGTACGCGCGCATGGGGTGAATCCTGATAGGCAACGAACTCGGGCTTCATCGGCGCGTGACACGTCGCACCGCAGAACGTAACCGAGTCGGTGAACTGGTAAGCCCGGTAGCTGAGCACTGCACTGATAACCACAAGCAGGAGGAAGAACGCCGCTGCATAGGCAAAGGCTCGCCGCTGGGCCGGCTGATTGAGATCGATCCTCGGATAGGGCGGAATGTCTTCGGGGGCGCGCTTGCGCAGGTGGCGCCGGCGTATCAGCATCCCGGCCGGGACCATGATCAGGCCGACAACCATGATCGCCGGGAGAACCATGAAAGCGAAGATGCCCAGATAGGGCTTGTTCTCAGACCCGAAGATAGCAATAAGAAGCAGGAAAATGATGTTGGCGAGGCTGAGAGTGACGAGTACCGCGCCTACGACACTTAGCGGACTACGCAGAAGGCCCACGGGCATCCGAGGAATTACCCGGGTTTTGTCTTGCTGTGTAGGCGGCTCTTCCTGCGGAGGCATCACAGAGATCCCAAGCTCACACGCGGAAAGCGGGTTGATCGGCGAGCACACATAAAAGCGCATTTACCCCTGTCGTTGCCGGACAGAAGCAGTAATGGCTGCTTCACAGGCCCTTTGTCTCACGGGTGAGCTTCCTGCGCGCGCTCTGGCGCCATCCCCCATGGCGGAAGAATCTTCATCAAGACTGCCAGCACGATGAACGGCAGGATGAGCAGCCCGAGCGTCGTCAGCAACCCATCGAGCCCAACGAGCTCCATCTTATACGTCGTCAGGCCCAGGAAGCTCTTCGAGAACATCTGGCCTCCGATGACGACATTCCAGCGGGTACTGAAGATCCCTACCTGAATCAAGATCGCCGACACGAAGTACAGGAGCTTCCTCAGCTCCTCATCAACACTGAACACCTGTATCATCACCAGGATCGCGAGCGGCACCAACATCCCGAGAAGAACCTGCATCACCAGCAGACTGATGAACAACTTGTTGATGACCAGCGCCGACAGGATCTTGATTGATTCCTCGCTCTCGTAAAGACGGTGGATGAAATCGAGCAGCTCGAGAGAAAAGTTGACGATGACGGCATAGAACAGAAACGACGCCATCTTGTCGAGGCACCTCATGTCGAACTTCTCTCCCCGGAACGGGATAATGACCATGTACAGCAACACCACCAGCGCGATTCCTGACACGATGGCCGAGAACAGGAACACGATCGGCATCAGTACGCTGCTCCACCATGGATTGGCCTTGATCGATCCGAAAATGAATCCTACATAGCCGTGGAGGAGAAACGCAGACGGAATGCCGATCGCAGTGATGAACGTTGTCGCCTTGCGATCGAATTCGATGGCGGCCTCGCTCGTATCGGTCGAGAACAGCGCGATCGCCTTGTGAATCCACTTCATCGGAAAGGTTTCGCGCCGCGACCACACGATGAGATCCTTGCGATACGCGAACCAGATTTCCAGCAACAGAACCACCATCAGATACCAGGCATAAACGAAGCCGAACATTGCCATGGCTGAGGTCGAGTTCGGCGTCAGCAACACTTCGTAGGCGCGCTCCGGATGCCCGAGATGCAAGAGCAGAGGAAGCGGCGCGATGAGAAGGAAGGCCAAGGCCGTGAGCAACGACAACCGATAGGTTGGCTGGCACTCTCCTTTACATTGAAGACCTTCACGAGCGACGCCAGGATGAACGCTCCGGCTACGAGCCCGGTGAGATACGGGTACACGACGATGAGAATCGACCACTGCACCTCGATCTCGTTCGGATAGATGTGGCCAGTGACCTGTTTCAGGAGTTCGTACAGCTCTTGAGTGTGGGTCATCTCACTGTCCCGTCCAGATCCGCGTAGAACACTTTCGGCTCGGTGTTCAGATAGGGCTTAAGCACGTGGAGCTTCTTCATGCGCCTGAAGCGGGTGAGGACGCTCGCGCTGCGCTCCAGATCGCCGAAAACCCTCGCTTGCGTCGGGCACACCTCTACGCAGGCGGGCAGCAGTCCTTTGCTAACTCGATGGTAACAGAACGTGCATTTGTCGGCCGTCTGTGTTTCCGCACGGAAATAGCGCGCGCCATAGGGACAGGCCTGAATGCAGTATTTACATCCAATGCAGCGCTCCGAGTCGATGAGAACCACGCCCTCCTCAGTGGAAAACGTCGCGCCCACCGGGCACACCTGCACGCAGGGCGGGTGGTCACACTGGTTGCACAGCTTGGGCACGAAGAAGCTGCGCAGAGTGTCGGCCTCGTTGATCGGCTCGGCGAGCGTTTCGACGCCGATGTTCTGGACGACCAGACTATCGTCTTGCTTGATAACGTAGCGCTCAACCCATGTGCGGAAGAAGAACGGCTCGCGCGGAACATCATTCTCCGTCTTGCAGGCTTCCATGCATCGTCCGCATCCGATGCACTTGTCAATATCGATCGCCATGCCATATCGCTTTTTCTCTGGCTGCCCGCCGTTTTCGATGGCGGCTTGGACCCAGCGGCTTCGGGATAGTCCGACAAATGCTCCCACCCGTAGAACGCTGGTCGCCAGCGTTCTCAAGAAGGCCCTTCTACTCTGGGGTCTACTCATCAGCCTACTCACCTAATCTATCGCGGGCATGTGAGGATAATGGCACTGCCAGCAAAGATATTTTTCGCCGTGGGTCGCCAGGTCGATCTTCGGCGGCCCGGGGACCTTCGAGTCCTTGCTATGGCACTGTCCGCAAAATTCGCGGTTGGTAGGTTTCGCGACAGTTACGTTCCACGGATTGATCTTGTGCTCCTCAGGAGCGGCGTGGCACGTCGTGCATTCCAGAAGCGCGTGAGGCGAGACGGCCTTCCCTCGCTCGATGCTTCCATGGCAGGCGCCGCATTTGTGCGGCGTTTGTGGAGGCCGCGGGTCGTGAGGGTTGTGGCAAGTGACACAGGGCTGCATCGGGTTGTGAACCACGGGATTGATCTGCGGGAAGCCCAAGGGCCGGGAGGGATCGTACATGTGACAGAGAGGGCAAAACTTTCGACCCTGCGGGACCTCCGGCTTCACCATAACAGGATTTTTCGTATGCTCTTTCGCCGGACCATGACAGGTCTCGCAGGACAGGCCTCGATGATAACCCGTCTTCTTCGTTGCGGACTGTGACGGATGGCAGGCGCCACATATCTCGGCTCCAGCATACTTGGGCTTTCGAGATCGTTCTCTCTCCACGGTGGCCGCTTGCTGCAGTTTCCTTTCCTTGAGGGCCGGCGGCAGGCTGAGCCATATGCACGAGATCACCCCGATCAATATGGCGAAGACGATCGCGAGCCGTACAATCTGATCAGGAACTTTTGGCAACAAGACTTTCATTCGCGCCTGTCGTCATGAACGGCGTGTCCATCGGCCAGAGATTTCCGGCAGCCGCTCGCGACAAGGCGGTGCATGCATCTGGCATATTTTCTTCGCGCCAATCTCACAAAAGCGCGCTACGAACTTCCCTATCGGCTCACAGTGCTGAGAAGCATAGCTGATACTGTTGCGCAGGCATTTTTCGTGCCGCTAATGCCCCCGCCGTGGGGGGGAATAACTGCTCAGGATCGTGGGGAGCCAAGAGGCCCCCGCACGTTTCGGCGGGTTTCGCTCGCCAACACAGACCCACGCGTCCACGTGGCTATGGTCCCGATGGAGACACGATGGGTCGCAAAGAGCCATCAGTGGGCGTTCCGCCATCATGCGCGTCGCAGTAGGCCATATTGCGGCCTTGGGCGTTCGACCCGCTCGCGCGGCGTGCCGGTCGGGTCGAATTTCAGATAAAACACATCCGCACAGCAGCACACACACCTGCCGCTCGTACCCACAGAAATGCTGACCTGGGGGGGCCCAGGTCAGCACTGAAATAAGGTCGCATTCAGGACAACCGGTCTTCTTATTTGCCGGCCAGTTGCTTCATGTAAGCGACAAGCCCCTTGATCTGGGCGTCGCTCAGGTCGCTGGAAGGTGGCATGGTCGGCGGCAATCCAACCGCTGGACCGCCTTCCTTGGTCGCCTTGGCGATCCAGTCGTCGGTCTTGCCCTTGAGGCTCTTTGCGAAATCCTTCGGCGGCGGAGTGAGCGCCGCCGCGGCTACCCCATCACCCTTGCCGCTCGCGCCATGGCAGGAGGCGCACTTGTCGTCATAGACCGATTTGCTCGCATCGTCTGCCCACGCAAGTGAAGAAACCAGCGCAGTCAGAGCGAGGCATGCGGCAACCAGTTTCACGGAATTCAGGAGAATCTTCATAGGCGTACTCCTTTTCTATTCGCCCTACGGGGCGCGGACCACCTTCTTAATGAAATCCCTGAACGCTCAATCCTTTCGCCTTCACTGGACACCCTAGGGCCTGAGCTTTCCGACAGTTCGGCGATAGCTTCGCGCGCTTCGGGAAACAGCCATCGTTGCGTGTCCGATTAGATGACCTTATCCCCCAAGTTTACGCGCATTAGTTTTACATATATTGGCTGGGCATGCAACGCCCGGGAATGCCAATTTTTCCAATCGTCAGAAGGCCACCATAACACCGGCGCACGCGCGTCTAAGTCCGAGCAGGCGTGGCAGCAGGAAAGTTGAACTCTCCGCGCCGGTAAGCCCGGTTCGCCCGTAGGCCCACTCGAAGCTCGCGCGTTCGGAAGCGATTACCAGGTCGCACGCCATTGCGATTGCGAAACCGCCGGCGGCCGCGATTCCGTCCACCGCCGCCACGAACGGTTTGGGTGCGCGGCGGATCTCCGAGATAGTGCTGTGAATATATTCGACGATCTGCTTGAGAACGTCTCCGAACCCTTCGTCAACGGCCGGTTCGGCGGGCTTGAGGTATCCGAGTTCGTCCCGGCGGCCACGCGCCGCCACACACCTCGGTTGCGCCCATCATGGCGAGATCGTTGACGGTGCCCGCAACCGCGAGGCGGCCGATGTCGCCGCCGGGAAAGAAGATCGGGCTAATCACGTGCGAGTCGGTTGTGATTACCAGCCATTGATCGCCCAACGGGATCGCCGCGCCGTCATCCATTGCGCCGAGTCCGATCCCGGGGCCCGGCACCCCGTCCAAGCGGTCAACAAACACCTCCTTGATGAGCGCGCGCATCGCGCGCCCGCCCGCCCCATGTTTGAGTCCGATTCTGTCGTCGTCCTCGTGGTTCATCGCGTTGCTTTCAGCTACCTAAATCGGGCCTGCCTCCCCTTGTCGGCCGCGCGCAGAATACTGATTCGCATGTTTCCTTTCGCGCCACGATGGGCCCTTTTGGCCCAGCACTCTTTGCTTTTCGCGCGCGACAAAGGCGGCTTTTCGCGGGTCTTTAGGAGGAACGCATCTTGCTGCCTCGCTGATTATTACGCAGTTCGAGCCGTTGGCAGGGCGGCGCGGCGAATGCGCCCTTAACGGTTGCCGAGCATTTCAAACTTCGAAGCCGCCGGCCGGAATGCCCGCGCTGGATGCGCACAACGTGTAATCGGAAGGGCACATGTAGAACGAGCGGCTGCAAGGTGGCGAGATGAAAATAGCAGTCACTGGAAGAGGCGGAGTGGGCAAGACCACGCTCGCGAGCCTGCTCGCTTACACGTTTGCGGCACAAGGTCACACGGTACTGGCGGTTGACGCTGACCCAGCTCCCTCGCTCGGCGCGGCGCTCGGTTTTCCACGGCAGACGCTCGACGATCTAAGCCCGATCGTCGAAATGAAGGAGTTGATCGCTGAACGGACCGGGGCGCAACCCGGCGACTACGGCAACTATTTCAAACTGAATCCGCGCGTCAACGACATCCCGGATCGCTTTTCAGTGAGGCACCGCGGCATCCTGCTTCTGGAGGTCGGCGCCGTGGAAAAGGGTGGCTCAGGCTGCATTTGCCCGCAGAGCACGCTGCTGAAATCGCTCGTCGGGCACATCCTGCTCGATCGCAGCGAGGTCGTGTTACTCGATTTGTATGCCGGGGTTGAGCATCTCGGCCGCGCTACCGCCGAATCGGTCAACGCGATGCTGGTGGTCACCGAGCCTACCGTGCGCAGCCTAACCACGGCCGCGCAGATCCGCGACCTCGCACGCGACATCCATCTGGATCGCCTCTTTATGGTCGGCAGCAAGACCCAGGGCGAGGCCGATCGCGCCTTTATCGCTGACCGTTCCCCCGGTCTTCCGGTGCTCGGTCATCTGTCACTCGACCCGCAAGTGCGCGAGGCCGACCGCAGCGGCCGGCCAGTCTACGACCTTTCGCCGACCTTGGCCGCCGAGACCGAAGGGATCATCTCCGCGCTCAGGCGTGAACTGGAAATTGGGTCCGCGCGCCGAGAGGACAAGGTATCGGCCGGATAAGCATGCGAGCCCGGCGCCAGCCCCATGAGTTGGTGGCGGAGGAGGGCGCGATGAAAACAGTTTTCGTCAATCCCGAGCGCTGCATCGGATGCCGGCAATGCGAGTTCGCCTGTGCGGTGGAGCATTCGCAAAGCCGCGTGCCGGCGCTGGCCGTATTCGAGGTTCCGCCGCCGCGAACCCGCGTCCATGTCGAGCCCGGCTACGCGTTTAACACTTCGTTTCCGAACCGATGCCGCCATTGCAACCCGGCGCCGTGCCAGCAGGTCTGTCCCACTGCCGCGATCTTCCGCAACACGGAGCACGACCTCGTACTCGTCGAGCCGGCCAAGTGCATCGCCTGCGCGATGTGTGCGATGGTCTGTCCGTTCGACGTGCTCACCTATTATCCGTTGTCAGACGGAGCTGGGGCGCGCGTGACCGCGGTCAAGTGCGATGGTTGCATCGATCGCGTGCAGCGGGGCGAAATCCCGGCCTGCGCCGAGGTGTGCAAAGTCGGGGCGCTGGTCTACGGCGAGCTCAACGATTTGGTGAGGGAGGGCCGCCTGCGCGAGACTCGCACGGTGCTCGCCGCAAGCGCCGAGATCAAACCCGAGGTCCCCGGCACTCCCGAGACGATTGATGGATGGCGCGGGTGGGGAGCCGCGCTGACGCAAGTCGCAGGAGGTGTACGATGACCACCTTCAATTCCAAAAACAACCACGCTCGTCTCACGATTAACAAGGACGCGCGGGAAATGCTCGATCGCGCCCGCGAGGAGAATATCCCTACGGTATGGGACCGGCTGGCGGCGCAGGAGCCGCAATGCGGCTACTGTGCGATGGGCTTGAGCTGCCGCAACTGCGCGATGGGACCGTGCCGGGTCGATCCGTTTGGCGAGGGGCCGCAAAAAGGGGTGTGCGGCGCAGATGCCGACATCATCGTGGCGCGCAACCTGGGCCGCACGATCGCGGCGGGCGCCTCGGCGCATTCCGATCACGGCCGTGACATCCTGGAGACCTTTCACGCCACCGCCGAAGGCAAAACTTCGGGTTACCGGATTGCCGACCCCGAAAAGCTCAAGGGGCTTGCCCGCGAACGGGGAATCGCGATCGACGGCCGGGCGCCGAATGACATCGCGCATGATCTGGCCGAAGCGATGTTCGAGGAGTTCGGCACGCGCAAGGAGTCGTTGGACTTCCTCGCGCGCGTTCCGAAAAAGCGGCGCGAGCTATGGCAGAAACTCGGCATCACTCCCCGCGGCATCGATCGCGAGAACGTCGAGATGCTCCATCGCACGCACATGGGCGTTGACAACGACTACGTCAACATCCTGCTGCACGCGCTGCGCACCAGCCTCTCCGACGGATGGGGCGGCTCGATGATCGCGACCGAGCTCTCCGACGTGATGTTCGGGACGCCCAAGCCGGTGCTGTCGCGGGTCAACCTCGGCACGCTCAAGGCGGACCACGTCAACATCGCGCTCCATGGCCATAACCCGATGCTTTCGGACGTGATCGTGCAGGCCGCGAACGATCCCGAGCTGGTCAAGCTTGCCAAGGCCAAGGGCGCGGCCGGCATCAACCTGGTGGGCCTTTGCTGCACGGGCAATGAACTGCTGATGCGCCGCGGGATCCCGATGGCGGGCAATCACCTGATGCAGGAACTGGCGATCATGACCGGGGCGCTCGAGGCGATGGTGGTCGATTACCAGTGCATCATGCCCGCCGTGACCGAGGTCGCGAAATGCTTCCACACCCAGGTGATTTCGACTTTCGACAAGGCCAAGTTCCCCGGCGCGATTCATGTCAGCTTTGACCCTAACCGCGGCATCGAGATCGGCAAGGAGATCGTGCGCCGCGGAGTGGAGGCCTTCGCCAATCGCAATCCCGGGCGGGTGCGAATCCCGGTCGGTTCGATGCCGATGATGGCGGGCTTTTCGGTGGAAGCGATCCTGGCTGCGCTTGGCGGAACCCCCGCGCCGCTGGTCGATGCGATCAAGCAGGGCACCATACGCGGTGCGGCCGCCGTAGTCGGCTGCAACAATCCCAAGATTCCGCAGGATTACGGCCACGTCGTGCTGACGCGGCGTCTCATCGAGAACGACATCCTGGTAGTGGTCACCGGGTGCGCCGCGGTTGCCAACGGCAAGGCTGGGCAGATGGTGCCTGAAGCGGCGGAACAGGCGGGCCCGGGCCTTAAAGCGGTATGCAAAGCGCTGGGCATCCCGCCCGTTCTGCACATGGGATCGTGCGTCAACAACTCGCGCGTCATCGTCCTTGCCGCCGCGCTTGCCAATTACCTCGGCGTCGATATCGATCAGCTTCCGCTCGCAGGTGCCGCGCCAGAATGGTACTCCGAGAAGGCGGTTTCGATCGGCGCCTACGTCGTCGCAAGCGGCATATACACGGTGCTTGGAGTGCAGCCGCCGATTTTCGGTAGCCGCAACGTGGTCAAACTGCTGGCCGACGGATTGGAAGGCGTAGTCGGCGCGAAGTTCGCTGTCGAGCCAGACCCCGAGAAAGCGGCCGTGCTCATTCGCCGCCATATCGAGTCCAAACGCAAGGCGCTCGGCCTGCCGCACATCGCACCCGAGTCGGTCCGTGCGCCCGAGGAGGCGTCCCACGCTGGTTGGCCGGCGAGCTAGGGGACTGAAAGAGATCCTTGAGGCAGCCGGCGCGCGATGCGCCGGCCGGGACCGGGAGGTGACACGATGCGGGTGGTGATCATCGGTGCCGGGCCAGCCGGGCTCACCGTGGCGGAGACGCTGCGTCAATACGGTCGCGCCGCCGAGATCGTCATGATCTCGGCGGAACCGTTTCCGCCCTATGCGCCTCCCGCCATGGCGGATTATTTCATGACCGGCCGTCAAGAAACGCTTTTCTGGAAAGGCCGTGAGATCTCGCCGGCGTCTTGGAGTCGAGCATCGCGAGGACGCGCGCGTGCAGGCGGTACGGCCCGCTCCGAAGGAGGTCGTGCTCGACGATGGCAACGTCCTTGGCTATGACCGGCTGGTTATCGCGTCCGGCGCCAGTCTCTACGCACCCCTGAATGGGCACGACCTGCCAGGGGTTTACGACTTCAAGTCTCTCAGAGCCGCCCACGCGCTGGTCAAACAGGTGAAAAGCAAAGCGGGCGGCAAAGCCGTCATCGTTGGCGCGGGATTCATCGGCGTCGAAATCGCGCTCCTGCTGCGCGCGCTTGGAGTTGCGGTCACGATGGTGGAGATGGCCGACCGGGTAATGCCGCGGATGCTGGAGCCGGAGACGGCGGAGATCGTCCTTTCAGCGATAAGCGCGCGCGGCGTCGAGGTGCGATTGAACACCAAGGCTGCCGCCTTCACCGGCAGCCGCAAGGCCACAGGCGTGCAGCTCGAATCGGGCGAGGTGCTCAAAGCGGAAGTGTACGTAGCGGCAACCGGCGTCAAGCCGCACGTCGAGTTTCTCGGCGGCGCGGGGATTGATCTCGGATGGGGCGTGCGCGTGGACGAGCGCCTGCGCACCAACGTGCCGGACATCTTTGCCGCCGGCGACATGGCGGAAACGTACGACCGGCTCACCGGTGAGCGCTACGTTCACGCAATCTTTCCCAATGCGGTGGCGCAGGCCCGCGTCGTCGCCCAAAATCTGCTTGGCTTCGACACCCGCTATGAAGGCGCGGAGGCGATGAACAGCCTGAAGCATCTGGGGTTGCCGGTGATGGCCGTCGGAGCGATGACCGGGGAGGAACAGTTGCGATCGCGCCATGGCAACGCGTTGCGGAAGCTCTTCCTGAGCAAGGGGCGGATAGTCGGGTTCCGTCTGGCTGGCGATATCCGTGCTGCGGGCGTCTATCGCGCGCTAATGCTCACGCGCGCCGACGTGCGAGACTTGAAAGAGCGCCTGCTCGATCCCTATTTCAGCGCCGGCGCTCTCGCGCTCGAAGCCGCGGCGGGCAGGCTGGACCTGCGGCCATCACTATAAATGAGCGGGCGATTTTGTCTTGGATTCCTGCCGCTCAGAATTTTATCCACGCGTATTCATCGGCATTCTCTCCTTCAGGACACCGCCGCAGCGGCGGTTACCATCCGAAGGCCACCGATCCCGCATACTGGTTGAAAACGTCGCCGTTGGCGAATTCGTTGAAGCGCCATTCCGCACCGACGTGCGATTTGTTCAGAATCCCCTGAATCGCCGGAACCTTGAGCGCACCAAGCGGGATCTCGAAGCCCGCCCCAAAAACGCCGCCGCCCTGGAAGTCGGCATCGTAATGACGGAAAGTTACGCCCGGCTGCTTGCCTCCGGCGACGATCGGCGTGCTGAGCAGATCGATCCACATCCCGGGGCCTGCCAGGACGTACGGCTTGAACCACTCGGCGGCCTCCAGGTGGTACTGCACGGTCGGCTGGATTTCGATCGTATCGAGCCAGCTGCTCTGGGCCGTCCCAGTGAGCGTTCCATAGAGATTCGCCCCGGTCACGGCGTGATTCCCGAGCACCGCGCCAGCCATCAGCTCTCCACTGACGAACCCGCCCGGGATGCCGTCCTCGGCGTCTAGGAGGCGATGGTTCAAGTAGGCGCTGTAAAAGAAACCGCCCGGCATGTCGTACGGTGACTCGGACCATCCGGTCCGGAACCCGACCTCGAAGGGCAGATCGGACTGGCGCTCCTCTATCTTCGCCACCTGCTGCTTGACCTTGGGCATCTCCTGCTGGAGTTGCGCGACGGGTTGTACAGAGCGGCTACCTCCTGCCGAAGCGCGTCGATTTGTGCTTTTTGGGCGCTGATCTGATCCTGGACCGCGCGGTTCTGCTGCTCGAGCATCTGGTTCTGCTTTTCCAGCAGTTCGATTCGCTTCTCCATCGCGCGACGCGAAGCCGCATCGGCACTTGCGGCGAGCGCGCGGCCCGGCCTGCACGCTAGTGCCAGCACCGCCAATCCTGTCGCAATCAGAATTTGTCTGTTGGACATATATTTTCCTCCCTGTTTTCTGACGGTTCCATTCGGGCATCCTGCCGATGCAGGCATCACGTGTGCCTGCCGCGCAGCGTGGACGATCCGCATGGAAAATCAACCGGAGCAGGCGCGCTTGCGGCTGATTTGGATTTTGGGACTGCATCCTTTCGCGTCGGTGCGTCTCCAACGGAAGCAGACTCCCGCCGCGCCCAGACCGGGCGTGCAATATGTGCGTGTGCCTTGCAGTGCGCCACCGGCGCGGCGCGAGCCGCCTGTAGGAGGCCGAATCGGAGCGTCCTGAATCTTCACGCCCGCCAGTCTTCTGGCGGCGTGCGATTCCCCGCGCGCGTGCGGGAACGGAACTGGCGGTTGCCGGCGGGCAGAGGCTTGCGGCGTGCTTCTCACGCCGCGCCTTGCTACTTGCCGGCCAGTTGCTTCAGGTAAGCCACGAGGCCCTTGATCTGGGCGTCGCTCAGGTCGCTGGAAGGTGGCATAATCGGCGACAACCCAACCGCGGGACCGCCTTCCTTGGTCGCCTTGGCGATCCAGTCCTCGGTCTTGCCATTGAGCTTCTTTGCGAAATCCCCCGGCGCTGGAGTGAGCGCCGCCGCGGCTACCCCATCACCCTTGCCGCTCGCGCCATGGCAGGAGGCGCACTTGTCGTCATAGACCGATTTGCTCGCATCGTCTGCCCACGCAAGTGAAGAAACCAGGGCAGTCAGAGCAACGCATGCGGCAACCAGTTTCACGGAATTCAGGAGGATCCTCTTCATCATCGCCTGCTCCTCTTGTGCTCGCCCGACGCTAACATCTCTACTGCGGGCCAGCCTCGTTATGGAACAACACCGCGGCTTGGAAAACCTGAATCGCTAACAACTCGACGCGCTTTACGAACAGCCGTCGTTTACCCAGTGTTGCTCGATTGGGGTGACAACTTTTCATATTAAAAACTCTGCACCCCGTCAACGGTTGCTCGAAGCGATTGGCGCAAGCCTCCACAGCATCATGAGGACAGGCCAACAATATGCCTTCGTGGATTTGGGTGCTCCGCCGAGGACGAAATAAAGGGCTGGTTGCCAACATTCGCGATCTCTGTAAAAAGTGAGGCGGCGAGATCGCGCGAGGGTACAAACGAGAGCGCTACGATGCAGCGGTCCGAATTTGAGGAGGTTTTCGCCCATGCGTAAGCTTGCCGATGCACCCGACATCTGCGCCGCAGCGAAGTCGCACGGCCACCGTCGGCGCTCGCGCGTTGCGGTGGTATTCGTGATCGCCGCCCTCGCTTGGCGGCTTGGTGCGGTTCGCGCTTCGGCATACGAAGCGATCCAGGTCAGCAACGGCGGAAAGATCGTTGGGACCGTCAAGGTCGCGGGAAAGTTCGCGCCAAGGCCGCCTCACGCGGTAAACAAGAACCGGGAAGTCTGCGGCGACCGCATCGAGGATGAGAGCCTGGTCGTGGGTCCCGAAGATGGGCTCCGCTATGCGGTGCTCACGCTGGCGGATATCACGAAGGGCAGGGCGGTGGAGCTGGAGGCGGGCTATGCGCTGGACAACGAGAAATGCCGCTTTGTCCCGCACGTTCAGGCGATCAGTATCGGCCAATGGATCGAGCTGAAGAATAGCGACCCGATTCTGCACACTGCGGATGCGATCCTTGGCAAGCGCCAGACGCTCTTCAACATCGCCCTGTGGCCGGGCCGGGAGGTTCGCAAGCCCGTCGCATATCCGGGCGCGGTTCGGATCAACTGCGGCGTCCATTCGTGGATGAGCGCCTACGTAGTCGTCACCGACAACCCCTATCATGCGGTAACCGACTTGTACGGCGCGTACGAGATCGACGAGATTCCCCCTGGAACCTACAAGCTGCGGCTGTGGCATGAGCTGCTCGGGACGCAAGAGAAGGAAGTGCGAATTGAGCCGGGCCACAAACTGGAAGTCAACTTTGACATGAACGCCGAGGGAAAATGACGGCCTCTAACGCAAGACTTCGGGTGCTTGGCTTGGTCTTCCTGCTGGCCGGATTTAGCGTAACGGCGTCGTTGCGGCTCTCTGCCGCGGCGGGCGATGGGGTCGGCAGCATTACCGGGACGGTGACGATCAAGGGCGATGTGGAACCGGGAGTCATCAACGCGGTGGTCTGGGTCGAAGGAGTCCCGCACGACTTGATTCCAAAGGAAAGATGGAAAGTTAGCCAGGGGGCGCAGATGGCCCAGAAGGATACCGCCTTTGCGCCGCATGTGCTGCCCGTGGTCGTCGGCACGACAGTCGCTTTTCCAAACGGCGACCCCGTCTTTCACAACGTCTTTTCCGCCTCGCCGGTCCACAAGTTCGATCTCGGTCTCTACCCGCAGGGGAAATCGCGCAGCACTACGTTCGGGCGGCCCGGAATCGTGCAGATCGGCTGTAATGTGCACGCGCAGATGAGCGCGTACGTGGTCGTTCTGGACGAGCCTTATTTCGCGGTTCCCAACGCGCGGGGCGTCTACGAGCTCACCGGCCTGCCGCTCGGCAGCTATACCATCAAGGTGTGGCATCCCGATTTCGGCCCGATCACTCAGCCTTTCACGCTCGGGCGAGACGGACAGGTACTGACCCTCGACTTCGACCTGGGAAAGCGTGAGTGAAGCCTGCCCTCGCCGGCTGCCGTTCCCCCGGAGACACGCAGTGAATCTACGGCCGGCGGCGACAAGTCAGTTTGCCTAGGGAGGATTACGCGCTCAAGCCGCGTGTCCGATCAACTCTCCGTGTCCGACCAACTCCGCGATGTCCGCTTGAAATGGAAAGCTTCCCGGCACGTAGGCACACAGCGGATCTTCTGCGAGCGGTTCTCCCGTCATTGCGAAGGCCCGCGAGCGCGACCCGCCGCACACCAGCGCAAACTCGCACACCTGGCAGCGGCCCGAAAGCCGCGCCGGCTCGCGAAGGTCCCTGAAAAGCGCGCTGTCACGATAGATCTCCCCCAATGCTTGACTGCGTACATTGCCGGCGGCCATCGGCAAGAAACCACTCGGGTGCACTGACCCGGTATGGGAGATGAAGACGAAGCCGCGTCCTGCGTTGATGTCCATCGGGCTGCGCGGCCTCCGAGAGTTCCACGGCCAAGGTTCCAGCGCCGCGCGCAATGCGCGATAGGTGGGACCAAACGGCATCACCTCTTCGGGCTGGATGCCCCGGCGCTCGAGGACCGCGCGCTCCGCCACGACGCGCTTGTAATGATGCCCCTCGGTGGTCTTCAGTGGGATCGCGGTGCCGACATCGTAGAGGAAGTTCATCACGTCTTCGCACTCGTCAGGGGCGATTTGCTCCAGCTTGGTGCCCCGTCCCATCGGAACCAGGAAGAATACGCTCCACGTCATCGCGCCGCGATCGAGCACGAGATGGGCCATCTGGGGCAGGCTGGTGAGATTCCGCTTCGCCACCGTGGTGTTGATCTGCACCTTGAGCCCGCAATGCCGCGCCGTTTCCCACGCGGCCATCGTCCGTTCGAAGACGCCCGGGATGCCGCGGAAGGCGTCGTGCACCTCCGGTCCGGCTCCGTCCACGCTGAGTGAAATCGCCTTCAGTCCCGCCGCCTTCAATGCGACGATCGCGTCGGCCGTCAGAAGCTGCGTTGCCGAAGGAGAGAGCGCAACGGGAATGTGCCGGCTCGCCGCGTACCCTATCAGTTCGAACAGGTCGGGACGCTTCATTGGATCGCCGCCGGTGAGGATGAAGATCGGCGGAGGCGATCCAAACGCCGCCACTTCGTCGATCAGTGCGTGCGCCTGTTCGGTCGTCAGTTCATCGGGGTTTCTCAACGGCATTGCTTCGGCTCTGCAGTGAGCGCAAGCGAGGTCGCATGCCCGGGTGGTCTCCCAGATCACGATAAATGGGCGGTTTCCAACGTCGAATTTCGGATGCCTGATCGCTGGTGCGTGATGTCCTATGTTCGACAGCTCCCGTTTACCTCCAGCCGGACCCTGAGAAAACCCGCCCCTTCGGCTACTCGCTTCAGTATGACTGCGGGTTGTGCTCCACGCTATGGCAATTCAGGTAGCAAAGACCATGCCCCGGGCGGGCCGGGTCAGGAACGTATTCCAGACGCCCGCTCCTGGAAGGCCTGACCACCACGTTCCCGACCACCCCCAGCGTCTCGAAGTTTATCAAGTGAGAGTTTTGCCTGGAGCCATGGGCGTCATGGCATACTGCGCATGAGGCCTGCTGATCGACCACGTGCTGCTTGTGGGGAAAGCCGCCGAAACCGAACAGCAGGGCGGACCGGTCGTGGCACTTGTAACAAAGCGCGTAGCCGGAGTACGACTCCGGGCTCGGATCCACAGTGTCGTACTCCATCTGGAGAATCGGTTCGAAGCGCGAGCCATGCGGGCCGCGTGGAGCGCTGCCCCTCTGCGTCCACTGATCGTTATTGTGGCAATCGATGCAGTTGAGCACACTCGACGCGGTGTAAGGAGCCATCAGGCCAAGGATCCTGCGATTTTTTCCAGGCACCGCGATTGGATGGTAAGAGGGATTGGCGGGATTGACTTTGAGCCTGATGTTGCGGGTGATTTCGTGGCGCAAAATTCCCGGCGTGGACGGCTCGCCTATCCCGTGACACTTGAAGCAGATCTCGTACTCGAAGACCGCCTCCTTTATCGGAGCCCCTCCCATCGTAATTCCACTCACGGCGCGGATCGCGCCCGGCACCGTCGTCGGCGCCGACCGAAAGGACGCCGACTCGACAGAAGCCTTCGCCGCGTGCGGGTTGTGGCAGTCCACGCAGGTCACATGCATGGGCATATTCGCCGGATTTTCGGTCGGGTCATGGATCCACTGTCTTGCCTCTACCGGATGATGCGAGGGCTTGAAGAACTCCTGCTCGATATTCTCGCGCGCGACGCCGCCGTTGTGGCAGATGGTGCAGTTGTTCTCCTCGATCGGCTGCGCGAGCAGGCGCTCCGCATGCGCCGCGCCGTGAACGCGATGGCAGCTCAGGCAGGCGTTCTCGGCCACGGTTGTGAAGCCATCTATCGGCCAAGGTTTTTCCCCACCGCCGTGCCAAGTTGCCGGCGAGGTTGCGTGGCTGGAATCGCGCCAGTGGTGCTGCCGATGGCAAACAGTGCACGCCTTGCCGAATTCGGAGGCCAGTCTGAGGAAGTTCGCCCTGCGGTCTTCATGCGGATCATGGCAGCTCCGAACACTGCATCTCACCACTCTCGAGCGGCGCGGTACGCGGAAGCGCAGCGGGATCGACCAAGTCCTCTGTCTTGAGCGCGAGAGCGCTGTTGTAGAGGAAGGAGACGGGGTGATCGTTCGAGAGGTTGACGCCGAGCGAGGTTTTGCCGCTAAGCCGTCCCAGCGTCGCGAACCTGACGCCGGTTCCGGTTCCCGGCACCCGCAGCTCGCTCAGCGCGAGGATGCCGTCGTGACAGGAGAGGCAAAGACGCGAGGACCCGGTCGGCTGCATGACCTGCGCCTTTAGGGTACTGCTCTCGTAGAGCCTGTAGGTGATGCCGGGAAGTTCGCGGTTCCACAGCGAGCGGGTTGGCCGGGCACTGTGCGGCGTGTGACAGAAGATACAGACGCCGGCGGCCCGATTTTCGCGAATTTGCCCGCGGCCGCTTGGACTTAGATTGTGTACGGTGTGAGCAATCTGGGTCTGAGCGCGCGCGTCGCGCCCCGCAAGCAATACAATCCACAGCGCGGCGGCTACGGACAGCGCTATCCCGCCGGCCCCGGTGTGGGTTCCACCACAACCCTCGCGCTTCGCCCCCGGTACTCTTCCTCCATGAAACTTCATTGCGCGCGGCTTTCCATCGAGCGCGACGCTTCGGAGCCGCCGAGGAACTCGAACACCTGCACTCTATGGTTGTACGAATCGGCCACGTAAATCCGGTCACGTCCGTCGATAAACGCGCCCGTCGGCAGCGAGAACTCGCCAGGCCCCGGACCATGCGTACCGAACGAAAGCAGCAGGGTTCCATCCGGTTCGAAGATCTGGACGGCGTCGAACAGCGCATCGACGACGTAGAGATGCCCCTCACGGTCGATCGCGACCCCCTTGGGCGATGAGAAATCGCCCGACCCGTCCCCTTGGCGCCCCATCTTCCACAGGAACCGTCCATCCTTGTCGAAGGCCTGCACGCGATAGTTGAGAGCGTCCGTGACCAGCAGCGTGTTCGGCTCCTCGAGCTCAAGGTAGCTCGGACGGTTGAACTCTCCATTGCGTGTTCCCGCGGTGCCCCAGCTCAGAAGCTTGCTGCCGTCGCGGGAATAAACAACGACCTGCTGGCCCTCTGAGTCGGCGACGTAAAGCCGGTCGCCGGTCGGGTCGTAAGCGAGCGCCGCCGGACGCTTGAGCTCTCCACCCGAGATGCCGCGCACGAAGTTTCCCTCGCCGTCGAACAGCAGGACTTTCCCGAGCTGAGAGTCGGCCAGGAACACCTGCCCGTCCGCTGCCAGCGCGACCGCAACTGGAGAACTAAGTGCGTCATCGCCGGCCTGCTGCACTTTCACCGATCGCTGCTTGGCGGGATCGAAGATCCAGAGCGCCTGCGCACCCGGATCGGCCACGTAGATGATGCCGTCGCGCTCGGCGACGCCGGTGGGCCTCACCAACCGATCCTCGGGTCTGCTGAAGATGGCAGCGGCCAGGCGCCCGAGAAAGGACTTCGTGATGCCCACATCCCCCGGCACGGAAATGCTGCCGACGTAACGGATCCTCGAAGGCGCGGGTGGACTCGGCCAGACAATCGGTTCCGAGGCGACCTGCGCGGCGGTCATCGATGGGAACCGGTTGGCGGACTCCGACGCCTGACAGCCGAGGGCCGCCACCAGCGCCAGCGCGGCCATCGCCGCCCTTAGCATCGCGCGCAAGCCATTCACCTCACAGGTAGCGGCCGATCCTCAGTATGAGGTAAGGATCGGTGGTCTCAAGCGGCCCGTATTTGGTGTCCGTCCACGAAAACGAAGGCTCGAAGTGGATCTTACCCCATTGCCAATGACTTCGCAGGCCGGCCTCAATGTAGGTTTGGGTCGGGAACTGGGAATCCGTGAGGGTGCGGATTCGGCCGTACACCGAGAAGTAATTTCCAGCCCCGACGAACCGGTCCAGCGCGGTCTCGAAATCGGTGCTCGTGGTCTGGCGTCTCGGCGATGTGTAGTTGGTGAACATCTCGTTGCCGCTGAAACGCAGGGCCAGGTCCCATCCGGGTCGGAAGGTCAGGTACTGACCGTAATTCTGCAGCGTGTACTTTAGACTGAAAAGTTCGGAGCTCGAGTCGTAGGTCTGATAAAGGGCGGTGGCCCTCGCGTCAACCGGTTCCCATTCATGGTGCACCTCCACCCTGCCTCCGTCCTGCCGCTGATTGTAGAGGAACTGGCCGCCCTGTCCGCTCAGCAGGCTCTGATCGATTTGCTCGTGCTGAAGGTTAAAGTCGATCCAGCTGAAAGCCATCCCCGCGTCCCCTACCAGCGTGGTGGTTGAATACCGGCCATGTGCCGCAACGTCGTAAGAGTAGCTGACCTCGAGCGGGTCTCCGGGCTGGATGATCTGCGAGGTCGGAATGGAGACGATCTGCGTCAGTGGGCCTAGCTCGGCAATGTCGTAATCAATGTCGAGCTGGCACGGAATCTTGCCTCCGCCTCGGATGTCCACCAGCACGATGGTCGAGGTCGCGACAAACGGATGGTTAAGGGTGAATCCGCCCGGGGTCGCCCCGTGCGGCTCGTTAAGCACCGTGATCTGTGAGCCACTAAGACGATCGTCATCGATTTCATACCGGCCGTCGCCGCCCAGATAGAGGGTGCCACCCCAGGGAATCGAGCGGGTGTAATTCGGTGTCAATTCCGCCGCATAGGAGTCAAGCTCGCCCTGCGTGAGCGTCTCGTAAAACCCTTGCAAGGTGAGCGTTGTCACCAGACTCTGATACAGGCGATGCTGAAGCTGGAAAATCCCGATCTGGCCGGTGTCCGTCTGACCCTCGGCACTGCTGTTCGAGAGGAGGTACTCGTAGGTCGTGGACAGGTTCTCGAAATGATCGATGTGCAGCCGTTCATCTGCGTCCAGGAATGATTGAGCGAAAGCGCCCGAGCTCGTGTAATAATTGACCAGGGAATCCCATCTGCGGTTCAGGTCTGGCCCGAAATCGAGGCTGTAGTTGAGGTTCACCCACTGAGTATCAAAAGCGAACCGCTCGCTCCCGGTGTAGCTGTCGGAAATGTATTGGTAGTAGAGGTCCAGGTCCGCGGTCTGGAAGCCCTTGTCGGCCTCGTAGCCCAAAATGTCGCGCGTCTCGTCCAGCTTGTAGGTCTGGCCGAGCTGCGTGGTGGATTCGTCGGACTCCTCCTGCTGCGCATCGATGCTGGAGGAAAAATACGGCAGCACCCCGCGCAGAAAGCTGTCCTCGCGAAGCTTGGCGGTGAGGTCGAAGCGCTCGTTGGTGTCATTCGTCCGGCCCCCAAACAGGGTGCTGGTTTCGTTCTGATCGCGGTCGGCAAGGAACGTTGCGCTGTACGGCTTTTCCCCCAGGAGAATGGAGCTCGAAGTCGTAGCCGATGAGCGTCCCGTTCTGGGTGCCGCTCTCGGAGGGGTTTGTTGCCTTATCCTGTTCCTGGAAAAAATCGAGGTTGACTCCGGCGCTGGCTTCGAGCAGCCGCGGGTCAATGAGATAGAAGCCGTCGTTTCTTAGCTGGAGGTACTCATCGTACCTGTTTCGTGTCAGGCCGCTTGAAATTCCTTCGCCAGCCTGCGTCTGCTGGTCTTCCCACTCATAACCTCCGCCGAGGTCGCCCCGCCATTCGCCGAGCGCGAAGCTCCCTTCCTGACCCAACAGGGAAAACCCCGAGGCAACGCTCCCGGCCATCGCTGTCCAAACCTGAGTTGCCGCAGTCGATGGAACACTCGATCCTGTAGCGGTTGGCGGTGGAGTTGCGCTCGGACCGAGGGTCCAAGTCGCCGTCCCCGCGGCGGTTGGCGCTGGAGCCGATGCGGGTGCCGCGGCCGGCGTCGAGGTCGCAGTTAGTGCAGGTGTTGTTGCGGCGGTCGCCGATGGAATCGTGATCGACGAGGGGGCCGCGGCCGGCGTCGGCGTCGCAGTTAGCGCGGGTGTTGTTGCGGCGGTGACCGCTGGAGTCGTGATCGACGCGGGGGCCGAGGCCGGCGTCGCGGTAGGTGCGTCCGTGAGGCTTTGAGTCGGCGCGGCGGCCGGCGTTGGAGCCGGTGTCAGAGTCGCCGCCGCCGTCGGATTCGGCGTGGGTTCTGGCTCGGGAGTTCTTGTCGGGCGTGATGTCAGTGATCCGGTTGGTAGCGGGCTCCGGTAAACCGCGCTTTCATGGCACGAGCAAAAGCATGTGAAGATGGCAAGCCCGAACGCTGCGAACACGCGTCTCATTGGCGATGGCACTGGCTACAATTGCTCAAGTTGTCGGACGCGAACGCGGTCTTTCCGTTATGGCAGGCTCCGCAATACTTGCCGTCGCTGACCTGGTCCATGGTCATGGCATCGGCTCCGCGCTGCATTTTGAAGATCGGGTCGTGACAAACGTAGCAGCGGAACAGAACCCGATGGGGCAAATGCGGGAACACCGCCGGCGGGATCCCCTGGTCGGCGCCCTTGCGCGCCATCACGATGTCCCCACGCACTGGCTTGAGCGGCTTCGCCTTCGCAGTCGCGGCTTTCGCACCGCCCGGCATTCCCTGGTGACAGTGCCCGCATCCGGTCGTAATTGGGAACGCGACCTTCACGTGACACTTGCCGCAGTATTTGCCGGTGTACAGGTCCGCCATTTTGATCTTGTCGGCGCCCGCCTTCATCTTGAAAATCGCCGGATGGCAGGCCGTACACCCCAACCAGGCGGTGTGAACCTTGTGCGAGAAAACCACCGGCATCGGGCCAAGCTTCACATCTAGGCTCATGACCGGCTGCGGCTTCACCTTCAGGCTTGATCCCCGCCTGCGGCTCGATCAGCTTCCGATTCAACGCCTGCACCATGTCTGGAACGCCCGCGGCGTCCTGAGGAAGGGTCTTCAACAGCTTGTCCAGCCAGTCGGGCGGCCGTTCCTCTTTGATCACGATGACTTCCGGCGTTGGGACGGGGGTTGAACGCGGAGGCGGCGGACGGCGCGCAGTGCGCACCACCGGCTCCCATTCCGTCGTTTGCCCCGGTGGAGGAACCCCCTCGAACAGGAACGAGAGCACGCTGTAACGAGTCCCTTCGCTGCATCCACCGAGCAGCAGCGCGCCCCACGCCACCATCCACAGCGCCACCACCGCCGCCTGCCATGCCCGCCGCTTCCACACAGCCATTCCGTGCGAGGTTACAGGCCCGCCACTGTGAAGCAAAAGCGAGCGCAGGACCGCGATCGGCGACGCGCACGACCAGCTCCCAAGCGCATATCAACCGCCCGGCGACTTGCTAGCCGGCTTTGCGCCCGTAGCCGGCGCCGCCGCGCCTGACTCCGCGAGGCTGTCGGCGGCGGTGGTGTTGACCAATCGGTATTCCTCGACCCGGTGGTTCAAGAAGTCGCCCACGTAGATGTGGTTGGCGGCATCGATTGCGACTGCAGTCGGGTTCTTCAGCATTCCGGGTAACGGCCCTCGCCCGCCGAAGAACAGGAGGACCTGGCCGTTGGGGCTGAATATCTGCACGTTGCTCCAACCCGAATCGGCCACGTACACGTTGCCGAAACTGTCCAGCGCCACTCCCTTGGGCCGCGTGAACTGCCCCCACGCGTCGCCGCGCTCGCCAAAGCTCCGCACATACTTAGCGTTGGGGTCGAACTCCTGCACCCGACAGTTGAGAGAGTCGGTCACGTAAAGATCGCCCTCGCGGTCCAGGGTCAGATAAGTGGGGAACAAAAACGAGCCTGGAGCGTTGCCCTTGCCCTTGCCGATCTTCCCGATCAGCTTTCCGTCCAGGCTCAAGATCTTGATCGTGTGCTCCTTCGACTTGGTGTGCGCGGTGTCGGCCAGATAGATCCGCTTGCGGTCACGGTCGAGCGCAAGCCCGGTCGGCCGCTCTATGCTCTTATCGGTCAGAAAGCGAACCTGCTTGTCCTGCGGATTGAATACCGTCACCCCCTTCTTGGCCTGCTCGACCACATAGAGGTTTTGCTCGCTGTCCAGCGCCAGCCCCATCGGCCCAATCACCCCTTCGATCTTGTGAAACTTCTTCTTGCCGAAGTCGAACACGAATATCGCGCTCTGCCCGGTGTCCGAGACGTACACGACGTTACCGTCGTCGGACACGGCGACTCCCATCGGCTCAGTCAGTGCATCCGGCGGCGGCTTTATCCCTGCGAGGAAGTTCACCACCGTCTGGGTGAAGGTCGTGTCCTCGTTCACGTCCTTTTGGCTGGAGATGCTGCGTACGAACTCGATTCGGGTCTTCTCCGGAGGGGCCGGCCATACCAAACGCACCGGCTGCTGGACCGGCTTCTGGGCGGCGCACCCCGCCATAAACGAAAGCAACCCGACGGCTATCAGCCCCGCAGCCGCCTTCCTCTCAACTGCTGGCCGCATCAACATTTCTCGCTACCTCCCAGTCCCAAAGCTTCGACGTTGCGCCGAAGAAACTCGCAGCGTCAAGACTCGGTAATTCCTCTTTACACAGTTATCCGCAAGAGACGTGCCGCGAACCGGGATTCGTGAATATTCCTTCGATGTATATCGATTGGAACCGGGTGGCTCAAACAAGGGGGCAGGGCGGGCGTCCGTGCCCCCGCCATCGGTTCGCGCATAGCGGTAGCAGACCGCCTCACCCCTCCGCGAACCTAACCCCTGACCCCTTCCCGACGCGGGAAGGGGCAAGGCGCCGCGCAGTTCCCCTCTCCGTCTCGGAGAGGGGCCAGGGGTGAGGCATCAGACGACTTCGGCGTCCCTGCCGGCCATCCGACTCCAGAACCGCCCGCTACCGGCAGGTGCCGCTTGACTACAGCGGCGGCAGTGCCGCTCGCCCGCTTCGCGAAGGGAGCACAATTCCTAAGCCGGGCTTCTGTGCCCAGCATGTGTTCAAAGCTTGAAGAATGCCGCGCCGCAAAAGAAAGGGGCGTCGCGATTGCGACGCCCTAGCAGGAAGGCGACTGGGCCCGGCGTCATGCCGAGCCTGAATCGCGTTCTCGATACTCCCTGGCTTACTTGAAGTGGCACATGTTGCAGATGTAGTTGTTGTCGTCCCCGTACATGTTTCCGACCAGCAAATGCGGGCCGTCCTTCGTCAGCTTGTTGTGCACATCGTGACAGGAGGTGCACTCGATACCGGCATTGGCCGCGAGAGTCGGGGATACGGCGCCGGTGCTTCCGTTGTAACCGAGAGAGACGGTGGCGCCGTTTTGCTGCCACAGGCGGACGTTTCCCAGTGGCGGGCTGCGCCACTGGCTGGGATAGAATTCCGTACCGGTGGTCACGTTGTTGTAGGTGTTCTGCACGTTCCCGTACGGATACGGCATCGCAATCGGATGGACTCCCGACAGGGAGGTTGACTGTGCAGAAGTATTCAGGCCGGTGGTGGTGAGGCCGAGCCCCGTAGCCGACCCGGTGCTAAGGATAATCGGGCTGACGCCGGAGTTCACATCTCCGTGACCTGCCTGGAACCAGTTCACTTGGCCGACCGCGACCGTCCCGTCGTGACAGCTAAGGCACTTCGCGCTTGGTCCGTTCCAGGTGGTGTCAGAGAACGTGGGATAACTGGTACCAGCCGTGGTTGAGGCAACATCCCACTGGTATGTCGACCCTGAATACGAATGGTTCCACAACAGCGTCGTTGAGAGGGCGCGGTGTGGCGTGTGACAGAAGGTGCATTCACCCACCGGCTGCGTATTGGCGCCCGAGAAACCCGAGAGGCCACTCGCCCCGGCAAAGTCGTGGACCGTGCCTATGAGGCCCGCCCCCGGCGTTTGTGCCCATGCTCGCCCGCCCAGGGCCAGACACAACGCGACCGCCGCTACTGTAATCAATGCTCTGCTGAACGCTTTCATCCTGGGCCCTCCGAAGTGCGTCGAAGTGCTTCGTCCTGTCTGGCTCTTCTGCTCTGCTCCAACCACGGCGGGCCTATCGCTTCAGCGCCTGGCCGGTCATGAAAATCTTGCCGCCGCCGCCGATGTTGTCGGTCTCAACCATGTTGAGGATCTCGTAACTGAGGCTGAGACTGATCGCGTAGGATTCGGGACCTACTTCGTTGCCCCAGCATGTAGTCGCTGTCGGGCCGCTCATGTCGGTGCATAGCCAATTATTCGCTGCAACCGGGGTGATGTTGAGGGTGCCCGCGAGATCAGCGTTGAGGGTGTAAGTGCCGGTCCAAAGGTAATCGACCAGCAACGTGTTTCCATACTGGTCGTTAACGGTGGTCTGCGTATGTCCTGTGACGTGGCCCAGCCCGTCCGCGTTAAGCGCGCCGGTCCGCACCAAGCTCATGTTCTGCGGGAGCGCGCCTCCCACGTTGCCCGGATCGCCCGCGGAGGCCATGCTGGCGCTAAAACTCTTGGCCGGAGCGAGGCGGAAGGCAAAATTCCCTTTCAAGCATTGCCAGGGAAGGGCGGAGCATGGCGACGAGGCCGGCGCACCTGCGGCCGCCGGCACAGGCGTTATAGCCACGTCCACGAGCGCTGCGACCGATAGTGCCATTACGATAAGCCGAATCGTTTTCATCTTCATGCTCCCTCGTGTTCCTCGCCTAAACCCTGGTGGCTCCTGAGACCAGACTCCTATCGCTTCAGGGCCGCTTCACCGCCTCGCCCGTCATGAAAATCTTGGCGCCGCCACCGGCATTGTCAGTCTCAACCATCTCGAGCGCGCCGTGACTGAGGCTCAGACTGGTCGAGTACGTCTCGGTGGTGGGTTCCCAGGTCGAAGTGCACGCGATCGGTGTCAGCGGTGAATTGCCCTTGAACGCCCACGTAACCCCACCGTCGTTTGTGATCTGGCCGGTCTGAGCCCAGGAAGGCTCTGCACAGCTTCCTTGGCCGACGTTCGTGCAACACTGCGCCGGAGCCCCAGGGGCCGTGCAGGTGGTGTTGGCGGATAGGGTGCTCGTCCCCACGGGACCCTCGTTGATCCACATAATTCCGCCATCGGTCGTGAATCCGCCTGCTACGGGGCAGGTTCCCTTATTGGCGGCTGTGCAACAACCGTAGGGAGCCGCATTGCCCGTGCAACCGACGCCGGATGCGAATCCGACTACGGCGGCTGGCCAGGTGGCGGGCTCGGTCGCGCCGGTCTTCCCCAGGATGCCATTTTCGTTCGTCCAAACAACCGTTCCGTCGGTTTGGGTTCCCGCGACGGTTTGGTTGAAGGTGGCCGGCTCGGTGGCGCCGCTAGTGCCTGCGGTGGTGACCTGGTAAAGATAGCCGCCAGCGTTGTTCGCTGCGGCTGGCAAGATCTGATAGCCCAGCGGGTATGGGGTGCTTGCGAACCAGCCTTCGACGGGGGAGCGTCGGAAAGCGTTGTTGCCACTATTGCCTACAGTCGGGAAGATCTGAACGCTTGATGTGTACAAATTTCGGTAATAGCTGCTTTTTACCCAATCGGGGGCGGTGACAGGCTGGTAAACAAAGCTGCCGGCGTTACTGACGGCCGGCATGATCTGGTTTGGCCAGCTCAAATAGGAAGTAACTGGCGTCCAGTCAGGCGGGCCGGCCGGATTGGTCATGTCGTAGCACTTCCAGGATGAAGACGAATCCGGGTTGATGGTCAGCGTGCCCGTGAGATCGGAAGTGACGGTATAAGGGCCAGTCCAGGTGTAATCGATCAGGTACGTGTTTCCACTATCGTCATCGGTAGTGGCGAACGTTTCCCCTCCTGTGATGAGACCGCTGGTGAGCCCGTTAGCCGTGAACTGGCCGGCCCGGGTTACGTTCTGCCGCAGCGCGCCACTCACGTTGCCCGGGTCGCCATCGTTGGCAAGGTTGGCATCAAAGCCCGTGGCCGGATCGAGCCGGAACGCGTAAGTCCCCTTCAAATTCTTGTTACAGGCGGTGCCGCTGCATGCCGCCGAGGCCGCCGGCGCGATGGCCACGACCAGCAGCGCCGCGATCGATAGCGCGATCCATGTGAGGCGAATCGTTTTCATCTTCATGCTCCCTCGTGTTTCTCCCGAGGTCCTCGGTCGCATCGGGCTTTTCGACAGGCTCTTCATCTATTTCACCAGGCACCCGACCTACTGCTTTACGGCCTCGCCGACCAGGAAAATTTTTGCGCCGCCGCCGGTGTTGTCGGTCTCGGAAAGCTCGACCCTACCGTTGGTAGTGCTGACGCTGACGGAGTAGGTCTGGACGCCCTCCTCGCTGCCCGTGCACGTAGCAGGGGCCCCGGTGGTCTCGTCGGTGCACGCCCATGTTCCGAATGCAGCCGGGGTGATGGTCAGGGTGCCCGTGAGATCGGAATTGAGGCTATAGATGCTGCCGGTCGTGGCGGTCACGCCGGGCACCCAAGCGAAATTGATCAGCCAGGTATCGCCGGGATTCGTGTCAGTCGTGGCCAGCGTGTGCCCAGAGCTCGATGTTGCCGCAGCCGTCTGACGTGAACATGCCAACCATCATGACGTTCTGACGCCCCGCGCCGCCCACGTTGCCCGGGTCGCTGCCGCTGGTGGCAAGGTCGGCGTCAAAGCCCTTGGCGGGACCGAGCCTAAAGGCATAATTCCCTTTCAATTTGCCGCTGTAGGCGGGGCAGGTCGCCGAAGCCGGCGGCGCCATGGCCACGAGCAGCAGCGCCACCATCGATAGTGCGATGCCGGAAACCCGAATCGTTTTCATCTTCATGCTCCCTCGTGATGCTCCCTCGTGTTTCTCCCGATGGGCTCGTCGCTCACGCCCTGCTTCCCTCGGTCGCATCGGGCTTTTCCAGAAGCTCTTCATCTACGTCACCAAGCGCCCGACCTACTGCTTTATTGCCTCGCCGACCATGAAAATTTTTGCGCCGCCGCCGGTGTCGTCGGTCTCGGAAAACTCGACCCTACCGTTGGTGGTGCTGACGCTGATGGAGTAGCTCTCGGGCTGCTCCTCGTTGCCGACGAAGCCCGCACCACAATTATTAGGGGTGGGGGACGCTACCGTCGTGTCGGTGCATATCCAATTTGGCCCCGGACAGGTTCCCGTGCCGGGGCCTGTGCAACAAGCGTACGGATACGGCGGTGCCCCGGACGTGCAGGCGCCGTTGACTCCATTCGGGGTGGTGTTGAGGGTGCCCGTCAGATCGGCATTGAGGGTGTAAGCGCCGGTCCAAGTGAAGTTGAGCAGCCAGGTGTCGCCGGCACTCGTATCAGTCGTGGCAAACGTGTGCCCATAGGTGATGTTGCCACAGCCGTCCGACGTGAACACGCCAACCCTCAGGACATTCTGACGCGGCGCAACGCCCACTTGGCCCGGGTCGCTGCCGTTGGTGGCAAGGTCGGCGTCAAAGCCCTTGGCCGGAGCGAGCCTAAACGCATAAGTCCCTTTCAATTTGCCGCTGTAAGCGGCGCAGGTCGCCGAGGCTGGCGGCGCCATGGCCACGAGCAGCAGCGCCGCGATCGATAGTGCGACGCCGGTAACCCGAGTCGTTCTCATCTTCATGCTCCCTCGTGTTCGCAATAAAGTTGCGGTTATGCCATGACGCTTTGACATTTCCAACGAATCGCTGCCTTTGTGTCGCAAAGACGATGCCATAAGCGAGCCCCAAGGAAACATGCGGCATTTGCAGCAAACTTATACATGAACGCCCTCAACATTCATGGTTCTAATTGAGCCACGGTGTCTCCGAGCGAGCCAATAGGGGCTAAGCGATTGCCCGAATCAGAACCACAGCGGATTTCATTTTCTGAGGCAAAGATACATTAAAGCTCGACAATCCAGGTGTGTCTTTCGCCTGCCGGTTGCACCGCCGCTAGAGGGCGCCGTCACTACAGGGCACGGTGACATTCCGTCTCTCCCTTCTGAGGTCGAGCTACGATTGGACAATCATGGGCGGCAAAATCTGGGCAGCCGCGCCGCTTCACATCTCATCCGCATTTCGGCAAGGCGACATCATGATCTGTAGCCGGCGGCAACAGGTGACTCGATTCGAGTCACAGGAATTGGAGGAGCACGATTCGGAAGCTGGATCAGTGGCGCAGCGGGGCGGGTACGCGGTGCAGTCGCGGTGGTCGTGACAGAGCGCGCGGTGGTTCAGATAACACGGTCTCAAAGAACTTGGCGAGATCGTCGCGCAGCTTGCCGATCGCCAATCCCATGTGCTCCGGCGCGACGGAGTCCAGCTTCGCGCGCGCTTTCGCATACAGGCTCCGCGCGCCCTCGCGATTGCCGCGTTGCGCATGCAGAATTGCGACCGCGGCCTGGATGAGTCCCTGGTAGAAGAGCTTTTGCTCTCCGCGCGCCTGCTTCCAGACTTCCTCCCACGCCTCGTGACAAGCGAAGAAGCGGCCCTGATTGAAGAGGCTCGATCCCTTCCTCGAAATACTCGCCCGCGCCCTTCTTGAGCTTCACTTTCATTTTGATCTGGCGCGAGCCTGCGCCGCTGGACGGCGAAAGCGAACGCAAGCGCATATCGCCGGAACGGAGAGCCCGAAGCAGGGCAGGGGCGGGCCGGTAGCCGGGCCAGCCCCAATAGCCAGTAGAAAGTCTGCCTATTCTCCCGACCAGTTCGGCTTGCGCTTTTGCGCGAACGCGAGCGGCCCTTCAATCGCGTCTTTGGATCGGAACAGCTTCGAGGTTGCTTCGTAGCGCTTCGCCATGGCCTCGTGAAGCGGCATCCCGAGCCCGCCCATCGCGGCTTCCTTCGAGGCCTGCACCGAGAGCGGCGAGCACTCCGAGATCTCTGCGGCCCATCGCTCGGCGGTCGCGATCAGGTCCTTGAGCGGCACGACCTCGTTGACGATTCCCCATCGATGGGCCTCGGCGGCCGTGATCTGCTTGCCGGTCAGCATCATTCCCATCGCAATTTTGAGCGGGATGTGACGCGGCAGCCGATGGACGCCGCCGGCCGCGGCCAGCAATCCGACCCGCGGCTCCGGCAATCCAAAGCGCGCGTGCTCGGCGGCGATGATGATGTCGCACGAGAGCGCGATCTCGAATCCGCCACCGAGCGCGAATCCGTTGACCGCCGCGATAATCGGTTTGTTGATGTCGAAGCGCGAGGTGATCCCGGCGAAGCCGCCCTTGGCGCGGATCGCCGATTCGCCGCCGCCGCGAAACTGCTCCGGATGCTCGGCGGTGTACTTCAAATCGTTCCCGGCCGAGAACGCTTTTTCGCCGGCACCGGTCAGGATCGCGACCCACATCTGCTTGTCCGCCACGAAATCGTCCCAGACCGAATCCATCTCGGGATGACAGGGCGGATGCAGCGCGTTCATCACCTCGGGACGGTTCAACGTGATGTGGGCAAGGTGGCCGCGCTTTTCATATTTCACGAATTTCAAATCCATTGCGGATCTCCTTTACAGATGAGCATTGATAGATGGGATTCGCTTACTTCTCGTCGTCGAGTAGTTCAAAGAATGCGTCCAGGCTGCGCATCAACTGGCGCTTGACCTGGGCGCGGGTGCCCTCGATGAGATGCATCGTGACCCGGGCCGGGTTGCCCTCATTCAGGAAAATCTTCGCGTCCTCGATTCCCGCCACGGTATTGCCTCCGAACAGGCGCAGACCGTAGACGAGGGTGAGCTTGGGCGACGCGCCTTTGACCAGCTTCAGTCCTTGCGGCATCGGGACCTCCCGGTTCAGGGAACGCCGTCTTATAGCATAAAGGAGAGCGTTTGTTTCCATCCGGCTCACGGGAGCGGCGCGCCCCTTGGACGACGGGCTGCGATGCCGCGTTGACAAGAGCCGGGGGCGCCGCGACAATCACCGTCCGTGGCGCAAGCACGCATGGTGGCAGGTGTTCTCCTGATGTCGATCGCAATCGGGGGGTGCGGTCTGGTCTATCGCGCTCACACCGAGCTCCGCGCTTCCCACATGGAGAAGGATCTGCAGCCGGGCGAGAGCTCGCTCGACGTTCACGACCAATGGGGCGAGCCCGACATCAGGAACTACGTCAACAATCACGTCCAGGTATGGAGCTATGCGCGGAAGGCCAACACCAACGACCTAACCGCGGCGCTCTTGTATACCGCGCCCAAGGAGGGCGACAGCGGTCGCTTTCTGGATTTGAAGTTCATCGACGGTCGGCTCGGATCCTGGGGCGAGGCCGATCACGCGATGCCGCAGAAAGAAGGGAGTGGCTACAGCTACGGGGTGAACCCGGGAGTGCCCGAAACGGCGCACTATTAGGGCCAATGGACTCTGCTAAACGCGCATCAGCGCACTTGCAGGTCACTTATGCTATCGTGTCTAATTGAACTGTACGCTTCTAGCGGAGCAGCGCATTTGCGTGTAGGCTTGAGCGGTTGAGCTTCAGGCAAGGACAAGCGGGTTAGCATGGCCACAGCGCGTAAGAGCTTCGAGTCGATCCTGCTCGATCGCTCGTGGATCTCGCAGCAGGATCTCGACAAGGCGCGCCAGCGGAGGAAGCCCGGTCAGGAAATCGCCGACGTGCTGGTCGAGATGGGCGCGCTCGAGCCGCAGCGCCTCGCGCGCGCACTTGCCCAGGAATATCACCTGCCCTTCCAGGCCCATATCGACGAGCACGCGCTCGATTCCGAGTTGCTGCTCAAAGTTCCGATCAACTACGCCAAAAAAAACAAGCTGCTGCCGGTCGCGAGCGACGCCAATGCGGTGACGGTGGCGGTCGCCGATCCGGCCAATTACGAGCCGCTCGACGATCTGCGCCTGGTGTTCGGCAAGGAGATCAACGCGATCGTCGCGCCCGCCGAGGTTATCGCCGAGGCAATCAACCGCGCCTACGACCGCGCCTCGGCCACCTCTGCGCAGGACCTGATGGTCAACCTCGAGGACGTGGGGCTCGATCGGGTCGCGAGCGAGCTGGCCTCGGAGCCGCTCGACCTGCTCGAGTCCGAGGACGCTGCGCCGATCATCAAGCTGGTCAACGGTTTGCTTTCGCAGGCGGTCAAGGATCGCGCGAGCGACATCCATATCGAGCCCTTCGAGACCGAGTTGATGGTGCGTTTCCGGGTGGACGGGATGCTCTACGACCTGCTCTCGCCGGCCAAGCGCTTTCAGCCCGCGATCACGTCGCGGGTCAAGGTCATGTCCGGACTCAACATCGCGGAGAAGCGCCTGCCGCAGGACGGCAGAATTCGGCTTCGGATTGCCGGCCGCGACATCGATGTCCGGGTCTCGGTAATTCCGACCGCCTTCGGCGAACGGATCGTGCTCCGCTTGCTCGACCGCGCGCAGGCGCTGGTCGATCTCAACCTCGACAAGCTCGGCTTCTCGGGCGACAACCTCGGCAAGATCGACCGGCTGATCCGGCAGAGTCATGGATCATCCTGGTGACGGGGCCGACCGGTTCGGGCAAGAGACCACGCTCTACGCGGCGCTCAGCCGGATCAATTCGCCCGAGAAGAACATCATCACGGTCGAGGATCCGATCGAATACCAGTTGCGCGGCATCGGCCAGATGCAGGTGAATCCCAAGATCGATCTGACGTTCGCAAGCGGACTCCGATCGATCCTCCGCCAGGATCCCGACGTGATAATGATCGGCGAGATCCGCGACGGCGAGACCGCCGAGATCGCGATCACGTCCGCATTGACCGGCCATCTCGTATTCTCGACCATCCACACCAACGACTCGTTCGGCGCGCTCACCCGCCTGGTCAACATGGGTATCGAGCCGTTCCTGGTGTCATCCTCGATTCTGGCCGTGATCGCGCAGCGCCTGGTGCGCGTGCTCTGCACGAACTGCCGCGAGCGCTACACGCCGGCTGCGGCCGAGCTTAGCCGGGTGGGCCTCAGGCCGGGGGATATTGCCGGCCGACAGGTCTACCGGGCGGCGTCCAAAGGATGCAAGAACTGCCGCTCTACCGGCTATCGCGGACGTACGGCGATCCACGAATTGATGGTGATGGACGACGACGTTCGCGGGCTGGTGATGAAGAATGCCGACGCCTCGACCATCCGGCGAGCGTGTACCAGCAAAGGAATGAAACTGCTGCGCGAGAACGGTACGGACCGGGTTCTGGCGGGCGAGACCACCTTTGAAGAGCTGCTGCGCATCACCCAGGAAGATATTTTGTAGCCCCGGCCTCCGCGGCGCCGGAGCCCGGTTTCCTTCGATCGGCCGCCGGGATGTCGGAGGCTTCCGCCTCATAGTATGATTCAGTTGGTTCACTGGCCGCGCAGGGGCATGGACGCGCCAGGGTAGAGGACGAGGATGCCGGTATTTGCCTATCGCGGTTTGTCGAGCAACGGCCGATCGGTCAGCGGTGTGGTCAACGCCGACAGCCCTCGAACTGCGCGCGGCAAGTTGCGCGGGATGGGCGTCTTTCCGACCGACGTGACCGAAGAGGCGGCCGCCCGCTCGAAGTCGTTCCGCGAGTGGCTGCCCGCGTTCGGCCGCCGCATCCCGCAAGCTGACATCACCCTGATGACGCGCCAGCTAAGCGCCTTGCTCGGCGCGGGCGTACAACTGGTCGATGCGCTGGGCATTCTGGCCGACCAGTCGGGCCGCAGCACGATGCAGAAAATGCTCTCGCAGGTGCGGGAGCGGGTGCGCGAAGGTACCTCGCTCGCCGACGCGTTTGCGAGCCAGGCCAGCATGTTCTGGGAGTTCTACATCAGCATGGTACGGGCGGGCGAACAGGCCGCGGCGCTCGAAACGGTGCTCGACCGGCTCGCCGATTACGCCGAAAATCAGGCCGAGTTCGTCTCCAAGGTGAAGGGCGCGCTGACTTATCCCGCGATCATGATGCTGGTCGGCACGGCCATCATGGGCTTCCTGGTCACCTATGTCGTGCCGCAGGTCGCCACCATCTTTCAGGAGAACAAAGCCGCGTTGCCGCTTGCCACTCAGTTCCTGATCCTGCTTTCCGCTATCCTGACCGGCTACTGGTGGCTGCTCGCTCTGATCGTGGCTGGCATGGTGGCCGCAGTTGTGTGGGCCTTCACGAACCCCAAGGGCCGCCGGTTTTACGATACCTGGATCCTGCGGGTTCCGTACGTCGGCCAGACAATCACGCGGACTATCTGCGCCCGCTTCGCCCGCACGCTCGGCACGCTGCTCTCCAGCGGCGTGCAACTGCTGCCGGCGCTGGACGCAGTGAAGCTGGTGATAACCAACGGCCTGATGCGCGACGCGGTCGAGACCTCGCGCAACGAAATCCGCGAGGGTCACGGGATGGGCCAGACGCTCGCGGCCAGCAAGCTCTTTCCGCCCCTGCTGATCGAAATGATCCGGGTCGGCGAGCGCGCGGGCGAGCTCGAGCGATTGCTGGACCGCGCGGCGGACGCCTACGAACGCGAGGTCGCCGCCTCGCTCGCCCAGATGACCACCCTGCTCGAACCCGTGATGACCATCGTGATGGCAGGTGTTATCCTGTTCATGATGATGGCCGTCCTGATGCCGATCTTCCAGCTTAATCAGCTTGTTCAGTGACGCTCTCGTCCAGGAGGTAAGCGCGATGCGAGACAGGCGCGAGACCGAGGCCGGTTTCACCTTGATCGAGATCATGGTGGTAATCCTGATCCTCGGGTTGCTGGCGACTATCGTAGTGCAGAGCCTGCGCGGGGCCACCGACAAGGCCAAGCGGGTCAAGGCCATGGCCGATCTGCACGAGCTTCAGACCGCGCTCGACCGCTACTACCTGGACAACGGCAACTACCCGACCGGCGACCAAGGTCTTCAGGCTTTGGTCTCGGCGCCGTCGAGCGGCCGGGTTCCGACCAACTACGAAGATGGCGGATATATCCAGCGCGTGCCGACCGATCCGTGGGGCACACCCTATTTCTACCAGAGTGATGGCAACACCTATACGCTGAAATCCTACGGAGCCGACGGTGTCGAGGGCGGTGAGGGCAAAAACGCTGACATCGATGCGAGCCAGCAGTAGCCAGGCCATAGCGTGCAAGTCATAACGTGCAAGCCATAAAGTGATCGACGCGATTCGCGTGTCTCTCTCGACCCGCATCCGTGCCGCGCTGGTCCGCGCTCGCGCGCGGCTGGGGCGTGCCATGCGCACTCCGCGCGGTTTCACGATGCTTGAGATCGCGATCGTCCTGTTCATCATCGGCCTGATCATCTCGATGGCCTTGCCGCGCTTCAGCGGTATCCGCAGCGCACATCTCAAGAGCGAGGCCCGCCGGCTCGCCGGGCGAGCTACGTATCTCTACAGCCGCGCCATGTCCGACAAGGTCGTGCTGCGGCTGAGCTTCGATATCGACACCGATTCTTATTCCGTGTCGCGGCTCGATCCCTACGGGATCAAGCCGGTCTTTGCGCCCGACAAAGAGCCCGGCTTCGCCCCGGTCATGCTGCCGGCCGGAGTGCGGCTGCGCGACGTGATCGTGGAGGGTACCGGCGCGATGACCCGCGGGACCGCGAACTGTTTTTTCTATCCCGAGGGTTACGTCAACGCGACCTTCGTTCACCTCATCGACGATTCGGGAACGGTCTTCACCCTCAGCTTCAATCCACTTACCGGCCGGGTAGCGATCCAGGACGCCAACGTCGGCCCGTCCCCCGGGGTGATATTGCGATGAGTGGGCAATCGCATTCCTGCGCGGCGGCGGTGACGAAGCGCGGCGCATTCTCGCGCGGCTTCACGCTGCTCGAAGTGATGATCTCGGTGGCTATCCTGTCGATCGCTCTGGTCGCGCTGCTCGCACTCGATCATCAGGATCTGCAGAGCGTAATACATGCGCAGGACCTGTCGCGGGCTTCGCTGCTCGCGCAGGCTCTGATGACGCAGGCCGAATTGGAAGGATTTCCCAACCTCGGCAGCCGGACGGGCAATTTCCAGCAGATGTACCGGAGCAAGTATCCGAATTTCAAATGGCGCCGCGCCGTATCGAAGTCGGGCGTGTTCCCGGACGTGCACAAGGTCACGATCACGGTATTCTACGGACCGGCTTTCTCCGACAGCTTCGACCTGATCGAATTCATTCACGATCCCAACCCGCCGGAGACGCAGCCATGACCGCGATGCGAGGTCGCAGGAACATCGAAGGCGCGGCGGGGTTCACGCTGCTCGAGTTGATGCTGGCGCTCGTGATTCTCTCGATGGTCCTCGCGATGCTGGCCGAATCCTTCAACGTGGTCGGCCACGGCAAGATCCATGCGGAGGCGCGGCTCGACGCCAACCAAGCCGGCCGTGCGCTCATGGCGCAGATGAGCCAGGAGATTTGCGGCGCGGTCCGCGCCATTCCCAACACTCCCAACCCGCAGCCCAACATGCTGCTGATAGGAACCGGCCACATGCAGTCCGGCAGTGCGATCGACGGCCTTACCATCTCGACCCTGGGCGGCGGCCATCACCGTTCCTTATTTGGCTTCGGCACCGAAGAGCTGGTCAGCTACTCGGCACAGCCCAATCCGAAGCATCGCGGATGGTTTCTCATGACGCGCACGCAGCAGAGCGCCCTGGTGCCGCCGCAGGGAGGATTTCAGCCCCTCTCGACGGTGCTGGCCGACAATGTGCTCGCGCTGCATATACGCTACTTCGACGGACAGATTTGGAACGAGAGCTGGAACTCCCAGGACACCGCCAGCCCGTTGCCGCTGCCCGAGGCGATATCGATCGATCTCGAAATGGCCGGCGGGGGCGGACGGCCGCTGGACTTCTCCACCCAGGTTACGGTGCCGATGTCTCCCCAGTTGCAACAGCGATGAGAACCGGACGCAAGACCGAACGGGGCATCGCTCTGCTCGCCACAATGATGGGAATCGCCTTGATGACCATCACGGTGATGGACTTCACGTCATCGGCGATGCTTGGTTATCGGGCCGCCGCCAATCAGGCCAACGAGCTTCGCGCCGCTTATCTGGCGCGCTCGGGGGTGAATGTCGGACTCGCATTGCTGGCCCAGCATTCGCGCCAACAGGCGAATCAGACCGACGAACAGGTCGAGGCGCTCAACCAGGAATGGTCGATGCCCTATCCCGCGATTGCGGTGGGCGGAGGGACCGCCTCAGTATCAATCGTGGACGAAGAGCGTAAACTGGACATTAATTATCTGGTCAACCCGGACGGCACCCAGAATGCTAAATTCGAACCGGTTCTCGAGCGGTTGTTTGTTACTATCGGGGTGTCGATCGATCTTATCCCGGCGATCATCGACTGGCTCGATCCGGACAGCGTCACCGACGGCCCGACCGGCGCCGAGGCGGATTACTATATGCGTCTCTTTCCGCCCTACGCCCCGCGCAACGGCTCGATGCCGTCGATCGGCGACCTCAGGATGATTCGCGGCGTGGATGACCAGACCTTCATGAAACTAGGCCGCGTGCTGACGGTCTTCTCGAACACTGCGCCCACCGCCGACAACCTGTTGCCGCCGGTCAACATGTATACGGCGCCGCCCGAGGTGCTGGTCTCGTTGGACCCGGATCTGGCCGCCAGCCCCTCGCTGCTCGACCAGTTTCTGGCGGCGCGCTTGGAGAGCCAGTCCAATGGTCCGAACGAGGCGATGACCGCCCTGGCGGGGGGCTCATTCATCGCCCGTAGTAAATTGTTTACTATAGAGGGCCGAGGTTCTTATGCCGGAACGCGCAAGCTGGTTTTCGCGACGGTGCTTCATTCCCAGGGCAACGGTCCGTCACAACTTCTGCAATGGCATGAGGACTAAAGGAGCCAGAGCCCGATGGCGATGAGAGTTCTCGCCCTCGAGATGGCCGGAGAGCAGGTTCGCGCGGCAGTGGCCGAGCGTTCCTGGGACTCGTTCCGGCTGCTGGGGACTTTCGAGAATGCGCGCACGGTGGACGAAGCCGACATGGCGCCGGCGGTGTCGCGCCTGCTCGCCGCGGCCGGCAAACCCAACGTCGCAATTTCGGCGATCCCCGGCGAGTTGGTTGCCCATCGCGTGTTGACGCTGCCATTCAAGGACGCGCGCAAGCTCAAGCAGGTGGTCGGATTCGCGCTCGAAGAGCATCTGCCATTCCCGACCGACGAAGCGTTCAACCGCCTTCACGCGAACCGGAGAGGATGAGGAAGGCACGGTGGTCTTTGCGGCGGTGGTTCGCAAGAGCGACCTGAAAGACCATCTCGAGCTGCTTGCCAGGGCGGGCCTCGATCCCAAGATCGTGACGCTCGGAGCGCTGGCGCTAGCCAAGCTGCTTACGCGCGCTTCGTCTGCCGGGAGCAACGGCAACGGCAACGGCCACGGCCCGGTCGCCCATCTTGTGATGAGCATCGATCAGGCCCGCACGTCGCTGGTGCTGCTGGATCCAACCGGTGCGCCGCGCGCGATGCGGACGCTGGCGGCCGGCCTCGAGGCCAACGGCCATGCCGGCCTCTCGCCGCGGGTGGCCTCGATGATCGTGAGTGCCGCGCGCCAGACGCTGCTGTCGCACGGCTCGGAATTCGAGCCGCCCGACCTGCTGATCGCCGGTCCGGCCGCTTCGATGCCCGAGGTCAAGAGCGAGATTGTCGGCGGGCTGGCGGCTGCGGTGCGCGACGGCGGCGCGCTGGAGAGCCTTGGCGTTTCAGAAGGCTTTCCCGGCGACTGGCTGCGCTTCGGCGCCTGTATCGCGATGCTGCTCGGCGAAGCGCCGGTCAACTCGATCGATCTGCTGAACTTCCGCCAGGACGAGTTTGCTTTTCGCGGCCGCAGTTTCGACGCCGCCCCGCTCTACACCTCGGCGCTGCTCGCGGTCGGCCTCGCGGGCCTGCTGGTAGTTCACGCGGTTATCTCGACCGTCGGCAGCATCCGCCGCCTGCACGCCCTGGACCGGCAGATGGCCTCGATCGCGGCTCCGGCGCTCGGCGCTCATCCTCCGGCCGACATTATCGCCGCGCTGCGCACGGGAAACGCGAACATGCGCACCCAGTTGAAGCTGATGGGCGGCGGCAGCGCGCGCAGCGCGCCGCTTGAGGTCCTGTTCGCGCTCTCCAGCGCGCTTCCGCCTCAGTTGCCGGTCGAATTTTCCGATATCGAGATCGAAGAGGCAGCCGTCAAGCTCGACGGCGAAGCTGACTCGTTCGGCACTATCGACCAGGTCAAGAAGGCGCTCGCGAAGAGCCGCCGCTTCAGCGATATTGAGGTTGACGACGCCAAGGTCACGGGCACTTCGGGCAAGGTCGATTTCCATCTGAGCGCCACCATCGGCGATAGCGCACTACCGGTGAAAGACTGATGGCCAGTCGAGCAAGAGAGCGAGTCGAGCATATCGCGATCCGGGTCGCGAAACGCGCCAGTTCGTTCTATCAGCCGTACGCCGAGCGGGCACGGCCCTACGTTGGGCCCTATATCTACCGCGCACGGGTGCGCTACGAGCGGCTCGAACCCCGCGAGAAGATCCTGGTGCAGATCGCCGGCGCATTGATCGCCGTGTTTCTCGCCTACAATCTGGTCTACTCGCCCTTTGAAGGCCTGCGCCAGAACCTGAGCGACCGGACCGAAACACGTGAGCGCCAAATCTCCGAAGTCCGGCGCATGGTCCAGCAATACCGGCAACTCCGTCTTGAAGTCGCGGCCGCCGAGAAGCGCACCGTGCGGCAAACCAAAGACTTCTCCTTGTTCTCAGCCGTGGAGGGCAAACTTACCGACACCGTAGGCGTCGTGAAGGTCAGCTCGATTACGCCGGGCGAGGACCAGAAGATTTCCAAGGATCTGGTTCAGCACAACGTCGAGATCGCGCTCACGGCGCTGAGCCTGCCGGAGGTAGTGGACACGCTCTACGGAATCAATACGCTCCCGGTGCCGGTGCTGGTTTCCGATCTCCATATCAAGCGCGCCCAGTTGATCACCACCTCATTCGAGGTGCAGATGACTTGCGTGGCGATCGGCAAGAGTGGCTGAGCTGCTGGGCTACCTGCGTTCCAGGCGGGTGATCGGCAAGCCGCTGCTCTACACGGCCCTCGCGTTCGTTCTGTTCCTGATGTTTCTGGTCGCCGATTTTCCTTATGGCGACGCGATTTCCTCGCTGCTCGCGCCGTCGGGCCTCAGCCTCGACTACCAGGCACAGCATCTGAACCTTCCGTTTGGAGCGCGCCTCGACGAGGTGAGGCTGCGTTATGCCGATGGCGCCGCGAACGGATCGACGCTGATCGAGAGCCCCAACGTTACCGTCTCGCCGACCATCGGCTCCCTGCTCTTGCGACGGCCCGGAGTCCGGATCGCCGCGAAGCTGCGCGACGGCGCGAAGCCGGGCGACGGTTGGATTCGCCTGACCCTCGGCGAGAGCGGCGGCGCCACCGATGTAAGCTTTACGGCCAACGACGTATCGCTGGCGAGCTTCGAGCCGCTAAGCCGGTTCGCGCAGGGGAACTTGTCCGGTGACGGGTCGATCGAGATCGACGGCCGCAACGCGCTGGCCGGCAAAGGTGCGGTCGAACTGTCGGGCAAGCGGCTGGCCGTGCGCCTGGGGCCCGCGATCCCGCCGATCGGACTCGACGAAGCGGCCGCGACGCTCAAGATGGACCAAGGCGTGTTGGAGGTCGTGAAACTCGAGGGCCACGGCCCCGACTTTTCGGTAAACGCGCACGGAACGATTCAGCTCGCGCCGTTGCTCCTCCAGAGCATCGTGGACCTGACCGTGACGCTCGAACCAACCTCGTCCGGCACGCGGCACTTCGGCGTGTTGCTCAACCTCCTGCCGCATCCGCCCGGTTCGGGGCCCTATATCGTTCGCGGCCCGCTGGCGTTCCCGTCGATCAAGTAAAACCGGGCCGGCCGCGCCGGTCAGGCCGGAGCGGCGGCGAAGAAGCGCGTGACCGCCTCTTTGTAGCGTTTGTCGCCTGGAGCGTTCAGATGGTCGCGGCCTTCGAGCTTCACCATCTCCGCGCCCGCGATCGCCGCGGCCAGAGGCTCGGCGCTGCCGACCAACTCATCTTTGGTCCCGACCACGATCATGACCGGCATGCGAATCGCGCCCAGCATCGCCGGATCGAGGGCGGGACGATCGCCCGACATGCAGGCCGCCAGCGCCTTCAAGTCGTTGCGATTCGCCTCGGCGAACTGCCGGAACTGCCGTGGTATCGGTTCGGTCACGTCTTCGGCGCGCTCGGCGAGCAAAGCATTCGCGATAACCTGGCGCCGTCGCGGGTCGGCCATCGAGCCCGCGCCCGCGGCCCCGCCGATCCCTCCCAGCACCACCGCGCGAATCCGCTCCGGCCAGGACAGCACGACCTTGAGCGAGATCCATGCGCCCATCGAGTAGCCCATCAGCAGCGCGCGCGGGACCTTGAGATGGTCGAGCAGCCGCACGACATCGCGGGCCATATTCTCCGAGCCGTAGGCTTGCGGCTCGTGGGGCTTGGCACTTTGCCCATGTCCCCGGCAATCCATCGCGATCGCGCGGTAGTTTGTTGAACAGAAAATCGAGCCATCCGGTGAGCTCCCAGTTCTGCTTGAGGTTGGAGGCGAAGCCATGGACCAGCATCACCGGCGCTCCAGTTCCGCGCTCTTCGTAGTGAATCGCGACTCCGTCTGAATCAAATGACGGCATACCGATCTCCCATCCAGTTTTCCTACAGCATACTTGCTCTCCGCGCAGATGTCGCACTGAACGAAGCGGCTTGCAAATCCCCGGCGCTGCCGCTAAGACCAGCATGCATTTCCAAGATCAGGTGAGGAGCAAGCGATGTCGATAACCGTGGTCGCCCGGCTGAAGGCCAAGCAGGGCAGCGAAAAAATATTGGAAGAAGCGTGCCGTGCGATGGTGCCGAAGGTCCGCGGCGAGGCCGGAACCGAGAGCTATATCTGCTATCGCTCGGTCCCCGACCCGACCGTGTTTCTCTTCTACGAGGTTTACAAGGATCAGGCCGCATTCGAGGCTCACGGCAAGACGCCCTACCTGGCGGAATTCATGCAGGCGCTGCGCGGCAACCTCGACGGCCATCCGCAGATCGATATCCTGGGCGTGCTCGAGAAGAAGTAGGACCTCTTCCCCGGCCCCTCTCCGAAACGGAGGGGGGAGATCAGTTCATGGCGAATCCGGTTCCCCTTCCCGAATCGGGAAGGGGCCAGGGGTTAGGTTCCTGAAGTGTTAGGCGCGTGCTCCGAGGGTGAGGGGGCTATCCCAGGAACCCGATAATCTCCCGATTCACGATCTTCGGCGCCTCGCGCTGGCAGAAGTGGTCGCTGCGATCGAGTAGCCCGTTGCGGTTTGCGGCCGAACCGGTACTCGCTACACTGGAGTAGGCGTCGGGGTCGGCGTAGGAGTGGGTTGCGGTTTGCGGCCGAACCGGTACTCGCTACACTCGTCAGCGTTATGCGTGATGTTCGCGCCGCGTTGCGGTTTGCGGCCGAACCGGTACTCGCTACACTTAAACCGCGTGCGCGGTCAACCAGCGACGTGTTGCGGTTTGCGGCCGAACCGGTACTCGCTACACTACATAGCACTCCGGCCACCCGAACGCGCGGGTTGCGGTTTGCGGCCGAACCGGTACTCGCTACACTCCGCTCTGGAGGGTCTGGAGGATATTGCCGTTGCGGTTTGCGGCCGAACCGGTACTCGCTACACTCCGCCCAGCTCGCCCCCTTCAAGTTCATCGTTGCGGTTTGCGGCCGAACCGGTACTCGCTACACTACCCTCGTACTGATGCGTCGCGTACTCCAGTTGCGGTTTGCGGCCGAACCGGTACTCGCTACACTCGCCGGAAGCCTGACCGTTTCCCTGCCGCAGTTGCGGTTTGCGGCCGAACCGGTACTCGCTACACTAAAGCTCGTGAGCCCACTCTAGGCTCCTCGTTGCGGTTTGCGGCCGAACCGGTACTCGCTACACTGTTGCCGACGCATGATCTGTGGCGTGCTTTGTTGCGGTTTGCGGCCGAACCGGTACTCGCTACACTAACCTCGGCTATCGGTATTTCCAGGCCTACGTTGCGGTTTGCGGCCGAACCGGTACTCGCTACACTACTACCGTCGCGGGCACAGTTGAGAAGGGGTTGCGGTTTGCGGCCGAACCGGTACTCGCTACACTCAACCGGGTCGATACGTCGATGGGTAATCCGTTGCGGTTTGCGGCCGAACCGGTACTCGCTACACTACTACCTGTAGTGGCCTGAAGCCATTTTAGTTGCGGTTTGCGGCCGAACCGGTACTCGCTACACTGCGGCGTTCCAGCGCATAAACAAACTTTCAGTTGCGGTTTGCGGCCGAACCGGTACTCGCTACACTTCCAACGGAGACGTCGCCCGGCTGCTGGTCGTTGCGGTTTGCGGCCGAACCGACTGGCGATGTCAAGCTAGGCAGATGAACCAGAGTTGCGGTTTGCGGCCGAACCGGTACTCGCTACACTGAATCTGCGCCCGGTAATTCTCCGGTATCTGTTGCGGTTTGCGGCCGAACCGGTACTCGCTACACTCGCTGGGAGCAGCCACATCGGGGAGCCGTCGTTGCGGTTTGCGGCCGAACCGGTACTCGCTACACTGTAACACCCTATTTGCCCGTTCAACCAAGCGTTGCGGTTTGCGGCCGAACCGGTACTCGCTACACTAGGCGGCCTCTAAGGGCTTGGAAGAGTTGGCCTTTCCAAGCCCTGGCGCCTCAGAAAAATTCCAACTGGGCGGGCGAAGGCACGGCGGCCTTCCGTTTTCTCCCGACGAAAGTCACAATTTTCCCGAACTGCTTGTCAGTGATTGCGATAAACCGGACCTCGCCCTCTGCCGGCACCCGCGTCCCCATCCTGCTGGTGTGAGCTGCCGCGTTTTCGGGGCTGGCGCAATGGCGCTGATACACCGAGTACTGCATCATCGAGAAGCCGTCGTTGAGGAGTTCTTTCCGAAAGCGCGTGTAAGCCCGGCGCTGATGCGGAGTCAGCACCGGCAGATCGAAAAGCGCGATCACCCACAAGGTTCGCCATCCCAGCGGCTGATATCTAGGCTGAGGCATCGGCGAATTCCACCTCCTTGTATCGTCACTCCCGCGCCGAAGCCCTGAATGCCGCCGAACGGAGATGGCTGCCGCGCGGGAACCTGCCCTGGGCTTGCCGAAGGAAATCCCGGAAAGGAAAGGCGCGTAGGGTTATGCAATGCCATCTTCCTCAGCGAACTCGGGATTGGCGCTTCGGCCTGCGGCTTCGGCCTCTGGCAGGGGCAATCCCTCCGGGGAGAGCAATTGCGCGCGGCGTTCGGCAAAGGAGCGGGCGAGCGATGAAGCCGTCGCGTGGAGCGCGAGCAGTAGCGGGGTCTGGCGTCCGCCGATCCGCACTCCATGATTGAACAGGCCGAGGAGGCGCGCCTTTTCCTCCCGCCCGAGCATCCGGGGCGCCACGTTCTCACGGACCAGTTCGACCACTTTCCAATCGACCATCGGGCGATAGGGCTCCATGATGTCGTCGGCAAGGCAGAAGGCGTTGTATCGGTTGCGATGGTGGATGCCGAGCGTCGGCAGCAGCCCCGCCGCGCAGATCGCGCGCGCCGTCGCCGCGCGCATCGCCATGTAGCCGTAGTTGAGCAGGTTGTTGGGAGGATCGCCTTCGCGGTCGCGGCGGAATGTTCGGCCAAGCAGGCGCGGCCAGTAGCGTAGCGCGCCCTGCGCTTCAAGATTTTCTGGATCGCCGGAGCGGACTTTCCCGGCCATCGCGCGCAGCCCGCCATCGCTCCCCGAAGCCGCCTCGAGGGCGGCGGCCTGATTCGCCAGCTTGGCGGCGACGGCTTGGCGCCAGAGCTGTTTCTTTAGCGGCGCCCCGGCGGCGATCTGGGCGCTAAACCGCTCGGTCTGTACCGTGTTCGCCGCGATCGGCATGAGCATCGAGTCCGGCAGATGCGTTCCTCCGCAGATTACGACCGCCGCGCCCATCTCCGCCAACAACGTAAAGACCGAATGGGTATAGGTAACGGCTTGGTGGTCCACCAGCAGCAGCCCAATGTCCTCGGCGGGGACGGTCGCTGGCTCGCGGCCTTGGCGGTCGATAACGAGCTGGCGGTTGCGGACGGAGAGGCGGGTGGGGCCGCTTGAGATTTCGATGGTGCGTTTAATCATGGGCGTACAGGGCGCGTCCCCTCGCGTAGTCGATAATAACCTTGCGCGCACCTTCTTTGATCAGCGTCGAAAACTGGGGACTGGTCTGCCCGATATCTCGTGCTACGTTGTGGGGCTGAACCGTTATCTGGCCGTTTGACCAGACCGACTTGACCACCCAATAGGTTGTCTCTCCGTCAATTGCCCGCTCCAGCATGTCGCCGATGCACACCGACATCTGAAAGCACGCGCCTTGTTCGGGGATGCGGTTCACGATCGTGGCCGGCTCCCTACGCGAAATACACTCCGAGACCCGCTTCGCGGCTTCGAACATAGTTACGACTTGGCATTTGAGCTCGCCAGAAACATTCCTGTAAATGACCATGTGATGATTGGAATTCGTGAGGACGAATGCGGAGCCGTCAGGTCCGACGGCCTTCATCAGCGAAGGCTGTATTGGCTTGCGCGCTCGTTTTCCGTCTTTGCGCTGAGTGTAAAAACGATAGGTGGTACGTCCCTTGACGGCATCCTCTCCGGTATCGCCCCAGGGCATTTCGTCGTGGAGCGCGCCGGAAATTTTGCGCTGGGCGCGATGGGAAACGATGATTTCATTCGCCGCGCGCCCGGCGTCGGCGTGAATGGCTTTCCACGGCTCCTCGAAATGCTTCCTCAAGCGCTCCGTCTGTTCCCTGGTACGCTCCGCACCCGTGAGCCGAGCGCCAGCCGCGTAAAATTCGCTCGCGCGCTTGATGAAGCGAGGCGTGGTAAGAGCCACCACCAGCGCGTCGATCGCGTGATGGCGGTGGTCGTCGCGGTTTTTCTCGGGCGAATCCGACAGGATTTCGTTGAGGCCCCAGAGGTGGCGAAGCGTCCAAGTGGCGCGGGCATTTGCCGGTTCGACTTTAGCGCCCAGCGTGGAGAGGTAATCGCGGGAGAGCCTCGATGCGTAGGCGTTATCGACGCTCTGGCGTTCGGTGAATTCCTCGGAACCGGCGGCAGGGTAGTCCTCGGTCTTGATGCGATCGATCTTGGTGTCGGGAAACCGGGCATGCTCCTTCAGGTCTTCGAGAAACTTCATTATCTCCGCCCAGCGATCCGTTTGTCCCCATGCCTCGTACGGAGTGCGCTTGGCCTTCTCATCGTTGGCGTCGCGATCGCACACGACCTTGTTGCCAAATGAATTATCGAAAGAGCGGCTGCGCGGCAGGATATGATCGACCTGGAAAAGGCCGGTCTGGAATAGCCCTTCGCACGTGATGGCCTTGCCGGTGTATGGGCAGCGATCGCCCTGTTGCTTCGCGAGCAGGCGTTTTTCGATGTTGAGGCCGCTCGGCGGAAGATTGCGCTCGGCGAGCCATTTCTTGGCCTCCTCGCGCTCCGCTTCGTTGTCTCTTTGCCCGTATATGAGTTTGAGCCGCCTTTCGCGCGGCAGCTTGAGATCGCGCGCAAGTTCAACCCGGATCAGGTCCGGGCGGCCGTATACGCGAAGCAGGCTGTTGGCGACGTTCCTCAGCTCGTTCAGGGTGCGCATCACCGTTGGGTTCCGCACCTCGGGTGGCGGCGGCAGGCGATCCGCCCTGGCATTTGTGCGCGTCAGCTCAGGGTAGGCCTTCGCCTTGGCCTCATCGTAGCGCAGGCCCTGTTCGAGGTGGGACAGCATCTTGAGGATCGCGCGTTTGGAGTGCATCGCGTGTCCGTCGGGAAGGCCGAGTTCCGACAACGCCTTGGCCCGCTCGTCGTTGACGCCCCAGTCGCGCTTGGCGTCGCGGACGAACTTTTCGCGCTCGGCAGCGATCTCTTTGTGATCGCGGATTTCGGCGCGCCTGTTTCCGACGAGGCGGTACTCGACGTGCCACAGCCGCTCGGCGATTTCATCGCGGATTTTGTCGCGCACGGGCAGCGTGTCCCAAGCCTCTTTGAATACATTCCGTAGCCCCTGTTCGGTGGCGTTGCCGAGCATGTCTTTCTTTCCGCCGCGCTCGAAGTTGAAGAGATCGCCTTCCAGCTTCAGCGCCTTCCTGAGGCTCTGGAATTTGACCTTGGCCTTCCCTTCTGCCCGGCTGAGGATCGTCCCGTGTTGTTCCCCGGAGAGCGGGCGTTCGCCGGAAAGGCGGATGCTGTTGAGCATTTGCAGCATAACGAAGCGTTGGGCATACCAGTCGGCCTTCAGGCAGCGGTCCTCGTTGGGTTCCAAGTCACATTTGCCGACCGTCTTCATCCGGAAGAACGTCGGGCGCTGGAAGAAGATGATCTGGCGCAATCTTTTCTTAAGCTCGTCGGTCAGAGCCGCAGGGTGAAATTTGCTCTGCGCGTTCCAGATGCGGTCGAACTCTTCCTCGACCATCTCGCGGCCAAAATGGTGGCCACGTTTGCGTCCTTTTGGACCGGGGAACTCTTTCTGCAAGTACTCGCCGAGCGAACGCTCACCCATTTTTGCCTTGTGCGAGTCTATTTCCCCCCTGATCTTCTTTTCGTCCCGCGCCTGCCTCTGACCGCCAGCCTCGGATGGATCGAGCTTCCGGCTCCCCATAAAGGCACGATGCTTGGATAGGTGAAAGAGCGCGCGGCCGATCTCATAAGGCTCAAGCTTCTCGTGTACTCCCTTGGCGCGGAGTTCATAGGGATCGCGCCCCTTTTCGCTGCTCAGGAAGAAATCGGCGCGCGCCTGGTGCGGGCGCGGCTCGCGTTCGGATGGCGGCAAAAGTTTGGCATCGACGAGCGCGGCGCGCAGATCGCGCTTGCGCCACCGCCGGCGCCTGAACTGGCGGCGGGCAAGGCGGGCCAGGCGCCGTTCCAGGTTGCGCGGCTCCTTGGTCTTCTCCGTGACACCCTCGGGAAAGATTCGGACGCCGAGCCGGATGATTTTCCCCTCGGGGGTTTCCTCGTCATGCTCCACGACGGCGAAGCCGACCGACGCGGTTCCGAGGTCGAATCCCCAAATGCTTTGTTTCATCACCGATTCCCCCGTTGGGCGCGGTCGCCCCTTGAAATAAGCATCGAGTTCGCCTATGAACAAGGGCTGTAGCGAGTACCGGTTCGGTCGCGATCCGTAATAAAACTTAAGCGTCCGAACGGTGAAGGCTGGGCGACCTCAAGGACGCATCCGCCCATTTAAGACCTCCGCAACGCGGGGGTCTTTTTTTTCGGGGCCGGGCCGCATCGCGGTGCGGCCCCTGTGGGGTTGGAGGGTTAGGTTCCTGAGCGGATTAGGTTCCCAGGAACCCGGCGATCTCGCGATTCACGATTTCCGGCGCCTCGCGCTGGCAAAAGTGCCCGCAGCGATCGAGTTTCCTGAACGTCAGATACTTAAAGTAATCCTTTAGGTTGTCGCTCCACGCGACCGGGATGATCGGGTCGCTGTCGCCCCACAGCACGAGCGCCGGATGCTCGATCGTCCAGCCCGGCGTCAGCGCCGCGGTGGGCGCCCGCCGAAACGCGCGATAGTTGTTGAATCCTCCGCGCAACGCGCCCGGCTGGCTGAAGGCCTCGACGTATTGCGCGACTTCCTCGTCGCTGAAGAGGTTCTTGTCGCACGACCAATGCGACAGGAAATGGCGGATGTACAGTTCGGTCGCGCGCCGCGAGGAGCCGACCAACTCTTCCGCCAACGGCAACTGATGGAAACTCTGATACCAGGTCTCCTGGATGTGCGCGAAGTCGAACCATCGCATCCCGATTCCCGGGTACGGCGGATCGAACAGGACGAGACGCCGGAGCGCGCGCGGATACTTGAGCGCGAACGACTGCGCCACGATCGCGCCGATATCGTACGCGACGATATCCACCACGCCGAGCTTGAGCGCGCCGATGAGCCCCATCACGTCCGCCGCGTGAGCCTCGTCAGTGTAGCCCTTCTCGGGCGGAACGTCGGGCTTGTCGGAGTAGCCGAATCCGCGCAGGTCGGGCGCGATCACGTCGAAGCGGCGCGCGAGTTCGCCGATGTTGAGATGCCAGTCGAACCAAAACCCCGGCCATCCGTGGATCAGAATGACCGGCGTGCCTTTGCCCTCGCGCACGTAATGAATCCTGATCTCGCCGATTTCTGCATGATGGATCTGGGCATAGTGATGCTTGAACTGATCCGCCATTCGATTCCTCCCGCGGTCTTCCCGGTTTTCGTTGACGCTGGCCGATCCGAAGCAGTAGCGCGATGCGCGCGCGGTTTTCAATCCGGCGACGGCGCGCTATAAACTAGAAAGAGGGGAAACTTTGATGCCAGCGAGACTCGCGCTTCTCGGCGGCCAGCCCGTCCGCAGCCGGCCTTTCACGCGATGGCCAATCTTTGACGAGCGCGAACGCGCCGAGTTGGAGGACGTGCTGCGCTCAGGAAGCTGGGGCGGCTTTCCGTCGCCTAATCGCAAGGCGAGCCAATTCGCGGCGCGCTTCGCGTCGTTTCAGGACGTGCGATTCGCGATTCCTACCTCATCGGGCACCAGCGCGCTGGAAGTCGCGCTCAAGGCGCTTGGAGTGGGCGCGGGCGACGAAGTGATCGTCCCGGCGATCACGTTTTGCGCCACCGCCTACGCCGCCGTCGCCTGCATGGCGCGGCCAATTTTCGCCGACGTGCGCGCCGAGAGCGTCTGCGTCAACCCGAATTCGGTCAAGCGCCTGATCACGTCGCGTACCCGCGCGATCGTGCCGGTCCATTACGGCGCGACGGTCGCCGACCTCGACGCGCTGATCGAGATCGCGCGCGCCCATTCGATCGCGATCGTCGAGGACTGCGCGCATGTGCCCGGCGCGCAATGGCGCGGCCGCGGCGTCGGCGGATGGGGACGCCTCGGGTGCTTCAGCTTTCAGTCCTCCAAGCCGATGACCGCCGGCGAGGGCGGGCTGATCGCGACCAACGATCCGGAACTGGAGAAGCGCTGCCAAGCGCTGATCAACTGCGGGCGGCGCCGCCCCACCGAGACCTTCGACGCGCCGATCCTGGGTGCGAACTACCGGATGACCGAATGGCAATGCGGGGTACTGCTCGCTCAACTCGAGCGGATGCCGGCGCAGATCGAGCTCAAGAGCGCGATGGCCGATCGGATGCGCGTGGGGCTCGGGAAGATCCGCGGCTTGATTCCACTCGCGCCCGACGCGCGCGTGACCCGGCCGGTAGTCTACGCCTTCCTGTTTCGCGTCAACCCGGAAGCGCTGGGTGTCTCGCGCAACCGCTTTCTGCGCGCGCTGCAGGCCGAAGGCGTGCCGTGCGGAATCGGCAACGAGCCGGTGTATCGCTCGCAGCTCTTTCCGCTCGACGCTCCAGCGTATCGGCGCGCGTGCGAGATGGCGGGCGCGCCGGCAGGCGCCGTGCCGGCGAACGCCGCGCAAGAGTGTCCGGTCGCGGAGCGCCTGTTCGGGCACGAGCTGGTGGCAATTCCGCACGAATGCCTGCTCGGCGGTGAGAGCGACGTGGACGAAATAATCGCGGCGGTTGAGAAGGTCGCCGCCAACGCCGGGGAGTTGGCCGGCGCCAGGATCGATCGCGCCGTGCTCGAGGTCTCGCCAGCCCGCGCCCCGTCATGAAGGCTCGATTTATCCGCATGAGAATCCGATTTATCCGAATGTTCGATCTGCCTGAAAGTTTGATCTGACGGCGGCCGAACCCCGATGCTGCTGGCAGGCGCCGCGAGAACGAAGCTGGAGCCGAGGCTGGGCCTCGCGATGGCGGGATACGGCGGCAGAACCGGGCGCGCCGCCGGCGTGCACGACGATCTCGCGGTGCAGGCGCTCGTGCTTGCCGCCGGGCAAAACAAGCTTGCAATCGTCGGGGTCGATTTGCTCGGTATCGGAATCCGGATCGCCGACGACGTGTGCGCGCGCGTCGCGGCCGAGTGCGACATCCCGGCAGGCGCGATAATAGTCGGCGCGACCCATACCCACTCGGGGCCGGCCTTCAATATCTTCGCGACGCCCAAACCCGGCGCGCAGCCCGCCCCCGATCGCGACCTCGATTGGGAGCTCGACCTTCCCGCAAAATCGCGGCGACGATCCTGGCGGCCAATCGTAATCTCGAGCCCGCGCGAATCAGGGTTGCGGGTGCGCGCTTTGCGCTCGGCGCCAACCGCCGCCTGCTCACCCCGAGCGGTGAGACGCGCCTGTTCCCGAATTACGCCGGCGTCGCCGATCCGGAGGTGAAGGCGCTTGGCGTTTACCGCGATGACGGCAGCGCACTCGCTTTCGTGCTGAACTACGCCTGCCACGGCGTGATGCTCTGCGAAGACAATCTTCAGTACTCGCGCGACTATCCCGGCTTCGCGCAGGACGAGGTCGAGCGGCTTGCGCGCGATCATGGCAGCGGCGCGGCCTCGGGTCGCGGCGCGATCTCGATTTTCCTGAACGGCGCGACCGGCAATATCGACCCGCGCAGGCGCGGCACCTTCGAGGCGGCGCGCGAAGCGGGGACCGAGATGGGACGCGCCGCTTTCGAGGCGCTGGCGCGCGCGCCGGAAATGACCGAGGTAAAGATCGCAGCGCACAGGATTCCGCTGACGCTGCGGCTCAAGGACTTCAGCGCCGCGCTCGCGATCGCCCGCGCTTACGTCGAGCAGACCGCGCTCTCGCTCACGAGCCATCCAGGGGGCGAGTATCGGCTCGCCCGCCTGCGCGCCGAGCACGAGCGCGCCCAGACGGCGCTCGGCGCGATCGAGAATCTGGAGCGGATCAATTTGCGCGATCACCGCGTCAATCCGGAGCGCGGCGAGCTCGCGACCCAGATTAGCGTCGCGCGTATCGGTGAGATCGCAATCGTCGGCTTGCCCGGCGAGCCGTTCGTCGAGCTCGGGCTCGCGCTCAAGGCGAACCCCGATTTCCCCCACACTTTCGTGGCCGGCTACTGCAACGATCTCATCCTCTATATACCGACCCGCGAGGCCTACGCGCAGGGCGGGTACGAAGTTGACATGGCGCGGGTCGCGGCGGGATCGGGCGAGCAGATGGTCGCCGTCGCGCTCGCTCATCTCAGGGAGTTGCGGGCCGCTACCGGCTGACGGCCGGTCCCGACCGCTATCGCGATGGAAATTCGCGGCACGGGTATCGACATGATCGAGGTTGACCGCGTGCGCGCCGCGATCGAGCGGGAGAAGACCGGCGCGCGCTTTCGGGTCCGGGTTTTCACCGCTCGCGAAATTGCGTACTGCGAGTCGCGCGGCCGCGCCCGCTACCAGAGCTACGCCGCGCGTTTCGCCGCCAAGGAAGCGACGATGAAGGCGCTGGGCACGGGATGGAACCGCCACGTCGGATGGAGCGATATCGAGGTGGTGCGCGAGCGCGGCCATGCGCCGGCGATCGTGCTGTCGGGCAAGGCCGCCGACTTCGCCCGGATCAAGAAGCGTGAGCGGTTTCCACCTCAGCATTACGCACACCACGGCGAGCGCGATCGCGCACGTGATCGCGCAGGGTTGAGCAGCGCTCACAGCCGCGGCGTCAGGAACTCCATCACGATTCGGTTGAACTCCGACGGATGCTCCAGGTTCGGCATCTGAGCCGCATCGCGAATCGTCACCCGCTTTGCGCCTGAAGTGTCTGCCGCGAGCCGGTCGGCGATCGCGATCATATCGGGCGCATCCGCGTCGCCGGGGCATCACGAAGGCAGGGGCCTTGACCTGGCCGAGCCGTGCGAGAAAACTCGGTCGGGAAAGCGGCAGGGCATCTTACGTCGAACGCGAGACAGAACTGGCCCGTCGCGGCAGCGTGAAATGCCCTTTGGACTCAAACCCGGCCTCGAACTTCGTTTGCAAACCGCCTGGCGCCGGTGCGAGTCTAAATCAGGTTTTTTGATCCCAAGGGAGCGGGACAAGTTTTGACCGCGGTGGCGCCGCGCTACGCTTGAGCCCACAGAGGAGGCCACCATGCATATGAACGTGAAACCCATCCCGACGCTCGACCCCCGGATCAACGAGATCCGCGCGCTCACGGCGCAGATCGTCAACCGGGATATCCTGCCCAACGAGCGGAAGCTTTGGGCGGGGTGGCGCGACGGCGCGACGGAGGAGGAGCGGCGCGGCGGCCGGGAGCTGCGGGAGTCGATCAAGGAGAAGGTGAAGCAGGCGGGCCTTTGGGCGCCACATCTTCCGCCCGAGTATGGTGGCGCCGGCCTCGGCTTCCTCGAGCATGCGTACATGAACAAGGTGCTGGCCTACAGTATGGGAGCGGCGGCGCTCTTCGGCGTGGTCGCGCCCAACTCGGGGAACCAGCAGATCCTGCTCAAGTACGGCACGGAGGAGCAGAAGCGGAAGTGGCTGGTGCCGCTCACCGAGGGCAAGATGGAGTCCGGCTTCTCCATGACCGAGCCCGACTCGGCCGGCTCGGATCCGCGCTCGATCAAGACCACGGCACGCCGCGAGGGCGACCAGTGGGTGATCAACGGGCACAAATGGTTCACCTCAAACGGGTTTCGCGCCGACTTCCTGATCGTCATGTGCCGCACGGAAGGGAAAGGCGACGACAACGGCCGCATGACCCAGATCATCGTGCCCAAGGACACGCCGGGCGTTCGCATCGTGCGCGGCGTCGAGATCTGGGCAGGCCGAGCGACCACTGCGAGATCGTCTACGACGACGTGCACGTGCCGCTCGGTAACCAGCTCGGCCAGACGGGCTCGGGCCATCAGGCCGCACAGGATCGTCTCGGGGCGGGACGCGTCTATCACTGCATGAACTCGGTCGGCCAGATGTGGCGGGCCTTCGACTTGATGGTCGAGCGCGCCACGATGCGCGAGGTGCACGGCGGCAAGCTCGAGACCAAGCAGTTCATTCAGGGGTTCATCGCCGACTCCTACATCGACATCCAGGCGGCGCGCTTGATGACCATCCACTGCGCCGAGCGCATGGACAGCCGCGCCGACCCGCGCACGGACATCTCGGCGATCAAGATCTTCGTCCCGGCGGCCTACGAGCGGGTGGTGGACCGCGCGATCCAGGTGTGGGGCGCGGCGGGCGTCTCGGGCGACCTGCCGCTCGCCGCCATGTACCTGGCCGCCCGGACGCTGCGGCTCGCGGACGGCCCGGACGAGGTCCACAGGATCCTGATCGCGAAGAACGTGCTGGGACGGTATCACGCTGGGGAGAGCTGGGACTTTGGAAACTGACCGCGAGCGCCGGCACTGTACGGCACGAGGAGACGAACGAGGCGATGACCGCTAAAGCCGCGAAGGGCACACCTCGTAAACGGACGCAAGGATCGATGACAGACGACAAGATGCGATCTGGGTGAACTGACGTGGTCTGTTGCGTCGTCGTTCAAGGGCCGGATGGAAGAAAATCCGGCCCTTTTCTTTTTTCCTTCATCGACTAAAATCGCCCCTATCCGAGCGAAAGAGGTACCCTATGCTTAGGAAATTTCTTCGCTCGCCAGCACGCCGCAATTCAGACCGCAAACTGACCGCGGGAGCGTGAGGCTCGCCTGAGGCTGGCAAAGAAGAATTCTCGGTTTAAGTAGGCGACGCGGAGGTTATACGTGGCTCGCATACCACCAATCTCGGACCAGGACGCGCAGCCGGCGGCGCGCGAGGAGCTGAATCGCCAGCGCCTTCCGCATGGGCGTATGCCTCAGACGCTGAACATCATCTTTAGATATACCTCTTTGGACTCGTCGAAAGGCCGGTAAATTTTGCTCTCAGTGAGCCAATCCTCTCCAGCGGCAATGGCGGACATGGCATGAGCGTATGGTTGGAACTGCGAAAGAAGGCGGTTCCATTCGGTAACGCAATCCTGCAGCGATGCATACCACCTATTGTCGAGAACGCTAAGCTCGTTGCAGATTGCGCCCAAAGCTTGACCTCTTCCGGCATCGCCCATGCATTCGGTCGCATAAGCGACGACGGCGTAGTCGAGCTCGGACCGGCTGATGTCGAACAGGTACTTGCCGGGCCTGTCTAAATCGAACCGCCACGCCGACCAACGCTGGTAAGCGCAAGTCCACAGCATACTGCAGCGCTCTCGCTTTGCCGCTCCTCGAAACGCTCGTAGGCATTCGGCGACGTGTCGCCGGCTTTCCCCAGGCGTCGAGTGCAGGCGTGTCGAGTGCAGGCGTATAGAGCTGACGTAGGCTTCCACAGCAGACTCCGGGGCGACCGCTAAAGCGTTTCCCAACGCGACCTGGAGGGCGGGATAGCGCAACGGATAGGAGTTGAAGACCTCCATCCATGCCTTCCACCTCGCGCTTTCTTTCGCAACCTTTAGAAGCAAGTTGGTCAAGAATTGCTGTTCTCTGAGGGGCAATTGGCTTTGCTTCGGCCAATGTGAAAGCGTTTTCTGCGCACAACTGAACTGGATGTATGGATTATCGCTCGCGATTGCCAAGCCCAGCCTTTGCTCGACGGTTAGTGCGCCAGCCACCTGCATCGCGAATGGGGTTTGACGCACGCTGTCCAAGGCTCGAACGAGGTGGTCTAAGCCGAAGCGATATAGCCACCTCACCGTCTGTGTTTGGAACGTGCTCGGAAACGCGCCGCCCTCCAAGAGGCGCCACTTTTCAGCGATCCCAACCCAGTCGCCCTGCGCATCGGCCAGCCTGAATCCATCGACGACTTCTTTCTCCGAAATTGGTACGGGAGCGGTTCCCCGGAATCCAAACTCGACCCTGGAAGCGGCGATCGTCTTCTCCAGCGCGTCGGCGAGATCGACGTTGTTCCCAAGATCGTCCGGAAGCCCGCTCCAGAATTTATCGTCCCAATCGCAAGACTGCGTCGCGATGAAAAGGGCTGTGAGCTTGCGGAGTTCGGGGTCTTCGCTCCTTCGCCACTGGCGCAATTCGCGGATTACCCAACGCATTAAGGCTACCCACCGCTCCCGGTTTCCCGTCCGCAGCAACGCTTCCCCTGCCGCCCTCGCATACCGTAGAAAACCAAATTCCCTTTCGAACGCTGCGTAGAGAGCGTTGCCTCGGTCAATGTCTGAAAGCGCCCGGAGGGGGTCTTTCTCGCTAGCGACCGCGGCGAGCAGTTCAGTCGGCGCCAACGTTTCACCTGGCTCCTTGGCGTCGCGAAGCACCATCAGCAATAAGTCACCGCCGTTGTTCATGGAATCTTCCACACAAGGTGCTCTGGCCCGCCGAGTTGGTCCCAGAGCTCGACAAACGCATCCATCACCTGCTGGCCGTCATCGACCCGCTGCAGAATGTGGTGCTGTTTCCCCAGGCTATTTACCGACGCTCCCAACGACCACGCGAGCGCGCCGCGTTCGGCCCTAGGAAAGATGAGGAATCTGTCGTGAAAACCCGAGCCGAATGGTCCGATCTTCGCACGATATTCGAGCCGAAGGCCCCGCAGATTACTCTGCTCATCTTTAAATGCCGTGCGTTGCCAGCTCGATGAAACTCGCCCCACTACCGGACGAAGGCTGACCCGGGGTGCCCAGGGCCGCGGTCAGCGCCCGAAGCTCAACATCCGGGTATTTGCAATAAAAGAGCGTCCCCAAAATATCACGCGCACTCAGATACGGATCCCAGAGCCACGCGCCCTCTTCGCCGTATTGATCTATGAGAAGCCGAAGATCCTTTAGCGCCTTCTCACGCTCGGCATTTTGTTTGCCCGGCTGGGGATTGTACTGGACAAAACGGCGCTCCGCCTTCAGCCGGGATACCTCGCTGGCGTACATCCGTCGCCGAGTCCGACCGCTGCTGTCGGCGTCCTCGTCCTCGCGAATCACGCGGCTCGTGGGTCTACTCACCAAACTGACGCGGTGCTGACTCGTGCCTTTTTCGGTCGTGAAGATGCGAGGCTCAGGATCCGACACCTGCACGTTAAGCACCATCGTGTTGATGAAGCTGCTGGGAGCCGTTGCCGCCAGGACGATTTGATGCTGATCGTCCCAGATAATCCCTCTGTGCAACCCCTGTCCGGGCAGCATTGGCAGTGGGGTCTCAGGCGCTTGGACGGTGCATGACACGTACCCGGAAATGGCACTGTCGAATTCTACTGCGCACGTCGCGCGCAACGGGCGCGGTGTCGCCTTTCGGTGCCACGCCAGTTCGACCGCAAAGTAGCCAGAGCCCGGGAGCCTTTTGAACTTAGCGATCAGTGCAGTGACGGGCAACTGTACAACGATATTGCCGAGCCGATCCGACAAGCCGGCTAAGCCGATCGGAACACATTTCCGAACAGCATCTGAGAGCTCTTGCAGACGCCGGGGATCATCAAACAGCGGCTGAAGCGCGACTTTTTGCGAGTCAGACCATTCCAGTAGATGCGAGCCGTTCCAGAAGTTGTTCTTGAGAACCCGATTCCAAGGAACCTCGCTGAGTGAGTCGGGCGGCACAAACTGCCTCGGAACAGGCGCGAGTTTGCCGACCTGGAGCGGTTTGCCGGACGACCGCCACTCGCCAGCCTCGCAGAGGCGTTCGAGCACTTCCGCTAGGTCTGTGATTGGAAAGGTGTATCGTGTGACTCCAAAGGTCCAACCTCTTAACGTCCTCAGCTTGATGCGCGAGGGGTTTAGATATCGCGGCGCTTGCGTCGCCGCTCCGAGGCGATCCTCCGCCACCAGGATCGAAAAGACGTTCACGGCTGAACTTTGCCCATCAGGAGTCGCGAACACCTCGGTCGCTTCGATTTGGGTGTAAAAACCCAGAACGCCTGGAGCGATCAGTCGCGCTGCTTCGGCTCTGGCGAGGCTCGAATTCCACCTTCGGTCAACCATCTTGCCTCTCCAAGGCAGGCGTCACTCTTTCGCAAATTTCTGATGCTACGGCTCACGCGATCGGACATCGCAATATCAGTCTGGCCGATTTCCACCAGATTGGTCGGAAACGACATTGGGGGCTAACATGTCAATGAATCGTAATCGGAACTGGCTTTCTGCCTTGTGCACCGCAGCGCCATAGCTGGTAGCATTTATCACTTGATAAATCAGGATTCAAAATGGAAATTCCGGTTAAAATAGGTGACGCGGAGGTTATACGTGGCTCGCATACCACCAATCGCGGACCAGGACGCGCAGCCGGCGGCGCGCGAGGAGCTGAATCGCCAGCGCCTTGCGCACGGGCGCGTGACCAACATGAAACAGACGCTGGCCCATTCGCCGCTGGCGCTGAGCGTCCTGATGAATTGGTATCCGATGCATGATTCGGTCGCGCGCTTTCTCGGTGCGCGCGCCACCACGCTTTTCGTCCACGCTATCTCGACCGAGAGCGATTGCCTGATCTGCTCCACGTTCTTCCGCCGGATTCTGGTTGAAGCGGGTGAAGATCCCGACGCGCTCGTGCTCAGCGAAACCGAACGCGCGCTGGCCGACTACGGCCGCCAGCTCGCCGTCGATGCGAATCGGGTCAGCGATGAACTATTCGCGCGCCTGGCTGCGTTTTTGAGCCCCGCGCAGATCGTCGAGCTAACGGCCTTCGGCGGAATGATGATCGCGACCAACGTGTTCAACAATGCCTTGCGGATCGATCTGGACGAGTATCTCTTCGCGTTCCGATCCAAGTGAGTAGCGTAGGAAGGCAAGCCGCGTGGAAAGGGAATCGTGTACGAAGATCTGAAGGGCAAAGTTGCGCTTATCACCGGCGCCGCCCACGGCCAGGGACGCGCCGCTGCGCTCGCGCTCGCCCGCCACGGCGTTCACGTGGCCGCGCTGGATGTGGCTACGCAACTGGCATATCCCGGTTACGCACTTGGAACGTCCGCGGAACTCGACTCGCTGATCGTGGAAGTTGAGCGGCTCGGAGTGCGCGGTCTCCGGCTAATTGCAGACGTTCGTAGCGCGGACGAAACCGCCGCCGCGGTGACACGCGCGATCGAGACGTTCGAGCAAATCGATATCCTGTTCAACAACGCCGGCATCTGCGCCTACGGCCTCGCTCACGAGCTGACCGAGGAGGGTTGGGACGCGATGTTGGACATCAATCTGAAAGGGGCATGGCTGGTCGCGAAGAGCGTGATTCCCGCGATGATTTCGCGCAAGTCGGGCGTGATCATCAACAACTCGTCGGTCGCAGGGCTGCGCGGGATGGCGCGGCTCAGCCATTATGCGGCCTCGAAATGGGGACTGGTCGGACTGACCAAGTCGTGGGCGATCGAGCTTGCACCGCACGGAATTCGGGTGGTCTCGATTCATCCCACCGGCGTCAACACGCCCATGAACGACGGTCTGGCGGCGCTGGAGGGCCGCACGCCGCGATGAGATCGCGCGAACGCTCGGGCGGGAATCTTATTCCGGTGCCCTGGATCGAGCCGGAGGATGTCGCGAACGCGGTGGTATTTCTCGCCTCCGCGCAGGCCCGATTCGTCACCGGCTCGCAGTTCGTGATCGACGCCGGCATGCTCACGCGATAACTATCGCGACCAGTGTGCGAGTCGGTATATGTGGCTCACCCGCATTCTACAATTCTTGCGTTCGCGCCGAATGCGCACGGCCGGCAAGGTCGCCGTGATAGCGGCCCTCGCGCTGGAGGTGCTGGCCTATTTTGGTGTGCCGATCCTGCTCGGCCATGTCTTGAGGGTGCAAGTCGCGGCGGCGATCCATCGTCCCGCCAGCGTTGGCAGGATTCGATTTAACCTTTACACGCTCAGGCTCGAACGTTGAAAAGCTGCATATCGGCAATCGCGATCCGGCCCGGCCCTTTGTGGACATCGGCCATGTGGGCATCAGAGCTTCGTGGACCTCGATTTTCCGGCTCGCCCCGATTGTCCGTGAAGTCACTATCGACCGGCCGTCGATTCATATCGTCCGGATTGCCGAACAGCGCTTCAATTTTTCCGACCTGATGGAAGGCGCCGCGCCGAACGCTCCCGCCGCCCCCGGCAAGCCGATGCGGTTCGCGGTCTCGAATATTCGGCTCAACGATGGCGAGGTGCGCTTCGACGATCAGGTGCTTGGCAAAGAGCACGCGATCGAGCACGTCGAGCTCGGAATTCCCTTCATCGCGAATCTTCCTGCCGACGTAAATGTTTTCGTCGAGCCGTTGCTGCAAATGACGGTCGATGGCAGTCCGCTCAAGCTTGGCGGCAAGGCCAGGCCTTTCAGCTCTCCGCCGGAGTCCGAGCTCGACCTGAACATCCATCGGCTCGATCTGGCGCGCTACGCAGGCTATTTGCCGGTGCGGCTGCCGCTCAAGATTCCGGGCGGGACATTTTCATGTGCCATGCAGATCCATTTCGTGATGGGTGAAAACCAACCGGTAATCCGCCTGAACGGAGCGGCGGCGCTCGATCAAATCGAGGTGCGCGATGGAGCGAACGCCGCGCTGCTCGGTCTCGCCCACGGCGAGGTGAAGCTGACCGACGTCGAACCGCTGGGCGGCGTGATTCATCTGCATACGATCCGGCTGGACGGACTGACCTCGAACCTGGCGCTCAACGCCGATGGCACGACGAATCTCACGCCGCTGATGGGCGGCGGCAACCGGTCGCCCGGCGCCGGCCAATCTACGGCTGCGCCGCCCGCGAAGCTCCCTAAGGCGGGTCCCCCGCCCGAACGTCTCGCTGGAGTCGTTCCAACTCACCCGCAGTGTGCTGAATCTCACCGACAACGCGGCCTCGCCGCCCGCGGTTGCGGCGCTCAAAGAGCTTGGCGTCAGCCTCAAAGGCTTGCGGCTGAACGGTCAGACGCCGGCCTCGTTCGAGACGGGCGCTAAACTCGGTGGAGGCGGTGCGATCTCTATCAAGGGCGCGCTCGCTCTGGCGCAATCGCAGGCCGATGCCGAGGTCGCGCTTGAACAGATCGACCTGCCGGCGCTTGCGCCATTCGTGCAGCCGTTTCTGGCGGCCAACGTGGCGGCGGGAAAATTGAGCGTGCACGGCAAGCTCCGCTCGGAATTCGCGAGCGGCCGCTTTAATCTTCACATCGAGCCTGCGACCGTTGCGCTCGATAATCTCGACGTTCGTTCGCTTGATGCTCGCGCGGGGTCCGGAGCCGAGCGCCCAATCGGCGAACGGCCAATTGGATGGAACCGGCTGGCCATATCGATAGGGCAAATTGACCTTGCCGCGCGGAATGCGATCGTCAAGGAAGTGCGCGCCGATGGCATCCACCTGTTCGTGCGGCGCCAGCGCGATGGGGCATTGAACCTCGCCGCGCTCGCGCGATCGCCGCGAATCCCAGCGACGAAACCATCTGAAGTTGCCAGAACCGCTCAAGTTGCCAAAGTCGCCAAAGTGGCGAGCGCACCCGTAGCGGCGCCGGCGCCCGCAGCCGCGAGTGCGCGCGAGAAGCCTTGGCGGTATCGAGTCGAATCGGTCGCGTTGGAGAAGACCGAAGCACGGTTCGAGGACGATACGACCGCGCGGCCGGCCATCTTCGCGTTGAGCCCGCTGAACTTGAGGCTCAAGGACGTGTCGGACGATTTCGCCAAACCAATCGGGCTCGACCTCAACGGCACGCTAAGCGATAAGGGTGGCTTCGCGAAGGGCGGCTTCGCGGTTTCGGGCACCGCGGCCATCGCGCCGCTCGAGGCGAAGCTCCGCGTGAGCACGGTGAATCTCGATCTTGCGGCTGCGGACCCCTACGTGGGCAGCGCGCTGAACGCCACCATCGCCAGGGCCGCCTTGACCGCGAATGGAGCGCTCGGTCTGAAGAGCGCGCGGAAGGGCCTTCAAGTAACCTATCGCGGCGACGCCACCCTCGGCCATTTCAAGTTGCTCGACAAACTGACCGGCGGCGATCTGCTGAAATGGAACGCGCTCAAAGCCAGCCGAATCGATTTCAAGTTGAGACCGCCTGAAGTTCACGTCGGCGCGATCGCTCTGGACGATTTTCGCGCGAGCGCGATCCTGAACCACGACGGCAAATTGAATCTGCGCGATCTGACAGCCGGGCCAAAATCGCCGCCTGCTTCAGGGACGGCCGCCGGTAATCAGGCGGCACAGGTGGCGTTGCCGAGTCCCTCGCACGCGCCGGCGGGGCAGTCCACCGGGGCCGACATTGAGATCGGAGTGGTCACGCTGCAAGGCGGCGATGTTCGGTATGCCGACAACTTCATCGAGCCGAACTATTCCGCCGAGTTGGAAGATATCGGCGGGCGGGTAGGGAGTTTCGGCACCCACAGCGAATCGCCCGCCGAGCTTGCGCTCAAGGCGGAACTCAACGGCAGCGCGCCGATCGATATCAGCGGCTCGGTGAATCCGCTCGCTCCTGCCGCGTTCATCGACCTGCGAGCCAAAGCGGACGGCGTCGAACTCAGCGGCTTTACGCCGTACTCTGCGAAATACACCGGCTACCCGATCGTCAAGGGCACGCTGACCTTCAATCTCCACTATCTGCTCGAAAATCAGAAGCTGACCGCGGAGAACCATATCCTGATCGATCGACTTACCTTCGGCGACCGGGTTGAGAGCCGTGACGCCACCAATCTGCCGGTGCGTCTGGCAGTCGCGCTGCTCAAGGATTCCAAAGGCGCGATCGATCTGAATATCCCGATCTCAGGATCCCTATCCGATCCCAAGTTCAGCGTCGGCGGCGTCATTCTCCATACCTTGATCAACCTGATCGCCAGGGCGGCGACCTCGCCATTCAGTCTGCTCGCGGGAGCGATCGGCGCCGTCGCGGGCGGCAGCCAGTCACTCGAGTTCGTCGAGTTTCCTCCCGGCCTGGCCGCGTTGACGCCGGACAGCCGCAAGAAACTCGACGTAATCGCGGCCGCGTTGCAGCAACGGCCCGCAATCCGGGTCGATATCCTGGGACGGGTCGATCCGAACGTCGATCGAGACGGTTTGCGCGAGGCGATACTGACGCGGCACATCAGCGAGCAGAAGATCGAGGCCGTTGGATCCGCCGCGGGAAGCGGCGACGCGGTCGAGCTGACGCCCGCCGAATATGACAAGTATCTGGCGCGCGTATACACGGCGGCGAAGTTCCCCAAGCCGAGCAACTTCCTTGGGATGGACAAGTCGTTGCCGCCTGACGAAATGAAGAAACTCCTGCTCGCCAACACCGAGGTGACTGACAAGGCTCTTCAACAATTGGCCAACGCACGGGCCGGTGCGGTTCGCAAATCGCTGGGCGCGAAGGTCGATTCTTCGCGGCTGTTCCTGCTCCCCTCGAAGCTCAACGCGAACGGAATCAAAGCGGGCGCAACCACGCGGGTTGACCTGTCGCTTGAGTGAAGCGAAGGATGAAGTGCGGGATGAAGCAAAAGGATAGGGCGGCCAGGCGAAGATGAATCCGAAGGGCAGGGTAGCGATGCTCACGGGCGGAGCGCGGGTCGGGCAAGCGGTCGCGCAGGCGCTCGCATCGCGGGGATGCGCGCTGGCGTTGACGTATCGTCGTTCGCGCGACGAGGCGGAAGCAGCCGCATCGGCGGCGCGCGCCGCAGGCGTGCGGGCCGTGACGGTCCGGGTTGACGCGACCGATGAGGCGCAGGTTCAGGCGGCGGTGACCGAGACCGTGAAATCGCTCGGCGGGCTCGATATCGTGGTCAACCTGGCCTCGACCTACGTGAAAACGCCGGCTCCGAGCGCCGCCGACTGGAACCACGCGATGGACGCCAACGCGCGGGGCGCTTTTCTTTTTTCGACCCTCGCTGCGCCGTTCATGAAAGGGCGTGGCGGCGGGCGGATCATCAATATCAGCGACTGGCTCCCCGCCAGCGGCCGGCCCCGGTACAAAGGCTACACGCCTTACTACGCGTCCAAGGCCGCAGTCATCGCGCTGACCGAAAGCCTGGCGCTCGAACTCGCGCCCGAGATTCTGGTCAATGCGATCGCGCCGGGTCCGATTCTCGCTCCGCCCGATTTGACCCCCGAGCAAAATGCCGGCGTGATCCGGGCTACGCCGCTCAAGCGATGGGGCGGCGGCGAGGAAATCGCCAAAGCGGTGCTCTTTTTGATTGAGACCGATTTCGTCAGCGGCGAATGTATCCGGGTTGAACGGCGGGCGCCACTTGTACTGAAAGCACCGGGCAAGCCGCGGGCTTGGTGCGCCGCTTTGAGATTGCCGATTTCCGTAGCGCCGGCCTCCGTGCCGGTGCCTTCTTTCCCCGAAGACAGAAAATCACCGGCACGGAGGCCGGCGCTACGAAGAGAAAACAGAAAGAGTATACGCGATCTGAACCGGCGCGTGATTTGCGGTCGCGACAAGCTGGTCAGCATCGTGGCGATCGTGGCGTAGATGGAAGCCGACTGCGCTGCTGCTGGCGCGCGAACGATAAGCCGCTACAATGGGACTGCTGGAAAACCCGAACAACAGGAGCAATCAGATGAAACGCGGGGCCGTCACGATATTGGCGATCGGTCTGCTGCTCGTGGTTGCGCCGCTGCTGGCGCGCGCTGCCGAATACACGATCGATCCATCTCACACCGCCGTTACCTTCAGCGTGCGGCACATGATGATCTCAAACGTGCGCGGCGAGTTCGAAAAGACTTCGGGGACGATCAGCGCCAACGGCACCGATCCGAATTCGGTGAAGATCGACGTGACGATCGATGCTTCGTCGGTCAACACGCGGGTCAACCGCCGCGATGCGCATCTCAAGAGTCCCGATTTTCTGGAGGTGGCCAAGTACCCGGCGATCACCTTCAAATCGACCAAGGTCGAGCCTGCCGGCTCGGGCAAATGGAAGGTTACCGGCAATCTCACGCTTCACGGCGTGACCAAAGAAGTCGTGCTCGACGTGACGGGTCCTACGCCGGAGATCACCGATCCGATGGGCAACAAGCGCGTGGGAGCTTCCGCGACGGCCACCATCAGCCGCAAAGATTTCGGGCTGACCTGGAACAAAGCCCTGGATAACGGCGGGGTGCTGGTGGGCGATGAAGTCGCGATTCAAATCGATGTCGAGGCGGTGAAGACCAAAGCCACCGCCGCGGCTGAGCATCTCGGCAAGCTGATCCGCCAGGTTGTGTCGGCGCAAGCCCGCGTCGAGACTACCCGGCTCTGATCTTCCGCCGCTCGGCATAGTGAAAGTACAGAGGCCGCATGGCCCCTTGCGGGAACCATGCGGCCTCCTGCCTTATGAGTATTCACGTTCTCTCGGCTCAGCTTCTCGCGGCTGAGGACAGCATGCCCCGGTTTCCGGTTGCCGGAAGCAGGCGCCGGGCGGCGAGAGCGTCAAGGCGGCGAGAATAGGGAGGAGCCGCAGGCCAGTTCGGAGCGGAATCCTCCGCCAGCCTGCTTGACCCTAACCTGCACGCCGCCAATTCGCGAGGGAATTTTCGCGCCGACTTTGGACGGATCGTTCTTCACATAAACCACCAGCGCGGCGTGGTCCGAATCGTCACCGGCTCCAATTCCAACCGCGACCACCTCGTCGAGCTTCAGCAAACGGGCCGCGTTGTGCTCTTTGGCCGCGCGGACCTGCTCCCTTGAACTCCGCAAGGCAGCGCTTGGGCCCTCAACCGAGGCGGAGAACCGATTCTGCTCCACGCTCGCGCTGCTGCTCACACATTGTCCCACTAGCGAGACCTTGAGCGCACTTAGGACGAGATCGATCGGATTCACTGCCGCGATAGTGCCGCCGGAATTGGATGCGAACACGAGACCAATCGCTTGTGGGCAGGCTCCCGAACCGGTGAATGCCGGCGCGGTGAGGACAATTGCGCCGGAATCGCCCGGCTGGGTAAAGGCGGCCGGGGCTGCGCCCGCCCCCGTGCCAGCGGCCCCTTCAACGAGTATCTGGTGATCAAAGGTTGCAACGCCCGTGCTCAGCGCGTTGCCGCCCTTCACGTACGTGACTTTGCCCGTGGCGTCGATGGCGTCGATCTGCCCCAACGTCAGGCAGCTCGTGCGGCCCATCTTCATGACGTAACTTGCGTCCACCAGGCTGGAAACCGGGAAGGAAGCAGGGGCGATTGTTCCGACATTCAAGATATAGCCGGTCGGGTCCATGGCCCCGCTTTCGACTTTCGCGATGGCGCAGTCTACAGTGTTGACCGCTCCGGAGGTGAACTTGAGCGGCACCCAGTTTGAGAGTTTTGCGACCTGGTCGGTTGAGTCCTGCCAGCATCCAAGGTCGAGCAGTCCAGGTTGCACAATCAGCTCCGTTTTTATGGGCCGACTTGCTGGTGCTGCTCGCTCGCGCCAAAACGTGATTAGCGCTCAGCGCGAACAGATCGCCCGCGGTATCTTGGACCAGCGCACCAAAAGTGCCCGTGCAGCACTCGCCCTTGGCGATGCTGTTGTAGTTGCCGCCCGATACGCCAAAGAGAGACGGCTGGGCTTCGGTACCCGTCCGGCAGTCAACCGGGGCACCTTGTGGCGCACAGTCCTGGAAGTCGCAAGTCGAAGGTATGGGTGTCGCCGCGGGGGACGCGCTTTGCGCCGAAGCCGTGCCGAACCAGCAGAGCAACGCCGCCAACAACGTAATTGCGGACAAACCGCGTTCGAGTTTCACTGACTATCTCCCCTCCTCACGGCCACCAGATCGCACGAGCCGCACGAGACGGCTGGTAGCGTCGCCATCGGTGCGAGGCGTTGCCAAGAGCGTGCCAGCCGCACTGGTCTGATTTAACCAATTGTTATGCAAGACTACTGATGGTTATTGTATGCTTTTTGGGGGCGTTGGCGGTCAAAGCTGCGAACGGGGTCCCGAGCCTGCAACACGGCCTGTCGCGAATCTGAAACAGGCCGGCGGATCCACAATGGCGGCCGGCGATGGAGTGGGCGTGCTTTGCGCCTTGCGTCATTACGGATTCCCGTCAGGTTCGCGGCGCTGGATTGATGGCTGATAGTCAAGGGTCCGGGATTCTCGGGCCATGTTCCCCCTTCCCTGTCAGGGAAGGGGGAACGGGTTAGGTTTCTGTCGGAAATCTGTGCCACCGGGCATGGTCAGCGCGGCGGCTTTCCTGCTAGAACCGGCGCATCACCCGACGGCAGGAGCGCGCGATCGCGATGGCCAATTACGAACGGCTCAGCATCCTGGACCGGACCTTTCTCGATCTCGAAAGCCCGGAGACGCACATGCACGTCGCCGGCGTGATGATCTTCGACGCCGCGCCGCTTACGACTCCGGTCGGCGGCATCGACATCGAGCGGATCAGGCGCTACGTCGCCTCGCGATTGGATCAGATTCCCCGCTGCCGCCAGCGTATCGCGCGCGTGCCGGTCGAGAACCATCCGGTCTGGGTGGACGACCATCGCTTCAACCTCGACTACCACGTCCGCCACACCGCGTTGCCGCGGCCCGGCGGCGAGGAGCAGCTCAAGCGCCTGGCGGGCCGAATCGTGTCGCAGCAGCTCGATCGCGGCAAGCCGCTGTGGGAGTTCTGGATCGTCGAAGGGCTGGAGGGCAACCGCTTCGCCGCGCTCAGCAAGACCCATCACTGCATGATCGACGGCGTAGCGGCGGTCGATCTCGGGACGGTGTTGCTGAGCGCGTCGCCGGAGGCCACGATCACCGAGGCTCCGCCGTGGCATCCGCGGCCCGTACCGTCGCGTCGCGAGCTGGCTCGCGAGGAGGCGCGGCGCCGGATCACGGCCCCGCTCGCACTCGGCCGAGCGGCCCTCGGTGCGATTCGCAATCCGCGCGAAATGGTGGAGACGACGCTCAATGCGACCGAGCAGATCTTGGCGGTGACCGAGACCTTGGGAGCGGGCTTTTCCCCGGCCTCGGATTCGCTCTTCAATCAACCGATCGGGCCGCATCGGCGCTTCGATTGGACGGCGTTTGACCTGTCGGAAGTCAAGCGCGTGAAGAACCGGCTCGGCGGCACCGTCAACGACGCCGTGCTGGCGGTCGTCGCGGGCGCGGTGGGGTCGTTCCTGCGCGGGCGCGGCGTTACGCCCGAAAAGATCGCGGAGCTGGATTTCCGCGCGATGGTTCCGGTCAGCCTGCGTACGGCCGCGCAACGCGGCACGCTCGGCAATCGGATCGCTTCGTGGGCTGCACGGCTGCCGATCGCCGAGACCGATCCGCGCCGGCGCCTCCAGACCATTCGCGAAGTGACGGGCGACCTCAAACAATCGCGTCAGGCGATGGGGGCCGAGGCGCTCGCGACCGTCAGCGAATGGACCGTGCCGACGCTGCTGTCGCTGGCGATGCGTCTGGCGGCGCGGGCGCGATCGTTCAATCTCACCGTGACCAACGTGCCGGGACCGCAGATTCCGCTCTACATGGCCGGCGCGAAGATGCAGGCTGCCTATCCGCTCGGCCCGCTGTTCGAGAATCAAGCCCTTAACATCGCGTTGCTCAGCTACGACTCGCACCTCTATCTGGGGCTTCAACGCGGATTACGACGTGTTGCCCGACCTCGCCGATTTCGCCGCCGCCATCCGGGCCTCGTTCGAGGGAGCTGCGCGCAGCCGCGGCCTGAGCAAAGGGAAGACCAAATCCGCTCCCCATAGATTTCCATAGCGGCATCGGCTCCGGCTGTATTCCTACATATCGTCAGATATCTCTACAAATAGCTTCCCTCGCGTACGCATTCCGGCTAAGTAGAAAAGACAGGCTCGGCCGCCGGGCGCCACCGGCCGGCGCCGCGCCACGGGCGATTTGGAGTCGGCCAGGCAGCGGGGGAAACGGGCGAGATGAAGCCCATCGGAAGTTCACATCGGCGGACAGGGCAGGGCCGTCTGCGCAGGCCCACCCTCGTCACGATCGGGATCGCGGTGCTGACTCTGCTAGCGGGCGTGGTTTTGGGGGCAGGAGCGGGAGCGGCGCCGGGGGCCGAGCGCGCCATGGCGCTGCGAGACAATCATCCGGGTGCGGGCCTCGAGAACTTCGTACCGGCGGCCAGGGACAAAACGCTCGACCTCGAAATCGTCTTCGCGCTTCGCAACCGCACGGCGCTGGACAAGCTGCTGGCCGATCAGCAGGATTCGCGATCCGGCCGGTATCATCACTGGCTGAATGCGAATCAGTTCGCAGCGCAGTTCGGTCCGGCGCAAGCCGGCTTCGACGCGGTCGGGGCATGGCTCCAGTCGCAGGGCTTGCGCGTGGTCTCCGCGGACATAAGGAATCGCCACATCCGGTTTTCCGCGACCGTGTCGCAGGTGCAGCGCATCTTCGGCGGCGCGATCGTGGCGTCAGGCAACGGCCGGCTTTACGCCAACCTCGCCGACCCCCTGATTCCCGCCCGATTCGCCGGCGTGATCGCGCGGATCGAAGGATTGGACAACCTCCGCGCCGTGACGCCGATGATTCGCAAGTTCGCCGCGCCGCCGGATGCAGGCGCGCCGCCGAGCGCCGATTCGCAGGCCGATGATCCCGAGGTCATGCTCGGCAGGCAGGGCCCCTATTTCGGTCCCACTGATTTCTACACCTTCTATGACCAAGCTCCGTTGGTGAGCGCAGGCAACAACGGCTCGGGGTACAGTTGTATCGCGCTGGTCGAGGACTCCAACTACCTGGACAGCGCAGTCTCGAGCTTCAGTTCCGAGTTCGATCTCGGCGCCGCGTCCGTGACCAGAGTGTTTGCCGATACCATCGATCCGGGAATTACGGGCGACGAAACCGAGGCATTACTGGATATCGAATGGGCGCACGCGGTCGCGCCCGGCGCGCCGATCAAGGTCTATATCGGCAACGGCAAGAATTCGTCGTCGAAAGGTCCGATCGCGGATGCGATTCAACAGGCCGTGTCCGACGGCTCCTGCGCTGCGATCAGCGTGAGCTTCAGTATGTGCGGTCCGCCGGCTTCGTTCTATCGGGGCGTGGTGGACTCGGCTTTCGCCCAGGCCGCGTCGCAGGGCCAGAGCGTGTTTATTTCGTCGGGCGACGACGGAGCAGCGGGCACCGTGTTCGACCCCACAACCGCAAGCTGCGAGGCCGGCAGCAGTCCGAACGTCAACGAGCTGTCCGCGGACCCCAACGTGACGGCCGTGGGAGGCACGCAGTTCACGCCCACATACGGCGGTTCCGGGAATGACCAGGGCTCGGTGGCCGAGAGCGTCTGGAACCAGAGCGGACAAGGGGCGACCGGCGGAGGGGAAAGCGCGGTCTTTGCCAAGCGGCCTACCAGAACGGCGTCACGCCCGGCGACGGAATGCGCGACGTGCCCGACGTAGCGATGATCGCGGGCGCTCCCGGCGTGCTTTTGTACGTCGATAAAAGCGGCACTCCCACCCTCCAATGCTGCTACGGCGGCACGAGTCTGGCCGCTCCGATTTGGGCCGCGATGCAGGCGTTGGTCGGCGGCTTCCAGGGCAATCTGAACTACGCATTCTATGGATCGGGAGGGCCGCCCGGCGTCCGCGACGTGACCACCGGGAACAACAGCTTTGACGGAGTCACCGGATTCGCGGCGCAGGTTGGATACGATCAGGCCACCGGCTTCGGCAGCGTCGATATCGCCCAATACGTCGCGGGACGGCAGGCGGCGTCTGTGCCGACTGCGACTCCATCTCCGACCCCGACGGCGACCCCGACTCCTTCCGCGACTCCGACCCCGACTCCATCGCCCACGGCCACGGCGACTCCGGTATCCACCGCGACTCCGAGTCCGGTTCCCACGCTCTGGATGCCGACGGCGTCGGCTCCGACGCCAACTCCGATTCAGACCCTGCCTGCGCCGACGCCTGGCCCGACGCCGGCCCCTGTATCGGCTCCGACGGCTACGCCAACCCCGCTGCCGACTTTCATTTCCGGCGGAACGCTTTCGCTATCGACCAGGACCCTGAACTTCAAGATCGTCGGAACCGATACGGTGCGCACGCTCTCGTTCAAGATCAGGAATTCCGGCGCCAGCAGGCTCAACGGCAATGTCGACGCGAGTGCAGTCGCGGCACCGCTGGGTATGACGGGCGGCGCGGGGCGATTCAGTTTGGCCCGTGGCCAGTTAACTACCGTGACGGTGCAGGCTGCGCCTACGCAGCCCGGCGCGTTCTCGGGCACGATCATCATCACCAGCGGCGATCCGAAACACCCGTTCGCGGGCGTATTGGCCAGCGGCGTCGCGGCGCCGGGCAAGATCAAAGTTCCTGCCGCAGTGACTTTCGGCAAAGTGAAAATCGGCGGCGAGGCGATCAGAGCGATCAGGATTAGCAACCGGGGTCCGGGTGTGCTGCACGGGACGGTCGGTGAGATGACGGCGCCGTTCAGCGTGAGCGCGAGCCCCTTCACGTTATCGCAAGACCACTCGGTGTTGGTCGTCCTTCACTTCGCGCCGGTGTCTACGCAACCGTCTACCACGATGCTCAGTATCAGCAGCGACGACCCGCCCAACGATGTAGTCGATATTCCGGTGACCGGGGCCGGCAAGTAGCGGCAGGCTCCGACCCGACGAGGGCGCGCCCTTGAGGGTGGGCTCCCCCCACTGGCGGCTCCCACTGACGGCGGCGGGCGGCTATCCAATTCACAGCCGCATGCTATCCGCTTCCACCCAGGCTACGGCCGGTCGGGAAATTGAAATAGCATATCCTCACTATCATGCGCGTTCGCAGGTACGGTAAATCGGGACCGCAGGTGATCGTGCTGCATGGCGGGCCGGGCGCGTCGGGCTATGTGGCGCCGATCGCGCGCGGACTGGCGGATTCGTTTCGCGTCCTCGAACCGTTCCAGCGTGGCAGCGGCGCCGAGCCGCTCACCGTCGCGCGTCACGTCGCCGACCTCCACGAGTTGGTCGAAGCCGGCGGCGCGAACGGTGCAAACCCGCGGCCCGCGCTAGTGGGCCATTCATGGGGTGCAATGCTGGCGCTCGCCTACGCGGCGGCGCATCCGGACGCCTGTGGACCAACCGTGCTGATCGGATGCGGCACCTTCGATCCGGCGGCTCGCGAGCGAATGTGGGCGATCGTGGCTGAGCGGATGACAGACCCGATACGCCGCGATATGGAAGACCTCGCCGCGCAGATCGCTGACCCTGACGCGCGGATGCGAGCGCGGGGCGCGCTTATCGAGCCGCTCTACTCATACGATCTCGCCGCGGCCGGCGAGGAGAGCGGGGAATGCGACCCCCGCGCGCACGACGAGACCTGGCAGGACATGATGCGGATGCAGGACGAGGGCGTCTATCCGGCCGCATTCGCAGCGATCGAGACGCCCGTGCTGATGCTTCACGGCGCAGACGATCCCCATCCGGGGCGGATGATCCGCGCCAGCCTGGAGCGTTACTTGCCGCAGCTGGAGTATCGCGAGTGGGAGCGTTGCGGACATTCGCCATGGCTCGAAAGATTCGCGCGCGAGGAGTTTTTCGCCGTCTTGCGCGGATGGCTGGCGCGCCATCTGCCGGCCCGCCCGAGCTGAGACGCCCGATCAGCGATTGATTTGTACTACACCTGTGGCTTGTATTACATGTTGCCACGGAGAGAAGGAGGCCGCACATGCCACATTGGTACGAGGACAATTCGCGATCGATTGGGCACACCCCGCTGGTAAGACTCAACCGGGTGACCGACGGCGCGCCGGCAACGGTGCTTGCGAAAATCGAGGGGCGCAACCCCGCTTACTCGGTCAAATGCCGAATTGGCGCCGCGATGGTCTGGGACGCCGAGCGCCGCGGCTTGCTGGGACCGGGCAAGGAACTCGTCGAGCCGACCAGCGGCAACACCGGAATCGCGCTCGCGTTTGTGGCCGCGGCCCGCAATATTCCGCTGACCCTGACGATGCCCGAAACGATGAGCGTAGAGCGCCGCAAGTTACTCATCGCCTATGGTGCGAAGCTTATCCTGACCGAAGGAGCACGGGGAATGGTCGGAGCAATCTCGAAAGCCGAAGAGATCGCCAAGTCCGCACCCGATCGTTATGTTCTCCTCCAGCAGTTCAAGAACCCCGCGAATCCGGCCATTCACGAGACGACGACCGGGCCGGAAATCTGGAACGATACTGACGGTGCGGTCAACATCTTTGTGTCGGGGGTTGGGACGGGCGGCACTATTACCGGGGTCTCGCGCTACATCAAGCACACGAAAGGCAAGCCGATCGTAGCGGTCGCGGTCGAGCCGGCCGCGAGTCCGGTGCTCACGCAGCAGCGTGCGGGACAGCCGCTGAAGCCCTCTGCGCACAAAATCCAGGGTATCGGCGCAGGATTCATACCGGAAGTCCTGGATCTCTCATTGGTCGATCAGATCGAACAGGTCACCAACGAGGAAGCTATCCACTATGCGCACCGGCTTACACGCGAAGAAGGAATACTGTCGGGCATTTCGTGCGGCGCCGCAGTCGCGGTGGCGGCGCGTATCGGCAAACGTCCTGAGCACGCCGGCAAGACGATAGTCGTGGTGCTGCCCGACTCCGGCGAGCGCTACCTGACTCCGTTCTGTTCGAAGGCGTCTTCGACACCAAGTGGCTCGCCGCATGAGCTCCGGCAGGGACCAGGCCGGCGACGGCGCGATCGCGCGCGCGCATTGGGATCTCGATCGGATCGTCGCTGAGTTGCACGCCTCGCGCGCCGGATCGCGGCAGAACCGGGAGGCGGCCGCGCACGAGATGCCCTCGCGCGAAGCGCTGCGCAACATCCTCAATGGGCTGTTCGGCGTGCTCTTTCCCACCCATTTCGGTCTGCCGGATCTTACCGAAGAGGGTATCGATTACTTCGTCGGACATACCCTGGATGCGACGCTGCGTTCACTCGTCCCCCAGGTCCAACGCGAGCTTCAGTTCGCATCGCAGCAGGCGGACGATAGCGCCGATCGGGCGCGCCGGGCGTTTCAGATCACGCACGAGTTCGCATCGCGGCTGCCGCGCGTGCGCGCACTGCTCGAAACCGACATTCACGCGGCCTATCAGGGAGATCCGGCCGCGAAAAGCATCGAAGAGGTGCGGCTCTGCTATCCCGGCATTACCGGCATCACGCACCATCGGCTCGCCCATGAGCTCTACGTTCTTGGCCTGCCGCTGCTCGCCCGGATCATTGCGGAGATCGCGCATTCGGCGACCGGTATCGATATCCATCCCGGAGCGGCGATCGGCGGGAGCTTTTTCATCGATCACGGAACCGGCGTCGTTATCGGTGAGACCGCAGTTATCGGTCAGCGCGTGCGCCTCTATCAGGCGGTCACGCTCGGAGCCAAATCCTTTCCGGTTCGCGAGAGCGGAGAGTTAGTCAAGGGAATCCTGCGCCATCCTATAGTGGAGGACGACGTCGTTATCTATGCGGGAGCGACAATTCTCGGCCGTGTGACTATCGGCCGCGGCTCGGAGATTGGCGGGAACGTGTGGCTCACGCGCGATGTGCCGCCGGGAAGCCACGTCGCTCAGGCGCAGCTGCGCAACGAAGTCTTCGATGAAGGCGCCGGCATCTGAGCACCCAAAGCCAGGCCCGAAGCATACATCTCGTTCACAATTTTGAACTGAAATAGGCGCATCGATGGGGCGCGCGCGTTCCGCACTTCCCGGTCAACGAGCTGGACGCTCCAGGCGCGATTGGCCGCAACCCGAGCTTCTGATAATAAAGAAGGAGGCTTCGTTTTATATAAGGCAACGATGAAAGAGAGCCAGGCGAGCCGCACCGCCGAGATGATGGCCTTGTTTCGGGCGCTCGAGTCCACGCGCCCGGCCGGTGCGCGGCTCTTCAACGATCAACTGGCCGTGCGGTTTCTAAGACCCTGGATGCGATGGGGCGTTCGATGCTCGCATTGCCCGCCGGTGCGGGCCGGCCTGTGCCGGTTCATCGACTGGCGGTGGCCCGGCGCCAGGCCGTCGGGAGTGGCAAGAACCCGATTCATCGATGATGCTCTCCGCCACGCGCTCAGCGAAGGGGCCGAGCAGGTTGTGCTGCTCGGCGCCGGCTACGACTGTCGCGGCTACCGGATCGAGGCGATGAATCGGGTCAGGGTATTCGAGGTGGATTGCCGGGACACTCAGTCGTTCAAGCGGCTTCACCTCAAAGAGACTCCTGGGCCGCCGCCGGTTCAGGAAGTATTCGTCGAGGTGGATTTTATGCGCCAGGCGCTCGGCGATGCGCTGGCTTTGGCGGGTTTCGATCGTAATCGCAGGACGGTCTTCGTCTGGGAAGGGGTTACCAACTATCTTGATGAGCGGTCCGTTAACTCGACCCTCCGCTTCATTGGAAGCTGTGCGCAAGGCAGCACCATCGTGTTCACTTATGTCCATCGCGGTTTGCTGGACGGCTCGGTTACGTTTTCGCTGAGCCCTAACATAACCCGGATGCTGGACCGCAGTGGCGAGCCCTGGACTTTCGGATTTTATCCGCAGGAGCTTCCGTCGTATCTTCGCGCGCGCGGGATTGAACTGTCGCGGGATCTCGGCGCGATCGAGTACGGCGCCTTGGTCATGGGCGCCGCCGAAAGCCAGATGAAGGGGTACGGATTCTACCGGGTTGCGGTCGCGACAGTTGCCGGCGAGCGGAAATAATTTCGTCATCAGTAAACAGCATGCCAAAAGTAAGTGACGCGCACAGAGACAGCCGAAGAAGGCAGATCCTCGACGCGGCGATTGAGTGCTTCGCGCAGCAAGGTCTCCACCGTACGACTATCGAGGACATAATCCGGGAAAGCGGCCTCAGCGCAGGCGCGATATATGACTACTTCGGCAGCAAGGACGACATCATTGAGAAGCTGGCGGACGAGCGCCACCAACGCGAAGCCGAACTCATCAAGAAGGCGCTCGGCGATGGCAAGTTGGGCGAGTCTATTCACTCGCTGGTCAAGGGCTTCTACGATGCTCTCGGCTATGCGAAACAGAGAAAGGAGCGCCGGCTGGGTATCCACTTGTGGGCCGAAGCACTCTGCAACCCGCGGATTCTCAAACAAGTGCGGCGAGGATTGAACCAGCCTCGAAAATTGCTGTCGCAGGCGCTATCAGAGGCTCAGGCGAACGGACAACTTCCGCGCCATCTGCGTCCCGAGGCGGTCGCTCGGGTGCTAATCGCGCAATTCCATGGCTGTATTCTTCAGCAAGCCTGGGACGAGCGCATGGATGTCACCGAATTCGCCCGGACCGCAGAGGCGATGCTCGCGGCTTGCCTGTTGCGCTAGGCAACTTCGAGAAGCAAATGCGAGAACCAAATGATCGAGGCGAAGCTCTCAGCGGGATTTCTGCCCGGCCTGCGCGAGCGTTGGCCGTTTGCGCGCCATGGCTCGTAAGATTCGTGCGCGAGGAGTTTTTCGCCGTCTTGCGCGGATAGCTGGCGCGCCATCTGCCGGCCCGCCCGAGCTGAGACGCCCGATCAGCGATTGATTGGTGCTGGTCGGGAAGAACAATCGGCGTTCGTCGGGTTACCGCCCGGCGAACGTATCAGAAGGCTTCTGCATTAGCAGATGGCACAAAATTTGGGTAGTCTGATGAATAGATAAGAGGTAGGCTACGGCTAGTACCGAGCAAACTGCGTCTCAGGGGATATAGCCTTTGGGAACCGGTGTTTGTTCGAGCTTGACCCTGTAGCTCACCCGCAACCTGTGTGTCATTTGCGCGACACCGTGATGCCCGTCCGAGGTACAGTCGTTGACGGCGCTCCGCCTTGGCTTGGCTGTGCGCGAGCAAAGATGAGGGTCAATCCCAAAATTCAGGCTGGATCGCGGCGCGCGCTTGCGCTCATCTTGCGAATCGATCTGCTGGCAGCCGCCTTCCTGGTCGTGACGGCTGTACCGGCGGTGGGTCAGACCACTGCATCGATCGGCAATCGTATGATCGGCAATCATCCGGCGGAGATGGAAAAGCGGCGGCCGGTTGGCAGGGCGGTCGCTCATCGCCAACTCCGGATGCGAATCACGTTCGCGATCAGCAACCGCCCCGCGCTTGACCGCCTGCTCTCCGAACAACGGGATTTCGGTTCGCCCAATTATCGGCACTGGCTGACGCCGGGCGAGTTCGCGAAGCGGTTCGGTGTCAGACGATCGGACTTCGACGCGGTTTCTACCTGGCTCAGGTCTCGCGGCTTTAAAATAGTCTCGGCCAGGCTTGTGCGCCGCTACATAGAGTTCACTGGACCGGTATCGCTCGTCGAGCGGGTCTTCAAGGTTGCGATCGCGACCTTCGGCTCGGGGGATAGCTACGCCAATGTCGGAGATCCTTCCGTTCCCGCCCGGTTCCTCGGTGTGATCGGTTCGATCGACGGCCTCGACAACTTCCGCCATTCGATGCCGTTGGTGCGCAGACGGCAATCGCCGCCGGAAGGTTCATCGCGTGCGCATAATAATCTCGCAGCGCCCCAAACCATTGTCGGCGGGGCCAAGGCATTCGGGCCGAGCGATTTGCGGACCTTCTACGATGAGAATCCTCTACTCGGCAACGGAATCACCGGCGCCGGCGGCGATTGTATCGCGATCACCGGAGACTCGGATTACCTCGACGCCGCAGTCAGCAAATTCGATACCCAGTTCGGACTGCCGGCGTCAAACATCACGCGCGTCGTGGGCGGCGGTTCCAACAAAGGCATCAACAGCGACGAAACCGAGGCGCTGCTGGATCTGGAATGGTCGCACGCCGTCGCTCCGGGGGCGGCGCAGCGCTACTACTTCAGCGCCGCGGGTCTAACCGACGCCATCTCCAGCGCGATCAGCGACGACGTTTGCGGCGCGATCAACATCAGCTTCTCCTTCTGCGGCGCCAGCGACAGTTTCTACACGGCTATGGACTCGCTGTTTTCGCAGGCCGCCGCGCAAGGTCAATCGGTCTTTATTTCCTCGAACGACCAGGGCGCCGCCGGCCTCGTGCTGAATTCGCAGGGCAACGCGTGCGTGACCGGCAGCACCCGCAACGTTAGTGAATTGGCGGCCAGCCCCAACGCTACCGGCGTGGGCGGCACTCAGTATTCACCTACCTGGAACGGCTCGGGAAACGACACTGGGAGCGTGCCGGAGAACGTCTGGGACGATTCGATCGGCGCCAGCGGCGGCGGCGCCAGCGCAATCTTCAGCAAACCCGCATATCAGACCGGTCCGGGCGTTCCGGCCGACGGCCATCGCGACGTGCCGGACCTCGCGATGATCGCCAGCCCCGACCTGCCCGGCGTTTTTCTGGGAGGCGACTCCAGCGGTAAGGCGGTCATCGATTGCTGCTGGGGAGGCACCAGCCTCTCGGCACCGATCTGGGCCGGCATCTCGAAGCTTCTTTCGCAGCAGGCCGGCGCGCGGGTTGGCAATATCAACTCGAGGGTTTACGCACTCGCCGCATCGAGCGGCGCTTCGGCAGGCCTTCGCGACGTTACCGCTGGCACGAACACTTTCAATCAGGTGACCGGTTTTCCCGCCGGGACCGGCTACGATCAATCTACAGGCTTGGGCACCGTCAACTTGGCAACTTTTGTCCCGGCGTTTATCGGGGCCACCCCGACGCCCAGCGCGACGCCTTCCTCCACTCCCACCGCGACCTCAACTCCTACTTCCACCCCGGCGCCTTCACCCACGCCCACCAGCACGCCGATCTCCACTCCGAGCCCAATCCCTACGCCAGTGCCAACCGCGACCTCGGCCCCGACAGCGGCGGCAACCGCGACTCCTGCTCCCTCGCCGTCGCCGACTCCAACGCCAACCCCCGGGCAATCTGCCATACCGACAATACTAAGCTCGTCGGCAACGGACACCGGGGACACCGGCCAACCCTATCTGACCATGACGCTGCCCAACGGCGTGAGCCCCGGCCAACTCCTTGTTGCTGTGGTCGCGATCCAAGGCTCGAATCCAGTTATAACGCCGTGGGGGTCGGTCATCCTGCCTGCGGGCGGATGGACTGAGATTACGACCCTGCCCCGTGACTGTGGTCAAAATGAAGTAGGAAGCGGCCCTAATCTTGCGATGTCGATTGCTTGGAGAGTAGCCACCCCCGGCGATGTGCGTGGCACTCAATTCACATGGGGATTCCTTAGCAACGGGTTTTTCACGCCGGTGGTTGGCACAGGTGCCATCGTAAGCATCGCAAATGTCAACACCACCAATCCAATCGAACAGATCACACCCAGCAATTGTATAATGCAGACTACCACCCCGAACGCGCAAGCTCTGGTGACGCTCAACAGCAATGACATGAATTTATTGGTATATGGGATAACGGGGAATAACTCACTGTCGTTCCGAACGGGATATTCACTGATTTCACAACACGGAGTTTTTGGAGTAGGTCCAAACGTCGAAGTGGATTCCAAGTTAATCCCGGTGATTTACACAAATACCGGTACTCAAACCCTCAACTCCCAAGTAGCGGGTGACAGCCTAGGCTATCAGATCGACTTGGTTGCCGCGTCGGGGTCCGCCAGCAACGCGCGTTAACCAGCCAGGCCAGCGGGGTACGGACATACTCCCCGAAACAGCTATTGGCGACTGGTAGATGATGCGTCGGCCAGATCGAGACGCACCGGACGGCTGCCGTGACGACCCGGCCCACCACGCAGGGAAGGCATCGCCACTTGAATCGAGATGACTCTGAGCGGGTTCCAGGCAAGCGTCCAGCAGAACGATCCGGCCAGTTCGCCTGGGCCGCGCGCGTCAGTCGCTGTTGGCCGGTTCCAGCGGTCATTCAACCGGTCGAGCGCGGCAGAATCTCGCGCAGCGGCTCCTGAACGAGGGCTCGTTGGTGTGATTTATCCTGGCGTGCGGCGGAAATCCGGGACGTGCGTGGCGTGCTTTTGGCCGGCGCTGGTGATGAACGTGCGCAAGTCGGCCGCTTGGCGGCTCAGTTGGAAGGACAGCTCTACACCGACGATCGATCGGACCGGATAGCCGTTCGCACCCCTGGAGCGGCGATGATACTTTTATCGGGAGTAGCGATCCCGAACTTCTCCATCACACTGCGATGCGACTGTCCGAACTCGATTACGAGCTGCCCGAAGAGCTAATCGCGCAGGAGCCCCTGGAGCGCCGCGATGACGCCCGGATGCTGGTCGTCGATCGGGCGGCCGGGAGCTTCGAGCATTCGCGGTTCTACAAGCTCGCGCGCCATCTCCGCGACGGCGACCTGCTGATCCTCAATGACACGCGCGTGTTTCCCGCCCGCCTGTTCGCGCGCAAGGAGTCCGGTGGCAAGGTCGAGCTATTGATGGTGCGCGCGCTGGAGGAACCGGCCGGCGCGTGGCTGGCCCTGATGCGGAGCCATCGGCCGCTCAAGGCGGGCACGCGGCTGGTGGTTGATGGCGGCCCTATGCTCAAGGGCGGCCACACGCTCACGATTGTCGGTTATCAGAAACCCGGCCGCCCGATTGTCGCAAGCGATAACTCGATGACGATCGACAAACTTCTGGCCGGCTGCGGGCTGCTCGCGCTGCCTCATTATATTCACCGCCCGGCCGCCGGCGCCGACGCCTCGTATTACCAGACGGTCTTCGCGGCGCATACCGGCGCGATCGCCGCTCCGACCGCCGGATTGCACTTCAGGGAGGGCCAGTTCGCCGAGCTGGAGAGCGCGGGAATCCGTCACGCCTTTCTGACGCTCCATATCGGGCCCGGCACCTTCACGCCCCTGCGCAGCTCCGAGGTCGAGGCGCATACGATGGAAGCGGAGTGGTACACGATTCCCGCGCCTACCGTCGCCGCGATCGAGCACGCGCGCCGGATCGGCGGGCGAGTGATCGCAGTCGGCACCAGCAGCACCCGCGCGCTCGAATCGTACGCGATCACTCGCGACCTGGAAGGCTTCACCGGGCTGTTCATCTCGCCCGGTTTCCGGTTCAAGCTGGTGGACGCGATGATCACGAATTTTCACATGCCACGGAGCACGGTGCTGGCGCTGGTAATGGCGCTGGCGGGCCGCGACCTGATTCTCGCCGCTTATCGCGAAGCGATTCGCCATCGCTACCACTTGCTCAGCTACGGCGACGCGATGCTGATCGTCTGATGACCAAGGCGATTCGATTCGAGGTCAGCGCGCGCGACGGCGCCGCCCGCGCCGGCATTCTCGTCACCGCGCACGGCGAGATCGCGACGCCGGCCTTCATGCCGGTCGGCACGCGCGCCGCGGTCAAGGCGATGTCGCCCGGCGAGCTGTGGGCGATGGGCTATCGGCTGGTGTTGGCGAACGCATATCATCTGGCGCTGCGGCCCGGCGCCGAGTCTGGTGCACGAGCTGGGCGGGCTGGCGCGATTCATGGGCTTTAGGGGCGCGACGCTTACCGACTCGGGCGGCTACCAAGCGATGAGTCTCGCTAAAATCAATTCGATCGGCGAGGAGGGTATCGTCTTTCGGTCGCATCTCGACGGCAGCCGGCTCGCGCTCACGCCTGAAACTGCGGTGCGGATACAGGAGCAGCTCGGCGCTGATGTCATGATGTCGCTGGATGAATGCACGCCCTATCCGGCGGATCATGCGCGGGCGAAAGCCTCAATGGAGTTGACGGCGCGATGGGCGCGGCGCGGGCTGGAGGCACGGCAGAGCACGACCCAGGCCCTGTTCGGGATCATCCAGGGCGGCGTCTATTCCGATCTGCGCCGGGCCAGCGCCGGGCAGATCACCGCGCTGCCGTTCGACGGCTTCGCAGCCGGCGGCCTGTCGGTCGGCGAACCCAAGCCGGCGATGCTCGAGATGGCGGCGCTCAGCGCCTCCGCGATGCCGGCCGGCGCGCCGCGCTATCTGATGGGCGTCGGCACGCCCGCCGATCTGATAGCCTGCATGGCGATGGGCTACGATCTCTTCGACTGCGTGCTGCCGACCCGCAACGCGCGCAACGGCGGCGCCTTCACCAGCGAGGGTCGCCTGTCGATCAAGCATTCGCGCTACCTCCGCGACCAGCGCCCGCTCGATCCGCGCTGCGAATGCCGGACTTGCGCCAGCTTCAGCCGCGCCTATCTGCGTCACTTATATGTGAGCGGCGAGATTCTGGCGGCGCGCGCCTTGACCGAACATAATCTTTTCTTCTACTCGCGCTTGATGCGCAACGCGCAAGCCGCTATAGCATCTCGAACCTACGGCGCCTTCTCGAAGGCGTTCGCAGCCGAAATCCTGGAGGCCTCGGACCGGACCAAAGACGATGTGGTTTGAAGGAATCGCATGGGCACAGCAGGCGGCGGCGACCGGCGCGGCTGCCACCGGCGCAGAAGCGGGCGGACAACAGCTAATCTTCACCACCGTTATCCCGCTGGTCGCGCTGTTCGCGATCTTCTACTTTCTGCTCATCCGCCCGCAGTCGCAGAAGGCCGGCGAGCACAGCAAGATGTTGGCGGGGCTCAAGCGCAACGATGAGGTAGTGACACAAGGCGGCCTGATCGGCAGGATCGTCGAGATGGGCGACAAGGTCGTGACGCTGGAGATTGCAGCGAACGTGCGGGTGCGGGTGGAACGGCCGCAGATTGCGTCGCTTTCGACCTATTCGAAAACGGCGTCCAAGGGCGGCGGCAAAGACAAGGAGTAGAAGCGAGGCGGAGAGTATCGGTGGAGAACTCGGCACCAATTCTGATCCTGCTGGCGATCGCCGGCGCGATCCTTTATCTGCATCTCACGGGTGGCCCCGGCCGGACCCGGATCTATCTGACCGGCGTGCTGGTGGCGGTCGCGATAGTCCTGCTCGTCCCGAGCCTCAAACTCGGCTTGCCCGGCTGGTGGAGAGACTATCTGCCCACCACCAGTATCCAGCTCGGACTCGATCTGCAGGGAGGCACGCATCTGCTGATGGAGGTCAAACTCGAGGACGCGGTGAACACCGCGCTGACGCGGCGCGGCGACGACTTAAAGCGCGAGCTCAAAGCGAACAAGCTCGACTTTGACGGGATCAGCACCGCGACCGGCGGCGCGTTGACCGTCAAGCTCAAGACCCCCGACGAGCGCACGCCATTCCTCGACCTGATGCAGAAGTCGGGCCCCGATCTGGCCGTCTCGAGCGTCGAGAGCACCGGCGGGCCGGTCTATTCGGTCCGCTTCAGGGATCGCGACGAAACTCAGGTGCGGAGCAATGCGATGGATCAGGCGCTCGAGACCATCCGCAACCGGATCGACCAGTTGGGCGTTCGCGAGACCACCGTGGTGCGCGAGGGCGATCGCGACATTTTGGTGCAGTTGCCGGGAATCCAGGATCCGGAGCGGGCCAAGGAATTGATCGGCAAGACCGCAGTGCTCGAATTCAAGCTGGTCAACGATTCGCATCCGGTATCCGAGAAGGAACCTCCGCCGCCCGGCGACGAGATCCTCTACGGGCAGGCGGAAGCGGGCGGCCGCACTCCATACTTGGTCGAGACGCCGGTGCTGATGACCGGCAACGTCGTCACCGATGCGCGCGTGCGTCCGGGTGCGCGCCTCGAGGGACCCTACGTCGCGGTCGATCTGGACGCGCGCGGCGCGCAGATTTTCGATGCGCTCACCAGCGAGAATGTCGGTCGGCGGCTCGCGATAATCCTCGACGGCACGGTCTACTCGGCGCCTGTGATCAAGGAGCGAATCCCTGCCGGGCACGTGCAGATTACGGGACGCTTCTCGATCGACGAGGCCCACGACCTCGCGATCGTGCTGCGCTCTGGCGCCCTGCCCGCGCCGGTCGAGATTGCCGAGGAGCGCACCGTGGGACCGTCGTTGGGACGCGACTCGGTTCGCCAGGGTGAAATTTCCTTCGTGGTCGGCGCGCTGGCCGTGCTGATCTTCATGCCGGTCTATTACAGCGGAGCGGGACTGCTCGCCGACTTCGGACTGACGCTCAATATCATGCTGCTGATCTGCGTGATGGCGGCTTTGCAGGCGACGCTGACCCTGCCCGGGATCGCCGGGATCGTCCTGACGCTCGGAATGTCGGTCAACGCCAACGTGCTGGTCAACGAGCGGATGCGCGAGGAGTTGCGCAACGGCAAGACCACCCGCGATGCGGTCAAGCTGGGCTACCAGCGCGCCTGGTCAGCTATTCGGGATTCTAATATTTCCACCTTCGTTGCCGGCCTGATTTTGTTCCAATTCGGGACCGGGCCGGTGAAGGGGTTCGCCGTTACGCTGTGTGTAGGCGTCTTAACTGGTCTCTTTTCGTGCATTGTCGTCACTCGCGCATGGTATGATAACCTAATAACCAGCCGACGCCTCCAGACCATCAGCGTCTAGGCCGAGCGAGGCGCCGGTCGCAGGCCCGTTGAATTCCGCTTGACTTGAGAGCGAGGCGCATACTAGAAAATCGCGTTCCCTCAATCGACGGCAGGAAAGGTGTCTTTGTGGACTTCAATGGCCGATAAGGACGACATTCTTCTCAACTCCCGCGAGGTCGCTTTTCTTCTGGACTTGAGTCCGGATACGGTCAACGAATTCGCGCGCCGCAACCTGCTGCCGGCATTCAAGAAGGGGCGGCAGTGGCGGTTCCGCCGGCGTGATATCATGTCGTTCCAGCAGCAAGCCAGAGGGGTGAACGAAGCTGCCTAGCCCCGTTCCGGCTTTTCTCGCGAAGCAGCGAAAGGTCTAATACGCTAGAGGCATGTTCCTGCGATGGGTGCGGGCGAGTGCAACCGGGAACGTCGGCTCGCCGGATTCATCGATGGGAGCATCGAGTTGCAACGCAGGTAGAATTTGCGTCGGCCCGCGGTGGTGGGGGCGGACGAACCGGGCCGCTGCGGCCCGAAGCCTTCGATGTAAGGTATGAGGTGTTATGGCCGAGCCGCATGAAAGCCGCATCTATTCGGACTTCGCGCGCTTCTATGATTCGGTTTTTGGGCGCGCGTTCGTCGATCGCGAGCGCGAGGTAATCGAGTCGCTCAACCTGCGCCCCGGCCATCGCGTGCTCGAGGTTGGCGTCGGGACCGGGATCTCGCTGGGCGCGTATCCGCCCTACGTCCATGTGGTTGGGATCGATCCATCGCGGGACATGCTGGCCCAGGCCGCGGCCAAAGCGCGGGAGAACGCATGGGGCCATATCGAGCTGCATCCGGGCGACGCGATGAATCTCGACTTTCCCGACAACAGTTTCGACGACGTGACGAGCTTCCACGTAATTTCGGTCGTGCCCGATGCGGTGCGAATGATGAGCGAGATGGTGCGGGTCTGCAAGCCCGGCGGCAGAATCGTAATCGTGAATCATTTTGCCAGCGAGAATCCGGTCCTGTTCTTCTTCGGCAAGCTCATCACGCCGATCACCAAACTGCTCGGTTGGACCGCGAGACTCCGCGCCAGCAAGATCCTGGAGACCCGGAATATCAGGCTCGAGCGGTTCCATCGCTTCTCGCGCATGTCGGTCCACTTCGTGCTGATCGCGCGCAAGGAAGCCTGACGGCGGCGGCGCTCACCGCTCGTGGGCGAGGGGCGCTTCACCGCAACTCGGCAAATGACAGGTGGTCCGGCGATCTATTTGCCGGTGCCGGTCAGAGTGACCAGGACCGGCGTTTGTGAGGTGTTGTTAGGAGCGACCAGAACATAGGGGCCCGGGGCGCTTTGACCCTTCGCGGTCGGGGAAAATTCGATCACCACCGGCTTGCTCGCACCCGCCTTTAGCGAAAAGGAGCCAGCACCGGAAAGTACCGAAAACGGTGGCGCCACCTCGCTGGTCGCGACGTCGCCGATGAGCCTGCCGAGACCCACATTCTTCACCCGCAGGGTCGCCTTCTTGCGATGGTTGACCTGGACGTTCCCGAACCTGAGCGACGTGGGGGCCACCGAGAGGACACCTGACTCGCCGGTGCCGCTGACCGCGATCGACATCACTTGATGATATGGATCGTTGCTGCTCACCTGCAGGGTCTGCTGGAACGTAGCGGGCTGCGTCGGCGCAAACTGCACCTGCACCGTCATACTCTGGCCGGGATTGAGGCCGAAGCTACTTGCCTTCGCTACCATGAATGGCGACGCCAGCGCTCCCACCTCGACCTGCAGCGAGCCTTTGCCCGCGTTCCTTATCGAAAACGTTTTGGCAATCGCCGGTGCGTCAACCGCTCGCTTCGGAAAGTTGAGCGTCTGGGGAGTCAGGATCATCCGGGCGCATTTCACGGTCGGGTCCATCTCGACCAGAAAGGCGTTGGCCTGCGCCTTGCCGCTCGCTTTCTTGGAGATCTGGAAGGCAGATCCGAGCGTGGTCGGAAGATCCGGCGATGAAGCATATCCGACAACGTAGATTTGGCCCGAGCTGTCGACTCTGATTCCGTTGCCGGCATCGGAGAAGCTGCCGCCGAAGTAGCTGGAAAAAACCAACTGCGCGCCGGCGGAGGCAGCCGGATTCAGCTCCGAAACGAACGCGTTGAACGACTTGGTCGTACTTCGATTCGAGGTCTGACACGCGCCCGGTGAGGTGGGAAAATCGGTCGAAGCGGCAGTTCCGGTGAGGTAGATGTGTCCCGAATTATCCACCGTGATAGCCGAGCCCACTTCGCCGAAGAAGCCAAGCGGCCCCCCGCTGCCGCCCAGCAGGGTCGAATAGAGCAGCGAGGAGCCTCGCGGGGCGAGCCCCGTGACGAAGGCGTTCATGCCGCCGTTCGCCGCCGCGTGGTTGGTGATCTGGTAGGCGCCGTGGGTCACCGGAAAATCGGACGAGGTCGCCAGACCGGTGACGAAAGCGTCGCCGGCGGAATCGACCGCAACGTCGAAGCAGAGATCGCCCGGATTGGCCGCAGCGCCGCTCCCGCCCAGATAGGTCGAGTACACCATCGAGGCGCTCCCGCTCGCGGCGGGATCGAGCTTGGTGACGAAGCCGTTCTCTTCTTTCGCGCCGAAGGCCCGGTTCATCCTCTGGAAGGCGCCGGTCGTGGTCGGGAAATTACTGGACGACGTATAACCCGCCACGTAGGCGTGGCCTGACCCGTCGGCCGCGATACCCATCGCGCCGTCGCCGCCGCCGCCCGAATTGCCGGTTCCTCCCAGGAAAGTAGAGTACGTCAGCGCGCTGCCGCCGCTGTTCAGGACCGCGACGAACGCCGCACCGTTGGGCCCGGGCAGCGCCGTCTGAAAGCCGTTGACGACCGGAAAGTCGCCCGAATCGGTGAATCCCGCTACGTAGGCGTTGCACGTCGAGCAGTTGGTAGCCAGCGCGATTCGCTCGGCTTCGGTGTTGTTGCCGCCGCCCAGATAGGTCGAATAGATCAGCGCGCCGTCCGCATCCAGCTCGCTGACGAAGGCCGCGTCGGTGCTGGCGCTGCGATGGGGATTCGCGGACTGCAAGGCGCCGGGGGTAGTCGGGAAATTATTGGAAAAGGTAAAGCCCGTGACGAAGGCGTCGCCGGAGTCGTCGACCGCGATGCCGTTGGCCTGGTCGCCGTCGAGACCCTTGCTGGTGGAATTGCCGCTGCCGCCTAGGTAGGTCGAGTAGATCAGCGAGGCCGCCCCGCTCAGCGCGGGATTCAGCCTGGCCACGAACGCCACCGGCGTGTCGCTCGACAGGCCGGGGTCGGCGGGGCCGACGGTGGTGGGAAAATCCGTCGAAAAGGCAAACCCGGTAAGATAGACGCGGCCGAGCGGATCGAGCCCGACGGCGGTCGCCTGGTCGCCGTTAGACAGGGCTGCCTGCGACGTCCCGCCGCTGCCGCCCAGGTAGGTCGAGTAGACGATCTGGGGATCGATCATCAGCGGGCGCGAGCGATCGTCAGCCGCGCCACCTGCACCGCGATGGTTTTGGCCGCACCCCGACTCGGCAGAATCGCGAATCTTCCCTCGATCGTCCGCCGCGCGCCGCCGGGACCATCCTGGTACAGGCGGAGGCGGCAGAGCCGCAAGTCGCCGATCGCGGTTTTGAGCGCGACGTTGCCGTTGCGTTGGAGTTCCGCCCCGGCGCCCTCGATTCCGAGTCGTATCGCGCCGGGATTCGCTCTTGGCGCCACGATCAGGTCGTACTCGATCGCGCCGCCGCTACCGTAGTATACCACGTCCACGCCGGGCCAGACTTCGCGGTACCTGACCCGCGCATAGGTGGGAATCGAAGTCCGCCATTTGGTTGGATCGTTGCCCAAAAAGTAGTTGACCCGCCCGGCCATCGGATCGAGACCTTCGATCTCCGGGTTCGGGTTCGCTCCCTCGAACTTGAGCCGCATCGCCGCTGAGCGCTGCGCCGAGGCCGCGGGAGCAGGCGCACGGCGGCCGAACCTCTTCATCCGGTTGGAGTAGGCGGCTGTGTCGCGTGCCGTGAAAGCCTCGGCCAGCTTGATAACCGCGCCGTTCGGGGTCAGGAACAGCGTGTACCCGCGTCCGCGTGAAAGATATCTGACGCTCGCGCTGGTCTGTCCGAAGTTAGGCTCGAATTCTATGTTCGGCTCGAAATGGAACGGAACGGTCACGCGGGTCGATTGCGCCGCAGAGGCGGCCGGGACAACTGGCGGCGTCTGCGAGTCGAGCGGGCGCGATTGCGCGAGCAACACCAAGGCCGCGCCGCCCACCATTGCGATCGCAGCTTTCGATTTGCGCCGGAACTTCAGCAACCGGATGCGCCTGGCAATCAAGGACTTCGCCGCCGTACTCAGCCAAGCGGCGTTCATGTCGTGCGTCAAGCTCCTCAAGTTGGACGTTAAGGCCCGAAAATACTTCACAAAACGTGGGCAAGTTGCCGTGTCCGTCATACTATCAAGATCCCCTTGGCTTGTGTTGACACCTTGGCGGGCGTTGGATAGGTCTGAGCGCGCGGTCGAGCCGCAGGTCCGTGTCGTGGCTGATTCTCGAATCAAGAATCCCGAGGAAACCTCCAGCGACGACCAGCGCGTAGAGCAGTTGGCCAGAGAGCTCGCCGATCAGTTGCGCGCGATGCCCAATCGCGCCGAGCTTACCGATTACGCCGTCAGCATGCTTCGCGAGAGCGCGGAGGACGCCCAGCAGTCGGACTTGGCGCGCGACAGCACCGAGCGGCTGCGCAAGGGAGACCCGTTCAATCCGATCGCGTTCGCAATCCCGCTGTTCGTTATCGGTGCGGTCCTGTGCGCCACCGGAATCCTGATCGGGCCGGGCGTCGGCATTATCGGTGTCGCGGTTGTGATGGCGGTGTTTGGGCTGGGACTTGCGATGTTCAGGGGCGCGACGTCGGGAAGAGCGAAGGCCCAATCGATAGCCGCCGGGGCCCCGGATGCCCGTCGGCCGAAATGAGCCCGTGTTGTTGCAGATCGAGCTTTCAATCAGGTAATCTAACGGGCCTGGCGCTTTGGGTTCGGCTGGGGATCCCCCAGCGAAACGGTTTATTAGCCTGGTGATGCAAGATACAGGCGTGCGTGGGCACGTGCGCCGTGGAGCATAGCGTTTTCGATGGCGAAGTTTGACTGGCAGGAAACCAAGCGGCAGATCACCGAGTCGCAAGCGTGGCAATCGATCTTCCGCCACGGCTACGAGGACACCCCGCGCAACCGGATCCAGATGATCTCCGGCAACATCTGGCTGCATCTGCATCCCGCCAAGGTCCAACGCCACGCCACCCGGCTGCGCTTCAGCTGGTGCATGGGCGGTGTCACGTTCCTGCTGTTTTTGGTGACCGTCGTGACCGGCGTCTACCTGATGTTCTACTACCGCCCGACCGCCGAATACGCTTACGCGGACATGAAATATCTAGAGTTCGACATGCCGTTCGGCATGCTGATGCGGAACATGCATCGATGGGCCGCGCACGGGATGGTGATCGCGGTGTGGCTGCACATGTTCCGGGTCTTTATGACCGGATCGTACAAGCCGCCGCGCGAATTCAACTGGGCGGTGGGCGTGATCCTGCTGGTGCTGACGCTGCTGCTGTCATTCACGGGGTATCTGCTGCCGTGGGATCAGCTCTCAATCTGGGCGGTGACGGTCGGCTCCAACATGGGGCGGGCGACGCCGTTGCTGGGCAGCGAAGGTCCGTTCCACGAGATTCTGGGCGTGAATCCGATCTACGACGCGCGGGCGTTTCTGTTTGGCGGCGCCGAGATCGGCCCGCACACCTTGCTGCGTTTCTACATCCTGCACTGTATCTTCTTCCCGTTGCTGGCGAGCCTCTTCATGGCGGTGCATTTCTGGCGCATCCGGCGCGACGGCATTTCGGGTCCCCTCTAGCAGGGCCCTATGATTTCCTATCTCCTGCGTCAGGGTTTCGTGCGCGTCGCGTTCGTGCCGGGCGTGATGGGCCTCATACTATATGGGCTCTATGTTCTGGCCGCTCCGCGGCATGACGACGACGATGATGCGTGATGCGGAGCACGGGATGACGATCGCAACGGGGTAGCTATGGCCAGCCAGGACGGATTCAGCAACGGCCGCGATAGTTCACCGGCGATGCACGCTGCGGCGGGCGCAGGCGGCGCGGCGCGGAGTGCGGCTGCGAAGCCGGCATCCGGCAAGCGCGTCGAGAAGCCGATCAAGAAGGCCGGAGGCCCGGTCGAGGACAAGCTTCACGCCTGGCCCTTCCTGGTGCGCAGCGAGTTCATCTGCGCGCTGGCGGTGGTCGTGCTCCTGACGATCTGGTCGCTCACGATCAACGCGCCGCTCGAGGAGCCGGCCAATCCGACCCGCACGCCCAATCCGTCCAAGGCGCCGTGGTACTTCCTCGGCCTTCAGGAGATGCTGGTTTTCTTCGATCCCTGGTACGCGGGTGTGGTGCTGCCGAGCTTCATAATCGTCGGCCTGATGCTGATCCCGTATCTCGATATCAATCCCAAGGGCAACGGCTATTACACCTGGAAGGAACGCAAGTTCGAGCTGATGACGTTCTTTCTCGGCTTCCATGTTTTGTGGGTCTCGTTCATTCTCATCGGAACGTTTTTCCGCGGTCCCGGATGGAACTGGTTCTGGCCCGGACAGGTCTGGGATCCGCACATGGTCGAAGCGCTGACCAACGTCGATCTGCCCTACATGCTCGGCTTCCGCGACTACACCGCGTCGGCTATCTTTGGCCTCTCGGCAGTCGGGCTGTATTTCGTGGTCGGCTACCTGGGCTTTTATTTATGGGTGCGCGCGCGCCCGGCCAACGATCCGTGGTCGGCGTTTCCGGGCGGCGGCAAGGAGCTGCTCGAGCGCTGGGGCCCGGTGCGCTTCGGAATCACCGGATTCCTGTTCCTCGCGATGCTGGGCGTGTTTATCAAGATGACGCTTCGGCACGCGTTGAATATCAAGTACATCATGGTCACTCCCTGGATAAACATCTGACGCAAGTGTTTCTGCTTGGCAAAGTGCTGGAGGCGCTGGGATGCGCCGATGTCGGCTTCGCGCTGTGGGTTGGAATGACTCAACCGCAGGGGATGGCCAGAGAATACCAGCTCGCCGCGATCGGGATTCTGGTCTTCGTTGTGGGCTACGCCACCGAGCGATGGTCGCGTTCGGGCGAATGAAACCGGAGCTTGCGAACTAGATGGCTGTCAGGCCGGGGCTCGATCCAGTCGAGGAAGGCAAGTCGTTCAGCGCGCTGTTCCTGCTGCTAGTCGCGATGCTCCTGGTGGGCGCTGTATGGGCCATCTGGGACGACAACGTCTCGCGCCGTCCGTGGAAGGAGTACCAGGTCGAGTTCGATCGCCTCGCCTACGACAAGTTCATGAAAGACGCTGCCGCCGAGCAGGCGCGTCTCAACCAGGACCCCGACTATGTGAAGCTCACCCACGAGCTGGCAGCCGCACAGGCCGAGCTTGATTCCGGCGCGACCGCCCGGCGCCTCGAAGACCTGCACGCCAGGTTGAGGACCGCCAAGCAGGTTGCCGACGACAAGGATCAGCCGGCCCGCTTTACCAAGTCCGAACTTACCGAGCGCTGGTACGACTACAATCACGCGATCCAGGAGGGTCAGGATGCAGCGCCCTACAAGAAGATGATCGACGATCTCGACGCGCGCCTCTCCGGTGAGCAGATCGCTTCCGATCAGGCCAAGCAGGCCGCACAGGACCTTCAGAACCAGATCGATGCGCTCAATTCCAGGGTCGATGAGTTAAACGACAAGCTCGCCAAATACACCAAGACCCGCGACGATCTGTTCGATAAGGCCGACGGATATATGATTCCGGTCAAGTTCATGGGCCGGACGCTGTTTCGCTATCCCGAGATACCCAAGATTCAGCAGACCTCGATCGACGACTTCGATCGCAATGCGTTCGATCAGGCGGTGGCCCGGGTCGATCGCTGCCAGAGCTGCCATTTTGCCGAGGACAAAAAGGGTTTCGAGGACGCACCCGAGCCGTTTCGGACCCACTCAAATTTCGCCCAGATCATCAACCCGCATCCGCCCGACAAGCTTGGCTGCACGCCCTGTCACGAAGGCCAACCCCCGGCGGTCAACTCGATCGCGGAGGCGCACGGTGATGTCGAGCACTGGGACCATCCATTGCTCACCGGTGACAAGATGCAGTCGCGCTGCATCAAGTGCCATATCAACGTCGGATCGCTCCGCAACGCCAGGCGGCAAACAGATCGCCGTCAATTGGGTGAACGGCGAGCGGCTCTTCGAGCAGTTGGGATGCCACAGTTGCCATCTCGTCGCCGGCTACGAGGATATGCCGAAGATCGGCCCCTATCTGAAACTCGCGTCAGCCAAGCTCGATCATTCCTGGGCCGTGCGCTGGATCGCCAACCCGCACGAATTCCGCCCGCACACCCGGATGCCGAACTTCATGTTCACCCGCGATCAGGCAACCGAGATTGCGGCGTACATTTTCGACAGCTCGAAGGAAGACTCCGGCAAGTGGCTGAAAGACCATCCCGAGCCTGCCACGCTCGAGGCCGACGTGAAGAATCCGGGGATGATCGAGGAAGGCAAGGGCCTGTTCGAGTCGGTCGGATGCAAGGCCTGTCATGCGGTTGACCCCGGCCAATTCGGTACTCCGGTCGGCTCGGATGAAAATTTCAAATCCGCTGAAGCCCGCACCACCAAGGACTTCGCGCCTAATCTGGGCAAGATCGCGGAGAAGACCGATCCACGCTGGATCTACGCGTGGCTCAAGAACCCGCGTGACTTCTCGCCGCAGACGGCGATGCCCTCGCTCAGGCTGAGCGATCACGAGGCTGCGGCGTTGACCGCATATCTCTCGACGCTGGGCGAGAAGAAGCAGGACGCGGGCGTCGAACAGGCGCTCGCCGACGCCGACAACGTCAAGAAGGGCGAGGCGCTGGTGCGCAAGTACGGATGCTTCGGCTGCCACGAGATCAACGGGATGGAGCACGAGTCGCGGATCGGCGTCGAGCTCACGACCTTCGGCTCCAAGCACGTTGACGAGCTGTTCTTCGGCAATCGCACGGACATCCCCGAGACCTGGGAAGACTGGACCTACCACAAGCTCTACACGCCGCGAATTTACGCGACTGCCGATGTGGAGCAGTTGATGCCGAACTTCGATCTGCAGGCGCAGGACATCGGCGACCTCATCGTTTTCCTCACCAGCCTGAGCGAAGGCAAAGTACTCGAGCGCTATCGCAGTCCCGGCAGCGATCGCCAAAACGAGATCGTCAACGGGCGGCGGATGGTCAACTTCTACAACTGCGTCGGCTGCCACATAATCGACGGCCGCGGCGGGTACATCCGGCGCTTCTACCAGGACAATCCCAATTTCGCGCCGCCGATCCTTAATGGCGAAGGCGAGAAAGTGCAGCCGCAGTGGCTGTTCGGCTTCCTGCAGGGCCCGACGCCCATCCGGCCGTGGCTGAAGCTCAGGATGCCGACCTTCCACGTCACCGGCTCCGAGGACGATACGCTGGTCAACTATTTTACCGCGCTCTCCGACGTGCAGGTGCCTTACACCTTCGTCAACACCAGCGCAATTGCGGAGCCGGAGTTGGCGGCGGGGCAGAAGCTGATGTCCAAGGATTACTTCAACTGCTTCAGTTGCCATCAGCAGGGCGACAAGAAACCCGAAGGTACGCCCGACGGATGGGCGCCGGATCTCGCGATGGCGCGCCGGCGTCTCAATCCCGAATGGATACTGAAGTGGCTGCACAATCCGCAGGTGGTCCAGCCGGGTACCAAGATGCCGTCGTTTTACCCGGGCGGCCCGGACGACATCCTGGGCGGAAACGAACAGGAGCAGATTCGCGCGATCCGCGACTATATCTTCTGGTTCGGCGATCATCCGGGCCAGTCGCTGCCGGTGCCGGCCGCCGGGGCGCCTGCCAAAGTGAGCAGCAAATAGAGAACGTGCATAGGTCTGTAATGTCAATGGACCGTGGAGGGGAATGAAATGAGGAAACTGACTATACTAACTATGATTTGCGCCACGCTGGCTTTCGCCGCTTGGGCGCACGCAGACGGCGGGACCATCTCGGGCACTGTCAAGCTCGACGGCGCGGTGCCCGCGCCCAAGCAAATCGAAATCAGCAAAGACAAGGAAGTGTGCGGGCTGAAGCCCCACTTCGATCAGTCGCTGATGGTCGGCAGCGGCGGCGGAATCCAGTTCGCGGTCGTGAGCCTCACCGACGCCAAAGGTCCTACCACGCCCGAGACCGTGAAATTCGATCAGCAGGGATGCCAGTACGTGCCCCACGTGCTCGCATTCCCGGTGGGAAGCACCGTGCAGGTGATCAACTCTGACGGCATCCTGCACAACATCCATACCTATTCGGAGAAGAATCCGTCTTTCAACATGGCGCAGCCGAAGTTTAAGAAAGTGATTACCGTGCAGCCCGACCAGCTCAAGAATCCCGAGCTGATCAAAGTGACCTGCGACGCGCACGGATGGATGAAGGGCTGGTGGTTCGTCGCCGGCAATCCCTATTACGCGGTCACTGACGACAGCGGTCACTACACGATCAAGGACGTTCCGCCGGGCGACTACACGATCAAGGTATGGCAGGAGAAGCTCGGCACGAGCGATCAGAAGGTGTCCGTGAAGGCCGGCGCAACCGCGGCCGTGGATTTCACGCTGAAGCAGAAGTAATCGCGGCGATAGCTGCCGCTCTTTAACACCCCTCCCGCGTCCGAGGACTGGGCCGCGGATGCGCCCCAGTCCTCGGACGCAAGCTGAGAGAGGTCGCCGAGCAACCATCGGTTGCTCGGCGGGTGAGGGTGCAGTTGGCGCGGGGTTACCATTTGTGAAACGACTCGACCGCCTCGACATAGCCACCTCGGACCTCGACGATGCAGCGGCGACATACCGGCGCAACTTCGGCTTCGAGGTGCGCCGGTCGTCGGGCGGCGGCGTATCGACGATGACAATTTCGATCGGCGACGCAGAGATTCGCCTTGAACCGCTGGCGAGTCTCGCTCCCGGTTCCGGCGAGGGGATGGCGGCGCTGTGGCTCGAAGCCGAAGACGTCGAGCAAGTCGCCGAGGCGCTGCGCAGGGCGGGAATTCAATTTGCGCCGATCCGAAACGAGGATCGGCGCCGAATCCTCGCGGTAGATCCCAAGGCCGCCAATCAGGTCCCGCTGTTCATCTTCGATCGCAATGGATGAAGCCGCGGACCCCTTTCCCCGCGAACGGCGCTACGGCGGCGAATCCGCGCCGAACTTGAACGACCACGCGTAGGCCTGCCCGCCGACCGTTATCGACGCGCTGTAATTCCTGCCCGCCACCAGCGCCGCGCGCGGTACCAGCACGATCGCGCCGAAGTACTTGAGACCTTTTCGCGCCCAATCTTCCTGCTCGCGGTCGGGGTTGGCGTAATTGGTCTGATCGAACTCACAGACTTGCACCGGTTGCTCGTCCTCGGCAAGCGAGTAGGCGGAGACTTCCGGCACGATCCCCGGGCCCAGCTCGAGTGTGATCGGAAGGCCCGCCGGTGGCCCGTATCCCGTACAGCTCGCCAACGGATCGGGCCATTCTTCGATCAGCGGGCCGAGCGCAACGGTGGCGCCCTGGGGCGGAAACATGATCGGTGGGTCGAACGTCCGCGTCGGCGCCATCCCGAGATTTATCCCATAGGCATTGAGCGAGTCCTGGTGGAACTCGCCGAAACCCACGTGCCGCAGCACCGGGTTCAGCAGCGGGAGCCGATGAAACGCCCCGACCATCCAGAGATCGATCGCGCCGGCGCCGGAGAGCTTCGGGCAGCCGTCGCACGGCGGTATCAGGTCGCCATCTTGCGCGGCTGCGCGTCCCTCGGGCGTGTACCACCGATTGTACGGGTCTTCGTCGTGCGCGCTCGCGTTGGGCTGCGCGTTGTTCTTGACCATGTATCGCGCATGGTTGAAGTCGCCCTTGCTGAGAAGCGGATCTTCACTGAGCGCGGGCAGGTCAACCATCGCGCGAAAGTAGTTTATCCGCGCGAGCCACTCAGGCTCCGGCCCTACCGCCTCGATCGGCGCGGGCGAGCTCAGGGGAATTGCGGCCTGCGACGCAACCGGATTGGCCGCGATTTGGCCGCCGCCCGCGCGCGGCGTCGCCGATGCCGCCGGGCTTGACCCGCGCGCCATGCGCTCGATCGTTCGGCTGAGCCAATCGCGATTCAGCAAGCCCGCCGCGATCGCGAAACCGGCCGCAAACATGACCAGCAGCGACGCCACCGTCCGGGATGCGGAAGGCCGGCGCTTGCCCGCGCGCGCCCCGCGCGGATCGCGGAACACGAACGCGGCGCCGCCGAACCGGACCCGATCGCCGTCGCTGAGCCGGGTCGGAGTGCGGACCCGATTCCCGTTGACGAAGCTGCCGTTGGTCGAATCGAGGTCGTCGAGGAAGTAGCGTCCGTCGCGCAGGCGAAGCACGGCGTGACGGCGCGAAATTCCCGCGCCGGTGAGCACGATATCGTTGGCTCGATCGCCGCCGACAGCGACATCGGAAGTTGACAGCGCAAACTCCCGAGTTCTGCCCGTAGGGTCGGTCGCTACCAGCCGCACGCTCTCCATGCGCGTTTCTCATAGCACGAAGCAGGGCAGGGGCGCTCGCGCAGACCCGGCGATGCGGTCTGACCGGCGGCGGCTCGTGGAATTCGGGCTTACAGCTCGGCGACGAACGAGGCGCGCACCGCGTCTTCGAGGCGGCGCGTGAGATCCGCGCGGTTTTCGCTTGAGAGTCCGTCAACGCTGATCGGCTTTCCCACCGTCATGCGCATCCGCCCACCCGGGACCACAACCTTGGCCTTGCGCGGGAAAAAGGCCGCGGTTCCGCTGAAAGCCAGCGGCACGCACGGGACTTTGGCGGCCAGCGCGAGCCATGCCGCGCCTTCGGTGAACTCGTGTACCCGATTGTCGCTGTAACGATGACCCTCCGCGAACACGCACATCAGGCGGCCCGACCGTATGATCTTCACCGCTTTGCGAACCGCGGCGCCGCCGGACTCGCGATCGATCACTACGTGCTCGGAGTTCTTGAGCGCATAGCCGATGAGCGGAATCTGCAGGAGCTCCTTCTTCGCCACGAAGCGGACCTGGCCGGGGATGAAGGCGAGAACCGCGAAAATGTCGAAGAAGCTCTGATGGTTGGAGACCAGGATGCACGCGTTGAGTCCGGCCAGGTTCTCAAGCCCCTCGATCTCGACCTTGACTCCGCAGGTCCGGATGATCAGCCAGGCCCACAAGCGGCCCACCGCGGCTACCCAGCTTGGGCGATCGATCGCGGCAAACAACGCGGCGAAGGGCGCAAGCAGCGCCGTCCAGAGCACCGAGAGACCGGTGGCCAGAGCGCCCCAAATCAGCCTGAGCGGGCCGGCATTGGCGCCTGCCGCAAGTCCCGGAGCTTGTGCGTTGTTCCCCATCGCGTTTCTCTCTCCGGCTCGCGCCGGCCGAGCCTCGACTGACACCCGTGTCAGTTCTATGGATAGCGCGACCGGCGCGCGGACGCCATAAGCGGACGGTGGTGATCTAACGTCAAATTAGTTGGGATTTCTTCGCGCAAGTTTGACATGGGCCGAGGCGGTTGGTACATGAGTAATTAGGCGTTTCAGGTTTCATTTTTCAAGGGAATCCGATGGAACACGTCACCGGGCTGCAACAGTTCCTGCACATCCTTACCCAACCCGACAACATCCCGATCATGGGAATGATGCTGCTGGTTCTGTTTTTCACCTTCGTGGGACTCAAACAGGCGCGCCGCAACGATCAGCTTATCGAGCACGGCAAGCGCGACAAGATAATTGAAGAGATGCGAAAGTAACCGCTGGTCCATCGAAGGGACGACTCGCCAAAGGACAGCCCGATTGGCGGCCCACGCCCCGGCTGGTTTGCTCTCACGACTTGCCTGCTCGCTGAAGTTCCTCATCACCCTGCTTGCGGTCCTGCTGATCGCGATCCCATTCGCCGCCGACTTGCGCGCCGGGCAGCCGTCCGCTCAGTCCGACGCCTCGGCCAGCGGCTCATGCTCCGAGATTCGCCAGTCGCTGACCAGGCTCGGCCAGGCCGAGCGGGATCAGGCGCTGGCGCTCCAGATTTTCTCGGGCGGCGGGCAGCTCTCGATGGTCGAGCTGCGCTATCAACGTTTGCAGCAGGCCGGCGGCGATTTGCGCGAGATCCTGCGCCGCGTCCGCGCGAGCAGTCTCGGGGTCGATCCGTCGGTTTCGGAATGCCTCAAACTGGGTTACCAGTCGCTGTTCGCATCGGAGAAGGTCGGCACCGAGGTCGAGCAGATCCTCTTCAAAGCGCACGGCTCGCCGCTGGTGCGCCTTGGCGACGGCCCGTAGCAGTACGGCCGTTCCTGCCATCGGCAGTGCCCCCGTGCGTGAACGATTGAGAATGATTCTCAAATCCAAGAGCATCGCCATGGCTCGCTGTCAAGCGCGATCCCAAGCCCCCGCTCGCGGCTGCTCCGTACTTGCCCGAACTTGGCGCTCCGGTGTAACGTCACAACTGAAGCGAGCCCGCGCGGCCCATCGGCGCGAGCGGCCGCTTCGTCTGTTTATTGGGGCTGGGTCGTGGTCATCTCTCATGGGCCTTGCAGACGGAGGGGAAGAACCAGAGGCGGAATTGGAGCCGGCGATACCGATGCGTTGCCTCTATTGCCGAAAGCCTGCCGGTCTGATCCGCCGCACGTGCCTGCTATGCGCCAAGGTAATCTTGGTAGTGCAGAAGGCGGGAGGCGAAGTCGGCGTGGCCTGGCCTGGTTGACATTTTCATCGCCGAAGGGCTCGCTCGCGAGCAAGTAGACGCGGTGCTCGACGCTCAGATCGGCGACCAGCCAACGATCAGGGATCACCTTACCTCCAACATGGCGAATTCGCTGATGCGCGGTCTCGGGATGCCGGGGCGGCAGACCCCCGAGGATGTGCGCCGAGTCCGGATCGCGGCGGCGACCGGGCAAGGCACCGGCACCTGGGTCGCCGGCCAGAAGCCGCCGCCGGGTCACTGATTTCAGGGGGGGAGATCGTTCGCCATGGAGCCATCCGGAAAGATCGCAGTGATAGCGCCGTTATGAACTCGCCGAAGCGCTCCCGCTCCCGCTCAAGCATCGCGTCCCGTTTGTCACATCCCGTTGATCGCATTTTCGTTCATGGGCCGGAGGTAACATCATGCCAGTAAAAGCCTTCATTTTGATCGACACCTCGCCGGGCAAGGCCAAGGAAGTGGCCGGCAAGATCCGCCAGGTTGCGGGCGTGTCCTCGGCCCACGCTGTGACCGGTCCGCACGATATTATCGCGGTGGCGGAGGCGGCCGAACGTCTCGTCGCTCGGCGAGATGGTAGTGCAGAAGATTCAGAGCGTGACGGGCGTCAACCGGAGTCTGACCTCGATCGTGGCCGATTAGTAGCGCATTTCATGCCGGGACGCTCGAGCATCTCGCAAGTCTCCAAGGAATGGCTTTGACCTATGGCTGAACTACCCGTGATCAAGCGCTTGCGCAAAGAAGCCGAACAGATCAATCGCGAGCTGACCATCGATCTCCCCAAGGAGCTGGAACGCGCCCGCGCGCACGGCGATCTGAGTGAGAACGCGGAGTGGGCGATGGCCAAGCAGCGCCAGGAGTTCCTGCGCGCCCGGCTCGGCAACATGGAGGCGCGGATTGCGGAGCTCGCCATGATCAACCTCGACTCCATACCGCGCGACACGGTCGGGCTGGGAAGCAGGGTCGAAATCGAAGACCTGGATGAGGGAGGCAAGGTCGAATACGAGATCGTCGTGCCGGAGGAAGTCAACGGATCGCAGCACCGGATTTCGCTCTCGTCGCCGCTTGGACGGGGCCTGATCGGCAAGGCGCAGTACGACGATATCGAGGTCCACACGCCCAAGGGCAAACGCTCGTACACGGTCACGCGGCTGATCACGATTCACGAGATAATCGTGCTGGAAAATGGCAAGGAGAAGTGACGGGCTGCATCCCGAGTTGGAAGTTCCGGCACAAACTTGCCTGGCTTTATAAGCCCTCGCCCGGAAGCCGGGACAGGGTTTGGGTGAGGGTCAGACAGAAAATAATATCCGAAAATTCTCTGTAGGACCCTCACCCACGCCCTCTGCGGAAAATAGGAAATTGCCGAGCATTTCCGGCATCTCTTCTCCGCCGCAAGCGTCACGCTGGGCGCCAGGAGCGAGTCTGGCGGGTCACGATTCATGAGCAATTGCGGCGGTTGTAGGCTTGTAATACACTTGCGTAGTACAGGCAGGTAACGGTAACCATGATTAACGTTCGCGTCAACCCGAAGACTGAAGCGCTGGTTGAGCGACTGGCGCGCCGCCGGGGTGAGAGCAAGTCTGCGGTCGTGCGCGACGCGTTGCGTCTGCTCGCTGAGCACGAGAACGGTGTGGCGGCCCACGGCAGCGCATACGACAAGCTCAAACATCTGATCGGGTGCTGGGACAGCGGCGGTATGAATCTGTCCCGGAACACCGGCGAGAAGTTCGCAGAACTGCTTCGCCAGAAGAGAACCCGTGCCCGCCATTCTGATTGATGCTGGACCGCTGGTCGCGCTTTCTGATCGCAGCGATCATAGTCACCAAGTTTGCCGGACCGTCGCCCAAACGATCCGTGATCCTCTCGTCACTGTCTGGCCGGCTTTTACCGAAGCGATGTATCTCATGAGCAACTCCGCCCGCGCGCAGGACGCTCTTTGGGAAACGATCGAGGGCGGTTCGATAGACTTCCTGGAGCTGTCGCACGCCGACATTCCTCGGCTGCGTGAGCTGATGCGGAAGTATCGCGATCTACCGATGGACCTGGCGGATGCGGCCCTGGTCCGCGTCGCAGAACGGGAGGGATTGCGCAAAATATTCACGCTCGACCGGCGCGACTTCTCGATCTACCGCCCGTCGCGAATCGGGCGCTTCCTGATCGTGCCCTAATCCGGAAACATCCCTTCGATCTGTGTTCGGTAGTGCTCCTGGACGATGCGGCGGCGGACCTTGAGCGTCGGGGTCAGCTCGCCGTTCTCCTGCGAGAAGGGCTGCGCGATCAGCGTGAACGCCGCGATCGCCTCGACGTCCGAGCGCGATTTGTTGAACTCCCGCAGACGTTGCTGGTAGAGCGCGCGGAACTTCGATTCAGCCACCAATTCTTCGGGCGGCTTGCCGGCGAGTCCGTTCTGCTTCAGATAGTCGCCCAGGTTCTCGAAGTTCGGCACCAGCAGCGCCGCCAGATGCTTTTTGCGATCGCCGACCACGCAGGCCTGCGCGATGTACGGGTCGCTGCTCAAGCGGTTCTCGAGGTTGGCCGGCGAGACGTTCTTGCCGCCCGACAGGACGATAATTTCCTTCTTGCGGTCGGTGATCGCGATATATCCTTCGGCGTCGATCCGCGCGATGTCGCCGGTGTGAAGCCATCCGTCGGCATCGATTGCTTCGCGGGTTTCGTCTTCCCGGCGGTAGTAGCCCTTCATAACGTTGGCGCCGTGTACCAGCAACTCACCGTCAGGTGCGGTCTTCACCTCGATATTCTTGAGCGGACGCCCGACCGTTCCGAAGCGCGTGCGTCCGCGAAGATTTACCGAGACCACGGGCCCGGCCTCGGTCAACCCGTAGCCCTCGACGATCGGGACCTCCGCCGCGGCGAGAAACTCGAAGATCGCGGGCGGCAGCGGCGCGCCGCCCGAGATCAGGTAACGAATCCTTTCGCCGAACACCGAACGGACTCGCGCGAACACCAAGCGGCGGAACAGCACCATCGGAATCGCCAGATGCGGCGGCACTGTGCGCCCGCGATGGCGATACCACGCGGCCTGCTTGCCGACCTCCACTGCGGCCTTGAACAGCGTCTTCTGCAATCCCGAGCCCGCCTCCACCGTGCGCATCACGCGGCCGTAGATAACTTCGAGCAGGCGCGGCACCGTCAGCAGCACCGTCGGCTGGATCTCCAGCAGGTTCTGCGCGAGCTGTGCGAGGCCTTCCGCATAAGCGATTATCCCGCCACCCAGCATGACCGTGTAGTGGCCCGCGGTGCGCTCGAAGGAATGCGCGACCGGCAGGAACGAGAGCGTCATGTCCTGCTCGCCGAGCTTGAGCGCGTCCAGAGAGCTGTCGCAGTTGGCGAGCAGGTTTCCGTGGGTGAGCATCACGCCCTTCGACGGTCCGGTGGTGCCCGAGGTATAGATGATCGTCGCCAGGTCCTCGCCGCGGCCCTCCGCGACCCCGGCCGCATCGCCCGCGCTCATCGAATCAAGGGTCTTCACCCCGGGCGAGCCGTTGACGCGGTCGTGCGGCTTCGCCCCCGGATGCATCGCGATGATCCCTTCCACCGCCGGCATCGAGCGGCTGAGCGCCAGCACCTTCGCTACCGTACCCTCGCCGCGGGCAGCCACGATCCGCGCTCCCGAATCGTTGATTACGTGGGTTGTCTCCTCGGGGCCGCTGGTGGTGTAGAGCGGTATGACAACGGCGCCCAGCCCGAGCACCGCCTGATCGACGATCACCCATTGCGGGCAGTTCTCGGCCAGAATCGCGATCCGATCGCCGGGCTTGATTCCCAACGCGATCAGTCCGGCGCGCAGCCTGCCGGCAGCATCCGATACCTCGCGCCACGAGTAGTCGCGCCAGGCCTTGCCGGCCTTGGCCTTCAGCATCGTCCGATCGCCGTACTTCCGGGCCTGCCGCTCGACCGCCTGTCCGATTGTCGCCGCCATCAACGCCATACCAGCCTCCGACCTTTTCGTCTGCCAGAGCGAGTTCTATCCGTCCGAGCCGAGAAACCCAAGCCGTCGCGCCCGCGCTTGCCATTTTCGGCTGTGGATTCGGGTCGCGAAATAGTGGACATACCGGGCCGGGGATTGCTAATGTTGCGTGGTTGATTGAAGCGGGAAACATCTCGCCGCGTCTCAGAGTGCACATTACCGCCAACATTTTCAGGACAGGCTCGCGTTAGCCGGGATTTGAACAGACGGCCGCGGGCTGCGTCAGCAGGACAGGGGTAAACGTTCGCGATGCTCGAGCATCTTTATTTTCCACACGATATTTCAACCTTCGGACCGCAAATCGATCTCATCTTCGAGGTGATCTTCTGGATCGTGATGGTCACCTGGATCGCGGTGACGATCGCGATGGCGGTCTTTCTGGTCCGCTATCGCCATCGGCCGGGCCGCAAAGCCACCTATATCGAGGGCAATGCACGCCTCGAGATCATCTGGACCACCGCGACCGCCGTAATCATGGTCGTGCTCGCCCTAGCCAGCCGCTCCACCTGGGCCTACATCAAGGAGCAAGGTCCTCCTGGCGATGTGTTTTACAAGGTCGCCGCGAAGCAATTCAACTGGGAAATCACTTATCCCGGTCCTGACGGCCGACTGGGCACCGCCGACGACGTGACGGTCGAGAACGATTTTCACGTGCCGGTGAACAAGGTGGTGCGGCTGGAGCTCACCTCGAAGGACGTGATTCACAGCTTCTATGTTCCCAACATGCGGCTCCGGCAGGACGCGGTTCCCGGCCGCGTGATCAACGTCTGGTTCCAGGCCACCGAGGTCGGCCAGTACGAGATCCCGTGCTCCCAGCTGTGCGGGTTCGGCCATTCGGGCATGAAGGGCATGCTCTACGTCCAGTCGCAGCAAGACTACGACAAGTGGCTCAAGGACGCGTACTCGAACAAGTGACGCGCGCCGCCAACCGTTTGCGTAAGAGGAATTCGCCAATATGAGCAGCGCAGCAGTTGCAGTCCCCGCGGCGCACGCCGAGCATCACGAGCACGGCTTCTTGCGCACCTATGTCTTTTCCACCGACCACAAAATGATCGGCCGCCAGTTCCTTTTCATGGCGCTGTTCATGATGTCGATCGGCGGTCTGATGGCGATGCTGATGCGGTGGGAACTGGCATTTCCGGAGACCGCGGTACCGGGCTTCCATTGGGTCCCAGAGCCCTACATGTACGACGGCGCGATTCCGCCCAACACCTACAACTCGATGTTCACGATGCACGCCACGATCATGATCTTCTTCGTGGTGATGCCGATCCTGATCGGGTGCTTTGGCAACTTCCTGATTCCGCTGATGATCGGCGCTCGCGACATGGCCTTCCCGGTCCTCAACATGCTCTCGTTCTGGGTCGGCGCGGTGGCCGGCGTGATCATCATCTCCTCATTCTTCGTGCCGGGAGGACCGGCCGCCGCCGGATGGACCTCCTACGCGCCGCTCAGCGCCGTACCGGTCTATACCGGCGTCGATTGGGGACAGAACCTCTGGTGCATCAGCCTGATCGTGCTCGGCGTCTCGTCGCTGATGGGCTCGATCAACTACATCACCACCATCATCAACATGCGCACCAAGGGGATGACCTTCTTTCGCCTGCCGCTGACGATCTGGTCGCTGTTCATCACTGCGATCCTGCTCCTGCTGGCGCTGCCGGTCCTGACCACGGCGCTGGCGCTGCTGCTCTTCGACCGCCTCGGCGGCACGCACTTCTTCCTGCCGGCGGGCGGCGGCGAGCCGCTGTTGTGGCAGCATCTGTTCTGGTTCTTCGGCCATCCCGAGGTCTACATCATGATTCTGCCCGCGATGGGCATCACGTCGGACGTACTCTCGACGTTCTCGCGCAAGCCGATCTTCGGCTACCGCGCGATGGCGTACGCGATGGCCGCGATCGCCTTCCTGTCGTGGATCGTATGGGGCCATCACATGTTTCAGTCCGGGATGAACCCGGGGCTGGGCACCAGCTTCATGCTGACCACGATGGTTATCGCGGTGCCGTCGGCGATTAAGACCTTCAACTGGCTCGGCACGCTCTACAAGGGCGACATCCACTTCACCGCGGCGATGCTCAACGCGCTGGCGTTCGTTGCGATGTTCGTGATCGGCGGGCTCTCGGGGATTTTCATGGCCTCCACGCCGGTCGATATGTACATCCACGATAGTTACTTCATCGTCGCGCATATCCACTACGTTCTGTTCGGCGGCAGCCTGTTCGGCATCTTCGGCGCGATCACGTACTGGTTCCCGAAGATGTTCGGCAAGATGATGAACGAGACGCTCGGCAAGATTCATTTCTGGATCACCTTCGTCGCGTTCAACTGCACCTTTTTCCCGATGCATATCCTGGGCATGGCCGGGCATATGCGGCGCATCTACAACCCGACCCAGTACGACTTCCTGAAGCCCGTCCAGTCGATCAACGTCTTCATCTCGATCAGCGCGTTCGTGCTTGGCGCCGCGCAGTTTATCCTGCTCGTCAACATCATCTGGAGCCTGGCCAAGGGCAAGAAGGCGAGCCAGAATCCCTGGCTCGCCAACACGCTGGAATGGACGGCGCCGTCGCCTCCGGGGCACGGCAACTGGCCTGGAGCACTGCCGCAGGTCTATCGCGGTCCCTATGAGTACAGCTCGCCTGAGGTCGCCGAGGACTATCTGCCGCAGAACCGGCTGCTCGAAGGCCACGTCGCGGTCACGGACTGAGCGAGCATGCGCACCCGCGGACTTCATTTCTTTGCGCTACTGAACGCGTCGGCGACGTTCATCCTGATTTTCGTCGGCGGCCTCGTGACCTCGACCGGATCGGCGCTCGCTGTGCCCGACTGGCCGCTATCGTTCGGAAAGTTTTTTCCGAAGATGGAAGGCGGCGTGCTCTACGAGCATGGCCATCGGATGGCCGCGGGAATGGTGACGATCCTGACGCTGGTCCTCATGATCTGGGTGTGGCGGAGCGAGCGCCGGAAATGGGTCAGGTACGTCGCGATTGCTGTTTTCGGGCTCATAATCGTACAGGCGGTACTGGGCGGTCTCACGGTGCTGTTGCTGTTGCCGCTGCCGATCGCGGTCGCGCACGCGGCTACCGCGCAGGCCTTCTTCTGCCTGGCGGTGTCGATTGCCCTGTTCACCAATCCGCGCTGGGACAGCGAGCGCGAACGCGCCGCCGGCCCGCGGAAATCCGCGCGTGGCGATCGCCGCCAGCCTGCGCTGCCCGCTCTCGCGGCGCTTACTACGCTCGTGATTTACGCGCAGACCCTGATCGGGGCGGTGATGCGTCACATGGGCGCCGGTCTGGCGATTCCGGACTTTCCGCTTTCGTTCGGCCGGATCATTCCGCCGCTCGATTCGGGCTTTATCGCAATCAATTTCGCCCATCGATGCGGCGCGATCGTGGTGACGGTCATCGTCCTGTGGACCGTGGCGAGAGTGCTCGGCGGGTATCGCGGCGAATCATGGCTGCGGCGCCCGGCGCTGGGTCTGATCGCCCTGCTCGCGATTCAGATCGGTCTGGGCGCTATCACGATTTGGAGTGAGCGCGCGGTGATACCGACCACCGCTCACGTTGCGATCGGCGCGGCGATGCTTGCCACCAGTCTGACGCTCACGCTGCGCGTATTTCGCCTCCTGCATGGCGCGCCGGTGTTGAGCCCGGTGGTTTCGCAAATCGGCGCACCCGATCGCGTGCTCGATCGCGGCGTGCTCCATCACGGCGTGCTCCATCGGGGGATAGCGTGAACGCTCAAGCGCTTCCGATCGAGAGCGGTATCGTGCGGATCCGGACGCGCGCAGCCGACTACCTGGCGCTCACCAAGCCGCGGCTCGTAACGATGGTGCTCGTGGCCACGCTGGTCGGGTACTATTTGGGCAGCGGCGAATCGTTCGATGCCGCGCTCGCGCTTAAGCTCCTGATCGGCACGGCGTTCGCCGGGGGCGGCACGCTCGCGCTTAATCAATATGTCGAGCGCGACCTCGATGCGCTGATGCATCGGACGCGGATGCGTCCGCTGCCGGACGGCAGGCTCAACCGGCCGAAGTGCTCGCGTTCGGAATCGCCGCGGTCGTCTCGGGACTGGCGCTTCTGTGGGCCGAAGTGAATCTGCTCAGCGCGGCGGTCGTGCTCTCGATCACGGTGGTCTATTTGTTCGGCTACACGCCGCTCAAGCGCGTCTCGTGGATGTGCCATATCGTCGGCGCGATTTCCGGCGCGCTGCCTCCCGTCGCGGGATGGGCCGCGGCGCGCGGAACGATCGGCGTCGAACCGATGGTGCTGTTCGCGATCATGTTCCTCTGGCAATTGCCTCATGCGCTCGCGATCGCGAGTCTGTACCAAATCGATTACGCCCGCGCCGGAATGTATGTTCTGCCGGAGGAGAATGAGTTCGGCAATCCAACCGGCGCCGTGATCGTCGGCACCTGCGTGGCGCTGCTCGTAGCCGGCGCACTGCCGACCTTGATGGGCTTTGCCGGAGTCGCATATCTGGTGGTCGCGGCCTCGTTCGGGCTGGTCTTTCTTTTCTTCGCGTTCAGGCTCAACAGCGCTCCCAGTTTGGCGGCGGCGGCACGCCACGTCGTGCTCGCCTCGGTCGTCTACCTGCCGGTCGTGTTGCTGGTGCTGGCGCTGGATCGTGCATGAAGCAAAATCGGGTCATGCGCGCGCCAATCGCGAGCATCGGGCCGCGCCGCGATCGGCGCGCGCGGAATCGCAAGACCGCGATGGTTCTTATCGGCGTCATGATCTTTCTGATGGCGGTCTCGGTCGTGACCATTTTGGTGAAGAACTGAGATGCCGTCCAATTCGTCCGCCGCGGTGTCCAGGCTAAGGCCGCTAGGTCCGGTCAAGCGGCCGGGCTTCGCCGGATACCCCGCGACTCGCGACGACGAGCGCGAGCAGCCGTTCATTAGCAACGGCAGGCTCGCGATCCTGATCGTGATCGCCTCCGAGCTGATGCTCTTCAGCGGGTTGATCGGCTCGTTCCTGGTATACCGGCTCTCCTCGGCGTTCTGGCCGCCGCCGGGACTGCCGCGGCTCCCGATTCAGGTCACTTGGGCCAATACCTTCGTGTTGCTGTCGAGCGCGATCACGATGACGCTCGCGGCCCGCGCGATCCGTCGCAACCGGCGCCGCCTGGCCAGGAATTGGCTGGGCACGACCTTGGTCCTCGGCGTGACCTTCCTCGGCGTTCAGGGCACCGAATGGGTGCGGTTGATCTCGCACGGGCTGCGGCTCTCGAGCGGCGCCTACGGCGGTACGTTTTACATCCTGATCGGATGCCATGGGCTGCACGTAGCCGCAGGCGTCACCTGGCTGGCCTGCGTATCCGCGATCGCGATGCGCGGACGTTACAGCGCGAAGAACTGCGCGGGCGTCGAACTTTGCGCAATCTACTGGTATTTCGTCTGCGCGATCTGGCCGCTGCTGTTCGGCCTGGTCTACTTGATGTAAGTTGACGCGATGGGGCGAATCGACATGAAGTTCCTGAGATTGAAAGTGGGATCGATGGCGATGGTGGTAGGCGTGATTCTGATCGCGGCGCCGCGAGTCGCGCACGCCTGCTCGATGTGCGGGCTGCCGCCCGGCGATCACGCGACTTTCGCCTTCCACACCAGCGTGCTGTTCATGCTGTTGTCGCCATACGCCATCTTCGGCGTCGTCGCCGGGAGCGTTTACGCTTCCTGGCGGGCCGCGATGAAGAAGCGGCGCGCTGCCGGCGATGCGGTACTCGTGCAGCCCGCCCAATAGGGATCACTTCCAGCAGAAATTAGGCAAGCAAAAGGAATCGGATATGAGTCAGGCTGCGGCGCTCGATACGCACGCTCACGAGGCCCACGCCGGCCTCCATCAGGACCCGGCTGAATCTCCGCTTACCCCGGAAAGCTGGGGCAAGCTCGGGATGTGGATCTTCCTGTCCGCCGACGCGATGACCTTCGGCGCGGCGATCGCCGCCTACGCGGCGCTCAGGATGGACAACGTCAACTGGCCCGACCCCGCGCAATATCTCGGCATCGCGTTCACCGCGATCATGACGTTCATTCTAATCGTCAGCAGCTTGACGATGGTCGAGGCGCTGTCGTCGATCAAGCACGGCAATATGCCGAGGTTCCAGTTGTTCCTCGGCCTGACGATCCTCGGCGGGCTCGCGTTTCTCGGGATGCAGGCCAGAGAGTGGCACGAGTCTGATTTGGGACAAGGGACTGTCGATCAAGACCAGCCTGTTCAGCGCGACGTTCTTTATCCTGACCGGCTTCCACGGATGCCACGTCACCGGCGGTGTAATCTACAATGCCGTGTACTGGTTCAGAGGCCTGGCGGGCAAGATGGACCGCAGCAAGGCCAACCTGATCGAGATCGCCGGGCTTTACTGGCACTTCGTCGACCTGGTGTGGATCCTGATCTTCACTTTCGTCTATCTGATTTGACGGTTTGATTACAACTCGGAGCAAAAGCGGACCATGAGTTCAGCAACCACGATTGAAGCGGCCGAGGAATCCAGCTATGTCGCGATCTTTATTTACTTGAGTGTCCTGACCGCGGCCGAGCTCGCGGTCTATGCGTGGTTCCCCGGCGTCGTGAAGATCTCCTTTCTGGTCGCGCTGGCGTGGGCCAAGGCGGCGCTGGTCGCGATGTACTTCATGCATCTCAGGTTCGAGCGGCGAACGCTCGCGATTATCGCGTTCATTCCGGTCATGCTGGTCACCTTCCTGACCTTCATGCTGTTACCGGACCTGACCGCGCGGCTGTGGGCGCACGACTATGCGCATCAGCAGATCGCCGCCCCGGCCGGCGAGTCGTCGGCTCCCGCGATGCCGCCGCAATCGTAACGATGTGCACCTAACGATGCGTTCATTCTTTGCCTCTCCCCCGCGCCAGTGGCGATGACCAGGGAGAGGTTGGCGAGCGCCGCGCTCGCCGGGTGAGGGTAACTTGCTCTCCTACTCGTGGCTCGCGCCGCTCAACGGCACGCTCAACAGTATCGCGGCAGCGCTGCTGCTGGCCGGCTTTGTCTTCATCAGGCGCGGACAGGTGCGGGCGCATCGCGCTTGCATGATCGCGGCGTTCAGCGTGTCGGTGATTTTCCTGGTCTCGTATCTGATCTATCACTATCAGGTTGGCGACGTGCGCTTCGCCGGCCAGGGATGGGTCCGCCCGGCGTACTTCACGATGCTGATTTCCCATATCGCGCTGGCGGCGGCGATCGTGCCACTGGCGATAATCACGCTGGCGCGCGCGCTGCGAGGGCGCTTCGTTGCTCATCGCCGAATTGCGCTCTGGACCTGGCCGATCTGGATCTACGTATCGGTCACAGGCGTGCTCGTCTACGTAATGGTGTACCGGATATACGGCCCGCCACTACCGCACTGAAAAGCCAATGAAATCAAGGTTCGCCAAGGGTTTTTGCAAGTTCATCCGATCGAGCGCAAGGTAGCCGCGCATAGAGGTCGCAATTTTTTCAACAGGTGGAGGCTATCGTGGCTACTTTTAGGATGGAAAACCAATATTTCTCTACCGACTCAACCAAGGGATACGAACACTTGCCAGGGCAACCAAAAGGGAGTGTTTTCCGAGGCCCGGCGTGCAACCCCGATGCCGAAGGAAACAACACTTGGCTGGAGTACGTGACTGACAAGCGGAACCCCGAGGACGAACGTTTTTGGTTTGCGATATACGACAAGGACTACGAGCCCACATTGAAGGTCAGCCCGATCTTCAAACGGGAAGACTTGGAAACGATGCTCGGCCGCTTCGCTGCCCTGATACCATGATGAAGGAAACCTGAGGTTTAGATCCGCGCGGCGTTGCCGGCAGGCGCGCCCGAGTGCCCGAATTACAACCGCGGGTGTGCAGGCAGGCACGCGCGCGGCATGGGTTAGATAGTTATTGCGACGCGCTCGAGACTCGCGGTGCCGGCGTCGAGCGGGATTTCTTCCCCATGCTTCACCAGACTCTCCAAATATCCGCGGATGGCGTCCTTCACCATCGCTCGGGCTTCCTCCAACGTGTCCCCTTCTGTAACCAACCCTGGGAGCGCCGGAACGGTCACGATGTAGCCGCCCTCCTGGGCGGGCTCAAACACGGCAGTGTATTGATATTGTGGCACGCGGCTACCTCCGTGAGTCTTAGGAGCGGAAAGCCATCGCGATCTTACCGGGAGCGTGTACTTGACGCTATTCGATTTGACAGTGACGTAGTGACCGGCTTTGAGAATCGGATGAGCAGGCAGGGACGCCGGCCACTACCCCGAACAAGATCGCTCCCTGGGGTAGGGGCAGGCCTCCGTGTCGGCCCTCTTCGCTACGCCTTGGCGCTGGGGCGCGATGACACCGCCTGATACCATCGGGCCAGGTTCTTCTGCTCGGGCAAGATCCGGATGTTGCTGAGGCGGCCGAAGTCGATCGCGACCAGCGCGGTGATGTCGGCGATGGTGTAGCGATCGCCAGCGACGAATTGGCGGTTCGCCAATTCCTTGTCCAGCCATTCGATCCGCTTCAGCGCCGACTCCTTGCAGACGACCCCCCATTCCGGGACCTGCGGGATGCGGCCCTTGAAGAAGTCGCTGGTGTTGCGGAAGGCCTGCGCGATCGGCATGAAGAGCTCGAGCTCCATCCGCCGGTTCCACATCTCGACGATCGCGCGGTCCTTGGCGTCCACGCCCATCAGCGGCGGAGCGGGCTTCTGTTCTTCGAAGTACCGGCAGATCGCGACCGACTCGGCCAGGTAAGTTCCGTCGTCGAGCTCAAGCACCGGCAGCGTACCCATCGGGTTTTTCGCAAGGAAGTCGGGCTTGCGGTTTTCGGCGCCGGCGAGATTGACCTGCACGCTCGGGACTTCAATTCCCTTTTCGGCCAGGAAGATTCGCACGCGCCGCGGATTAGGGGCCATCGTGAAATCGTAGAGTTTCATAGTCGCGAAACTTAAAGGCGTTCGCGCGCGGAGTCAAACGCCAGCGAGAGGCGCGGTTCGCGGAGGATTCGGGGGGGCTTCAGTTCAGGAGGCGTCCGGAGCCGGTGGCCAAGTGGTTGCCGCCGCGCAGGCAGGCCTCTCCATGATGTCGCGGATCGCCGCGAGCAGCGTGGCCTTCCTGACCGGCTTGGCGACGTGCCGATCGCATCCGGCCTCCAGGCTCCGCTGCACGTCCTCCTTAAGCGCCGACGCAGTCAGCGCGATGATCGGCACCGGCGCCATGGCGCGCTCGCTCTGCCATTTGCGGATCTCGCGCGTCGCGTCGTAGCCGTCCATCACCGGCATCTGCATGTCCATCAGGATCAGGTCGTAGCGGCTGGCCGCGAACTTGTTCACCGCGATCTCGCCGTTCTCGACCGTATCGAGCCGATGGGGCGTATTCTTGAGGTAAGCCGCGATCAGCAGGCGGTTGTCCGCCGAGTCCTCGGCGAGCAGAATCCGCAGCGTCCGGCCGGTCTGCGATTGCGTCTGGGCGGCAGGCTGCCCGTTCGCAGATGCGCCGTTGGATATGGCGAGCCTGACTTCTGCTCTCGCGTCCGCGATCGCTTCGTACAAATCCTGGCGGCGGATCGGCTTGACGAGGTATGCGTGGATACCGAGCTCGCGCAGCTTGGCGGTCGTGATAGTGAAATCGTCGGAAGTGAGCATCAGCGTGATCGCGCGGTGGACTCCGATCCGCCTCGCGACTTCGAGGCCGTCGATTCCCGGCATCCGGTAGTCGAGCACCAGCAACTCGAACGGCTGGCCCTCCCGCGCCGCGAGGCTGATCTGCGCCAACGCCTGGTCGCCGCTTTCGGCCTCGGTGACGAGTGCGCCCTTGGCGCCGAGCATCTCGCGCAGGATCAGGCGGTTGACCGGCGTATCGTCCACCACCAGCGTGCGAACGCCCCTCAAATCCAGCGCCGCGGCGGTCGAATCGTCGCGCGCGACGGCTTCGGCGTCGGCGTCGAAGCGGGCGGTGAAGTGGAACGTGCTGCCCTTGCCGACTTCGCTCTCCACCCAGATTTTGCCGCCCATCAGATCGACCAGCCGCGTTACGATCGCGAGGCCGAGCCCCGAGCCTCCGTACCTGCGGGTGGTCGAGGAGTCGGCCTGCGTGAAGTTGGCGAAGACCTTGTCGAGCTGCGCCCTGGCAATCCCGATTCCGGTGTCCGCGACCGAGAAACGGAGCAGTACCGATCCGGTTTCCGGCGTTCCTGCTTCCGGCGCGCCGGTTTCCTCCTGCTCGACGGTGAGAACGATCGATCCGGACTGCGTAAACTTGATCGCGTTACCGATCAGGTTGATCAGGATCTGGCGAAGCCGGAGCGGATCGCCGCAGAGACCGGTCGCGAGGCCGGGCGCGATGCGGCAGGCCAGTTCCAGGCGCTTTGAATGGGCGCGAACCGCCAGCGTCTCGCAGACCCGGTCGGTCAATCCGCGCAGATCGAAGGGCGTCCGCTCGAGTCTCGATCCGGCCCGCCTCGACCTTGGCCAGGTCGAGAATGTCGTTGATCAAGTCGAGCAGCGAGTTGCCGTTGTTGATCATGATGTTCAGGTACTTGCGCTGCTCGGGGTCGAGCCCGGTCTCCGAGAGCAGTTCCGCCATCCCGAGCACGGCGTTCATCGGGGTGCGGATTTCGTGGGACATGCTGGAGAGAAACTCGGACTTGGCGCGCGACGCCGCCAGCGCCGCCTCGCGGGCTTCGACCAGTTGGCGCTCGGTCGCCTTGAGCGCCGAGATATCCCGGGTGACCGTCAGACAGCAGGTGTGTCCGCGCAACTCGAACAGCGTCGCCGAAAGCAGGCACGGCACCACTGCGCCGTCCTTGTTTCGGAAGGCGATCTCCAGGTTTCTGATTTCGCCGCGATCTTTCAGCTCCTGGACGAGGCGAAGATTGTCGTCGGGATTGACGTAGGCGTTGTAGTCGCGCGAGCGCTTGCCGACCACCTCGTCGCGGCTGTAGCCGGTGGCTCTGACGTACTCTTCATTGACATCGACGAACTTGCCGGTGTGAAGGTTGACGATCGTCATTTTATCGAGGTTGACGTTGAACAGCTTGCGGAAGGTCTCCTCGCTCTGCTGGAGCCTGCGCTCGGTCTCTTTCAGTTCCGAGATGCCGCGCGCGATCCCGACCACGTATTGTTCGCCCGCGACTTCGACCAGTTTCGCCGACAGCAGGCATGGGATGGTCTGTCCCTGCTTGGTGCGGAGGTCGGTCTCCAGGTTCTGGAAGCTGCCGTGACGGAACAGCTCGGCCACGACCCGATCGCGCGCCTCTGCGTCGATCCACACCGTCAGCTCGCCGAACTTGCGGCCAATCAGCTCTTCGCGCGTGAAGCCAAACTGCTGCTCAAACCCGCGGTTGAGATCGACGAAGCGGGCGGCCAGGCCGGCAGGCATGGCGGCATTTTCGGCCGCAGCCGCCGCCGCGCCGTTCGCCGGGGATGCCGCGTTTTCCTCCCTCAAGATGCGAAGCACCACGATCGCGTCGAAGGTGGCGTCGAAAATGGTTCGCAGCGAGATTTCGCTGGGGCTCCGATGCTCGGCGAGGCCGTGACGGGCCGGCTGAAGTTTGGCGACATCGTTTTCCAGATGCGCCTTCTTCCGCTGCAGGAGCTCGATTTCCGCCCGGAGCTCGTCGCGCCGTGCGTACAGCTCCAGGCTGCGGTCCTGCGCGGTTTCGCGATCGTTCCCCAGGTTTCCCATGGATTTCTCCCAGCTCTCCCGCAACAATCCCCACTGGAGGAGCAAGTACAATGCCTGAGGCTTAAGGCTTGCTCCGCCGATGGCACACACAACTTCGGCGCTGTTAAGTGTGCCAAAGGAGATCAGCCGGGCCGTGCGGCGTTGCGGGATCGGCAGTGTTGCAGCGATGCGACAGGCTGTGGCTCTGTTGAGCAACCCGCCTTTGTGTAGGAATCCTTGGCCGAGAAACCTAACCCCTGACCCCTTCCCGACACGGGAAGGGGAACCGGATTCACCACGAACTGATCGCCCCTCCGCGTTTCGGAGCGGGGACGGGGAGAGGTTTGGCCTATCGCCACGCGCCGGATTGCTGGCGCGTTCAACCATTGACTCGAACGTTCGGGCGCGTAGTTCTTGGGTTGGAACCACGATGGATACCTACGCGCGCAAACTCTTCTCTATCTCCGCAGCTTTCAACTTTGCGGTAGCGGCGGGCTTGCTGTTCCTGCGGGGCGGGTTGTTTCCTCTGCTCGGGCTCGATCCCGTGGCCGGCGCCGATCTGGCGCTGCCCTACATCGCGGCGGCGCTGGTTGCCAGCTACGGCTATGCCTACGCCTGCCTCGCCTACGATGCGCGCAAGTATCGGGTCTACATCCCGCTCGGCATCATCGGAAAACTGATGGTTTTCGGCGCCGTGTGCTCGCTGTGGAGGTCCGGCGACGTATCGTGGCGGCTGCCGGGCTTCGTGAGCGCCGACCTGGTATTTGCGCTGCTCTTTGTTGACTACCTGCGCCGCACCCGCAACGCCTAGATGCTCGGTGGATAGCGGCGCGCGGTCGTCATTATGCGTGGCGATGCCGATACCGGCGGAGGGGAGTTGGAAATCGAAGCTCCGCTCGACGAAGTCGGCGGAATCGAGTCCGGTCACGGCGCGGAACGCGTCCGTCACCGGTCAGCAGGAATGCGTCGGCTCGCCAGCAACCGGAAATCGATACTAAAGCGCTTTTCGAGCCGTCTCGATCGTGACTGACTTCTCGTGCTGCTCCAAGATTTCGACGCTCATTCCGTCCGATGCGACTATGATCAGTCCTTCTGTGACCGATGATTGCAGGGGCTTGAGAAGCGTAGAGTCGCCAGTTTCCTCTATCTTGAGTTGAAAGGTGCCGGCGCGGCCAACCAACCGGGCCTCTAGTACGGTTTTCCGTATCCGCACTCTCGTTGCCCCGGGCGTGCCCAGACCAAGGATCGAAGCGAAACCCGCGGGCGCCTCCTCGCGCGTCTCTTGCGCACCCACCAACAGATTACCATCTCGCATAAACTCCAGGTTGCCAAAGCGGGTCTGGAAGGGCCCGGTTACTTCCGTCGAAAGCGGTGATAAAAGTGCCTCAACGTAGGTAGCGCGGAAGCGTTCCTCAGGTCGAGCCTCAGAGAGTATTTTCTCCTCCAGACTGCCCTCCAGGGAGCGCTGATCTTTTATGCGCACCAGCGCGCGGGCCGCTCTTTCTGCGGCTTTTTCATCCGCCGGTCCTCCACCATTAGACTTCACCACTTCTGTGGCAAGTCGCTCGGCCGAGGATAGAAAGCCGCGGTCGGCGTATGCGTGGCTCAGATTTGCTCTTGCAAGAGGGTTGAGTTCGCCCGCGGTCTCCCACATTTCGATCTCTTTGCCCGGCATGCTGAGCGAGCCGAACGAAACTCCCAGATTGTTCTGCGCGGTTGAGTCCTTGTTGCGCTGCGCCAAGTATATTTCATAGTGGTGAAGGGCCATTCTATCGATGCTCATCTCTGAGTATAGGTAGGCAAGTCGAAAGCGAGATTCGAAGTCACCGGCCTCGATCGCCAAGACTTGCTCGAGAGCAGCCGACTCTATTTCCTTTTTTCTCCCGAGTTTTGCCACCTCAGCCAGAGCCACGTAGGTGGCCTTCAGCTCGAGTTGTTCGGTAGCTCCTATCCGCAAGTCAGTGAGAATCTCGATCGCCCGTTCCAATAGGCCATCTTCTGCGAGCCTTGCGGCCGCGCTTCTAAGCATGCGGCCTTTTTCTTTCGGTGACAGAAAGGCAGCTCCCTCCAGCAGTACCTGGGCTGCTTCACCATAGCGCTTGAGGCCACGGTAGTAGTGCGAGAGCTGGTAGCGCGCGTGGGTGTTGTCCGGTTGCTCGGCAGCTATCCGTTTGAGTTCTTTTAGGCTGCCTTGGTGGCCCTTTGTAGCCTTAAGCCCCAGGTAATAGGAGGTGAGTACTTCCTTGAAGAAGGCGTCTTGATCATTGCTCAGAACAACCTCAAAAGCTTTATCGGCCTCGGCCCATCTTCCCTGATTTGTAAGGTCCTCAACCGTTGCCATCGTAGGTTCATCATCGCCGTCGGCGGGCAGGTTGCCAGCTGGCGGGACCTCAGTCATTAGTGTCTCTGTTGTTTGCTCGGTTGGAGGTGCGGTCTGGGTTCCTATGGGCAGCTCCGGCAACTGTTCGGCTATGAAGTGGCCGATCATTGAAAAAAGGGGGAGTGAGCAGGAGTCCGCAACTGTGTCCCGAGTGAATGGGATTTTCTCCACGTCCCCATTGATATCCGATAGAGGGAAATCCACGCCGTGCTCTACGAGCAGCAGGACCCTCTTGTTTCTGCCCAGCGCAAATCCGCTTTCCTCTAGCACCCAGGGGGAAGTGGCCCAGTTGGTGTCCGCCCGGGGCTTTCGACCGAACCTTGCGAACAATCCGCGGCCCGCTTCTGCCTGACCCGGGGCTGAACGGCGGCTCAGAACGCCGACGTAGATTTCGTTTCGATCGATCCTATTGCGCACCTTTTCTGAGACGGAACTGGGCTGAGGCTGCTTCGCGTCCTCGTACACGAATCCAAGCGAGCGTAGCGAATCGAGGACTTTGCGGATCTCGCCCCACAGCTGCTCATCTTCCGGCTGGAAGCTCCGCCCGATGAAAGCCCTTATCCTGACCTTGGGGTCATCATTCAGGTCCATAGCGCCTACTTCTACCACATCGGCAAAGAGTCGAACGAACCAGCCTGGCGTTTAGGTTGTCGTGCGCGACAGCCCGGTTGTCTGCTGCCCTTTCCGTTGGCCGGGCTAGGGTGAGGTTCATACAGAGGTGATAGACGATTAGGACTCTGTCGGGACCCTCACCCGCGCCGCGCGGAAAGACAGTAAGGAATTGACTTCCGACCGCGCGGCTTGCCCTCTCCCGCGGCAACGCGGGCGAGGGATACCAGGCCTCGCTCTCCATATCTGAGTGGCAATTCACTCACAAGCGAAGGCAGGTCGTCGTAGCCGATCAAAGTCGCGATCGTCGCCAACGCGGCAAGATCGTGCTAGACGAGTCCGATATCGTCGGGGTGGGGAAAGTGATCCGCTTCGAGGATAGCGAGGGAAACAGCGTGTGCGCGATGCGCTACATTCAGGCGTAAGGGAGGTTTTACGATGGGGCTCCAACTGGACCATCTCGATTCTGGCCGTTAACGACCGCCAGAAGAGCATCGAGTTTTACA